>JACMRL010000027.1 GCA_014376435.1 Bdellovibrio sp. | reverse complement strand
CCGGTCTGTCTCAATTTGATTTATGATGTTCGCTTTTTGCTCAGGCGTAAATAGTCTTTTCGGTCTTTTCATGTGTATTCCTTTTCAAGAAATTACACACTAAATTTGCAATTTTCGTCCCACTTGAGAAAAAACAGCACACTTATTGCCGAAGCTATCGGTAGATTCAATTTGTACAGTATTGTCGCCTTCAGGGAGTAAGAAGCCAATACTTTTCGAATTTGAACTGTTAGCTGCGCCATTAATATAGATAAAAGTAGATGTTCTAGATTCATCAGTAATAGTCACTGTGTAGTTTTTATTTTTGGTGATCGTTTCGCTTGATGGATTCACAGAAATAGTTGGAGCGACCGTATCTCTAACTAAGGTGACCTCTTTTATTTCGATAGCCACAGAATTCGTTAACTTCGGGCCCCATTCAACAGTAATTGTGTTCGAAGATTTTAATGCCACAAACTTCTCTGCAGACATTGTTGAATCTGTTATTTGTCCTACATCAAATGCTGAGATCCCATTTATTTGGACATCCGCTGAGAATGTTGTGTATTGATTTTGTAGGCCTAACAATCTAGAAAGAAAAGCTAATAGGTTTTCAACAATATTATTTGTCTTTGTGCGGGTTAGAATCACTTTATAGCTTTTAGCCAGTTGCTGGGAATTTAAATTGAGTGCGTAAGTTGATGCTATCTGCGAATTGCTCTTAGTGAATACTGGCGAAACACTAGGAATAATAATTTTAAAGTCCGAGTTTACTTCCACTTGTTTCTGTAAAGTGCTTGCAGCGTTCGCATTATCCCAGGCTCTAACTGTTATAGTGTAAGTACCTGGTCTCGTATAGGTATGTGTTTCATTTTTATTAGTACTAATGAATCCGTCACCGAAATTAATTTCGGTGTGGCTGATAGTGCCGTCTGTGTCTTTTGTATTTTTAAGATCTACTCGAACTGACTGTAGTTGTTCTGGTCCGGCCTGCACAATGTAGGCGTCAATTTGCGGAGGTTTATTCGCAGCGATTGCCGCCTTGGGAAAGCACAACAGGGACGTAAATGTTGTAGCAAGCAAAATAAAATTTTTCACTAAGAACTCCTTTAACGAGCATTCATGGTAAGAAGTGAATGTTTCGGAAAATATAGTCAATAGCTTTAGTTTTATATTAAGTAAAATAATTTATATAGTGTTTTAGTATAGTGATGTGATGTTTTTTGATACATGGTGTGAATCATCTTGATTTTCTTTGTTCGATTTTTGTTGAGTTGCAATTTTGACGATCGTTGCGTTAGGTACTGCTGTTTAGTAAAAGCATAAATCTGTTAATGGTGCGCTAATTTTTTAAGTGAGATATGTGAAGATGTATAAGAGGATCGTGAGATGGAGTTTGCTTAAGATTGAAGAATATCCATAATCAAACAAGCATTATTTTGTATTCCAAAAAGTATTTTGCCAAATGCGGTCCGTATGGCTAGACTTATGGGTTCAAGGTCTAGCTTAAAAATAACGACATTTATTTTCGCGCTAAAAATACCGATAAAAAAGCATGAAATTTTTCGTATTTTTAAGCGCAGTTATTTTTCTGTCATCAGCAAGTTTGAAGGCTCAAGAACTGCGTAGCACTTGGTCTCCGCCGCAGTTTGGAATGACGAAAGCCATCGGTTACAGCTCAGATACTTTTGCGGTGCCTGAATCATTAAAGCCCGATGTTGATTTTTGGATTCGTATTTATACAAAGTATACAACTCAGCAGGGTGTGTTTCATATCGCGGGTGATACGCAAAAAATTCTGGGTGATATTGATTTATCCGAAACATTTACTAATCCGCAGTGGTCAGACATTCGTAAAGAACTTGAAGCGGAACTAGTTATTAAAAAGGCGCGCAAAAAAATTGCGGCGTTACATAAAATTAAAAACATAAATCAAATCCGTTTGCAGATGGGCTTAAAAGACCGAATGCTGAAAGCGATCGAACTTTCGGGTTTGTATTTACCGATGATGGAAAAAATATTTACCGAGAAAAAACTTCCGCTCGAATTAACCCGCATGGTTTTTGTGGAAAGTTCTTTCAATATTGAAGCGGGTTCAAAAGCAGGGGCTAGTGGTTTATGGCAAATCATGCCGCGTTTGGCGCGCAAATTTAAGTACATCAACGTCAGTTATGATCAGCGTAATCATCCGGTTTATTCAACGCAGTTGGCGGCGCAAATTTTAAAAGAGAATTACCAAATTTTAAAATCGTGGCCCCTGGCGGTTACCGCTTATAATCATGGGGTAGGCAGTCTTAAAAAGATCGTTAAAAAATACGGCGTGCGCGACATCGGTTACTTAGCTGATAATGTCAAAGCTAAGAAAAGTTTTGGTTTTGCATCAAGAAATTTTTACGCGACTTTCTTGGCCGCCTTACATGTTGAGTCGCATGCGAATCTTTATTTTCCGGAGCCGATCATTAAAAGATCAGAGCTTAAACCGCGCGAGCTTCGTATTACGAAGGCCATGAAGTACGAGCAGCTGTTAGCGATGTTTGATGACGATAAAGACAGCCTAAAGCTGTATAATCCACATCTACGTTCGAAGTTCCTAAAGCAGGGTCGAACTTTGCCCGCAAAAACGATCCTTTGCCTGCCGGAAAGTTCTAAAAAACGAACAGCCGAAATCGAAAACCCCTAGCTGCGTCAAACATTCTAATTTAGTTGAATCTTAACCGAAATCGCGGTTTTCTTCAGGTACGAATAAGCAGTCCCCAGTTATAAGCGAGTGATATGGTCTCGCGTTTCTACCAGGCCCCGTAAATGCCTGTCTAAATGGAGTAATAATGAAAGCATTAAAATCTTTCGTTCTAGCAGCAGTTCTTTTCGTAGGTCTTTTCTCATACGCGGGTGATAAATTCCCGACAGGTCCGAACCCACAAACAACCCCGGGCGCGCTTTGCACTCACCCCGATTCAAAACGTTATGCGGAACAAATCGATTACTGTGTTCGTAATGTATCGACTCAATTAAAAAACGAACTCATTAAAATGTATGACCAGCAATTTGGTTACAGCATCCGCACAATGAACCGTGGCGATTTCAAAATCGATCATTTCATTCCACTCAGCATCGGTGGAGCAAACGATAAAGAAAATCTTTGGCCACAACACAAAAGTGTCTATGGAATCACCGATCCTTTAGAATCTTTATTAAGTGAAAAAATGGTTGCCGGTCGTATGAAACAAGCTGACGCCATTCGCGTAATTCGCGAAGCTAAGTTAAACTTAGGCCGCGTGCCTGATTTGATTCACTACGTAAAAGGCCTTTAATTTTAGTTAGCTAATTGCCGAATTTCAATAGGGAGTATTTAATACTTCCTATATGAAAAAAATAATCTTAGTTATCCTTTCTGTTTATTCATTCTGTTTTGCCGCGGAACCCACTTCGGATATTCCGGCAAAACGAAATTTTCCATTAAGCATAAAATTTAAACCTTGTGATGATTTTCATAAATACGTTTGTGACGAAGCAGAGTCGGCTTTCAAACTGCGTGATGACCGTAGCCGCCATATTTTTTCGTTCGGAGATTCCAACGAGCGTATTTTAGATGCGAAAAAGCATTTTTTTACAAACATTCAAAAAGAGAAAAACCTATCGCCTCGGGCGACCCAGCTAAAAGATTTCTACTTAGCTTGTATGAACGAGTCTGTCGGTAAAATTCAAGAGCAACAGTATATACAAAAACTGGGGCAAGAAATCGCGGCTTTAAAAACTACGGAATCATTTTTAGCTTACCAGTTCGCAAATATCGAAAAGGGCCAGCCCAGTTTTTTTTATTTTGGAGTGAATGCTAATCAGGATAAGCCCGAAGTAAATGATCTTATATTATTAAGCAATCTGATGAATTTACCCGAGCACAGTTATTATGAAAATCGGGAATTAATGGCGGACTATAAAGTATTGATCATGGATTTTTTCAAAATCGTTGATCCGCAGTTATCTGAAAAAGACTTGTCAAAAAAAGCCGACCGCTTGATCAGCTTTGAAAAAGACTTTGTTAAGGTTTATCCTTATCCCGTCGTGCAGAGACAGCGCTGGTCTGAGAAGCGTCAGCAAACGCAAACCGATTTTATTAAAAAATATCCAAAACTTCCGTTTAGCCAAATTTTAAGTAAGATTCCGGCGTCCGCATTGGTGTTTAATGCAATTCCTGAATCCTTTGAATTTTTGAATCAAAAAGTAACTGGTGATTATACGGGTGATTATACGGGTGATCATTTAGACGTTTTAAAAGATATGTTTTATTATTCGGTTGCCAGTGGATTATTAGACGACAGCAACCCTGAATACTTCAATAAACAGTTTGTTTTCAAAAATAAGTACTTAGGTGGCCCCGTGTCGCGTTCACACCGTAACGAGCGTTGCACGCGCGGAGTGATGGATAGTTTTACCAAGGAATTAGATCAGATTTTGATTAAAAGATTGTTTCCTAATTTTCCGGAGAAGAAATTTCAAGCCGTGGCCGACAATATTCGCGCCAGTATTATTAAGGGTTTAAAAAATAATGTTTGGCTCGAGTCCGCAACTAAAGAAAAAGCTATTTTAAAAATGGAAAAAGCAAAACTTTTTTTGGTTAAACCGAATAATGAAAAAGAATGGGATTTTGTTTCCATAAAAAAATACTCTGATAAATATAAAATCGATAATAATATTTTAGTTAGTAAAAACCATTACGAAAAAAGAATGGCCGATTTAAAAACGGGCGTTAACTTGGTGGGTTGGGGAATGGGGCCTTTAACGGCCAATGCATACTATGATTCTTCGGCAAATAAATTTGTGATGCCGATGGGAATTTTACAGTATCCATTTTTCAATGCCCAAGGTGATTTGATTGAAAATTTGGGTGCCGTGGGCGCCGTGATCGGCCATGAATTAGGCCACGGAATTGATGATGAAGGATCTAAGTACGACGAGATCGGTCGTTTAAATCAATGGATGTCGATGAAAGATTTAAAAGAATTTTCAAATCGCGGCCGCCGCCTGATTGAACAATTTAATAAAGCTGGTTTCAACGGGGGATTTACATTAGGTGAAAATATTGGTGATTTAGTTGGATTAACATTTGCGTATCAGGCAGCTTTTCCAGAAGGCAAAGGCAGTATTGAAGATCAGAAAAAACTTTTTATTGCATACGGACGTGTCTGGTGCGGAGTCACTCGACCCAAAATGGCTGAACAGTTATTGAAAACAGATCCACATGCGGCCGGCTGGGCACGTATCAATGAACAAGTAAAACATCAAAAACCTTTCGCAGAAGCTTTTCAGTGTAAGGCAGGCGATAAGATGTTCTTACCAGATTCAGAACGCATCCAAATCTGGTAAGCCAGTTTTATATTTTTTAGCGAAGAGCTAAGTACCTTGGGCGCTAGCAATTTTTTTGCCGGCGATCGGTGCTTGCTTTGACTTAGCGCCAAACTTTGCGGCTTCATCTTGGTTATGATTCGCTTCTTCAGCTTCTTTTTGATAAGTCTGATTTTGCGAATTTTTTGAAACTTTTGCTTTTGTTTGAGGGGTTGCCATAAATTAAATCTCCTTTTGTAAGGCGAATTTCTTCGCACAACTTAAAGGATTGCAATCGTAAGACCAAAGCTTGAAATCACTTACAACGAGATAAGAATTTTTTGAGGCAAAAGCGAAG
This sequence comes from Bdellovibrio sp., assembly GCA_014376435.1. Classification (GTDB taxonomy): domain Bacteria; phylum Bdellovibrionota; class Bdellovibrionia; order Bdellovibrionales; family Bdellovibrionaceae; genus Pseudobdellovibrio. Next base: position 8,769 of record JACMRL010000027.1, on the reverse strand, counting down.
TCTAGCTTAGGAAATTCTCTTCATTAGGTGATAACCAAACTTTGTGCGCACGGGTTTAGTTGAAATTTCGTTTACTTTTAATTTTAAAGCGGCTTCTTCAAAATCTTCATCAGCTTTGCCAGATTTTAAAATACCCAGGTCACCACCGCAGGGTGCTGAAGAGCAGGTGGAGAATTTTTTTGCTAACTCTTCAAAGTTTGCACCCGTCGCTAATTTTTTTAATAAATCTTCAGCTTCGTACTGCGCTTTAACTAAAATATGATGGACGTGATAAGTCTTCATAAAACTAATTGCGGAGCTTTCTTCATGCACTCGTCAAACTCACGAATGAGTTGCTTCATAATATCTTCACACGAAAGAATTTCTTCAATCAGTCCTACAGATTGGCCCGCGCTCCAGACGGTTTTCCACGTGGCACCGGTGGCGGCTTCTTCTAAAGCTTTCGAGCCTAAAGCGTGAATCAACGGGACCACATATTTTTTAGTCATTTTTTGATTTTTTAAAACTTTTAAATACCAAGGTAAATCAAGTCCAATGCGGTCGATGTAAGGTGTGCGAATCACCGCCGCCGGCGTTCCCGAAAGTTGCGTCGTCATCACGATATCTTCTGGTGAAGAGTTAACAACGGCATCTTTGTAAGCTTGATCAACCGTGGCTTCTTTTGAAGCGATAAAGCGCGTACCGATGCTAACGGCCGAAGCGCCCAAGGTTAACATCGAAGCCATGGTGGCGCCATTTGCAATTCCGCCCGCGGCAATCACTGGAATATCTAATTTTTTTTGCAACCAACTCACCAATACCAATGGAGAAATGGGCCCCGCATGCCCGCCGGCCCCGGCGCCGACCGCAATAACTCCGTCAGCGCCTAAATCTTGAACTTTTTTAGCGTGTTCTAAATTAACCACATCACAAACCACTTTTGCGCCGTTTTTGTGCGCGTCGATGATGACACCTTTGGGGGTACCTAATGAGGTAATAAATAATTCAACGCCGTGATCAAGCGCGGTTTTTAAATCAGCTTCCGCGCGGGTATTACTTTTATTAACGATGATATTAATACCGATTGGTTTTTTAGTACGAGATTTAATTTCTTTTAAAGCTTCGCTAAATTTTTCTTGAGGCCGGTAATTAAGTGAAGGAAAAGTTCCTATTCCGCCGGCTTCACTAATCGCGACGACCACGTCGGCATTTGAGACTAAAAACATCGGGGCGCCAATAATTGGGTACTGAATATTCATCATTTTTGTAAAAGAAGTTTCAATTTTCATATCAATCTCCGAGGATGGTTTTCCATATTAAGTTTGCATCCTTAGAAAAACTAAAGCTAGAATTATTGCATGAGCCATTTTAAAAAATTTAAAGAAAACTTATTTTTATCTCTTTATGCTTGGTCAAAAATTCCCCTGATTGGCTTTTGCAGCCCGCGGGTTATTGAAGCCAGCAACGAGCGAACGGTTTTAAAAGTTCCGCTGGGTTTTCGTACAAAAAATCACCTGGGTGCGATGTACTTTGGCGCGTTGGCCATTGGCTCAGAACTTTGCATTGCCATGTTAGCCGTAAAACAAATTAAGGAGTCGGGTGCCCGCATTGATTTTCTGTTTAAAGACTACAAAGCCGAATTTTTAAAGCGCGCCGAAGGTGATGTTCATTTTATATGCGATCAGGCTCAAGTAGTGGTTGATCAAATTAACGAGGCTAAAACCTCAACAGAAAGAATTAACCGCACCATGACGGCCTATGCCATCGTACCTTCGATCAGTCTGACTGAAAAAGTGGCCACTTTTGAACTAACGCTCTCGGTGAAAAACCGCCAGAAAAAGACCTAGCCGTTGCACAAAGGCTAAAATCCGGTAAGCTTTAAAGTCATTTAAACGACTAGCTTTTACCGCGAGGATTTTATGTCAAAACGTGATGCATTCGGTGACGATTTAAACCCAAAAAACCAAAGTGATTTTGCTTCATTATTCGAGCAATCATTAGGAAACGTAGGCCGTAAACTTTCTAACGGAGATAAATTCGCCGCAGAAATTTTATCAATCGGCAAAGAAGAATCATTTGTGGGAACGGCCACTCCGCAAGATGCGATGATTTTAACTCAAGAACTTTTAGACGAAGATAAAAACTTAAAATACAAAGTTGGCGATCGTATTGACGTAGTTGTGGTCAATACGAAAGGCGGCGAAGTACGCGTCGTGCGCGCAGGTTCTAAAAAGGCGTCTAGCGATTTTGATTCTTTAGAAGACGCTTACGATATGGAATTGCCCGTTGAAGGCCGCGTTACTGAAGTTGTTAATGGCGGCTTCCGCGTAAATATTCAAGGTAAGATCGCATTCTGCCCAGTCAGCCAAATGGATTACCGTGTAACCGATCATCAATTCTACATCGAGAAAAAATTTGATTTCATGATTACAAAATTCGATCCCAAAGGTCGTAATGTCGTCGTTTCTCGTCGTAAATTATTAGACGCACAAAAAATTGAAAACGAAGGTTTCTTTTTAGATAAAGTTCAACCGGGCGAAATTTTATCCGGCACCATTTCTCGTTTAGAAAAATTCGGCGCTTTCGTTACTCTAGATAGCGGCGTTGAGGGTTTAGTACATATCTCTGAAATTGGTTGGTCACGTTTGCAAGATCCCAGCGAAGCGGTATCTGTGGGCCAAGCCGTTTCAGTTAAGTTATTAAAAGCCGAAGAGATCGACGGACGTCTAAAGATCTCTTTATCAATCAAGCAAGCGGGCGGCGAAGGTGATCCTTGGTCAAAAGTTCCGATGAACTTTCCGTTGGGCACTACTCATAAAGGCACGGTCGAGAAAAAAGAAGTTTACGGTCTTTTCGTAAATATCGGCCCGGGTGTAACGGGGTTATTACCAAGAGCTAAATGGAGAGATTCAACCGAAGCGCAAGCTTACGAAATGAAAAAACGCGGCGACGTGATCCAAGTACAAATCGATGAAATTTTATTCGACCAAAAGAAAATTTCTTTAGGTCTACCAGTGGAAGTCGACGATCTAGCCTGGAAAGCTGCGGCGAGTGCACAATCAGGTTTCTCGAATGGTATAGGCGGCTTAGCTGATTTGATGAAAAAGAAATAGTTAATGAATCGTTTTTTAAAAATAGCATTGATTAGTTTACTAAGCTTGGGTGGTCTCATCATCATCGTGGCGGTTGTTATTTTTATGAGGCTTCCTTCGGCATCTAGTATTGGCCAAGCGTTTATGAAAAAAGCTAAACCCGGTGCCGCGGCCGTGGTCAGTGCGGCTAAAGTTCTTGAAACGAACGATTCAGATCATAATATAAGTGGCGATTTTACGGATTCAGTTTCGGACGACGATACGAAACATAAACGCAGTCCCGAAGAAAAAGCGGCGATGACGGATGATCTAATCAATCCGCAACAAATGAGTAATGTGTGTTCCTCATTAAAAAATGCGCGCACGGGTATGTATAAGACCAATTCAGAAATCGATCAGGCTTTTGCGGGAAGTATTTTGTCAGATAAAGCAGATCCACGTATTCAAGCGATGAAACCATTTTTACGTTATATGTTTCAGTTACCAAAAATGAACGAACTGGTGCGTGATGCCGAAGCGGCGGCCGCGCGCGGTGAAGATTCATTAGCCGATAAAGCTTTATTTTATTCAAAAATTTATTCAGCTTTAATGGAAGTACAAAGCAGAAGTAAAGATCTCGAGGCTATTTTAGATCGTAGTTATTTATTCTTGGGATTAAATAATCTTGTCGCGCTGAAGCCAGAACTAGCGAATGATTCACGAGTTCAAAATTATTGTTCAACGATTGAGATCGCATTCAATCAAAAACGCGCTGTTGCTTACGACGAAGAGCGTGCGGATTTTCTTAATTTTTTAAACGACGTTGATGTGCATGCAGCAGATATTAACTTTGATCCTACTTATAAAACCGAAATCAATTTTGAAATCGGCACCGATAATATCGGTCTTCAGGGCCGTAGCTGGCTCAACGAGATCTTTAAAGGTGCAGACCAACCCGATGATCCGGTGGCGCGGTAAGAGCGCTGAGTCCTTTTTAGAAATCCAAAGTTTCAAGTTATTATTTTAGTTGAACAGACCAGCTCACTAAATTTCCAATATCTTGCCCGGCTAAATCTTGCACCGTTAGTTTGTAAACTCCCGCTACATTCACTTTTCCTAGGCTAGAAGTAACTTCGTAACTTTTTAGTAAGTTCTTAGCGCTGCCGCCCGCACGCTGATGTAATACAGCTGTGGTTCCATCGGCCGCAATCACTTTTATAACTAAATCACCAATGTAAGTATGCGTGATGTTCACACTGACGATCACCTTACGGCCTAGCACAGACGAAGTAACTTGTAAACGACTCGCTATGCCCGCCACATTGTTATCCGGAATCGCCACGACGCTATTTGAACTAAAAAGTTCGGAAGCGATCACGGGCGGAGTCACCGGTGGCACCACGATCGGTGGGCTACTGATCGCGGGAATGAAGGCGCGCGCGACTGAAATCTTCGTCACGTCTTCACCGCGGCAAGCACCTTCTGCGCAGACTTTTGAAACCACGCAACTTCCTTTCGATTCAAAATCTTGCTCGCCTCGCACTAAAATTCCTTCGATAAATCCGGTCGTGCTATTGAAAACCGCCGAGCCTGAATTTCCGCCGAAAGTATCTAAGTTCGTTGTGAAATAATCCGTAGAGATCGAGCGCACCACTCCGCCCGTGGTAATCTTTGTCGGCAAACCGACGGGATGACCGATGACGACGAGTGAAGTACTTTGTTCAACGTCGCCCGTTGCGCGAATTGGTAAAACTGCGTGGCCCGTAACAACGCGGTCTAATTTAATTACCGCAAAATCGGCCGCGCTGGTTTTTACGGTTTTAATGATTTCTTTGCAGCGATAAACCTCGCTGGCGTTTGCAGTTTTTGGTAAGGCGCCCAAGGTTTTTACGGCGAAGCCGAAAACCACAGACATATTTTGACAATCAGTTAAAGTTTCAACGCAATGGCCGGCGGTTAAAATCAAATCGGAACCTACCAGAGAACCCGAGCAAAATGCGGCGGTATCTTGTTCGCGAAATTTTTCAGTGGCGCAAAGATTTAAATCGGTTCCGTAGTTTTTTCCAGCGATGCTGACGCCGCCGCCGGAAGCTTGTAAATCGCTATTGCGAATCAGCGCGACCGTCGAGTCAGCTAATCGTTTCAAGCGGTCATCGGTGGTTTGGTACACATCTAATCGCCCATCGGTTCCGTAGATGACGTTGGCGCTTAGTTTTGTGTCGTCGTTATAGTTAGCCTTTTTGATGGTATTCTCGGGACCACAACCGACGAAAAAGGTGAGTGTTAAGACGAATAAGAGACCATCAGATAATGAAATCCATTTCATAAATCCTCCAGCCAATTAGACAACGCAGACTTTAATCGGGTTAATAATTCAATAAAAATATATTTAAAGACCATCGGCGAGCGTTTAAAACCGCTTCGCAGTGTTTTGGTCGACAGCAAATAAAAGAACGCACAGAATAGTGAGTGCTATAACTAAGGAGAATGCATGTCTAAAAGTTTATTATTAACTTCGCTTCTATTATTGTCATTAGGAGCGTCCGCACAGTACGCGGGCCACGGAGCAGAAAGCGTATCGGCGGAGACTTTAAAAAAGTTTGCGCCCCCGGCATTAAATCCGATCATGACCAATAAGCTTAAAAAGATGTTTGATATTTCGGCCCCCGGCATGGGTGCTTTATCTCCGGATAAAAAAACTTTATATTTTACTTGGCGCGTAACGGGTCAGTCACATATTTGGAAAATTGAAGCGCCGCAGCCGGGCAGCGCTAAAAGTTTTCCGACTCAGTTAACGAGCGGTAGTGATGCAGTTGGTTTAAGTGAAGTGGCGCCGAATGGAAAATTTTTAATTATCTCTAAAGATTTAAACGGCCAAGAAAACCCAGGGCTATTTCGTCTAGATTTAAAAACGGGCTTTATCGATGAGCTTTTTCGAAAACCAAAAGTTCAAGCGGGATTTTCTTTTATCACGAAAGATTCACAAACCATTTATTTTACCGCGAATGATAAAAATCCAGACTCGTACTCAGTTTATAAAATGAACTTAGCAGATAAATCGATTGAAACCGTTTACGAAGGGCAAGGCTACTGGACCGTGGCCGATCAAAAAGAAAACGGCCGCCATCTACTGCTTTGTAAATACACGGGCGCACTTTCAAACGAATGTTCTGATTTAGATACTCAAACTAAAAATCTAAATCCCATCATCGGCCAAAACGAAAAAGAAAATCACGACATCGCTTATTCAGCGCGCGAGGGCGAGTACTTAGTATTAACCAATAAGATCAGTAACTTTAAAAAACTCTACACTTTTAAAGATGGTAACTTAAAAGCACTAACCGGCGAAATCCCACACGATGTTTCGGGTTTTACGATCGATGATTTAAGAAAACGTATTATCTATAATATCAATCGCGATGGTTACACGGAACTTAAAGCCATGGATGCAAAAACTTTTAAACCGGTCCGTATTCCTAAATTTCCGGGTGCCGATCACGTATTTAGTGGAAAAAGCACGCGCGATAGCCAAGTAACCATGTTGGGGATTATTACATCGAAATCTCCGCGCGTGAGTTATTCGTATAACTGGGATACGAAAAAATTAACTCAGTGGGTTTTACCTTCGGCTCCGGAAGTTGATCTTTCTCAATTTTCAGTTTCGCAGTTAATGAATTATGAAACTCGCGACAATGCAAAAATTCCGATGTTTGTGCGTTTTCCTAAACAGTGTGCTCCGGATTTAAAAAAGACCGAGCAAGTTTTTGATTGCCCGGTCGTGGTTCATTTTCACGGTGGACCTGAGGGGCAAAGTGAGGCGGGTTTTAGCACCATGGCGCAGGCTTTTGTGGATGAAGGATTTATTTTCGTAGAACCGAATGTGCGCGGTAGCGATGGTTACGGTAAAAAATGGATCGAAATGGATAACGGGCCGTTACGTGAAAATGTAGTGACCGATATCGAAGATGCTTCCACCTGGATTAAGAAAAACTGGAAAAGCTCTAAGGGTGAAACGTTAAAAGTTGGTATTATGGGTTGGAGCTACGGCGGTTATTCAACTTTGATTGCGATGACTCGCTTTGCGGGCGCTTACGAGGCGGGCGTAGCCTTAGTCGGAATGAGTAACTTGGTTTCATTTTTAAATAATACGGCTCCGTACCGTCGTGCTTTACGAATTTCAGAATACGGTGATCCCGTTAAAGATAAAGAGGCGCTGATGAAGTTATCAGCGGTGACCTACGTAGACCGCGTTAAAGCCCCGCTGATGATCATTCAGGGTGCGAATGATCCACGGGTACCCGTCGGCGAAGCCATTCAAATTCAGGACACTTTGACGAAGAAAAAATTAGGCAGCGAGCTGATTATTTTTGCGGATGAGGGCCACGGGTCAGCAAAAAAAGAAAACCAAGTTTTAGAAATTGGTCACACGATCGAATTTTTTAAGAAGCATTTAATGAAGTAGTCGCCCGAAAAACTGAAAGCACTACTTCGGTAGTGCTGAGTTGTCGATTTTTTCGCAAAGGTCGATGTTGTCTTTAGTAAACTGTTTTTGCGAATTTATTTCTTTTTCACTCATGCGAAATTTTGAAAGGTTACATTTATTATCTAAGATGATTTTGTGAATCGCGGTCGCTTCCTCATCTGTCATCGTTAAGCCCCAGACCATTTTAATTGCTAACCAATTTCGTACATATGTACAAGTATAGCCCTGGTTTGGTGGCATATAATTAGCCGGCGAGCGGTCACCTTTTTTCATGTTCTGAATACCGTCAACCGACAGAAGGTGAAAGTCGTAACCTAAGTAATTTGCATACAGGCAGCGCGCCCGAAAACTCCATTTATAAGCCCCAGATAAATAGGCATTTTTAAGAGGAACAAAATGATCAATTTGCACGGCCTTTGATTCTTTAATGGTCGCCGTTGTGTAAGGATCTTTCCAAGCGCCGGATTGAACCACGCAGTGATTATTATCTTTAAAGCTTACATTTTTGATTGAATCGCGAACTAAAACTTTAGCGCGAGTATTGAAGCAAACATCATCGTTGGAATCATTAATCCAGCGACCGAATTGGCCGGTGCGGTCATAGTTGTTGATTTCTAAGTTTTGACGGCGCTGATGTGATTGCCAGTTAAGAAGTGAGTAAAAGCGGTTTTGCGCAACCTCTGTAATTGTTTTTACAGTTTCAAGGATAGAAACTGTAACCAGGTTAGCGTCTGAAATAGCTAATTGAACATAATTTTTATCTAAAATTTCTGACGATGATTGAGTAGTGGTTGCCGAAGCCCCGACCAAATCGCTTGAGTAGGCAGCTGGCGCAGTTGTTATACATAAAATGAATATCAAAATTCCAAAAATAAGTTTCATAGAATCCCCCTGATAACCTGGTCAGAGTCTAGTAGTCGGGGAAAGTGTCATGCAACTAAATACAGTGGGAAGCTGCATTTTATGCTACAAAACGGGCACTTGGGGGTGAAAAAATTAGCTGTTCCTGGCAAATTCCTGACAATGCAAGCTGGCTGCATGGCTAATTGGCAAGTTTTATGGTTTTCGTGCCAGGAATTTGCGGCTGTTGTTCGGTCGTATTGCCCGACAAATAAGTGTTACCGAAGGGTTTGGGTTTAGTATCTTGTGTCATGCTGGTATTCCTCCGGTGTTATTTGATTCGGTTTGATTCAATAATTTGTTGATGTACTTAAGTTTAGTTTCTATGCTTTTCTT
>JACMRL010000026.1 GCA_014376435.1 Bdellovibrio sp. | reverse complement strand
CCGGTCTGTCTCAATTTGATTTATGATGTTCGCTTTTTGCTCAGGCGTAAATAGTCTTTTCGGTCTTTTCATGTGTATTCCTTTTCAAGAAATTACACACTAAATTTGCAATTTTCGTCCCACTTGAGAAAAAACAGCACATATTATTTTTACTTACCTATGTTCTAGCGATAGGGTTGGCTTCGGCTATGGTGTATGTTCCCTTCCTGGGTGGTAATCGATGAATCAATTAATTTATAAATTAGTCTTGGTATTAACTTCGGCTTATATGTTAGCCAGTTGTCAAAAGTCGCCAATGCAACAATTTTTAGATGCCGATATCGAAGCACAAATTGTTGCGACCAACCCGTGTGATGCCTCGTCGGCTTGTACAAATTCATTTACGAAGGCTCTACTGCGCCAAGCACAGTCCGGTGACAATGAAGTTTGCGAAGCTCTGTTAAAGCGTGGCGATGGTGATTTAGCAATTTGTGAAGGTGATATTCGGAATGAAAAGTTTCAGCCCATTTTAAAAGCCTGTAAAAATCAATTAATATCTAGACTCAAAGATATCGCCAACAGACGTAATCGTGGATTAAAGTTTCACGCCGACATTTACTCCAGTGAAAAAATCGGCTTAGGCTTTACATTGCCGACTGAAGTTTTAAATGTTGATACGTCACAAGGCTTTTTTGCTACCGGGCGTGAGCTTAAACCGAAACAAGTGATGTTAACGTTTGATGACGGCCCCGAAGCTAATAATACTTATTCAATTCTAAAAACTTTGGCAGAAGTGGGAGCAAAAGCCCATTTCTTTGAGTTAGGTTTTCGGGCTGAAGCAAACCCCGAGATGACTAGGCTGGTGGCCGAAGAAGGTCACTCGTTAGGAAATCATTCTTGGAATCATCCGAATATGCAGTCGCTTTCTTTTGCGGATGCAGTTAACCAAATCAGACAAACCCAATCGTTACTACTAAAAATTGTGGGATGGGTTGATCCATTTTTTAGATTTCCGTACGGAAATAAAACGGCGGCATTACAGCAAGAGCTCAACAGAAATCAAGTGGGTAACTTCTTCTGGAATATTGATTCAAATGACTGGCGCATGGTGAACGAAGATAAGACCTTACGCTCAAACTTGCAGGTTGTTAACGACACCATTAGACAGTTAGATACGCAAGGTCGTGGAATTATCTTAATGCATGATATTCATCGCCGTACCGCTGAACTTTTACCAGAGCTGTTACGTCTAATTTCAGAGCGCGGCTATACACTAGTTATCGCACAACCTGAAAACACGAACTTAAAAAAACACCCCACAATGGTTAACAAAGTTCGCCTGGCTGGGACGAAGTAATAATATGAAACAAATATTAAAAACCGTAATGATCATCACGCTGGTATCTATAACAAGCATCAGAGCTTTTTCGCAGACTGCAGACTGGAAAATTAAAAAGACAAACTGGACGGATGTTGACGAAAAAGAGTATTCAGAATTTGTTTCTAAAATTGGAGAAGCGGTTGAAAAACGCCAATGTAATTCATTTCAATCATGTTTAAATCACCCGAATAACCCATACCGAGGTTCTGATACAGCAATGTTAAAAGTTTTCGCAGACTGTGCCAAACTTTCGTATGTTATGCGCGGATATTTTTCTTGGAAGAAAGGTCTTCCTTTTAGCTTTGCAAGTGATATGGAATTAAGAGATGTGCCAAATAATGAAGGCGACAAACGTTATTCTAAATTCGGTAACTACGTCAATAAACGCACCGATCTACTTCCGCGTAAAAGCGGAACTACAGTTAAATTTACCAATGCAATTTCTGCTTTAAATCAAACGATAATCAACAGCGTTTACTCCGCGAATTTTCGCGTTAACTTTGAAGGTATTGACGATGCAAAATTGTTTTCTGACTTTTACCCGGTTGAAATTAGCCGCGAGGGTATCGTGCCGGGTACCAATATCTATGATCCCAACGGTCACGTCGCTATCGTATACAAAGTAACCGATGATGGACGCGTTTACTTTATTGATTCGCATCCTGACAACAGCTTAACTTCGGGTTTATTTGGAACAAAATTTGTACGCAGTAATCCAGGTCAAGGCGCTGGCTTTAAAAACTTTCGCCCGTACCGCGTGGTTGGTGCAGAATACGTTACTGAAGTCGCTTCCTACGTAGGTGGAACAATCGTTCCTTCAAAAGATAGCGAATTACCTTTACATAGCTTAGTTAATTTCTTCGGTACTAACTTATCAACGACTGACTGGAAAAAAGGAATTTTTCAAACAGATCAAGGAACCTTATCTTACTACGATTTTGTACGTGTTAAATTATCTAAAGGTAATTTAAAACTAAATCCTGTTAGTGAAATTAAAAGTTTAGCTGAAGACTTATGTCAAACGGCTCAAGACCGCGCTGAAGCCGTTGCCGGCGGCCAGAAATCAGGAATACAAAAAAAATCTCACCCAGATCGCTTACCAGTTAACATTTACGGCACGTCCGGAGAATGGGAAGAGTATTCAACACCCTCGCGTGATGCACGGTTGAAAACGACTTTTACTGAATTACGCGGCTTAGCTGAAAATCTTTTTAATATGTATAATCAACGCGACCCACGTTTGGTTTATAACGGTGCAAATATTAAACAAGATATGTTAGCGGCATATCTTGCCGTGGCAAACAAATGTCAAATTCAATACATAAAATCAAATGGAGAAAAGAAATCATTTAATTTAGAGCAAGCCAGAACTCGTCTTTTTGCTTTAAGTTTTGATCCGTACCACTGCGTAGAGTTACGTTGGGGCGCTACGGGCGATGAGCTTACTACTTGCGGTGACGACGTGACTAAAAAACAGTGGTACCAAGCTGAACAGCGCCTAAGAAATCAAATTGAAAGACGTTACGATGTTAAAATGGATTTTTCATTAGCTGAGTTATCAAGTACTAAAAATGGTATCGGAATAGAAGTGGCTCCGGACACAGATATTGTTAGATTTTTAAGCCACTAATATGTAGCTAACTAATGCTATAAGCAGAATTTTAAAGATTTTGTAATAGCAGAAATTTCCGGGATTCGGTGATGGCTGCCATTTTTCTGAATCACGGCCCAGTAAGCGCCTTTATCAGTTGCAATGACGCCACGTTTTTTAATAATTCGTGCCATAATTTTAATTCCACAACGTAAATTTTTATAGGGGTCTAAGATTGTTCGCTTCGGATCTTTAATGGATAAAAGCTTATCTTTATTCCAATCAAACTCACAGAAATTATTATAGTTCGGTACATCTTGATAAGAAAGTTGAAGCAAGCCTTCGCTGGCCGTTGGTAAACCAGTAATACTATCATTTGGCATCGTTGTTTCAATGTAGCGTGACAAGGGATTCCAACCGCTTTCATATTTTGCCATACCCGCAAATAACTGACCCCAAAAATTTAAACGCTGATCAGCAGTCATTAATTTAAACCGCGGGCAAAATAAATCAGTATCAAGTGCGGCATCAGAATTTAGTAATTGCGGTTCTTCTTCTTTAATCACTTTATAAATGTAAGCCGACCATAATTTTGACTGCGGAACTGTTTTCTCCCACACTAAAGATTGCATTAGACTCTGAACTACCGGAGCTGTCTCATTGTTAGACGTGTCCGGCGTGCTTGATGAAGAATTTGTCGACGTAACTCCATCGGTCGAAAGCTTGACCGGCGAACAACCAGTAAAAATTGCGACGCTAGAAATTAAAAATAAACTAATAATTGACGAAAAAAATCTAAATTGTATGCGCATACGAATCTACAGAGCAAACGAGGATCCTAAAATAAATTGATCAAATATATTCAGCTCGAGGAAAGTTTTACAAAACGTCTAACTTTTAATTTTGTAAAAAATATTTTCGATTTATTAAAAAAATAAGTTTCGTATTTGACTGAATTCTCGAATAAAAACCAAGACCTAGGTATTGAAAACCATCGAAAACTAGACTAAAAGCCCTTTACAGAAATAAAAAACATTTTTTGCAGCGGCAATTTAGACTAAATCGACGAACTATTGATAACGGAAATTTTTATTAGATACTGTAAATGAGACTTTTACGTTCACATTGCAGCCTAAACAACCTTCAAGCAGAGAATTGGCGGGAAACGTTTAGCCGCTCGCCATCGCACCTGATTTCTTATTTTGAAACACTAAAAAACAAGTTTTATCTTAAAAAGCTAGGGCTGAATTTCGAGTGGATAGGTGAAGCGACCACTCACTTTTCAGAATACTCATTGAGAAAATTAGCCAGCGATATTGCTTTTAAAAAAACAATTACAATTCCACAAATTCGCTCGGAGGAAGAGTTTAACTCGATTGCAGAAGTTTCTAGCGGATTCATTCGTCAAGGGCACACGGTTAAGTTATGATTAGATAATCGCGATATGAAAAACCCCACAGTTTATTTTATGAATGCAAACTTTTGTCCAGAAGCGGTCTGTGCAACCCCACCAAAGAGATCTGTACCCCCTTCTGATTTCGCGAAAAAAGTTTTAAAGAATTTTTCAACAGCGCCTACTACACAAAAAATGTTCAAGACCGAAAATTTTTCGACCCACGTATTCAGCAATTTTATATTGATATCAACGGCCAACACGCTTTGTTCTACGGAGTTCGTTTTAACGAGCGTGATTTGATTGACGCACAAATGATCAAGCATGCTTCAGCAGAAACAGCGAAAGTGATGAACATATCTGATCAGTGCTCAGCTATTTTAATTAATTCCGAAACTCAAAAAATTGATGAAATTCAGCCTTGGCTCGATTCACAAAATATTAAAGCCTTATCCTGATAAGCCGATTTTAACAGAAAAAATTTAAAACCGTTAAGATATGCTTAAGATTTCTGAGATTGGGCGTTTAGTTGAAATTAAATACCGCGAAGGAATTTCAAGTTATTTTCAAAAAACAGATTGTAAATTCGTCGCCAACGGCCAGAAAAGTTCTTCTGCTTTTGGAACAACTTGATTTTTAGTTCCATTTATCGCATTGCATTCGCAGTTTTTCGCGCATTTCTATGCGTAAATTTTATTTTAGAATTGCATTGATTTGTTGTCATAGTCTAAATTAAGGTAAGTTAACTTGCTCTTGGGGTAATTATTATTCTTAATAAAGCTTGTTTTTTAAATTCTAAAATGCGTGCAGGCTTTACGATTATGGAAGTGCTTATTGCTACCGGCTTGCTGTCGATACTAGCCGGAGCTTTGATCGTTGGAATATTTAATGTAGAAAAAAATATGCGCCAAGTGGAAAGTGTAACGACATTGAACGTCTTACGTATGACCATTCTTTCCCATCTGCAAAATGATTGGTCTTGGAAAGCCACTGTCAACGCTTTGTCCAATACCGACATGATTTGCATTAAAAACCAAACAAGCTGCGCCGCTCAGCCGCAACGGCCGTTTAAGTTGCATGATGCGGCGGGAAATTTAGTTTACGACGCGTCGATTGCAACGAATGGGTTTGCGACAAATGGCGAACTGTGCAACACCTACAATGATAGTACTGGAAATGATACTTGCGCCTATCGGGCTGAATTAACATGGCAACCAGATTGTGCTGCGCCCTGCATACCTTCGGGCTTAGTTAAGATAAGTGTAACTCTTAAATATAATCCGCAAACTTCAAACCTAATAAAAATTCTTTCAAACCAACACTACAATATTGAAGTCGCAAGAAAAGCAGTGGCACCATGAAATTAATGGGCCATCTAGCAACTAATCGGGGCAGCATCATACCGTACTTGCTTATTTTTTTTCCGGCGGTTTTATTCATTATTTACCAGTTGGCAAGTGTAGTATCGATCGCGAATAAGGAACAAACGCGAGTACGAACAATTACTTCAATTACAATTACGCAGGCAAATCTAATGGCTTATTTAAAAGATCCGACGGCATGGTCTAAAACGATTGCCGATCCAGTGAATGTGAATTTGAACTGTTTAAGAACCCATTCCAATTGTGTCGTTGGCAACGAAGGCAATTTTCAGGTAGATGACGCTGTTGGAAATGTTATTTACAACTCGATCCCCAGCACATCGGGATTTGATACGGGCGGTGGCACTTGCAATAATTACGGCTTAATTTTATCGGGAAGCCAATGTCCGATTCGAGTTAATTTAAGCTGGAAAGCAGATTGCTCTTTGCCGTGCACACCCACTCGAGTAAAAATAATTGGCGACTTTGTGGTCTCCGGGCAGACAAACCAAATCCAGTTAAATATGAAGCCTTATTATTTCGAGTTTCTTCTTAACGTTCCGTAATTAAACCATTCCATTTATGAAGGAAAGAACTTTCAATGAAAAATCAAAAACGGGGCTTTACAATCATTGAAACTTTAATCTCGATTTCTTTGTTAGGGATTTTATTTGGCGGAGCAGCGCAACTTATACTTTTTTATAGTGGCAGACAAAAACAAATTGAAATACGCGGTCACGTCAGCCTGATGCGGCTTAATTTATTGACGAACTTTCAGAATCCCGCTGCGTGGAAAAAAACTTTGGATGATACGACGAATGACAACATGGCCTGTTTAAGAAATTCCACTCCGTGTGCGGGAGGTGGTAACTTTAAGTTATTGGATTCGTCGGGCACGGTGCAGTATGACGGGATGAGTGCAGACTCGGGTTTTACCACAAATGGTGTCGCATGCACAACTTACAATGCAACGACTGGAAATGACGACTGCCCCTTGCACGTTAGTTTGCAATGGCAGCCCGTTTGTTCGGCCTTGCCGTGCGTTCCACATCAAGTAAAAATTGTAGCGGATATAAATCATAATCCGCAAAATCGATCGAAAAATCTTCAACTAAATGCTGCGAATTATCACATGGATATATTTAAAGATATTATAAGTCTGATGACCTGCGGCCCAATTACAATCACATCAAAAAGAATATTTACTGCAACGGAAACCATGGTTATTTCCTATACTCTCGTGGGCGGCGGTGGCGCCGGGGCCGCTTACACTGGTAGTTTTTCGAACAGTGGTAATCCTGGTGCAACCGTCAACGGTAGTTTTACCGCTGACGCCGGCAACATCGTGACCCTTATTCCAGGGGGGGGCGGTGGTGGAGGATCTCAGGGCCTTGACGGCGGTGCGGGCGGCGCCGGTTATATGGGTGGCGGTGGCGCTGGTTTCTGCGGCTCTGGCGGCGGGGGTGGGGGCGGAAGTACCGCAGTTTTGAACAACGCGACCCTCGTTGCCTTTGCTGCCGGAGGAAACGGGGGGGCGACTGCCAACTTATGGAGCCAAACTTGTAATAGTGCCGCGGGTGGAGGCGGGTCTGTTGGCGGTGTGGCAGGCATCGGCGGATCGGGTACAAATCCTGAACCCGGCAGCCCGGGTATCGGCGGCAGCGGTATTTCTGCGGCTGGCTTTGCAGATGTCGGCGCGCGCGGTGGAAAGTTGGCTGTGGGCGGCTGTCCGGGCGGCCCCGTTCCGGGCGGTTGGGCTGGTGGTGGTGGCGGTTACGGCAGTGGTGGTGGCGGCGGTCAATATGCTTACGGCGGCACGGATTCGGGTGGCTGCGGCGGCTCTTCGGGCGGTGATGGTACCGCCGGGAATGACACTGCGGGTGGTGGCGCTCGCGGTGGTAAAGGCGGTGGCACCATTCCCAGTGGTCTTGGCGGTGGTGGTGGAAATTCTTACGCCGACCCCATCCCCATCTGTGCTATGCAGGGCTGCGGTGGCGGTGGCGGCAGAATTAGTTTCACTTATACGGCGATGGCTTGTGACATAATTTCGGATCCACCTGCCCCACCCACGGTCATTCCAGTCGCAAGTGGCGTCTGCGGTTCCGACAACGGCACACCGTTGGCAGCTGCGCCTACTACTAACGCGTGCAGTGCCGGTACCTCAACTTTACCAATCTTCCAGCCATATGGAGGAGTTTGGCGATGGATTTGTGTGAAAGATGGAGGCGGTACATCTGATTACTGTAGAGCGCCCTAGGCTATCAAAGTAACGTGGCATGATACCAACGAAGGGACTTGGG
The DNA here is from genome assembly GCA_014376435.1 of Bdellovibrio sp. Classification (GTDB taxonomy): domain Bacteria; phylum Bdellovibrionota; class Bdellovibrionia; order Bdellovibrionales; family Bdellovibrionaceae; genus Pseudobdellovibrio. Next base: position 12,946 of record JACMRL010000026.1, on the reverse strand, counting down.
TGCCTCGACTGTTTGTGGAATGTCCAGATTTTCAAAACTTGGACATGTATACCCATTGTAAAAAACGGAGTTTTTTGTTTCCCCAGGCCGTACCTGCAAAAAATACTTAAATATAAATAATTTTTCGAAGGGAACATCGCAGCGACCCCATCTTGCAAAGGTCAGTAAAGATCGTTTTTAGAGTGCGCCCTTTAGGAGTAACAGCACTTTTGTACGTGGCCGTGGGGACGAAGTTTTTGTTTCCAGTATTTTTTTGTTAAAAACTGGTGAAAACGGCCAAACTTGGTTTGCGCCCCCGTTTTAAAGGCTTCAAAAGCTATATGTGATTATATGGCTTCTGGCTGTTAAATGGATTCCGTTAATGGTCACTCGCTGCTGTCTAATATTTGTACAAAGCAAGTAGCTAGAATTGCTAAGAAAAATAATTCTTTTTAAGAACCAAATTGAAATAGGTACAAATTTAACCCTCTAAATAGCTTGGCACAGCTTGCAGTAAAAAGTGTGGAATTAAGTGTCGGTAAGCTTTTAATTTAGTGGAGATATCATGAAGCTCAGGATCGTATTAGCATTCACATTCGGATATTTTCTTCTCAGTCCTGCATTCGCTGGCGTATTAAATCTTGAAGGTGAAAACAGTCGCTTTAATATTTCAGCTACTTTTGACGAGGTCGGGACTAACAGACTCAGCACAAATGAGACTGTGATAAATCATTTTAGATTTGAGTATAGTCCCAAGAAAGTTTCAATTACACCGATGGACTTTTACTTTAGATCTATTTTTGGAAACAAAACTTTTGTGTTAACCGAAAAAGATGTTGAGGTTGTTAAAAATGGCATGACTTTATCAAGCCCTAATGAAGGAGCCTCGGGCTCTTACGTCGAATTAAAACTAAAGCCAGAGCTGAAAGAGTTAATGAAGGGTTATTATTCTATCGGGATTCAGCTAGATCAAATCAATCAGCCTTCTGAAATTCATAACGTTGTCATTTTCCAGGATACGCTTTCCACTGGTCAATATTATCTCCATTTACTTGCCATCGGACGTCGATACTATAGGAATTCTATTCTGACCCTAAATCGGAAATCAGACCCATCAGTGATTTCGTGTAAAATGTTGTTTTTGTAATTAATGAATTTTTTCTTGGACAGCAATCATCTGCGATGATTTCAGGGTACTTTACTAGAGTTGGTGAAATACAAGCCATTACCCTCAATGAAGAAAAACTTGGTAGTACCTATCGTATTGAATTTATTATTGCGAAATAAATTCCAGCCTCTTGGAACATTTCCGACGAGATTACTTCTACAATCAACACGGGGCAGAAGTGTACCCTTTCGATCTTAACTTACTATTCTTTCGATAAAGCACATCCTTAAAATCTACTAACTTTAAATTTGCAAGTTGGAGTTCGTGCTTGTAAATAAAACACTTCTATTCGCCCTGTCGACGTATATTTGATTAAGCGGTTTCCGGGGCCAAATCCAAATTCAGTAGCACTCAAGCATTAAATTTCACTGGCGGCCCCACAAACCATGTCGCCTTCAGCTCGCCGAGGCTTCCCAATGATTGGGTTCTGGCCTATGCCACTAAGGTAGTTAATGTCAGAATTATTTCCGGAGGTCTTACGTGAAAGATTTAATTATTTTTATGTCAATAGTTTTAGTTTCTTTTGGGAGCTTTGCCAAAGATAAAACGGCCAAAGTTGATCGAAGCCCCGCAACTGCAATCAAAAAAAAATCAGGATGCCCTGATGGTGCCGGTTATTTTTCCGATAAAGAAAAATGGAGCAATCAAATTCAACAGGTTATGGCCAGCGCTCAATATTGCGCTGACGCTGTAAAACTCGCTGAAAAGTGTGGGAGCGCGACACCGGTCTTACTAGCAATAACAACGACTGAAGCTGCTCAACGTTGCGAAAGCGACTTTGCTTCAAATGAACAAGACAAAAAAGGCTTCACAGCACTGTTGTCAAAATGTGACGAGCTCTATCAGCTTGGAAACGGCGCTTTAGCAAAGTGGAATGTCGGACAATGTCGCTTAAACGCAGCAGTCTTTTACTCGGATTTATTCAATAGTCGAAAAGATTTAAGCGAATAATAGCACTTCATACAAATGCGGATGGCTGGACTTTTCTTATCGCCTTAGGTCCAGATTTTAGCCCTAAGTCTTTGTTACTCCAACAGCGAATGTTTCAATAGAATATAGGCTCAAGCAATAATCCGAGGTTAATGTGAAGAAATTTAATTTTATTATCGTTTTGTTTTTGTTAGTCAGCTGCGCTAGTTTAGATAAAAAATATTCGCAAACGGAGCGCCCGTCACGAAAAGTGGCGGATATCGACGTCGCTAATTTAACGCCAACAGAAAAAGCAACTTACAATTTAATTTCTTATTTAAAAAAGACGAACTATTTTGATTTTATCGGATCTCAAATTCACGGATGGCCTAAAAACGATAATTCTAAAAGCTTTTGGTGGGGAACTTATTGGTCCGGCGTAAGAATATTTAAAAAAGATGGTCGAGTTACATTTTTGCATCCTCATGACGGTTCTGATAATAATGGCTTTAGAACAGCAGGGCTTATGATTGGAATGTGTTACGCGCAAGCGTTATCACCACATGCTGAATGGAATTACCAAATTCAGAAAATGGTTCGCGGATTTTCCTCATGGATTCTAGCTTCAGATAGTTTATCAAGGCCCGATAGAGCCAAGGTCCTATCTCGTGCGCACTACACAGAAAATGTGACGGTTAAGGAACCTAAATACGAATACCTTGTTGATTACAGCCTAAATCGCCCCGGAACTGATAATCAATCAACTCAGTATGTTGAGATCAGCGACAATCCAACATTCGGTCATATCTGGCTTAAGAATTCAAGATCCTTAGATGATATCGGTGAAATGATTTTAGCAATGGTGCAGTTAAACTCTTGTCGCTCTCAACTTTCAGCGGAAACAAACGCAGATATCGATCAGATGAATAGCCTTTACAGCAAATGGTCGGTTGACGTTGAAGATAATAAGTTCCAGTTTCCGTCGCTAACCAAGCAAGGTGAATACACACGAAGCAATGCGCCACTGACATTAATTACACGTAAATTTTTACCCACCGGGTTAGTTGCGATCAGTTTATTGCACGGTGTAGATGATCATACGGAATCACTTTTGACTAACTTAGATCTAATAACAGTCAGTTTACTTGGCAAAAAGCTAAATAACGACGCAATTGAAATGATTCGAGCTGCAAATATTGCTGCATTACTTGAAGCAAAAACTTTAAAAAGTGATCGACTAGTTTCAAAACTGACTTCGCGTGTTCAGATCCGAATCGATCAAGACTCTAAAATATTAAATGATTTAAAAAGTTGGCCTCGTATTAATAAAGCAGATATCGCGGGCGCATTTATTCATGCGCACAACGCCGGCGTGAATATTAGCCAAGAGCAGATTAATCATATTTATAAAAGTTTAGCTGATGCCGATGAAACTACACCGAGCGGCGATCCTAAATATAATATTTTTAGTTCAACCGTACCTGATGGTGAATACGGCTATGGGTTAACTGAGACTTCGTTGATACCCGCCAGATCAGTTGCACAGCTTATTGGAACTTGCTCATCGAAATTTCGTGATTCACGGCAAGAAAGTTTACTGAACTGTGATGTGCTTAATAAATTTTTAACCGAAGTTCATTAAATTCAAATTTTTCATTCTCGCGGTCATTATTGAATGCAGCATCTTATTTTTATTTTTCGACGGGGATAGAACGGGTATTGCTGTTTAGATAAGTCAGTAAGGATCGCTAAAATGACTAGCCAGTGATGCAATCCTTTCCGCGCACTACCAAAACCCTACCAATTCCTACCATAATTTGAAATATGCTGAAAGATCTTGAAATACTCGTGTGTTTGTTGTGAGCATTTTCTGCTCTGTATCTAGTTAATTTGACTTGAGATTTTCTGAGAATCCAATTTCCGAGACCGGAAAATGGTAGGGGCCAGTCTAAGTTAGTCGAACAAGCCGAGTTAACCGTAAAACGAGAATACTTGGTTCTGTGGAAAAAACAAATAGTTGATCCAAATAAGCTGGCAAAACTTTATTGGGATCAGGACTTAACGCAAACAGAGATTGCTCGTCTGTGTAGAATTCGGCGAGCTACGGTTTCAGATGCGGTTAAGCGGTTTAAACCGACTTTATTGGATTAGGAGCTGTATTGTGGGTGCGATAAAATTTGTTTCGTTTGTGGTTCGGTTAGGATTTGGATTAGCGCTGATTGGCCAACTTAAATATTGTACTTTAGTGATGATGGGGAAAGCTGCGGAGAAATCGCAGAAAGGGATTATGTCGTATTCTAAGTACAATCGGATGCTGACTTCGGCTGGGCCGAGTAAAAAATAAAGATTCAGTTTTTTAGGCTGAACCTTGCTGATTGCTTGGGTGAATTTTAGGTAGTGTTAGTTGATCGTACAAATAGCGTTAGAACGATCAACTTTTAACTCAAATTTACTCTTTTCAAAGATTGCTGAACCATTTACTTCGTTAATTAGCTCACGTGCCAATCCAAGACCAATGGGTTTACTGGCCAACGCTACATGAAACTGAGTCGTCATTTTGAAAATAACAGGATAAATTTCCAACGGAATAGATTGTTACTTGTGGTCCACCTTCAAATTTCACGCTTTTGTTTCCAGCTTTCTCTGCTCCGCGCAGAAGATTTCCAACAGTTTTTGCCGCATCAGCAGATAATTCTATCGAGCCCTGTTGATTTGGTTTTCGAACTGCATCCTTTGCTTCCGCTATCGCAACGGCAAAAACAGAAAGCAATAAACTGACTATCAAATTTTTCACAATTTCTCCTTTTTCTTTTTCTATATTGCAGTAAAAAAACCGATTATGAAACTGGATCCCGACCAAAATCTCAATGAATAACAACAACCATCGCAAAACTAGACGTTATGCTTGAACAATTCGGGGTTAAAAAACTTTTATCCTTAAAAAAAGCAGACATGTCTTTGGCGTTAAAAAAATTGCTGATGACGAAAATTTATCTATTGATTTAAAAAATAAAAATCTAAATGCCGTTGAAGAAAAAACGGATCATAATCCCAATGTAGATTATATTTATGTTGATCAAAGCCAGCAAAATCGTCATATGTTTTTTGCTAACCATTTTTAATGCTCACTTTAATTGGGGGAACTTTAGTTTTCTATTTTGGAATTAATTATTCTTTGTCGCCAGGCGAAGGTTACGACCAACGCCAGGAAATTCAAATATGATCCTAGCGCTATAACGTGAAGAAGTTTTTAATTACTTGCAAGTCAAAATACCGATTTTTAAATATCCTTTTGAAATTGCTAAAGTTCCATTATCGAAAAACTGGGCTAACTTTTTAGGTTCTGTGCCAGAAATCGACTCGGTCTGAATTCCAACATATGATTTGCTAATAATTTGGCATGCAGCTGCACCAGAAATGTCGTCACCAGAAAATGATCGCGTAGTATCACCGCCCATATTAAGCCAAGGTTCAATAATTTGAATAAATCCTGTCGGCGTATCCAATATAGCACCGGCGGATAAACTTGTGCCGTTAACACTGTTATTTTCTCCTGAAACAGTATTTGCATTCGCCGCAAAGCATGAAAAAATCAGGGTTGCAGTTAATAAAAATTTCATATGTTCTCCTTGTAGTTTTTAGATACCGTTCCGATATCTGTTGGCTTAAATATTTCCAGTAGGGTGCCGCTCTTCTTTGTAAGAAGTGTTATTACGAGGCCATTTATTTTAAAATTTGAGCAGATAGCGAGACGATTTCACAAAGAGGTTCATTGAATTGACCCAAGCTGCGAAAATCAATGCTGATAGTATAAATTTTAGATTCTATTTCTGCACCAAATTTACGTGGTGCTAGAATCACAAAATTATGTGATTTACCTTTAATAACTTGGCTTAAAACAGTTTTTGCCGACATTTCACCGCCAGCTTTTAATTCGATGTCATAGACAGAATTAAGTGCTGTCAGTTTGCAGGTCGAGTCTTTAGTTCCGTCAACTAATGCAGAGTTCAAAGCGTATACAGTAGATGTTGTCGTCAGTAGACTCAAAATTGTGATTATTTTTTTCATGAAAGTAGCTCCTATTTCATTTCAAGGTTAAAATTGTGATTCTGAAATATATTTTGCAATTTATAATCCTGATTAGCGAGCTGGGCTAAAAAGAAATGGATCTTTGCCAAATGTGATATATAGCACGCTAGGTATTTGAAGCTGTAAACGTCCTCTGCAGTTTAAAGGTAGCGGATTTTGAACAAAAGGCCCTCTTTTTCAAAACATCCCGCCGAGGCCTCCTTTGGTGCGACTCAGCCATGGTCACTATTTATATGATAAAGACATCGAAAAAAAGTGGCTGGTATAAAATCAGTATGAAAAACCAAAAGTCGGCTCCGACAAAAATAATGCCATCGCTTACAACCACATTTTTTTAAGCTGCGGATGAACTTTATAAGCTCGCGTTTAACTCAAGCGGCCATTTTTTATTTTTCTTTGGATCTGTCATTTCTGATTCTCACTTTCAATCCGTATCGGATTTATTGTTACGAATCAGGAACTAGACTGCGAAATCTTCACCGCACCCATGTCTTTGGCGAGTTCTAAGTCTTTCACCTTCACGAAGCCACAAGTTTTTCATATACTCGCTTCAGATTGCAATTAGAAAATATAAACCAGCAAAAGATAGTATCCATATTAATATTGAAATTTATTTTTTGATTAAATCACAAGAGATATTGTCAGAGCGTATGTAAGCACCTGACGAGGTTTTTATAATTTCAAATCTTAAATAGTCAAATTGGGTTCCATTTCCACTAACATATTTTTCGATGTAATAAAAACTTCCCTCAGCGTTAAAATCTCCATCAATGTAATTTTCTGTATCTCCACGATAGCTATAAGTTGAACCACTTGAATAACTTAGCTTTGTATTTAGATACTTTATTAATATGCCATCATTGGCTTCAACTACAACGGGTGTATTTGAGGGAATTAATCCTTTGCAATTTGGAGCCGAAACATAGCTCCCAGAGAGAACGCTATTGGCAAAGGCCGAAGACGATAAGAAGCAGAATAAGATGATTGATCTAAGACTGAATAAGCGACACATAGAAACCTCCAAAAATGCCGTTGAGGCTTCTTTCACGGGCCTGATTCTCGTCAATTTGGTGGGAAAGAAACTTTTTTATTAAAGATATCCAAATTCACAATCACTAGATTGTCTCGAATATACGCTGCAAACCAAAAAAAATCAACCGACAAAAAGAAAATTGTAAAGACTCCATTCTGCTTTCTTAAATGCCTTGAAGGTAATTTTATTTTGGAAAAAGTAAGCTTTCGTCGTCGGATCCGCTTCAGCATACTCAAGAAAGATATCTGTTTCTGGTTCTTTCTTTCGATTTCTTTTAATCTCCTATGTTTGATTTTAATTTGGTTTTCCGCTACCGATGTCTTCATCGCAACTTCAATACCAAAATATTTTTTATGCATTCCTACGTTTACGACCAAATCAAATATTAAAATTGTTCTCTGGCGAAAATAAGTAAAATTCAGGCTCATTACTTGCACTTTGTATAAGTTGAGAAATATAAACTCATATATTGGTTATGGCTCAGTATTGGACTGCCCCAAATTGGTATATGTAAAAAAGTTCAATGCAAGGAGTTTTTTAATGAAAAAAACGATTTTAGTATTAGTAGGCTTAGTGTCTTTAAATTCTTTCGCTGGTAATTTAGCGGTGGAAAAAGCAGCTGCAAAAATGAAAGCAGGCGATACAAGAACAATCACGAAAGAAGTAGAAAACACTGATGGAAATCCTTGTATGCCTGAAGGCAAGTCATACCAAGTAGAACTACAAGTAAAACAAGCAAGTTTTGACCACGAAAAAATGAAAGTTGTCTACACTTGGGAAACTGCTAAAACTATTGGAGTTGATGAAGCAGGAAGAATTATGGAAGTCTGTGCTGAATAGTTATAACTTTTCATAAAAAATTAAGTAAGTTTTAAGCAGGAGAAGTCCTGCTTTTTTCATTTTATCTATCTCACATAAATTTCTTATATACAAAATAGCAAAATCAAACTGATACATTCATCTAAAAAGTCATTCTGCGCTGCTAGCACAGCTTCTCGATCAACAATGAAATGAATCTGGGGGTTGGATCGGTATTGCGCTCAAGAGCTTTTTGAAGCTTCAATAGATTTGATCTGACAGCGAATATACTGAGCCCTTTTAAGAAATACTAAAAGGCTAAGGATTACTGACTGCGGCCGTAGTTTCGCGCAAAAGGTTGGGCTCTAATCGAATATTAGGCGTCGCATAGGATTGGTTTGTTGACGGCTCTTCGCCCATCAGCAATTCTTTTGTTAAGGGGAATTTCATGAAATCAATTTTATGCACTATTTTTATAGTCTTTCCATTATATTTCGCTAAGGGCCAGACATTGAAGCCAATGATTATAAATGGCAAAGAAGCTACCTCCATTGATTCTGTTTCCTTATCTACAATAGCGATTCAAATGCCAAGTACAGCCAATGGGATTGTGCAATATTCTCATTGTACGGCCTTTGTGGTTAAAGAAAATATTTTAATGACTGCGGCTCACTGCCTGGCATATTTGACTGATAAGTCTGGAGTACAAGCTATTCTCAGTCTTGCACCGCAATTTGGTCCGGATGACGGGAGTCAAAAAAGAATTACTCTAACTGACTTTAGAATTAACCCTAACTACCACGGGGATAATACTGGAGTTTACAATGATATCGCGCTCATTAAATTGCAAAGCAACCTGCCCTCGTATTATCGTGTTTTAAACTTTGATTTTGACCTTGATTCGACACTCATTGCTGGACAAAGCTTGGTGGTTGCGGGCTTTGGATCTACTGCTGATTTTGGGCAGCCGGACCCACTGCCCCCATTACTTCGATTTGCGAGCGCACCATTTGTTGGCGGTAACAACAGTTCTTTCCAAGACTCCGATCAGTTACTTATTGATCAATCGAAGTCTGGCTTTTGCAATGGTGATTCGGGCGGTCCACTCTACTTTCAAAGTAACTCCAAGCTAACTCCGATTGGAATTGTGAGCCACGTTACACAGGATGCAAGTGGAAAATGGACTTGTAAAAGTATAGGTGCATTTACTAGAATTTCATTTTTTAAAAATTGGATATTACAAGCACTCTTTGAGTTAAACTGAGCTTGCTTCAAAACCACTACTTACAAATGCATGCTGCGCACGATTTCACAAGCCGTGTTGATCTAATTATTTTTAGATTTCAAACTGAATAAAAAGCTCATTCAAATTTACAAAGCCTGTCAGAACACAGTGGTTTTGGACCCCTAGTTACAAGATCCACCACAAGTAGAGACTGTTGTTTCGATGCAAGAGCCAACAAAATTCTCAACTGATCCATTGCGGTCTAGTTTGATATTGACCGAGCTCATTTCAACGTCGTTTTGTCTTGAGCCTATATTGCCAGACAAAGCAACAATTTTTCTTGTTGATCTAACAGTTGCCTTTACTGTTATTGCTTGCTTTGTGTTTACATAAGTTTGCACGCCATCCAGTAAATTAACATTCGGATCCGCAATATCTAAAAGTACACCAGGATAATTATCCAAAGTTGCACCTTCTCGAGTCATCGAAAGCTTGTAAATTTCATTAGATGCTTTATCTAAATGATATGCAGTACATTCGAAGTTATAACTGCCAGCAAAAACTGACGAAGATATTAACATCAGACTCAAAATTGTGGTGACTGTTTTCATGAGATCTCCCTTTATTCGTTTTAAAGAAATAGTTTTGTTATCTCACTAGAACTGTGCATGATTGGAACCAATTTTTAGGCTTCAAAATCAAATCGATCTGAAGCGTTAAAATTGGTAAGGTTCATCAAATTGACCGCCATTCAAAAACCCAGACCAGCGATTAAAATGAGTTATCTAGCTGATTTTAAAAATATCAACAAAGCGATTTTTTAAAGCTTATTTTTTTAGAAGTTAAACGAATCTAAAACTTTTTAGACGTAGGCTTTCCTCGTTAACCCTTTAATTGCTTTAGAATTTTTAAAATTGCAGATTGAAAAATTTAAGTTTGCGTTATTAAAATCACTTCCTATTCTACAAGATAAATTCATCAAAGCTTACTTGAACAGAGTAAGCTTTTTTTATATGTAAATTAAAGTTAACTTTAATTTACAGGCATCGCAGTCCCAAACAACTCTAAAGCAGGGAATTGGCGGGAAACAATTGCTTGCCCGCCAATATATGAAGGGTACAGATTTTTATCTACAATTTCATAAAAAACGTATCGCCAAGTTATTTTAAAAATTTAAAAATAGTTCAGTTAAAGCAAAAATAACGTGTTTAAAAGCTTCAAACGGGTAAATGACGGGAAACGTTTGGTCTCCCGCCGTATTATGAGGGGTTCGTGAGTTTTTATAAAAGCAAATACAAAAAATAAATGAGTCAGAAGTCTGCTAGAAGCAAGTAACCAGCTTTAAATAACAGATATGCCGCGCTTTAAAAATACTTTAGCAGTATTTAACAACAAAAATAATCGACCAAATAATTACTGCGACTGCTCTTAAAGTGAAATCGAGCGAACGAAAAAACCGTACAGAAAATTTCGCATCAGTAATTTGCCAACAGGGCTAAAAGCGAGCGTAGTGCTCGTCCGGCTCTAAATGGGGAACGATTGGCTGCCCGCCAATATATGAAGGCATAGATCAGAAAAACATTTTTCATAGTCTTTCAAATTTCTTATTTTTTGCTCAAATCAAATAAAACTCACTTTTGAGCTTATAACGGGAACATCGCAGGGATATGGTAAGCGCCCGCCGTATTATAGAGGGCTCATCATTTAAATTCATAATTTTTCACAAAAACAAAGGAGGCAATCATGTAATCGCTATTCTATTAACCGTACCAAGCGCGCATGAAGTTCAAATGTTCCATTTTCAATAGGAGTATCTAATGAAAGCAACACAAAGAGAATATAGCCAGTATGAAACCAGAATGAAAAATAAATCTAGAAAAAGACCCGTAGGTAGGCCTCCGTTTTTAACCGAGCGTGACTGCCGTATCTTAAATTACTTATGGCGCTGGAAAGTTGCCTCCACCGCCTCTGTACACGAAATGATAAATCGACCCTCATCAGAGTATTCAACGTATAAGATCTTATTTAAACTTGAAGGCGCTGGATTTGTCATAAGCCAATTCGATTACGCAGGAAATTTTTCGGTCTGGACTTTGTCAAAGCAAGGATTTTTGATTGTTAAGAGTAAATTGCCAGAGCTTTCAGACGATAGTTTTTCGTCGGACCATTTCGAACACGATAGATTGGCGCAGGCTTTTCACTTGGGCGAGTGGGCCACGCATCAGTTTCCGATCGTCGAATTTTTCACACGTCAGGAAATTCAAAGAATAGACGTAATGGATTATCCAGACTGGGTGTCAAAATCGAAGGAACATCAGCCTGATGGTTACACTCGAGTGACTGGATCTAAAATGACCAGAGTATTTTCTTTTGAAGTAGAACTTTTTGCAAGGCGTGAATCTAAATACGAAACAATGCTTCAGTTTTACAAATACGCTAGAAGCCTCGCTAGAGTTTACTGGTTAATCGATAGCCCCGAAACTAAAGAGCAAATTCTAAAAGCCAAAGCTACGGTTAATGACGAGTCGTTTAACTATCATGTGTTCGTGGACTTATCTGATTTTCTAAAAAACGGTTGGGATGCTGTCATAGTTAACGAACGATCAGAAAAGGTTCACACGATACGCGAAAACATGCAGGAAGTATGCGGCGATATTTATAGTGAATTAATGGGTAATGCTCAGGGTAAGTCGACAGCGAACGTGCATTTGAATCATTTAAAAGTCATAGGAAAATCAAAGCCTTAGCTGCATTTCAGAATGGCGAAGAAAATCTGATTGGGTAGGTATATCTATATAAACTTATGAGTACCTACTCAAGCGCTCTAACACAATTAGAAAGGAAATATATTTATGAAGCCAAAAAACTGGAACATTAAGCAAGTGGGATTAAAAGAAACTAAAGTTAGCGATGAGCGCCATGAGCAATTACTTGCCGAGGTCGGTGAAATTTTATACAAAAGACTTTGCCAGCTTATTTCTAACAGAAATAAGTTTTTCCACCGAGCCAGATATTTTTAAGGACCCGCCGGGGCCTTAAAATCTATTCTTAATTACTTTTAGCTCATAACAAAATTAAAAATTCTTTTTCACTTCAAAGGAGAAAAAGTTATGGCATCGTTAAAATCAAAACTAAATAAACAATCCGGAAATTACAAAATTTGCTTATACATCCGGGTCTCAACCGAAGAGCAGGCTGAAAACCCAGATGGCTCGATTAAATCGCAAGAATGCAGACTTCGAGAATTTGTAAAACATAAAAACAGTTTTGAATGCTTCGGTGAGATTGTCGAAGTGTACTGTGATGCGGGGATTTCCGCTAAAGATACAAACCGTCCGGCATTTCAAAAAATGATGGACGATATTAAAAGCGGTCACATCAATATGATTTTAATTACGGAGCTTTCAAGGTTAACAAGGTCGATTCGGGACTTTGCTAATTTAGTGGAATTATTCGATGAGCTGGGTTATCAGATCTATTCGCTGAAAGATCAGTTTGATTCTTCAACCGCTGTAGGATCTTTTTGGTTCTCCATCAATGACAGGGGCAGTCAGGGAATCTGTTAGAATGTTTTTACTACGAAACGTTTTAACAAAAGGAACCCCAAATGCCCCCATCAGGTCACGAATCTATCATCGGATTACCGAATTATAAAATCATTTCCTACCAAGGAACAAAATGCGTTGAAATCACTGCAGAATACACCGGATTGATTGGTTGCATTCACTGCGGCTCGATGAATCTT
>JACMRL010000025.1 GCA_014376435.1 Bdellovibrio sp. | reverse complement strand
TTAGCTTTTTAAAAGATTATCGTGATCAAACTTGGGGCTGGGTGAATTTGCCCTTACTTAATAAAAATAATTCATGGAATATCTACACCGAGCAGTCGTTACTCATTACGACTGCAATGGTAAAATCTTGGACTGGATTTTTGAATGGCGGGGTGAAAGAGTTTATTCTTAAGTAAACTCTTTTTTTAAAATTAGTAGCTTATCTAAAAGCTACTTTTGAAATTTTCCAACCTGTTTTTTCAACCGAACTATCTGATTTAAATATAGCCGTAACTGTATTTCCCGGAATTACCGCCGAGTACATGTCGTCGTTATGTCCGCTTAATACTTGAATCGTGTTTCCAGCTGCATCAATCAAAGTAACTGTATCGTAATTTCCTTCGGTATCAAATAATTCAAAGTACAAAGACATCTCTTTTGCGCCAGGCTGGCTGATCACGCGCGTTTCATTCATGTTGCTTCCGTATGGATTCTTTGACTGCACGACCATTTCGGCTGATTGCCAATTCATTGGATCATTTAAATCTGGTGCCGGCGTGGTATTTGTTAATGCATTGTACGCATTCAATAAACCACCGGTTTGAGTTTTATTTCTTAATCCCGCAATCGGCCGCGCGCTTTGCATGAGTCTGTGTTTTAACTCGACCGCCGTTAGTGTTGGCTCGTGCGCCCACACTAACGCAGCAACGCCTGATACATGCGGAGTCGCCATTGAAGTTCCTGACCATGAATCGTAAGCCCCACCCGTTGATGAGTAAATATTTACGCCCGGTGCTCCTAAGTGAACTAATTTTTTTCCGTAGTTAGAGAAGTCAGCTAACTCACCACGATTATTAATTGCCGCAACCGAAAGAACGTTTTCTACTTCGAAAGAGGCTGGGTAAGCCGCCACATCATCATTGTTTGAACCATCATTGCCGGCCGCCGCAATAAAAATTGCTCCCGCTTTGCTTGAGGCGTCAATCACATCAAATAAAGTTTGAGAAAAATCTCCGCCGCCCCAAGAGTTACTTAAAACTTTTGCGCCCATGCGAGTAGCGTAATCAATTGATTTGATTGCGTTTTCTAAAGTACCCGATCCGTTGGCGTCTAGAAACTTCACGGCCATCAATTGAACATTCCAGTTAATTCCTACAATTCCTTTTCCGTCATCACCTTTGGCGCCGATCGTTCCCGCGCAATGTGATCCGTGGCCTTGATCATCTTGTGCGTTGCCGGTTCCGGTAATTGAATTGAAGCCGTGGATGTCATCGATCACGCCGTTACCATCGTCATCAACTCCGGCAACACCGTTTGCTTCCGCTAAGTTAGTCCATAAATTATCTTTCAAATCTGGGTGATTAAAATCAATTCCGGTATCAATCACGGCAACAATCATATTTTTAGAACCCGTTTCAATGTCCCAGGCTTTTTCCACATCGATATCCACGCCCGCAATCCCAACCTTGCCGCCAGAGTCAGCTTGTCCGCTATTTTTAAAACCCCAAAGCTGTCCTAGCATTGGATCGTTGGGTACTTGGTTTGCTTTATAAATATAATTTGGTTCAACCACATCAACCATTGGATTTTCGGCTAAACTCTTTACCGCTGAATTTGTCGTTTCAAAAACGGGTCGCTTAACCACCACAATATGAAGTGATGGAATCACCGATTTAATCGATGCGCGCAAACTTTGCGACAACTGCATGGTATTAAATTTATTTATATTCTTTTTCAAACGAACTACGTATTCGCCCGGAACTGCGTCCGCCGGTTTGCGATTTGCAATTGCTGAAGTTGAAAATAGACCGGTGATGATTAGTAAAACTAGAGCGGCTCTTCCATTGAACAACATGCGATTCCCTTCCGTGAGAATATATTAGTTGTTCAAATCCTAGCAAGGCGGACTAGGGTCGAGCAGATTTTTTTAAAGTTCCAAAGTGAAACTGGACTTAGGCCGGGAAATAATCCATTTATTTTAACCTTTTGATTTCATGTTGAGAGTTTTGATTTTCATCGAATTCAAATGAAAGTTGTTTTGGAAAAGAAATAATTTTTTGTGGATTATCGGCAATAATTTTTTTCTCGGTTGGAGTTCGCACGTTTTGCCCCGTGGATTGTTTGATTAAATATTTAATAAAAGCTTCTTTTGCGGAGTCCGAAGCGTTCGGGTTGAAACCCATATCCTTCATTAAATCGCCAACTTTTTTCATCTGAACTCCTTTAAAGAACACCGTGTTCTTATCGTCAGTGAGTGCTTGTGTATTTAGATGAAAGTCTAGTTGCTGATTATATTTTGAGTATTCTCTTAAGCTGTCGTCTGATTTTGAGACAATTTAGCGCGAAGCGCATGGTTAACGGTGATGTATTGCGCATTTCTATTTAATGTATGAGTTTTACTTATGCGTGAACGCGTTAAAACTGATCGACGCGGTTAAGCACGAAACTACCAATGGTTTTAGTGGTTCCGTTGACGAGTCTTTCATAAAAATAGCCGGCTAATTGGTTTGTATCGTTATTTTTATATAATTGATAATACGCGTTTGTCGTACCAAAATTTAAAATTAAACCTGGGCTTCCTTCAACCATAAAGCCTGGCTGATTTGTTTCGGCCGTACGCAAGCTTGATCGGCCATTTTGAATTGTTTCAACTTTTAAATTAACAACTTCGCCAGAAGATTGGACATTAAAAATAAGAGTTGAGTACGCGTTGCCATCGACAGAAAAAAGACGACCGCGATATGAGCCAAAAATTTGAGAGATTTTTTTTACATCGACCGGTTTTGAATTTTTTAAGAATGAATCCATATTCTTAATTTCAACGTGCTTCAAAACATCTTTAACTTCGCTACCGCTTTGTGCGTTGGTTAACATCCATTCGTAAGAACTCATTTTTTTAATTTTGGCGACTCGTGATTTTTCTTTTTCCGCTTCTTTGTCAACCGCGGAAATAATGACTTTTGCGGCGGGCGCCGCCGCGGGTAGCAATTCTGTTTTAGTAATGATTTCTGGTATTTTTAAATTAAGATCTTCTTTAAATACTTGGTAAAATTGCGATAGCACGTCGTGAATTTTTTTATTCTCAGCAACGTTAATGATGTTTTGAAGTTTAGCGCGAACATTTTCTAAATCGTTGTTGGTAAAATCTGATGCGGTTTGTTTTTTAAGCAGAGATTGGAATTCAATCGATTGACGGAAGCTTTCTTCGCCGTAATTGCGACCAAACAGGAAGGCGCCGATTACTAAGCAAAGAATGGTAAATATTTTAAAAAAATCATTCATTCGACTATCTTAAACCATTTGCCTCGTTTATCAATCCTGACACCTGGTCTAGGTGCAGCTTTCCGTACTTCATTTTTTCAATCGCGTGCGCTTGCGTAATTTTTCCTTCAGAAAGTCTTTCGCACAAAACAAACTCTAATTCGTCAGTCACTTCATAAACGCTTTTATACTGTGGCCATAAATTTTTAATGTCATTCGCGCCGCCCATGCACAAAGGAATGAAGTGATCGATTTTAAAATTATCGCGATTTGAGTCGTCGATGGCGAAATTAAATTTCTTCATGTAGGTCTCGATAATCACCCACTTAAGTGCTGGTTTTACATTTCGATTGCAGTAGGGAATTTTTTCTGGGTAACGGATGGCGTCTGGAGTTGTACACAAAACCCCGGGCGTAAGAACTAAATCTGGCCCCTGTGGGTAGTTTGGTAAAGCCTGCGCTGTAATTGATAGAACTGAAACGAGCAACATACTGGAAAAAATAGATTTGATACGTAACACAAGAACCCCCGCTCTTTGGCATAGTATTTACCGCAACCGAAGGTTATAAGCTTGATTTGTTTTCTGCTTTAGAAAAAGGGTAAATACGTCAAAAGTGTAAACAGCGATTTTTTACAATCGCCGTCTCTAAATCTAAGCTAGGTCGCCGCCGCCGGCTTCTTCTTTTTTAGTGATCGATGCACGTAAAAATTCACGGTTCATTTTTGCTATATTAATTAATGAGATTTCTTTCGGACAAGCGGCCGAACAAGCGCCGGTAGTTGTACAGGCGCCGAATCCCTCTGCATCCATTTGCGCAACCATATTAAGGGCGCGTTGGTTTTGCTCAACCTGACCTTGTGGCAAATATGCTAAGTGAGAAATTTTAGCGCTTGTAAATAACGCGGCAGAGGCATTCTTACAAGAAGCTACGCAAGCGCCGCAACCGATGCACATTGCTGACAAGAATGCTTCGTCTGCATTCACTTTTGATATTAGTATATTGTTCGCATCTCTAGCTCCGCCCGTATTGACTGAAATATATCCGCCAGATTTAATGATACGATCGAACGCTGAACGGTCACACATTAAATCTTTCATCACTGGAAAAGCGGTCGCTCTCCAAGGTTCCAATGTTAATTCTTCACCGTCGCTGAACTGCCGCATGTGTAGCTGACAAATCGTTGTACCTTTTTTTGGGCCATGTGCATTTCCGTTAATCATAAAGCCACAGCTTCCACAAATTCCTTCGCGGCAATCATGGTCGAATACAATGGGCTCTTCGCCTTTAATTACTAAATTTTCATTAACTGCGTCTAGCATTTCAAGAAATGAAGCGTCTGGTGAAACATCTTTTGCATCGTAGGTTACAAATTCACCTTTTGCTTGCGCATTTTTTTGTCGCCAAACTTTTAATTTTAAATTGATATTTTGTTTTGATTCCATCGTTTGCCCCTATTTATACGAACGCGTTGCAAGTTTAACGTTATCGAATTTCAACTCTTCTTTGTGGCGGGTCTGTGCTTTTTCAGCTGTTCCATTCCACTCCCACGCGGCTACATGACAAAAATTTTCATCGTCACGCTTTGCTTCGCCATCAATTTGATGCTCTTCACGGAAGTGACCTCCGCATGATTCTTCACGCGTTAAAGCGTCGCGACACATTAATTCGCCCAACTCAATAAAATCGGCTACTCGGCCCGCTTTTTCTAATTCGGGATTGATTTCGTTTGCGGCACCAGAAATACGCACATCACTCCAAAAAGTACCGCGAATTTTTTTTATTTTCTCAATCGCCTCAGCCAAGCCTTCTTTACTACGAGACATTCCGCATTTTTCCCACATCACAAGGCCTAGTTCTTTATGAAGACTATCCACGGTTCTCGTGCCTTTGATATTCATCATTTTTTGAATTTCAGTTTTCACTTCGTTCTCAGAATTTTTGAATGCATCGTCAGTAGTTTTAACCGCGCCTAATGTTGTATTCGCGATATAATCGCCCACTGTGTACGGAAGTACAAAGTAACCATCTGCCAAGCCTTGCATTAATGCTGAAGCGCCCAAGCGATTTGCTCCATGGTCAGAGAAGTTCGCTTCACCGGCAACAAATAATCCCGGAACCGTACTCATTAAATTATAATCAACCCATAGTCCGCCCATTGTGTAATGCGGAGCTGGGAAAATTCTCATCGGTTGTTTGTATGGGTTTTCACCCGTAATTTTATCGTACATCTGGAATAAATTTCCGTAGCGTTCCGCGATTTTATCTTCACCCAGGCGACCGATACTGTCTTTGAAATCTAAGTAAACGGCTGTTTCACCCATCGCGCCGAAACCTTCATCCACTCGAAATTTTGCTTGCCGCGAAGCGATGTCGCGCGGGGCCAAGTTACCAAAACTTGGGTAGATTCTTTCTAAAAAATAATCTCTTTCGTTTTCCGGAATATCTTGAGGCAAGCGCTTATCTCCTTTTTTCGAAGAAATCCAAATTCGCCCATCATTTCGCAATGATTCAGACATCAAAGTTAATTTAGATTGGTTTTCGCCGTGCACGGGAATACAGGTCGGGTGAATTTGTGTGTAGCAAGGATTTGCGAAGTAAGAACCTTTTTTATGTGCTTTCCATGAGGCCGTCACCGCGCAAGCCATCGCATTCGTTGAAAGATAAAACACATTCGAATATCCGCCCGTTGCTAAAACAACCACGTCGGCCTCGTGTGATTCAAGTTCTCCTGTATTTAAATTACGAACCACGATGCCGCGCGCTTTTCCATCAACCGTTACGACGTCTAACAATTCGCGACGTGAATGTAACTCAACTGTTCCTAAATCAACTTGTCTCATCATCGCAGAATAAGCACCTAATAGTAATTGCTGGCCCGTTTGGCCGCGAGCATAAAACGTGCGCGACACTTGTGCGCCACCGAAAGAACGGTTCGCTAATAATCCGCCGTACTCTCGCGCTAACGGAACACCCTGTGCCACCGCTTGGTCGATAATGCTGACGGATGCTTCCGCTAAACGATAAACGTTGGCTTCTCGGGCGCGGAAGTCTCCACCTTTTACGGTGTCGTAAAATAAGCGATAAATTGAATCACCATCATTTTGATAATTTTTCGCGCCGTTAATACCGCCCTGTGCTGCCACCGAGTGCGCGCGGCGTGGAGATTGATGCACGCAAAATGCTTTTACTTTATAACCGAGCTCACCCATCGTTGCGGCGGCCGACGCTCCCGCTAAACCGGTGCCCACGACGATTACCGTATGTTTACGTTTATTCGATGGATTCACCAATTTCATATTGAATTTTTGGTTTTGCCATTTTGTTTCTACAGGTCCATTTGGAACTTTGCTATCTAGAATTACTGACATAATTTACTCCAGTTATTTCTTAGTTCTTGTGAATTAAAAAAACGTAAAGAGGTTGAGATAAAAAACCTAAGAAAATAATAAGTGCGTAGGCCCAGGCAAAAACTTTAATTCCACCCTGCATTTTTCTTTCCAGAAATCCGAAAGATTGAAATACCGATTGGGCGCCGTGACTTAGGTGAAACATCAATAAAACCAAACACACGCTATACCAAGTAACGTAGCCTGGGCTTTGAAAAACTTCCAAAACTAAGCGGTGTAAATCGCGCATGACCACGTCGTCATAAGTTACATCGTAATGTGTTCCATATTTAAAAGTAATTAAGTGAAAAATAATGAAAGCTAAAATCATCGAACCTTGAATTCCCATAAATTGAGAGGGCTTGGGCGGTGCTTTTTCTCCGCTCGGTTGCATGGCGTATCTTGAGTCGCGCGCTTTACGATTATCGATCGTTAAAGAAATCGCACACAAAATGTGAACTAGAATCGCCCCTAAAAGCACCGCCTCGGCGGGATAGAGCAACAACTTGTTTGAGGTTAATGCGTGGCCATATTTATTGTAAGCTTCCGCGCTAAATAAAATCAGCATATTTGCGGCCATATGAGTTAATACAAAGCCAACCCATACTAAACCCGTCAGGCCCATGATGTATTTGCGTCCAACCGACGACTTTAAAAAATTTAACATATTAAATTCCTTCGCTGTTTTGCGATGAGAGTGAAATCAATTAGTATTCATTTATACTACTCTTCGCAGTCTGGATTGTCACTTTTGCAAGCGTGTTTTGCAACACGTTAATTATAAAATAGATTCATGTTATCAGACACTTAAGTTAGAATAAAAAGCCTATAACCAAGTGAGGTTTTATGAAGATCTTTGTTTGCATTAAACAAGTTCCCGACACAGAAACTAAAATCAAAATTCTATCAGATCAATCTGGTATCGATCCCGCGGGAATTAAATGGGTTATGAACCCTTACGATGAATACGCTGTTGAAGAGGCAATCAAGTTTCGCGAAAAAAATGCGGGCGCCCAAGTTTGGGTTATCACTTCTGGTCCAAAGGCTCGTGCTGTTGAAGCGCTTCGTACAGGTTTGGCGATGGGTGCCGATGAAGCTATCGTCGTAAACTCTCCAGAAAATTTAGATGCTTACTCAACCGCAAAGGGTTTAGCTGCCGCAATTAAAGCAGAGGGCGGTGCCCACCTTGTTTTCGCGGGAAAATTAGCCATCGATTCAAATCAATCTTCAGTTCCACAAATGGTTGCTGAATTTTTAGAAATTCCACATACCAGCGTTGTTTCAAAATTTGAAGCAACCGCAGAAAATGTAACGGTTGAGCGTGATGTTGACGGTGGGTCTAAAGAAGTTGTGCAGATGCTTGCTCCGGCTTTGGTGACAGCCAACAAAGGTTTGAACATGCCTAGATACGCAAGTTTACCGGGAATAATGAAGGCGAAGAAAAAAGTAATCAAAGAAGTTGAGTTTTCATCTTTAGGAATTGCGGCGACGGAACAAAAAGTAAAATACGTTGGTTATTCATTACCGCCAGAAAAACCAGCCGTTAAACAATTAACCGGAGACGCTTCCGCGCAAGTTTCTCAATTAATTTCTGCCCTTCGCGACGAAGCAAAAGTTCTTTAATTTTTTTAAGAGGTTATTATGTCAAAAGTATTAGTGTTTACTGAATTTCAAAATGGGTCTTTAAAAAGAAGCTCGCAAGAACTTCTTCAATTTGCTGCAAAGACTGGGAAACCAGTTGTGGCGCTGGTTCTGGGCGCGCAAGCTGCGGCGGGGGCGGCACAAGCTGCTCAACACGGTGCTTCGGAAGTTTTTGTTTCTAAAGACACCGCTTACGATGCTTACAACCCAGAATTATTTTCTGCGGCGGTTGCGGAAGCGATTCAAAAATCTGCGGCGACTTTAGTTTTAGCTTCAACGTCAGCGACGGGAAAAGATTTGCTTCCTCGCGTGGCAGCTAAGATTGGTGCGGGTGTTGTGTCTGACGGAACTGAAATTACCGTTTCCGGCGAAGACGTTAAGGTTAAAAAGCCTTTGTACTCTGGTAAATGTTTTGTGACGGCTCAATTTGAAAACGCGAGCGTTAAAATTGTGTTGATGCGCGCAAATCAACTTCCGGTTGCGGCGGCTGATACGACAAAGTCTGCAACTATTACTGAAATTGCTTTCGCAAAGCCAAGTTTAAAAACTTTGATTAAAGAAATTATTAAAGGCACTTCAGAAAAATTAGATTTAACTGAAGCAAATATTGTTGTTTCGGGTGGCCGTGGCTTAAAAGAAGCGGGCGGTTTTGGTATGATTAACGATTTAGCGAATGTGCTTGGCGCAACGGTTGGCGCTTCGCGTGCCGTAGTTGATTCGGGCTGGGTAGGGCACTCGATGCAGGTTGGTCAAACTGGTAAGACAGTTGCGCCGTCCCTGTATATCGCGGTCGGAATTTCTGGCGCCATTCAGCATTTAGCGGGAATGAGCGGCAGTAAAGTGATTGTCGCAATTAATAGCGATGCGAACGCACCGATTTTTCAAAAAGCAACTTACGGAATCGTGGGCGATGCTTTTGAAATCGTACCTAAATTAACGGAAGAGTTTAAAAAAGCTCTGCAACATTAATTCATGAATATCTCTTTCAATAAAATTAGGGGATGCTTTCTCGGATTTTTGATTTGGATTATTTACCGTTCGCTTTCCCTCACGTGGAAGATTTATATTCAAGAGCCGGATGAGCTTAAAAAAAATGTCTTTGAAAAAACTCCGGTTATCTTAGCCCACTTTCATGGTGATGAACTGGCGTTGGTGGCTTTAACTCCTATTTATAAAATTGCAACGATGACCTCAACCAGTAAAGATGGTGAATTGATGAATACCGTTTTACATTTATTGGGTGGAAAAACTTCGCGCGGCTCTTCGACGCGCGGTGGGGTTTCTGCCCTCAAAGGTTTAATCGAACATTGTCGTAATGGATCGAATTCAAGTATCGCGGTTGATGGCCCAAAAGGTCCGATCTACGAAGTGAAGCCTGGCGTTTTTGAATTATCACGTTTAATGAAGTCACAAATTTTTGCGGCCGGAGTTTTTTGTGATCGTGCTTGGAAATTTCCGCGATCATGGAATAAAACTTATTTACCTAAACCTTTCGCAAAAATTCAGGTTGTTTGGCTAGGACCCTCTGGTCCAGTCACTAAACAGGACGATCCAAGATCACCTGAATTGGCAAAAACCCTACAAAATCAACTCTTTGCTGCGCAGCAACAGGCGGCCAATTTGTTTGGCGCTCGCACACCCCAAGGGTAGCATTAAATATGAACAATTCAGCAAAGGATAGGCAGCTATGAAATGGATTTTAATTCCGGCCCTTTTAGTTTCAACGATGGCTTGGTCACAAGGTAAGCCGTCGGATGTAGTGGCAACTGTAGGAACTAAAAAAATTACTCTTGAAGAGTTCAATCGCAAATACAAAGAAGTTACTTCACAGGTTTTAGTAAATCCTCCCAATAAAAAAGTATTTCTAGAAGATCTGGTCCGTTATGAAGTGGGTCTTCAAGAAGCGCGTAAGCGCGGTTTAGAAAAAGATCCAATCGTACAAGATCGTATGAACCAAGAACTATACAAAGGTTTGCTGGAAAAAGAATTAGGCGCCAAAGTTCAAGAAAACAAAGTGTCTGAAGGTGAAATGAAGGCTTGGTACGCGAATAATCCGCAATTGCGTATTTCTGATATTTTAATCGACGTAAAACCCGGCGCAACGCCTGAGCAGCGTGCAGAAGCAAAAAAACGTGCGGGTGAAATTTTAGATGACGTTAAAAAATCAAAACGTCCGTTTGAAGAATTAGTTCGTCTTTATTCTGATGATCCAACTACAAAAAATTTAGGTGGCGACATTGGCTGGCAATCAAGACTTTCTTTAATTCCGCCATTCTACAATGCCGCCGTTTCTTTAAAATTAAACGAAGTTTCTAATGTGGTAGAGACACCATTTGGCTTTCACATTATTAAATTAACGGGTCGTCGTACGTATGAAGAAGCAACTAAGCGCGAAATCCGAATGGCAGTCTTCGATGAAAAAAGAAGAGCCGTTTTCGATAACTTTTTTAACAACGTAAAAAAGAATTACCAAATTAATGTTAACTCAAAACTGGTTGAGTAAAAAAACTCAAATCATTTTGAACTTGAAAAGCCTCGCGATTGCGGGGTTTTTTGTTTTTGCCCTGATTAATTTAACGGGATGCGACTACTTTTCAAATCGTATTTTAACCCAAACTGTCGTTTCGGTTGGTCCGCATAAATTAACGACTCAAGATCTTTCTAAATCTTTAGCTTCAAAATTGAAAAATTTAGATGCGCTTTCGGCCAAAGATCCGCAAGTGCTTAGCCGCTTTAAAGATAAAATCGTCAGTGATTTTATCGTCGAATCATTGATGCTGCTTTGGTTTGCTGAAAAGAAGTTGGTTTTAACTCAAAAAGAGATCGATACTGAGCTTAAAAGTTTAATTGGCGATTATCCCGACGATGCAAGTTTTCGCGAAGCCTTAAGCGAAGAAGGCATCACGTACGCGCAGTGGGAAAAAAAACTTGAAAACAGTTTAAAAAGAAAAATTATCTTTAAACAACTTCTTAAAGATTCTCTAGCGCCCACCGAAGAAGAACTAGAATCATACTTTCAAAGCAATAAAACACGCTACCAGCTCAAAGAAGCTGTTTTATTAACCCATATTTTAGTGGCCGACGAAAACCAGGCCGAAATCGTAAAAAAATTAACCAGGGCGCAAAAGTTCTCTGATCTAATTAAAAAATTTTCGATGAGTAGCGATGCAAACTTTGGTGGTCAGTTTGGTTGGGTAGAGCGTGATTCTCAGGTTGACTTTGACCGGGCGTTTAAGGCGCGGGTTGGCGAAGTTTTACCTCCGCTAAAGCTTTCGGATGGCTATCATCTTTTTAAGGTCGAACAGAAGCGATCACAGCGTCTACGTACTTACGCGGAAGTAAAAGAACAAGTTCTGGGGGAAGTTTTAGCTTTACGCGAAACTGCACGATTTTCAGCTTGGCTAGATGAGCAAATCAAGAGATACAAAGTTTACAAAAACAACGTGATTCTTGATAGCATTTACGTGGAAACTCGGTAGTCTTTAAGCGGGAAAGAAAAGAGCTTAATTATGCGTTATTTATTCATTTTATCATTTTCAATTTTCAGCCAGTTTACGATCGAGCGCGCCCAGGCCAAAGAGGTCGTCGATAAAATTATTGTTTTGGTAAATTCTGAAATCGTCTTGCAATCAGATCTTAAAAAACTACAGTCTCGTATTAATAAACCGGGCTCAATCGATGATACTTTGTTGTTGGGCGAGAGTGTGTCATCCTTAAAAAATAATGAAAAAGCACAACTAGAATTTTTAATCAGAGAAAAACTAGTTGAATCCGAGATTAAAAGGCAAAATCTTTCAATCGTAGATGATCGCGTAGAAACTGAATTAAACGAAATGGCTAGAAAAAATCAAATGTCTCGCGCTGACTTTAATAAAGTTTTAGCAAAACAGGGTTTTCAACTTGCCGAATACAAAGAGGTTCTTAAGACTCGTCTTGAGCGCCAATCTTTTTTTGAAAGCGAAATTATTTCTAAATTGAGAATTACGGATGAAGATGCTTACGGAGAATATTTATCAAAAAATCCAGGCGGTAAGCCGAGCGTAAATGAATTTAGTATTTCACAAATTTTCTTCTCGCCCAAAAAGGGTGGTGCCGAAGGCGCGCTAGCAAGAGCGCAGGCCGCTTTAGCTCGTATTCGCGAAGGTGAGAATTTTTCCGACTTAGCAAATAAATTAAATGAAACTCCGGGCGCAAACAAAGATGGTTATTTAGGAGCTTTCCGCGCGGGAGAATTTCTGCCCGAGATCGAGCGCGCCGTTACTTCTTTAGATGCAAATGCAGTTTCTGATGTTATTAAAAGTTCGGCTGGTTACCACATCGTTAAAGTTTTATCTAAAAAAATAATTCTTGATCCGAGCTTCGCCCGGGTAAAAGAAATGATTAAAGCCTCATTGGTTGAAAAAAACTTTCAGCGCCAGTTAAAAAATTGGTTCGAGTCAAAAAAACAAGATGCCTACATTAAAATCCAAACCGGCACTTAAAAAAATCGCGATCACGACGGGTGATCCGTCGGGAATCGGTTTTGAAGTAACCGCCAAAGCACTTGCGCAAATTAAGCCTGTAAAAGGAACCTTATTTTTCCTGTTTCGCGATCAGCAACAAGAAAAAAAACAGGCTCGCTACTTTAAGTTAATCGATTCTACGTGGACGCGCCTAACTTTTTTTAGTTTAGACGTAGCGCTTGATTTCGTAAGTTCACTTGAAATTAATAAGCCTACGCAAAATAACTATTTAATTGATCTTAGTTTGAAATCAAATGCAGCCGACTGGGTTGTTCAGGCGGCAACCGCGTGCCTAAATAAAAATTTAGATGGCCTTGTTACCGGGCCCCTCTCTAAAACGCTCGTGAAACAATCCGGCCGTAAAGAGCTGGGTCACACGGGGTTATTTAGAACTTTATGTCCAAAAGCAGAACTACACATGGCTTTCGTCGGAAAAGATTTCCACGTACTGATTGCAACAGATCATATTCCATTTTCTAAAATCGAATCTTCTTTAAATAAAAAAATGATGGCTTCTTCTTTTAAAGCCGCAAAAAAAATGCAAGCTCTCATTGGATCAAAAAAGGATATTGCCGTTTTAGGTTTAAATCCACACGCGGGCGAATCAGGCTTGATCGGTTCTTTTGAAAATAAGTTTTTAAAAAAATTACCTCAGGGTTTTCGAGGGCCCCTTGTTCCAGATGCCGCTTTTTTGAAAAAAAACTGGAATAAATATTCTTTATTTTTATGTCTCTATCACGACCAGGGCCTCATCCCTTTTAAAATGCATCATGGGCAAGATGCCGGCGTACATTTTACCATTGGTTTACCTTTCGTAAGAACTAGCGTAGACCACGGAACTGCTTTTGAACTTTATAATAAAAATCTAGCAAATCCCAACTCGATGCTAGATGCGATCAACCTCAATTTAAAACTAACAACCAGTGGAGTTTAATTATGTTTAGCCCCGTTATTTTTCGCGAGTACGACATCCGCGGCGTTTACAATGAACAATTTGATCTTGATTTTGCCTACGACCTCGGAAAATCTTTTTCTTCTTACGTAGCCAAGAAAACTCCAAACAAAAAAAACTTACGCGTTTCAATCGGTTACGATGCGCGCGAATCGTCAACGGCGATCGTTGAAAAATTATCTCAAGGCATGAAAGAGTCGGGTCTAGAAGTTTATATTCTTGGTTTAGTAACAACTCCGGTTTGTTATTTTTCAACATTTCAAATGGACTTAGATGGTGCCGTGATGATTACGGGTAGTCACAATCCGCCCGAATACAATGGTTTCAAAATTTCTTTAGGTAAAACGACGATTCACGGCGAAGAAATCCAAGCTTTAAAAAAAGTGATGGAACAAAAAGATTTTATAAGCGGAACGGGTTCCGTAAAAAATTACGATATCGCGCCCGAATATCTTGAGCGTTACAAAAAAGAATTCGGTGACCTAAAAGGTCTTAAAGTAGTACTTGATTCTGGCAACGGTGCCGGCGGCAGCATCATCCGTAGACTTTATAATACCGTAGGTCTTTATCCAGAAATTTTATTTGAACAGCCCGACGGAAATTTTCCGAATCATCATCCGGATCCAACCGTTGAACATAATTTAGTAGATTTAAAAAAGAAAGTTTTAGAAACCGGCGCTGTTTGTGGAATCGGCTTCGATGGAGATGCGGATCGTATCGGTGTCGTTGATCACACGGGTAAAATGATTTACGGCGACGAACTTATGACGATCTTTGCCCGAGATGTTTTACAAACAAAAAAAGGCGCAAAGATTGTTGGCGATGTAAAATGTTCTGATCGCATGTATCAAGACATCGCTAAAAACGGCGGCGAGCCAATCATGTGGAAAACCGGCCACAGCTTAGTAAAAGAAAAAATTAAAATCGAAAAAGCACCCTTCGGCGGCGAGATGAGCGGCCATATCTTTTTCGCAGACCGCAACTACGGTTACGACGATGCTCCTTACGCGGGCTTAAGATTGTGTGAAATACTGGTGAAAACAGGGAAAACAATTCCTCAGTTGTTAGAGGGCTTACCGTCTTCATTCAGTACTCCAGAAATCCGCATTGACACAACGGAAGAGAAAAAAGTTCTCATCGTTGAAAAAGTAAAAGAGAAGTTTTCTAAATCGACTGATAAAGATATTAAAGTAAATTTAATCGATGGGATCCGCATCAGCTTCGCTGACGGCTGGGCCTTGGCACGTTCGTCAAATACTCAGCCCGTTTTAGTGGTTCGCTTCGAATCGTCAACGGCAGGCGGCCTAGCGCGCATTCAAGACTCCGTGATGAGCGTTGTAAATCAGTATTTATAGAAAGTTTAACAGAAAGACTTCCGGGCCTGAATTGTTACTTACCCTCAATAAGTTTGACAGCACGGGGTAAGTCGTTGATTTTTCAATTCAATTCAATTCAATTCAATTCCGAAAATTAAGTATACAAAAATCAGCCCTCAAGTTGGCATTCAGCTTTGCAGCGATAATATACAAACAAACTGCAAAGGAATTTTTATGAAAAAATTATTGATCGCCTTCGTTTTTAGCCTGTCTTCTTTCGCTTTTGCTGATGTCTGTCAGATCAAGCCAAATCAGAATATGGGTGCAGCCTTAATTAACATCTACGCATTGATGAAAGGAGAAATTCAAATTTCGGCATCGACTTTTTCCCGAATCGATCTAGAATCTTTAGTTGAGCTTCGTGAATCCTTAATTGAAAAAGGTCTTTGCACGGCTGAGGTTGATTTAGAAAAGTGTAGCATTACGTTAGATGTGCGCTCAAACAATCCCGTCATTCTTAATATCGGGCAAACTGAGCTTGAGCGCTATGGATCTACAGCAGGCGTAGACAAATATTCTTTAGATGTTGCTGCTAATACAATTCAATCTTTGCAGGCTAAGCGAATTTGTAATTAAACGATCATAAAAAAGCCGACATTTCTGCCGGCTTTCGTATTACTAAGTCTAATAACAATTTTCGTTTTGGCCTTATTGGCTTTAGCCAAATAAAACTAGAAACCGAACTTTGCTGCTGGGATTTTGATGAACGCTACTAGGAACGCTAAAATTACTAAAGACTCGATAAGAGCTAAAGATAAGATAAGCGGTGTGAATAATTTGTCAGCTGCTGCTGGATTGCGAGCGATACCTTCTAAAGCTGCTGCTGCTGCTTTACCTTGAGCTGATGTTCCACCGTAGACTGCTAAGCCGATTGCGATTGCAGAACCGATTGCGATCATACCGATGTGGTTACCAGATGCAGAGGCGTCTTGCGCGAATGCAGCTATAGAAGCCAAAGTTGTTACAGCAAATAATAATGCCTTTTTCATGATTCATTCTCCTTTTAGAGATGGTTGTTAGTGGTCGCTAGCTGTTGCAAGAGCTACGTAGACCATTGATAATAATGTAAATACGAAGGCCTGGATTGTACAAACCAGTAAGCCCATCGCGTAGAACGGAATTGCCGGGCCGATTGGGAATAATCCCAAGAACACCGCAAGAACCGTGTGATCACCCGTCATTACGTTTGCTAGACGCAAACCTAATGTTAGCGGACGAATGATGTGAGAAATAATTTCGATAATTAACATTAATGGAGCCAGCCATAAAACAGGTCCTAAAAAATGTTTTAAGTATCCCATGCCGCCGGCTTTGAGACCGATCACGTTGTACGCTAAGAAAGAAAAAATACCGAATGCGAATGTTGTATTAAAATTCTCAGTCGCGGGAGTCATTCCCGGAATTAAACCAACTAAGTTATTAAATAAAATATATGTGAAGATCGCACAGAAGTACGGAGCAAACGCGCGGCCGTGGTGTCCGATGACTTGATCAGCCAAACCACCAATGTATTCAGTGAACACTTCAAAAATTCCGCGAACTGAAAAATTTCCAGTTGGTACAACCGCTGTTTCGCCTTTACCTAAAGATGCGCGAGCTACTAAGCCCATCGCCATGATGACCAGTGATACGATAATTAAAGTAGCTACGTGAGTGTAGTAATGTCCAACGCCAGGAATTAATTGCGTCCAGTTAAAATGCATAGGGTCCCCATTTCATAAAAACTTTTTTAAGAAAACTGAAGAAATAACTCCGAACATGAGCGAGCTTAAACCAACAATAAAGCCAATCGGTTGCAGCCACTGATATTGGGTAAAATTCCATAAAATCAGTCCTAAAATTAAGTACTTAAATATAATGACCAAAACCGCTAACGCAATAGATTTTTTCAAAAAGACAAGTTTCCAACCAAACCAGATTCCTACTAAATTAATCAGCATAACTGATGCACCTAAGGCACAACTAAGAGCATTGTTAAGGTCAAATGCAATATAACAAGCTAATGTAAGGATAACGGAAAACAAAAAAGTGGCTAGTGCCACACGTTTAATCATTTCTAAGGCCCTTTAGCTTTAACATCAAACTGATAAACCAAATTAAAAAGGCGGCTAGCACGCATGCGGTCTGAGAAATCGTCGAATCAAAGCCCTTGGATGCTAAGAAGTTGCCCAACCACAGCGCAATTAAAATAAAGGCCACTAGCTCGAATCCGATCATGGCAAATACCACATATTTATTTTTTCTCACAAAACCTCATTTTCGGCGGCCTTTAAATAATGGTTTATTCGCTAATCTTTCTTTAAGTCTTTTTGTGCGGAGCTCAAGATAAGATTTATCTTTAATCAGATCTTTATATTTTTCTAAATACGATAGGGCGGCGGCATAGTCTTCTTTTTCTTCATAAGCAATCGAGGTTGCCACATACAAATTTTCTTTTTCAAAAAAATTTGCATCCAAAGTGCGAAGTTCTTCGTACACGGATAATGATTCATCAAATCTTTTCATTGAAATAAAGGCCTGGGCTTTTAATTTTAGAAAATTTTTTTTTTCGAGGCTAGCCGTTTTAATCGAAGCATCAATATATTCTAGCGTGCTTTTAGGGTTTCCCGTAAAAAATTGAGCTTGAGCAATTTTAAGACGTAACTTTTCTTTGTGTAATAAATCAGGAACAAGCTGTTCTAGAATCATTAATTCACCAAGTGCTTGATTATAATTTTGTAAATTTTCGAGATAAATTTCCGCCAAAGCTTCTTGCGCATTTAATCTTTGTTTGGAGTCTTCAGATTTTAAGACAATCTCGCGATTAATTCGTAAGGCCCGATTGTAGTCTTGTATTTCAAAGCGCGCGATACGTGCGGCCTCAACTAAGGCTTTGGTTTTCTTTTTATTATTAGATGCTTGCTGCGCAGAGCGCTCCAGTAAATCAAGCGCCAGTCTAAAATGCCCCTTCTCAATTTCAGAATAGGCATCAGAATATAGTCGGTCAGATTGAGGTGTGCACGCGCTTATAAAAAGCGCGGCACTCATCATAAAAATAGTTTTAATGTACTTCTTCACCGGTTTTATCATCGTCATCGACTACGGCGATACCTTTAACGAATTCTTGCTTATCATCAAGATTGATCAAACGTACGCCTTGCGTGTTACGGCCTAGAACTGAAATATCAGAAATTTTCATACGAATAACTTGGCCTTGGTCCGTTGATAAAATCAATTCTTGAGTTGGACTCACTTTTTTAGTTCCAACTACATCGCCTACTTTGTCCGTAGTTTTTTGCGTAATAATACCAACGCCACCGCGACTTTGTACGCGGTATTCGCCTGTTTCAGAGCGCTTACCGTAACCTTTTGACGTAACCATCAAAATTGTATCCGGCGTTCCTTTTTCAAGAACTTCCATCGCAACTACAATATCATCTTTAGATAAAGTAATGCCTTTCACGCCACGCGCCGAACGACCCATCACGCGAACGTCATCTTCATTAAAGCGAATTGACATTCCTTCTTTGGTAGCAATGAAGATATCACTTTGTCCGTCAGACATTTTGACCGCAACAACTTGATCTTCAAGATCGGTTGTTAAAGCAATAATACCGGCTTGACGAGGATTTGAGAAGGCATCCAAAGATGTTTTCTTGATAATTCCTTTTTCAGTTAACATAACCACTGATTTATTTTCTACGAATTCATTTACTGGTAAAATGGCGCGAACTTTTTCGCCCGCTGCTAAATTAACTACGTTTGCAATCGCTTTGCCTTTTGAAATTCGGCTTCCTAATGGAAGTCTATGAACTTTACACCAGTAAACTTTGCCCTTATCAGTGAAAACTAGAAGCATCGTTTTAGTCGACGCCGTGAAGATATCCGTTACGTAATCTTCTTCACGAGTTTCCATACCTTTCAGGCCTTTGCCGCCACGTTTTTGTACGCGGTACTCTTCTGTCGAAATACGTTTGATATAGCCCGTGTTCGTGATTGTAACTACCATTGCTTCGTCTGAAATCAGATCTTCATCTTCGATGTCAGATAAATCGCCCGTGATTTCAGTACGGCGTGGATCAGAATAACGTTTTTTAATATCTTCTAATTCTGCGACGATAATTTTATAAATTTCTTTAACGTCGGCTAAGACGAATCTTAACCATTCAATTTGTTTCGTTAGCTCACCTAATTCATCGATAATCTTTTGAATCTCTAAACCCGTTAAACGCTGTAAACGCATTTCTAAGATTGCCACCGCTTGGCGCTCTGAGAATTGAAAGGTAGACATTAAAGCTTCGCGTGCTGAATGAGCTTCTTTAGAAGCCTTAATCGTTGCGATTACCGCATCAATTTGATCTAAAGCTTTTTTTAAGCCTTCTAAAATATGTGCGCGTTCTTGAGCTTTTTTTAATTCAAAAATACAGCGCTTCGTAACCACATCGCGCCGATGTTCAATGAAAGCTTCAAGCATTTGTTTTAAGTTGAATATGAAAGGCTGACTTTTCGCATCTAACGCTAACATGATGATGCCGAAGCTAACCTGTAACTGCGTAAATTTAAAAAGACGATTTAAAACCACTGACGCATTTTCGCCGCGCTTTAATACAACAACAACTCGCATCCCTTCGCGTGAAGACTCATCACGAATGTCTGAGATGCCTTCAACGGTTTTTTCTTTAACTAAATCGGCGATGCTTTCAACTAATTTTGCTTTGTTAACTTGGTAAGGAATTTCAGAAATAATAATTTCTTCGTGATCTTTTTTAATTTCGATTTCAGTTTTTGCTTTGATTGTAATGATGCCGCGACCTTTGCGGTAGGCTTGTAAAATACCTTCTTTACCAGCAATTTGGCCCGCCGTCGGAAAATCTGGTCCAGGAATTCTTTCGATTAATTCTTCGATCCCGCAATTCGGGTTATGAATTAAATGAATACATCCATCAATGACTTCGCCTAAATTATGTGGCGGAATATTTGTCGCCATACCAACCGCGATGCCTGACGAACCATTTACTAATAAGTTGGGGAATTTAGCTGGTAAAATTAACGGGATTTGTAATGAATCATCATAGTTCGGACCAAATGGAACCGTGTCTTTTTCAAGATCTGATAAAATCTCTTCCGCTAATTTAGTCATACGAACTTCGGTATAACGGGAAGCGGCTGCAGAGTCTCCATCGACCGAACCGAAGTTACCTTGGCCATCAATCAACGGATAGCGAAGCGAGAAATCTTGCGCCATACGAACCATCGTTTCGTAAACAGCCGAATCACCATGTGGATGGTATTTACCAATAACGTCACCGACTACGCGGGCAGATTTTTTATAAGGTTTGTCGCTGGTATTAGAAAGTTCGTGCTGCGCAAATAAAACTCGTCTGTGAACTGGTTTTAAACCATCACGAACATCGGGGAGGGCTCGGCCCACAATAACCGACATCGAGTATTGCAAATACGCTTCGCGCATTTCTTTATTTATATCAACGTTCGTTATACCTTTTACATCATTCGTAGAATCCATAATCACCTAACTCGTTAAAAAATTAAATCTAAAACTAACCTGAAACTAAATATCTAAGCCGCGCACTAAAAGCGCATTTTCTTGAATAAATTTACGTCGTGGTTCAACTTGCTCGCCCATTAGAACACTGAATGTTTCATCGGCAGCTACTGCATCGTCGATGGTTACGCGCAAAAGTCGACGGTGTTCTTTATTCAAAGTTGTGTCCCACAGCTGCGCCGGATTCATCTCTCCTAGTCCCTTATATCGTTGGATATAAATTCCTTTTTTAGATGAATTCATTACGTGCGTGTAAAACTCTTGGTAGTTTTCAAAAGAAATCTCGTCGTTACCTTGTTTAATTGTTAACGGTAATAAGGTCACTGATGTGATTGATTTCCATAAATCACGTAATTCCATAATTTCTGGTGCGTTTAACATCTCAGAATTTAAAGTTGTTACTTTCGTGTCCGCATAACGAGTTGTCGTGATCGCCGCAGAAGATTTTCCATCTGCCGTGGTCACTTCCGTTTTCATATCAGTAATACCAAAGGCGGGGTTGGCCGCAACCCAGTCATTTAATTCACCCACGATTAAAGTTAATTTAGATTCGCTTTTTAGAACGTCTTCTAAATGAGCCATTTTTGTCAGAGCGTAGTAAAGAACATCTGGATCGTACTTCACCGAAGAAGCTTTTAGGATTGTGTAGAATTTTTGAATTTTTAAAATCATTTGTCTTAAAACAACCGGGTCTGTTTCTTTTCCTTTAAATTGAAAAGAATCTAAACCTGTATTTAGTAAGTATTCGACTAAAGCCGCCTCATCTTTTAGGTAAGTTTCAGATTGACCTTTTTTTGCACGGTACAAAGGCGGTTGTGCAATATAGATATAGCCACGTTCAATCACTTCTGGCATTTGACGATAGAAGAAAGTTAATAATAATGTACGGATATGTGATCCATCCACATCTGCATCCGTCATAATAATGACTTTATGATAACGAATTTTTTCGACGTTGATATTATCTTTACCGATTCCCGTTCCTAAAGCAGAGATCATCATGCGAATCTCATCGTTTGATAACATTTTATCAAAACGAGCTTTTTCTACATTCAGAATTTTACCTTTTAACGGTAAAATCGCTTGTGTTTTACGATCACGCGCCATTTTTGCAGAACCACCGGCCGAGTCTCCCTCAACCAAGTACAATTCACATTTTGCGGGATCGCGCTCTTGGCAATCGGCCATTTTACCCGGCAATGAACCACCGTCTAAGGCTGTTTTACGACGAGTTAAATCGCGGGCCTTCCGCGCGGCATCCCGGGCACGTGCAGATTCCACACACTTACCAACAATTGTTTTTGCCGAACCAGGATTACGATCTAGCCAGTCAGCGAATTTTTCATTCACTAAAGATTCGGTAATACCTTTTACTTCGGCATTACCTAATTTTGTTTTTGTCTGACCTTCAAATAATGGCTCACGAACTTTAACCGAAATAATCGCCGCTAATCCTTCACGGATATCTTCGCCCTCGATTCCTTCTTTAAAATCTTTCAGTAAACCTTTTGAAGTCGCGTAAGAATTAGTCGTACGAGTTAAAGCACCACGAAAACCAATTAAGTGCGTACCGCCTTCGTGCGTATTAATATTATTTGCATAGCAATAAATTGATTCAGAGTAAGAATCATTCCACTGCATCGCCACTTCAACTTCGACTTGATCTTTTTCACCACGAAAATAAATTACGTCACTGTGAATTGGTTTTTTAGATTCATTTAAGTAAGCCACGAATTCAGCAATACCTTTTGTATATTGAAAATCTTGTTTTTTATTCGTGCGTTCATCACGTAAAGCAATGTGTAAGCCCGCATTCAAAAAAGCCATCTCGCGAAAACGAGTTGAAAGAGTATTAAAATCAAAAGACATTCCGGCTTCTTTAAAAATTTCTGTATCAGGTTTAAAAGTAACAACCGTGCCTGTTCTAGGAGTAGGCCCCATATTTTCGACGGGTCCTTGTGGAATACCTTTTTCAAAAATTTGTTTATGCAGGGTTCCGTTTTTATAAGACTCTACTTGGCAACGAATTGAAAGGGCGTTCACCACGGATGCGCCCACGCCATGTAAACCGCCAGAAACTTTATACGCCGAGCCTTCGAATTTTCCACCAGCGTGTAAAACCGTGTAAACCACTTCTAAAGCATCTTTTCCAGATTTATGCGGACCAACCGGAACACCACGTCCATCATCATCAACTGATAACGAACCGTCCGTGTGAATCGTAACTAAAATATTTTTACAGTATCCCGCTAAAGCCTCATCTACAGCGTTATCCACGATTTCATACACAAGATGATGGTAGCCGCGAATAGTTGTATCACCAATATACATACCTGGGCGTTTTCTTACGGCTTCAAGTCCTTCTAAGACTTGAATGTCATCGGCGCCGTAGACTTTACTTTCATCAACATTCGTATTCATACCTGACATCGTATCTCCTTAAAGAGGTTTGCTAAATATTTAGAAAAAATTCATCCGATTGAATTTTTTTATCAACAGAACCAACAGACTTTCCCACATTTTTCTATCTTCTTGCGGCGAGATTAAATCGAAATTTGTCCGTTCTTGATATTAAAAACACGGGCGTTACTCATGCTGAGTTTAGAGATAAGCGAAACATCTGTTGTTGTAACAAACGTTTGCGTTTTGGTCTGATTTAAAGTCGAAACAAGCGATTCTTGTTTCGCTAAATCTAGCTCAGATAAAACATCATCTAACAGCAGCACAGGATAAAATCCATGAACCTTCTGATGATACACAATCTGGGCCATTTTGAAAGCTAATATGATGGATCTTTGCTGCCCCTGTGAACAATAAAATCTTGAGTCATTTCCATTATATAAGAATATGACATCATGCTTCTGAGGCCCCACTAAAGAGACCCCACTTTGGAGTTCAAATTTTTCGAGTTCTTTCATGCGATTTTGTAGGGTTTCAAGTACAAATTCCAGGCTAGAATTTTTATGATTTTTTTCAGAAATGATATAATTGTAATCAAATTTGATATTTTGACCTGAATGAATCTGAATAAGTGCTTTCTCAACCTCGTTTTGGATGTCAGAAAGGGCGTTTAAGCGCAGAATCGTTACTTCCGCGGCTAGTTTTAAGTAAATCTGATTCAAACTCGCTAGCGTCTCAATACCGATTAAACGATCAATTTTCTCATGAGCCAAATCTTTTAAAATTCGATTGCGCGTTTTTAGTGCTTTTTTGAAATCTTGCAGAACCTGACGCCCATGGCGGTTAACCTGTGTTACTAGCTGATCCACTAATGATCTGCGTTCATCAGAACTTTCTTTAATAATACTTAAACTTTCTGGAGAAAATAAAATCGCGGGCGGAAGATTTACTTTAGTATGCGTAGTTTTTTTCTCGTTCACGGTAAATTCTTTGCGGTGGCTTGAAAATAGTAATTTTAAATTATATTGAAGTTGTTCATTTTGAACAAAGCTTTTAATTAAGGATTCTGATTTATGAAGTTGAACAAGTGTATCGTAATTTGAATAACGAAAACTTTCTCCATCGATTAAAAGGTAGATTGCTTCCAGTAAATTTGTTTTACCTTGGCCATTATCTCCTAAAAAAATATTTACGTGATCGCCGAAATCAACTTGAAGTTGCTCGAAGTTTCTAAAATTAGAAAGAAACAGCGAGCGTATAATCATTCATCAAATACGCATAGGCATAACAACATTGATATAATCATTGCTGTTGTGAGCTTTAAGTACGCCCGGTGATAATTGATCGTTTAATTCAAACTCAACGTTTTCTTGTTCGATATTTTTTAAAACGTCTTCAACGTAACGAGCATTAAATCCAATTTTTAAGTCAGGGCCTTTGTAGTTAATATCTAATTCTTCTTTTGCATCACCTAGTTCAGGATTACTTGAAGTAATTTCTAATTTATCTTGCGAAAAGCTCATCATAATTGCTTTAGACTTTTGATTTGCCAATAACGATACACGTTTTAAACAAGATAAGATCGCGTCTCTTGGTACAACGATATTATGAGAAAACTTTTGTGGAATAAACTGTTGATAATTCGGGTATTTACCCTCGATCAAACGAATCATTAAAATACAGCTGCCGGCTTTTAAAATAAATTGTGAACCTTCAACCGCTACATGTACATCTTCAACCGAAGATTCAATTAATTTTTTAATTTCGAATAAACCCTTTTTAGGAATAATCACGCCGACTTTTTCAGCCATTGATAAATTCTTAAATTGTTTTTTAATTAAACTTAAACGGTGACCATCTGTAGCCACCATTGTTAATATGTCTTTTTCAACTTTTTCAAAATAAACACCGTTTAAGTGATAACGGGTTTCATCATTTGAAACGCTATAAATTGTCTTATCGATCATGAATTTAAATTCGCTGGCATTAATTTTAGAAAAGTTTTCTGAGTTATACGTTGGGAAGACAGGATACTCATCGGCCGCGACTCCGATAATTTTTGATGTAAATTTACCCTGCTTAATTTCAAGCCAGTTGTTATCTTTTTTGATTAATTGAATCGGTCCATCAAAAAGTTCTTTGGTAATTTCAAATAGGCTCTTGGCACTCACTGCGACCTTACCAGCCTCTTTTATTTGTGCAGGCACTGCGTCCGTCAAAGAAACTTCTAAGTCCGTAGCATAAGCCTTTAATTGATTACCAGACGCTTCTAATAAAACGTTCACAAGAATTGGCATCGTATTTCTTTTTTCTACGATGTTTTGGGTTCTGCTTAGAAGTCCCAATAAATCTTTTTTTTGTATCTCGATTTTCATAAATCTTTTTCCCTATTTCTATATATATAAATGTAGTAGTAGTAGTAGGAGCGTTGGTAATCGACTTATTAAACTAAATCTATGAAACTATTAACCTTTCGCCGTGGAAAACTCAACTTACAATTATTTGTTAACCCTTCAAAATTGGGGGCTGTAATTATCCACATCGTTTCCAGCTAGGTTATCCACATTCTTTTCCACTATCCACATTTACAAACCAGTAACATTGTGGATTTGGTTGATTAACTCATCGATATCATTCTTGAATTGAGCATCTTTGGTTTGTAGATTCTCAACTTTTTCTAAAGAACTTATTACGGTCGTGTGATCTTTTCCGCCAAATGCCTTACCAATATCCACTAAAGATTTGTCTAAAAACTTTTTGATTAAATACATAGCGATCTGTCGTGGAACTACAATCGGCTTCGCACGACTAGTTGATTTTAAATCACTTACTCTGATTTTAAAATACTCAGAAACAATGCGCTGAATTTCTTCAATACTAATTGTTACCGTGTTTTCATGATGAGCTAAAACTTTACGCGCTAATTCTAAATTAATATGCAAGCCCTGAAGTTCTGAATACATTTTAATTTTCTTCAGGTTGCCTTCAAGTTCACGAATTGATTTTTTCGAAATGCGTGCGATGTACTGGATTGTATCTTCAGAAATACGAATATTAAAATTTTCAGCTTTATAGCGTAAAATCGCAATTCGAGTTTCTAAATCAGGCATCGTAATGTCCGCAATTAAACCGCGCTCTAAACGAGTACGCGAACGGTCTTCTAAACCTAAAATATCTTTCGGCATACGGTCGCTGGCGAGAATCACTTGGCGTTTTTTATCAATAAAAGTATTGATCGTATGGAAGAACTCTTCCTGAACTGCTTCCCCACGCCCGATGTACTGCACGTCATCGACCACTATAATATCTGAATTTTCGCGGTATTTTTGTCTAAATTTGTCCATCTCATGGCGACGAATTGCTGAGACGCACTCGTTTAAAAATCTCTCCGCCGAAATATAAGTAATACGTAAATGTGGATAGTTTTGTCTAATCTGATTTGCGGCTGCATTTAGTAAATGTGTTTTACCCATACCAGAGGGTCCGTATATAAAGAGGGGATTATAATCATCCGCCCCAGGATTTTGTGACACATTGTAAGTAGCGGCGTGCGCAAACTCTGAATTTTTACCAACTACAAAAGTAGAAAACGTAAAATCTTCATTAATATTTTCAATCGGCTTAGCTGTTTGGACTTGCACGATCGGACGAGAATTATTTTGAAAAATTTGTTCTGCATTCTGCATAACATCTTGTAATGAAGTATTATAATCGCTGGCAACCTTGCCGGTGACTACAAATTCAACTTCTAATTGGAGGCCTGAAACCAATGCAAGCTCTTGCCCAATTTTTTCTTTTAAGTGTTCATTTACATAAAAGAAGAAAAATTGGTTAGGAACGCCCAGGATCACTTTAAGGCTATCATTTACTTTTTCAGTCTTGATTAGTTCGATAGGATCTAACCAGTTCTCTAATAACTTGTTCGTTCCGTTCTTATTTTTCATGGAGGACTTAATCTGACTCCAAAACGAACTATTCATTTCCATGTGTGCCCCCCTCAGGACCATGAAGAGATAACAACATAGGTCCGAGTTATCAACATCCGAGTTAGCAAACTGTTGACCTTAATGCCGCGTTGTGCTTTATTTCTAACTCACTTAATTAGTGAGTGCTGATTATTTTTGCAATTGACGTGATGACGTCGTAGAAGAGGTTTTTAATGAGTAAACGTACATACCAACCAAGTAACAAGCGTCGTGCTAAAACACATGGTTTCAGATCTAAAATGGCAACTGCAGCTGGTAAAAAGCTGATCAATCGCCGCCGCGCAAAAGGTCGTAAAAAATTGACCGTAACTACTGGTGGCAAATAAGGTTTATCCTCTTAAGAGATCATCGAATTTCAAAGAAGCAGCTCTTGGTGGTAAAAAGCAAAGACTGTCTTCTTGGATTACCCTTCACATTGTAGATTCAGTAGATACCAAAAACTATTTTGGCATCACTGCGTCTGGAAAAGTCGGCAATGCCGTTATTCGAAACAAACTCAAAAGATGGGTTCGCAACTGTGTACGAACTGAAATTTGGCCTGAAAAGCTCCAATCAAAAACCATCGTGTTTGTGTTCAGACCACAAGCTAAAGAGTCCTTTTATTACGACCTCAAATTTAAAGAGTTCCTTGAGCTCTACCAAAAAATTTAGTTCTTCAAATATTCTGAATCGATTTGCATTTATTTTTG
Source organism: Bdellovibrio sp. (assembly GCA_014376435.1). Classification (GTDB taxonomy): domain Bacteria; phylum Bdellovibrionota; class Bdellovibrionia; order Bdellovibrionales; family Bdellovibrionaceae; genus Pseudobdellovibrio. Next base: position 266,509 of record JACMRL010000025.1, on the reverse strand, counting down.
TGCGCATTTACCAAGCCACTTTTTCACAATTTTTTGGTGGTCGTTGCCGCTATTATCCGTCATGTTCGCACTACGCTGTTCAAGCTTATGAAAACTTTACATTTCTTCGCGCAACTCAACTTGTATTTCTAAGGTTTATAAGTTGTCATCCGCTGAGTAAAAAACCGTTTTATGATCCCGTTCCTTTTATAGAAAGAAATTCCTATGAATAATCAAAATGAATCTCCTTTTGGTAATCCACGTTTTCTAATCTCGATTGTAGTCGTATTTTTATTTTTATGGGGCTGGCAGTATTACGTAAACAAAAATTACGCGACAACACCCGCAACTGAAGTTTCAACCCAAAGCACCGAAAGTGCTCAAAACATTCAAAAATCTAAGAAAAATGACAGTACTCCCAAAGGATTTCCACAACAAAGCGCGCCCGAAACTGCCGAACTAAAAATATCTACCACGGAAGAGAAAAATTTCTCTTATGAAGATGAAAACGTAAAATGGCAGCTTTCTTCTAGCGGAATGGGTTTATCTTCTTTCGAATTAAAAAAATATTTCGATAAAAGCAAAACGCCAATCGTCTTTTCCTCGGTTGAAAAACTTTTCTCTATTGAAGTGAATCTTGAAAAAGTTAATTTTCTAGTAAAAAAAGTCAGTGATGTTGAATTTATTGGTACATCTGTGGTTGGTGGTAAAGCCATTACGCGCACGATAAAGTACGATAAAAGCTTAATGTATTTCTCTTCAAATACCTCGTTTGAACCAGGCTTCGCTTCGATTAGCTATGTTTTTTCAGATAAAAAACACGCCCCTTCAAGTGGTAATTTTTTAATGCCGTCGTTCGACAAGCAAGATTTTTTATTTAGAGAAGCGGGTAAAATTTCAACTGAACATATTTCAGGCTTAAAAGACGCCGAAGTATTTAACAAATCAGCAGTGAATGTTTCTTTAGCATCGATTGGCAGTCAGTATTTTACCCAAGCAGTGATTGATAAATCTGAAATACTTCCAGCGGCATCAATGAGTGTAAAAAGCTCTTTGGCGCAGATGCATGTGAATTATGATTTAAAAAATTCACAAATTAAAAACATTGATCAAATTTATTATGTGGGTCCGAAATTAGGTGAGGGCTTACAAAAAATCGATCCGGTTTTAGCCGAGGTAATGGATTATGGAATGTTTGGCTTTATTGCTAAGCCCTTAATGTCTTTACTTAAGCTAATGCATCAGTTGTTAGGTAATTGGGGTCTGGCAATTATCGCTTTAACTTTGATTGTTCGGTTGATTATGCTGCCGTTCAATATACTTTCTTTTAAATCAGCGCGCGCGATGCAAAAAGCCCAGCCCCACTTGGCGGCGATTCGCGAAAAATATAAAAGCGATCCAATGCGTGTAAATAAAGAAACCATGGCCGTAATGAAAGAACATAAAGCAAACCCATTAAGTGGTTGCTTACCAATGTTGATTCAAATTCCGGTTTTCTTTGCTCTATGGAAAACAATCGGTTCAAGCATTGAAATTTACCAACAACCATTCTTTGGTTGGATTACTGACTTAAGTACTCATGATCATTTCTTCGTATTACCCGTTTTGATGGGTGTTACGATGTTCTTCCAACAAAAATTGACTCCAACAACAATGGACCCAATGCAGGCAAAAATTCTTAATTTCATGCCGATTCTATTTACTTTATTTATGTTGAGCTTACCGAGTGGATTAACGCTGTACAATTTCATCAGTGCGCTTTTCGGTGTGACTCAACAATATTTTTTATTAAAAAGTGCAGATAAAAAAACTGCATAACAAGGGGACTATATGGCTGGATTTTTCAGTAAATTATTTGGTGGCGGCGGAGCTGATAAAAAAGAAGATCTTGAATCAGTTGTTGAAGCAACTTTGAACGGAATTCTTGAAAAAGGTAATTTTGATTTATCTTACGAATTAAATCTTTCTAAAAAAGATGACGTTACAGATGTTAAGATTGAATTTTCTGGCGCTGACGATGTGCTTTTAAAAGATTTTAAAGGTCAGCTACTAGACGCGATTCAGTTAATCGTTAAGCGTGTTACTCAGCACCATTTTTCTGATGTGCAAACCAACGTAATCGTTGATTGTGGCGGGTACCGTGAAGAGTCTGAAGCCGCTTTAATCGAGCGCGCGGAACACTTGAAAACAATCGCAATCGAGCAAGGTAAGTCAGTTTACTACCGCGCGCTTCCGCCGAAAGAACGCAAAGTTGTGCATCAGTATTTAGCCCTTGATGGTCGCGTAAAAAGCCGATCACTAGGTGATGGCTTGTACAAAAAAATTAAAATTTACCCAGCTAAATCTACAACAGAAGCTCTTGAAAATGATGCTTTGGCTGAAGAAACGAAATAATTAGGACTTTGTGTAATGCGGATTCGAATTGAAGAAACGATTTGTGCCATTTCGACTCCGCCGGGCAAGGGCGGCATTGCGGTTATTCGCGTTAGTGGCCCCGCAGCCTTAGCTACTGCCAAAAAAATTGCTCCGGGATTGAATAAAAAGCAAATCGAATCTCACAAAGCTTATTTCTGCGAAATCATTGATTTAAAAAATGCTAAAGTGGATGAAGTTTTGGTTACCTATTTTGTACACGGTAAATCTTTTACGGGCGAAGAAGTAATTGAAATCTCTTGTCACGGCAGCACTTATATCACGCAAAAAATTCTAGATCTTTTGATCGAAAACGGCTGCTCGATGGCCGATCGCGGAGAATTCACTTTTCGCGCTTTCATGAATAACCGCATCGATCTAGTTCAGGCTGAATCAGTTTTATCTTTGATTGATAGCCAAAATGAATTATCAGCAAAGATGGCCTTAAGACAGCTTGATGGCCACATCTCAAAACAATTTTTAAAATTAGAGTCTGATTTAACTTGGTGTTTGGCGCATATTGAAGCCTCGATTGATTTTTCGACAGAAGGTTTAGATATCATTGATAATTCGGTGTTAATCGAAAAAGTTAAAATCATTTTAAAAGAAATCTATCAGTTAATTAATTCTTACCAATCGGGCCGCTTACTGAAAGACGGCGTAAAAGTTGTTTTGGTTGGCGAACCAAATGTGGGTAAATCGAGCCTTCTTAATTTATTGCTCCAAAACGAAAAAGCGATCGTCACCGAAATTGCCGGAACGACCCGCGATATTATTGAAGGTGCAACCGTTCACGACGGCGTTAAGTATTTAATCAGCGACACGGCTGGATTGCGTGAAACAACAGACCTAGTTGAGAAAATTGGGGTCGACAGAAGCCGCCAGGAGGCCTTAAAAGCCGACGTTCTAGCCTTTGTCTTAGATGTAAACGAGCGCGACTGGGAGACGTCTTTTGCGCTGTTTAAAGAGGTTGGCGGAAGCAAGAATCTATTTCTAGTGAACAAGGTAGATCAGGCTCCAGAAATCTCAAAAGCCGAGATCACAAAAAAATTACAATCTTATCAAGCGAATATAAACCCCGAACAGGTGATTTTAACCTCGGCGCTTGATCCTAAAGCCCGATCAAGCGTATTAGATAATGTGAAGACCACAATCGGTAGTTTAAGCTATTTAGAAGAGGCGATGATTTCATCGGCCAGACAATTTGAAAAAGCTAAATATGCCGCGGACATGATTGAGGTTTCACTTAAAGAGCTGGAAAAAAATAGCGGTGCTGAGTTCGTCGCGATGTACTTAAAAGATGCGCTGGTTTCACTCCAACAAATTTTAGGTCACGCTTACGACGATCAAATTATGGATCGTGTTTTCAAAGAGTTTTGTTTAGGAAAATAGTTTTTCTAAAAATTTCACGAGGCAAAAATGTCTTTATACGATGTAATAGTAGTAGGTGCGGGACACGCGGGAGTTGAAGCCTGTTTGGCGACCTCACGCTTGGGTCTTAAAACTTTACTTATTACCACGAACTTAGATCGCATCGCCTATATGTCATGTAACCCATCAATTGGCGGATTAGCCAAAGGCCACATGGTTCGCGAAATTGATATTTTGGGTGGGCAGATGGGCATTGCTGCCGATCAATCATGTATTCAATTTAAAAGACTTAACTCAAGTCGTGGGCCCGCCGTACGTGGCAGCCGCGCGCAGTGTGATAAAAAAGTTTATTCAAATATTCAAAAAGCGGCACTGACCAATCAAGAAAATTTAGAAATTCTTGCGGGCGAAGTAAAAAGCCTATTACTAGATAAAAATATTTGTAACGGTGTGATTCTACATGACAGTTCGTCTGTTAAGGCAAAAACGGTCATTATTACGACCGGCACATTTATGAACGGCGTAATGCATTTTGGTTTAAAACAAATTGCGGGCGGCCGAATCGGCGATCAGGCTTCAATCGGCCTATCAGATCAGCTTTTGCAATTTGGTTTTGAAGTTAAGCGTTTAAAAACGGGTACTCCTGCGCGTCTAGATAAAAACAGTATCGACTGGAGTAAAACCACGGCTGAATACGGTGATGAAAAATTCTTTCCTTTTAGTCACACTTCTAAAAAAGAATTCTACATGCCGCAAGTGGCTTGTTATCTTTCAAATACGAACGAAAAAACCCACGAAATTATTCGCGCTAATCTTGATAAATCACCGATGTTTTCGGGAATTATTGAAGGCATTGGCCCGCGCTACTGCCCAAGCATCGAAGATAAAATCACCCGCTTTGCGGAGCGTGTTTCTCATCAAACATTTTTAGAGCCTGAAAGCTTAACTTCAGACTTAATTTATCTACAGGGTATTTCAACATCTTTACCCGAAGAGGTTCAGGATCAGTTTTTAAAAACAATTCCGGGATTAGAAAATGTAAAGGTTGTTCGTTACGGTTACGCGGTTGAATACGATTATATCGAACCAACACAAATTTTTCATCGCCTTGAAACTCGTTTAGTTGAGAATTTATTTTTAGCCGGTCAAATTAACGGAACCAGCGGTTACGAAGAGGCCGCCGTTCAGGGTTTTATGGCGGGCGTAAACGCGGCCCATAAGATTTTAGGCCGTGAAGAATTTATTTTAGATCGCGACATTGCCTACACGGGTGTTTTGATCGATGACCTCGTTACAAAGGGAACTCGCGAACCATACCGTATGTTTACCTCTCGCGCCGAACACCGCTTGGTGCTACGCGAAGATAACACGATTGATCGGTTAGCTGAGATTTCTCGTAAACTAGGTATCGTTTCCAACGAAGCATTAGGCAGGCTTGACCAAATTAAAGAAAAACGCTCAGCCTTGGTTTCTCGTTTAACTGAAAACTCTCTTTACCCAAAACCCGAAGTGAATCAGCTGGTCGCAAGTCTAGGCAGTTCTCCGTTATCGAAACCCTTAACCTACGCTGAGTTTTTACGTCGTCCCGAAGTTACTTTTGATACGCTTAAAAAACTAGGTATTGAAATCAATGATGACGTTGAAGTAACCGACGCGGTTGAAATTGAAATTAAATATTCAGGCTACATAAAAAAACAAAACGAAATCATCGAACAAACTAAAAAAATGGAACAGTTATCAATTCCGCCCAATCTTGATTTTAGTGCAATTAAAGGTCTTTCTGGAGAAGAGGTGGATAAACTTAAAAAAGTTAAGCCCCGCACCTTAGGTCAGGCGCAAAGAATCAGCGGAGTAAATCCTTCAGCTTTACAAGCCATCATGATATATTTAAAGGGACACAAAAACGCAGTTCCGATTCAAAAAAATATCTGAGGTAAGCTTTGAGCGATGTCATCACACCAAGCTGGAGAATTGAAAATTGGTTTCCAGACCTCGATACATTACAGAAAAATTCATTAAAAACCTACTTCACCGAATTGATTAAATTTAATAAAGTTGTTAATTTAGTTTCGGCAAAATCTTTAATTAGTGCCGACTCGACTCATTTTGCCGACAGCATCTACGCCAGCCTATTAGTTTCAAAAAAAGTCAATAAAAACGAACCTTTATATGATTTAGGAAGCGGTAATGGTTTCCCCGGTTTAGTGTATGCAATCCTTAATTTAGATCAAAAAATGATTTTGATGGACTCGGACGAACGCAAATGTGAGTTCCTAAAACACATCGCAGATGCCTTGGGCTTAAGCAACGTTGTTGTGCAAAATAAAAAAATTGACCTTCTTCCTGAGAACACAATCGCACAAGCCATCTGCCGGGGATTTGCTCCGCTGCCGAAGTCACTTTTGATGTTAAGAAAAATTGCGAAAAGTCGCAGTGTGCTTTTTCACATGAAGTCTTCAGACTGGAGCATGGAAGTTTCTCAAATTCCTACGCAGCTTTGCTCAATCTGGCAACCGGCCCTTGAGGCCGAGTATGTTCTTCCAGAAAACGATATTAAAATGTTTGTAGTTCGCACCGATAAATTGATTTAGCGTGATGTTGGTTCTGATGCTTCTGTCGGTTCTGATTCGTTAGGCTTTACTGTTCCACGTGGAACAGATTTTTTTATACCCTTATTTTTATCCCAAGTTAATTTATCGCGCTGAAATTTTATTGTAGAGCGGTATGTTTTTAGCTCTTCCTCGTCAGGCCACTTTCGCCCACCCTGTAAATTTTCAAGATACCTTTGTTGGACCTGAGCCTTGCGAAGTTCTAACTTAATTGCAAAAAACTGCTTTTGTTGCCGAAGGGCATCGATTCGTCGTTCAGAATCGAAAACTTTTTTTTGAACGTATTTGATTTGGCCAGTTTGGGGAACCACCTTTTTCTTTTCATCAAGGATCTTTTCAAAACCCTTTTCTTCAGCATCGAGAGCTTTCGTTGATATATCTAGTTCTTGGATATAGTCCTTATAAACTTCGTCAGAAAGCTCCGGATTTGGATCTTTCTTGTCGCATGACGTGAAAAAGCTAAGGATAAGTACAAAAAATAGGTATTTCATAGTGTTCCACGTAGAACATCGGCCAAAATCGCAAGAAACTGAAATAATTACTTGCTAGCTATTCAAGTCTAGCAATAGTCTTAGTCGACCCAGGAGGGCACCTTGATTAAAGTAATTAGTATTTCAAATCAAAAGGGCGGAGTTGGCAAAACAACTACGACCGTGAACTTATCTGCTGCTTTAGCCCAAATGGGACATAAAGTGCTTGTTATCGACATGGATCCGCAAGGAAATGCGTCTAGCGGGCTTGGAATTAAGAAGCACGAAACTCAAGACGCAAATATTTATCATGTTTTAATCGGCGAAAAGACTCTGCAAGAAGTTGTATTTCAAAGTTATACGAAGAATTTATGGGTTGCGACAGCTAATCCTGATCTCGTGGGTGCTGAAATTGAACTTGTGGATATGCCACAGCGAGAATATCGTTTGAAAAATGCCATTGGCGGAGTATCCGCGCTATATGACTACGTATTAATTGACTGTCCTCCATCGCTAGGACTACTCACTTTAAACTCACTGGCTGCCTCAAGTAGCTTTTTAGTTCCCTTACAGTGCGAATACTATGCCCTAGAGGGCTTAAGTCAGCTTTTGAATACAGCGGGCCTAGTCAAAAAGAGTATTAATCCCAACCTTCATATTGAAGGCATTTTGCTAACCATGTTTGATAAACGAAATAACCTTGGCCACCAAGTTGTTGAAGAGATTCGTTCTCATTTTAAAGATAAAGTATTTAATGCAGTTATTCCTAGAAACGTTCGCTTAAGCGAAGCTCCGAGCCATGGAGTATCCATTTTTGGATATGACCCTAAATCAATCGGCGCATTGATGTACCTTGAATTAGCCAAAGAGCTAGTCATTCGTACCGCAAATGAATCAAAAAATAGCGACAATAGCAAAAACAAGTCTGTAGAAATTTAATAGGTAAATAATGGAAACTAATAAAGAAAATTTAAACAAAAGAAGACTTGGTCGTGGTTTGGGTTCATTGCTGGGCGGAGCGGATACTCAAAACTACGAGACTACTCAAGTTAACTCAGCCCCGCTACAAACAAACACTCCGGTCACAAAGACAACAGAAGTTGAAAAAGAAAATCGTATTTGGAATATCGCGATTGATAAATTAACACCAGGTGCCTACCAGCCCCGTAAAAATTTCGATAAAGCCGCATTAGAAGAACTAGCGGTCTCAATTAAGCAAAATGGAATCATTCAACCAATCACCGTTCGAAAAAGAGCCAGTGGGGGATATGAAATTATCGCGGGCGAAAGAAGATGGAGAGCGGCACAAATCGCCGGCCTTCATGAAATTGCTGCAATTATTAAACAAGCGACTGACAAAGAAGCATTGCAGTTAGCTTTAATTGAAAATGTTCAACGTGAAGACTTAGATCCAATCGAAGAAGCAGACAGTTACCAGCGCTTAATGCAGGAATTTACCTTATCTCAGCAAGAGGTTGCAGACAAAGTTGGCAAAGAGCGTTCAACGGTAGCGAACTCTTTACGTTTATTGGCGCTGCCTTCTGAACTAAAAGACATGTTAGTACAAAAACAGATCAGCGTGGGTCATGCAAAAGCTTTATTATCTTTAACTGATAAAGCTAGACAAATTGGCTTAGCAAAAAAAGCCTACGAAAAAAGCCTTTCAGTTCGTGCGATTGAGGCTGAAATAAAAGGTATGCACACAGCGGCGGTTGCCGGAAAAGCCGCCGCTTCTGGCGGCGGAATTAATATAGACATCGCTTCTAAGTTGGCAAACGAACTTGCTGATCAACTACAAAAATCTTTAGGAACAAAAGTTCAAATTAATTACAAGGCCGGCAAGGGAAGCGTTGAAATTTGTTTTTACAGCGATGATCAATTAACTCAAATTTATGAAAAGCTAAAGTCATAATGGAAAAAGAAGCCATTGTTTCGACGCTGATCGAAGAAGGTAGCTCTTTCGAGGGCCGCCTTTCCTATAGCGGCACAGCTAAAATTGCTGGACAATTTAAAGGTGAAATTTTCACTCGCGATCAACTCATCATTTCGGAAACAGCTCAAGTTGTGGCCGAAGTGGAAGCAAGCTACGTTATTTTAAAAGGACATTTTGAAGGCAATATTATTGCTCATAATAAGGTCGTTATGATCCCGCCCGCTAATTTTCGTGGAACAGTAACAACCCCTAGTTTAAAAATTGAAGAGGGTGTTGTTTTTGAGGGCGCCTCCTACGTACCCAAATCTTAATATATTTGAGCGAACAGCTTAAACTCGAGTCACAAGTCCCGAAGCGCTTGACCTATAAAACAGCTTAATGCTAATTCAAGTGGTCAACAAAAAAGTAAGGGCTAAAATGGAAATTTTGCAACAGCTTGGCGCCAACGAAACTGCGTTTATCCAGTTCATTTTGTTCGTAGTTAGCATCACATTTTTAACTGTGGTTATCTTTAACCCTTTTTTCAAAGCATACGATCAACGCTTAAAACAAACCAAGGGTGCCGATCAAGTTGCTTCAGAAACTCAAGATGAAGCTAAAAAACTTGAACAAATCTACCAATCTCGCGCCCGCGAAATTAACGACAAACTAAACGCGGTTTTCAGCACGTTAAAGCACGAAGCAAATGACTCGGCTTCGAAAATTTTAAATGATGCAAAAACTGCTATCGCAACAACAACGGATAAAGCTCGTACCGAAATTGATGCGCAAAAGAAAAACGCGCAACAAAATTCACAAGCTATTGCAGAAGAAGTTTCTAACGAAATTTCTAAAAAATTGACCGGAGTTGCGCTGTGAAAATGAATATTAAAATATTTTTCATACTTTCCCTTTTAATTTCAGCCGCCGCATTCGCAGAAGAACAAGCCGTAACCGCTTCGATTAGCTCGCCAGAGGTAGCCGTTGAGCAAGGAACGAATGCCAATCCAGATCCTGGGCACGTTTCAACAAAAGAAGCCGCTTCCGGTGAAAAGGAAACTCACGGCGGCGGTCATGATGAACACGTTGAAATTCCATACGACCAAATCGGCTGGCAGGCAGCTAACTTAGGCATCTTGCTAGTGGCGCTATTTTTCTTTTTAAGAAAATCAATCATTGAAGCTTTTGCCAAACGTAAAACAGATTTTCTAAGCCAAGCTGAAAAAACAAAGTCGGCGTTAAAAACAGCTGAACTTGCTTTATCCGAAGTTAAAAATAAATTATCTACTTTAGAGTCCGGCGAAAAGAAGTCTTTAGAAAACGCAAAACACGAAGCAAATATCGTGAAAGCAAATATTATTAAAGATTCTGAGCATGCCGCTGAAAAAATGAAATCAGATCTTCAATTAACTTTGAAGAACGAGCTTGAAAAAGCAAAATCAGAAATCAACACATTGATCTTCGATAAGGCGGTTGGTTCAGTGACTAAAAAAATCAACGATCAAAGCGAAACTATTTCTAAAAATGCAGAAGCTGCTTTCTTAAATCAAATTTCACAGGTGAAATCATGAGTGCTGATGCGGTTGTAGAAAAATACTCACAAGCCTTATTTGACGCCGTATCAACCACGGGTAAAGCAGAAACAATCGCGCAAGAATTAAATGCGGTTTCAAAAATTTTCGCGGAAGAATCTGTCGCAAATTTTTTCGTAAGCCCATTCAATTCTGCAGACAATAAAGCAATGGTCGCGAAGGCGGCTCTTGAGGGAAAATGTTCTCCAGAGACTTTTAATTTTATCATTATGTTAGTTAAAAACGAACGCATGACCGCCCTTTCGCAGATTAACGAAAGCTTTCAAGTTGCGGTTCGCTCTTTATCAGGCGAAACAGAAGGCGTTTTATACATGGCGACCGAGCCATCACCTGAATTCAAAGCGCAAGTTGAAGCGAAGCTTTCAACTACGCTGAACAAAAAAGTGCGTTTGAAGTCTGAAAAAGACGCTTCATTATTATCAGGATTTAAAGTGACCGTTGGCGGGTGGACTTTGGATGATTCTGCTCAATTTCATTTAAACAAGTTAAAAGAAGACATTTCAAAGAGAGGAATGTAGATGGAAGCCCAAATCAGAGCCGATGAAATCGGACGCGTACTTAAAGAACAGATTTCTAAATATAATAAAAACGTTGAGGTTGCAGAAACCGGAAGCGTGCTTTCAGTAGGTGACGGGGTTGCCCGCGTTCACGGTCTTGAAAATGTGATGGCTGGTGAACTTGTTGAGTTCCCAGGCGGCATTCAAGGCATGGCTCTGAATTTAGAATCAGCCCAAGTGGGTGTGGTTATCTTCGGGGAAGATCGTTCGATTAAAGAAGGCGATCAAGTTAAGCGTACTAAAAAAATCGTATCAGTCCCAGTCGGCGAAGCACTTTTAGGTCGCGTGGTTGATGGTTTAGGTCGCCCAATCGATGGCAAAGGCCCAATCAATACTCCGCACTCTCGCGTCGTTGAATTAAAAGCTCCAGGCATCGTTTACCGCAAAGGTGTTCACGAACCTTTGCAAACCGGTATCAAAGCAATCGATGCCCTTGTGCCCATCGGTCGCGGACAGCGTGAGTTAATCATTGGTGACCGCCAAACGGGTAAATCGGCGATTGCAATCGATACGATCATCAATCAAAAAGGCCAAAACGTTCAGTGTTTCTACGTAGCCATTGGGCAAAAGCAATCGACTGTATCTGTGATCGTTGAAAAACTTCGCGCAGCCGGCGCTTTAGAATACACAACCGTCATTGCAACATCTGCATCTGATCCAGCTCCGATGCAGTTCTTGGCTGCTTACTCTGGAACAGCAATGGCTGAATACTTCCGCGATAGCGGTCGTCATGCATTAATTATTTATGATGATTTAACAAAGCAAGCACAAGCCTACCGTCAAATGTCTTTATTACTTCGTCGTCCTCCGGGGCGCGAAGCATACCCAGGAGATGTATTTTATCTTCACAGCCGCTTGTTAGAGCGCTCTGCAAAGCTTTCTGATGATAAAGGTTCTGGTTCTTTAACTGCGCTACCAATCATCGAAACACAAGCGGGCGATATCTCTGCCTACATTCCTACAAACGTAATTTCGATCACGGATGGCCAGATCTTCTTAGAGTCAGATTTATTCTACAAAGGCGTGCGTCCGGCGATCTCGATCGGTAAATCAGTTTCTCGCGTGGGTGGTTCAGCTCAAATTAAAGCGATGAAACAAGTTGCTGGTCCGATTAAACTTGAACTTGCACAGTTCCGTGCGCTTGAGGCTTTTGCTGCTTTCGCATCTGACTTAGATAAAACATCTCAGCAACAATTATCTCGTGGTCGTAAATTGATCGAGTTATTAAAGCAAGGTCAGTATCAACCAGTAAAAGTTGAGGAGCAAGTTGCAGCAATTTTCGCCGTAACGAACGCTTACACTGATTCTATTCCAGACACAGATGTAAAACGCTACGAAGTTGAATTGATTCAATTCTTGAAACAAAAATACTCGACCATCTTAAAAAATATCGAAGAGAAAAAACAAGTATCTGACGATGTTAAAAAAGATTTAGTAATGGCGTTAAAAGAATTCGCAGCGATTTTTAAACCTTCGAAGTAATTTGAGGATAGATGGCTAATTTAAAAGAGATTCGCATACGAATTGATTCGACAAAGAACACCCAGCAAATCACGAAAGCGATGAAGATGGTGTCTGCGGCGAAATTACGTAAAGCGCAACATCAAATTCAAAACATGCGTCCCTACGCGGTTACACTTAAGGGTGTAATTGCGGACATCGCAGCGACGCAAAAAGTATCGCATCCGCTCATGGTTAAAAAAGCCAATCCAAAAACAGTTCTTTTGGTGGTGTTAACTTCAGATCGCGGTTTATGTGGCGGCTTTAACAGTGGTATTACAAAATTTGCGGATCGCTACATTGCAGAAAACAAAACTCGTTTTGAAAAAATCGACTTTGTTTTTATCGGTAAACGCGGCATCGACTATTTCGCTCGTAAGGGCGTAAAAGCGGTCGAAAATTTCACAAAGCTTGATAAAGATATTTCGTTTGGGTTCGCGCACACGATTGCAGGAAACTTAATTGCACAATTCGAAAAAGGTCACTACGACGAAATTCGCTTGATCTATAACGAATTTAAATCTGCAATTTCGCAAAAAGTTGTTTGTGAAACCATTCTGCCAGTTGACATCGACGTAAATTCTTTCAACACGGGCGACACTAAAATTGCGGCTGACATGATCTTTGATCCGTCTCCGGAATTGATCATTGAAGATCTTTTAAAAAAGAACTTTAATCTTCAGGTTTTCCGCGCCATGGCCGAATCAGTTGCTTCTGAACACGGGGCCCGTATGACGGCGATGGAAAATGCATCGAACAATGCGCGCGATATGATTAACAAGCTGACTTTAAATTACAACAAAGCAAGACAAGAAAAAATCACGACGGAACTTACAGAGATCGTCAGTGGTGCCGAGTCTTTAAAATAATTTTTTTTAATTTAGTTTTATAATAGGAAGTCCTAAAGGGACAAAGGGTGGTTAAAATGGCTAACGGTAAAATCAAACAAGTTCTTGGAGCGGTCGTCGACGTTCAATTTGATAGCGCACATCTTCCAGCGATCAATACGGCATTGCGCGCAACGAACAGCACAATCTCAGATCAACAATACAATCTAGTCCTTGAAGTAGCACAACATCTGGGTGACGGAGTTGTACGTACAATCTCTATGGATTCAACTGAAGGTTTAGTTCGCGGAACTGAAGTTAAAAATACGGGAAACATGATTTCTGCTCCGGTGGGTCGTGAAGTTTTAGGTCGTATTATTAACGTCGTCGGCGAGCCGATCGACGAAATGGGCGAAATAAAAACAAAAGAATCTTGGCCCATTCACCGCTCAGCTCCGAAGTTTGAAGACCTTGCAACATCTCAAGAGATGTTAATGACGGGTATCAAAGTTGTGGATTTATTAGCTCCTTATTCTAAGGGTGGTAAAATCGGTTTATTTGGTGGTGCCGGCGTTGGTAAGACCGTTTTAATTCAAGAATTAATTCGTAACATTGCTACGGAGCATGGTGGTTTCTCGGTTTTTGCCGGCGTTGGAGAGCGTACTCGCGAAGGAAATGACTTATGGCATGAGATGAAAGACTCAGGCGTATTAGCAAAGACCGCACTTGTCTTCGGTCAAATGAATGAGCCACCTGGAGCGCGTGCACGTGTTGCTTTAACTGGCCTAACGATCGCGGAATATTTCCGTGACGTTGAAAAACAAGACGTTCTTTTCTTCGTCGATAATATTTTCCGTTTTACTCAAGCCGGTGCAGAAGTTTCTGCCTTACTTGGCCGTATCCCTTCTGCCGTGGGTTACCAACCGACATTAGCGACCGAGATGGGAGTGATGCAGGAACGTATTACTTCCACTAAATCTGGATCGATTACGTCGGTTCAAGCGGTTTACGTGCCGGCGGATGATTACACGGATCCAGCTCCGGCCACTACATTTACTCACTTAGATGCGACAACGAATTTAGATCGTGATATCGCTGCGATGGGTATCTTCCCAGCGGTACATCCGTTGACGTCGACTTCGCGTATCTTAGATCCACAAGTTGTGGGCGAGCTTCATTACAAAACAGCGCGTGACGTGCAAATTCTTTTACAGCGTTACAAAGAATTACAAGATATTATCGCCATCTTAGGTATGGATGAATTATCTGAAGAAGATAAATTAGTTGTGGCGCGTTCTCGCCGCATTCAACGTTTCTTGTCTCAACCGTTCTTCGTTGCTGAGCAGTTCACTGGTTTAACGGGCGCGTACGTTGATATTAAAGACACCATCAAAGGTTTCCGCGAAATCTTAGACGGTAAGCACGATTCATTGCCTGAGCAAGCGTTCTACCTAGTTGGAACGATTGAAGATGCAGTGGCAAAAGCTAAGAAATTACAAGCGTAGTCTAAAAGTCTGTGCGGCCCTCCGGCCGCGATTGAAAAAGTTAAGGTGGGCATGTGTTTAAATTAAATGTTTTAACTCCTGAAAGAAAAGCTGTCTTTGACGAAGAAATTACGGAAGTGACCGTCCCTGCTTACTCGGGCGAGATGACTATTTTACCTGGCCATGCTTCTTTAATTACGACGCTAGGTACAGGCATTCTTAAATATAAAATCCCGGGCCGCGATAAAGTTTTTAAAGCGGTTATTAGCTGGGGATACTGTGAAGTTGTGAACGGTTCAGTGAACGTTCTTGCTGAGTTTATGCAAACTCCCGAAGAAGTTAACGTTGAAACTGCGAAGGCAACTTTGCATACGGCTGAAAACAAACTAGTTACCGAAGTTTTAACTGACGCTGAATACACGCAAACTGTGAATGAAGTTGATAAGGCTCAAGCCGCTATTAACGTTGTTCAGCAGTAAATAGATCTTAAGGTTCGACGACCCCGTCGAATCGGCTACCTAAAGTCCGAACATCCTCCATTAAAACCAGACCTTCGTGCGATGCCTCTTTCGGGTAAATTCACGTACTATTTAAAGATGAAGTTTTTTAATTTAATTACGACAGCATTTATTCTGATTTCATTTGAAACGCGGGCTGATATTTTTTCACAAACTTTTGGTGATGATACCCCAGACCGTGGCCAAGTTATTGTTGAAAGACCCGTAGATATAACCGGAAGTTATAAAGAACGCCGCGGCACACACGGCGGACTATTTTCTATCAATTATGAAAAGTACAACCCACTTGATTATGCCTCGCAATTTTTAAACGGCGGATACATCGAAAATATTACCAGCAGTACACAAATTGATTTAGTCAGCGGAGAGCTTGGTTATAAAAACAATTTTAAATTGGGTTCAGCGGCAATTTTACTTGGATACGCGCGCGGATCAAGCTCTCCAAGCGGAGACGCTTCGATGAATAAAGACCGCAAGCTAACTTTAGCCCGAACATCTTTGTCAGCGAATTTTGCCTTAGACGCTATTTTTGATGAACCTTACCTTGTACCCTACGTACAAGGCGGAATTTATCATTTCAATGTGACAGAAAAAAAAGCTGCAGACACACTTTCGGCAACTTCAGATTACGCATTCAACTACCGCTTCGGAGTTTTATTTCAATTAAATTGGATTGAAACTGCGATTGACTCAAGTACACAAACGGATGGCTTACGCTCATCAGGATTACAAAATACTTATATTGATATATACTATGTTGATCATTTAGCCGCCAGCGGCGCAACCGATCCCGCGGTTGCAAATAGTAACGGGACGGTAAATATGCGGTCAGCGGGGGAATTAGGCGTGGGACTTAAAATAGAATTCTAAGTCCACTAAAACTACATATTTAAATTAACGCGTCCGTGCTCTGACAAACTGGGTTTATAGGTCTCGCCCGTTAACAAGGCTTTTGTAAAACCAACAATTTGTACAAACGTAGAAGATGAATCCCAATACTCTACAGAATTAATTTTCACGCACAATAAAACTAAATTAGGATCTTTTAAGCCCTCTGGAAACCAGGCAAGTAAAGCCGGATTCCATAATTCTTTTTCTTTTTGTTTATCATCAACAATTTCAGCAGCGCCGTAGACGCTGACAAAGGAACTTGAACCTGGGGATGCGAACGCGATATTTACGCGCGAATCTTTTTCGATATCAAAAACTTTTCCAGTTTGTCGGCCAGTGAAAAACCAAAGCTCGCCCGCCTGTAGATCAAATTGTTGCAATATCATTGGACGGCTGCAAAGTTCTTGTTTTGAATTAATGGTAGTTAACATACCGGCCTTGATAACTTTCAAAAGTCTTTCAATTTTTCCTAAGCTTTCTTCGCGTATTTCGGGTGCTTGAGAAAGGTCTTTGTCATTTGTGTTAAACATGTAATTCTCCTTTAAAAAGTTCATTTGTATTTAACAATCATGATTGCAAAGAAAAGGCCTTTTGTTCGAAGCAAAAAAACAGTTTAAAAGCAAACAACCGACAGCTGAGGAAGCTTTAAATTGTTTAGTGGGAAAAATGCCTCATCGACATTCACAGATAGGGATAAACAGGACTTATCAAATCAGAGTTAAAAGATAATTAAGCTCTTCATAGACGCTTGACCAGGTAATATTATTTAAGCGGATATTAAGGCGTTGATCAGGAGTGATTGAATACTTTTTATTTTCTCGCATGGCTAATTGAATTGCGGTTTCAGGTTTTAATCTGGTGCGTTCAGTAAAGATTAAGGAAATATTTTTTAAGCCCGCACTGATGTCACGCACGCCTAAATCTTTGCATTGTTTGCGAATTAACATCAGCCCCATCAAATTGATAACCGGCTCGGGAATATCTCCGAACTGATCTTTTAGGTCATCTTCGATGCGATCTAAATCTTCTTGCGAGGAAATATCAGCCAAGGCCTTGTAATAACTTAAACGAATGCGAATATCCGCGATATATGAATCAGGAATAAGTGCGGGCACACGTAAGTTAATTTCTGGATCAAGTTCGCGATCAATCATGGGCTCGCCTTTCGCTTCGGCTAGGGCCTCATTTAATAAATCCATATATAATTCGTAGCCGACTGAATTAACGTGTCCGGATTGACTATCACCTAAAATATTTCCTGCTCCGCGAAGTTCTAAATCATATTGGGCGATACGGATGCCTGAGCCCAGTGCTGAGTTATCTTGAATAATCTTTAAACGCTCTTGCGCATCCTTTTCGATGCGTTTGTCTTTAGGTAATAATAAATAACAAAAAGCACGCGCTTTACTGCGTCCTACGCGGCCACGCAATTGATAAAGCTGTGATAAGCCAAACATATGCGCTTGATCGATAAACATCGTATTCGCGCGCGGCACATCCATACCGGATTCGACAATCGAAGTACAAATAAGCACGTCAATTTCGTGATTGAAAAATGAAATCATGGCGTGTTCTAAATCTTCTTCGTTCATCTGGCCGTGGGCTACTTTCATTCGGGCGTCGGGAACAATCTGACGTAACTGATCCGCGATACCGTAAATACTTTGTACACGGTTATGAATGAAATAAACCTGTCCACCACGAGCAATTTCAGACTGGATACCCTTGCGGATTAATTCAGGATCAAACTTAGAAATAAATGTTCTAGTCGGTAAACGATCAACGGGCGCGGTATTAATAATTGAAAGATCACGCATACCAGTGAAGCTCATGTTTAAGGTTCTGGGAATCGGAGTGGCAGATAAAGTTAAAGTATCGATGTCCACTTTAAACTTTTTAATTTTTTCTTTGTGAGTTACGCCGAACTTTTGTTCTTCATCGACGATTAATAGGCCAAGATCTTTAAAAACCACGTCTTTACTTAGTAAACGATGCGTACCGATCAAGATATCAACTTTACCTTCTTTTAGTTCAGCTAAAGTTTTTTTCTGCTCAGCCGGAGAAACAAAACGATTTAACGAGCGGATTTGAAAATTCCAGCCCTCAAAGCGCCTTTTAAATGTTTCTAAATGTTGAAAAGTTAATACGGTGGTTGGAGCTAAAACACCGACCTGTTTTTTATTTTGCACAACCTGAAAAGCTGCCCGCATGGAAACCTCGGTTTTACCGAAACCCACATCGCCGCAAACCAAACGATCCATC
This sequence comes from Bdellovibrio sp., assembly GCA_014376435.1. Taxonomy (GTDB): domain Bacteria; phylum Bdellovibrionota; class Bdellovibrionia; order Bdellovibrionales; family Bdellovibrionaceae; genus Pseudobdellovibrio. Next base: position 248,125 of record JACMRL010000025.1, on the reverse strand, counting down.
GGCTTTTCATTGTGGAAGTCTTTTTGAATATCGTTGATGGCCTTTAACTGATCATCGGTTTCATCAAACGGAAAACCTTTTTCGAATTGATGATAAGCTAATTCATCAAAAAGCAGCGGATCGCGGGTGATTTCGTTTCGTTTTGCATATAATTGTAAAAGTTCAGCGGCGATATCACGCAAGTGAGCTTTCACTTTAATTTTTGTTTTTTCCCAACCAACGCCACCTAGTTTGTCGAGTACAGAGGTTTGCCCAGCTCCAGAAAATTTTTGTAATTGGCCCACGCGGTACACCGGCAGGTACAGCTTATCTTTATCTTTGTAGGCGATCTGAATGTATTCGGTTTCAACTCCGCCGATATTCATAATTTTAAGGCCTTCGTAAACACCAATACCGTGTTTAACGTGGACCACTAAGTCAGTGGGCTTTAAATCACCGAATGCTAGGCTTTTCGCTTTCGTAGAAAACTGTTCGTACGCGTTTTGCGCATTGGCACGCTGTTTTCGCCCGAAAAAGTCATCGGTGCGAAGAAATATAATTTTTTCTTCGGTAAAAAGAATAGTTTCGGGTATCACGCGCGGGATAATTGTGATTTCAGATGGGTTTTCCAGCCAGGTATCCCATAAATAATCATCACTAGCCGCCACGTGAAATGAAAAATTCATTTTTTGTAAAAGCATTTTCAAACGATCAATTTGAGTTTGATTTTTAGCCGACACGAAAATTTTGTAACCAGTTTCTAACCATTTTTTTAATCGTGGTTGGGCGGCCTCAATCCAGGCATCCGAAACGGGCATTAAGTTTTGCGCTAATTGCGAAAACTCAGACAACGGAAGCGAATTATATTCAATACGCTCTTCATTAGGCAAGGCATCTTCTAAAAATGCTAAGCGGGAGAATTGAAAAAAGCGCGATTCTTCAGGCCAGACAAATTTTTCATAAGAAATAAAATTTTTCGTCAGATCAGGGTGAAAAACGTGATGATTTTGTGCCCGCGAATCAGTTGTTAACTCTTGGTAGTATTCATCGGAAGCGCGCGATACTTCAGACGGATCCAGCATGAAAATATTTAAAGCTGAACTAAAATGATCAAGCGGAGACTCTAGTTGGGCATAAGTATTTGAAAGTAAATATTCGCTGCCCGGAAAATAATTTTTTAAAGAGATGCTGCGAACGACCTCTTCTACTTCGCTATGCGGAACCGGGCGCTCTTTTAAACTCTGGCGAAAATTTTTAATAACGGATTCAACATTTTCATCCGTGAAATCAATTTCGTATGCGGGAACAATATTTAAAACATTCACTTCGGCTAAACTGCGTTGATCAACTAAAGAAAATGTACGCATAGATTCAACTTGATCGCCAAAAAGCTCTAAGCGCACCGGATGAGTTTCGGCCGGAGAAAAAACATCAACAATGCCGCCGCGTAAACTGTATTGACCGATATCTTCAACTAACGGAGTTGATTGATAACCCAAGGAATTAAAATACTCCGCCAAATTTGTTGGCAATTCATCACCTTGTTTTAAAAGCTGACTTCGTTTCGAAAAATTAAAGAAAGGAACAGACAGCTGCAGCAGTGCCGAAATCGGCGCAATAAAGATGTCACTTTTTTGTGCGTGGGCGGCTCGATATAAAAAACGCGTTCTGGAAAATCGAACGACTGGCGACGGGGTTAATCCCGAAAAAGGTGAAACATCATACGGCCGCAAAATATGACATTGAAAACGATTCGAAAAAAAGCTTAAATGTTGTTCAAAAGCAAGCGCTTGCTCTAAACTAGAGACAACCACCAGCCTAGGTAAGTTGTTAATTTCTTTGGATAAAGATTGAGACAAAAGATAAGATGATGCCGCTAATGACGATGAACCCACAATATTAAAAAGCGAGCGATCTTTTTCAAAGCCGCGGAGTAAAAAATCTTCAAGTCGGGTCTGCGTAGTTTGCCATTTCATAGAACGATTCGGATTCTGCGTTAATCCATCCACAAGGTCACTTCATTTCGTAATTTCTTGGCGCATGTTTGCCCTGTGTCTTAGCGATCAAGTAATTGATTTTTTATTGGTTTTTATTGCCGAGCTTTGTATAAGTAAGTAATTGAAAAAAAATGAAAAAAAAGTTTACATCAGTGAGGAGCATACATGCCAATAGGCGGAGTCATTTTCATCACATTATTTATCGCAGCCTTTGGAACCAGTCTAATTTATTTAGCCAGATGGACGGGCGGAAAAGCAAAAAAAACCAGCCAAGCTAAATTCGATGTTTACGAATGCGGTCTTCCGGTAGAAGAAAAGAAAGATACAAAAATTTCAGTTAAGTTCTACTTAACCGCAATTCTTTTTATTCTTTTCGATATCGAAATTATTTTCATGTACCCGTGGGCCGTTAACTTCCGCCACTTTTTAGCCACGGGATCCGGTCTTTTAGTTTTTGGATCAATGATGGTTTTTCTTTTAATCTTTATCTTTGGTCTTTGGTGGGAAATTAAATCTAAAGCATTGGAGTGGGACTAAATCATGACATCAATGGGTAACACAACTTTTGAAATCGTAATTAATACCATAAAGTTATTGGCTGTATTTTTATTGATGGTTCAAGCGGTACCAATTCTTGTATGGCTTGAGCGTCGTGGTTCGGCATTTATTCAAAACCGCTTTGGTCCAAACCGCGTTGGCCCGCTAGGCTTAGTTCAATTACTTGCCGATGCAGTTAAGTTTTTAACGAAAGAAGATTTTGCTCCGGAAAAAGGAAATCGCATCATGTTTTACATGGCGCCGGTTTTTGCCTTAATCCCCGCAGCCGTCGCTTACGCAGCAATTCCCATGTCGGTTCCTTTAAAAGTGGGCGACTACACTTTCTTAATTCAAGGTTACGAAATTAACGTTGGTATCGTTTTCATTTTAGGTATTTCGTCTTTGGCGGCCTACACCATTTTAATGGCGGGCTGGGGATCGGGAAGCAAGTTCTCGCTGATGGGGGCCTTGCGTGCTTCCGCGCAAATTATTTCATACGAATTAGCTTTAGGCCTTTCAATCGTAGGAATTATTTTACTTTACGGAACCTTTAATCTGACTGAAATGATTCATGCGCAACAAGGCATTTATCACTTTTCGGCATTTGGCTATACCGTAGCGGCCTCGTGGTTGCCGAACTGGGGAATTTTTTATCAACCACTAGGAATGATTTTATTTTTCTCGGCCACGTTTGCGGAATCAAATCGTTTACCTTTCGACCTGGCCGAGGGCGAGGCTGAATTAGTTGCCGGTTTTCATACTGAATACGGCGGCTTTAAAATGCTGATGTTTTTCATTGGTGAATACGGCCACATGATGATCGCTTCAGGCTTAATGGCGACATTTTTCTTTGGTGGCTACAGTATTTGGAATTTCACTCCACAAGAAGTTTACAACTGGTGTTACGGCCTAGTCGGCAGCGAACAAATCGCAAACGTAATGAATGTGGTTTTGCACTTTCTTTCTTACAATATTAAATTCGCAATTTTCTTATGGATCTTCATTCATGTTCGTTGGACGCTTCCGCGTTTCCGTTACGATCAATTAATGGATTTAGGTTGGAAGACAATGCTTCCGTGGGCCTTGGGAAATACGATCGTTACGGCCATCGTTATTTTCGTAACATCTTACTTTGTGATTAGTTAGGGGAGATAAAATGACTGCAGATGTTTTTCTATTTTGGTTTTTAGCTCTGATAACTGTAATAAGCGGATTAGCCGTGGTTTTGATGGCCAACCCGATTTATTCAGCTTTATGTTTGGCGATGACAATGATCAGCGTAGCCGCGATTTTTGTAACTCTACAGGCGTACTTCTTGGCGGGCGTGCAAATCATCGTTTATGCCGGGGCCGTGATGGTTCTTTTCGTTATGGTGCTGATGCTTTTCGATTTAAAACATGAGCTACAAGCTTTTACTCGCGGTCGCGCAACGGGCGCTTTAAAAATTGCTTCGGTTGGAATCTTGTCAGGCTTAATCGTCGGCGCAGTAACAATCGGATTAACGATTGCGGGACGCTCTAGCGATGAAGTGATTTCGGCAGCGGCGGCGGGCGGAGTAGTTGATACGACTCGTGGCCTTTCGGAAGCCCTGTTCTTAAAAAATATTTTCGGATTTGAAGCACTCGGCGTTTTACTTTTAGTAATTGCCGTTGGCACCGTAGCTTTATCGCGCAGCAAAGGGGGCACACATGCCAGAGACTAATATGATTACTACAATCGGTGCTGAACACTATTTAGTGCTATCAGCGATTTTATTCTCGATCGGCATGGCGGGTGTTTTATTAAGACGTAATTTAATCGTTTTATTAATGTCGATCGAATTAATGTTAAACGCAGTTAATATCAGCTTTGTTACATTTTCTTATTACTCAGGAAAAGTTGAAGGCCAAATTATGGTTTTCTTTGTGATGACGATTGCGGCGGCTGAAGCAGCCGTTGGCTTAGCATTGGCCGTTTCTATTTTTAAACGTTTTAAAGAAGTTAACATTCGTTTCTTCGAGCACTTGAAGGGATAGCCATGAATCAGCAAGCGTTGATCGCCATATTATTACTAAGTCCACTGATTGGGTTTTTCTTAAACGGTGTTCGTTTTCGCAGTACGAATTATGTATTAGCAGGTTCGATCGCAACCATTGCGGTATTAATCTCTTTTATTTGTTCGGTATTATTATTTTTAAACTTAGTTGATCTTCCGCCAGAAGCGCGTCGTATTACAGCGAATTTTTTTGAATGGATCGCGGTCGATAAATTTAAAATCAATGCGGGCTTCGCCGTCGATCAAATCAGCTCGATCATGATTTTAATCATCACGGGCGTGGGAGCATTGATTCATTTATTCTCTATTGGATATATGCATCATGATAAAGGCGTAACGAAATACTTCGCGTATTTAAATCTATTTATTTTTAATATGTTGATCCTAGTTTTAGGAGATTCACTATTAACCATGTTCGTGGGCTGGGAAGGCGTTGGTCTTTGCTCTTACTTACTGATTGGTTTTTGGTTTAATGATTCTGCAAAAGCTGCGGCCGGCATGAAAGCATTTATCACGAATCGTATTGGTGATGCGGCATTCATTATTGGCATGTTTATTTTATTCATGACTTTCGGAACTTTGAATATGCATGAATTAAATATGTTAGCTCCAACGATTGCTGAATCCAGCTGGCTGGGTGCGGTTACTTTAGGAACGATGATGCTATTCATTGGCGCTACAGGTAAGTCAGCGCAGATTCCGCTTTATGTTTGGTTACCAGATGCGATGGCGGGCCCGACTCCGGTTTCTGCTTTAATCCATGCGGCGACCATGGTTACCGCGGGTATTTACATGATCGTTCGTTTAAACGGACTATTTATTGTTGCACCAAATACAATGATGGTAATCGCGATTGTTGGTGCGGCGACGGCAGTAATGGCGGCAACAATCGGTCTTACTCAATTTGATATTAAAAAAGTTTTAGCTTACTCAACGGTTTCGCAACTTGGTTATATGTTTTTAGCCGTGGGTGTTGGCGCTTTCGGTGCGGGAATGTTTCACTTAATGACGCACGCATTTTTTAAAGCGTTGATGTTCTTAGGTTCGGGTTCAGTGATTCATGCGATGCACGAAGAACAAGACATTCGCAAAATGGGCGGCTTAAGAAAATACTTACCGATTACGCACGCAACTTTCTTTTTAGGTTGGTTAGCAATTATCGGGATGCCGCCATTTGCAGGTTTCTTTTCTAAAGATGAAATTTTATGGAAAGCGTTCTCGTCTTCTCAAGGTCATATTTTATTATGGGCGGCGGGAGTTTTGGGTGCGGTTTTAACGGCGTTTTATATGACTCGTTTGATGGCGTTAACTTTCTGGGGAAAATCGCGCGTGGATAAAAGTGTTCATCCGCATGAAAGCCCTTGGTTAATGACAGTTCCTTTAATTGTTTTAGCGATTCTTTCCGTGGTTGGTGGTTGGGTTGGAATTCCGCACGTGATCTCTGAACAAATCGGGCATATTCCCAATTTCTGGGAACACTGGTTGGAGCCAGTGATTCGCAAATTACCAACGGTGGTTGAGGGCGCCCATCACGATGAAACAATGCTTGAGTGGTCATTGATGGGAATATCAGTTGGTTTAGCGGCAATCTCGGCGTTAACGGCTTACATTATGTATACAAAAAAAGAAGGCGCTTCAGATAAAGTAGCCAAGGCTTTCGGGCCGGTTTATCAATTAGTAAATAAAAAATACTTAGTTGATGAAGCTTATTCAGCAGGAATTATTAATCCGTTGATCGAAGGCAGTAAAAATCTTTGGTACTATGTCGATGTAAACGTCATCGATAAAGCTACTTATAAAGTAACTGATTTAGTTCGCGGCGGAGGCTCTTTTGTAAAATCATTGCAAACTGGAAACATGCAACAGTATGCGATGTACATTGGAATTGGTGTGGTCGTTGCGCTTTCATTCGTATTAATGAGGTAATCTATGTTATCAGCACTTATTTTCTTACCAATAGTTTTTGCGATCGTGATGGCCTTTTGGCCACAAAAAAATACCGTGCGCCACTTGGCGCTAGGTTTTTCACTGATCGAATTTGTTCTGTCTTTAGGAATGTTACAAAAGTTTGATTCTTCGACGGCGGCATTACAAATGGTTGAACAAACCGCTTGGATTCAACGTTTCGGAATTTCTTACTTTTTAGGAATCGACGGAATTTCTGTGATGTTAGTTATGCTCACTACGTTTTTAGTTCCGATTATTATCTTAGGATCTTGGAACTCAATCGATAAACAAGTTAAAGGATTTCACGCGGCACTTTTTGTTCTTCAGGCGGCGATGTTGGGCTCTTTTTTATCGATGGATGCGATCTTATTCTATGTATTTTGGGAGCTTTCATTAGTACCGATGTATTTCATCGTGGGCATCTGGGGCGGATCTAGACGTATTTACGCAACTTTAAAATTCTTCATTTATACGATGTCGGGCTCAATGCTAATGCTGTTAGCGATTATCTTTATGATGCGTTTAACTCCAGAAGTAACGGGCGGATACATCAGTGCTAGTTTACTAGATTTTTATAAATTAAATATTCCGTTTGTTGCGGGAGAATTTTTAACTCCACAAACTTTATTATTTTTTGCTTTCGCCGTAGCGTTTGCAATTAAAGTTCCGGTGTTTCCGTTACACACTTGGTTACCAGACGCCCACGTGGAAGCGCCGACGCCTGGTTCGGTGGTGCTTGCGGGTGTAATGTTAAAAATGGGAACTTACTGCTTTCTAAGATGGGTGATTCCATTATTTCCGGAAGCGGCCGAACACTATGCTTGGATTTTTATAGCGCTTGGGGTGATCGGAATTATTTACGGAGCATTGGTGGCGATGGTTCAGCCGGATGTTAAAAAACTGGTGGCGTATTCTTCAGTATCGCACATGGGTTATATCTTAATCGGTTTATTTGTGATGAACGCATACGGCGTGAACGGTGCTTTGTACCAAATGTTGAATCACGGTATTTCAACGGGCGCACTTTTCTTGTTGATAGGCATGATTTACGAAAGAACACATTCACGTGAAATTTCTAAATACGGTGGTTTAGCCGGCGTGATGCCTTATTTCACGATCGCGTTTGTCATCGTAACGATGTCATCGATTGCGGTACCGCTAACAAATGGTTTCGTCGGTGAGTTTTTAATTCTATTAGGCGCGTACAGCTATTCTCCGGTTGTTGCGGCTTTTGCTGTAACGGGTGTTGTGCTTGGTGCCGCATATATGTTGTGGATGGTTAAGCGCGTATTCTTCGGACCCAAGGGCGAATTAGTTAAAGAAGATCATCATCCCTTGCTTGATTTATCAGTTCGCGAAGTTGTAGTTTTAGTTCCGTTAATTATTATGATTTTCTGGATGGGCATTTTTCCGAATCACTTTATGGATTTTTCTAAAGCGAGTGTTGATTACTTAGTTAAAAATAAAATGGATTACTCGATTCCGTTAAGCCCTAATCAAGCTCAGGCTCAGGAGAAATAGTATGAATACAATGTTGGCAGATATTTTATTAGTTTCTCCGATGATTGCGCTGTTTCTTTTCAGCCTTATTCCCTTATCAATAAAGGTATTGCGCGGGAATGTGGAACAAAGCCCAACTTCGACAATTATTATTTCGTTGATTGGTTTATTTTTAGCGGCAGGTCTATTAATTGTTTTTGGTGGATCAGGCAAAACCGCTTTTAACGGGCAATTAGTATTCGATGGATTAACGCAGTGGATGGGTTTAATCGCGGTGATTTCAGCTGGCGGAGCCATGGTTCTGATGTACGAAAATCCGGCGACACGCGGCTTACAATTTTCAGAACTTATTTTCTTAGCGATGAATTCAATCGTTGGAATGTTGATTTTAGTTTCTGCGGTTGATCTGATTACCGTTTTTATTGGTTTAGAGCTGATGTCATTGTCTTTATATCTAATGATTGCCATGTCTCACGAACAAAAAATTTCAAAAGAAGCGGCAATCAAGTATTTCGTTTTAGGATCTTTTGCATCAGCGATTTTCTTGTACGGAGTTTCATTTGTATTCGGCAGCGCCGGCACCGTTAATATTTTAGACTTAATGGAAAACGCAGCGGTTTTAATTAAAACAAATAAAGTTTTCATGTTTGGTATCAGCTTCATAACTTTAGGCTTTTGTTTTAAAGTTTCGATTGCCCCGTTCCATGCGTGGACTCCAGACGTTTACCAGGGCGCACCAACTCCGGTTACTTCGTTTATGGCAACAGCCGTAAAAACGGTTTCATTTGCGGCGTTCTTAAGAGTCATTGCGACGAAGCCATTAATCGGATCTGAAAATTTATTTTTAGTTCTGCAGTGGTTTGCGGTTATCACGATGACAATCGGGAACGTGGCGGCATTGGTTCAAACAAACTTAAAGCGCACACTCGCGTATTCATCGATTTCTCACTCGGGTTATATCTTAGTGGGCGTCATAACGGCGGGCATCAGTCAGAATTCTGCATTTGGCGCATCGAGTGTGGTGTTTTATTTGCTAGCGTACTCGCTGATGACTTTCGGAGCGTTTGCGATTGTAAGCTTAATTGAAAAGAACGAAGGGTCGGCTATTCAAACGGATGACTTAGCAGGTTTTGCAAAAAAGCAACCTCTGTTGGCTTTCTGTTTAACAATTTTCTTACTTTCGTTAGCGGGTATTCCCCCTTTACTAGGATTTTTTGGCAAGTTCTATTTATTTAGCGCCGCCGTAAGCGAAGGCTTATTATGGTTAGCACTATGGGGAGTTTTAAACTCAGCGATCGGTGTTTACTACTACTTACGCCCCATCGTCGTTATGTACATGCGTGACGGTGATTGCGATGTTTCAGATGAAAAACATTTCGGAACAACCGTTGCGATTGTTATTTCTGCTTTGCTGATTATCGTATTAGGTTTAGCTTCAGGGCCACTGTTTAATATGATCGAAAACAGCTTGATGTAATTTAGATGATTAAATTCGAATAAGAAGGGGCTCCTGTTGAGCCCTTCTTTTTTGGCAAATGACAATCAACAATGCTCGCGCAGAACTTGTAATCCTGATTTAAATCCGATTCGCAAAATCTTCTCTAAGATCTGTGGATTAAGTGAAAAGTGATCGGCAAAAAACATTTCGTAATTTTGTGCGCGGGGTGAAATATAAATATAATCAACCTCGGGCTTAAAGGCTAAACCGTCTCGCATTTTTTTTAATATTTTATTTTTCGCATCGACTGAAAGATTTAAGTCTTCACATGATTTTTTCACGGCTAAGTAAGTATCTTTTTTCTGTTTTTGAAAAAGAATGTGCTTCGCAACTTTCTGCTCCAGCACTTGATATAAAGCCTGATTGATAATCGTCGGCATTCCGTAAGTGTGTAATGATCCAATTTCTGGAGAATAGTGATAAGGCTGCATTGAATACGAAGCAATAATTAAATCGGCACCATGGTCGGCGGCCACGTGAGTACTTAGAGTATCGCGAATTTCACCGTCATAATGATAAATATCTTTTCCATCGGGTCTTTTAATCGGGTAAGGAGCAAAAGCGGGCGGTAAAGAGCTAGAGGCCGCGACCGATTCAGATATTTTCGAGTAACCAATAAAATTGGTTGTTTCGTTTTTAGTACTTTCTAAAAAGGGTCCAAAGATCGTTTTGCGAGAGTGGTTTAGCTGGGTCGCAATCACGTAAAGTTCGACCCCTAATCGTGAGAACTCATTTTCATCCAAAACATATTTACGTAAATACCTTTCAATTCCGTTTGTATTAAAAAGACCGTTTAATTTGAAGCCTTTCTTTAATAGAACTTCTAGACCACCGGTTAAAAGTGATTTTTGCAAAAGACTTTCTGGTAGCCAGCTCAACATGCGTTTTGAATTTAAATTAAAAACATGGCGGTAACCGACGGGTTTTAGATGTTCTTCTTTTGGAAGATCATAAAAAGGTGAGTCCCCAAGACCCACTTGAAATGCAGTAATTAAAGATTCTAAAGACCGACCCGAAGCCAAGATTGAAGCGATAAAAGAACCCGCACTAGACCCCACGTACAAACGAATTGTGGGACTTTTATCTGGCTTATCGGTTGGATATTTTTGCTGAACCCACTCTTTAGACCCTCCAGCAAAGACAAATCCTTTTTCTTTTAAGGCTAAGCAAACGCCAATATGATAGGCAGCCGCTTTTACTCCGCCACCACTTAAAACTAACGCTATTTTCTTTTTCGATTGGATATTCATGATCTAAGTCTAGTTAACCATGAAAAAAACCTTAGATAAACCCCAAAATATGCACGCATACTCTGACTAACCAAGACCAAGGGCTAAGCTGAAATCCCTATTTGACAAGGCTTTCGCCTATGCTAGGCTTTGAGTAGTCGAGGTGAACAAGATGACAACAACACAAAGTTGGCTGCCACTAGCTGAATACTCAATTAAGCATCAAGTGAGTATCTCTACACTTCGCCGCCGCATTAAGGCCGAGGATATCCAATATCGGTTTGATGAAGGTAAGTATATGATTATGGAAGATGAAAGTGCCGATGAACATCGCCCCTCCCTAAGAAGTGACGTTCAGCCCAAATCGGCATCTTTACATACACAAAATACGCAGCAACAAGATGCGGGTGAATCTGTGATTACGGCGGCAAACCGCCTTTTAACGGATTTGAAGAAAGCTTACACGCAAGTTCTTCAAGAAAAAGAAACGCAGATCCAAGGTCTGCGTCAAGAGCTTGCAGACATCAAGACCCTAGTTAAGGTTCTTGAGTCTGAAAATACTCGTCTCAGAAACTAAAGTTAAAATTAATTGCCTACGATAGCCGTGTTTTGATAACTGCTAGCTGCGCGCTGTGCGCTGGCCGCGCTTTTAATTTTTGAAAATAATTCAGAAAATAACTTTGGTATTTGCGATGGCATACTCGTCTCCGACTTTGCTACGTTTTTAGCTGCAACCGCATCTTCTAACGCTTTTACTGAGCTTTCCCCACGAGCAATACTTTTTGCAAACTCACGGTCCGGACACTGTTTGTAGGTGGCGCGCAACTTAGATTCGATACTTGCTTGAATTTGCTCGTAAGGTCCAGGCGTCGTGCACGCGCCGTTTTTTGCTTCAACACAATCAGCAGTTGATAATTCTTTAGAAAGATCAGAAATCTTTTCATTAAAATTAGCCGCGTTTTTAGCTAATTTTGATAGAGTGCTATCGCTGATTTTTGCGCTCGCCGCTACATTACAAGAAGCAAAATCTTTTTGAATGTAACGAATATTTTCACATACGGTACGATTTGAGCGAGGGTTGTTCTCACAAAAATCTTTATCGTCCGGAGTAATTTTTGAAATTCGGCTTTCTAGCGGATTAGCGCACGAATTGTTCTGTTTTCTTTGCTCCTGCATGACAAGTTCAGGCTGTGCTGTGCTGCTTACTAAACCCATGAAGACACGCGCATCACGAACGATGCTTGCACGAGCGATCGTTAGCTGAGATTCCGCATCTGTCCATGCTTCAAAACTTTGATCAAGTTTTTCACATGAAAGTTTTTGCGCACTCGCTACAGTTCCGCCAGCCTCTTTAATAATTTGTTTCATTTCTTCAAGCTGCTTAATTTCAAGAACTCTTTTTTTGGTGCAATCTCCACAGCCCTCCAGCGCGACCGCGGCTTCTGTTTGAGACTGTTTTAATTTCGCAATATCAGCATCAATTTGTGCGAGCGAAGTTTCCGCTGGCAAATTAGATATCGTTGAAACAGTATTCGCATAGACCGTTAACTTTGTTTCAAGCCCTTCCATCTCTGGAGATAGTTTTTTGAAAGACTTCAAAGAAGCTTCGAAGCTTTTAATGCGTTCTTCTTTTTCTTCAGTAGGAAATTCGCCTTTGACCTCATAATAAGCACGCTTCATGAGCTCCCAAGTTCCTTGCGCGGCATAAGTTGTTAAACAATTTACTGCGGCAGCTGTTAAAGCAGTAATCGCGGTTAGTTTTGCGACACTTTTTGGACTCAACAAATCTCTAGCGGTTGAACTTAATTCGCGCCCCGAAACAGCGGCGTTGTCTAGACCGGCCCGAATATCTGATCCACCCGCGCGAATTTCCATCGCACCCGTTTTGATACTGGTATTTAAATCTTTAGTAAAAGCGCCCCCGGCCAAGTTTAAATCTTTAGTTAAAGCGCCCCCGACCGAGCTCAGAATGCTCTTAATATCTGCCTGAACTTTGGGAATAAAAATTTCGTAAAGCAACGAAGCTGTTTTTCTAGTCGGTGAACCAGTTAACTTTTCAACTTGTAATTGATGAAGCTCTAAATAACTTGGTAATAAAAAACGTAACTTTACAGATCCGATTGAGTACTGATTTGTTTTTTTATTGAAAGCTAAGCGGTATAAAGCATTGCTATGTGGTTCAAAAGATTCGTGAATATCAAGGCCATCAACCGTTTGAACGGCCCATTTCGTTGTACCCAGCGATCTTTTGAAAGTTCCTAAGACGCTATCAAAAGACTCTTTATTATCTTTCGAGATGGTCATAGTTGCGATATTTTTTAATTTAGCAACGGGGCTGTTCTTTGTATAGAAAGAAAGTTGCACGTTTGCAGCTTTTAGTTCTTCGTGCTCCCAATACTTTTTGTAATCGTAATTCGCCGCGAAAGCATTAGTAACCATGAACATACTTAGTAAAAAAATAAAAAATTTCATTCGTACCTCAAAATCTTAATCGGTTTTTCAAAATGAGAAATTGAGTCCAGTTGAAAAATTCTCATATTGAGACACGCATTTTGTATGTCAGCGATCACATAATAAAAAAACCCAACAAGGTTAGTTGTTGGGTTTATAAGGAAACAGTTTATGCGCCTCGCTGTTTGGGAGGGGGGGCGCAGTCTGTGGTTATTAGGCGGCGGCAGAAGAAGTTTTTTGCTTCTTCGCTGGATTTTTGTTTGCGCCAGACTTTTTAAATTTATCTGACTTTTCAAAAGCAACCGCAAATACTTCATCTAGGTTTTCAGCTAAGATGAAATTAATTTTTTCTTTAAATACCGCCGGAATATCTTCTAAATCTTTAGCGTTTGCGTAAGGGATGATGATATTTGTAATCCCTAAGTTTAAAGCCGCTAAACATTTTTCACGAATTCCACCAACGGGTAACACACGACCTTGTAATGTAACTTCGCCGGTCATCGCAATATCATTTCTTACCGGCGTGTCAGTCATCAAGCTAACTAATGCCGTTGTTAATGTGATACCTGCGGAAGGTCCATCTTTAGGGATTGCGCCCGCTGGCAAATGCACGTGCACATCAAACTTATCGAAAAACTCAGCTGGAATACTTAATTCTTCCATGTGCGCTTTTGCATATGACATTGCGGCGTGAGCAGATTCTTTCATAACGTCGCCTAACTGGCCCGTTAACATCATGCTGCCTTTGCCCTTCATTTTTAATGCTTCAATTAATAGAACTTCGCCGCCGGCTTGAGTCCAAGCTAAACCTTGAACAACACCGATGTTTGATTCAAGCATTTTATCTTCACGCATAAAACGTGGTGGGCCTAAAAGCTCTGGAACCGTGGTCGCGTTAATTTCGAGATAAGTTGCGCCATCCATCACGATGCGTTTTGCAACCTTACGGCAAACCGAGCCAACTTCGCGCTCAAGGTTACGAAGACCGGCTTCACGGGTGTAGCCCGCGATTAAGAACTTGATACCTTCATCTGTAAACTTAATGTTTTCAGAAGTGATTCCATTTGCTTCAACCTGACGATCGATCAAATGTTTTTTAGTAATTAATAATTTATCATTTTCAGTGTAACCAGGGATGCTGATCATTTCCATACGGTCACGTAGTGCCGCCGGAATATTTTCAACTACGTTTGCCGTCGCGATAAATAATACATTCGATAAATCGAAATCGACGTTTAAGTAGTTATCACGAAAAGTTGAATTTTGTTCTGGATCTAACACCTCAAGCATCGCTGAAGATGGATCACCTTTAAAGTCAGAAGCCATTTTATCGATTTCATCTAATACGATAACTGGATTTCTAGTTTTTGCTTGGCGTAAAGCTTGAATTATTTTACCCGGCATTGCGCCAACGTAAGTTCTTCTGTGGCCGCGAATCTCGGCTTCATCTTTTACGCCGCCAAGAGCGATACGGAAATACTCACGACCCATTGCTTTTGCGATTGATCTACCAAGAGAAGTTTTGCCGACCCCGGGAGGGCCGCTGAAACAAAGGATTGGACCCTTCATCGTCGCTTTTAATTTTCTTACGGCTAAAAATTCTAATACGCGGTCTTTTGCTTTTTGCAGATCATAGTGATCGTCATCAAGAATTTGTTTCGCCTGTTTAATATCAATAATATCTTCTGATTGTTTGCTCCAAGGAAGATCAACCATCCAGTCTAGGTAAGTACGAACCATCGTCGCTTCTGAAGCGTCGGGGTGCATTCTTTCTAAACGCGATAATTGTTTTAAAGATTCTGCTTCGATGGCTGCCGGCATTCCCGCCGCGATTACTTTATTTTTAAGCTCGTCCATCTCTTCAGACTTTGCATCTTGGCTATCGCCAAGTTCACTTTTTATAGCTTTCATTTGTTCACGTAAAAAATTCTCGCGTGAGTTTTTTTGATCTTCGCCACGGCTGGATCCGCGGATTTTTGCTTGAGCTTGTAAAACTTCAAGTTCAGCTTGTAAAAGTTGGCAAACGATTAAAAGTCTTTCTTTTGCATCGATTGTTTCTAAAACGCGTTGCGCGTCTTGAACTTTTAAACCCATATTGCTTGCGATTAAATCGGCAATACGCCCGGCATCAGTAACATCGTCTAATACTAATAAAATATCCGGAGAAAGTGCTTTACCTAAAGCGATCGTTTTTTCGATGCACTCTTTAGCCGTACGTACCAAGGCTTCAACTTCAGGCAAGCTAGCCGCTGGTAAAATGTCTTCTACTTTTTCAACCACAACTTCGAAGCTGCCAGAAGTTTTGGTAAAAGATTTGATGCGGCCTTTGGCCTCACCTTGAATTAAAATTTTAACTCGGCCATCAGATAATTTTCTCATACGCATAATTTTTGCGATGGTACCAATTTCGTAGATGCTGTCTGCAGAAGGATTTTCTTCCGCGATATCTTTTTGTGACGCTAAGAAGATGAGGCGATTTTTTGCCAAAGCTTCTTCAACCGAACGGATTGAACTTTCTCTGCCCACAAATAAGGGAATGATCATGTATGGAAATACGACGATATCGCGTACTGGTAACATGGGTAATGTTTGAGGAATTTCTACTGCCTGATTATCAAATGTCATGAGTTGCTCCTGTTTCCTTGTGAGATTATTCGGAGTGTTCTCTAGAACGCTTGAGCTATTTGAAGTCTGGTTTTGTTAAGAAATGAAAATCAAGACTGACATCCGTGTCAGTAACACTCTTCCAATGAGTCTAAAGTCTTATTGGAAAAGATGTTTACCGGGTGCTTCTTGGTCTTCCATGCACGCAATGCACAGAGTGGCTAAGGGGCGCGCTTTTAAGCGGCGTACATCAATAACGTCGGCGCAACATTCGCACAGGCCATAGGTCCCGTCAGCGAATTTAGACAAAGCTTTATCGATGAGTAATAAAGAGAACTGATCTCTTTCGTGTAATTGAATATTTAAATTATCTTGTAAGTCTTGAACAACCGCATCGGCCTCATCTGTTGCCTTGGCAGATGAGTGCTGTAAATTTTTAAATTCCATGTGTTTATTAAGAATTTCGCTCTTTTGTACTAAAAGAGATCTCCTAACTAAATCTAAATCTGAGCTAAGTACTTCGGCGCTGTTCATCTAATTCCCCCCTAGATAAAAGTTTCCAAAAGTTTCAGGGATAATTAGCCGAGCTCAGATTTATGTCACCAAAAAAAGATTTAGGTTTGCGTGACGAATCATCGAACATGATTCGTCATAGAGTATTTTTTCTGAGCAGTTTCACGCATTTCCGCCCCTTCAATACTCAATCGTGTCCAAGGCAATGCTAGCAAACGATCAGTTTCAATTTTCTCTGCGGTTTCTTCGCAGATTCCGTAAGAACCTTTTTCCATGCGGCCTAGCGCGTATTCAATTTCTAGTAATTGATTTTTGATTCGGGTCTGATTGATTAAAAAAGTGTGTTCTTCTTGATGCGCAGCAGACTGATCGATCTCATCTCCGCTAGCTTTATCGATTTGGTTGAAATGATCGGCCGCTTGTTTGGCACGATTCATCAAATCGCTTTTGGTTCTTAGTAACTTTTCCTTGCATGCTTTAATTAGATCCATGGAAACCTCCTGTTACAGACCTTAATCTAGGTTAGCGTGATGCTAGCCTTTCTTGGGTCTTAAGACGTTTCTGGTAAAAAAATCGGTTAACAACTATTCAATTTTTTTTATAATTCCTTTATCCAATGATAAAACATGTACGGGGCGCTCTAATTCGCGCAAATTTGACATTCTAAGCTCTCCCGTAATACCCGGGCTTCTGCCAAGGCTGCGCAGACGTGAAGCCACAGAATCCCTTGTGGTAGCGCCTGACGAGGTCACATCGCGAATAATCTTTGCAGACTCGAACGCCTGCATTTCAATCAGAGTGGGTTCTTCGTTATATTGAGCCACGTATTCTTTGAAAAAATCAGTTTCGCGCATTCTGGTATCATTCAAATCCACCGCATCGACAAAGAAAATTCCATCAGCTTGAGTACCAGTTCTTTTTACGATGTCTGGCGTATTCCAAATGTTAGTTCCTAAGTAAGTTAATTTTGGCACATCATTCACCTTCATAAACGCCATCACTTGGCCTAAAGATTTTCCGCTATCAGGTAAAAATAAAACATCAAAGTCGACGATGGGACTTAAAACATTCTCTTCAGTCTCATGTTCGCGAGAGTTCTTTTTGTTTTTATTTTTTTCAGCGCGATCTTTTTTTGCCAAACGTAATTCTTTCATACGATCGCGGTATTCATCGGGACGGGCTTCTGGATAATAAGTTCCAACTAATTTTTTAATTACGTTGGTAAAATCATTTTCTTTGGGATCATAAGTTTGTGCCGCTACAACTTGGGCGTTACGCGCTAACACATGATCCCAGTAAATATTTGAAAACTCGACGCCGTAAGAATCATTCGGATAAAGAACTGCAAAGCGACGCGCACCTAGTTTATCGTAAGCGTACTGCACCAGCTGGTCGACTTGCATTTCGGGAGTTAAAGAATTTCTGAAAATAAATTCGCCGATATTTGTTAAACCAGATTTTTGCGAAAGAGCGATAAAAGGAAGATTCAAAAATTCCGCGCGCTGGGCAATGCCCGTTGCTTCTTTTGAAGACAAACCACCAATTAAAGCGATCACTTTATCATCACGAACCAACTTATCGACGCCTAAGCCCGCCGATTCTGGCAAACTTTGCGTATCGTAGACGGCTAAACGATAACGGCTTTCGGTCTTATTTAAACCTAAGCCCATACGCAAAGCATTTAAAGCATGTTGTCCCACGTTTGCATTTTTTCCAGTTAAAGGAAGAATTGCGCCGATCACTTTTGCATCCGTTGTTTCAGAAGCTTGCAGTAGAGCAGCTAATTGCTGAGACTGCGCTGCTAAAAAATGTTGTGGAAATTGTGTCGCTAAAGATTGGTAGTATTCAACGGCTTGATCTGTTTTATTTTCTTTTTGCGCTAGATTCGCGAGGCGCCACAAAATTTGTGGGCGATAAGTCTGTAACTGCACATCAGCCGCCGCATTTTCAAGTTGTGATTTAGTTAAATGGTTGTCAATGATATCGGCCGCATTTTTTTTCGGAATATTTGGTGTTTTCAAAGCAATTAAATAATCTGTTAATTCTTGCGGAGCTTGAGAAGCTGCAAAGGGTGCTTTAGAAGTTTCGGCTTGAGGCGGCGCCGTTAAGCCCGGGTCAGCGACGACGGTTTCTAAAACTTTATTTATTTGTGCCGGCTGTGCACGTGTCGAGTGCGGAGCGGGCGCTTTGCGACTGGTCGGAATTTGAATCGGTTTGCTGCTGCAAGAAAAAATAAAAAAAAGCGAGGTCAACAATAAAATACGAATCATTTTCTACCTCGTAAAACAGTTTGTAATTTGTCTTGGTAATTTTTTACTAGCGGCGTGGCTTCGTTATAGCGCTGAAGCTCTTCTAAAATTTCTTTTTGTCGCGAATTAACTTTATCAGGCGTATCGACGACTACGCGAACTAACATATCGCCACTGCCGGTTGCGCCTAATTTAGGAAACCCTTTTCCTTTTAAACGAAAAGCTTGTCCCGAATGAGTTCCCGTCGGAATTTTAATTTCTACTTTTCCAAACAAGGTTGGAATTTCTGCCGTAGCTCCTAAGATTGCGTCGGTGTAAGAAACGGGTAAGTCTAAAATCACATCGAACTCTTCACGTTTGAAAAGAATATGATCTTGTAAATCGATAATCACGTAAAGATCACCGGCCGTTCCCGACGCAGGCTTATCGCCTTCACCAGAAAGTTTCAGACGTTGACCTTCCTTAACTCCCGCAGGAACTGTCACCGAGAGTTTTGCAGATTCATCTTTAGGTCCCACTTGGCGCATGAAGCTGACCATTTTTTCGCAACCAGTGCCGGCTTCTTCAAAAGAAACCGAAAGAGTGTAACGTAAATCAGAACCACGAACGGGTGCGCGAGGTCCGCCGCGCTGACGACCACTTGTGTATGTGCCGCCACGGCCGGCTTGGCCACCAAAGATGTCGCCAAAGACATCACCGAAAATATCTTGAAAATTATCTTGTCCGCCCGCGCCGCCAGCAGAGCCGCGACCCGCGCCACCAAATCCGCCCGCGCCGAATGGGTTTCCACCCGGACCGGCGTGACCGAATTGATCGTAAGTTTGACGTTTTTTTTCATCGCTCAATGTTTCATAAGCTTCAGAGAATTCTTTAAACTTATCTTCGGCTTTTTTATCGCCAGGATTTTTATCAGGATGATATTGCATCGCCAATTTACGATATGATTTTTTAATTTCATCTTGAGTTGCTGTGCGCGCAACACCCAGCAGTTGATAAAAATCTTTTTTAGCCACGACTAAGCTTCCCCCTGAGGAATTGCAGAAGTTGCTACGACCACTTGGCCCGTGCGAATAATTTTATCATGCAGTTTGTAAGGTTTTTTGAAAACGCGAGCAATGTGTCCATTTGGTACTGCGTTCGTGAGTTCAGAGCTAATTGCCTCGTGCTGTAAAGGATTAAAAGCTTGGCCCTCACTAGGAACTTCTTGAATTCCATGCTTGGCCAAAGTTTCTTTTAATTCTTTGGCCGTCATTTCAACGCCCACTTTAAAAGTCTGCATTGTTTCCGAAGTTAATTTCACATCGAGTGCGCGTTCAAAATTATCCATTACTTCTAAAATATCGCGGGCAATTCTTTCGGCGCCGAATTTTAATAAATCAGAGCGTTCTTTAATTGAGTTACGTTTAAAATTTTCGAACTCAGCTTTGAGGTAAAGAAAATCATTTTTCCATTTTGCCGCATCTTCCAGCGCAATTTCTAGCTCAGATTTTGGTGCACCATCGACGGCGGCAGCTTCCGGGGCTTTTTTATCTTCAGTATTTGACATTTTTTTCTCCCAAATAATTCAATATATACATTGAGGTTTACTTTGAAAATGTCAATGCGCCCAGGCCTAAAATATCTAAGCTAAATCTGACTTTAGAAATGTGAATTTTTCGAAGACTTGATTACTGACTAGAATACCTTTTTCAGTGAGGCAATAAGCATCACTCACTAGATGTAGTAAATCGTGTTTTATCATTGGCGTTACTAAATCGCGCACGCGCTCGGCTGTAGTGGCTCCAAACTTATTCACCAACTTATCCACAGACAAACCTGCACTTAAACGAAGTGATGTATGACAAAAGTCTGTAAGTGCCTGATGCTTTTCAAGAACTTCAATTTGTGAATCATTTTGCTGCGCATTACCTAAAACTTGCTGCGCGTAAATTTCAAGCGAATTTGGATTCCAGAATCGGCTGCCCCACTCGCTTAATTTAGAATAAGAATGCGCGCTTAAACCTAGGCCCCAATACTGACGGTCTGTCCAATAAAGTAAGTTATGTTGAGATTCAAAACCTGGCTGTGCATAGTTAGAAATTTCGTAACGATGCTGGCCATTTTTAACTAAGGCTTCGTGAATCATTTGAAACATTTGAACTTGTTCATCTTCCAAAGGACGGTTTTTTGAGAGCGGGTGCGCCTCAGGAACCGTTAAACAATAGGGCGAGATATGTTTCGAACCGAGTTCTACCGCGACATCAATGTCGTAGCGAAGCTCGGCTAATGTTTGCGTTGGTAGCGCAAACAACAAATCGAATGAAAAATTTAAATTATATTTTCTAAGCAAGGCTAAAGTTTGTCTGGTTTGATCGGCGTTATGTTCACGGTGTACCATTTTTAAAAGACGATCTGAAAAAGTTTGTGCACCCACACTGAAACGATTGATTCCAGCTTTTAGGTAAATCTCAAGTTTTCGCTCATCAACTGTCGCCGGGTTGATCTCGATTGTGATTTCGGTTTGAGGTCCAGTTGTGTATCCAAACTTGGACAGTTCTGAAATCAGATCTACAATAAGCTCAGCTTGAATAAGGCTAGGTGTGCCGCCTCCGAAGTAGATGGTTTTAAGCTCTCGTGGTACAAATAGATTTTTCTTATCGGAAATTTCTTTTTTAACCAAAGAGACATAATCTTGAGGTGGGCGAATTTCGGTATGAACGTAAGTGGCGAAGTCACAGTAGGTGCAGCGCTGAAGGCAATACGGAATATGGATATACACACCTAAATCAGACATAAAGGACTTATAGATGAAGCAGATAAAATATCAACTGAAAAACAAAATGAAAGTCTTATTTATCCAAAGCAAAAAGTCGCCGGTGGTCAGCGTGCAGATGTGGGTAAAAACCGGAAGCGCCGACGAGAAAAAAGGCGAAGAGGGTATCAGTCACTTTATTGAACATTTAGTTTTTAAAGGAACCGATAAGTTCAAAGTCGGCGAGATCGCAAACTTAGTGGAAGCATCGGGCGGCGAACTGAATGCGTATACGTCATTTGATCAAACAGTTTTTTACGTGACGATTTCAAATAGTTTTTCGGACGTTGCTCTTGATACAGTCAGCCAAATGATGGGTTACCCAACTTTTATTCCAGATGAAATCGACAGCGAGCGTGAAGTTGTATGTGAAGAAATTAAAATGGGTCAAGATTCTCCGGGCCGCAGATCTTCGCAAGTCATGTTTTCTTCGGCTTTTAAAAAGCATCCGTACGGATTGCCGGTCATTGGATACGAAAAAAATGTTCGCTCGTGGTCAGCTAAAAAAATCAAACAATTTTATCAATCGCGGTATGTACCTTCAAACATGTTCTTAGTTGTTTCTGGAGATTTTGAAATTCTAGAGATGAAACAAAAAGTACAAAAATATTTCGCGGGATTTGTTCCGTACAAGTTAAAAAAAGTAAAGCGTAGCCAAGAACCTAAACAAAAAAAGTTTCAGTTCAAGGCCGAGAAGTACAAAATTCAAGATCAGCATTTACATTTAACTTTTAAGGCTCCGAATGTAAAAAGCAAAGATGTTCCCGCGCTAGATATATTAGCGATGACGTTAGGCCAGGGCGATAGTTCGGCATTGGTAAAAAAACTTCGTTTAGAAAATGCGATTGTTAATTCGATTTCCGCGTTTAACTACAACCCACAAGATCAGGGTATTTTTGCAATTTCTGCGCACTACCAAGACGAAAAATTCGCGACGGTTACAGAAGAAATTTTTAAACAGATCGACTTTATTCAAAACAACCCACCAATGTGGGATGAAATTAAACGTGCGCGTATTTCAATTTCTTCTGAACAGTTTTATTCGATTGAAACGGTAGACGGTTTAGCCAGCAAGGCGGGCGGCCAAGAGTTTTATTTAGGAGATGCGAACGCGCATAAAAAATATTTAGCGGCCGTTAATAAAATTACTCCGCAAGATGTGCAAAAAGCCGCAAAGAAATATTTAAAGATCGATCAACTAAGCGCTTCGTTTTTGGGTGCCGCGGATAAAGCGGCCTCAGAAAAAAAGCTGCAAACCTTACCAGCAATATGGAAAAAAACGGTTTTCACTAAGAAGGCAGCCTTAGCCAAACAGAAAAAAGTATTGATTCCTAAATTAACGATGACGGCGAAGAATAACAGTCGTGATCAAGACGTTGAAAAAATTGTACTAAAATCGGGAATAAAAGTTTTATTTAAACAAATGGACGATATCCCAACGGTCTCATCAAAATTTGTTTTTCGCGGCGGCGCAAGGTTGGAAACTCCAGAAACAATGGGTCTTTCAGATTTAGCAACGCGCAGTTGGATGAGTGGAACAAAAGATAAAAACGAAGCTGAATTGCTAAAGTCGATTGAAGAGCTAGCAATGGGTCTTTCTCCGTTTACAGGAAAAAATACATTTGGTTTTTCTTTAGATTACATGACGGCTTTTGAAGACAAGGCATTGAACTTAGCACTAGAGACGATGACTGAATCTCCGTTCACGAATGAAATCATTGCGCGTGAGAAATCAGTTATGGTTCAACAGATTAAATCTAAAGAAGATCATCCTTCAACTTTATGTGTTCGTCAGTTTATGAAGTCTATGTACGGGGATCACCCCCTAGCTTATGATTCAGTGGGTACTTTAAAAACTTTAGAAAACATTGGTCGCAATGAAATTATCCAACTTAAAGAACAAGTTTTAAACCCAGAAAATCTAACTATTTCAGTGGTTGGAGATTTTAATAAAAAAGAATGGTTGAATAAAATCAACCAACTTGAAAAGCGAATGACTAAAATAGGCAAAGCGCCTGGCGCCCACGCCTTACCGCCATTAAATGAAATTAAAAAAGAATTTTTAGAAAAAGATAAAGAGCAGTCTCACGTTATCATCGGATGGCGCGGCCTTAGCTTAACTGATCCAGATCGTTTTACACTACAAGCCATCCAAGCCATTTTAGCTGGACAGGGTGGGCGTTTATTCTATGAGCTACGCGATAAAAATTCATTAGCGTATTCCGTATCACCGTTGAAAATGGAATCTTTAGAAACCGGTTATTTCGGCGGATACATTGCTTGTTCTCCAGAAAAAGTTGAAAAAGCGATTGATATGTTTCAGATCGAATTCAAAAAACTAATTACCGAAAAAGTATCGATAGACGAATTAGACCGGGCCAAGCGCTATTTGATTGGCCAACACGATATCGGTCTTCAAAGAAAGTCAGCGCTTTGCAACTTATTGGTGTTCGATGAAGTTTACGGAAATGACTACAACCAAAGTCTTCACGTTGCTTTGGAATACCAAAAAGTTACTCGGGAGAAAATTATCCAACTTTCAGAGTCTTTATTCACAAAACCATATGTCGTTAGCATTGTAGGAAAACGTCTGTAAGAACTACATGAATTAACTAAACATAGACAAATTACGTCCCTTTTTATACTAAACAGCTTCAATTTAAGCAAAAACGTTTAGCGTTTAAGGGACTATATATGAGTAATAAGATTATTTTATTGTTTGCGGCACCTTTCTTAATCCTTGCTTCGAATGCATTTTCAGCAACCCCAGAAGCCAGCCAAATTGCAAAAGTTTTGAATGAACGTACAAACGGAAACGATGCTTTATATAATAAATTATTAGCTCCAGACTTAAGTTTAGATACAAGCAAAAATAAATCAGACCGTACTCAAGCTGTTAACAAGCAAATTGCTAGTGAAATAGATTTAATTATTGCCGCATTCAAGGGTGCAAAAGAAGCCGATAAATCAACGGCAGTTATGCAAGCATTAAATACGATCGAGCCGAATGTTGTAAAATCGGGTGGCGCCTACGTTACTTTTACCGATGGCAACCCAAGTGCTGCGACTTCTCGGTCGGTGTTGTTAATTCCAAAGAAAAATTCTTCCGTAACAGTTTCGGCCGTTACAAATATTTTAACATCATATAAACGTTCAGCAAAAACAAGTGACTATGTATATGAGTACGAAACAGCGCAAAACTTAACTTTAGGCGCAATTAAAACTCGCGTTGGTACTGATACTTCTCATCTGCCACCCGAAGCTGCGGCCCCGTTTTCACTTGCAAAAAACTACGTATTAAAAAAATGCCGCCAGCTGCTTGGCTGGAGATGCGTAACTTCTTTTTACCGTGCGGATGCAATGGCTAAATCAACCGACGCTTTTCAATTAGTTTTTGTAGCAATCGTTGATTTAAATTCGAATCCAGATAACGCAGAGTTTGGTGGTGATAAGCGTATTACAAATCAAATCGCGGGCAGTACGGCGATTTACATCATCAAAGAAAGCGCCGACTGGATTTTATTATACGGTTCTGATTTTCAATGGAATAACGATAAGCTTTCGTTCACAGGCGTGATTCAAAAAGAATTTCAAAAAGATGCAGCTCGTTTCAGAGACCGCATTTCATCTGACTTAAAACTTTCTGGAAACGACATCAAACACAATTAAGCCGATTTTTTTACAACGGCTTTAGGTTCGAAAAATGAAGAATGCAACAAAGGTCTGGCTAGATTAATTTTTTGTAAGATCTCGGGTACGTAGCCGGTTAACACAAGTTCTCCAGCTTTACTCTTTTCAAAAATCGCCGATCTAGAAATAATATCGTTGCTCATCCCGGTAATTTCCCAAATATCGGTAATTTCACGCTGTCCGTCGGCGCGTCTACGAATCTGAATAATTAAATCAATCGCCTGTGACATCTGATAGCGCACTTGTTTCAGAGGCAAATCCACACCGCAGAATTGCACTAAAGATTCCATTCGACTTAGACAATCAATCGGAGAGTTACCGTGAATGGTTGTCATTGAACCATCGTGGCCGGTGTTCATTGCCTGTAGCATCTCAAATGTTTCGTCACGACGGCACTCGCCCACGATAATCCGATCAGGACGCATGCGTAATGAATTAATTAAACAATCGCGTGAAGTAATCGGTAAAGACCCTTCACGCACGCTTTGCAGAGCTAACCAGTTTGGATGATTTAACTTTAGCTCCGCCACATCTTCGATACTGACGATGCGCTCGTCTGGTGAAATCATGGATCCTAAAGTATTCAAAAAAGCAGTCTTACCGCTACCAGTTCCACCCGAAATAACAATACTTAGTCGCCCCTCGACCGCAGCTTTTAAAAAATGCGAAACTTTTTCGGTCATAAATTTAGATTTTACTAAATCATCTAAAGAAAAATTTTTAGCAGAGAATTTTCGAATGGTTAGGGTAGATCCCTTCGGCGACATCGGCGGCAAAGTAATATTGTAGCGATAACCAGAAGGTAGAACACCGTCGAAGCAATAACCTGAATTTATATTTTTATTATCATTTTTCAAAATCGAATAAATAAGTTCTTCAAATTGGCGCTGATCTACAAAGCGGACGGATGTTTCAACTAACATTCCCTTGTGTTCTACAAAGATTCGGCTCCAAGAATTGATCATCAGCTCGCTGATGTCTTCAGATTCGAGTAAAGTTTTAAGAGGACCATAATCAATTTGCATACGAATTTATCGGCTGACTGTAGGGTAAAATACAGAGATAAACTGGGCCTAAGTCGAAACTAACACCTTTGTCGAACTTTTTTTTAAGCAGATATTAGAAAAAGCCGATAAAATAGAAGTAAGGCAACAGAGGTGTCTCAAAATGAAATCTTTTGTGTTTATCTCTCCCGAAGAACATTTCGCCGAAGTTGTAAAAGAAGCCTGCCAAGAGCGACAGGTTAAAACGCAACCTCAAGTTGAAGCTTATTTAGTTCATCTTCTAAAATTCTATTTAGACTCAAAAAATTTACATCGGCCATTATTGGAAGACAGTACGACAAAGCCTGTAGATACATTTGCAGAAATGTATCTACAGGCCATGAATGCCGGTGCTCCACGTAACCGTGAAATGATGCGAACCGTAGCGGACCGCTCTTTATACTTAACCGGATTTTTTGCGGATTCGTTTCAAAGAAAAATAGTTGATATTGATTACTATGCAGAAATTGGCTCGGCCGCATATTCCAATTTATCTAGTTGGACTAGGCAAGATACGGTTTCGGCCGTGTTTGATATTTTTTCGAAAAGATTTTTAGAATACGTTGAGGTTTTAAATTACATTAGCGAAAAATCACAAATCCAAGGCGATCAAAATGTTTTAAGGCTGTATGACCGCTATTTGCGCACAGGGTCTGAACTGGCCCGCGAGAAATTGACCGAGCTTGGGGTAGTTACTTTACCAAAAGAACGATTGAAACTGTCGAAAGCCTAAGTTAAAAATTACTGATGAGCTTTTCGCATATGATTATCTTAGCGCTGATCGCGCTAGTCGTTATACCGCCAGACAAATTGCCCGAATTTGCTAAGCAAATCGCTCGGTTGTTTAATGATATTCGTCGAAGCACTTCCGGCGCATGGGATGATTTAAAGCAAGAGGCTATGCTAAAGCCGGAAGATTTAATGAAATACAAAGCTCCCGAGACAAAGCCAACAGCTGAAAACACAGTAGATAAGCCAGTAGATCAGCCAGTTCAGGAACATGTAGCAGAAGAAAAAAAGCCAAATGAGTGAGAACCTACTCAGTTCACAAGACGAAGAAAAAAGCATGACGTTGATCGATCACATCAGCGAATTACGCTATCGTATTGTGCGTGCGGCACTGGGTGTATTCGTCGGTATGTGTTTTTGTTGGGGCTTTAGTGAAAAGTTATTTGATTTTATTCGGGGCCCCATTCAACCTTACTTACCAAACGGCGGTTTGGTTTTCACGGCGCCGATTGATAAATTTATGGCCCACATTAAAATTTCATTTGTATGTGGAGCTTTAATTTCTGCGCCATTTTGGCTATATCATCTTTGGAAATTTATTTCTCCGGCTTTATACAAAAACGAGAAAAAAATTGCCGCGGGATTTGTTTTTTTTGGAACGTTCCAATTTACAATGGGCGTGGCCTTTAGCTATTACGTTGTTTTACCGATGGCCTTTAAATTTTTAATGAACTTTGGTGGCTCAGTCGATAAACCCATGATTACGATTGATCACTACTTAGGTTTCTTTACCCAAACGGCGCTTATTTTTGGTTTAGCATTTGAAATGCCGGTGATTATTTCTTTTCTAGGAATGATTGGTGTATTAAGTCAGCGTTTTCTAAAAGAGAAAAGAAGAATCGCCGTGGTAACGATTGCCGTGGTGTCTGCGATTGCGGCCCCGCCGGATGCGCTTAGCATGGTGCTTCTACTGGTTCCGCTGTGGGTACTGTATGAAATTTCAATTATTGTGGTAGGTCTTTTCGAAAGACGTAAAGCACGCCAGCAAGAAAGCTAAATTCCCGCAATTTTCTTCAGTTGATCTTTATAAGAATTAATATTTTTTCTAAGATTAATACGCTCTTTTTCTGGCGTCATATTCCAAAAATCAGCTTGAAATTTATAAAAATCATCCATGTAGAATTTTATTAGGCCCGAGCTAAACTGTTTCGTATTGCCGGCATAATAGTTCATCGCAAATTGGGTTGCTGGCTCATTAGCCACCAGTTTTAAATGAAAATGATCAGAGAACTGTTTTCTTATTTTTATGCGTTCTACAAAGTAGGCGTAGTGTTGGTTAACAAATTCTTCAACCAGCTTTTTTTGTAAGTCTGTTAAATCATCGAAAAAATAACCATAAGTTTTAAGAATTGATTTTTTTCGATCATTCAAAAAATCTTTTTTGTCATCTGAGTCTTCCAAATCAGAATCAATTTTTTTATCAGAATACTTTTTAAAATGACTGATTTGTTTTTCACTTAAATCAGACAGGGCAGACTCAAAAGAACTTTGAAAATGTAAAATGATGTCTTCTTGAGTTTCTTTAGCGCTGTCGATAAAAGTTTTAATTTCTGCCGAGGTGATTTTATCTTTTTTTGAAAGTTCTAGAATAACGTCAATGTGACTGATTAAGCGTAAGGCCAAACCTTTTTTGTACGACTGAATATCCGTATCGATTTGTTTACGAAGCGCCGATAACTTACCTGATTTATAATCAAAGGCATCATCAATGCGGTTACTAACAATCCTTGGAGCCAGCTGTAATCCTGTTTCTAGCTTAGAGCATGAAAACAAAAACCAACCGCTTACGACCCACAGGAAGGCCTTCACTATTTAACGGCCTCAAATTTAATAAGAATAGCGCCTGATTCAACTGAATCACCTTGCTTGATGCAGATTTCTTTAATTTTTACATCGCTGGCCGCGCGCATTTCATTTTCCATTTTCATGGCTTCCATAATCAATAAAGGTTTGCCCGATTTCACTTCATCGCCCACCTTAACGAAAATTTCGATTACTTTGCCGGGCATGCCGGCCTTTAGCTGCGCGTCTGAACCGAAACCGCCGCCTTTTTTCAATGATTCATGTAATAACATTTCGTCATTAAAAATTTTGATCGTACGGAATGAATTACGCGTAAAAACCGTGTATTCAGTGTCTTGCCCAAGTACGTCGACTAAGTACGACTTACCTTCGAAAAGAAAGCTGATGTATTCTTCCGCGCTTTTAAAATCATTTTTAGAGATATCGTAATGTTTCCATTCGTTATCTTCTTGTTGCAAAGAAACTTTCCAGTTATGGCGACCCTCGGTCACGTCAACTTTATATTTTTTGCCTCGTAGTTCAGCTTCAAAATACATATTAAATTCCTTCTTTGACTACGTACGTAGTTGTAATTTACGTCCCGTACGACGCCAGTTAGAAGCCACGTTAAGTCGGCGAACATCTTTAGACTGACGATCTTGGTAAGCCGTAATCGCCGCCGAAATTAAAAACACGGGGTCATCAATATCTTTAAATAATTCAGGCTCAAGTACTTCGAAATTTTTTTCGATAAATTGAGTTGTGTAAGAACCATCTAAAAATTTTGGATGTTTTAATATCGATTTGTGTAAAACAATATTTGTTTTAATACCGGTTAATACGAACTCAGTTAAGGCGCGCTGCATGCGATCAATCGCTTCCTCGCGCGTATCACCATAAGTAATTACTTTCGCAATCATTGGATCGTAATAGATTGGCACTTCGTAACCGGGGTAAGCGTAAGAATCAATACGCAAGAAAGGCCCTTGTGGATGGCGACAGGCGCGGATCTTACCTGGATTCGGTTTATAAGTAACCGGATCTTCGGCACAAATACGCGCTTCGATCGCATGACCTTTTTGTTTAATCTCAGATTGTTTGAAACTTAAAGGCTTACCTTTAGCCACCCAAATTTGTTCTTTAACTAAATCATAGCCGGTTACAAGTTCCGTTATGGGATGTTCAACCTGTAAACGAGTGTTCATCTCCATAAAGAAAAACTCTTTAGTTTTATTATCGAAAATAAATTCAATTGTTCCGGCACCGACATAGTTAATTGATTTTGCGGCTTCAACCGCGGCCTCGCCCATTTTAATACGAACATCATTTGGAACCGATGGAGACGGAGATTCTTCGATAATTTTTTGATGACGGCGCTGAACCGAACATTCACGTTCGAATAAGTGAACTACGTTACCGTGCGTATCACCGAAAACTTGAATTTCAATATGTTTGGGGTCATTAATAAATTTTTCCATGTAAACAGTTGGATTTGCGAAATAGTTTTGACCTTCTGATCGACAGGCGCGGAAAGCGCTTTCTAATTCTTCATCGGCACGAACAACGCGCATACCTTTACCACCGCCACCTGCCGTAGCTTTAATGATAACCGGATAACCAATTTTTTTTGCAACGATTTGAGCTTCCTCAACGGTTTCAACCCCGCCTTCGCTACCGGGAACCAATGGAACTCCCGCTTTTTTCATTAACGCCTTCGCAGAAAGCTTATCTCCCATCGCTTCCATATTTTCTGGAGTAGGGCCGATAAAAACAATTCCCGCTTCTTTGCAAGCGCGTACAAAAATTGGATTTTCCGATAAGAAACCATAGCCCGGATGAATTGCATCCACGCCAGCTTGTTTGGCTACTTCGATAATTTTACGATAGTTTAAATAACTTTCTTTCGAGGGGCTAGGCCCGATGTGATAAGCCTCATCGGCCAAGAAAACGTGAAGACTGTCGCGGTCGGCGTCACTAAATACAGCCACGGAGCCAATACCTAATTCACGACACGCACGCGTAATACGAATCGCAATTTCACCGCGGTTCGCAATTAAGATTTTTTTAAACGGAGGAGTTATCATAGTGGTATATTCCCGTGTTTTTTCGGCGGAATGATATCGCGTTTATTTTTCAACATCTCTAGCGAATCAATGATTCTTTTAC
Source organism: Bdellovibrio sp. (assembly GCA_014376435.1). Classification (GTDB taxonomy): domain Bacteria; phylum Bdellovibrionota; class Bdellovibrionia; order Bdellovibrionales; family Bdellovibrionaceae; genus Pseudobdellovibrio. The sequence continues at coordinate 217,325 of JACMRL010000025.1, read as the reverse complement.
GAGTTAAAGCGGGTTCGATGACTTCATCGGTGTAACCAAGTTCAGCCGATACGTAGGGGTTACTGAACATCTCTTCGTACTCAGCCGTTAAGCGGGCGCGCTCTGCCGCGGGGTCTTTTGCTTTTGAGATTGCTTCACGGTGAATAATGTTAACTGCACCATCAGCACCCATCACCGCAATTTCTGCAGTCGGGTAGGCTAAGTTAATATCACTGCGTAAAAGCTTAGAACCCATAACGATGTAAGCGCCGCCGTAAGCTTTGCGCGTAATCAAAGTTACTTTTGGAACGGTTGCTTCCGCGTAAGCGTAAAGTAATTTAGCTCCGTGAGTAATGATACCGTTCCACTCCTGATCTTTACCCGGCAAGAAGCCCGGCACGTCGACGATTGAAACGATTGGAATATTAAATGCATCACAAAAACGAATAAAGCGCGCCGCTTTTCTAGAAGCTTCGATATTTAAGCAACCCGCTAATACTTGGGGTTGATTTGCAACGATACCGACGGGTCTTCCGTTGAAACGGGCGAAGCCGACAATAATATTTGCGGCGAACTGTTTGTGAATTTCTAAAAAATAACCTTCATCCACGATTTCAGAAATTAACTGAAGCATATCGTAAGGTTTTTTAGGGCTGTCCGGAATTAATGAGTTTAAAGATTCATTGATACGATCCGGGCGATCTTTCGTCGCTAAAACCGCGGCATCATCTAAATTATTTGAAGGTAAAAAGCTCATCAATTCACGGATCAATAATAAACAATGTTTATCATCTTTCGCAGTAAAATGGGCGACACCAGATTTTTGCGCGTGAGTTGCGGCCCCGCCCAATTCTTCTTTAGTTACTTCTTCGTGAGTCACAGCTTTGATCACATCAGGGCCGGTCACAAACATATAACTTGTATTCTCAACCATAAAAACGAAATCAGTAATTGAAGGAGAATAAACTGCTCCACCCGCGCAAGGCCCCATGATCGCCGTGATTTGTGGAATCACGCCTGAACCCAGAACATTGCGAGAAAAAATATCTGCGTAGCCACCCAAAGATTCGATCCCTTCTTGAATACGCGCACCACCGGAATCATTAATCGAAACAAACGGCGCGCCGTTCTTAATCGCTAAATCCATCACCTTGCAAATTTTATTTGCTTGGGTGCGAGACATCGACCCGCCGATGACAGTAAAATCTTGTGAAGAGACGTAAACTAATTTTCCGTTGATGCGACCATAGCCCGTGATAATTCCATCACCCGGAGTTTTTGTTTTTTCCATTCCGAAGTTTGTAGAACGGTGAGTAACAAAACGATCCATCTCAACAAAACTTCCCGGATCCATTAAAACTTCAACACGCTCGCGCGCTGTCAAACGACCGCCTTGTTTATGCTTCGCTAATTTATCAGCTCCGCCGCCGGCCAGGGCTTTTTCGTTGCGTTTTTCTAACTCGTCAATTTTCTTCTGCATCATCTCAGTCATTAGTGACTCCTAAAAATATAATTATGGGTATGAACGACCGTATAGCCGAGGGAACGCACCGGTTTCACGAATGTGTGGCAATCCGCAAATCCACGCAACTGCGCGCTCTAATCCTAAACCGAAGCCCGAGCTTGGTGTAGAACCATAACGGCGAATATCTAAATACCATTCGAAATCTTTTTGATCTAATTTGTGTTCTTTAATTCGCTTAATTAAAGTTTCAACGCTTTCTTCACGCTGACCGCCACCAATTAATTCTCCGTAACCTTCGGTTGCTAACATATCGCAACCCATCGCGTAGCCGAGCTCTTTTGGATCTTCTTTCATATAGAAAGCTTTAATCGCTTGCGGGTAGTGATGTACGAAAACTGGTTTATCAAATTTAGATGAAACGATTGTTTCATCAAGGGCGCCGAAGTCGTCACCGATCATAAATTCTGGATTTTCTTTTTTAATAATCTCAGCCGCTTCTTTGTAATGTAGACGCGGGAACGCACCCTTAATCGGCTCTAACTTTGAAATGTCGCGCTCTAAAGTTTTTAATTCATCCGGACGATTTTTTAAAACACGCTGAACGATGTATTCAGTAAATTGCTCAGCCAAATCCATATTGTCGTACATATCATTGAAAGCTACCTCAGGCTCAACCATCCAGAATTCAATTAAGTGACGGCGAGTTTTTGATTTCTCGGCGCGGAATGTAGGACCAAAGCAATAAACTTTCCCGAATGCACGCGCCGTAGCTTCCATGTAAAGCTGACCGGATTGTGATAAATACATCTTATCATCAAAATATTTCGTTTCGAAAAGATTTGAAGTTCCTTCGCAGGCGGCCGGAGTAAAAATCGGCGCATCGGTTAAGGTGAAACCGCGACCATCAAAGAAATCTCTGATTGCCATGATAATTTCGTGACGAATTTTTAAAATTGCGTGTTGGCGTTTTGAACGAATCCACAGATGGCGGTGATCCATTAAGAAATCAGTTCCGTGTTCTTTTGGGGTAATTGGATAATTTTCTGCTTTACCTAAAATCTCAAAAGATTTTACGCCCATTTCAAAAACATTAGGTTGTTTTGGATGTTGGCGAATTGTGCCAGTGACCGCAACCGAAGATTCTTGAGTAATCTGATCAAAATTAATAAAATTTTCCGGGCCGCAGTCTGTTTGGAAGAAGACACAAGAAATAATTCCTGTGCCGTCACGTAGTTCTAAAAATTTAACTTTTCCAGATGAGCGTGTTTGGTAAGCCCAACCTTTTAGTTCGATGGTTTGTCCGACATGATCTTTTAAATCACTAACATAAATGCGCATAGGTGACCCTTCCCGTAATAAAGAGTCAATTCTAGCCAGGTGTTAGTTGATCAACAAGAAATTAGTCTTTCGAGAGGGCGCGTTGAGTAAAGACATCGTCTTTTAGTCCAGAATTTACTTTCATGCTAGAAAGCGACAGCTCGGTCGAGCGCTTATTTTTCATATTTTTAATGACAACTTTTTGTGCTCTTTGCACCTGATTGATTTTAACGTAGTTCTGAAAGTCGATTCGTTTCTGAACTTGTCCTTTAGCATCATAAAAATCGATACGTAGCGGAACAAATTGGCCTAGATGAACCCAGACAATCGCTTTACTATATGCAGTTTGATTCGCTTTCGACGTTACTTCAATCAGGGCTACTTCTGACGCGCCTGATTTCTCTTTTTTTAGCAACTTTGCAGTGGATGACTGAATCGTCGCTAAATCTAGATCTTGCGGACTTAGCTCTGAACCCAGCACGCCTTCTTGTTTGTTTTTAGACACAAATCGACGCACCTGTTTAGAGCTTGGTAAATAAATCCACTGTTGTTCAGATCCGTCATCGACCACATTCAGAAAGCCCGCTCCGCGCTGGTCTGTCGGCCTTAATATTTTAACGATGGTTTGATTTTTTTTATCTGCAAATTTTCTTTTAAAAGTTAGTTCGCGGTCTTTACTTGAACCATCGGCTTCGATAATTTTCATTTTGATCGTCGCGCTATCATCTTTTGAACTTAACATCGACTGTGATTTCTTTAAAATCTCAACCGCCGTGGTTTGTGCTTCGGAAACATTTGGAAAAACAAAAAATAAAATCGTAGCCGAGATGAAATATTTTTTAAATTGTTGTAAAAAACTAGGCATAAATATCAAGTCTCCTATGAGTGCGGTTACGACAGAAAGAATCATATACTGGCCGAACAAGCGGTTAACTCCGAAATACGAAAATAAGAAAACTACAAAACCTAAAACAATTAGTAACGTAGCTAGCAAGCAAGGATTGCCTTCTTCAAGCAGGGCGCGCTTCAGCGGCAGATAGTTTTTTGCATTTGGACGCATTTTTTGTAATTTAATAATTCGGCCAATAACATAAACAGTATTTGCAAAAGCCAAACCGATCGCAATCGAAAAAATAATAGCAACAGTTGGTTTTAAGGAAACTTGTTGGTAATTGAGCCAAATCATTAATACCAAGGGCGGCAATAAATTTGGTAGACAGGCAAGAATAGCAAAACGCCATGACTTAAACGCGATAACTAAAATCAAGCCAGCCAACACAATCGCGTGCCAAAAATTAAAAACTAAGTCTTTAGAAATTTCTTGATTCATCGTGTGAAACTGCTCGGCAAAACCCGAACTAGTTACATTAGCTTCGGGAAAATATTTTTTCAAAACCGACACAATTTGTAAGGTGGTTTTTTGTATTTGGTCAGAAGGTACATCTTGGTAACGAACTTTGATTAATAAATCTTTTTTATCTTTAGAAACATGAGATTCAATTGGATTCTGTTGACCTAAAGAGAACAAAAAATTCTTTTCAGAAACATCTGCATTTGAAGCCGGCAGCCGATTTTTTTGCTGATTCGGGTTCGCTAAAGACTTGTAAAAATCGTTCACCGAAAGAACCGAGCCAACGGCGGTAATCTGTTTAATTTTATTTAACGCAAGATCTAATTTTTTAATGCTACGGGCATGATTCCAATCATTTTTCTTTTTTGGACGGTGAACTACAAAGTTCATATCCATCGTACCACCAAAATTTTTATCCATAAACTCAGTTGTTTTGCGCGTATTTTGATGTTCAGGCAGATCATCCAACGCCCGCGCATTCCAATTTACTTTTGTAATACTGTAGCCGCCCAGAAAAAAAACGAATAATCCAGAAACTAATACTTTTTTACGATGACGTAGCGACCAGAGTGACCAATAAGCGGGACGAACAAGCCAGCTTCTAAAATAAGTATTGGAAAAAACTGAAGACACGGGCCAATAAACTAAATGAGTTAAAAACCAAGCCGCAAAAGAAGAAAGGGCTACAATCACGCCATAGTTTTGAATCAGTTGAGAAGATGAGGTTTTTAAAAATAAAAATCCTACTCCAGAAATTAAAACGGCTAATAAATTTTCCCAAAACAAATCTTGGTAGGTAAGCCAAATTCGGGTTGATTTATTATGATGTCCCTGAATATGAATAACGAGTGAAATAACTTGTAACGAAATTAAAACGGGTAGCGTTGAAAGTAAAACGTTTAACGGAATTTTAAACCAGGCTAAAAATCCTAAAATGACCACGTTAACAAAAACGAGTGTGGTTAAAACTGAAAATACCGCAATCGGTTTTTTATAAATTACTAATAAACCAAGTATAAAAAGAATTAAACCAATAAAGACCGAGCGAAAAAGCTCTTTTTTCAAAAGGTAACTCATGTCTGCTTGTAAAACACTTAGCCCGCCAATGCTAACGTCATATCCAGCGAATTCAGTCTTAAAATAATCTTTTAAGCTTTCCGTGTACTTGTTAACTTCTAAAGGCGACGTCGGCAAAAGATTTAATACTAATAGGGTGGAAGATTCGTTCCGGGCAAGCAAATGAGGTTTTACGAACGGATGACTATTGGCGATCGATTTTCTTTTATCGGCAGCTAAATTTTCGAACAGCGGGCCTACATCAAGTTGTTCACCAGAGTCCTGGGCACCTTGCAAATTCGCGATTGAAATAGCAGATTTTAATTTTTCATTTTTTTGAAAAGCCGTCGTTAAATTATTTAAATCATTGAAGTTTTTGTTTTCTAACCAGCTCGTCTTATCTTTCGTTTGCAATAGAACGATCACGGACAAGTTTTTCTCGATTTTAAAAAGCTGAGCAATTTTTTCTTCTTCTAGAAGTAGTGGATGGTCTGAAGGATAAAATTGTTTTAAAGAGAATTCTGTTTTTGTTTGTAAACTTGTATAAGCTCCAAACAAAAAAAGTAAAACACAAAGCGCCGCCACCGTTCTGTTAAAAACAATGACAGTTTTAGAATCTTTTAAAGTCATTTCACTAGAGAAACGTCCGGCTTTTCTATTTAGTTCCAGACCAAAGTCTCCGAAAAGTTTAGATATGAGCTTAGGTATAAAGTTGAAAAAATTTTTTCTTAACACAGTTATTATTTCGGCAATTTTAGCGACGGTGCTGAGTCCAGATCTCCATGCGCAGACCACTGTTTTACCTGCCAAAATCGACGCGATTGTATTTATACCATTTAGCAAAATTATTTCTCAGCTACGACAGTCATTCACTAGCCAAAACATGCCGTTTCAAGAAAGTCTACCAAGCTACCAGATGCAAACAGCAGACGGAAGTATCCAGGTTGTCTCAAATCGAGTCGATTTTAGCGGAAGCGTTATTACTAAATCTTTGCAAAGTGCAGATTCACAAACCTTAAATCTAGGCCTTCAGCTTAAAGACGCTGTGGTGGTTTCCCAAAATATAAATCTTCTGATTACGATTAAAAAAGATATGGGTTTTGGTTGGGCGACGTTACGCCTAAATATGCAATGTCAGCAGCTAAAGATTGGTCTGCATAATGAAAACCCAATCGCAGCGCAGATTGTAGTTCAACAGAGTTTAGCCTCAGTCATTCATTTAGATTGGGACCTATCCACAACCGTTGTAGCAACGGAATTAATCGGTTGCAATGAAGTAGCTGGATTTGATAATGAGTTAAGAAATCAAATCAAAGCATTCATTCAACAAAGTTTTGCTTTAGAAACTTTAAAAAAAGTAGTGAATTCAAAAATTAATAACTTAATTAACGAAAAAATTGCGTCTGAATTAGCAAAAGTTTCGATAGACTATAATTTAAAACCCGAGCAAAAACATAAAATCGATGAACAAAATAATTTATGGGTTTACGCAAGCGAGACGGCCGCAAACTCTTTCCAATCAAGCGAATTAGTCGCATTGGGTCAATCACTGATTCCCAGTATGTTGATAAAAAAATCAAGCGTAGAAGAATTAGTTAAAAATAATTTAAATAATGTCTTAACGAAGAACACAATTTCATCTTTAAAGTACGGCGGTCTTACAAAGATAACCTGTTCACGCTTTTCACAATTTTTTGCTTGGCCAGCTTTAAAAAGTCTAAATAAGTGTTTTGACCTACAAATTCAAAATAGAATTGAAAATGTTCAGATTAAAGATCTAAACACACTAGATATGAATTTAAAATTAAGTTCTTGGGCCTCGGGCGAAGGCCATAACCTAGCTTATTTTTCTTCGCAGCTTGCAGTCAGCCCACTAAGCTCAAAAGCCGAAGTTTTAGCTTTAAGTGCTACGCAAGATCCTCAGTTTACAAGTTGGTCAGGGCGCTCAAGCCGTATTTCGACGGGTTTAATAAAAACCCCACTGCAAGACTTATTAAAATCGACAGTTTTAGATCTTAGTAAGCGTGAAGATTTTAGTTTATTTAAAAAGAATTCGACAATAAAGCAAATTGGCAGTGATGTTGTATTGATCGGTCTTAACTAAAAATCGTAAGTTATTTGAATTGAAGCGTTGTCAGCTTTGTCGTAAGCTTTACCAATTATATCTTGAGTAGAAAAAATCTGATTTAGATTTAATTTTGCTCTAAACTGATCAGTAAATCTATATTCATATCCCAAATTAGCTAACCACGATGGGTTTCTCTCGTTGTAAACAAAAGCGCCAGAGACCAAACCATTTGAACTCATATCCACTAAATAACCTAACGCGGTCGATTTTTCAAAAAATCCTAATAAGGTTTCAAGTTCGCTAGCGACATCACTTTGTCTCCAGACGCGGTTATTCTGTAAAAAGTAATGTACAGAAGCCGAACCAATTGGAAAACTATTCTCGAGCGAAAATGTACAGGCGGGCGAGTATTCTTTTTGAATTAAGTAATCCGTTTGTTGCTTGCAGAATACTTTACCAATCCAATCGTAGACAACGGCCGTAACGCCTGCCCCGGCATGGTCAGACCGATACCAGTTCAAATTAAGTTCAACGGGCGGTTTAATGCTGCCAATTAGTGGATTAAATGATGTTACATCAATATTAAAATCCGCCGAAACCTTTGGCATTTGATTCGCACCCGAAAAGTAAAAAAGATAAAAATCGAAATGTGAAAAAGAACTTTTAACACTAGCGCCAAAGTTATTATCAAAAGGTTTTTCGTAATTATTTTCGCTTTTGTAAACGTAGCTCATCTTATCAGTCACGTAAAAAGTTCCGCTAGAATTGCGAATTGGCAAGGTTTCGGTGTGGGGCCACCACGGAGAATCTAAATCAGGCAGCAAAGACTTCGTATTCTTAGGAATATAAAATAACTTTACCGTAAAGGGCTCCATTGAAAACGTTGAAAGTAATCCAATAGACCCAATCGATTTCGAATTAAAAGGGTTTCGATAATCTTTTCCATGCACAACATCGAAAATATTATTTAGATCGGCACCGTCGGGAGTAACCGTAAAACCACCCAGCTGAAGTTCTAACAATGAATTTGAATAATTAAAGCCAAACTGTTTAGGATTAAAAAGTACCGGCTGAGACTTTTCTTGTTTATTTAAAAACGTAGAGTTTACCGAGGCATCAATCTTAAATTTCAAGCTTGGAAAAAGTTGATAATCACCCTTACTCTGCAGCTCGACGCGTCCAAACAAATTAGCGCTATTTTGTGGATTCAAATAAAAACTTTGTAGTTCAGTCGATAAAGAAAAAAAGATTTCATTCGCTTGCGCAAAGAAACCTAAAATAAAAATTAGAATGAAGGCGGTGGTTCGGCTGGTTTTCACTACACTTAGTGTCCGGTCAATTTTTTCAATTCAGTGTAAGCCTTGCTTACATTTAAACGGCCTTTGCTTGATACTTCAAAGCGGCCTGGAAAAACATCAACACCTTTTACGATAGCTTGTTTAATTTGTGTAGCGGATGCGCTAGGTATCGCGCTCCACAATAATGCCGCCGCCCCAGCTGTCATCGGTGAAGCCATACTCGTACCACTCATTGAAGCCACTCCATTATTTGGCACGGTTGAATAAATATTTACTCCCGGAGCCGCAATATGAACACTCACCATACCATAATTTGAAAAACCAACCATGCTGTCTGAAATTGTCGAGGCCGCCACGTTAATTTGATTTAGTAGGTTATATGCAGAAGGGTAAGTTGGGTAGATGTCCACATTGTAACCCACACCACGACTATCTCCGTTACCGGCCGCCGTAACCAATAAAATTCCTTGATTGGAAAGTTGTTGTAACGACGCTTGTAAGTTCGGAAGTTGTACGCAAGGTCCAACCCCCCAGCTCATGTTAATAATTTTAGCTCCGCGGCTGGCTGCATAGTTCATGGCGATGATCGCATCGCCGATTGATCCGCTAGCGCCTTGACCATTTGTTGGTTCATTCCCAATAAATTGTGCAGGAAGAATTTTTGCTCTCGGAGCAATGCCTTGAACAGGTCCTTGAGTTGAATCAGCGGCGATAATTCCAGCTACATGTGTTCCGTGCTGATTGCGTGATGGAACGTTTTCTTCGGTGTTAACTTTAATGCCTTGATAGTCATCGATAAAACCGTTGTTATCATCATCAACCCCGTTGCCCGCTATTTCGCCCGGATTCGTGGCGATGTTAGCTTGTAATTGTGCTTGCGACACATCAACCATTCCGTCGACGACGGCCACGATGATGCCATCACCTTTAATATTTTGACTCCACAATGCATCTGCTTGAATTGCTGCTGGTCCCCAATTTAAATCAGACGCGGCTGGTGCAGCTTCGCCCTCTATACTTAAGTTTTGCTGCGGAGTTAATTGAATACGATAATCGTGATCGACATGTTTAATATAAGCTAAATTATTTTTAACAAATCCGTGTCTGAATTGATCAGGTGATGAATCTGTTTCAACCGTAAATCTTCCATCTTCCCATTGAACGATGAAACGATTTTGGCTGGCTTGTTTTCCGCACGATGCTGAAGCCGTGTTTTGATTAGGAAAAACAGATTCAGAAGTTTTATTCTGACTGCAGGCTGCGGCAAAAAATCCAATTACAAGTAAACCAGATAAACGAATCGCATCCATGCGAACTCCCTGTTGGAAGGCCATCCTGGCCTTGTCATAAGACCCATCAATGACCTTGCTCTGGTTAGTAGATCGGATCGAAAACGTATTATAATGAGTCGAGAAGAGGTCGAGGACGCCTGTCGGGGAACCATGGCGAGTAGAATTTACATTTAGACGATCGTCTAGAAACCGCTCTGGAAGCGGCTCAGATAAAGGTTAATCAAAACTAAATTTTCGCGACAAATTCCGTCAAAAAAGAACAAAATTTTTGCTCTACTTTTTTTGCGGTCTCTGTCACTTCTGCGTGGGTTAGTTTATTTTGCGAAACACCCGCGGCTAAGTTTGTAATACAAGATACAGCCGTTACGCGAATACCAAGATGGTTCGCCGCAATAACTTCCGGAACCGTCGACATGCCAACAGCTTTACCACCGATTGATTTAAACATTTTAATTTCTGAAGGAGTTTCATAAGTGGGGCCGGTTACGCCAACGTAAATTCCTTTATGGAAAAATGTTTTTTGTGATCTAAAAATTCTTTCGGCAATAATAATTAATTCGCGGTCATAAGCTTCAGTCATATCTGGAAATCGCGGACCTAACTCTTTTACGTTCGGACCCATTAATGGATTTGTACCCATTAAATTAATATGATCTTCAATAATCATAAAATCACCGGCATTCATGCCTTCGCCGTAACCACCAGCCGAATTTGTAACAACTAAAATTTCAATTCCTAATAAAGCCATTACACGCGCGGGGAATACAACTGTTTCCATTGGATGACCTTCGTAGTAGTGAAGGCGGCCTTGTAAGACGACTAAGTTAACGTCGCCGATTTTACCGAAAATTAAATTCCCAGAGTGGCCATCCACCGTTGGAGGAATAAAATTTGGAATATCGCCGAAAGGTAAAGTTAATTCAACTTCCATATGCTGTACGAAGTGACCTAAGCCTGAACCTAAAATAACACCAATACGTGGTTTCATTTTAGTTCTTGATTTTAGAAAGCCCACGGTCTCGGTTAGTTTTTCGATTACAGTCATTTAGTTACCCCAGTACTTCTTTAATCAAAACGTGCTCACTAGGCTTTTGCAAGGAAATTTCAAATGAATTGTGTAGCATTTGATAAGCACTTGCAAAGTGATGAGACTCGTCACCGTGAATCGTATAAATTAAATCGCCCGCTTTAATGGAATCACCGATTTGCACATGAAATTCAATTCCTGAGGTTGGATGAATTTTATCTTCTGTAATCATTCGACCAGCGCGCAAAATAATTCCGGCTAGGCCAATTTTTTCTACGTCGTAAGACGCTAAAAATCCGCCGACAGTCGCATGCAGATCAACTTTTTCTTTAGGCATTGGTAAAGCAGAAAGATTTCCAGACTGTTCAGCGCACAGCTCTTCGAATTTTTTCAAAGCCGCGCCAGACTCTAAAACTTTTTTTGCTAAGGCATACGCTTCGTCAATCGAAGTTGTTTTTCCAGTTAAGTGAATCATGTGCGCAGAAAGCTGCAGCGATAATTCGCGCGTATCGGCGTAAAGGTCTTTTCCCGCCGCGCTCCTAAAACTTTTATTTTTCATAATCTCAATGCATTCAAAAACTTCTAAAGCATTTCCACTGAAACGACCCAAGGGTTGATTCATCGATGAGATAACCGAAATAACTTTTTTATTATAACTTTTTGCGATATCCATTAACGCATTTGCTAACTTACGTGCATCATCAGCCGTTTTCATAAATGCGCCGCTACCAAATTTTACATCAAGCACTAAGCCATCAATTCCTTCGGCCATTTTTTTTGACATAATGCTGGCGCAAATTAACGGTAAACTTTCAACCGTAGCCGTCACATCGCGAAGTGCGTAGATTTTTTTATCGGCCGGACAAATTTCTTTTGTCTGTCCGATAAAACATGTTCCAATTTTTTTAGTCAATTCAACGAAACGCTCTAAAGTTTGCTGAGTATTAAATCCGGGAATGCTTTCTAACTTATCTAAAGTTCCGCCCGTATGGCCCAAGCCGCGTCCCGAAATCATCGGTACATATAAACCCGCGGCCGCAACGATTGGCCCTAAAATCAAACTAGTTTTATCACCCACGCCGCCGGTAGAATGTTTATCAACTTTAAAACCCGGTATCGAACTGGTATCAACCACCACGCCCGAATGTAACATCGTCCGCGTTAATGCAACGGTTTCAGCGTTGCTCATACCGTTAAAATAGATCGCCATCAATAAAGCCGACATTTGATAATCGGGAATTTGATGACGAGTATAAGATAAAATAAAGAATTCAATTTCTTCTTTGGTTAGTTCAAGTTTATTTCTTTTTTTCTTAATAATTTCGGCTGGTAGCATTTTCGCCCTTCACCAATGAAACTCCCGAGCTTGTTCCTAAACGGGTAGCTCCGGCCTCAATCATTTGTACTGCGGTTTGGTAATCACGAATGCCGCCACTGGCTTTAACTTGGGCCTTATTGCCAACCGCCGCTTTCATTAATTTAATATCTTCAAGCGTTGCCCCGCCCGTGCTAAAACCAGTCGAACTTTTTACAAAGTGTGCTCCGGCGTTTAAGCTAAGCTCGCAAGCTTTCTTTTTTTCTTCATCAGTTAGCAGACAGTTTTCAAAAATAACTTTTACAATTTTCCCTTCAGCGGCACGCACCACCGCGTGAATTTCTTTTTCAACGTAAGAATATTCTTGTGCTTTTAGTGCGCCAATATTTAAAACCATATCAATTTCGTCGGCGCCTAGATTGAGCGCGCGCGTAGTTTCTATAGCTTTAAGCGAAGATTCAACGGCGCCTAAAGGAAATCCAACTACGCTGGCCACATTAATTTTTGTATTTTTTAAAATATCGCAACAAGAAGCGATCATCCAAGAATTTACGCAAACTGCGTAGAAGTGGTTTTGTAAAGCCTCTTCACAAAGCTTACGAATATTTTGTTTAGTTGCTTCAGGCTTTAATAGCGTGTGATCTATAAAAGCCGCTAAAGTCTGTGGATTGCTAGATTCAAAAGTAAAAGCCATAGCTTTCAAAGCTAAGGCTTTTTACTTATTCAAGCAATCTTTGACTTAATGAACCAAAGGCTAAGATGCCCTTTTAGTTGCCGCAAGTGGTGAACCTCCACCAACATCATCTTTACCCAAGAAAGATTTCGCATCGGCTTGAGAGACCAGACCTTTTTTTACAAGATCTTCGACATACTTTTCATATAAAACCATACCTTGTGCGGCACTGGTTTGAATAATAGATGGAATTTGATGGATCTTTCCTTCGCGAATTAAATTCGCAATGGCTTTTGTACCCTTCATAATTTCAAAAGCAGCCACGCGACCTTGTCCGTCTGCTCTTGAAAATAATGTTTGAGCAACCACCCCGCGTATTGATTCTGCTAACATCGTACGAATTTGACCTTGTTGACCTGACGGAAATACATCAATAATACGATCAATCGTTTTTGCCGCAGAACTTGTATGTAAAGTTGCAAAAACTAAGTGGCCTGTTTCAGCAGCCGTGAGCGCCAATGAAATTGTTTCTAAATCACGAAGCTCACCCACTAGAATAATATCTGGATCTTCGCGCAACGCCGCTTTTAGTGCATTACCAAAAGTTTTTGTATGTGAACCAACTTCACGCTGATTAACTAAAGATTTTAAATTTGGATGTACGAATTCGATCGGATCTTCAACCGTTAAGATATGCGCTTCACGAGTTGCGTTGATGTGTTGAATCATCGCTGCCAAAGTCGTTGATTTACCCGAACCCGTCGGGCCGGTAACTAAAATCAAACCGCGATCGCAATCAATTAAATCAATAATTGAAGAAGGTAAGTTAAGCTCTTGCGCGGTTTTAATTTTCTCAGGAATTGTTCTGAAAACTGCGCCTAAACCTTTTCTTTGCATAAAGATGTTGCAACGAAAACGTCCAATTCCTTCGACAACGTAAGCAAAATCCAACTCCCATTTTTCAACGAAAGATTTTTTTTGTTTTTCATTTAGAATTTCAAAGATAAGACCCTGCACGTCTTGGCTGCTAAGATGTCGATAATTCAGCGGCACCATGTTGCCGTGAAGTCGTAAAAATGGAGGCGCACCACTGGTTAAGTGTAAATCAGAGGCTTTTTGTTCAACCATCAGTCTAAAAAGATCGTCTATAGTTGCCATTTGCGTTCTCCAGTTATAAGTCTCACTAAAGCGAGATTTGCTTATCAATCTATTCTTCGGTATGACTGAGGAGATTTTAAACAGGCGGATAGTCTAGATCCAGTTCTATGGGGGTTATTATGGCTGCAGAAATTCTAATTAACGTTCGTCCCCAAGAAACTCGCGTGGCTTACGTCGAGGCCGGAACCCTCATGGACCTTAAAATCGAGCGTAAAACTTCCCCCACGCTGGTTGGTACCGTTCATCGCGGAGTCGTTACTCGCGTACTTCCGGGTATGCAAGCCGCGTTCGTTGATATTGGTTTAGATAAAGCGGCCTTTTTATACGTAGGCGATATTCTGACCGAAGAAGGAAAAGAGTTCTTCGAAGAAGAAGATGAAAAAGAAAATCCAAATACCGAAAACGAATCGGAAAACTCTCGCCCATCTCGCGAAATTAAAACTCCGATTCAAGATCTCATTAAAGAAGGCCAACATTTAATGGTTCAGGTGGCGAAAGATCCACTAGGAACTAAAGGCGCGCGCATCACAACGCACGTTTCATTACCGGGTCGCGGAATCGTTTACATGCCATACGTAAAACACACAGGCATCTCAAGAAAAATCGAAAATGAGAACGAAAAAGAGCGCTTAAAAAAGATCATTCAAAAAATTAATCCAACCGGTGGAGTCATCGTGCGTACCGCGTCTGAGGGCGCTAGCGAAGAATCACTACGTGCCGACATTGATTACTTAGATCGCTTAGGAAAAGAAATTCAAAAAAATTACGAGAAAAAGAAAACCGCAGGTTTAGTGCACGCCGAACTAGATGTAGAGCTTCGCGCCTTACGCGATTTGATGAGCGAACAAGTAACAACGGTATGGGTTGATGACGTCGAAGTTTATAAAAAAGTAACTAAGTTCGTAACGCAATTAATGCCAAAATATCGCCAGAACATTATTTTATATGAAGAGCGCAAACCGCTGTTCGATTTATACGACATTGATTTAGAAATTTCGCGTGCGATCGAAAGAAAAGTTTGGTTAAAGTCGGGCGGATATATTGTACTTGATGAGGCTGAAGCATTAGTCGTCGTCGACGTTAATACCGGCCGCTACGTCGGCAAAAAAGATTTAGAAGACACAATTTTAAAAACAAATTTAGAAGCGGTAAAAGAGATCGCCCATCAACTTCGTGTGCGTAACGTCGGCGGGATCATTATCATCGATTTCATCGATATGGAAAAAGCCGTGCACCGTGAACAAGTGATGCAAGCCTTAGAAGAAGAATTAAAAAAAGATCGCAGCCGCACCAACGTTATGTCGATGTCAGAGTTAGGTCTAGTGGAAATGACTAGAAAAAGAATTCGTCCAAGTTTAGTTAAGACACTTTGTCAGCCATGCTCCTACTGCGATGGCAAAGGCTACATTAAACGTAAAAACACCATCGCGAACGAAATCTTCCGCGAATTAGAACGCGAAGTAAGCCTTGGAGACCGCGCACAAAAACCTGGCGTGATTATTCACTGTCACGCCGAAATCGTCGACTGGGTTTACGAAAGTGAATCAGAAGCGCTAGAGGCCTTAGAAAAGAAAATTGGCCGCTCGATCGCATTTAAAATCGAACCTTCATACCACACAGAACAATACGAAATTTTCAGCGAAAAAGTCTAAGACCTTTGACTAGCGAAAAAAGCCGTACAACACAAATGCCTGATTCAAAAAGTCAGGTAAATTTTTCTGATTCAATGCTTCTTGAACAACCAGAAGATCATTTCCTTTTCCTCTTGGACGAATTTCTTTTTCACTCAATTTTAAAAGTTCGGATGAACAAGTCTTTGAGTTCCGAAAATCCGACCACGATTTTTGTCTGCCCCATGCTGGCCTCATAGGCTAGTTATAAAGCTTTATGCTTATTTAAGAGTGTAAGTTACAGAGCGCCCGCGCCCTGCTCCAAGCGTAATTAGATTCAGCTTCTCAAGATCTTTCAAATCTCGCTTCGCAGATTCGCGACTAATTTTGTAATGCTCGACGTATTCACGATTACTGATGGAAGAATCTGATTTGCTTAACAGAAAATCGATCAGCTGACGCTGTCGCGCATTCAGTTCCAAGTGAGTTTTATTTTTCCAATACTGAAAAACTTTAAGTAACTGCGCGGCTGGTTCGGCGGCCGAGCCAAGCGCTTTCAAAAGTAAATCTAAAAAAAATATTAAAAAATCAGTTATATCACTATCACCACGAAAACTCTGTGCAAGAACTTTTTGATACTCTCCCAAATTCGCTTCTAGCTGCGCGGGTAAATCATAAAGTCGAATCGCCAATTTTTCATCCTGAGCTAAAGCCAGCTCGCAAATTTCGCGCGCGATTTCTTCATTGTTTTCTTCGAAAGGGTAAATAACTAGAAACCAAAAAAATGCGATTCCAGCACGAAGCACTCCATCTAAGCCAACGGGTGGTTCATTAAACCAAGCCAAAAACTTTTTAAGTTCCGCATTCAAATTTTCCGCCGGAGGCCCAGAATTACGTAAATTAGATTCACGAAATTCGCCAAACAATTCGACTAAGCGATCCTTGGTCAGATCACGATCCAAAGAATCGATTAAAAGAATATCTCCTCGCTGAGCTTCGATCAGCGGAGCGAAGGCCAAGAGCTTTCCGTGGGCGAACCTCACCTTAACTAAAAGTTCTAATAGAACCGAGCTTTGCCAGCTGAAAGCCGGCCATTGAGGACTTTGCCAGATTAATTGGGTCATAATATAACCCAATTATACGGATTTTGCAGTGAATAGCCAGCCTTTTAGGAATGTCTTTGACAGAGGTAGCACGGCAATGGCATTTAAACAGATCTTGTTTAAGAAGATATTAACGCTAGAGAAAAGCTATAAAGCGAGGGTAAAATGTACGCGATTATCAAAACGGGCGGCAAACAGTATAAAGTTCAAGCCGGCGATGTATTACAAATTGATAAAATTGATCAAGATCTTGGTGCTGAATTTACGTTTGCGGAAGTTCTTATGATCGGTGGAGATAAAGCTCACGTTGGCGCTCCATTAGTAAAAAACGCTTCCGTAACTGCAGTTGTTACGAAGCAAGCACGTGGCCGTAAGATTATCGTTTTCAAAAAGAAACGTCGTCAAGGTTACAGAAAATTCGGAACTCACAAACAACATTTCACGGAAGTTTTTATCCTTGGTATCACTTCACCAGATGGTTCTAAAACTAAGTCTGATGCTAAACCAGTTGTTAAAGACATGGCTCTAGAGCGTACTCAGCGTATCGAACAAAAAATGGCTGACCGTGTAGCTCGCGTAACGGCTCGTGATGGCGATATTCCAGCTGAAGTTAAAACAACTGTTAAAAAAGCTGCTCCTAAAAAAGTAGTTGCGAAGAAAGCTGCTCCTAAAAAAGCTGCCTCTAAGCGTTCAGTAAAAAAAGCCGCGGCTCCTAAAAAGACAGCTAAGAAGACTAAGTAATTTTAACAGGTAATTTTCTAATAAACTTTTAAACGGAGTATGTAATGGCAAGTAAAAAAGCTGGTGGTAGTACCAAGAATGGTCGCGATTCGCAGTCGAAGAGATTAGGCGTGAAGCGTTTTGGCGGACAGTTAGTAAAATCAGGAACAATCATCGTTCGCCAACGCGGAACAAAATTCCACATGGGTAACAATGTTAAAATGGGCCGTGATCACACGATTTATGCAGTCATCGAAGGTCTTGTTAAGTTTGAAAGATTTTCGAAAGAAAAATTTAAAATTAGCGTTTACCCTAAAACAGCGTAGAACTAATTTAATTTTCTAATTAGTTAATATAGACAGCTAATAGTGAAAGGAGCCCACAAAGGCTCCTTTTATTTTGTGATTAGCTATTTTTTGGATGAAAGATTTTATGAAATTTGTTGATGAAGTATTGATTACGATTGCATCGGGACATGGTGGCCCAGGTTCAGTCAGTTTCCGCAGAGAATCGTTTGCACCCCGCGGTGGGCCAGATGGTGGTAACGGCGGAAAAGGTGGCAACGTTATTTTTAAAACGTCGAAGCACGTAAATTCCTTAGTTGATTACAAACCACATCGCAAATACGCCGCTCAAAACGGACAGGCCGGAGCAAGCGTGGATTGTTCAGGCTCTGACGGTGAAGATTTAATCGTCGTTGTTCCTAAGGGCGCCGTGATTCGTACTCGTGAAGGAGAAATCGTTTATGATTTAGCCGGTATGAATGAGGTAACGGTTTTAAAAGGTGGTCGTGGCGGAAAAGGTAATGCATTTTTTAAAAATAGCGTTAACCAAGCTCCTGAATATGCACAACCCGGAGAAGAAGGCGAAACTTTAGAAATTATTTTAGAATTAAAATTAATTGCTGACGTGGGAATCATCGGATTTCCGAACGCGGGTAAATCAACTTTGATCTCACGTATTTCTGCAGCGAAACCGAAAATTGCAGAATATCCATTTACAACTTTAACACCGCAGCTGGGCGTTGTTAAAGTGGGAGACTACAGTAATTTCGTGGTGGCCGATATTCCAGGTTTGATCAAGGGCGCGCATCTAGGCGTGGGCTTAGGAATTTTATTCTTAAAACATATTGAGCGTACCAGTTTATTCATACACATGGTCGATGTATCAGGAATGAACGGCCGCGAGCCAATTCAAGATTACGAAGACATCCAGTACGAATTAAAAATGTATGATGAGATGAATAAAGATAAAGACGGATTTTTTCCTCTGTTAGCGCGTGAGCAAATCGTTGTATTAAACAAAATTGATTTACTTTCAAAAGAACAAGCTGAAAAAATTAAACAAACATTTAAAAAGAAATATGACGTAGAAGTTTTCACTGTTTCAGCCGTCACCGGAAAAAACATGCAAGAATTTTTAGTTTATTTAGCTGATAAAATCATCAAAGCTAAAGAAGAAGCGGAAGAAATATGAAAATAGGTATTTTTGGCGGAAGTTTTAATCCTCCACACAATGGTCACGTCAACAGTTTAACAACTGTACAAAAAAAAATGGGTTTTGACCAAATCCACATTATTCCCAACAATCAAAATCCACTAAAAATTCCAATGGATGGTCCGTCAAATGAACATCGTTCTGAGATGGCTCGCTTAGCTTTCAGTACTTATGGAAAACAATTTAGTGTTAATGACATTGAATTAAAACGCGGTGGAAAAAGCTTCACCATCGATACAATCAACGAACTATTAAAGACGCACAAATCAAACGAGCTTTATTTGATCATCGGCGCAGATAATTTCGAAAATTTATCTGAGTGGAAAGATTATAAAAAAATACTGGAGCTAGTAAATATCGTTGTCACAACTCGTCCGGGTTACCAAATTCCTGAAACCGAAGAAGAGTGGCCAGATTATTTAAGCAAACTAGTCGCCGAAAGCGACTTCGGTACGCTTGAATTAACCACGGGTCGTTCAGTTGAATTTATCACGTTAGATGATTTAGACATTTCTTCATCTGAATTAAGAAAAAAACTACGCCTTGGTAGACCGGCGGAAAAGTACATTCCGCTTTCAGTAGAAAGTTACATTAAAGCCAATAACCTTTATAAAAAAACGAACAGTAAGATTTCTGATTTTACTAAATTTGCTGATTTCTGTGCGCAAATTCTTTTTGATAAAAAAGCGATTGCAGTAAAAGGTTTTAACCTAGAAGGCGTATCAACAACCTGTGATATTGCTTTAATCGCTTCAGGGACGAGTACTCGTCACACGTCTTCAATGGCTGAAAATTTAGTTAAAGCTGTGAAAGACGAATTCAACCTTTACCCGCTAGCGGTCGAAGGCGTTGATGAAGGCCGTTGGGTTGTTGTTGATTACGGGGCTTTACTAGTTCACGTATTTTACGACTTCGTTCGCCAAGAGTATCGTTTAGAAGATCTTTGGAAAGATGGCGTTGAACTTAAATTAGTTGATCACTCAATCAAGCCGTAAATACTTCCGTGAAGTGGACACTTTTTGATTTTAAAACAGCTAAAGAGCCTTGGTTTGAGGAAGCCACGGAACTTTACTTAAAAAAAATAAAACCTTTCACGCAATTAGACGTGGTCAGACTTAAAACCATAAGCGTTGATCGTGAAGACGCTGAATCCAAAAAAAAATTTGAAGAAAAAGTTTTACTTGAAAAAATTAACGCTGACGATTTTATTATTTTGTTAGACGAAAAGGGTAAAAAATTTGACTCAATCGAGTTTTCCAAACAAATATCTAAAACAATCGAATCTGGAAAAAAGCGCGGAGTTTTTATAATCGGCGGTGCGTTTGGTGTTAGTGACGCCATAAAAAAACGTAGCCAACTGAATATTTGTCTTTCAGATATGACAATGAATCACTTAGTAGCCGAAGTTATGTTGCTCGAGCAATTTTATCGATCCCTAACAATCATTAACCGAATTCCGTATCACAACGTCTAACAGAAAATAGCTACGATAACTGAACCTTGCTTGTACTTTGCAAGTCCGAAGGCATGCTCAGCGCCGTCAGACAATTTATCTATAATCCCGTATGTCTTTACTGCGGATCTTTCTATGTAGAAACGCATCTATACTGCAAATTTTGTTTCACGCAATACATTGAACCCAGGCTGTTGTTAAACGTAAAAAAAATTTCTGAGCAGTCTGAGCACGCTTTTCTAATCGAGTGGTTCCCAGGAGAAAGTGATCTGATTTCTGAGATGGTTTACCGGTTTAAATCAAATCGCTGTCCGCAAGCTTGGTTATTTTATTCGAGACTTTTTGCAAATTTATTGTGTGACCAAGTCGATATTTCACAATACGACGCACTTGTGCCGTTGCCAGGATCAAAAAGTAATTCTGTACACGCAAATATTTTTGCAAAAAATCTTTCGAAAATCTTAGGTTTGCCGGTGCTCAATGCGCTTTATAAGTCGCCACTAGCGCAGCCGCAAAAGTCAAAATCCGCAAAGGAAAGGCGGCAATCAACAAACGTTAGCGATATCCAAAGGCTTGAACTATTTACAAAAAACGAGACCTCTAACCTGAAACTGATTTATGTCGACGATATTATGACCACGGGCTTTACCTATAAACGCTCACGGCAGGCGCTTCAAAACAAAAACCAATCCTTGCTGGTGACACTATTTTTCAGACCAGCGGCTATTCAGACATAGCTTGTTGTTAGAGTCTATTTTTGCTATAAAAAAGGCATGAAATTTTTATTTATTCTAGGCCTGTTAGCGATGTCATTTCTTGGTCCGGTTGCTTTTGCTAGCGCGCAATTAACTAAGATTTTGGAGAAATATTCAAAGTCTTCTGCGCTAGAAGTTCAAATTAAAAAAATCGATGAAAAAATCACGCTGGGCTCTAAATCAACTAGCCAAGGTACGATGAAGTACGCGGCCGGAAAAATTTATTTAATTTTAGAAGGTGATGTTAAAACTGAATTTTTTTACAAAGATAAAAAAATTACTCTTGTCGAGCATCCGGACCAAGACTTTGATAAAGAGGGTAAAAGAAAAGTAACTATTCTTAGCAAAAATAAGCCAGTTTTAATCGAAGGCTTACTTAAACTTTTTTCTAACACAAAAAGTTTTTTGAAAGAATTTAAAGTTATTTCTGAAAAAGAGGAAGACGGCTCTTTAATTGTCAGTTTAGAACCTCCACAAAAAAATCTTAAAAGCTTTTCTTTGGTTATTAATAAAAAGGAAAAACGAATCGATTCAATTATTTTTGTGGATGACGTTGATACGAAAACAACTCTTGAACTTAGCAATTTTAAACCCAATAAAAAAAATCCGCAGTCTACTTTTGAATTCGAGCCAAAACCATCTGATGAGGTTATACCAGAATGAAAACAACGATCGAAACAGCGCCTAAGAAAGTTCACTTTATTAGCTTAGGTTGTCCTAAAAATCTGGTTGATAGTGAAATCATGGCCGGAACTTTGATGAAAGACGGATATCAAGTCGTGGGCGAGGCTGAAGACGCCGATACGGTGGTAGTTAATACTTGCGGCTTTATTGAAGATTCTAAAAAAGAATCGATTCAGCGTATTTTGGATATGGCGCAGTTAAAAGAACAAGGTAAGATTAAAAAAATTGTGGTCGCGGGTTGCTTAACTCAGCGTTATAAAGACGACCTAGCTGACGGATTGCCCGAGGCTGATCTATTTGTAGGATCGGGCGAATTTCAAAACATCGGAAAAATTCTTAAAAACCACGCGCTGGGTGAAAAGAAAAGAACCTTCTTTAATTTACCCACCTACTTACAAGAAGAAACTACTCCACGTGTAAATTCGCAACCAACGCATCGTGCGTATTTGAAAATTTCCGAAGGTTGCATGAAGCGTTGTGCATTTTGCGCAATTCCGTTAATTCGTGGTAATTTACAATCTCGAAAAATAGATAACATTGTTAGTGAAGCTAAACTTCTAGCGGCCGGTGGAGTTAAAGAATTAATCATCATTAGCCATGACTTCACGGATTACGGTTTAGATTTAAAACGCAAAGATCCAATGGTAAAAGAAACTCCGGTCGAGTTATTGCGCGCGTTGGCTGAAGTTGATGGAATCAAATGGATCCGGATGCTTTATCTTTATCCGGACGGAATCACTCCAGAAATGATCGAATTAATTAAAACAAACGATAAGTTTGTTAAATACTTTGATATGCCATTACAGCACGTAAATAACGAGGTGCTTAAAAAAATGAACCGCAAAATGACTCGTGAAGAAATTAGCGAAGTTCTAACAAATATTCGTCGCGAAATTCCTGAAGCAGTTATCAGAACCCAATTCATCGTGGGTTTTCCGGGCGAAACTGAAGAAAGTTTTGAAGAATTATTGAAATTTATCGCTGAACAAAAGTTTGATCGCGTTGGTTGCTTTCAGTATTCGCCAGAGGAAGGAACTCCGGGCGGAAAAATGATCGAACAAGTTGATAACGAAACTAAACAAAGACGTCATGACGCCATCATGGAAGTTCAGCAAAATATTTCCCGAGATAAGCACCGCGCTTTCATTGGTAAAACAATCGAAGTAGTCGTGGAGGGCCTCAGTGATGAAACCGATTTACTTTTGCAAGGTAGAACTTCAACTCAAGCTCCAGAAATCGACGGAGTTGTGTTGATCAATGACGGCCAAGCCAAAATTGGAACTTTCGTAAAAGTGTTAGTAACGGAAAGTATGGAATACGACTTGATCGGAGAGATCGTTGACTAGGTACCAGAGCTTGGTAGTTATAGATCTTTCTTCGTACGGCAGCGCGCTAGCGATAGTAAATCAATTTTGCGATGACCAAGACGTGAAGTGCTTCGAAGTTAGTCCGGTGGGATCAGCCGCCTTAGTTATTTTGGCAACAAAAGAGCCGATGGCGGCGCAAGTTTTAAAAGTAGAAATTACGTCTCAGTGGGGCCAATCTGTGATTTGTATGGCCGTTATCGAAGACGCTCACGTCGATCTTTTAAAAACTTATTTAAGTCAAACCTCAGTTTCTACCAGTCAAAACATTCTAGTTTTAGAGTCGCCGCACATTTCTGAAGCGATGGCGGCGGCAGATCAGCTTTTAAAAAGCTCTATTTCGCTTTTAGATTTTAGGGTTGTTCGGACTTTTCCAAGCAACGCGATTCTTACGGCAACTTTAAATCGTTTAGAAGCATTGATTGATTTTTCTGAAAAAAATAAAAATTTTAAAAGCACTTTAATTCCAAATATGACTCCCGTTTTAAAAAATTACTTTGATATCGTTCAATAATTAGGGATTACAATGCTGAATCTGCTCAGCGAACTTTTTAGCATCAGGCGATGTTTGTGCGTTTAAAACTTTATACGCCTTTCTTATCTCAACAACTAATTTTCGATCAAGCGTGCAAATTTTCTTAAAAGTTTCTAAAGACTCGTCGGTGCTTTTATTTTTTAATTGCGACCATGCCAAGCCGATCAAGGCACGAGTTGACTGCGGTGAAATGTCGATGCTCTTTTTAAAATTTAAAATTGCTAACGGAAATTTATTCTCCATAAAATAAAGTTCGGCCAAACAAGTCAGGCCCATTTCAGTTTCTTTTACGGTTAAAGATTCTTTAAAGTATTCGTAAGCATCCTTTAAAATATCTTTTTCACGCATCGAAATGCCCAAATAAATCAAAGGATAAGGACTGGCAGGTTTTTCAACCACGGCCTTGCTACAGGCTTTTTCTCCGTCTGCGTGATGAGAATCAATAATTAGAATTTCACAAAGCTGTTCGTAATAACCACCAGAATTTTGCTTATTTAAGTCTTGATAAATTTGAGCCGCTTCAAAATAATTTTTTTGTTCTTTGTAGATTTCTGCTAAAAATTTATAGGCTTCTATATTTTTAGGCTCGGCGGTGATTACTTTTTCTAAACTAGTCTGCGCTTTTTTAAGTTTCATTTCCATAAAAAGCAAATATCCGTCAGCTAAATTATTTTCAACATCATTTAGTTTTGATTTCTTAAGATTACCATAAACAGTCTGAGCCTCTTTATCTTTATGCTGATCGATAAACTCTTTGAACAGGCGGAGTCTAAAGCGATTCACATCTTTGCCCGTTGTAATTTTATCTTGTAGAAGCTTGACTCTTTTATTTTTTAGATCTTCGCTCAAGAAAAAAACATTATCAAAATGATTGTAACGACAAACTGATTGATACTCTTCGTATTTACCCGGTTGTGATTTAACTGGTCCAAGCGTATCGCCAGCTGCCGAAGTCACCGGTGTCACTACTGGCGGAGGCGTAGTCAATGCAGAGGAGGTAGGGCTTGTGGTGGCTGGTTGCGATGGAGTTTGCGGATTAGTTTGTGCACGACTCACATTGAGACAAAAAAGAAAATGCACACTAAAGAAAATGATTTTATGCATAACACCCTTATATCGTTTCAGTCTTAATCATCCGATAAGTTTCAGTGTGAAACAAGAGTCAAATTCGCCCTGTCTGGGTCTGAAATCAATCCGAAATGAGCGCGGTCAATCCGTGGTTGAGTATTTATTGATTTTAGTAGTTACCGTCAGTTTAGTTTTATTATCGAAAAAAATGTTTACTCCACTTTCGCAATTCATGGATCGCTACATGGGCGACTATATTGTTTGTTTGATGGAGTACGGTGAATTGCCTAGCTTGGGTGTTGAAAATGAAAGTTTAAAATCACACAAGGGCGGAGCCGGCGGTGGTCGTACTTGTGATGCGAAGTTTGAAAACTTTAATCTGGGTGACGGCGTTCAGGCAAAAACCGGTGGTAGTTCAAAAGGCGCAGGTAGTGATACTAAAAATTCTACATCGAATGCCGGTAAGAATGGCACCAACTCAGATTCAGACAGCAAAGCCTCAGCTGCTGAAAAAGCTGCAGCCGCCCGAAGTGGCCGCAGCGGTGGCCGACAAAGCAGCTCAGGCAATTTGGCTGGAAATCCCGTTTCACGTGCTGATTCGGGTTTTGGTACGGCCGACGGAGCTTCGTTAGTAACCTCTAGCAAGGTTAGAGTCCTTAAAGATGGTGAAGGTGAAGATGGTGCGGAAAAACGTGCTGGCGGACGTAATGAAAGAAACTCGTCTCGTGTTTCGTATGCACGCCCTGCGTACCGTGGAGTTTCCGGAAGAATGAATGAAGAAATTGAAAAAAGTATAAGAAAACCAGCGCAAACACTAACGTCAAAAGTGTTCAGTAAGTCCGATGAAGGTTATCGTTTCAAAACTTATAAAAAAACTTTTACACCTCCCGCACCAAAAACGACCGTAGCTGATTCTGAAGAGGAAGGCTTCAGTTTTGGCTACATGTTTAAGTGGCTAATTATTGCAGGAATTGTCATTTTGATCTTCATTCTGTTTGGCGGTCAGATAATGAATTACTCAAATTCAAAAGATCAATAGTTAAGCTCTTCCTAAAACCAACGCCATGCGCGATCTAAATAACTTACAAAACGAAAATTGCTGATTGAATCTTCAAACCTTTTAAAAATATAACAGGCCATTGAATTGAGGTTCGTTTTGGTTGAAATCATAAATCGTCAGCAAGGTCGTCACTTTTCTTTAGAACAAGCTCAAGAGCTTTTGCCGTTGGTTTACCGTTTAACTGAAGAAGCGGCTCGTGAAGCTAAATATTTAATGGCATGCATTGAAGCCTTACCGGATAAAAAATCTTCACGTGCTTTAGAAATCCAAGATCAAATTAATCATCTGATAGATAAGTGGCAAAATAAACTAGAAAGACTTGGCGCGAAGCCAAAGGGTCTTTGGCTGGCTGACTTCGATAACGGCACAGGCTACTATTGCTGGAAGTTTCCAGAAGTTAAAATTTTACACAAACATGGCTACCAAGATGGCTTTACTGGGCGTATTCTAATCTCCTCTAACGAGGAATCACATGAGAATTGCCCTAGCCCAAACTAATTCTATTTTAGCCGATTTTAAAAAAAATAAAGAAAAAATATTAGATTTCGTTCAACGAGCTAAAGAGAAAAAAGCCGAACTAGTTATTTTTCCGGAAGCAAACTTGTTTGGATATCATCCATTCGATTTGCTAGAGCGCGATGTTTTAGTTGAGAAACAAATGTCAGAGCTTAAAGACCTAGTCATAAAAATTCCTAAAGATATATTTGTATTAGTTGGCGGATTTGAACGTAATAAAAGCAAAAAAGGGCGTCCGTATTACAACGCAGTTTTTTTATGTAAAAAAAATAAGATAGTTAAAACTTTTCATAAAGAGCTTCTGCCAACCGGAGATGTATTTGATGAGGCACGCTTTATTGAAAAAGGTAGCGTGAAAAATAATTACTTTAAAATTAAAGGGCAGAATTTTTTCTTAACCATCTGTGAAGACATCTGGGCTTGGGAAACTAAAGACAAACGTTCAATCTATAAAGAAAATCCACTTCAGTCTGTAGCGAAGAAAAAAATAGATCTAGTTATTAACATGAGTGCTTCTCCTTTTTTCGAAGGTAAGTTTAAACAACGCGAATATGTCGTAAGCAAAACAGCGAAATATTTTAAAGCGCCGGTGGCTTACGTCAATATGGTCGGAGCTCAAGATGAGATTATCTATGATGGGCAAAGCTTTGTTGTAGATGCCAAGGGTGTAGTTCAGTTCAAATGTCGCTCGTTCGAAGAAGATTTAAATATTTTTGAATCTGATACATTAAAAGACTGGAATGCCGACAAGGGAACTAAAAAAGAAAGTGTAAATGAACAACTTAGAAAAGCACTTATACTGGGGATTAAAGACTTCATGTCTAAATCAGGCTTATGCAAAGTTCATTTAGGTTTGTCCGGCGGAATTGATTCGGCATTGGTAGCTTGTTTAGCGGTCGATGCTTTAGGGGCTGACAAAGTAAAATTTTTTGCATTACCTACGGAATTTAACCATCAGGAAAGTTTTGATTTAGCCCAAAAGCTTGCAAAAAACTTACGGGTTGATTTTCAAACCATATCAATTCAATCAAGTTTTGAAAAAATCAAAGCTGTTTTAGATAAAGAATTCAAGGTGGATCAATTTCAGCTGATGCATGAAAATTTACAATCACGTTTACGTGGACTATTTTTAATGGCTTACTCAAATTTAAATCAGAGTATGTTAATTACGACAGGTAATAAATCAGAGTACGCAACGGGGTACGCAACCTTACACGGTGATATGTGCGGCGGGCTTGCGCCCATCGGCGATTTAACCAAAAAACAGGTATACGAACTTTCAAAGCACTACAATTTAGAATACGAAATTATTCCGCAGAGAATTATTGATCGCCCGCCTTCAGCCGAACTTCGTCTCAATCAAAAAGACCAAGACAGCTTGCCAGAGTATGATCTACTAGATCAGGCCGTTAAAAATATGGTGGAATTGCGCGGTCGTGCTAAAACCAAAACGGATAAATGGCTTTTACCACAATTAATGAAAACCGAATTTAAGCGTTGGCAGGCTCCGCCGATTTTAAAAGTTTCTGAGCATTCATTTGGTCGTGGACGTCGTTATCCAATCGCACACAAAGCTCAAGAAATTTAATCTAGAACGTGAAACCCATTTGTTTTGGTTGGCGTTCGATTTGTGGAAAATGTAATGCAGGTTTTCCAGTTAGCGCGACTAAGTTCTCAAGTTGCGGCGGCTTACCACCGATTGATATTCTTTTTACAAGTTCGATAAAAACCTGACCACAATAAGTCGCATCTTCTTCCGCACGGTGAAAACCGGTTGAATTGATTTTTAAATGCTGAACCAGCGTGCCTAATTTGTAATTGGGCATTCCGGGAAATACTTTTCGGCTGATTGGTAATGTATCTAATAGTAATCCGCGTGGAGCTGGCGCTTCGTGCTTTTTGATATCGGCTGTTAAAAACTGGCAATCGAATGGTGCGTTGTGGGCAACCATAACGTGATCTCCGCAGAATTCTGCAAAAGAAGCCAAGATTGTTTCAATGAGGGGTTTGCCTTGAACCATCTGATCAGTGATTCCGTTGACCGCTGTAGCGCCCGGTGGAATTGATTTTAATGGATTGATTAAGGTCGCAAACACGCCGTCTACGTTGCCTTCGTCATTAAAACGAACGGCTCCGATTTCAACGATCTGATCGACTCCGGGGACAGTTCCGGTTGTTTCTAAGTCAAAAGCTATGAATTTCATATTAAATTTGATACAAACAAAATGTGACTGATTCAACAAAAACACTCACTATTTTAGGAAATTTGTTAACGCTGAACTTCAAAGAGAGCGTGAACGTACTCGATTTTTTAAATGCAAAAAAAGTCAGCATTGCGCAATCATGTGGAGGTAATGGAACTTGCACGACATGCCGCTTTTTTGTACGCGAAGGAGTCGAAAATTTTAGTCCCCGCAGCGAATTAGAAATTGAACGAGCCACCGAACGAGATTTTTTATTTAATGAAAGATTGGCGTGTCAGACCGAAATTACGGGCTCAGCAGTAATAGAAATCCCAGATGAAGACTAATCCAAATAAAAATTATTCGTATAAATCCAACTCAGCCATTTAATTGCATCGGGCAATGGTAATCGAGGACTAATGCGAACTTGAATCCGATAAGTTCCCGGGCCCGTTAATGAAAACAAACCTTCAAATGTATTTAAGGTATCAATGCGCGAGCCATTTTTTATCAAAGTTACTTCATAGTATGAAGTCGGTTCAGAGGGTAATTTAAAGTACAATTTTGAATTTTGCGAACTAGATACACGTGAACCGATCGAGAATTTCTTCTGCGTATTTTCATCGTATAAGTAGGCTTCGAAACCTTTTGGATCGCCCAAGGCGTCAAAACAAATATAGAATTGGCCATTTTTCAAAGCTTCCAAAATCTTTTTACGGTCGCTAGTGATATTTCCACTTAACTCTGACGTCAAAAGTAAATGGTTTGAAGCAATACTTAAAGAACGCTCATAGCTCGGAAATTTAATTAACCAATCAGTTAAAGGAATGGCACGTGCCGATGCTTCTGCTCCTTGAAAAGCTACAAACTTTCTTTTCTGCGAAACTTGGTCGAATAAAATAAGCTCATCAGTGGGTTCTTGAAAAAGCCTAATTAAAGCTAGCTTCGGATTGAAAGGATAAAGCAGTAAGCTCCAAAGCGTGGATATTTTTGAATAATCCCACGAGCGCTGAGACATACTTTTCAAATTTGCGATTTCAACGCCGTCTAAACCCTCTGGAATCTCGCCAGACCAATTAAATCCAGATTTAAATGGGTGGGCTAAAACCAATAGCGAAGAATTATTTCGCTCGGCAGATTGAGACAATAAATCAGAAAGTTGCAGCTGAGACTCGCCTTTACGTAAACCTAAGTTTTTTTCTGAGGTTGAAAAATAAATCAGCCGCGAATCTTTATATCCGTATTTTGCACCCTGAAGAACGCCAATATTTTGTAAATAGCTATCATCAGGAATTTTTAAGTAAGGATTCAAATCCGTCATTAAAATAAACTTGTTTTGAGCAAGTTTTGCTTCGGATAAAATAATACTTAAGGGCTCAGATCCAATCGAAAGATTACTGTGTATGTTCATTGCTAAGCGATAATCATAATAAAAATCCGTCGTCTTAACCTTGCGAGGTACAAAATCAAATTCAAATTGTGAGATATAAAATCCATATATAAAATAACTAATTAATAAAAAAGCAAATGAAGCGAAAACTCTATTCATAGGTCACCAAATAAAGTTCAAGCTGTTGTTTTTCAAAACTTTGTAATAGTTCGGTTTTAATTTTTGGAAAATGGTCTGGCCACCACGATGTTATGTGTTTCAAAACATAGAACTGTCTTGTCTTTGGCATTGATTCTGGGAGTGAGTCAAAAAAATCAATGCGGGTTAAACCTTTTAATTTATAAATCTGAGTACCAGTGATCCAAGTTAGCAAAGATGAAATCTGATAGTTTGGGCCATACAAAGGTTTGTAATTTTCAACTATGGGAATAATTTCATCTAGATGATCAGCGTTGATTTGATTTTTAAGCAAAACCTGAGCTTGGGGCAAAAGAAAAATAGTAATAAAAATTAAATACATTGCGACCCAATAGCCTAAAGCCCATTTGAATTTTTTTTCTGGCATAGACTGTGTAACATAGCTTGTGCTGTGTAAATGTGAAGTTATCGGCCAATTTGCTTCCACAACGGCTTTAAATGAGCTTGTTAGAAAAAAGAAAATTTGACTTAAACCGAATACTTGATCTGTTCGAGGGCTGTTTTTCTGAAACAATGGCCCGACCAAAAAAGGATTTAGAATAAACATTTGTGCTACAATAAAACCCGCGGTCCAAGTCCAATCGTAGTAAGTTTTTCCTAAGCCATGTTTAAGTTGAAAGTGGAAAGATGCCCAATCATTCTGATAATTCCAGTAAATAACGGGCAACGAGAATAAAAATCCAAACAAAAACGTGAGTAAAATTTTTCCCGGAATTAGTTTTTTATACTCTTTTGACCAAATTAAATAAACCAAACCAGAAAAAACAAAAATAACGATGTGATACTTAGAACAAAAACCTAAGCCCAAACTTACACCCAATAAGCTGTAGGCCAACGAAGACCTTTTTTCCATAACGTCTAAGAAATACAAATAGCTTAAACTCCAAAAAAGAACTAATGGCACATCGGGTGTAGCGACGATCGATCCAGGCCCTAGTAGTGGATTTAAAACTAATAAAATAAGAAAATATTCAATATTGCGTATTGCACATTGTTTACGTTTTAGAATCAAAATCCAGCTCATCATAGTTAGGGTGCTGGCAAAAACAAAAAATGAACGCAAAGAAAATGTGTTGTGAAATGGAAAAAAGAAATTACCTAACGAAACAAACCAACTTACCATGGGTGGATGATCAAAATAACTTAGTTGAGGATGCAAAGACCAAACATAGTAGTAAGCTTCGTCTGCATACAAGGGTACAAAGATCGCTAAAGCGACCTTGCAAATAAAAGATAAAACTAAAATATAAAAAATTCTTTTGCTGCCCAAATTAGAAAGTTAATTTAATTGGTTTATTATTGCTGCCGGCTGTACCTTTTTCAATTCCGTTAACGATTAAATGAATCGCTCCACCATCATCAGCCTTCAAATAAAGACCATCGGATGAACGTATCACTTGAATTTGTTTTGATTGAAGATTCAGCCTAGAAAAGTTTTTACTGTTTCCTTTAGCATATAAAAGCTCAACATTTTTTTTGGCTTCGATGATAACTTCAACAGGTTTGCCAGATGAGGGCGCAAAGCCATCTTCAGGAGACAAAGATAAATTCGACGAACTTTCTAAACTGGTTGCTAAAGCGGTAGGTTTTGCTGGGCTGGCAATACTCGTATTAACTGAACCGGCTACTTCGGTAAACGGGACAGATAGCTTTGAAACCGCGTCACCAGATACCGCAGTGCTTGGCGCTGCTTCTAGTGGCTTGATCTGCGCGATTGTCGCATTCTCTACGCTGTCTTTTTGATATTTATCTATTATTTTATTCATGGTGATAATCAAAATAACTAATGCGACCGCTACGCCAATATATAGAAAAGTTTTTTTACTGTTATCAGCATGCAAAGTTTGCGTAGGCTGAGGTCTTTCTTTTTTTGTAGGGCCTGAATAATCAGATTTGGTTAATGATGGCATTGGCGGAGGCGTCTTAGGCATCGGATTAGTCGAGCCCATTTCCTCTTGAAATTGACGCATAACTTGATCAACGTCTACTTTTAGTAGTTGTGCATAACTTTTTACGAAGCCACGTACAAAAGTTTTAGCCGGCAATTCATCTAAACGACCTGATTCGATTGAGGTAATAATTTTTGAACTTAACTTTAAAGAAAAAGCAACGTCTTGAACACCCAGGTTTTGTTTGATTCTTTCACTTTTAAGCAATTCACCGGTTATCTTCATAAGGCACCTTTTTTTAAGACCACTAACATTTTTTGAGTGCGATCTACGTATTTACTGCTCGGGAATAATTTTAATAATTCTTCAAATCTAAAAATGGCACGATCTTTTTGATTATTCCTATAAAGCGCAATCGCACTAAAGTAGTGTGCGTCTTCGATTTCTAATGGTTGGCAAAACGCAATCGACTTCTCTAGCTGTGAAACCGCCAGCAAAGTTTCTTTTAGTTCTAAGTAGCTTCGACCTAAGTAAACATTTGTAAAGCAATTCTCGCGGTCACGCTCGATAGAGCGTTTGAAATAGCTAATCGCCGTTTTGTAATTCTTACGGTTGAATTCTAAAATACCGTAATTGGCCTGAGCGCGAGGGAAATCAACGTAGGTTAAGTCTGTTAACACTTCTTTTAAAAGAACCTCGGCCTGACGATTCTGAGAAGTTTCGATATAAACGCGTGCTAAATTATTTTTAGCATCAGTAAAGTTAGGCTGTAAGGCGATTGCACGCTTATAGTGCTGCTCTGATAGATCATAGCGTTCACGCATGAAATAAACGTTACCTAAGTTAGCCTGAATTGATGCGTTGCGCGGACTAAGATCTTGCGCGATCAAAAGTTCTTTTAGAGCCAACGGATAGTTTTCTTTTTGCATATGAGAAACGGCAATTTGCATGTGTAAATTGGCATCTTCATTTTTTTCTACGCGCGCGCTTTCGCAGGCGCCAAGTAACAAGCAAATAAATAAATAAAAGCTAATTCGTAGAGTACTCATGCATTAAGAGTAGCACTCAATGTCTCTGAGTCAACGCTGGATTAGCTATGAATTTGATCGAGGTTTAAGTTGTGGATAAATGAACGAAAGTTTCAAAATGATCGGTTTGTGGAAACATATCGAAAATTTGTAAATGGCGAATTTTATAATTTTTATTAGCCGCGAATATTTTCTGTAAATCACGCGCTAAAAATACCGGATGGCAACTAATGTAAATAATGTCTTTCGAGCCGGCCTCGATCACTTTTTTTAATACGGAATCGCTGCACCCTGCGCGAGGCGGATCTAACAAAATAAATTCATTGGAAAGTGCGCGGCGGCTTGCAAAGGATTCGCAATCGGAAGTAAAAGCAAATAGTCTTTTTTGTAGACTCAATTCACTCAATTTTTTAGTCGAAAATTTTGTAAGTTCTGGATTCATTTCGACGCTTTCAATTCGCAAAGAATTGAGGTTTTTCAGTAAATCGAAAGTGAAGTTCCCCGCGCCCGCATAAAGTTCAGTTAAAAAAGACGGATTTTTATCAGCGACTAGTTTAGTTACCAGCTCGACTAATAATTGATTAATTTCGTTATTCACCTGTGAAAACGAAAGGCCCTCGCCCGATTCTCCAATACGATAATATTCGAATTCATTTTTATGATTTAATTTTAATTCGTATTTTTGTAACTCCGCTGCAGGTTTTAATTTTTCTTTAATGATTGGAATTTGATCAGAAACTAATTTATCGGCGATCAAACAGTAATTAATATCGACGATATCATGGGATTCTTTTTTAAAATAACCCAGCTTGGCTCCTAAACGTTTTAATTGAATGCGATTTCGGTAGTGCAAGTTTTTAGGAGAAGCCACACCTTTAGCCAATGCATAATTAACTTCGGGAATAAATTTTTTAAATAATTCAGTTAAAATCAGTTCTTTTTGACGAAGCTGTTCATCTTCATTGATATGCTGCCACACGCATCCACCGCAAGCCGAAAAATACTCGCAAGGAGCTTCGCGACGGGCCGGCGAGGGCTTAATAATTTCGACGATTTCCGCTCTTAAAAAGGTTTTTTCAACCACCGAGATTTTTATTTTAAGTTCGTCTTGCGGAGCTGCTTTACTCACAAACACGACCATCGTGCGATCTTTTATTGGAATGCGGGCGACGCCGTCGCCACCTACAGCCAGCTTTTCAACCGTTACTAGGTGTTCAGAATGCAAAAGGGACCCCAGTTCAGAGTCCCTTTTTGGATTTGAATTTGATGAATTTCGTTGGTTATTCACAATTCAGATCGAATCAAATTACATATTTACTAATTCGTGACGATCAAAAAAGATCGCAAGTTCGCGCTCAGCAGAAGCTACTGAATCAGAACCGTGAACTGCATTTTCACCCATAGAATCACCGTGCTTAGCGCGGATTGTGCCAGCATCAGCTTTTTTAGGATCTGTAGCGCCCATGATTTCGCGGTTTTTTAAAACTGCGTTTTCGCCAACTAAACACATCATTACAACGGGTCCAGAAGTCATGAAAGATACTAATTCACCGAAAAATGGACGAGCGCTGTGTTCAGCGTAGAATAATTCGCATTTTTCTTTAGACATCATACCTAATTTTGCACCAGCAATTTTCAAATTTTTAGATTCGAAGGTTGAAATGATATCACCAATTACATTTTTCTTTACTGCATTTGGTTTGATGATTGAAAACGTTCTTTCTGTAGCCATTTTTATTCTCCTTGTTTAGAAAACTTTATTTAAAACTTATTTAATTATTTCAACATTGATTTCAAAGTCGTACCCATGTCAGCCGGGCTACGAGAGATCTTACAACCAGCTGCTTCGAGTGCTGCAAATTTTGCTTCCGCAGTACCTTTGCCGCCGCTGATAATTGCGCCCGCGTGACCCATACGTTTTCCTGGAGGAGCCGAAGCACCTGCAATGAAAACTGCGATTGGTTTTTTGAATTCTTTTTTGATGTATTCAGCGGCGTCTTCTTCAGCCGTTCCACCGATTTCACCGATCATGATGACAGCGTCAGTATCTTTATCTGCGTTGAAAAGCTTTAACATATCAATAAAGTTCGTTCCGTTCACGGGATCTCCACCGATACCAACGCAAGTTGATTGGCCTAAACCTAAAGCTGATAATTGACCAACCGCTTCGTAAGTTAACGTTCCAGAGCGCGAAAGAACACCGATGCGTCCCGCTTTATGAATGTGACCTGGCATAATTCCAATTTTACAAGCTTCAGGAGTGATAACGCCCGGGCAATTTGGGCCGATTAAGCGAGTACGACGACCTTGCATGTATTTTTTTACTTTAACCATGTCTAAAACGGGAATGCCCTCAGTGATACAGATCACTAAATCTAAATCAGCATCAACGGCTTCCATGATTGAGTCGGCTGCAAACGGGGGCGGAACGAAAATCATGGAAACAGTACAGCCTGTTTTAGCTTTTGCTTCTTTAACCGTGTTGAAAACGGGCATACCTAAATGAGTTGTACCGCCTTTTCCAGGAGTTACGCCACCAACCATTTTTGTTCCGTATTCTTTGCACTGCTCAGAGTGAAAAGAACCCTGTGCGCCCGTGATACCTTGGCAAATTACTTTAGTATTTTTATCAATTAAAATTGCCATCTGATTACCCCTTGATCGCTGCAGTGATTTTTTTAGCTGCGTCAGTTAAATCACCCGCGGGAATGATGTTCAGACCGCTGTTTGCTAAAATCTTTTTACCTAACTCAACGTTTGTTCCTTCTAAACGAACAACTAATGGAACTTTTAAACCAACTTCTTTAGAAGCGGCGATAACGCCTTCTGCGATCACATCACACTTCATGATGCCGCCGAAAATATTTACTAAAATTCCTTTTACGTTTGGATCTTTTAAAATAATTTTGAACGCGTTAGTTACTTTTTCTTTATTTGCACCGCCGCCAACATCTAAGAAATTCGCCGGAGCTGCGCCGTGAAGTTTTATGATATCTAAAGTCGCCATCGCAAGGCCGGCACCATTCACTAAACAGCCGATGTTGCCATCAAGTTTAATAAACGCTAGGTCAAATTTAGAAGCTTCAACTTCGGTTGGATCTTCTTCAGTTAAATCACGTAATTCTAAAATTTGTGGTTGGCGATACAAAGCGTTTGAATCGAAATTCATTTTTGCATCTAAACAAAGAACGTCATTCTCTTTAGTCACAACGAGTGGATTGATCTCTGCGATCGAACAATCACATTTTACGAAAGCTTCGTAAAGACCCATCATGAATTTCACGGCTTTATTAATTACGTCTGGCCCCATGCCGATTGCGAAAGCTAATTCGCGAGCTTGCCATGCGCCCAAACCAGTTACTGGATCGATATCTACGCGCTTGATTGCGCCGGGATTATGCTCTGCAACTTCTTCGATATCCATGCCGCCTTCAGAGGAAGCCATCATCGCTACGCGACCGGTTTCACGGTCGATTAAACATGCAACATAATACTCTTTTGCGATGTTACAGCCTTGTTCGATAAAAACTTTTTGAACAAGTTTACCTTCGGGGCCCGTTTGGTGAGTGATTAAAGTCATTCCCAAAATTTGAGAAGTTAAATCGCGAACTTCATCTAAAGTTTTCGCTAATTTTACTCCGCCACCCTTACCGCGTCCGCCAGCGTGAATTTGGGCTTTTACAACCCAAACTGCTCCACCCATTGCTTTTGCTGCCGCGACGGCCTCTTCTGGAGAGTTAACAACTTGGCCTTTTAAAGTTGCTACGCCAAATTTTCTTAAAACTTCTTTTGCTTGGTACTCATGAATATTCATTTACTGCACCATCTTTAATAAAGCGACTAAAGCGCGAACGGCTTCAACTGATTTATCGAACTCAGCTTTTTCGTCAGCGTTCATTTTGAAATCGATGATGCCTTCCATACCAGCGCCACCTAATTTACACATAACACCAACCATTAAATTATCTTTCACACCGAATTCGCCGTTAAGCTCAACCGCACATGGAATAATTCTTTTTTGATCTTTTAAAATCGATTCAGCCATTTCAATCGCACCGCGAGATGGAGCAAAGAAAGCTGATCCTGTTTTTAGGTGACCGCCGATTTCAGCGCCCGCAGATTTGGTGCGCGCAACAATCGCGTTGATTTTTTCCATTGGCAATAAATCAACTAGCGGAACTGATCCAACTGCCGCGGTACGTACTACCGGCATCATTGCATCACCGTGATTACCTAAAACCACGCCAGTAACGTCTTTAACAGAAACATTTAATTCTTCAGCTATAAAAGCGCGGAAACGTGCTGAATCTAAAGATCCGCCCATACCGATGACGCGTTCACGCGGGAAGCCTAGTTGTTGTTTTGCATAAACGGCCATAACATCCATTGGGTTACAAACAACGATAACAACTGAGTTCGGCGCGTGCTGTTTAATTCCGGCGCAAACATCTTTTACGATTTTTGCGTTGATACCAACAAGTTCATCACGACTCATGCCTGGTTTACGTGGCATACCCGCAGTGATAATCACAACGTCTGCATCTTTGATGTCAGCGTAGTTAGAAGTACCTTTAATTTTTGTATCGAACATTTCGATTGGACCTGATTGCGCTAAATCCATTGATTTACCGATTGCAGTTCCTTCGTTGATATCTAGTAATACGACATCGCCTAATTCTTTTTGCGCTGCCCAGTGAGCCGTTGTTGCACCAACAAAGCCCGCACCAATTACTGCCACTTTTTTTCTTTTGTGAGCCATAGAAATTCTCCTTTAATTAATCGTCTTAAATTATGATTTTGATCACTCAAGTTCTAGAGGATTCAGGCAAAAAGCACAAGCCTATAAACCTTGATTAGACCGGTCTTCATCGGGAGATTGAGAGTAATTCTTAACTGCTCAAGTGCTCAAAAATTAGATTATTATTTCTTAAGAGTCGCCTTCAATAGATGTATTGCGTTAGACGAATATATGTTTTCATTTTAGGAAGCACTTCCTAACATAAAGCTGTGATAAAAATTGCCTCCTCTGCCATTCAAGCTTTTGTTCTACTAAATCTTGGAAGCCAACCTGTATTTTCTCAACAAGAAGAAGAAAAAGCGCCCGAAATAATCTACGCAATGAAAGGCTTATCGGTCGGTTTGTCAGCGATGACTCAATCATATAGTGTACGTGGTGATATTTACGATGTCCGAACGCCCGCACTCGTTGCGACCGCGCGATTTGCCGACGAATCTCAAGTGTATAAAAATATCGGAATTACAATCCGGTATTCTGATTTACCTGTGAATCAATTAGGTGCAGATATTAATTTAAGCTATTACGGCTCGGTCAATCATGCCGAAATTTATTCGGCACCGACATTATTTACCGGAAGAATTGAATTCAATGGGGCTTACACTCATCCGCTAAATCAAGGGATGAAAATGTACTTTTTTGCCGGGTGGGGAGTGCAGCACGTACAGGGGGCAACTTCAAACCGTGCAAAGCCAGCGGTGAATGATTACATTAAACCTTGGGGATTTGGTCTGCAGGGGGGAATCGGAATGAAGATTTCATCTTTAAATTACGATATCACTTATTCTTACTACCGACATAGTTTAGGCGATGATTACAATAAAGCTTTTATGGATAACAATCCAAACCTTGCCGTCCGCACTGAGCGCGCGATCGTGGAAACAAAAGGTTTAAGTGCTCGAGTTACTCATAAATTCTAATTTTTAAAATCTTGTCAAAGAATTTGGTCGAATCATCGATAAAGAAATCGGTAGACTTAGGTCATGAATGTTAATAACTTTTAACTCAGCGACGTCGTTCAAATTTATATAAAAGTGAGGTTTTATGAAAAATTTAGGTATTGGTCTTGTGTTAACGTTTTTAACTTTGAATAGCTTTGCGCAAGGCTCGGCAGCAACAATGCAATCAAGCCACGAATCTATTTTCACCAAGAAACAAAAGATCGACCAAGAAGGAATTGAACTGTACGGCACAAACTGGGACATGAAATCGGTTAAAAAATTAGGTTTAGGCGTGACCATCGGTGGAGCGACCGGTCTTCTAGGATTAAATGGCGAAGTTAACTTAGATCCCTCAGAAGCTTTAGTCGTTGGACTAGGTGCGGGGCCAAGTTATGGAACGTTTGGTCTAGGTTGGAAGCATAATTTCGAAGGAAATTATTTATCTCCGTATACAAAGTTGGGTTATTCAAAGTGGTTTAGTTCAGCAAGCGGATCAGGTTCGGCATCCGATTCTGATGTATTAAAAAGGCTTTTTTCTGATGCAGAATTAAAATCAAATCGCTTCGATGCAGACTTCATTATTGGTGGCGGCGGTATTGAATATAATCAGCTTGAAGGAGATCTTGCGGGCGTGAATTTTTTCGGTGAAGTGATCGTGATGTCAGAAATTAGAAAGTTTACTTTTATTCCAACGGGTGCAGTTGGCATCACTTACTATTACTAAGTTATTTCAATAACTTATCTATCTACGGAAAGGCGGCTTAGGTCGCCTTTTTTATTGGTAAAATCAAAAATCAGATCCTAAAAATAAAAAACCCCTGGTCAATGACCAAGGGTTTCCAAAGCCTGCGCTTTTACAAAAAGAACTACTTCTTTTTCTTTTTAGTAGCTTTTTTTGTAGTTTTTTTAGCAGCTTTTTTCGTAGCTTTTTTAGCTTTCTTCTTTGCCATGTGTTGCTCCTATCGGTAGTGATCATATTTCTATAACCACAGTTGTTGTTGTTAAGACTTTTCAGTCTTCCTTAATAAAATTGTTAATAAAACGACAAGCTTCGTCAAGAAAAAATTTGCTGTGCATCATAATTGCGTTGAAGAAATTGAAATTGGAGGGCTGATTCATGCTTCAAGTACTGCTTTCGCTGTTCGGAATCGTAATCGTTTACCGAAATTTGTCTCTTCTTAAGAGATTCGAAGTCATATCTTTGCGAAAAGCGCAGATCTATTTCGTTTTGCTTCAGTTGCCGTTGTACATTTCTGTCATTTTCAAAGAACAAAGTGCGTTTCTCTTCCTATACATCGGCATTTTCTTACTAACATTAATCTTTTACCGAAAGATTTTGAATATTTTCGCACTTTCGACGTACGAAAATTGTCACTTACAGATTTTAGATCAACTTATTTTGCTATTGAAGTCAGGAAAATCAGCGCAAACCGCACTTAAAATCGTATTAAGTGGTTTTTCGGCGTGGGAAAGATTGGTTTTTCGTAATTTACAAATGATTTTTGAAATTGAAAGACAAGAATTGAAGCCACTGTTCGAAAAAAACCACTTTTACTTTCAAGAAATGCAGTTGATTTTGCGTTCATCATCACATGTGATCGAACAATTGCGATCTTTTCGCGATGGATTGCGCATTCAACGCAATCTGAGACATAGGTCGAGACAAGTTACGCAACAAATTCGCGCGCAAGCAGTGGTATCTGTGGCGATTTACATCGGCATTTTTTGCTTGAGCAGTGCTTATTTAGGTTTACAGAAGTCGACAACTCTTATTTTTATTTCAGTTTTGTTATTTTTAATCGG
Organism: Bdellovibrio sp.; assembly: GCA_014376435.1. GTDB lineage: Bacteria > Bdellovibrionota > Bdellovibrionia > Bdellovibrionales > Bdellovibrionaceae > Pseudobdellovibrio. The sequence goes on along the minus strand of JACMRL010000025.1, from coordinate 176,734 downwards.
ATTCAGCAGTATTTTTCTAATCGGAGGACGAATTAAATGGAAAACTTAGCACCGTCACTTGTTCTTTTGTGGGATGTAAAGCGTTCATTAGAAAAAGGACAGTCCCTTTCCCTGGGAATTAAATCTTTTTTGGCACGAAAACGCGAAAATAACTTCGCTGATCAGGTTGAAAGTTGGTGGTTAGCGCAATCAAATCCCAATTTATGCTTCGATAAACAGAAAATAACGGTTACGCGGAAGTATTTGTTAGAAATTTTAGAACAAGGACTGCGTGGACAAGGAATTTTAGAAAGCCTTAAAGCTTACGAAAGTGAATTGATCTTGAGCTGTGAAGATGAAATTCAAAAACATATCGCAAAGTTGCCACTAATACTGATGATTCCCCTTATGGGATTCATTTTTCCATCGCTGATGATGCTGCTGATCGGCCCCCTGCTGAATGCCATTCAATTTTAGAAAAAAGGATTGTTTAAACGGGCTCAGGAAGTTATTTTTAATAAAGAACTCAAGGAGGAAGCCCGTATGTTACTTGTTCAGAGTGAAGATTTAAACGTTTTAGTTCAAGAATTGTCTAAAAAGAATCCAAATCCTCAGTTGATTAAGAACAAAGCTGACGTCTTGGGAATACCTTACAGTTCAGATTTAATTATTTTAATGTCTGAAGTTTTGGTGTTTTTATCTCAAAATGATCACAAAAAATCTATCATGAAAGAAAAACCACTATGAGCGCCCTTGGAATCTCTAGCGATATCCTGAAAACAATCGGGAATACGCCACTCATTAAGCTTAATAAAATCACGAAAGATTCTCCGCACCAGTTTTTTGCGAAGGTCGAGTATTTTAATCCGGGTGGTTCAATTAAGGATCGCATCGGTTTAGCCATGATTGAAGCCGCAGAGAAACGTGGAATTCTGAAGCCCGGCGGTACAATCGTTGAAGCAACGGCCGGCAACACGGGCATGGGGCTTGCGTTAGCAGCATTAGTTAAAGGTTATAAATGCATATTTGTACTTCCGGCAAAAATGTCTGGAGAAAAGCGCGCAATGCTTCGCGCTTACGGTTCGCGGGTGATCATTACTCCAAATGGCGTCGAGCCCGAAGATCCAATGAGTCACTATTCAGTTGCAAAAAGAATCGCTGAGCAGACAGAAAACTGTCTTTACACAAATCAGTATCACAATGCAGATAATTTCGACGTTCATTATCAGGTTACGGGGCCAGAACTTTGGAATCAAGCCAAAGGTGAAATTGATGTATTTGTCGCTGGAGTTGGAACGGGTGGTACATTATCGGGCGTTGGGAAATACTTAAAAGAAAAAAATCCCAACGTAAAAATCATTTGCGCAGATCCGATTGGTAGTATTTTAGCGGATCTTTATAACCACGGAAAAGTAGTCGATCCTCCAGGGGCTTATAAAGTTGAAGGCGTGGGTGAAGATATGCTTCCAGGCAACTGTCACCTGAAGGTTTACGATGGATTTGAAAAGATTAATGATCACGAAGCTTTTACGATGACCCGTCGCTTAGTTGAAGAAGAAGCCTTGTGCGTTGGTCCTTCAAGCGGACTTATTTTAGTGGGTGCGATGAAGTACGCGGCTAAATTGACAAAGCCATCAAAAATCGTGGTGGTGATGCCAGACTCTGGAAAAGCATACATGTCGAAAGCCTTCAACGATCAATGGATGGTTGAAAACGGCTTTTTAAATCCTGAAATTCTAAAACAAGCATTCAACGTTGAAGTGGCTGCGGCCGAAGAGTTAAAAAAATATAAATAGAGGTTTTAGATGTCTTCAGTAAAAGAAAAAATGAAATTTTCAACGCGCGCGATTCATGCTGGCCAACAACCAGACCCAACAACCGGCGCGATTATGACTCCGATCTACTTAACATCAACTTACGTTCAAGAATCTCCGGGCGTACACAAAGGTTGGGAGTATTCACGTACCCATAACCCAACTCGCCGTGCTTATGAAAACTGTATCGCCAATCTTGAAAGCGGCAAATTTGGTTTTGCATTTGCTTCAGGCTGTGCGGCGGCGACAACCGTTTTACACATGTTAAAAAAAGGCGATCATATCGTTGCCATGGATGATATGTACGGCGGTACTTATCGTCTATTTGATAAAGTTTTGCAAAACAATGGTTTTGAATTTTCTTACGTTGACTTAACCGCGGTTGAGAATTTTACGGCAACGATTCAACCTAATACAAAAATGGTTTGGTTAGAGACTCCGACAAATCCAACTTTAAAATTAACTGATATCGAAGCGATCTGTAAAATTGCAAAAGCAAAAAATATTATGGTCGTGGTTGATAATACTTTTATGTCTCCCTATTTTCAGCGCCCATTAGAATTGGGTGCCGATATCGTGATTCACTCGGCGACTAAATATTTAGGTGGTCACAGTGATATCGTGGGTGGCGTAGCGGTTACTTCGGACGAAAAAATAGCAGAAAAAATTGCATTCTTAAGTAATTCGATGGGCTCTATTCAAGGTGCGTTCGATTCTTTCTTAGCATTACGCAGTCTAAAAACTTTACCTATTCGGATGAAAGCTCACGAAGAGGGTGCAATTAAAGTTGCGGCTTATCTTGAAACTCATCCGATGGTTACAAAAGTTGTGTACCCGGGATTGAAGTCGCATCCTCAGTTTGAATTAGCAAAAAAACAGATGAGCGGATTTGGCGGAATGATTACTTTCATTATTAAAGGCGGCTTAGAGGCTTCCCGAAAGTTTCTAGAATCGGTTCAGGTTTTCGCTTTAGCAGAATCTTTAGGTGGAGTTGAGTCCCTGATCGAGCATCCGGCGATCATGACTCATGCTTCAGTTCCGGCAGAACAGCGTAAAAAACTGGGTATTGATGATTCTTTAATCAGATTGTCGGTAGGAATTGAAGATATCGATGATTTACTTGCTGATTTAAAGCAGGCATTCGATAAATTGAAATAGTTGACTTAAATGCCCGTAATCGTTAGTTTTCAAGTTCACTTTTTGACGTGGCCCGGTAGCTCAGTCGGTAGAGCAGAGGACTGAAAATCCTTGTGTCGGCGGTTCAATTCCGTCTTGGGCCACCATTTTTTCCTGTGTTAACAAAAAACATATTTTGCTAAGATTTTGTAATGAATTACAAATTACCAAAAGGTTATATTGTTAAAGAAATGTCGCGTGATGAGTTTTCAAAATATTTTGAAAAGTATGCGCCTAAAGTTTTTAGCGATAATCTTGATTATGATCCTGACGACATTGATCCAGAAAAAACCCAAAAGAAATTTAAAACACTAAGTAAGAAATTTATTAGTCCGACCCAGTATCGTATTCATCTTGGAGTTTTTTATAAAAACAAATTTGTAGGCTGGTCGTGGGGATTTCAACACACCTCAACAACATTTTATATGTGTAATTCCGCAGTGTTGCCTGCTCACAGACGAAAAGGCATTTACACATATTTAATGAAAGAGGTCGTCAAAAGAGCTAGCGAACAAGGATTCATGTACATCTTTAGTCGCCACATCATGACGAATAACGACATACTAATTTCAAAGCTAAAAATGGGATTTAAAATTACTAATTTTGAACTTTCAGAACGATTTGGAAATCTGATTCATCTAACATATTTTCCACAAAAGATTCGCAGTGATATATTGGATTTCAGATCAGGTTATAAGCGGCCTGATAAAAAAATGAAAAAGATTTTTAGACTCTAAACTTGAGGTACCGATTTGGTACCTCAAAAAGCTTACCAAATCGCACCTAAGGGACTGAAATTACTAATGATCTTTGAGGTCACAAATTGTGACCTCAAAGAATTAGGAAGAAAACTTGGTCATTAAATTGCTTTTAATTTTCATCCATGAGCAAAACATCAAAAATTGAAATAGAGAAATATATTTTTATCGCACGTAAACACAAGGTAATGCTGGATATTGATTTAGCTAGAATATATGGAGTCGAAACTAAGATTTTAAATCAGGCAGTAAAACGTAATTCGGATCGATTCCCGGACGACTTTATGTTTCAGCTAAGTGAAAAAGAAGCCGAGTTTTTGAGATCACAAATTGGCACCTCAAAAGTAGGTCGTGGTGGGCGTCGTTATTTGCCGTATGTTTTTACTGAGCATGGAGCATTAATGTTAGCCAGTGTTTTGAATAGCGATGTGGCTATAGAGGCAAGTATTCAAGTTGTACGTTCTTTTATACAATTACGAGAATTTGTGATTTCACATACAGAACTTTCGAAGAAGCTGCATGAACTAGAGAAGAAATATGATTCCCAGTTAAAAGTTGTCTTTGAAGCGATAGAAAAACTTATGATAACCCCCGAAATACCAAATAAAAAAATCGGAATTTAGGCAGTTAAATTAAACCCCAGACAATAAGTTAGAAACGCATCCAGTTCTTGAACCTTTTGATCAATGCTTTTTGAAGCCTGGACAAGTTTCTGTCCACATGTCGTTAACGCTGTAGCATTCTTTGGAAGTACAGATAGAGTCGAAAGTTAAAGATTCAAAAATAACGGGATACTTTCCCAGGGATCCAAAATCTTGCACTTCACTGCTCGTTGAATCTTTTCTAAGGGCATCTCTTAAACACATTTTTACAGTAGAAGATTTTCTTAAAATTTTCTCTACTTTATTAAGATGTTCTAGGCAAACAGACTTTTCTTGATTAATAGAATACATTACAGGAATAACTTCATTATCGTTATTCAGAATGTACATCATGTACTGATGTCGCCACTTATTCTCAGCCTCAGCGTTCAAAAAAAGACATTCTTGCCTAATATGACTAGAAGGAACAGTTAAGGTGTGAAGCTCGTTACGATAACTTTGTGTATCGAAAGAATTGATTTCAAAAACATCTTTGCTCTTACAACTAAATAATAAAAAAATAAAAACCAATGTAAGAATTCTATTTTTTAAGTTTGGCATAAAGCTCTCGATATCTTTCTAATGCTTTTTTCTTATATTCTGATTTACTTTTGAGTAGCCCTTTGTATTCTAAAATAATTTCTTCATGAGTTGCAGGTCTACCGAGCTTACTTTCGGCCCGGACCTTTTTGTAGGCAAGCCACCTGGTCGCTATAGGTATGGCTAAATTAGAATTTTTGAGATCTTTTTGGCTAATATTATTAAAGATAAAATCCTTAGCTTCTCCTGATGGATCTTGAATGATTTTCAAAGTTTCTTTTGTTAATTGCGCAAGACCAATCGCTAAAGGGTTCTTGGGATCCAGTTTAAAACCAGATTCGCTGCCAATTAAGGCTTTAATCATATCAGGATCCATCTTAGGTTTAATACTAAAAAGATTATTAAAATAATCTGTCCAAATAGCGATGAGATCATCATAGGCATTGTCGTCATCAAAACCCAAATCCTGAGCTGAAGGCTTTGCAATGTTTTTTAAATTATAGCCATTAGTGACTTTATATATTTCCAACTCATCTAGATATGTGCCGGGTAACCGGCGCAAATGTTCATCGACAATAGTCACACCACTGGGATTTTTAGGGCTAGGCTTAACACGTCTTGGATGAGTGTGAACAATAGTTGTTTTTTTGGATTTCTTAGCCATGGCTAATGTTAATGCCGAGAAAAGTAGAAAACAAGTTTTGCCTGAAGCCGACACAATTAGTTAGAAACGCATCTAGCTTTGGCAACTACTTTTTTAGATCTAAAATTACAAATTCGGGTAAAGCATTAAATCGAACTGGAAAAATACTAGCTGGGCCATGCATAAATAAAATTTTTGGTGCGTTTGAATTTACCTGCGCCAAAGCAATTTCGGGAGGAGAGTGCTGTGTGAACGCGTCTCAAACTCCAAATAACCAAACAAAATATGAATCCCAAAATAAAAATACGTAATTTGTTTTTTCGAGTCATTTAATTAAATATTTTTACCAACTCAGTCTGAATTGGCAATAAATTTAAACTTCAAAAATTCATTGCGACTAAACTATTTGACTTTGATGCGTGGGGAACTAAATTTATCTTATGACAAATCACTTACAAGGCTTTCTTGGCATAATCGTAACCCTAGTGCTTGCAACTCTATTTTCTAGAAATCGCAAAGCTATTAAATAGAAAGTTGTCTTTATGGGCATGGCTTTGCAGGCTGTTTTTGCCGTATCGATTTTAGGAATACCTTCGTTAGGTGTTCCGGGCGTATTGCGGGTTGTTTTCGATCTACTAAATTTATTTGTCTCAAGCATGGTTGATTTTTCTAATGCGGGTTCAAAGTTTTTATTCAGCCCGCTCGCTGAAATCAAAGATCCTTGGGGATTTATTTTTGCTTTTCGGGCTCTTCCGACCATTATCTTTTTTTCGACGGTGATGTCGGGACTTTATTATTTGGGTGTTTTGCAAAAAGTTGTAAAGTCGATGGCTTGGCTGATGCAAAAAACTATGAAAACGAGTGGCGCTGAAACTTTGTCGGCCACGGCCAATATTTTTATGGGGCAAACTGAGGCGCCTTTATTAATTAAGCCTTACGTTAAAAATATGACTCGCTCTGAAATTTACTGCGTGATGGTTGGCGGAATGGCAACGATCGCCGCGGGCGTTGAGGGCGCGTATGTTTCATTATTGAAAGATCGAATTGGAGACATCGCCGGTCACTTGATTACCGCCAGCGTGATGGGGTGTATTGGTGGCTTAGTGATATCGAAAATTATTTTTCCTGAAACTGAAGTTCCAGAGACATTAACCCATATGACGCCAGAAAAATCTGACGAAGAAAGTGAAAGTCTTCCTGATGCGAATGTTATTGAAGCCCTTTCTCGAGGGGCTTCTGAAGGAATATCTCTAGCGCTAAATGTGGGTGCGATGTTGATTGTTTTTATTTCTTTGATTGCGATTTTAGATGCGGGCCTAGGACACGTTGGTCAACTTCTTCATTTAGATTTAGCAAAGCCACTTAGTTTTTCGTCTTTACTGGGTTACATTGCGCAACCGATGGCTTGGTTATTAGGTGTGCCGTGGTCTGAGTCGCAGCATATCGGTTCGCTGTTGGGAGAAAAAATTGTACTGAATGAATTTGTTGCGTATCTTCACCTGTCCGAGATCAGTTCGCAGCTTACTGATAGGACAATGATCATTGCCTCTTATGCATTATGTGGATTTGCAAATATTTCTTCGATTGGCATTCAGATCGGTGGAATTGGTGGGCTTGCTCCGAAGCAGAAATCTAATATTGCCCGACTAGGGTTTTTAGCCGTGCTCGGCGGAAACCTTGCGTGCTTTCTTTCTGCCTGTGTTGCGGGGATCTTATTTTAAACTTTACTATTTGAACCATCCCCAAATGGGAATTCCTTTTTTAATGGATTCTTGAGAGTGTTTTGAATTAATCGCAAAATCTTCGTGTTTTACATAGCAAAGTTGTAGAGAGGTGGCTTCGGAATTAATTTTTTGGCGAATATCTTTAATTAATTTTTCACGACTTTTTACCTCATAAGTTTCGTCTAATTTGTCTAAGTCTTTATCAATCGCAATACTTGAAAACCCTTGGTTGTTGTAATAGCCGTTTGTTTGCCATTCGGAATCTAAAACAGTTTCATTTTCGTCTTGTCGGTCGAAGTAAGCATTGAATAGCTTTTCGTGTAGGGTATTCCAGAATAAAGAGTTATCAGTTGATTTTAAATTGATGCGAATGCCGAATCCTTTAAAATTTTCTTTCAAAAAAGTTAAGATGGGCTCAGCCTCTTGAAAATTATAAAGAATTTCAAATTCAAAGGAGACTAGCTTTCCATCTAAATTTTTGTCTAAAACACCGTCTTTATTTGAATCAACCCAGCCGGCCTTTTTTAACGCGGCTAGCGCCTTTTCTTTCTGATAAGGTGAAATAATTTTTTTATTTCCATAAAATTTAGTGCATAGATTTGCGCGATCAACTAACTGGTTTAAAGCAATACGAACTTCTTTTTTTTCAAAGAGCGGATTTTTAAGATTAAAAAATATCTGCTCAAGCATTTCAGGGTCTTTATTAGGATTATATACTAAATAGAAAGCATCTTTTCTTTTTGGTTTTAAATTCATAACCGAGTAAGACATGCGGATGGGATAGATGTCGATTTTGTTTTTTTGTAAGTAATTTGCGGACATGTACTGGGTTGCAACTGTTTGAAAGCTAATTTTCTCAGGAATAAACCAATTTTTTAATTCTGCATCTTGCCAACCCCACCATAATGGATTTTTTTCTAAATTAATAATTTGCGCAGATTCATAATTAGTTAGTTTATAGGGTCCTGAGCCCAGCAGCTGCTTATTATAATTGCTTGAAGAGGGTTTTTGATAAAAATGTTTCGGTAAAATTTTTAAAGTAACCGCAATATTTTTCCACTGTTCATAATTTGTAAATTTACTACTAATGCGAATTTTTGTTGACGACAAAATCTCAATTTTTTCGACTGCGGCAAAAGAAGCTTTCCACGGGCTTTTGTAAGCGGCGTCTAAAATATGTTCTAAACTAAATTTAACATCTTCGACGGTGACCGGCTTTCCGTCAGACCACTGGGCCGGTCTTAATTCAAAATCAAAAATTTTTTTATCTTTTGAGATCGTCCAAGATTTTGCTAAACCAGCCCGGTAAATATCGCGTGTTCCTGGGATTTCAATTAATAAAAAATCATAGACTAATTTGTGAATTTCCCATTGAGTCATATTCGAATCTGCGAAAGGACTTAAGCTATTTACGGGGTTTTGGGCGCCGTACGTAAAAGCTGAAGCCGACAAAGAAAATAAAATCGCTAAACCAAAAATCATCTTTAACATATGAACACTTTAGGTTTTTCTTATTAAAACTCAAGTTAAGAACCAGGGCTTAAACAAAAAGAGAGAGCCTACGCTCTCTCTTTTTAAAATACTAAGAAACTATTAAAACTAGTGTTTAGTTTCAGATGTAGTTTTAGTCTCAGTTGTTTTTTTCATGCCGCCATCTTTGTATTCTTTTGTAGTTTCTTTAGATGTAGTTTCAGCTTCGCCCATTTCGCCTTTAACCATTTTTTTATGTTTTTTTACTGTCTTTTTAGTTCCAGTGATTGGGTTTTTAGAAGTGTCAGAAGAGTCTTTGTGTTCCATCTCTGCGAAAGCCATAGCGCCAGTCATCATTGTAGCTGCTAAAATCATTACTGCTGTTTTCATTAAATTCTCCTACTTTTAAAGCAGTTCATTCTGCTTTTAATAACCTAGTTTTAATTTAAAAAAGGGTTAAGGGTCAAATACAGAAAAGCGACTTTTCTATGTCAACGGCTTATTTTCGATCAAATGCGAAAAAAACTTACAAAATGATCGACTTTGTTAACTGATATAAGTCAGTATTTCGAATTAAACCTAACTTTTTAAATCTTAAAGACGCGCCAAGCTGCGAAAATTCTGTTTCGATATCGATCCCGTGTTCAGCTAAAGATTTCAATAATATGAATGCGTAGCCATCTTCTTTTAAAGAAAAATCAATCGCTTTGATAAGCCGGGGAAAATCAGAGTCTAAAAGAAATCTGCATCGATTTTTAAAATCAGAACTGGATAATAAGCCCTGGCCCAAACGAAAATAGGGTGGATTGCAAACAATCAAGTCGTACTTTTTAGAGCTTTCATCTAATACTGAATAGTTAGCAGAGATAAAATTAAGCACAGTTTGGCTTTTTAACATCTTTAGGAGTGTTTTTTTATTTTTTTCAAAGTGTTCTTGATAACAAGACTGCACCTCTAAAAAATCTAATTCCTGAGGTAATATTTTTAATTCTTGCAAATGGAATAACAAATCCATTCCAACTACGCCGCAACCCGCGCATAAATCTAAAATTTCTTCGCAGACTATTTGATCTTGTTTAATTATTTCGAAAACTCGACGTGCAAGAAAATTTGAATCGTGCGAAAAACGATATTCTTCAGGCTGAGAATATTGGATGGTATAGAACGGATTAATTGAAGCTATAAAAAAATCCCCGTAGTTGGGTGTACCAAATTCGGGGATTATAAAGAAGAACTTAATTTAATCTTTAAAATTAAATCAATGTCTGTCTTTGTAGTGCTCTCTAGATGGATCTACCGTCTCACGGGCACGCTTTATATTTTCTTGTAGCTCTTGATCAATTTCCACATTTGCACGGTCAGCTAAGTCACCTTGCGCCTCTGGAATCTGCTCAGGATATACATTAATTGATTCTTTACTGCGTGGTTGGAAACCTTGGGAAGGTGTTGCTTTAGGATTCGGGATCACGGGTAAAGTATCGGCATTGCTTTGAGATGTTTGTTTTTCCACTTAAATTCTCCTACTTACTTAATAAGTAAAGCAATCGCCTAGCCAAGTATTAAAACGAAATGAAGACCAAGACGCAAAATCGATACTGGAGAATAACCCCGCCGATTAAAGAAAGTGGAGTGTCTGGTTTCAGACCAAAAGTTTGGGCAGAAATTTTGGCATAACAACTGCTTTATTTAGAAATAACGTTAATGGGTTCAACCCGTTTGGGTTGCGCGGCATTTTTTTTAGGGCATTTTTTTAGGGTATTTTTTCTTTTAGTGGAAAAAGTGCCTCATCTTTTTACGATTAGGGGGTTTTATGGTCACAAACAAGTTAATTCGATCAGAGAAAATTGAAGAGCAAATCGGAGCGGTATTAAATCGCGTCCGTTATTTGCAGAAAAAAATTATTACTTTTCAAGCAGAGGCAAAAACCGCTGCAAATCAGATCGAAGTTTCCGCGCGTGAATCACTTCACAAAGTATTCGATGAGGGTCTTACATTATTAGGTAAGGGTATCGTTACAGGTCGTAAGGCAACAGAATCATTTGTCGCAGAAACGCATCGAAAAGCTAAAAAGCTAAAGCGTGAAGCGCACGCTGTAGAAGTTGCTGAAGATATAGTTACGGAAGTTATTCCAGACAAAGTGAACAGCAAAAAAAACAATACGATCAGCGCAAAATCAGTTAGTGTAAAAAACCAAATGAAGACCTTAAAAAGTAAGGGCCGAAAAAATAAAGCCAACTTTGCCACAACGGCACGTGCGCACTAATGTTTAATATGTCTCACAAAACAATTGCGATTGTAGCAGTTATTATGATTTTCGTGTTCGGCACGATAGTAGTAGTTTACCCGACGATGTTTCAACCAGCCGAAGCAAATAAAACGACGGCTGCACCGAAACCCGCTTTGCCACCCTCGCAAAATAAATAACAAAATTTTATTTAGATGTTAATTTTATTTCCTGTGAATTCTAATTCACAGGAAATTTTAAACAGTTTTATTGTTTTTTGCCCCGCAAGAAGGATCAAATCAAAGACAGTCGCTTTAATTTTGGTCCTGTGCTTGCAATCTTCTTATGTGTCGACGCATAAAAAACAAAGCAGAAATGCTAAAACTAATCGGAGGAATTTATGGCTCAGCAAAATCAACAGGATTCAAAGAATCAACAACAAGCAGGAAGAACTTCATCTACGGAAGTAAACTCTCCATCAAAATCTCAAAAAGATTTTTCTTCTACTCAAGAAAAAGGTTCGCAAGAACGTGGATCTCAATGGGAAGATAAGGATATGCAAGGACAAAAAAGTTCTATGAATAGATCAGAACAAACATCGGAAGGCACAACTCGCCAAACTCCTTCGTCTAGCTCATCAACCACACGTAAGTAATTAAAGAGATTCAATACATTACGGAATTTATTTTAATAAAGTATTGAAGCTTCTGTGAAACCGACCTTAGGGTCGGTTTTTTTTTGCATTTTTAATGAAAAAATCCCCGGTTTAATGAACAACCGGGATTTATCAATTTAAGTTTCAAATCAAAGACTAATGTTGTGAATGGACTACTTCTTCAGTATTTTTTAACAAGTGAAGTGCCAGACTGGATACAAATGATGACGAGTTGAGAATAAAATTTTTAAGTTACGGGGGCAAATCACCTATTTCCCGAAGGTACTTAATTTGCATAAAAGTGAAAGCGTATTCATTTCTAAACCTAAAGGAGGAAATATGGATAAAAGCAAACAGCAAAAAAATTATAAATCGGGAAGACAAATGGGAATGACAGGTTTCGAAAGCACCGGCTCTGAGGTGCTTTCTGTTAATGAAACCGACTCATCGCCTGGACAAAACTTTGCCGATGCGAACATGCCTTCTGACGATACTCAACCCGCACAACCAGGGCGTGATTCTACTGCGGCCGGCGGTAAGCCAGGTACCCTAGGAAACAATCCGCCACAGCAAAACAGACCTTTTACTCCACTGGGTGATTCAGTTGGACCTGGCGGAAATGCGCAACGACCAAAATCTTAGTAGGGTCAAAGTGGCAAATTTGCGCTTAGGTATTTGGAATTTTTTTACTGTCTTGCTATTTAATTGAGGGCTAAGCGCAAATTTGATACCCCTGAATTCATCGGGGGAAAAATGAAAAAAGTTTCTTTAATTATTACAGTATTTCTTGCGTTCTCTTCTTGTAATTCAGCGAAGAATGACAATAAAGCAGCCGCAATACCTTACGCAGGTACTTTCAGTGCAGCCGCTTCAGGTGAGTGGGTCTCACAATGTGTAAACCAAGGTAATAATGCTTACGTTGAGCATTTTGTTTTACAAAACGGTGTTGGAACATCTCGTTTTGATTACATGCAAAATCAAAACTGTGCAGGATCTATCATTAGAACTGATGGTCCTAATAATTTCACTTATGTTGTTACGAACGTGAATGGCAATGTTTCAAATTTAACTTTAACTTATCAAGGTGTTCAGCAAACCACACAGATAACAGTTATGGTAACTGGCGATACAATGGTAATTACTTCCGCTGCTGGAACAATTAATTACTACCGCGCGCTTACGGCGGCTAATCCAAGCACTAATCGTTTTGATCAATTAGCGATCGGATCATGGGTAACGGGCTGTCATCAAGGACGACATTTTAGCGCCGTTCAAACGATTGTGATTAATGGTCAAGGTTCAGGATATTCAATCGATCGAACTTTTGCGGGCCTCAATTGTACAGGTGTCTTTAGCGAAACTAACCGTGCAATCTTTAATTACAACGTACAGCAATTAGTTAATGGCCGTGCGCAAGTGATGATTGGTCAAACAAACTGGGATATTTTGTTTTATGCAAATCAAATGACTTGGAACTCTGGCCGCAGTTCGGTAATCTATACCCGACAATAGATTAACGGCTGGGGCTTAGATGAGAATTAGACAAATGGGTTTTTCTTCAAGATTAAAAGCCCATAAGAATATTCTTACTTTAGAAACATTACGTTTTATTATTGAATTTTTAAAAGACCGCAACGCCAAACAAGCTGCTTTAAGGTCTGGTATTCCTGAAACCTACGCCGCCCGCCAAGGGCAATGGCTTAAAAAACATCCGATGGTTCAAGCTTCTTTAGAAAACGAATTAGACAGCCGAGATTTTTTAAAACTTGATAAAGCGATCGCAGAAATCGATAAGCAAATAGAGATTTGTAAGCAGATGCTTGGCTTGCAAGATTCAAAAGATGTCTAAGATCATGTCGATCATACCGCAAAATGTAGATTGCACTGCTGGGTGATCCAAAGTGCTCACTAGAAAAAAAGTGGACAAATCTTTGGAAAAAGTCTTTACGCAAAAACTTTTCTGCCCTGATTGCAGATTCATTATTAGAATCACTTTCGACGTTTAACTAAATTCACCTTCGGTTGCTCTTAAAATATCTTGCGCCTTCCAGTTCGGCATATCTTCGATCAATTCTTGAAGCAAAATATCAAATCTTTGTTCAGCCAACTGCCGCCGATCCGAATCTGATGAAGCAACACCGTCTGCAAGCTCGCGCCAGTCAGGTGATAGAGTTAATCGACTGCGAAGGGCAATCGTAAAAAGATCTATCCAAGTTGGTTGGTTAAACGTAAAATTTAAAGCCAACGCTTCGCCGCTTGCTTCCGTACTATGCCAGAAGCCACGCGGAACAAAAAGCATAGAGCCAGGCTTTAAAATGACTTCTGTGCGGTCTTCGCCAGGCATCGCACTAGGCATTTCAGTTTCAACGTAAGATGCAAGTTCTAGATCAACAGGCTGACCAACGGTAAAACGTTCGGTTGGATTTTCTACGTTTACATTCGGGGCTAGCCACCATTTTTTAGTTCCGTGTAATTGTAAGACAAAATTAATATTTTGATCAAAATGGGCGCGGGTGCCTTTTCCATCTGGAGTTGCATAAGCCATACAACGTGCATAGGTAGATGTTGGTAAGCCTAAGTCTTTTTTTAAAATACGAAGCCATTTAGTTAGCTCGGGCGAAAGGGTCTGAACGTTATTAAATAAAAGAGCCATTTTATTTGCGAAAAGCTTTCGCGCATCTGCAGAGCTTGCATCAATCGCGCTTGATTCATCAGAAACATCGGGCAAGTGAACTTGCACAGGTTTATCCCAAGCATTAAGTAATGCGTTTAAGGATTTTAAAAAAGGTAGGGCCGTAATTTCTTTAATACTTTCGCCGAGGTCATGAATAATGAAAGGTTCATTTGGCCAATTTTCTGTTAGAAATTTGTCAATTTTATGAGGATGTACTAGTGCCGCTAACCCAGAATTATTCATATTTTTCCTTGATCAAGCTTAAGGCTAGTTAATAAAGAACGCCTTAACAACTATAAATTTGTTCTTTGCGATATTCCGCGCAAATGTTAGGATTTCGTATGGCAAAAAAAAGCAATCTGCAGTTTGAAATCAAGAAATTTCTAAATGATGCCAATATACTTTTTGCCGTAGATACTCCAAAGAAGTTCCCGAAGCTTTTCTTGCCGGAGCTTCCATTTGACCGGCAACTTTTAAATCTAAGCCCACTGTATCGCGAAAGCCGTAAACTCTATTTACAACTTGGCGGAAAATTTTCAGCTCGTGTTTGCTCTACGATGCGCGGATTAAGCGCCCAAGATATTTTTAAAGATGAAATCGAATACACACCCGCAGCATCAGAGATGCAATGGTTTAAAGATTTTGGCCATAATATGAGCGATGCAAATGAAGAAATCGCTGCATTAATTCGTTTCACCGAGATTTCAATTTTTCACGAACAAAACCACCGAGTTATTTGGCGCTTACTTCCACCTACACCAGACAAAAAAGAAGATGTCTGCCGTTATTTAAATTTTGCAGAAAGCTTGGTGGTAAATTTAGATATGGCCTTAGGCGATCAACTAGGAGTAAAATTATCAGAAACATTCGAAAGAATGAGAATTATTTATCACCCAAGTGGAAACGATGAATTTAATAAAAAATCAAAAGCGGAATACCGAAAGTATTTATTAGCCATACTAGCAACAACTTATTATGCGTTAGAAATTTTGCATAATGACGATATTCCCAAAGCAGTTGACTATGTATTACCGGGACAAAAAGCGACTAATCGTGTAGCCGTTCGTAGAGGGTTACAACTAAGTGAACTATTCAGCCGAGTCACAAATCCGGAATGGCAAAATATCTACTGGCAAAGCAGTCAGAAAAAATTAACTAAGATTCAAGCGAACTCGAAAGAAGACACGCTCTACTTACCAACCGACCCATTAGATTTAGAAGAAGAATTTGTAATCGCGCACCGTGTGTTTGATTACTTTGGTTTGTAAAATGAATTATAAGCCCATCGTTTCAGTTATCATGCCGGTCTACAATGCCGAAAAAACTGTTGAACAAGCGATTCGTTCGGTGATGGGTCAAACTTTTACAGATTTCGAATTGATTGTAATCGATGATGGATCAAAAGATAAATCTTGGTCGATTATGCAAAGTCTAGCCCAAAAAGATCCGCGCATTCGAGTTTTTCAAAATGAAGTCAATTTAGGAATTATGAAAACTTTAAATCGAGCGCATTCGATGACGAATGCGTCCTTACTGGCGCAACTAGATTCAGATGATGAGATGAAGCCGACACGTCTTGAAAAACAAGTAGCTTATCTAAGCGTACACTTAGACGTAGCCGTCGTAGGCTCTTGGTATAGCATGATGGGACGCACCGAAGCCCATGATCGAGTTCTTAAGCTTCCGACGACGCCCGAAGAAGTTCTGGCTTCGATGGCCATTGAAAATCCGCTTTGCCATTCGTCCGTAATGATGCGTAAGGAAGTTTTTCAGCAAGTTGGCGGATACCGACCTGAATTTAGAAATACCGAAGATTATGATTTATTTTTAAGAATTTCAAAACTTTATAAAATTGCGAACATCCCCGAAGTTCTAGTTCGAAACCGTTTGTCATTGGGTGGTCAATCGATTGGTAAACATAAACAGATGATTTTATTTTTTCAGCTGGCACAAGCATCACATCAATATCCAGAAAAATCTTTAGAAGAATTGAAAAAAGAGCTTGAAGCTAAGCTAGATACTGCGATTGAACCAAATTACTTAAGAAAATTTTATTGGACTCTAACTAAAACTTTAATTGTTCTGGGGCTTTACCCAGATGCATTTTCTGCGTTTATATCTTTGCTGAAGGTAATTTATAAAAATGATTCAAAATAATATTTTCCTCAAACTTATCTTTTCAATATTAATTACGCACACAAGCGCGATTGCGGCAGATAAATGTGCAGAAATATCTGAAAAGCAAATGGCTGAATGGATGGATAAAGAACCTAGTATGCCAAGCCTTAGCTTTTTAATAAAAGCAAAAAAACTGATAGATGCGAAGCGAAGTTATTCACTTTCCTTAGGAGGTGATAAAAGAGCTCATTGTTATTTAGGATGTATTATCAGTGCAGAAGTTGATTTTGAAACGGCAAATTTTGTGGCTTGGCAAAAAGAATTCAGCGACGCAACAGACTGTACTCCAAAAACTCACTTTGAAATTGCTGATTACGATGCCACTATTAAAGGTGCCATTAAAGGTGCCATCAAAGGGTCTGAAAAATCTTTAATACCAAAGACAAAAAACCTATGCGCAGATTTCTGTAAAAAAGCGTACTAATTATCCATTTACAAAACCTGTATAGCCGACTAAAAATGTCACTTTATTTTCAAGCGGAATCTAACGGGCAAAAATAAATAGTAGGAATTTCGATATTAAAAAAATCTGTTCTTGAAAGTTTTGTTCAAATAAAACAAGCAACCAGTTGTCTGGAAGCGGGCGCAGCTAGTTTTGCTCTCGGAGCAGAAAACACGGGATCCGCGAGTAGCTCAGAGCCAAGCAAAATTTCTGTAAACTCAACATTGCGTGGTAGCAATTCTGGGGGGGGTGGCTGTATCGAGGCTGTCCTGATCCATGTTCATTTTACGTTGCATCGGCAACAACTGAACGGGATGGAAATCAAAGTATGCTAAATTTGACTGTTTACTGTGGGCAACCACGTGAAGGAAGTGTTTTGTTCGCGAAATATAAATACACTGCGGGCTTAATCCAAAGCTGGAGTTGTAAATAGTCAATTTTCGAAAGCAAACTGTGAAGACTGAGTTGGTTGGTTAAATTATATCTAACCAAGGATGATCGGACCCAGAATCAAGAGCAATCCAGGCAATCAGTTTTTCTTTTTGTTCAGCCGTTAAAAACGGAATAACACTTTCTAAATCTTGAAAATCTTTAGGTCGCTTGCTTCGCGATTTATATAAAAGTTGAATTTCTGGAGCTAAAACCATCAGACCGCTTTCTGTTTGCCACGCAAAATTGCTTAAGGGTCCACGTATTGTTTTATTACGACGGTAAACCCATTCGTCATTTTCAAACTCACTGAATAAAATTTCTAAATTCCATGGTGAGGTTTCATTTTTACGACACCAGATATTATGGATGGGTAATTCATAGAAGTGCCCTGGCGGCCATGCGAACAGATTTCCTGTGCCAGGCGGATCAGCTGCTTGTAATTCCCAACCGGATAAGGTTTTCTGAAAAATAAGTTGATCTTGGCGAGAAATAATAAAATCAAGATCTTCGTGTTCGCGAGTTTTTTTACCCACAAGCAGGTCTAAAGAATACCCACCAGCTAGCCAAAACGGCTTGTTGGCTTTTTTTAAAAGCTGTGCAACTTCCTCGATGAGGGGGTTTAAACTTTCTTTGTAGCTAAACATACCTATTCTTTCTGGCTAAAACACTAAATTTTCTAATTTCTTAAAATAAATGTCAATAATTTCGATAGCTTAAAGGGGTAAACTTGCGAAGCCCGGACAATTTGTGAAGTCAGCCGAGCTCTTACATAGAAGTTGAGTTGATCTTAGAAACAATTTAAAAATTCGCGCATGCCTCGACCAAAGAATGGGCGTTCGTTACGAATTGAAATTTTTGCAGATTTCTTCTAATATCGTTTAATGAAACTTGTATGTCTTTATTTCGTTTTTATTGCGCTAACGAGCGAAGCTTACGCTTTTGATTTTCCTAATAAATTTACAATCCAGAATATTCACAATAACAAAACACGCGATATTGATTTAAAAAAAACGGATAAAGTTACCTTGCTTTTTTACTGGGCCAGCTGGTGCGAGCGTTGTAAAGAAGCTTTGCCACTGATCACTTCGTTGCAATCATCATCAAAGTTAAAAGTTTTCGGTATTTCAGTCGACGAAGATAAAAAAAACGCGGTGACTGCAGCCAAAAATGATTATCGTACTATTTTAAGACAATATTGGACCGGAAAAAAGACTTTAGACGATTTAAAAATTGAACAGATTCCGTTGATTATTCTTATAAAAAAAGATGGTAGAATAGACACAGTATACGAGGGAAGCCAGGCGGACAAGATGGCTTACCTAAGCAAGCGGATTCGGTATTTAACTTCGGGGGAAGAATGACGTTTTTTAAATTGCTAAAAAACCACCGCGGCCTCGGCATTATAGAGATTGCAGTCGGATTATCCGTGGTCGCAATTCTAGGAGTTTCAGTCGGTGCATTAATTACGAGTACAACAAAAAAACAAAAAGTTGTGGCATCAGACTCAGACCTTTATGCGTTACGCGAAATCGTTTTTCAATCGCTAACAAGTAGCGATGGCTTTGCAAATACGATAAAAAATCCTGCAAACACGGCTGTATTTTCTTGTCTGAATTCAAACTCTGACTGTCGATCCGCCGGTGGAGAATTTACAGTTTTCGATCGATCAAATAATCCATTATCCTTAAGCTCTCTCACGGCACAGAACAATACAGGCTTCAACTTAAGTGGAACAGTTTGCGCAACTTATAACGCAGGCGGCGTCGGCGATGACAATTGCCCGTTTAAATACGTAGCTACGTGGTCGGCTGAATGTTTTA
This sequence comes from Bdellovibrio sp., assembly GCA_014376435.1. Classification (GTDB taxonomy): domain Bacteria; phylum Bdellovibrionota; class Bdellovibrionia; order Bdellovibrionales; family Bdellovibrionaceae; genus Pseudobdellovibrio. Next base: position 157,564 of record JACMRL010000025.1, on the reverse strand, counting down.
ATGGCCAAAATATCCAAGGCAGATCGTCAGTTGAAACTGCGTGCCGTGATCCTTTAATTAAGATTAATGTGACTTTTACCTCAAAAATTATTCAGCAAGCTAACTTTCCATTTTTGAATGCAAAGAAAATGCAGATTTCGCTTTTAAAGTCACAAAACGATGCTTCGCTTGCCGATCAAGGCAAAGGGGGTCTTGCAAAAATGTGCGCTACCATTGCCGGCGGGGTTTTTGACCCGGGCACTTCGACCTGCGTAATTCCAAGCATTGCCTATGCATCATGCGAAAACATTTGCGGTCCTGGACGACAAGCGCTTGTAATAGGGTTTAATACGGACGCTTCGCCGAAATGCACTTGTTCGATTGCCTCATTAACGAATTGCAACTCGCCAGGAACAGTTGGACAAGTTATTCGAGGTGTCACGGACGACGGCAGCCTCATTTGTCAGAATGGAATCGTTCCCGCTTTAGTTTCGTCAGGGAATATAAATAATACTCCAATTACTTTTGGCGATGGCGCTTTGCCGTTGGGAGACGGATTTGTGTTTCCCGGCGGCGGCGGCGGCGACGGTTTTGATGGTGGTTAATAATTTTAAAATGTCTAGCCATAATCAAAAAGGTTCGGTGATGGTTTGGGTTTTAGTTGCATCGGTTTCTATTGCCGGAGTTGCTTCGTTTTTACCGCAACTTTTTACTGCGAACGAGCGCGCGATAAAAATTAATTACGCCCGCAGTTCTATTTTAATTGTTAAAGAAAGCATCATTGCCATGTTAGATAACGATGCGGTTTGGGCTGAAACGCTTAATCACAATCTGCCGACGATGTCTTGCTTAACGACTGCTGGAGCCATTTGTGCCGCAGGCCCTCATGCAGGTATCGAATTGTACGATGCGGAAGGAAATCTTTTTTTATCACAAGCTGCCAATAGCGGGCTAACCCTGACCGGAGAGCCCTGCAATACGTTTGATGCAGCTAACGGCCACCCAACTTGCGTTTTAAAATTTAATTTAACCTGGGAATGCAACGGAGCGTGCCCTGCTACGCAGTTCAATGGCGTTTTAATAGCCGATAAACCAAGTATTAAATTAAAAGCAAATCTTATTTTTGCTCCAGAGAAACTAAAAGAAGCGAACTTAGTCGATACAAAAAAAAGTGATTACTCTTTTGATATTCTGCGCGGAAGCCAAACAAAAACTTTATCAAATTTTTGTAACTCGATTACGGGCGTTTTCAATCAACAAAGTCAATCATGTGCGGCCGCCACGTCGGAACAAAATACTTTTGATTGTACCGTAATGGCGGGCCCGAAAACATTTTTCGTTGGATTTAGTAGCAATGGAACTCCAAAATGTATGAATTATTTAAATTTAGGCGCGATGTGCCCGTCGGGTACTGCAGTCATAGGCTACCGAGAAGATGGAGTTATTGCATGCGGAGCATTCTAATGCAAAATCGAAAAGGTTTTACGCTAGTTGAAACATTAATTGGTGCCGCGTTATTGGGGGTCGTTGCAACGGGCTCGATGTCTATGTTGAATTCTAGCGAACAAGCAAAACAAAAAAATCAAATTATCACGACCATCATTAAATTTCGCTATAATTTAATTTCTAATTTAAGAAGCCCTGAAGGCGTTAATAAAACGGGGGTTTTCAACGGTATTCCATGTCTAACGAACCCTCTCGCTTGCGGATCTGTAGCCACTGCGTACGCAGGAATTTCAGTACAAGATGCAATCGGGCAAGTATTAACAAATCGCGATACAGCGTCGCATGGATTTGGATTAGACTTGGTTAGTTGCACAACTTTTCCGTCGAAACTTTGCCCTTTTCGCTACGAGACTCAGTGGCGTTCGGTTTGTAATAGCGCAAATAATGCGTTCTGCTCATCACCGCAGTTGAAAGTAAAAGGCATTTTAAAAATCGACGAAAGCATCAAGCCAATCAATTTTAATTTATATAGTTTCGAAGTCACTTTGGGTCAAGTTTTAGGTACTTACGAACAATCTTGCGCAAGCCTTGGTGGTACCTATTACCCCGGGAACCCGCCCCGCTGCGAAAGCCCAATGGCGGGTGACTGCGCCACTGGTTCGATCGTGGTCGGTTACAACAAAGCAGCAAAGACCCTGATATGCAGGCCCTACTTCAAAGACTATTTCAATGGCGTCGTAATCCCGCCCGATAATGTTATTATCGGAGTAGACGGTGCGGGATCACCAATAGTCAGAGCAATCATACCGCAAACTGCTCCTTTTCCATCCCAACTTATTCCCTCAGACCCTTCTCCACCGGCAATGGGAGATGGTGGCTTTGGTGGAGGTGTCTTCAACGGAGGCGGCGGCGGCGGGGATGGTGGCTGTGGCGGCGGTGATGGTGCATGCTAAAGGTTTTTTTTTAGTATTTCCATTTTTAATTTACATCCAATTGGCTGTCGCCGGCGGAAACCCAGACTTCAACTTTCAACAAAAATCATTTATCAGATTCAACTCAAAACACTCTAGGCTAGTAAATGCAAATTTTATTGGCGCGATCATTTCATCATCTTCGTTCGAAAATTTTAGTTTTCAGGGATCAAGCTTTGCCGGTGCGCGTATTACAAATACAAAATTTAAAGGCGGGGATTTTATAAACGTCGATTTTAGCGATGCCTTCATAACTGATTCAGAATTTTCAAATTGCATTCTTCCGGCGAATTTTAATATAAAAGCGATCGCGATTAATGTTAAAATTAAAGACTGCAAGTATCGATGAATTTTTTTAAACGCAATATATCGGAAATTTTTAGTGATTCTGCTTTAAGCCTGTATGGTTTCTTTTTGTCGTTAAGCCATATAGTAACTGCCTACTACTTTTACCCCTCGTATGCCGACACAGACGGTATTATATGCTGGCAATTTTTTCCTAATTGTACGGGTGTTTCAGCGATCATATTAAAAAATTTAAATCCAAGTTTGCTGGTTTATGGATTTTTTTCAATTATTTGCGCACTCCTTTTTATAATGAAAAGACGCGAACAAGCTTACTATCTTTTTTTAGGATTAAGCATCTTTAAGTTTTTAGTTCACCTTTCTGATTACCGATTTATGGGCAATTACCATTATATGTCCCACATTATTAATTTTACTTTTTTATTTTTAGCGAACAAAAAAAATATGCTGAAGCTATTTTTAGTTTTGTTTTATGTTTCGGCAGGTTTAATTAAATTTAATACGGACTGGTTTTCCGGACAGGCACTTACTAATCCCTCTTTTTTTTCTGGGTATTTACTTGTTTTAGCCTGTACTTATGTTGTTATTCTTGAAATGATTTTCTCATGGTTATTATTAGCAAGTAATAGAAAAATTTTTTGGTTTGCGCTTTTTCAGATTTGTTTATTCCATATTTTTTCGTGGCATATCGTTGGTTACTTTTATCCGATTATCATGTTTGCTTTGATTAGTTTGTTTTTTATTCAGCGCGATTTATTTCGGTTTCCCAAAGATCTATTAAACCGATGTTTCATCGCGCTTTTTATCATTGCGCAAGTTATACCCTTTGCGATCGATAAAAATTCAAGTTTAACAAATCATTACCGGGTATATTCTTTAAATATGCTAGACGCTTATTCTGTGTGCGAAAGCCGTTTTTTTATTAAAAAAACAGACGTAACCATTGAATATAAACCCAACCTATCGCAATTTTCCGTTCGGGTTCACTGCGATCCGATTGTATTATTATCCTTACTAACCAAGACCTGTCAGGATCAAGCTAGTTTAGCGGGGTTTATTGATATTGACGTTGATCACCAAGTTCGTCGTAAGTCAGACTTTTCAAATATACACCAACAAAGTTTTGCAAATGTTTGTACAAACAAGTTAAAGATTGATCGCTTGTCGGGGGGGTTATATCAGTAAAACATTGAAGCTATTTTATATTTGCTGGGTAATTTCAATTCTTGCGTGCATCTTTTTAACAAACCCGTTTTTATTTTTAGTGAAGGTTGAAAATCAACCAAGAATGATTTGGAACACGGTTCATTTTGAAAGCTTTGCGCCCGAAAAAGCGACTGATATTTCAAATAAAATAATGTATCGCTCAGGACCAAGCCGTCATGCAATTTTTGAAGCCGATTCGTTTAATTCCATAAAAAATTTGTGGATGACTCCGCAAATTAACTTCGGTATTCACGGCGCATCCAAGTCGTCGGTGCTAGCCGATGAATCTACGGTTTTTGTCGGGTCTGACACGTCGTGGTTTTACGCTTTCGATAAGTTTACAGGGAATCTGAAATGGAAATTCTACCTGGGTGAATCGACCCGAGGAATTCATAGTACCGCCGTCATTGAAAAAGATTTTGTCTATGTTGGTTCCTACAGGGGTAGCGTCTACAAAATTAATAAATACAGCGGTGCTTTGATCTGGATGCGCATTTTGGGTGGTACCGTTGGCGCATCACCTTTTATCGAAAAAGATGATATTGTTTTTAATGTCGAGACTTTTCGACCGGACGGCTACCTCATTAAATTAAATAAAAATTCGGGCGAAATCGTTTGGCAATCTGATTTTTTAGGTGAGCAAAGCCACTCATCGCCCGCGCTTTCTGAAGATGGTAAAACGGTTTTGGTCGGCGTCAATAATTCAACTGTACAGGCGTTTGATTATCAAACGGGGCAGCGTAAGTGGACCACAAAAGTTCTTGGTCAAATCAAGTCGACGGCTTGGATCGACGGGCCGGTTGCTTATTTTTCTAATTGGGGAAAAGAATTGATCTCGATTGAGATTGAAACCGGAAAAATAATTTGGCAAGCGAAGTTAAAGGCAGCAAGCCAGGTCAGTCCGGCATTTTCAAAAAAGTACGGACTTATTTTAATTGCTGATAGCAATGGAACCACATACGGAGTGCATTCAAAATCAGGAAAAATTATCTGGCAATGGCAAAAAGAAAAATTTAAACAATCAAGCAGCCCCATACTTCTTAAGATAAAAAGAGATGAGTTTTTTCTACTTTACTGCCAAGTTAACAAGTTATGCATGATCAAGCCAGAAAATGGTTTGCTTGTTAAAACATGGGATTTGGACGGCTTTTTTACCGGATCTTTGTTTTTAGAAAAAAATAAAATTTACTTCAGCTATAACGATGGCCCCGTCGCAGCTTACGAATTCAAATAGCTGATTGAGTTTTTTAAAACTTACTTTTTAACTTCGTATATAGTATGCATTAGTTCGACATTTTTTTCGTTGTTTGAAGAATTATTTTTAAGTTCCATAATACGATACCAAATTGAATTCGGCTCTGCCGTATAAATATGACCGTTGCATAAACAGTTAAAACTAAAGCCCAATGCGGAAGCCCCGGGGTGGGTTGAATGCGGCGCCACTGAAAATCTTATTTTTCGCTTAGACGTATTCTTTACAAATAAGTAAACATAGGCGGTTTCCGATCTGGCCAAATGAACAACTCCATCTGGCAGTTGTCGTTCGATCGGCAAATTTAATTTTTCTGTAAAGGTTCCCATCTGACCGACTTGATTCTTTACAGTCAGCGGAGCCATTGCCGTTTTAACTTCAAAGGGCAAATTTTTTGAATCCCATTTCAGCTTAAATGCTGTCTGACAAAACGCTTGACTGGATAAAAATAAGAAAACGCAAACCAGACTAATTCGGCTCATACAATCTTTCCTTGTAGTTCAATAAAACCTCATTCTTTTGAAGCCCAATAATTTGGTGATTTATTTCAAACGTTTTCAAATTCTGAAAAGAGTCATTTAGATTTAGCCGAACAATCCTGTACCATGTCGACTTAGCGGGAACTTTAAAAACTCGACCATTACAGAGACATTCAAAATAATGGCCGGCTGATGCATGATGCGGGTTTAACTCATGGGGAACGGCAAAAAAATAGTAATCTTCTGAACTGGGATTTTCGATGACTAAGGCAAATGGAGTTGAATCTTTATGTTTTGCCGCGACAGTGGCATCTGGCCAGACTTTAGTAATAATAGAATCTTCTTTTTTCTGAAAAGCTCGCGTCTCCGAGATAAAAAGTTTTTTATCTTCTTTAATATCAGCAATTTGAATTTTTAGCGGAAAGTTTTCGTACTTCCAGGTTATTTTTACGTCAGAAACCGGGACTGATTTTACGGCTAAAGGTGCCTTGGCGCCCGCAGAAGCACTAGCCAAAATGAATAAAAAGCTTAGAAGTTTTGTCATATGTATTTATGCTATGCTACAGTCAGCCTTATGCAAAGCAGAAAACCGATATTTATAATTCTTGCTATAGTCGCCATCGCGGCGGTCATCGCTTTTTTTAAACAAAAAAATAATGCCGAGCAGCCCGCGGCACGACCGGTCCAATCGCAGCCAACTTCATCCGAGCTTGTCGATAACTCGAACTTTGTACGAGGAGACTCCGCTGGCGCTGCATTTTCAAACACCGCTGTGAAAACTGAGCCTATCGCCGAGGTTCGCCAGAAAAAAAGTGAAGGACTTTGTCGGTATTTCAGCTCGAATACTTCCCCTTTACTTCCTTGGCGGGTGTATGACCGCATCAATCGTAAAAATGCCATCTATATTATTTTACCAAGTCAGCATTTAAATTGTCTATCCGAGCAAGATTACATGTTCAAGATTATCGATTACGACGAGCTAAATGATTTTGCTTATAATTATTATGCAGATATCCGGCTTCAGCTATCGGAAAAGCTTGTAATTAAATCTTCGCTCGCCCAGCAATCGATTGATCGTCTGAATTATCAAAAATACGGATTTGAGAACATTAAAGATTTAGTCGAATTTTTAACATTAAACGGATTTCAAACCAATGATGACCTGATCGAGTTTAAAATTCAGGTGAAAGACAGTCTTAAGTGGCCCGATTCAAGTTCAAATCTTGGTTATTTTCCTGGACTTCAAAAAGTGAGCCCATCTGAAGTTAATTTTAATAAGACGCGAAATATTTTTATTTCAACTGAACCCTTAGATAAAAATCGAGCCCCAATTTTAGCCAACTTTTCTTTTGTTGATATCCCTGATTTTAGAACTTTAATTGCGGAGCCAAAAGTAATGCTACCAAGAGTTGACAGAATATTACGTCCACTGCTGACGAAAGAGGGAGATATTTATATACACCAATCAGATATTTATGATCCCAAGGCAATCGCAATCGTAATGTACATGAACGCCAAATTTAAAGATCGAAAGGTGCAGATAATTGACGATCAACCTTTAGATAAGTATCCGTTGACGCCCAAAAGCGTAGCTGGCTTGAAAGTTATTTCTGCATCTGAATTTATAATCTCAAACAGCGAATATGTTTTTATTGATACTCGCCGTAGCTTTGATAACGGGTTTTATATTAGGAAAGCCGTTAATGCTCCCGTTTACGGAACCGGGGTAGCGGAAGAAGATCTGAAGCAGTACAAAGAATATAATCAAACAGGAAAATTTTCGTCACTAGCGCTGATGGAGCAAATTAATTCATTAAAAAAGAAATTTCCATTAGCTAGCTTAAGAAAATTAGCGAGAGGTCGAAAGATTGTTCTTTACGGACAAAATGACAAAGATTTTTCGCCTTTAATTTTCTATGAAAGTTTACGAGATGAAAAGTTAGATAATATTTATTGGCTGAGATTAGGTCTTAACAGGGTAAAACTAATGTACCAGCTGAATCTGATTGATCGAAAATTTTTGGTCAACTCGGTATCAACGGAATCAATCGTCATTGAAAAAGAAAATCAAAACAGCAAGGGAAAAGAAAAAGCTAAGTTCATTTTTTTAAAACAAAAACCTAGCCGTGAAACTAAATCTTCAAAAAAGCCTGTTGATCCAAATTCGAAATAGACCTTCATTTTAGATATGACTTTTTAACAATTTCCAGATTTAATCATATTATTTCTGGTGGACTTGCAAGACAAGGGAAGAGTATTTTGGATTTAATTACTTACAAATCTTTCGTATTGTTCCGTAAAATATTAGCCTTACTGCTGGCTTATTGTTTTGTGCAATACTGGCTTTTTGGACCTATTTTTTTTGGACCTGAGTCAATTTTAAATTCACCCCAGACCGCAGGATTGTCGGCAAACTTTAATTTTCTATTTAGTATTTCGACATCCGTGTGGCGTTTTTTACTTGCACTTGGATTTGTTTTTTCCATTTTCATTTTTTATAATTTCAAATTACGAATCAGCGCGTTCGTTATCTTGTGCCTTTTATTTTTTATACATATTAGAAATATAAACATCGTTCATCTTGGCGATCGGATTTTATTCATTTTTCTTTTATTTTTATTTTTGGCGCCAGAAAATTGGAAGTCAGCGGCACCGAAAGTAAAGCAATGGTGGACTTTTCTGATTCTGGTGCAAATTTCTTTAATGTACTTTTTAGAATCATTTTTAAAAATTTCCACAGGATGGCTTAACGATAACGGTCTGGCGATCGCTTTGCAGGAAAAAGAACTTGTGACCACCGCAGGTTCGTGGTTAGCACAGCAACCGACTGCAACCAATTTCCTAGGGCTTGCTGCTATTTTAATTTCTATTTTGATTTTAATTGCTTCGGTGGCTAATATATTTTTTCGACAACAAAAGCTTTTGGCAGCACTTGGAATTATTTACCATTTGGGTGCTGCTATGCTACTTCGCCTAGATTGGCTTCCTGCGGCAAGCATTTTACCATTTTTACTTTTTATTCAAATTGGAGATAAAGAAAATACAAGTAATTCATTTCTTAAAGACATACCGGACAAAAATAATTTTATTCTAGCTGGATTTTTAATTTACGGAATTTTAGCCACACCATTTTGGCTTCAGCTGAAAAATCCCAACTTATTTTTCAAACTACCCTTTCAGCAAACTTGGGCGGGGTACGCACCACCTTCATCTTATTCAGGAATTTACACAACGACGCTATCGGAAGAAAATAAAAACCATCAATCATGGTATGGCGGCGAACTAATTACCGGAGTAAGAAAAATTTCTGATCTTCGTGTTTATAAGCTTTATCATAATATGCTTCGTCAAGGCAGTTACGTGTTGCGCTCAGCTTATTTAGATTATGTATGTTTAAATAAAATGACAAATAATCCATCCGTTTTTTCATCGGCTGAATTGATTGCCGATTGGGTTACTTTTTACCCGGGGCCAGCAAGAACCGGTCACAGTATTTTACTTAAAAAGCAGTGTTTAAATAAGTAGATTGGTTTTGAACCGCCTCAAATCGTTCAGTCCAATATAGCATATTCTTAGCTAAATCTTATTTATTGAACCAATAATTTCAATACTTTACGGACTTAAACTTGTAAAAATAGGTGGTTTTTATGAGGTCAGTTGAACTCCTTTGCAGCGAAACAAAAATCGATAAAGCGGGCGAGCTTTTAAAAAGTAAATCTGTTTCTAGCGTTGAAAAACTACAGGCGTTGGAAATACTTTTTAATTGGCGCGCGATCCATACGATTATCACGGCACTTGGCATACCAAGCGCTGCTGAAAGCTAAGATAATGACCCGCACCACAGAATCTTAAGGTTTCTCAACCCAGAGAGTGCAAATTTAAATCTTTTAAAGTATTCGTAAGAGGCTATAGTTCAAATGAGTGGTTATTTAGACTTTCGAAAATGGAGTGTCACATTTATGAAAAACACAAAACACCTTGATCGAAAGTCTCTTGCGCCCAAGAAATCAGTCTGTTTTAGATGAAAAATTCTTCTGAAACTTTAGACTTCATTTTTAATGACAGCGAAGCCGGAAAAATTGCTCGAAGCATTGATTGGTCAAAGCATCCGCTGGGTCCGGTTATAAGCTGGCCGCAGAGCTTGAAGACCGCAGTAAGCCTGATGCTGAACTCTCGATTTCCGATGTTTATTGCCTGGGGTAAGAGCCGAAACTTTCTTTATAACGATGCGTATTTTCCAATTTTGGGAAAAAAACATCCAGAGGTGTTTGGCAAAGAGTTTCAGCTAATTTGGTCAGAGATATGGACTGATCTTTTGCCGCTTGTTGAATCTGTCGATCAAGGCAAAGCCGTTTATCTAGAAGATCTTAAGCTTATCATGAATCGAAATGGCTTCGAGGAAGAGACTTACTTTACGTTTTCCTACGGCCCGATACGCGGCGACACGGGAGAAGTTTTGGGGCTTCACTGTGCGTGTGTAGAGACAACTGGAAGAGTGACCGCGGAACGAAAGCTGTTAGAAAACCAAGAACGACTTCGGGCAACTTTTGAGCATACGTCGATAGGGGTAAAGCTCATCTCACTTGAAGGCCGATTTTTAGATGTGAATCACGCTTTTGCGAATATGCTGGGGTTCAGCGAAAAGGAAATTTTAGGGCTTTCAGTTTTGGACATTATTCATCCTGATGACCGAGAGATGACGAGCAAAAAACTACGTCAGCTTCTTTGCGGCGACGTGAGTGCGTTTAAGACTGAAAAGCGATTTATCCGTAAGAATGGCACGCATTTCTGGGCGCAGAGCACGGTGTCGGTTACAAAAAATAATCTCGGTCAGCCAGTACACGTTGTTGCCGTTACAGAAGACATCACCGCCCGTAAAGGTTCTGAATTAAGCCTTCAAGAAAGCCAATCGGCCCTTCAAGTTGCACTTGATAATGCAAAAATGGGCGCATGGACAATTAATCTTACCAATAACAAAGTAGTTATTTCAGACACGGCTGAGGCAATTTTCGGAATAAAAGATTTCCTCGAGCAAGATGTGTATCAAGCAATCGATGAACTTACGCACGCAGAAGACAGAGAACAGGCGAAACAGGTTTTAGCCGACGCCATAGCGAATTGCACTTCCTACAGTCACGAATACAGGATCCTTCGCCCATCAGGCGAGATTCGTTGGGTCTTGTCGCAAGGGAGTGCTATTTACTCAGACGATGGCAAACCTACTGAGCTTTCTGGCATTATTACGGATATCACCGAGCGCAAAAAATCCGATGAAGCACTTCGAGAGAGCGAGCAAAATTTCAGAGTCTTGTTTGAGTCAGCTCCAGGAAATTATCTTGTCTTGCGTCCGGATCTAACAATTGCCGCCGTAAGTGATGCTTACAACGAAGCAACAATGACAAAGCGAAACGATATTCTGGGTAAGTATATCTTCGACGTCTTTCCAGATAATCCAGATGATCCAGTGGCGAAAGGCTTAGAAAATATCAGGGGATCATTTAACTTTGTTCTTTCCTCTAAACAAACACACACGATGGCGCTTCAGAAATACGATGTGCAACGTCCGGATGGAAAGTTTGAAGAGAAATGGTGGAGCCCAATTAATTACCCCGTAGTAGGAAATAACGGGGAAGTGGCTTACATCATTCACCGTGCGGAAGAAGTGACTGAGTATGTTCTAAAGCAAAAAAATGCCCGCCAAGCGGTCGATGTCTCAGACGCATCATCTCGAATTGTTTCAGATCTTTTTCAACGCTCGCACGAAATCCAAGACGCAAACTTCCGGTTACAAAACACGATGGAAGCTTTGATCAAAAGCCAAAAAGATCTTAAACGGTCCAAAGAAGAGGCCGAACGAGCTAACCAACTGAAGTCTGCCTTCTTAGCGAATATGTCACACGAAATTCGAACTCCACTTGGTGTGATGATTGGCTTTGCAGACCTTATTACCGATACGAAAATCGCGCCGGATGATCGCAAGCAATATGCACAAACTTTAAAAAGAAACGGCGAGCAGCTATCTGTCTTGATCAACGATATTCTTGATCTTTCAAAGGTCGAAGCTGGGCACTTAAAAGTAGAAGCGCTAGAGTTTTCTCTTGGGAGTCTGATCGAAGATGTTCTTTCGGCCATGAACGTGAAGGCTCAAGAAAAAGGGTTGAGACTTACTTCAAGAGTTGGTGCAAACACTGAAGACAAACTGACCTCTGACCCGACCAGGCTTAGACAGATTCTTTTTAATATCGTGGGTAATGCCGTTAAATTTACTCAAATGGGTAAAGTAGATCTTTCGGTCATGCATATTGACGGGCACATTGAATTTGAAGTTTGCGATTCGGGGATTGGCATTGCTCCGGAACATCAGTCGAGTCTTTTTAAGCCCTTCGTGCAAGGCGATGAATCTATGACGAGAAAATTCGGCGGAACGGGCTTAGGCCTTGCGCTATCCAAGCGTCTTGCTCAACTTCTTGGCGGGGATCTAACTTTAAAAGATAGCATTGTTGGCAAAGGATCAACTTTTAAACTCGTAATTAAAAATCATCTTCCTAATGTGGAAGGTCGAAAGATCAACCCAGCCGCAGTCGAAAACGTAATACCAGAAGCCGTGGCAGCACTCGACGGTATTTACATTCTGCTTGTGGAGGATTCACCAGATAATCAGCTTTTAATTTCAAGATTGCTCGAGAAAAAAGGGGCAAAAGTTGAAATCGCTGAAAATGGCCTTGAGGGAGTTGAAAAAGCCTTAAACGGAAAGCATCACCTGGTTCTGATGGATGTTCAGATGCCAGTGCTAGATGGCTACTCGGCAACTCAGCGCCTAAGGGATGCAGGATTTAGAAAACCAATTATTGCGTTAACCGCGCATGCGATGAGCGATGTACGAAAAAAATGTTTGGATGTCGGCTACACCGACTATCTGCCTAAGCCAATCAATCCGGCAAAATTAGTAAATACGATTGCGAAATATGTGGCTTCCGAATTTATTTGATCGTCAGTCTTTTGAGTAACCTCGGAAGACCGATCTATAAATTTTGTGAAACAAAGCCATCTTTAGAAATATTAATTAAGCGATTGAAGGGTTATTCATCGACCAAAAAAAAATGGTTTTGCCGATCTCATATTTAGGTATTCACCAGATTTTTAAAAAGCAGTAAAGAAAATTTACAAATCGCTTGGGTATCTATTTTAATTTAAGACTTTTAAACTAAATTGGCGGAGAAGGTGGGATTTGAACCCACGGTACCTATTTTGTAAGTACGAGTCTTTAGCAAAGACTTGGATTAAGCCACTCTCCCACTTCTCCGCTTAAGAAATGATATGTAAACGCAGCTCAAGCCAGTAAGGTGCCATAGCGTTTTTACAGAATCAAGGAATGCCATGATACAGTTCTTGATTTTAGACCCTGTTTTATGTAAAAGAATTGTTCACGTTTTGTTTTACGGGCACTCGTAGCTCAGCTGGATAGAGTACACGACTACGAATCGTGTGGTCAGAGGTTCAAATCCTCTCGAGTGCACCATTTTTTTTCTGTTCAAGCCACATATGCATATAAATTAAACCAAATTAATATTTAGTCGCACATAAGCTTATTTTTTATGCAAAACGATATTATTTAGCCCAGGATAAATAAATAGTTTACCCAATTTAAAATTAGCGGGCTTGTGAAAACTCCCAGCGTACAGGGAATTAAAAACAAAATCACAATTTGTAATAAAATAAACTGTAGCTGCGAAGCTTGTTTCCAACCTATTTCCTTTAGCACGATAAAAATTTCGTTTCGCCGTGCGGATAAAATAATAAAAGATAAAATTAATCCAGGAACTAAACACAGAAAAATAAGACAGGTAAAAGTATACAAGGCGGTCTCAAGTTGATTAATTTTTTGATCATCCGTTGAAATACCGGCTTTCATAACCCACGCTTGGGCCACCGTGCGACGGTTGATCATTTCTTTTAATTTTAGTAAAGGTTCGGATTCTCCTTTTATTAGAATGCCCATTAAAACTTGCGACCCCCACTCGGGAGTTTTGTAATTCGGTAAGTTTGAAAGATCATCGATTTGCTGATTCCAGTCGGTTAACTTAATTGAACTCCAAATTGATCTATCATCTTTTACGAAAAAATCTTCGGGGTTACCCAAAATTGCTATTTGGGTGGAGCCATTCTTTTGATAAGGCAGAAAACCTAAAGCTTTAAAGGTTGGTTGAGTTAAACTACTTTTTCTTTGCTCGTCGGTAATTTGTGCCTGCAAAGTTTTAAATAACGCCACTGGAATTAACCCTTCGGGCCTTCCCGTTAAAAGACTGCGCTTTAAGCTCTCGGGTGAGGTTCCTTTGGGTAAAATCGCTAGATCAATACCCCATTCAGTCGGTGAAAATAATTTTTCGATGTAATTCTTCAATTCAAAAGACGAAAAAGCCGCAAAGCCAAATAAAAACGAGCATAAAAATAAAGTAAAAACTAATTTAAAACTGCGACGACTCTCGATCAGAAAAGTTTTTAAAATCATCGGCTGACCTGTAATTTCCAATCAAGCTTTTGATCGGCGTAATCGAATAAACGCTTATCATGACTAACGATCAAAATAGTTTTTGTACCTAAGTGAGTTTTAATTAGCTTCATCGCGACTGCCGTTTGTTCATCGTCTAGATGAGCCGTTGGCTCGTCTAATAAAACAATTTCGGGGTTTTGTAATAGCGTGCGGACAATGGAAACTCGCTGACGTTCGCCCCCGCTTAGCTGTGAAGCGGGGGTTGCGCCAGGCATTTGCAAATCAAACTCTCTTAAGAAATTTTTTTGTTTTACTAAATCAGTCGAAACTAACGATAAGTTTTCTTGAATACTCCAGTGATCGATTAAATGACAATCCTGATGAAGGTAGCCAATTTTTGAATTGGGACTAATTACGATTTGACCACTTTGTAAATCAAGCAGACCGGCAACAAGTTTTAGAAATGTGCTTTTGCCACAACCACTAGGCCCTTGAATTAAAGTGATCGTTGCCGATTTGAATTCAAAATTTAAATTTTGAAAAAGCGGTTTTTCAACGTAAGAAAAACTTAGATTTTGCACGTTCATGACTTTACGTTACACCTTTCGTTTAAGTAGGCAACATTGCGTTTGACACAAGAGCTAAACACCCGAAAACTTAAAGAATGATAAAAATATTAGCCTTGGCGTTTTTGTTTGCAGCCAGCATTAGTTTTGGTTTCGATAAGTGCCAACATGACGAAACCACATTCCGCTGTGTGAAGTTTTTGAAAAACTATGACGGGGATACACTTACTTTTAATATTCCGAATGTACATGCATTGCTGGGTAAAAAAATAAGTGTGCGGGTAGCTCATTTAGATACGGCCGAAATCAAAGGTAAACAACCTTGCGAAAAGGATGCGGCCCGCGCGGCGCAAAGATTAATTGAAAATCTGCTAAAAAATGCGAAGCAAATTGATTTAGTAAATATTAAGCGCGATAAATATTTTCGTATTTTGGCTGACGTGATGGTGGATGGCCGATCCGTTAAAGATTTGCTGATGAAAAACAGTTTAGCTTACAATTATGAGGGTGGAACAAAGCAAAAAGTTGATTGGTGTAAGTCGTTACGCATGCCCGCCAGTAAATAGGAGAAAAAATGTTTAACAGAACTTTTTTAAAAGTCGGTATTTTAGGGATCGCTTTGTTTATGGTGATTGGTGGAATTGGTTTTTTTAACTCGATGGATTTTAAAAAATCGATCAATGATTTTTTTGGCTTTGATGTGAAGGTCTATACCTGGTGCCCGAATCACACGGTTGATTTTCAATGGAAGAACGAAGCGATTCCCGAAAAGTGGAAGAAAGCTAGCCCCAGCGAGATACAGGCTAAGTTTTGCCAAGTATCGATGGAGCCGATCAGGAACGTCGATTTAGCTAAATTAACGTTTAAACCTTTGCTTAAAGCACAGTCTGCCACGGCTCAAACGGCATTATTAGAGTGGAATTCAGAAGCCCACGTATTTAGAGCTCAAGGTTTGCCTTTTTATTCGTCAAGCTTAAGTCGAGAGCTTGTTGACAAATAAGCCCTGTTTTCGTTAGTTTAATTCCTACGTTCAGATGTAGCTCAGTTGGTAGAGCAAGCGACTGTTAATCGCTTGGTCGCAGGTTCGAGTCCTGCCATCTGAGCCATTTTATTTTCTGTAAAACGGCCTGTTTCATTCGAATAGATTCTAAAATTCTATTGCCCGCAGGTCACACTTACAAAACTAATGCGCGCCACCAAATATATTGATACTGAAAGAAGTAAGTGTTCCAGTAATTCCACTTTTCGCATCAATCACGCGTAGGGTCCAGGTGCCTGCCGCGGGCTCTTGATAAAAAGCGTTTGATAAAAAAGTTTCTCCGACCAGATTAGCAATTCCGGTTAATGAATTGCGCGCATTCATTAAAATACTTTTTGTACCGCTCGGCGAGGTTAATTCTAAAGCTAATTCTGAAATATCAGCATGGGTAATATTAACTTTAATTTGCACGGCTTCAACAGTTAGTACCGCAGGCACCACGATGGAGTTTGTAACTCCAGTGGCATTATTGTCAGAAATAGCTAAGGCTAAGCCTGAATTAGTCTGCGCCCAATTTGTTTCGGTGAAAGTTCCTAAGTTTGAAGGCGTCGTTATAAAGTTTTTTGCCATCGCTACGGCAGCATCAACATTTACTCGTCCAAAACCATACCAGTTGTGAAATTTAAAACTAGCGGCGTTGGTAATCCATTTTTGTTCCCATACATAACCGCTTGGTAATACTGAACCCAGCGGGTGCGCAATCGATCCGCTAACGAAATGGTCAGCCGTCGCTGTTTTAGCTAAAATATATTTTACTTCACGCCAAGAAAGATTTGGATTGGTTTGCAAAAGTAAAGCGACGACTCCGCTGATAACGGGTGCCGCAGCAGAAGTTCCGTTGAATGTGCTCGTATAGTTACAGCCACTATTTTCCGGATTAGTTCCGTTTTCGAAAGCAGTGGTGCGGTTCGAATTAGAAAAACCATTTGTGCAACCCATGCGATCGGTCGTGATCATGGCCGGAGAATCACTGCCAAATTCTCCGCCGAATGCCGTAATCCAAACGCTAGATCCAGTTGAAGAATAACTAGAGGAAATTCCTAAGGCATTCATTGCGGCCACAGGAATCATGTAAGGTATTACATTATCACTATCAAAATTTGAATTGCCCACGCAATAAGTAGTCGTTGATCCGTTACAAAGAACTGTGAAATCATTTCCAGCAGCCTTCACGAAGATAGCACCCTTGCCACCACGCTTCGTCGTAATCATTGATTTAAGTTGAGCATTATACGTAGTGTTAACTATATCGATTGTGTTCTGAGTTCCGCCCCAACTCATATTAGAGATATCAAAACTTCCGCCGGCTTGATCAACGTATTTTGCTAAAGATTGCGAAACTGCGCCAGAAAGAAAATTAGCAACCGTTAATTGTGACTGGGGCGCCACCCCGCGAGTGCCCACTTTATTCCAACCGACGGCCGCAATTAATCCCGCGACGGATGTTCCATGGTTATCATCAGAAGCAATCGGGGCAGCACTCGTTGCTGTAAAGGGCGAGCTTAAAGTATAATTTTTTGAAATATTTAAATATGGAAAATTTGCATTTAAGTCTTCGTGAGTATCTTCCAAGCCATCATCAGAAACTTGAACCACCACGCCCCGGCCGTAAATTTGTTGATTCCAAGTTGCGCTTAAATTTAAATCATAACCAGCAACGGCTGGGGCCGGAGAAAAAACCGCTTGTCCCACATTCAATAAATGCCAAGCATACTTAAATAAAGGGTCTGCATTTGTTTGGCTGAATAAATCAGCTTCGAATTTTTTAAATCCACAGCCTACGACAAGCGCACAAACTGTAAAAATGATAAATGATTTAAAACGTAGATTAATTTTTTTCATACGTCTTATTCAATATTTCTAGTTCAACGTTGTGAACTTCTGGCAAAGCTTTTAAATTTTCAAATAACGCCTCTAAATCAAAGACTAAATCTGTGCTGGTAACAAAATAAGTTTGAATAGGATCGAATGCGTCGCTGATTCGGGCGTGCAAATTAGTTAGAGAGCTTTCAAGTAAGATTCGATTTTGTGTTTCAACTTTAATGATGCCCGTTAGTATGCCAGGTTTTTGAAGGCGCTCATTGTAAAGAACGACCGGACTTTTTGAATCAAATTGGCTTAAGTCTACGGCGCGATCATTACCTTGGACAATCGTAAGGTTATTAACCTGCGCAATTTCTGCGGCACTATTTTTTTCATTTACAACTTTAGCTTGTGGCCAAATTTTCCAACGAGTGCCATTTAATAATGAACTTGCTTGAAGCGATTTAGGTTGAACAAACGTTTGCGAAGGAGTTCTATTTTGCTTACGAATATTTTCTAGCGCCAAAGCAATTTTAGATTCTTCGCCGGGAACAACAACACCTTTGGAATCTTTCTTGATAATTGGAACAGGTACTGCGGTGCTAGATTTATAAATATTATTTTCCAAAATTACTTGATCTGCCTCGCTGACAAGTTCATCTTTGGGAAATAAGAAAACCATGGCCAAAAGGGCAACGAGTACGACGCTAAAAAAAATTACTAAAGACTTAATTTTGCTCATCATTTCTTTCTCTTTTATCGGCATTTTCATTGGTAAAGAGTAAAGATATTTTAGTTTTAGTTGTGGTAAAGAATGTGGAAAGATCGTGAGCCTGTTTTGCGTTAGGCCTAAGGTCTGTATTTAGTGATTTGTATGTATCAAATTAGCTCGTGAAGTACTTTTTCATCTGGTCTTTAGAGAAATCAATAAAGGCACGAACCTTTGGAGAAATTTGTCCGTGTTGGCTCCATACAAAATGGACTGGTACAGGCTTCGAAGCAAAGTCAGGTAGAACTCGTACGAGAGCACCGCTTTTTAATTCATTGTAACAAAGAAAATCGGGTAATAAAGCAATGCCACCACCCTGCAAAGCTAAACTTTTTGCAACCAGAGTATCATTAACAACTAAAGCTGGCGTGACCGAAATTTTTTGCACGGCCGCTCCGCGACGACTCAGGTTAATTGTTTTTTCAAAGCTTTTTGTGAAAGCGATAAAGGAATGTTCCTTTAAATTTTCCACCGCTTTAATTTTGGGTTGAGCACTCAAATATTTTTCGTCTGAAACAAGGACTAAAGATAAATCACTGATTTTTGAAGCTTTTAAATTCGAATTTGATAGC
This sequence comes from Bdellovibrio sp., assembly GCA_014376435.1. Classification (GTDB taxonomy): domain Bacteria; phylum Bdellovibrionota; class Bdellovibrionia; order Bdellovibrionales; family Bdellovibrionaceae; genus Pseudobdellovibrio. The sequence goes on along the minus strand of JACMRL010000025.1, from coordinate 138,685 downwards.
GCGCCAAAACGTATAGCTAAATCAATGCCCTCTTTAACTAAATCGACTAATTTATTTTCTCCGCGAAGTTCAATTTTTAACTCTGGGTTGATGCGCGAAAAATCTGCCACAACGGGTGGGCAAATTGTTTGCGCAATATCCATGGCGGCCGTTAAACAAAAGCGGCCCCGCAGAGTATGTTCGTTCTGTTTTAGATTTTGAATATTCAGATTAATATCTGAATAAGCATGTTTGCATTTTTCGTAGAATTGTAGGCCTGCTTCAGTTGGATGTAGGCTACGAGTATTGCGGTAAATCAACTGTGCGCCTAAGCCCTTTTCTAAAGCCGTTAAAGAGCGACTAAGGTTTGATTTGGCTTGGTTTAAGCGACGAGCGGCTTCAGAAATACTACCGGATTCGACGATCTCAATAAAAAGGGCAATTTGATTGTAATCAATCCGGTCGGTCATTAAGTAAATTTAGCACATCGTTCCATATTTGCAACACTGTTTTATGAATATGAGGACTTTAAGAACGATCAAAGTTGGGCAATAGTTACATTAGACAAAACCAACCCCAAAGGAAAAGACGATATGACATCAGTGATCACGAAAAGTTTATTAACGGTAATGACAATGGCTTCAATGACTGCGTTTGGCGCAAGTAAATTAGAATCGGGAAAATACAATATCGATCCAATGCATTCTAAAGTAGGCTTTGAAATTCCACATTTAATGATTTCTTCGGTCGACGGTAAATTTAATACTTTCTCTGGCGTAATAACCATCGACAGCAACTTTACAAAATCTTCATTACAAGCCGATGCAGACATCGCATCGATTGATACGGGCGTAACGAAACGTGATGACCATTTAAAAAGCGCAGACTTTTTTGATGCAGCTAAGTATCCAAAGATGACTTTCAAAAGCACATCAATTACTGGAAATGCTGAATCTTTTAAAGCCGTGGGCGATTTAACAATTAAAGGTACCACTAAAAAAGTTACTTTTGACGGTAAATATACTGGTTCAGCGGTGGATGGATACGGAAATACAAAAGCAGCTTTTGCGGCAACTACAAAAATCAGCCGTAAGGATTTCGGTTTAACGTACAACCAAATGGTCGAAGCGGGCCCGGTAGTCGGCAATGAAGTAACAATTAGCTTAAAAATTCAGGGTGCTTTAGAAAAAGCTCCAGTTAAAAAGTAATTTACGAATTAATTTTAGTAATTAAAGAAAGAAAGGAGTTTGTATGATGCCAGTTTTATTTATCGGTCACGGTTCGCCAATGAACGCTATTCAAGACAATGCATTCACGCAAACTCTGAAAAAAATGGGTGGGGAACTAGAAAAACCCCGCGCAGTTTTATGTGTTTCGGCACATTGGATGACGGAAGGCACTTTTGTAACAAGCTCTGAACATCCTAAAATGATTTATGATATGTACGGATTTCCGGAAGAACTTTATAAAGTAAAATACGCAGCTTCGGGCAGTTTAAAAATTGCGGAAGAAGTTCAAAGCAAATCACAGCAACCGCCCATTCATTTAGATGAAGGCAAGTGGGGGCTTGATCATGGTTCATGGAGCGTTTTGAAATACTTATTTCCGTTCGCGGATATTCCCGTTTTGCAGCTGAGTTTGGATATGACCAAAGCTCCAGAATATCATTTTGAAATCGGAAAAAAAATCCAAGCCTTGCGTGAATCAGGAGTTTTAATTATTGGCAGCGGCAACGTCGTTCATAATTTACAAAACATGAGTTGGAATGAAAAAGAAAAGCCTTTTGACTGGGCCGTCGAATATGACGAGTGGATTAAGCAAAAACTAATCGACCAGGATTATGCGGCGCTGATGAAAGATTATAATAAAACTAAAGTTGGCCAGATGAGTGTACCAACCCTAGACCATTATTTACCAATGGCTTACGTTTTAGGGGCTGCGGCAAAAAATGATAAGCTGAAATTTGAATACGAAGGTATGCAAAATGGTTCCATTTCAATGCGCGCCTTTCGCTTAGGTTAAAGTTAGAATATTAACTTTATCTTGACTCCAAAAAAGCAAAATTATGCGCCAATCCATACATAGACATGCTCTTTCATTTCTTCTATCTTGAAGGTAATTTAATATTGCATTGATAACAAATAACGGGAGTTAAAATGAAGTCGAAAATTGATATCGGAATTTCAGAGGCAGATCGTAAAAATGTGGCACATTGCCTTTCAAAATTATTAGCAGATTCTTACACGTTGTATTTAAAAACTCATAATTTTCACTGGAATGTGGAAGGGCCGATGTTTCAAACCTTACACGTGATGTTTATGGGCCAATACACGGAACTTTGGAATGCACTTGATTTAATCGCCGAAAGAATTCGTGCGCTAGGTCACTATGCTCCGGGTTCTTATTCAGAATTCGTAAAACTTTCTTCAATCAAAGAGCACAAAGGCGTACCGAAGGCTTTGAAGATGGTAGAAGAGCTGATTGAGGGCCACGAGGCCGCTATTAAAACGATCCGCACCGCTTTTCCACAGGCCGAAGAGGCGAAGGATCAGACGACGATGGATGTATTAACCCAACGTCTAGATATTCACGAAAAAACCGCATGGATGTTAAGAAGCCTATTAAAATAAGCAGTTAAAATAAGTGATTTAAAAGAAAGAAGATCGTTGTGATTAAAGTTCGTAAAAATGAAGAGCGTGGTAAAGCTGATCATGGTTGGTTAAATGCCAAACACACTTTTTCTTTCGGCGACTATCATGACGCTAGCCACATGGGTGTGTCTGCGCTGCGCGTGATTAATGAAGACCGGATCGTGGGTGGCGCCGGTTTTCCGACGCACTCACACCGCGATATGGAAATCATAACTTACATCGTTGATGGTGTGCTGGAACATAAAGATAGCATCGGAAATACGGCGACGATTAGCCCCGGCGAAGTGCAACGCATGAGCGCGGGAACGGGTGTTCGTCATTCTGAGTACAATCACTTAACCGATAAAAAAACGCATCTATTACAGATTTGGATTTTACCCGATAAGGCGAACTATCAACCAAGTTATGAACAGAAAAACTTCGCGCCGGTTTTAGAAAAAGGCGAATTAGTTTTAGTTGCTTCAAACAATGGTCGCGATGGTTCGGTATCGATGAATCAAGATGTGGATATGTATGTGGCTAAGTCCGAAAAACCGGGCGAGAAAATTTTAAACACGGATGAGACTCGTTTTTACTGGGTGCAGGTGATAAAAGGCGTCTTGAAAGCGAATGACCAAGCGCTAGGGCCGGGCGATGCCGCAAATATCAGTTTAATTTCTAGATTACATTTGCAGTGGCAACCGAATTCAGAATTTATTCTTTTCGATTTACCATAAAAAAGAAAACATCTTTCGAAACCATTGGAATTTCAACTTTACGTAAAATTTTAGGTAAAGTGTATGAACCTTCAGAAGTTGTTTCCCAACCCGATGTGCATAACATTGTTTTTGAAGCTCCCACGACATCAAGTTCGACCGTATTTAGCTCAGCCGTTCTGAATTTTGAATCGCCGCCTAATTGAATAAGTGTGTAATCGTAATCTAAAGTGCTTTGGCTAAATTTTGGATGCGCAATTACTTTTTTTGTAGAAAAAGTTTCTGTTCCAAATTTATCCGATTGATCAAAAAGACCGACCACAACTTTAATTGCTGATCCGTCCTGTACGCAGTGGGCAGCTGTTAGTATTCAATTTGGTTTAATTAAAGTTCCGCCGCAAAAATGAGATCCTGAAGAGCTTTGTAATGAAACTTGAAAAGGTAATTCGCCTTTTTGTGCTTCAACTCCTCCAACGATTTTTTGGCCAAATTTTAAATCTGCATTTGCGAATGAACATAGAGACGCAGTCATCATGACCACGAGTAATTTTTTTAACATCCGTGTTTCCCCTCAGTTAACGTTTGCTATTATTACAGACTAAAAAATAGGCTGACTTTAGCTTCTTAATTGGAAGCTAGAAAATCTCGACAGTCAGTCCGTAAAAATTGCGTCTTAGTTCGTGAATTTAAATGATTGCGCGTTTAAAAATCCTAGCCACCTAGAGGGGTTAGACTTTAATTGTTGTCACTAGTGTCTCGATTTTAGACAGATATTTACCTAATAACTAATAGAACTTATTTAAAGCGGCGCAAGTCTTGTATAACAATTTACCGTCAAGGAGTTGGCTAGTGAAGTTGTACGTAAATTCCATCTGCACGTTTGTAGTTCTAGCCGCGTCTTTGTCGTTATTAACCTCGGCAACCGCTCCGATATCTGCGCCTATCGCAGCTACCACGCTAGCGGGCCCACCAGCGCCAGCTTTACCTACGGTAAAAAGTTATCGCGAATGGAAAGCTTCAATGGTTACGGAAGCTGAAGCGCGCTTAAAAACCACGCGTGAAATAATTTTATCTAAACGCCGTGGAGCGGCCTCAAAAGATCCTAATTTAGCTGCGGGAAATTCAAATCTAGAGTCCGGATTAAACAATGATTTGCAAACCATGCACTCAAAATTTGAAAAAGAGAGTTTACAGCTTTCGATGGCTCATGATTTAACAATCTCTGATTACTTTGTCGGGTACTTAACCAAGCAGCGTGAACTTGATAAAGCCATCCGTGAAGTTTCCAGTCGCTTAAGTGCTGAAGAAGTGGCCGAATTGATGAGTGCGTACGCGAATAACTTTTTCTCTTCAAAGCCAACAGGAGCTAAAGCAGCTCCACAAGCCGATTCTACGGGTGCATTAAACCGATAATGCCATACGCCAACTTTCCCGAATGAAAATAAGCCCAAATCAGAGCCTTGACATACCCATGTCTGGCTTCATATTACTGTAGCAACTTAAATATTAACTAACCGCGGTTTTCATTCAAGAAATCGCGCATTTATTGGGAGCTAGCATGGCAAAAGAATTAGGCGTTCGTCCTTTACACGATAGAATTTTAGTACGTCGTATGGCGGAAGAAGAAAAAACTGCGGGTGGATTATTTATCCCTGATACAGCAAAAGAAAAACCACAGCGCGGAGAAATCGTAGCAACTGGTAAAGGTCGCGTAACTGAAGATGGAAAAATTCTTCCACTTGAAGTTAAAGTCGGCGATAAAATTCTTTTCTCTAAATATTCAAACAACGAAATCAAAGTTTCAGGCGAAGATTTCTTGATGATGAGAGAAGAAGACGTTTTAGCAATTATTCAATAGTCAGTTTTTTTAATTTAAAGTCGTGCCGAAAGCGCGCAAAGATATAACTTAATAGGAGATATTCATGAGCAAAATTTTAATGTTTTCAGAAGACGCCCGCACACACATTCTTAAAGGTGTGAACACTTTAGCTAACGCAGTTAAAGTAACGTTAGGACCTAAAGGTCGTAACGTAGTTATCGACAAATCTTTTGGTTCACCGTTAATCACTAAAGATGGTGTTACGGTTGCTAAAGAAATCGAATTAGAAAACAAATTCGAAAATATGGGCGCGCAAATGGTTAAAGAAGTTGCTTCTAAAACGAATGACGAAGCCGGTGACGGAACAACAACTGCCACAGTACTTGCGCAAGCAATCTACCGTGAAGGCGCTAAGTTGGTAACTGCGGGTCACAACCCAATGTCGATCAAGCGCGGTATCGACAAAGCAGTTGGTATTATCATTGAAGAATTAAAAAACATGGCGAAACCTGTGAAGGGTTCAAAAGAAGTTGCGCAAGTAGGTTCTATCTCTGCGAACAACGACATGGAAATCGGCGAAATGTTAGCAAACGCAATGGATAAAGTTGGCCGTGAAGGCGTTATCACGATTGAAGATTCTAAGACAGCTAAGACAGAAGTTACAGTTGTTGAAGGTATGCAATTTGACCGTGGTTACTTATCTCCCTACTTCGTAACGAATCCAGAAAAAATGGAAGCGGTTTTAGAAAACGCTTACGTTTTAGTTTACGATAAAAAAATCTCTTCGATGAAAGATATGATCGGCGTTCTTGAAGCAGTTGCTAAACAAGGTCGTCCACTTTTAATCATCGCTGAAGATGTTGACGGTGAAGCATTAGCTACACTTGTTGTTAATAAATTACGTGGCACTTTACATGTTTGCGCGGTTAAGGCTCCGGGCTTTGGCGATCGTCGTAAAGCAATGTTAGAAGACGTTGCGGCATTAACAGGCGCTTCAGTTATTTCTGAAGATCTTGGAATGAAACTTGAGCAAGCTACAGCAGCTAACTTAGGTACTGCAAAACGTATCGTAGTTGATAAAGATAATACGATCGTAATCGATGGCGCTGGTAAAAAAGCTGACATCACTGCACGTATTGCACAAATCAAAGCTCAAATCGAAGAAACAACTTCTGATTACGATAAAGAAAAACTAAAAGAACGCTTAGCTAAATTAGCTGGCGGTGTTGCCGTTATTCACGTCGGTGGTCATTCAGAAGTTGAAATGAAAGAAAAGAAAGCTCGTGTTGAAGATGCATTAAATGCAACTCGCGCCGCTGTCGAAGAAGGTATCGTTGCGGGTGGTGGATCTGCATTACTACGCGCTTCTTTAAAAATTGATAAAACTCAATTTGCTGAAGAAGAGATGTTCGGCGCAAAAATTATCAAACGTGCGGCCGAAGAGCCAATTCGTCAAATCGCGGCAAATGCTGGTCTTGATGGCGCAATCGTTGTAGATCGTATTTTACAAGATAAGTCGCCTAACTTTGGTTACAATGCTTACACTGACAAATACACTGATCTTTTAAAAGATGGCGTTATTGATCCGGTTAAAGTTGTTCGTTGTGCATTAACAAACGCAGCTTCGGTTGCTTCGTTAATGTTAACGACTGAAACAATGATTGCCGAAGCACCAAAGAAAGATAATGGCGGCGGCGGAATGCCTGGTATGGGCGGCCACGGCGGTATGGACGGAATGATGTAATATCATTTCGATCTAAGATATTATTTAGATTGCAAAAACCTCGGGGAAACCCGGGGTTTTTTTTTGACTAGAATAAGTATTCGATACCGAATAACTGCGACGTTGATTTGATCGTCGTTGATTTTGATGGATTAGCTCTTGTCGAAACTCCGCTGAAGCTTGCATTAATGCTTTCAAAACCAAGATCTGCTCGGTAACGAATCGTTGGTGAGTAATTATAAGTTGCGAATACGCTGACTGCCGTAACCGTTGAATTGCTACTGCCAGAGCTGACCGGAGATTCTGAAAAATTTGAGCTTACTAAAAATTGCGCGTCGGCCCCAATTGCAAACGGATATTCGGGTTGTAACGGGATTATACCGGTTAGTTTTAAGCTAATACCGTCTGTTTGTGTGCTAGTTAAAGCTACGGGTGTGGTCGCAGATACTTGTGTTTTGTACGACGTTAAGCCGATCGCACCCGATACTTGTGGTCCCGACGGTGTTCCATCAATTAAATAAATATATCCGATGGCGCCCGAGTAACGGCTAACCGTGTAGCTTAAATCTTTTGGCGTTGAACCGGCTAGTGAATGATCTGCGCTAAAAAATGATTGGCGAATATTAAAATCGACGAAAAAATCTTTTAAGAAAAAAAGTTGGCCACCTAATAAAAAAGTCGGAGAAAAATCTTGTTTCGCATCAACGGATACGCCCGAAGCTAAACTGGTTGATTCAGCGTACTGCATAAGCCCGCCTTGAATAGTGGCTTTACCGATGTGTTCAGACTTTGAATCTAGCGGAATGTCTTTAGGTTGAGATCTTTCTTCGACCCTTGGTGCTTCGACGTGCACTTTGGTTTTTTCGTCGCTAATTACGTCGCCTTCGTTGTTTAAAATAGGCATTGGGTACGAAACGTATTCGGTAGGTAAGACTTTTGCGCCGACATCAACCACGCCGGTTTCTCTTTCGAAAATAATTTGCGCAAAGCTTAAGTAAGACTCCACCTTTGTTACTTTAACCCGGCCGATAATCTCGCGCTCAATCCCCACCAATGTTTTTAATTTTGGGTGGCGATTCAATTTAAGAATTTGCGCTAGAGTTAGCTCTTGACCAAGGCTAACTCCGTTTTGTGATCCTAGATTTAAGGTTACTTCTACGGCGCGACGGCTTAATACAAAGCCGCGGTACGGCAGTTTATTTTTTAAATTATGGTAAAGAATTACAAATTCATCACGCAATTTGCTGATTTCAAAAGTATTTAAATCTAGAAATGATTCTTCTAGTAAAATAATTCCCTGATCTTGAGTGAAAAGCTTTAGGCGTGCATTTAGTCCGCGCGGGCCTTTAGTAATTAAAGCGGTTAACATTCCTTGCGAACCCGTTTTTGCAAGCACATCGAGTACTTCATTTGGTTTACTATCGAAATTTTCCACGAATATTTTTTGGCTGATATTCGGAAACTCTGAATAACCCCAAACTTTATCGTTTTGTAGCAGATCAATTAATAGCTTTTGAATGGGGTTCGCGTAAACGCCGTTCACGTTATCGTAAACTGGGGCTAGCGTAATCGTTTTTAAAATAATTTTTTGATCGACTGCGCTAGTGTATTTAATCGGGAAAGGGTTTTTATTTTTTGCACTGGTCACTTGAGCCCCAGCTTGAGTCAGGACTAAGTTTGTCTGAAACAGAAAAAAAGTAAGAAATAAGCTACCTAAAATAAGCTGTCGTACAGTGGTGTAATTCATAAGTTATTGTCGCTTTTTTTAACACGCCCGGCAATAGACTCGACTTTATCGACTGGACCAAGATCGTCTGATCTAAGACTAGCTTTAATAAAAAAGATTTAGCTAGGCGAAATAAAAGATAAAATAAAAGTATGTCAATTAAATGCCTTGTCGTCGAAGACGCCCAATTTATTCGTGAAATTTATCGCTTTAGTTTGCGCGGTCAAAATCTAGAAATTATTGATGAAGCAGTTGATGGGGTTGAGGCTTTAGCAAAGATCAAAAAGCATCAACCAGATTTAGTTATTTTAGATTTAGTATTACCACTTAAAAATGGAATTGAAGTTTTGAAAGAAATTTCTGCTCTTTCTCCACATTCAAAGTGTTTAGTAATAACTTCTTTAGATGACGAAGAAATTAAGAATAAAGCTAAAGCCCTGGGGGCAATTCGGTATTTAACAAAGCCTTTTACCAAGGCACAGCTTCTGGAAGCAATCGAGTTTGTAACCAGAGACTATCATGAGGTTCAGAATGGATGAGTTTAAGTTTGTGATGAAATGTTTTTTATTTGCCTGTGCAGTTTTAGCTTTAACTCAGCTAAAAACAAATGGATTAACCATTGAATCTCGTATTCAAAGTACTTTAATCAGCTCTCCGGTAGCTAATTTTATTAATCAAGCGGCCGAAGGTGGGGTGAAGCTTTTTGAAAAAGCTTCTGAGACGACTAAAAATACAGTTAATGGATGGTTGAGTTCACACGGCGGCAACAGCAGCGAACCACAGATGCAGGTCATTCGATATCCCGCAGCTAAAAAAACCGTAGACAATTCTGATCTAAGGTTAAAAAACGAAGTCAGCTCTGAAGCCGACTTCGATCATTCTGAATTAGAATAACTTAAAAACTAGTTAGTAGAATACCCAACTGCGTTTGAAGTATTAGATTGTGACTTCGAGTTTGAAGGCGCCGGTGACGAAGCTTTGGCGATATTCGTTTTATTATCACCACGTAACATCGTTTTGTAATTGTTCTGATCGCAAGCGTGCGAAAAAGATCCAACAACCATAAGACCAATCAGTAACGCGGCAGCAAGTTTCTTCATAAGAACTCCTTTTTATATTAAGTGCTTACTCAAGGTATTGCTAATCAGAGGCCAAAGTTTAGTAAAACTTCAGGCTATAATAGTAAGTAGATTCGGTAGGTTAGCGGAGTGTTTTATTGTGGGACTGCTCATTGTGTTGACACTTGCGGTTTGAAAATAACAGGCATCTCAAGTTGAGACGCCTTCGATGCAGAAGTAAATTAATTTGTTCCGGTTCCGGTGCCTTGAGTTGGCTTAGACTGAGTTGAGCCACCCGAGCGAAAAATTGTTTGCGTGCTACCGCGAAGTTTTGCGTCTTCAGCTTTTTCTTGAGCGGCACAGCCTACGCAGCTGATGCCCGCGGCAATTACTCCGGCGCCAGATCCATTGGTATCTGCGCAATCCAAAGAGCCTTCTGGGCATGAATCTTTAGCGAAAGAACTTAATGCAAAAACCGTTGTTAAAGTAAAAATTAATTTTTTCATATCAGCTCCTTATAAGTACAATTCTTGGGTAGCGGGTGCGATTACATCTAACAAGTTATTAAAAGTACTAGCAACCTGAGAGGCCACTGTTTCGCCTTCGGGGCTATCCACTTTAGCAATGTCACCATTCGTTTTGTAACTAACTTTAATCGTGCCTAAGCCGGGTCTTGAAACCACATTAGGCTTTCCAAAACGTTCTTCGTAATCGATTTTAACTACTTTTTTTGCTTGATCCAGAATTGATGAAATACGACCTTTTTCATCGTAGGTCATATTAATTTTCTGACCGTCCGTATTTTCTGCGTAAGTTAAATTACCTTTAGTATCGTATTTGAAAATTGTATTGCGAGTCGATACGACCTTACCTTTATCGCTGAAGTAACTCATTTTCACCGTAGAAACTTTTTTTGATGTTGCGTCGTGGGTGAACTCAACTTTAACTAGCGGAGTTGATTTAGTTTTAATTAAACCATCTGCGTAGTAATCAAAATTAATTTTTTCATTATTTTTTTTGATCGAAACGGGTTTACCAAAAACATCGTGGTATGAAATGTCAGTTGTGCTGCCATTAAGACTAGTTAAAACACGCGATAAAATGACTTGGCCACTAGGTAATTGCTTGTGCCAGAACTCGTATCTGTTGTTTGCTACGGTTTCTTTACCGCAAACTTTTTTAACTTCAGACCAGTAGTGAAACTTTGGATCATTAGGTGATACGTCGTACTTATAGTTTTCTACGCATTTTTCGCGGTCCGTGTACCCGATAACCCAATCTTTAATATTATCATAACGAATTAAAGCAAAGGTTTTATCCGGCCAAGAAGCTTTGGTTAAATTATGAACCTCGTTAAATTCATAAGTATAAACATCGGTATTTTTTTTAGCCCACATGTTTTTACTCCAGATCAGATCTTCTTGAGCGCTGTATTTATATTCAGCATTTAAACCATTCGGGCCGATAATCTGTTTAACTTTTTTATTTGGATAATATTTGAAAGCAATTTTTCTAGAGTTATTATCTTCCAGTTCTTTCAAAAGATCTTTTTCATAATCAAACTTTAAAAAATTACCATTTTTATCGTACATATGAGTAATGCGGCCTTGTAGGTCATAACGCTGATAGCTGCCATCAGGTAAGTTGCGAGTGTAAAAGCCTTTAGCTAATACCACGTTTTCAACCTCTTTACCGTTAGCCATGAATTTCGTACCTTCTTTAATTTGTACGTTAACTCCATATTGACGAGCAAATTGCGAACGCTTGTCATCGTCTTCTAGCAACTGCGCAGAAAGTTGTTTGAAGTAGTCGGGCGATCCAGATTTCACTTTTGGATCACCTTTCATCTTATTAATAATTTGTGCGATTGTATTATCGATATCTTTTTTAGTGATTTCGCGCGCAGAAAAAACGACTTCTTGTCCGTCACCACACTCGGTAATCTTAATATTACCTTCTGAAGTTATGGTTAACTTTGTTTCAAAATTCGAACACCAACCAAAGCCAAAAATTCCGTTATAGATTGTACGGCTTTTATAAGAGCGTACGATTTTCATATCGTAACCACTGCCGGGAACTTCCATATCGATCCAGGTATTGGAATAACTGGCGTTATTCATATCTACTAGGGCGTGAGCAGATTGAAAAAATAACGTGACGATTGCGAATGACAATAACAAGTGCTTCATTATGAATTTCTCCATTTACACTTTTATTGTAACAATCTTTTTGATCATGACTCCACCAATAACTTGCAAACCTAGCATACCGACTAGCATGACTAGACCCATAAAAGTTGTAAACATTGGCGCAATAAAAGTAGGGTCTAGTAAATACAGAACTCCACCTAGAACGAATGGAATACAAGTAACGATAATTCCCTGCATAACGCCCTGAGCAGTCATGGCAGAGATTTTTTTTTCTAATTTTTGTCTTTCGCGAATTGTACTGACGATGGTCGAGAAAGTTTCGGCTAAGTTTCCACCGGTTTCTTTTAAAATATTAATCGCCACGACAAACATCTGGACATCGGGTCTAGGAATGCGCTCGCCCAGATCACTTAAAGCTTCTTCGAAACTTTGACCGAACTGCGTCTGCGTAATAACTTGTGAAAATTCTGAACTAATGGGGTTAGCCATGATTTCAACCACTCGCTGCATTGATTGCTGCGGATTCGAACCAGATTTAATTCCGTTTGCCATAATCGTCAGCGCATCAACCATTTGGTCAACAAACTGTGAGCAGCGTTTTTCATACATCATTTTAAAAATAATCGGTGGCAGTTGAAAACCAGCAATCCCGGCAGATATACCCAAAAAGATTCCAACTTGAAAATTCGGCCAAGTGATAATAAAGAATAAAAAACCTAAACCAAAGCTACTGGCTAATAAAAGCTGAGTTACTTTTTTCTCAGTCACATCCATACCGATTAATTTCATGTAGCGCATAATGTCGGTACGCTTACCCAAACTTTTATCGTAAACTTTTACTAAAACCTTATCAGCCCAAAAATAAACTGAAAAGAAAACCGCGATCCCAAATAATGGGAAGGTGATCCAGGCATAACCAAAAATTTTAGTAACCGAAGATAAATCCATATCGTCCTCGTTATCCTACTTTTTTCACTGGCGTCGTTGGCGCGGTAGCAGCGGCCGGGATTGCCTTTGGAATCTCATTTGAGAAGATTTCCATTGGGATATGCCCACCCTTATCTTTAATCTCTTGCGCAAACGTTGGCACAGTCCCCGTTGATTGGAATTGGCCCAGAACTTTACGATTTTTATCGTAACCTGTTTCTTTATATTTATAAATTTCAGCTAGCGTAACCACATCACCCTGCATGCCGACCACTTCGGTAATGCTGATAATTTTACGACTGCCATCAGAAAGTCGCACGATTTGTACGATCAAATCAACGGCCCCCGCAATTTGTTCACGAATTGCGCGGATGGGTAAATCAAGACCCGACATCATGACTAAAGTTTCTAAACGCGCAATACACTCACGTGGTGAATTCGCATGCGTTGTAGTCATCGATCCATCGTGCCCGGTGTTCATTGCTTGCAGCATATCTAAGGCGGCTCCATCACGAGTTTCTCCCACCACGATGCGGTCCGGACGCATACGTAAAGCATTCTTGATTAAGTCACGGATCGTAACCGCATTTGTTCCTTCCATTGAAGGCGGGCGGGTTTCAAGACGCACAACGTGTTCTTGCATCATTTGTAATTCAGCCGCATCTTCGACCGTAATTACGCGTTCGTGCGCGGGAATAAATTGTGAAATCATATTTAATAAAGATGTTTTACCTGAACCGGTACCACCACTTATAACCACGTTATATCCGTATTCAACGGCAATTTTTAAAAAGTCCAACATGTTTTTTGATGCGCTACCAAACTCGATGTATTTTTCTGGATTAATTCCGCCTTTTTTAAACTTACGAATAGTCAAAGCAGGGCCATCAAGTGCTAAAGGTTCGATAATAGCATTTACTCGGCTACCATCTTTAAGACGCGCATCTACATACGGAGTCGAATTATTAATTTGACGACCAAGTGGTGTAACAATGCGTTCAATAATTCGGCGAAGGTGATCATTCGAAGTGAATTTAATTCCACTTAATTGAACCTTGCCACTTTTTTCAATAAAAATTTTATTTGCACCGTTAACCATAATCTCAGAAATTGCTGGATCGGCTAACATATCTTCTAGTGGTCCAAGCCCTAAAGCTTCTTCTAAAACTTCTTTAACTAGTTTTTGGCGCTCGTCCCGGGCTGCGTCCGGAGCTTCTTTATCAACGATTAAACCGATATCGCGTTGGGTTTTTGCGCGTAATTCTTTTTCTTTACTTTCGCTATCGCCCACTTCGGACAGAATTTTTTTAAGATCAATCGTACGAATTAATTCTGAGTGGATGCGCAATTTAAGTAATGTACGAACGTCATAGCCATTCGGATTTGCATTCGTTGTGGCTGGCGCCGCAGAACTAGCAACCGCCACAGGTTTTGGTTTTTGCACAGTTTTTAATTTTTGTAAAACGCCACCCGTTAACTTACGAACTAAATCGAAGTAAGCCGCTGATAAAGGTGATTTTGGATTCGATACAACGAAGGGTTTTGAATCACGTAAAGACGCGGCTGTGGTTGCTTCATCAGCCGGAATAAGCGCTAATGGCAATAAACCTAAATGTTGTCCGATCACTTGCGGTTGTAAGCCCGCGTTTGAAAATTTATTTAGAACTAACTGAAACATTTCTTTAGGATAAGTTTGAGTTAATAAATCATTAATCATACGTTGCGTTTGCTGAACCACTAAAATTTCTGGCGTCGCCACAATCGTAATGGCCGTTGCATCTTGTAGAATAGCGGCTTGCATCGGGCCTAAATCATTTCCTAAATCGACGATTATAAATTTATAACTACGTGAAAAAAACTCCATCAGCTTTGATAAATTTTCTGGAGCCACGCTTAAAATTTCTTCTGGCCCACGCACGGCACCTAAGTAAGAAAATCCCGATGGATGTTGAGTTACGATTTGTTGTAGCGGAGTCGCATTTAAAGATTGAGTTGAGTTTGCTAACTCACGCAAAGTTTTAATTGGTTTAATGCCGGTGATAATATTTTGATCGCCCACACTCTTCGAGTCGCAATCAATTAATAATACCGGAGTTCTTAACTCGATCGTTAAGGCCGCCGTTAAATTTGCCGCGAAGACGGATTTACCGACTCCACCTTTACCGCCGACAACGGCGATTAAATTACACTGAGGGTTGATTGCCAATAGACCTCCACGTCATCTTCTCGGTTGAAACGACCTGTCTCTAAACGAGACTTAGGTGTGAGTTAGATGCAAATTATTCGCGTAATCTGAATTTCTTTTTAACTTGCTCAGAGCCTGCACTAGCCGACGATTTGATAATCGGGGTGATGAACACCACAAACTGAGAATCTTTACGAGAATAGTTCTTACCCTGACGCAGAGTAAAAATGGCGTCTTTCGTATCTGGTGAATTACCAAAGCTATTGCTGGTTTGCTTTTTAATCAAGCCGCCGAACGCTGCGCTTTGACGGTCGCGCACGCTGATTTGGGTGTTGATCGTTGTATCATTGTTGGAATTTTCATTGGTATCACTCACGTTAACAGTTAAATTCTCAAGCAAGACTAATCCCGAACGCTCAGATTTAATTCTTGGAGTTAACTTAAGTGTGACGCCAGCTTCTTGTGTGATAGCTTCTTTGCCGCCGTTAGCAGAATCTTTGTATCCAACGGCTAATCTCACCTTTCTAGTAATATTACCAAAAGAGCCATCTTGAATTAAAATTGATGCCGTATCTAAAACCTTCGCAAAACCGTGATACTTTGCCCATTTTAATTTAGGCAAAAGGTTATTCAAAATTTGCGCTGTTTCACCTAACGTTGAAGTCGGTCCGCGAGACGGCCCATCAATAGCTCCTAACGAAGGAGAAAAGTTAAAATCAAAACCTTTTGAGTAACCGCTATTGAATTCAACAAAGTGGGCTACAACCTGAATCATTTTTGGTGG
Source organism: Bdellovibrio sp. (assembly GCA_014376435.1). GTDB lineage: Bacteria > Bdellovibrionota > Bdellovibrionia > Bdellovibrionales > Bdellovibrionaceae > Pseudobdellovibrio. Next base: position 122,988 of record JACMRL010000025.1, on the reverse strand, counting down.
GGGGTCAACTTTGTCTTCGTCTTTTTTAACGGTAATTAAATTAATAACCAAACTACTAATCTGGCCGCCATTTTTACGGCCCAAAATTTTAATATGTTCTGTATCTGGGGCTACGTCGATCACTAGATCGGGCATATACAATTCAACGATTGAATTAATTCGGTCTTTTTCTTCTTTATTATTAACAACACCTTCAAGTTTTAAATAATCACCTACGGCCGTAATTTGCACATCTGGGTTATTTACATCTCTAGAAATATATTCCGCAATTTTTTTACGGGCAATCGGGCTTAAGGTTGCTAAGGATTTAACTTTATCAGGACCAAAGTTTTTAATAACCTGGGCAATGCGCACTAAATCACGCGGCAAAATTGCATAACCATCGATTAAAATAATGTTGTTAACAATTTTAAATTCGATGCCTTCGATATCACCCAATAAAGATTGAACTTCACGCATGGTTTTTTCAATCGAGTCATCGCGAATATCAAAACGAAGTTCAACTAAGATTTGACCCGTTTTTTTGTTGTTGATTGTGGCAATGCCGTTACCAACTTTTTTAGGACTAATTCTAAAAAAATCGGTGCCCTTGATTCTTTTGATGTCGAAAAAATCAGTGCGGCCCTTAATTGTTGTTTCAATATTTGGAATTAAAAGTTCTTCGTCATGTTCAACGCCGATGACCATATTAATATGGCGACGAATGCGTCGCGCATTTGGTTTTTCAGTCGAAATTTCTTCAGGGGCGGTTTCAATACTTGTAGCCGCGGGTGTAGGCGGTGGATTCGCAGCAGGTTGTTGAGCTAAAAGCTCACGACAAAAAATAACAATACAAAGTAGGTAGATTACTTTTCGTTTCATTCCAGGTCTAAGTATATAGCCTAACGGCCCGGATTGCCATTCTGAACTGGTGGAACATAATAACCACTAGACGGGACTGAAGTCTTGCTTTGGATTGTCTCAGAGGAAGACGCCGTCATACGCGGAATAATTTTACGGTCATTTGGATTACGTAACAGAAAATATAAACTGCTTGAATTAGCTGATACCAAATAAACTAAATCTTGCGCCTGTTGAACATCGGCTTCAATCGTAATCGTAGAATATTTTGTATCGCCGGTTAAAGTTGTTTGCACAAGTTGTTTTCCAGACGGGTCACGCTCGATTGTTCTAGGTAAATTGTTGTGCACATTCACGCCAGTTGCCAAAATAACTACGTCTTGCATAATTACGCTTACTTCACGTTTTGCAGCAACACCTTTTCCTGAATCAATAATGGCCATAATATCTACTCGGTCACCCGGACGAATCAGACGGGCATTCGCACGATCATCAGATACCGGAATCGTCACCGCTCTTTTATTCGGGGAAACTTGAATTGCCATTCCGGTTTCAGGTCCCGGCTCTAAAACCTTATTTTTAGTAATCGTTTGTCTTTGCTTAATCGGAATTGCGGCTACGCCACCAATGACTTCCGGGATAGAAGAATAATAATCAGGCTCAACATCAGCACGATTTTTTTCGACAACTTCTAGAACGTCGTCGTAAATGGTATCCATTTCGCGAATATCAGATTTTGCCACAACCACTCTTACTTTATCGCCTGCAACTTTTTCCATGTCGGCTTTTTTCTCTTGCGAATACGAATATAGCATAAAGGTTGCAAAAACCCCTGCGCCGATTGAGATCCATAAATTTCTTGATTCGTTTGGTCCCATTTTGAACTCCTACTCTCCACCACAATCGGCATTTAAACAGATTCCATAAACGGTCTTGATCCAAATCCTAGGCGTTTGTATTGAATTTCCTTCGGCAGGTTTATAATCCGAATTCGCAAACCAAACATTCGACGAACTTTTCCGACCCGCATACTCACGCTTACTTTCAACTCCAGCACTCGCCAGGCTGCGTTTGGCATCGTCTTTACTATAATTTAAAGTGATTCCACGGATCGTTGCGGGCCACTTGTTTTTATCTTCACGACCCGTCGGCGCCACACTACCTTCTTGAGTTGTACCGTGAATGCGATTACTAGACTTTAAATAATGCGTAACGCCGCCACCGGGACGAAAGTACATCAAGTTAGATTTAAACCTGAAAGTTTCCAAAGTGTAATTATATGAAGCCATCGAGTTCAAAATACCTGAATGAACGGCGCCGAAAAATCCTAATGAAAAATTAAATACAACGACTAATAAAAAAAGAACGGGGATAGCTTCGATAATCGCCATGCCTTCCTCGGACTTTTTAAATTTTCTATTCGTTTTTTTAAATTTTAACATCCGTTGTCTTCCTGAACTGCATACGCAGTGGCTTCATCGGTTGGCGGATTTAAAAGATTTGAGTTCATTTCTGCAAAATCAGCGATTGCCTTGATTCCTTTTACAAAGCGATTTTCGTATTTATAAAAATTAGTGCAATCTTCTTTACTGGGGCTACGAATAACAAACGCGCGAATAGGAAATTCAATCGGCTTATCACTCGCTTTTCCCAAGAAAGGAATTTGTAAACCATTAAACATTTTCAAATTAATTTTAGCACTAGCGCCAATCCAAGGCTGACGTTGTTCGCCGGTTGGATCTGAATTGCCGATATCACCACCAGGAATTTTCCCGGCAAAGTCAGAATCGACTTTTGCTAGGTCACCTGCTCTAAAAGTATTAAATGGTAGAGAAAATAAATTCGAATCTGTTAATAAAGGAAATTGGCTACTTAAATTTTTAAATTTTGTTCCAGCCTGAAGTGAGCCACTCCATTCTGTAGTATTGGCTGCAGCAAAATTACGCGCGCTTGACCAAACGATGTACTGCGCAACTTCAACCATAGCTAAAGAAAAAGTTAAAGCAAAAATTATCATTCCGATGCCGATGACTAATACAAATGAAAATAAAAAGTCAGCGATAATAAAACCTGAATTAGAACGAAGCATCGATGGTTTAGTTTTATTAATAGTTAACTTCATTGTGAAGGATCCGAACTTAATGAGCGATGAATTGAGTTAGGGTGGCATTTACCCAAAGTTTCTTTGTTTGATTTTCCTTGAGCTGAACAAGCTTCTTTCCAAGTACCATAGCCTGCCATTGTCGCAAGGCGGGTCAACGGTTCAGCCGTTAAGTTTTGAAGTACTTTTCGATCACGAGCTTCTTTGGTAAGCGCAATAAATGCACCCACAAGAACAGTCATCAACAGCACTGCCTCGATGGCAAACTGTCCGCGCTTATTCTTTATCAATCCATGGAACTCGTTTGTCTTCATCACTGGCTCCGCTCGGGAATGGCTTAAAACCTGATCCCGTAGCAATTTGTGTTTCAACTCTTGCAGCAAGCCGTACCCCGCCTTGTTCAAAACCTTTTTTAGGAGCTTTGATTAAGACGGACATAAATAAAACGCCGCCAACAACCATGAGGAGTACGTATTCGAGGGTCATAAATTAGTTTTCTGTAGCCTTAACGCCTTGAATGCTTGTGTCTAAATCGGCCATTTTATCGCTCATTGTTTTTTTAATTTTTGGTCCAAACGCCATTACTAAACCAACAACGACAACAAGTAACAAAATGTACTCGGTAGCACCTTGTCCGCTTTGATTTTTTAAAAGATTTTTGCGTAAGCGATTACGTAAATTGGATAGAACTTTCATAGATCCCCCTTTGGATTATGAATTCTTATCGTCTGTTTTCGGGAATAACTTAAATATCGATTATTTTGATTTGAAATCTCATATAAAAACACAATCTCGACCTTGGGCGCGTTTTTATGCGAATATTTGAAGAGCAGAACGATCTCAACTATTCTAAATAGGTTGATAATTAATTATGTTTCACACGGCGGAGGAAGCTTCATGATCCCTAAACAATTCGTACTATTATATGTTGTCTGTGTGATTACACTTTTCGTAGTTAATGCTTTAATGGGCTAGGCGCGGCTGGCTAGGCGCCCCCGGCTAGGTGCGGCCGGCTAGGTGCGGCCGGCTAGGTGCGGCCGGCTAGGCCATCAACTAGTTCTTCAGAACGTAGATATCAGCGTAGTTACGACCCATTTCTTCTGAATCCATACCATAACCAATCACGTAGCGATCTTCGATGGTTTTACCAATGTAGTCTGCACGAATTGGAAGTTCGCGACGGGCGGGCTTATCTAATAAAGTTACGATTTTAAGTGAAGCCGGGTTTGAAGCTAATAAACGGCTCTGTAAAAAGCTAAGTGTACGAGCTGTATCAATCACTTCTTCAACGATGATTACGTGTTTGTGGGCGATGTTAATTGAAATATCTTTCGTCATGCGGATGGCTCCGCCTTTTTCAGTTGATTGCAGATAGACGAAATCTACTTGTTGCATCAATCCAACTTTTCTCATGAGGTCAGCGGTGAAATGCATGGATCCGCGCAGCGGGCAGATGAAAATAATTTCTTTACCTTCATAGTCGTTTTCAATTTGCGTCGCTAATTTTGAAACTAGTTTTGCAATATCGTCTTTAGATAAGAAAGATGTCATTTCGTCTTTAATTTGTGCCATTTCAATTCCTTTTAAATCTTAAAGTGAAAGAGTCGTAACGCCTGCGGCTTGCGCCATTTTCAAGTAGCGAAGTGCTTCTTGGTTTTTTGCGTCGTAGCGTAGGATATTCTCCCATTGGTCGACCGCTTCGGCAATATGATGACCGTTGTATAAAATTAAACCCAGCTTCAGTCGAGGCGTGATTAGCTTCGGATCTGTTTGCAAGATCGCTTTAAGCTCTTTAATCGCTTTATCTTTTTGGCCGGCCTGTACATAGCATTCGGCAATACGAACGGCGTAGTCAGCTTTTTTCTCAGATAGTTGCTGCGCCTTCGTGTATTGCTCGATCGATTCGCTGTAGCGTTTATGTTGTAAATAAAGGTCAGCAAGTTCGGCATGTTTAGACGCAAACTTTTCGTTTACGTTTGGCTCTGTAGATTGTTTTTTAGAATCAAGTAAGGCCTTGGCGTCTTCAAAAACTTTTTTAGCGTCATCGTAACGGCCAATGTCGTTTAAAATAATTGAAAGACCTACGGCCGCGTCTGTGTAGCCAGGGTCAATTTCTAAAGCACGTTTAAAAGTTTTAATCGCTTTATTAAATTTGCCTTGATCATAATAGATCGTAGCCAGCATTTGAAAAACCTCTGTGTTGCGCGAGTTAATCAAAGTGGGTTGATTTAATAAAGGCTCAGCGGTTTTGTAGTCACCTTCGATAAAGGCAACGCGGGCTTCATCAATCAGCTGCTGAGAAAACGATTTCATTAAAGTCCCTCGCTCTTGGCTGTTTTAGCTTCGTCTGAGTTACCAAATTTAGAAATAAGTAGGCTTGAGTATTGTTTTTGTTTTTTAGTGTCTGAAAGTTTTTCCGCCGCGCGACTAGCGCCCAGTAAGGATTTTGGGTCGTAACCAAAACCTGGGTATTTACGATAAGCCGTTTCATAACGGGTTAAAGCGGAATCATATTTTTTTTGTTTGAAATAAAAGTCAGCCACGTAAAGTTCTTTTTCAACCAGCATCACATAAGCTTTTTCGCGATATTCGCGCGCATCTTTTAGATGTTCTGAATTTGGATAAGTTTTAATAACTTCATTGAAGCTGTAAATTGCATCCTGAGCTAAACTTAAATCTCGATCGATTGTATCCGGAAGTTGTAAAAAGTAACTCATGCCAATGCGGTAAAGAACGAAATCAATTTTTACATGTTTTGGATGAAGTTCGCGAAAATTTTGGTAAGCAATTTGTGATTCAGCATATGATTCACGTTTATATTGAACATCGGCAATCGCAAGTTCAGCTAAAACAGCGTAAGAGCTGTAAGGAAATTTATTTTTTACGTCAGCGTATTTTTGAATCGCAATTTCGTAACGATCGGCGTCTTCAAACTCTTTGGCGAACTTAAAAGCGCCTTCGGGAGTTTCGGTTTTTGAATTGTCAGAAGCACAGCCAACAAAAAATTGAAAAACTGTCAAAATGAATAATAATTTCAAGCTCTTACTTACCATAATTTGCACCTAAATTGATAAGACCCGAATGCCTGTTTGATGTCAAAAATTTTCGCATAGGGTTGCTGAAATATCGGGTCGAAATGTGCTAACTTGACTAGCGACAAATCAGTTATTGAGCAATCGACAGTACTTCGATGCTTTTTTTAGGAATCCAGCCTGAAAAAGCTCCAGGGTAACGAACTTGAACGTAATCAGCTTGGCTTTGGATGACTTCGACTTCAATGCCAGGTTGAACTTCAAAAATCACGGGTTTATTCTCGCCCGGAGCCGTTTGGACGGCCGTTTTATCGGCAATGATCAGTCCGCGTAATGTTAGTTCATCGTTCCATAAAATAATTGTCGAAAATAAAGTTACAAAAGTTGCTAAACCTAAAACAAAAGCAACCCATGAAAATCCACGACGAGGTAAATTTTCAACCGCGTTTTTTTTGCTAAGGATAAGGTTTTTAAAAGTAAACATTAAAGTGATTGAAAATAAAACCAGAGTTAAAATCGATAAAAAATCAATCGAGGTAAGTCGTAAAGCACTTTTTAAATTTTCGTAACTCGAAATTTGATGAGCCAGTTGGGGAACTTCAAATTTTTTCGAATGTTGTTCTAAAGATTGCCCCGCAATTTTATTACTCGGGTTCAATGCCACAGCCTTTTTTGACCAAACGTAAGCTTTTAAAAAATCGGCTTTTTCAAACGCCACGGTCGACATGTTATGATAAATGGCAGAGGCTTGGTTTGGATTCATATCTTTAAGACCTTTGTCTAGTGCTTGCTGATAAGAGTCGAGCGCTGCATCCCAGTTTTTTTGTTGCTGCGAAGCAAGTCCTTGTTCAAAAAGCTGCGAAAAAGTCACATTATTTTCTTGAGGCATAGAGCCAAAGTCTACAAACAAGATCTCGCGATTGTCACGCACTAGTGCACCGATGTAAAATAATGAGACTCTTGGTAATTCCTTCATGAAAGGTCTTTTATGCTATCTGTTTTAAAAAACGCGTTTAACCATGTTGAAACTTCTGACGAAATTTTAGTAGGTCGTAAAATCGATAACGATCCGAAGGTAGAAAATTTAGTTAACGACCTCATCGATGAAGTGATGGTGATTAACAGCGAAATCAGTTCGGTTCGCCCGCCCCAAGCAAGCCTAATGGAAAATTCAAAAAAATTAATTGATAAAACGGGCAGCTTACGTGGCCGACCTTTGTATCACAATTATATTGGAACCGGTGCCGGTCGCGGACCTTATGTTGAGTTGGAAGATGGCAGCGTTAAGCTTGATTTAATTAACGGAATCGGAATTCACATTATGGGTCACAGTAATCCACGCGTGATGAAAGCCGCCGTGCGCGGATCTTTATCTGATGTGGTCATGCAGGGAAATATTCAGCCCAATAATGATTACTGGAAATTAACTGAAAAATTAGTTCAAATTGCTAGTCGCAAAAGTCGTTTGAAACACGCGTGGTTTTCAACTTGCGGCACAATGGCTAATGAAAATGCGCTTAAAATGGCGCGCCAAAAAAATTCTCCAGCTAAATATGTTTTTGCAATGAAAAATGCATTCGCGGGTCGATCAACGATGATGGCAGAAGTGACAGATAACCCAGCCTACCGCCAAGGTTTACCTTCTTATAACGAAGTGATCCACATTCCTACTTATGACAAAAAAGATCCACAAAGTTCTGAAAAAGCTTTCAACAAAATGAAAGAAGAATACGCTAAGCATGAAAAAGATATCGCGTGTTTTGTTTTTGAACCCATGCTGGGTGAAGGTGGCTTCATCCCTACTCCACGTGAATTTTATGTTCCGATGTTAGAGTTCTGCAAAAAAAATAATATCGCGGTATGGGCCGATGAAGTGCAAACTTTTGCACGTACTGGAGAATTTTTTGCTTTTGAAACAATGGATTTAGGCCAGTATGTTGATATCGTCACCATCGCTAAAACAGTTCAGCTAGGCGCCACTTTATATACGGAAGAATATAATCCAAAACCAGGCTTAATTGCGGGTACGTTTTCCGGCGGTAGTGCCTCGATGGCGGCTGGGTTAGAAATTTTAGAAATGCTGGAAGAAGGATATTTAGGACCCAATGGGCGCATTTTAAAAATTCATCAAAAATTCGTACAAGGTTTAAATTATTTAAACGAAACAACTTGCAAAGGCCTGGCGCAAGACGCGGGCGGCATGGGCTTAATGATTGCCTTTACTCCATTCGATGGAAAAAAAGAACAAGTTGAAGCTTTAATAAAAAAACTTTTTGCAAACGGCATCATCGCATTTAGCTGCGGCAAAGAACCCGTGCGAATTCGCTTTTTAGTTCCCGCGATTATCGAAGACCAAGACATCGATCTTGCATTAGAGATTATCGAAAAAACAATTTTACAAGGAATCTAATTTGAATTCAGACGAAACCAGCCGAGCCAATCTGATTGAGACCTGTCGAAAGCTAATTGCTCTTGATAGTTCTCCGGGTAGTTCGACGGTTGAAGTCGTTGAGTTTTTAGCTCAGCTAGCGCGCGAGGCGGGCTTTGATGTAGAAGTAATGCACGAAGTGCAAAATGGAATCACGCACGCTAATATTTTAGTTCGTACGGAAGCCTTTAAACCTGGCGATAACGAATTTTTATTACAAACGCATTTAGATACGATTGATCCGGGCAATTTTGTGTTGTGGAAAAAGAATGGATTTAATCCGTTTGATGCCAGCATTGCCGACGGAAAAATTTATGGTTTAGGCGCAGCCGACGTAAAACTTGATTTCATCTGTAAATTAAATGCACTAGAAAATTTTAAGAAAGAGTCTTTTACCAAGTTAAAGCCCGTGTTAGTTGGCACCTTCGGTGAAGAAACCGGAATGCAGGGTGCGCTACGTCTGATTAGAAAAAATAAATTAAATGCAAAGTATGCATTAATTGGCGAAACCAGTGATTTAAAAATTATTCAAGCCGCCAAAGGCTTTGCGGTGGTTGAAGTTCGGTTGCCGATTCCGGAAGAAGAACGAAATTATAAATCAGTGCGAGGAACTTTAGAATCAACTTCAACGCAAACCAAACTTTTTGCCGGTCAATCAGCGCATTCATCGACGCCGCACTTAGGTGACAACGCAATTAAGAAGATGTTCGATTATTTACAAAAAATGCCTGACAATATGATTTTGATCGAAGCCGACGGCGGAACTCGTTTTAATATGATTCCAAATCAAGCAATGATCGAGCTTGATTTTGCATCCCATTTAAAAAATGTAAGTTTAGTAAAATTAAATAAAATTTATCGCGTGATGCAAGAAATCGAAATCGATATGCAGCAATTTCAAGATACTGATTTTGAACCTGCCTATTCAACATTAAGCGTGGGAATTATCCGTACTTTTGAAGACAGTATTTTGCTAGGTGGATCATGTCGTATTCTACCCAACGTCACGCAGGAGCAGTACGAAAAATGGATGGCAAAAATACAGGCCATTTGTGACGAGTGCGGGGCTCAGTTTCGTATTACAGATTATAAAAAACCATTCCGCACTGCCGAAAACTCGGTATTAGTTAAAACCGCGCAAAGCGTGTTGCAGAAGATGGGCCTTGATGCGAAGTGCATATCACTTGCGTCAACAAATGAAGCCAGCTTATTTACTCGCCTTAATATCGAATGTATCTGCATTGGCGCAGGGGTTCGCGAAGGCAATGTGCATACGGCTGAAGAACATGTTAAAATCGAAGATCTAGAAAAAGCGACTTATTTTTATCAACAGATGGTCGAAAGGTTTTGTTTATGAGTTTTATTATACGAAGTGTACAACGCGACGATTTAACGCAATTAACTGACTTAGCTAAGCAATTTAATTTACTTAATTTGCCGGGCGATCGAAAAATTCTAGCCGAAAAAATAGAACGCAGTGAAAAATCATTCGCCAGCGAATTAGAAAAAGATAAATCTGAGTATATTTTTGTGATCGAGGATACCGAACAGAGTATGATTGTTGGAAGCTCTTTAATTTTAGCAAAACATGGCACTGAGCATACTCCACATTCTTATTTTAAAATTTTAAAACGTGATCATTTCTCACAAGATTTAGGAATTGGATTTATCCATCAAGTTTTACGATTCCAGCTCGATACGGACGGCCCAAGTGAAATTGGGGGCTTATTAGTCGACCGTTCTTACCGCCGCAGACCCGAGCGTTTAGGAAAACAAATTTCTTTAAGCCGCTTCATTTATATGGGACTAAATCCAGATCGTTTTGAAAAACGTGTGTTGTGTGAGCTAACTCCGCCGCTAACCGAGGAAGGTCGCAGTGAATTCTGGGAAGCCTTAGGCCGTCGTTTCACGGGCTTACCATATCAAGAAGCCGATATGCTTTCACAAACAAACAAAGAATTTATTGAATCATTGTTTCCGGAAGAAGATATTTACATGAGCTTATTAGATGCCAAAGCTCGTTTAGTGATTGGCCGCGTGGGCGAGGCTACCAAGCCGGCGCAACATTTATTAGAAAGCATCGGATTTGAATATTTAGACGAAGTTGATCCTTTTGATGGCGGCCCCCATTACGGCGCCGACACTAAAGATATTTTACCGATCAAAATGGGTAAAAAACTTCGCTTAACTGAAATGAAAGACTCTACATTCAAGACCCAAGGCTTAGTAGGTACCGGTGCAGATGATTTTCGTTGTGTCATGACTGGCTATGAAATTCGTGATGGAGTTATTTCGATTCCGAATAAATCCCGGGATTTATTAAAGGCTGACTTAGACCAAGAAGTTTTTGTAGCCCCTTTTGAATATGGAAGAAAAAACACATGAGCTTAAAAAATATTTCGTTCGCAGGCGATTTTATTAACGGTCGCTTTATCATGGGCGAAAAAAACGATGGGCAGTTTAAAGATATCAGCCCGGCAGATTTAAGTGATCAAGTGATGACGGTCACTTATAAATTAGATCACGTTGACCGTGCTTGCCATGCGGCAAAAGACGCTTACATGAGTTGGGCGAAGCTTTCATTAAATGAAAGAAAAAAATATTTACTCAAATTAAAAGAAATTTTTGTGGCGCACGAATCTGAAATGGCTGAACTGATCGCGCGCGATACAGGTAAAGCCTTGTGGGACGCAACGACTGAAGCAAAAGCTTTAGCCGGAAAAATTGATATTACCTTAAATGAATCAGTTAAATTAATCCAAGATGAACGTATTACCAACGCACTTCCGCAAGTTGACGGAGTGATCCGTTACCGTTCACGTGGGGTAATGGCGGTCGTTGGTCCATTTAATTTTCCGGCTCACTTACCAAATGGTCATATTATTCCGGCACTTATTTCTGGGAACACCATTGTGTACAAACCTTCAGAGCAAACTCCGGCTGTCGCGCAACTTTACGCGCAGATGGTTGAAAAAGCAGAATTTCCTCCGGGAGTTTTCAATTTAGTACACGGGGAAGCTGAAACCGGCCGTAAATTAGTCGCACATGAATTAGTCGATGGAATTTTATTTACGGGTTCGTATGAAGTTGGATTAAAAATTAAACAAGAAACTTTAAATCACTACTGGAAAATTTTAGCGCTAGAAATGGGCGGTAAGAATGCCAGCGTGGTTTGGGAAGACGCTGATATCGATAAAGCGATCTACGAAACTTTAGTGGGCGCGTATATGTCAACGGGTCAACGTTGTTCAGGAACTTCGCGAGTTATTTTACATGACAAAATTGCCGATCAGTTCACGGATCGTTTTTACAAGGCCGCCAAAAAATTAACGATTGGCCACTGGTCAAAAAATCCCTTTATGGGTCCATTAATTAATGGACCGGCCGTAGAAAAATATGTGCGCTTTCAAGAAATGGCAAATCGTGAAAATGCAGAAAGTCTGATGCGGGGAAAATCTTTAGAGCTTGAACACAAGGGTCACTACGTGACGCCCAGTATTCACTTAGTAAAAAGCTTCGATGCAAATTCTGTTTATCAAAAAACAGAAATTTTTGGCCCGAACGTAGCTATTTACCGTTCAAGTGATTTTGATAAAACGATGGAAATGGTTAATTCAACTGGTTATGGCTTGGTGATGGCGCTATTTAGTAAAGATAAAGAGCTTTACGAAACAGCCTTGCTCAAAGCGCGCGTGGGTTTATTAAACTGGAACCGCACAACCAATGGCGCTAGCTCAAGATTACCGTTCGGCGGAATGGGTAAATCAGGCAATGACCGACCGTCGGCTCACTTTGCAATTCAGTACTGTACAGTGCCTGTGGCAAGCCTAGAAGATCCAACCAGCCTAGATAAAACAAAGTTATTACCCGGAGTGAATCTTGACGAATAAGTTAAAAGTCGTTCTGCTAAGCATCGTTAGCTTAGCGATCGCGGTTTCAGTCGTAGTCGTTTTTTTTGGTTACCAAACTTTAAAAACGTCAGTCAGTACAGATAAAACGGAAGTTTTATTCGACGTAGCACCCGGCACAAATATGGCGCAGGTGGCGTCTGACCTAGAAAATCGGAACTTGATTAGAAATGGTCGCATCTTTTTGTTTTATGCACGTTTACAAAAAATGAATTCAAAAATTAAGGTGGGCGAATACTCATTAAATAAAGCGATGACTCCAGATGAAATCATGTCGGTAATTATATCTGGAAAAAGTGTTGCCCGTAATTTTACAGTCGCTGAAGGTTTAAATATGTTCGATGTTGCAGATATTCTGCAACAAAGCGGCTTTGGCCCCAAAGAAGAATATTTATCAATCATGCGTGACCGCGTTTTTATTAAATCATTACTGGGTGAAGATTTAGAAAGTTTAGAAGGATACTTATTTCCTGAAACTTATAAAATTACCAAGTTTGATACGCCAAAAATGGTTGTTACCCAAATGGTAAAAAGATTTTCAAGCGTGTGGAAAGAACTTCAACCGGCAATTAAAGAGTCAAAATGGACCAGAAACCAAATTGTTACTTTTGCCAGTATCGTAGAAAAAGAAACTGGGGCAGGCTTCGAAAGACCTATCGTATCATCAGTATTTCACAATCGTTTAGTCAGAAAAATGAAATTGCAAACTGACCCCACAGTTTTATATGGCAAAGCCGTACAGCTAGGGCAAATGCCAAAAAATATTTCGAAGCTAGATTTGATGACGCCAACTCGCTACAACTCGTATACAAACTTTGGCTTACCGCCGACGCCAATTTCAAATCCGGGTCGTGAAGCAATTTTAGCTACGCTAAAGCCAGCAACTTCGAAGTATTTATTTTTTGTCAGTCAAAATAACGGAACCCATGTATTTTCTGAAACTTACCAGCAGCATAATAAAGCGGTTCAATCATTTCAGGTAAATTCAAAAGCGCGGGAAGGTAAGTCTTGGCGCGATCTAAAAAAGAAAACGACGAATTAGTTCGTCGTTTCGGTGTGCGGTTCAAACATTTTCAAATCCGCATTGTAACGAAAAGTGTTTAATCTTAAATTTCCATTGCGATCAACCGACGGGGCTAAAATATCCATATGTCCGTCGTGATCTACATCCGAAAGCGCTAAATTAGTCGAATTTTTATCAATCGTAACGTAAGCATCCGAATCTAAAGCCAAATCAAATTTTTGCTTAAACTCTTGCGAACTAACTAATGGGTTCACCTGATATACTTCAATTTGCAACCCGTTCGCGTCTTTTACTTTCAAAATTAAAAACTGTAAGGCGCCTTCGCCGTAAATGGCCGAAACCTTGGCTAAAACCACCCGTGATGAATTACGAAACATGGGCTGCACGATCTTTTGTACACTACTTAATGACGAAAGCACGGCTACAATCAGGGCCGCAAATAACAACAAGAAAACAATCTTAGAGTTTTTCGAATTTGGTACGTTTTCATTTGTAGTCATCTGGGTTTATCTTGTTATAATCACCTTCATGGGTCAAATAAACCGTGATGATTTTTACGAATTAATAAAAGCGCGCAAGTCGATCAGACAATTTAAGAAGCAAGAAGTACCCGCAGAGGTTCTAAACCGCATTCTTGAAGCGGCTATGCATGCACCATCCGGCAAGAATCGCCAAAACTGGCGCTTCTTTGTCGTACAAGGACAAAAGCGAGACGAATATTTGAAATATTCGCAAAAATCTTGGCTTAATATTAAAGATATTTTACACGAAAGATTAAAACCATCTTTGTACGCATTTACCGAAAGATTTTTTTTCACTTTGGGCGATGCGCCGGTTTTAATTTTTGCTTACTCGCAAAATTCTTCGGAAGAAAAACACTACACCAGCATTGGGAGTGTTTATATGGCCGTTGAAAATCTAAATTTAGCGTGCGTCGCTGAAGGTTTAGGTAGTTGCACGATGGGTGCGCCATTAGAAATTAAAAAAGAAGTCGATGAATTTTTGGGCGTAACCGAATTAGAGGATTACAAAAAAGGCGAACTGGAATTGTTATGTGGAATCGTTTTGGGCTACCCGGATCACAATCCACCCAAAGCCCCGCGACAAATCGAGGGGCGTGTTACTTGGTTGAAGTAATTAATTTGGAAGTTGAGCGCAAAATTTAGCAACTGAGTGATCATATTTTCCAGCGATTAAGCTGTCTTCACCACCAGATAAAGCACTAACTAGGTTTAATTCGTAATTTTGACGAACAAATGCAGATTCACTTGCTAAAACAGACAGACCTCGATTCAGTTGTTTTAGCACGGTCAATTTTTTACTTTGAGAGTAGTCTGTAGCTAAGCTGTCATTAAGAATACACAAAGACTTTATAGCGGATAGCATTTCAATTCTTAAAGTCTTAGCTTCGCTTTTTGTTAACAAAGTAGCATTTGGCGAAACATATCCTAAAATATCTTTTAAAGTGCCATATTCAAAACGATCAAAAATAGCATCAGCTACGAATAATTGAATTGTTAATTCCGCTTCAGCCTTTTTTTCAGAGTTATCATAAAGCAAACTTGTTTGAGCCATGCCGACTAAAATTTCGTGTAAAATAACGCCTGCTTGTGAATTTGATTTTGCGGTGTCGTACCAGTCTTTGTTAATAAAAACATATTTTTCATTTTGGCAACCAACAATTTTAGCTGAAGCTTTTGTAATATTCGCATTTTTACATAGAATATGGCCATCCAAGTTAATATCGTTTACCAGCAACCAAGTTTTTTCTGACCTAACGAAAAAATTAAAATTGTAAGTCATAGCCTCAGTTTTTTCGAAAAATGCTTTTAAAATCTGGCTCGACTCAATCATCGTTTTGGCGCTGGTACGGGCAATCTTGTGGTCTTGGTAAAGATCTAAGAGAACTCCATTTACAGCATTTGCTCCACCGTCACTACTTCCGCCCTTTGCAAAGGCAGGCGTAAAAAGGCTAGTCAGCTGTACAGTTAACAACGTTAAAAGTGCGATCGTTTTCATATAGGTCTCCGTTTCGAGCTAATGCTCAGTTAATTGCAAAAACTGGGGTATGTTTTTGCGGGTTAGGGTGCGAAATGAAGAATAACGCAACACATTAAAAATCTCTACGTAATATAAATTAATTATTTATTAAAATATTAAGTAATAGTTAATAATATGCTGTATCTTATCGATATATATGAATAAAAATATTTTTGAATTTAAGCACTACAAAGACTATTTGCGGTATAAAGCAGAAGCAGAGGTCGGTTCTTGGGGCATGAAAGCTAAGCTATCGGAAGCTATGGGCTGCCAAGCCGCTTTCCTATCACAAGTCTTTAAAGACAAAGCAGAACTTAGTCTCGAACAGATTTATAAAGCCTGTGGGTTTTTCGAATTGAACGAAGAAGAAAAAGCATTTCTACTTTTACTGCACCAAAAAGATCGCGCGGGCAGTGCGGATTTAAAAAAACATTTTCAAGAGCAAATCAGCGCCATCCAAGAAAAGAGAATGAGCTTATCACAAAGATTAGGCGCAACGAATCAGCTAGATGAAAAAGAACGTGCGATTTATTATTCAAGTTGGATTTATGCAGCTATACACATGGCCGTCACCATTCCCAAATTTCAGACGAAAGAAACTTTAAGAAAAATTTTTAAAATTAAAATCAGTAAATTTAATGAGACCATACAGTTCTTAATTGAAGCCGGTTTAATCATAGATGAAAAAGGTAGATTTACCGCTGGCCAGACGCAAATTCGCCTAGGAAATAATTCTAATTGGATTTTGCGCCATCACACAAATTGGCGCATGAAGGCCGTGGAAAATTTTGAAAATGAAGAGTTACAAGATTTGCATTACTCTGGGGTTCACACTTTATCTGAACAAGATGCTTACCAAATAAAAAATATGCTTTTAGACGAAATTAAAAACAAAGCGGCGATCATTAAATCCTCGTCTGAAGAAAAAATTTACGTACTTAACGTCGACTTTTTTGATTTGGTTAAGACTTAGTGCAGTTTAAATCAATTCCCTCAAAAAATACGATTTTTTTTGCTAATTAGGATGGTCTCGGGCATACCTTCTTCATGCGCATCCACCCTCTTGAAGCTCTTAAAAAAAACCCATTTGTTTTAGCACCCATGGCCGGAATCACCGATCATGCGTTTCGCGGTTTTATGCGAAAGCTAGATGCAAGCGTTGTGGTAACCGAGCTAGTTTCTGCGACGGGTTTAGAATATAAATCTGAACGTACCAGATCATTGATGAGTTTCGACGAAAGCCAGCGCCCCATCGGAATTCAATTTTTTGGCGAAGAACCAGAAATCGTCGCCCGGGCGGCACAAATCGCGGAAGCTGACGGTGCTGATTTTGTTGATCTTAATTTTGGATGTCCTGTTCCCAAAGTCGTGAAAAAAGGCGCGGGATCAGCCATGTTAAAGGATCTTCCGGCAATGCAGAAAATGCTTTCCGCTTGTGTGAAAGCCGTAAAAATTCCGGTCACAATTAAAATCAGAACGGGTTGGGATCACGCTTCCCGCAATGCCGTTGACGTATGTAACTTAGCTTACGATGAAGGTATTACATGGGTTGCAATTCATGGTCGTACGCGCGCCGCGGGTTATTCGGGCAACGCCGATTGGGATTTTATCACCGACGTAAAAGCTAAAACGAAGATTCCTGTTTTAGGTAACGGCGATATCTTAACCCCACAAAAAGCTGTTTCAAGATTGAAAGAATCGGGCTGTGATGGGGTATTAATCGGTCGCGGGGCTCTTAAAAACCCTTTAATCTTTGCTGATGCCTTAAGCCTTTGGAAAAATGAACCACTGCGTACGGACCTAAAGCGTAACTACGCCGGTATATTTATGGATCTTAATCACGCAATTCGCGCCCATAGCCAGGAACATATAACGAATATTCAGCTTAAAAAGTTCGCTATGTGGTTTTCGACAGGTTACCCAGGAGCTTCGGCCTTCCGAAAGACCATATTTCAACTTAAGAATAATGACGAAGTACTATCACATGCGATAGACTTCTTCAATTCAATCGGAACAATAGAACAAGAAGACACCAGCCATGAGGAATTCCTTATGGGTGGACACGGATAAAAGGAAAAGACACATGCTACAAGATCCAACGAAAATTAGAAATATCGCCATCATTGCCCACGTCGATCATGGGAAGACGACTCTAGTAGATCACTTAATTCGACAAGCCGGAACATTCCGTGAGAATCAAGCGGTTGAAGAACGTTTGATGGATTCAATGGACCTTGAAAAAGAACGCGGAATCACGATCGCGGCAAAAAATGCTTCTTTCACTTATAAAGATATTAAAATTAATATCGTAGATACTCCGGGACATAGTGACTTCGGCGGAGAAGTTGAGCGCGTACTTAACATGGTTGATGGCGCAATCTTACTTTGTGATGCTTCAGAAGGTCCACTTCCACAAACTCGTTTCGTTTTGAAAAAAGCGTTAGAGCAAAATATTAAAGTGATCGTTGTTATCAACAAGATCGATCGTTCGGATGCTCGTATTCAAGATGTACACAATGAATTATTCGATCTATTCATCGATCTTGAAGCCAATGAAGAGCAATGTAGCTTCCACACGATTTACGCAATCGCGCGTGATGGTATGGCGACACTTGACCCAGCGGTTAACACTGGAAACTTAAACGTACTTTACGATGCAATCGTTGAATTAGTGCCCCCACCAACAATCGTTGAAAATGCGCCATTGCAGTTAATGGTTTCTAACGTTGGTTACAATGATTATGTAGGTCGTTTAGCGATGGGCCGTATGCGCGGCGGATCGGTCAAAGTCGGCGATGAAATTCTTTGCATTCAAGAAAACGCTCAGAAAAAAGTTAAAGTTTCGGCGTTGTTTCAATATTTCGTGAATTCACAAGTTCCAGTTCAAGAAATTGGCGCGGGCGACATGGCGATTATCGCGGGTATCGAAGATTTCACAATCGGTGACACCATCACTTCAGCAACAAATCCACAAATTCTTCCTCGTATTAAAGTGGATGAGCCTACGGTTGGAATGATTTTCTCGGTCAATAATGGTCCTTACGCTGGCCAAGAAGGTAAGCAAGTTACTTCAAGAAAAATTTTAGAGCGTCTTGAAAAAGAATTACTTTATAACGTATCAATCCGCGTAGAAAAAACGGATGCGACCGATGCTTTTAAGGTAGTCGGCCGTGGCGAATTACAATTAGGTGTATTGATTGAACAAATGCGCAGAGAAGGTTTCGAGTTACTAGTTTCTAAGCCTCAGGTTATTTTTAAAACCGTTGATGGTAAAAAACTAGAGCCGTTCGAGCACGCAGTGATCGATATCGAAGATCCATATGTAGGCGCAGTAACTGAGAAGTTGGGTATGCGTAAGGGCGTTATGACTAATATGGTTCAAAAAGGAACGGGTCGTACGCGTTTAGAATTCAGAATTCCTTCACGTGGTTTAATCGGTTATCGTTCTGAGTTCTTAACGGATACTCGCGGTACTGGTTTATTAAATACTAACTTTGATGGTTATGATGAGTACCGTGGCGATATCAATTCTCGTATCAATGGTGCGATGATTTCAGATCGTCAAGGCGAAGCAAATGCGTATTCAATCTGGAATAAGCAAGAGCGCGGCAGAATGTTCGTGAACGATGGTGATATCGTTTACGAAGGTATGATCGTCGGCGAAAATGCTAAAGACAACGACATGATTGTAAATATTCAAGAAGCAAAAAGAATGTCGAATGTTCGTGCCTCTGGTTCAGACGAAGCAATTCGTGTGACGCCAGTTAAGCCAATGACATTAGAATTCGCAATGGAATGGATCAAAGAGACTGAACTAATTGAAGTAACGCCGAAAACAATCCGTCTTCGCGTAAAAGAATTAGATCCGCACAAACGCCCTAAAGGTGGCAAATAGTTTAATGACGAACGCTGTAGTTGCACAAAATCTTGCAAAAGACTTTGATGGAATTACGGCGGTGAAAAATATCTCATTTGAAATCAAGCCGGGTGAATGTTTTGGGATTCTTGGTCCCAATGGAGCCGGTAAATCGACGACCATGAAGATGATTTATGGTCACGTCGTTCCCACAAAGGGTGACCTTTTTGTTCTAGGGCTTAACGCCCGCACCGATATCAAAAGAATTAAATCTAAAATTGGCGTTGTTCCCCAGGAAGATGGGTTGGACGTTGATTTTAATTCATTAGAAAATCTACAGATTTTCGCTAGTTATTATGGTGTTCCACGCGATATTGCCAAAGCACGCGCGGAACATTTATTATCTGAAATGAAATTATCCGAACAAAAATTTCGTCACGTTGAAGCGTTAAGCGGCGGTATGAAGCGACGATTAGCCATCGCGCGTGGCATGATTCACCAGCCAGAATTACTAGTTTTAGACGAGCCTACGACCGGCTTGGATCCACAGGCGCGGTTATGGATTTGGAATTATTTTGAAAATTTAAAAGCTCAGAAAAAAACGATGATCTTAACGACTCACTATATGGAAGAAGCCGAAAGGCTTTGCGACCGCGTAGCCATGATCGATCAAGGAGTAATGTTAGATTGTGCTTCGCCGGCCGAATTAGTTAAAAAACATATTGGCGCCGAAGTTGTAGAAATTAGTTCGGGTAGCGAGACCAGTTATTGGAAATCAAAACTAAGTACTTTAAAAATTGATTTTCAAGATCATGAAAATAAGCTGTTTGCATTTTTTCCGAATGTGCAAGCCAGACAAAGCTTTATTATGCAGCTACAAAACATTCACTACGTGACTCGATTGGCTAACTTGAACGACGTATTCTTAAAGTTAGCTGGCTACAGCATGCGAGGCGACGCGTGATTCAAGTTTGGCTTCGAAACTTTTTATTTTTTCGTAAAACATTTTTAGTTACTTTGTTTTGGACTACACTTGAGCCTTTGATGTATTTAGCGGCGATTGGTTTTGGACTGGGGCGTTTCGTTGAACAAATTGAAGGTCTAAGTTTTATTGAATTTTATTATCCAGGTTTATTAGCTTCGACAGCGATGATGGTTTCTTACTTTGAATCAACGTATCCTAGTTATACAAAACTAACTTACCAAAAAACTTACTTAACGATGCTTTTAACCCCGCTAAATCCGAACCAAATTTTATTTGGCGAAATTTTGTGGGCAGCGACCAAAGGCTTCATCGGAATTTGCGGTGTAATTTTAATTTCTTTATTTTTTGGATTATTTAAAGTTCAGGTGTATCTAGTTCTGCCGATTTTATTTCTGCTATGTTTAGTATTTGCAGCTTTCGGAATGATCGTGACTTCGCTGGCTAAAAACTATGATTCATTCATTTTTTCCACTTCAGGCTTAATTATTCCGATGTCGCTGATTGGCGGAACTTATTTTTCGATCAACGACATGCCATTGTTTATGCGGTCGCTGGCGCAGATTTTTCCGTTGACTCATGCCGTGTCTTTAACACGGACGATTCTTTATCGACAATTAAGTATGTCTAGCCTCATTGATTTAGGGGTATTAATTATTTATCTAGCGGTATTTGTATTGATTGCGCAGAAGCTTTTCTCAAAAAAATTAATTAAATAATTACTCTTCCATTTCAGATAAATCTTCTTCAGTTAAAATCTCTTCTTGTTCTTTCGGTTGTGGTACTGCTTGGCCTGATCTTAAAAAGAAATCTAAACTATCTTCTGCAGCTAAATACTGATTCTCGTTAATTTTTTTATATTTAAATAGATCATTGATAATTTTACTCAAACGCTTTCTAGCAAATTTAGTTAAGTCTTTGCGGTAGTAAGACTGTGAGTACTTTTCTGGGTTCGGTAAAATCATCGCGAAAAAAGCAGACTCTGTTACGGATAGCTGCGAGGGTGATTTTCTAAAGTAAAACTGTGAAGCCTGTTTAATGCCGTAGATATTTTTTCCGAATTGAATCACATTTAAGTAACGTTCTAAGATTTCGCGTTTCGTAAGGCTTTTTTCAATTCGTAACGTAATAATTGCTTCGGCACCTTTTCTAAAAAAGCTTTTATCTTTTGATAAAAACATATTTTTAGCCAACTGCTGGGTGATGGTTGAGCCGCCGCAAACTAATTTTCTTTTTTCTTTAATTTTTTCGATACAATGCGAAATACCTTCTTGATCAAACCCATTATGCTGATAAAAACCAGAATCTTCCGTCAGTAAAATCGCGTTTTGCAAATTTTTAGAAATATTTGACAATGAGACATAATTTTTTGATACAGGGCATAAATCGACTCCGTACATTGAAGTCTTTAAACAGCCTTTGATCTGCGTTTCACTCGGTAGCCAAAACACAAAAGCTAAAGTACTAACTAAAAAAACGATACCCGCTAAAACTAAGAGCTTTTTCATTTCAAATAGCCGTGCTCTGTTATCCAGCGCACACTTTTTTCGATTGCTTGGTCTGAGGGTGAAGGTTTGAAGCCTAAATCATTTTGTGCTTTTGTTGAATCGAACCAGTGAAACATTGAAGCGGTGTAAGCATTTTCGCGGCTAAAACCGCCTTTCATGCCCATCGCGGTCAAAGTATCGCCAACCGTTCCTAAAGTATGCAGTCCCCAATTAGGCATTAAAATTTGCGGAGCTTTGACATTAGCAAAACTAGCGATGCGCTGAAATAAAGATTTTATCATCATATTTTCCGACGAAAGGATATAACGTTCTCCGTTTTTACCCTTTTTCGTCGCCAGTAAAATTCCTTCGACAACATCTTCTACGGCGACAACATTGACGCCACCATTCGTGTAAAATGGAAACTTACCAGCCGCGACTTTAACTTGAGTTTTACGACTACTTTTTTTAGCATCACCTGCACCGTAAATTGTACTGGGGTTTACGCAAACTGCGCGAATTTTATTTTCTAGCGCCGCATGCATAACAATTTGTTCGGCTTTTCTTTTCGTTTCAAAATAACCTAAGTCTAAATCTTGAATATTATAATTAGAAGATTCAGTTAAAACATCTTTCTTGAAAGAAGCGCCAATGGCTACAACAGAAGATAGGTGTAAAAGTTGTGGGGTTTGTAGTTGTGCACAGGTATCAACAACATTTTGAGTTCCGTGCACATTTACTTTTTCCATCAAAGCGCGCTCTGATTTTTTATAAGCGATGGCACCCGCTAAGTGGAAAACAATTTCTTGGTCTTTAAATGCCGCTTTTAATGAAGCGAGGTCAGTAATATCGCCGTAGACGTAATTTGGCTTTAAACTTTCAAGCTCAGATAAATCACTGCTTTTACGAACCAAAGCCGTTACTTCGTGGCCTTCATCAAGCAGACGCTTTGTTAACCAAGACCCCAGAAATCCGTTTGCACCGGTAACAATAACTTTCATACTGGGTTCTCTTTTTTTGATTTAAATTTTCTTAACAGCGTTTTTGTTAAAAGCGAAAATAAAAATCCCCATAAAGTTCCGGCAAGACTACCCGCAAGAACATCGGAAGGGTAGTGAACACCGTTGTAAATACGGCTATAAGCCACCACGGTTGCAAGGGCGTAAACAGGTATAGCCGCTCCGGGAATTATTTGGGCGGTATAGGTGGCAAACGTAAACATATTTGAAGAATGATTTGAATAAAAACTTTTAGAACCCGCCGGTGATTTTTGTAAGACAACGATTTCACTATTTTCAAATGGGCGCGGGCGCAAATAATGATTTTTAACAATATTGCCAAAAAAATCACTGCACGAAAGCGCAATTAATAAATTAAAAAAAACTAGAGCCGACCATTTTCTAAATTTCCAATAAAATATAAAAAGAATTAAAGGTATAGCAATCCATTTAAAGTAAGCTAATTTATGAAGATCGGTCACCCACGGAAAGAACATATCGCCAAGACTAAACGCGCCAGCACGGTTTATTTTTTCGAAGATCCAGTAGTCAATTTTTAAAAGCCATTCCATCATAGTCCTTTAGTCTAGCCTGTTGCAGATCAAGGTGAAAGCTTTGTTTATGTGTGGCAATATTTCTTTATGGATAGATCTACAATTTTCGGACTTATCATCGGCATCGGCGGAATACTTTTAGGTAATTTTATTGAGGGTGGGCATATTGCTTCACTTCTTCAAGGAACGGCTTTTTTAATCGTTATGGCCGGAACTTTAGGGGCCGTATTAGTTTCTAACCGCACCCGCGATATTAAATTGGGCTATAAGCTTTTTTTAAATAGTTTTAAAGAGCAAAAACTGAATTTTGAAATGCCAATTTCCGAAATTTTGGATTGCGCTCGTTTAGCCAAAAAAGAGTCTCCTTTAGCTTTAGAACCAAAATTAAACCAATTACGTTCGCCGATGTTAAAAGAAATTTTAAAAAATGTAATCGACGGCGTAGATCCTAAATTAACCAGACAGATTTTTGAGAATATTATTGAAAAAGAAGAACAAAAACTTTTACAAGCCGGAAAAATTTGGATCGATGCGGGTGGTTTTTCACCGACGATTGGAATTATTGGCGCAGTTTTAGGTTTGATTCACGTCATGGGCAATTTATCAGATACCAGCAAGCTTGGTATGGGTATCGCGGTAGCGTTCGTAGCCACTATTTATGGGGTTGGCTTCGCCAATTTAATTTTTTTACCCATCGGTAATAAAATTAAAAAGAACGTATTCGAAATATCTAAGCATAAATTAATGATTTTAGACGGCGCCTTGTTGGTCGGAACCGGTCTGAATGCGCAGCTAATCGAACAAAAACTTATTTCATATACGAGTAATAATGAGCGAAGAGTCTAACAACAGAAAAAATAATCAAGAAGAGCACGAAAATCACGAACGATGGTTGGTGTCTTATGCAGATTTCATTACTTTGCTGTTTGCATTTTTTGTTGTCATGTATGCGACATCAACCAATAATCAAGAAAAACAAAAATCATTCGAAAACTCGGTTCGGGTAAACTTTAAGCTTGAAGGCAGTGGCGGCGGAGCTGGTACGGGCGCTGATAAGGGCGAAGCGGGTGGTGAAAACTCAGCCGACGTCATTATCCCGATGGAGGGATTTCCTCCGCGCGGTGGCCCAGGTGAAACGCAAGAGTACGTAAGCCGTTTCATGGAAAAGAAATTAGATAAATCTGATAAAGAAAAAATTCAAGATCTTCGCCACGATGCCATGGGAGTTCGAATTGCATTGGCCTCATCGCAGTTTTTTAATCCCGGTGGTACAAAAATCAAAGTCGGAGCATTACCTGCTTTAGATAAATTAGCAGCCTTACTACAAGAGACGGATCGAAAAATTATTATTGAAGGTCATACTGATAACACGCCAGTGTCTAAAGATGCTCCATTTGAATCGAACTGGGAGTTAGCATCATTACGCGCAACTAGCATTGTGAAATATTTAATTAAGTATCATCAGATGGATCCGAAACGTTTGGCCGCTATTTCTTACGCGGATACCAGACCCTTAAAAAGCAACGATTCTGAAGAGGGTCGCTCTCAGAATCGTCGTATTGAAATCTATTTAGTTTTAGACGAAAAATTACAGAACTAGATACAAAGTTCTTTTAATTTTTTTGCGTCAAATTTACCTTTAGATGCAAGTGTTACCGAAGCTTCAATCGATTTACCATTTTCTAAAGCTTTTACGAAATCAGCTTTGAAGCTAGCAACAGTCGAATTTGCGTAATTTTCAACTTTAGAAACAGTTAAAATAATTTCTGCATCGTTTTTAGCGCTAGCTGAATTTACATCTAGAGAGCGTCCGCCAGATTCGATTACTTTTAAATCTAATTCAGCTTGGTCTTTTTGTTCTTTCGTTGATTCACTAGATTTTACGATTTCAGACTTAGCTAAAATATAAGGTAAGATTTCAGGTTTAACTTGCGCCATCAAGATAACGTTAGTTGCCGAAACCGATGTTCCTTTTAAAGCATCATTAACCGCTTTAGTTGTGAACTCTTTTTCTTTGGCTGTTAAGGCTTTACCAGTTTTACCTTTTTCCAGTAACTCTTTGTAAGAAGCATCTTTTGTTAACTCTGTACGATGTGCTTCTACGCCGCGTGGTTTTACATCACGTGCCGGAGCTGCAAAGCTAGCTTGAACTACGAATAAGATTGCTACCAATAACATATTTTTCATATAACCCTCGTTTCCTTCTTTTATTTCAACTTCAATGCCTGTTTTCATGTTCCTTAATCATTTATATTCGTTTTAAGCTCTGTTTTACCTTTGAACGACATATTATGTGATTCAGTGTAAACAATTTCGACGCCTTATTTACTTCGGCGTAGCAGCCGAGCGAACTTTCGCTGAATCATTTGAAGACTTCTTCGTATCCTTTACGTCAGCCATAAATTCTTTTGTTTCAATATCTAATGTTTGCGAAATAAGAAGCTTCATTCTTAAAAATCTTCGCATTTCTGATTCAACTAAATTTAAACCGTCGATGGCGGCTATCGCCGTGGCGTGTTTTGCTGGCTGTTGTTTAAAATTAATTTTTTGTATTTCAGTTTTTACATCAGTTTGTTTTTCAGCCTCAGTTTTTTCTTCATTCACTAATTTGCTTTGTTTAGCGCTTTCATCTGCACCCAGTCTTTTTTTAATTACTTCAATTTGTTCTCTAATTTTTTTAGAAAAATCTAAATACGCTTCAAACGTAACTTGTCTTTTTTCTAACAAATTAAAGTAAGCATCAAACAGTGATTTGAGCTCGGTTAATTCACTAACACGTTTTGCATAAACTCCGGCCGAAGCAGAGTTTTTAGAATTCTCAGCAATGCGATCTAAAAACGATACGCTGTTGTAACTTGCCGTATTCTTTTTCAGCGAGACGCTTTGTAAAATGTCTAAGTAAAATTCAATTTCAAAATGAAATGATCCCGCTAGTGTTTTAGGTAAATAATTACTTTGATTTATTAAGTCTAAGCCTTTTACTGCACGTGATTTTACAAAGTCTAAATAGGTTGCATCAGACGCATTTGTTCCCCAAATAGCATCAAATGTTTTATTAACTAAGACTTGGTATTTTTCATCAAAATCACGGAAGCGTGGTCTAGTTGCTTCTTTTACGTTAGCCGACCACCATTTATCAAACCGACCTTTATTTTTATTGTCGCGGAAATCACCTAAAATATCGTAGTTAATATTTTCAGTGATATAGTTAGTAATTCCCACCGAGTCTTTTTTACTAGCTTCATTCGTTAGAACCATTGAGTAAAGATTGTTCGAATTAACAAAAGTTCCGTAGTTGTTGCAAATCTGCAAAGGTTTGCTATTTGCTTTAACAATCCGTGGGGCAATAAAATCATCTGAGAAAAGTAAATGATCAGTTAAAACACCTTTTTCACCACCGCAAACCATTTGATAAGTCAGGTAGTCACCATCTTTTGTAAAAGAATAAGTTTTACCACTCCAGCTAAAATTTGCTTCACGTGCCATTTCTAAAGTCGCTTCGTTCATTGCGAAAGCCTGTGAAAAGCCTGCACCCGCGTACACTACTGGTAACGGGTTACCAAGCTCTTTGCGAAGAGAGATCAGTAAATTCATAAATTTCGGATCAGCTAAAAAGTTAGCTTTGCGCTGTTTTTCGATTCCATAAACACCAACGATTGTGTTTAAGTCGACAAGGCCCTGACCAATCTCATTTGCTTTTGCAGAAAGTAATTTCGATAATAATAATTCCCATTGTTTCGCACCCTCTTTATTACTTAAAGTTAAACCAGTAAGACGTTTCATCGTATTGTGCACGTGGGTAATTTGGTAAGGTTCAAGTTTATGCGGAGACAATAAATATTGATCTCTAACTGATACATCCGAATCTTTAATTTGCGGGGTGGCTATGCCGTAAAGTGGTAGTTGACGAAACGGATAGCGACTATAATTATTCCAAGCTTCCGTAGTTGATTCGTTATTTTGAATACGGTTACCAACATTCAAAGTTTCAAATAAGCTAGTAAGGTATGTGTTATAAAAACTGTAACTTAAACTAATTTGATTAAGAAGTTTTTTAGTCATCTCCATCCAACCCGCTAAATCTTGCTCATTCGCCGCATTCAAATGCTCACGCCATTGCTGCATCTGAGTACTAAAGTTGATAACTTCTTTTGAAATATCAGAAAAGTTTAAGCAATTTGGAGTTTGCACCGGGCATTCTATATTTTTAGATGCAGGTGCCGCTTCATCCCAAGCAAAGCGATCTGCTGATTTCCATAAACGATCAATTTTCATCGCATCAAATACAAATGAAGTCGGGCGCCAAGCATTGTTAAAGCCGCGGTAAACCGAAGTTGAAAGCAAATGATCGATATACATAAAACCAGTGAATTGAACTAATTTCCCGGCCCAACGTAAAACCATGACCGGACCTTTTCCCGGAATAAATGTCATGATGGCATCGACTGCAGAAATTTTAAAAATCATTTTTTTAGTCGCGTCTTTAATCGCAAATTTTTCCCAAAGTTCAGATTTCGCAACTCGGCTGACTTTATTATTAATACCTGCAGTGACAATTTCAGCTGTTTTTTGCGAAAGAATTAAAGACATAATTTGCGGAGCATACTGGCCAAATTTATTTCTGACGTTCCATTGCTCCCAGGCGCCATCAAGGCCTTTTTTACAAGTTTCTTCCAAATGTTTATCTTTACGATAATCCGAAGCGAACATTCTATCTAGACAAGGTTTAAAAGGAGAAAACACATCTGAAATTAAACTTGATGCTAAAGATCCCCAAACCATTCCGCCGTACGAAAAACGACGCATCATCTGCGCGCGAGTTTGCGCATCCATCGTCGCGGGTAAGCTTAAGCCTTTGCGATGCATATAAAAACCATTCGCCACCATAAACGCATAAAACGAAGCTGAAGCGATCGGGTCTTTTAAAGAAAGAATATGCCGTTCCATCGCTAACGGATCACCATGAGCTTTTGCCCAAGCCGTTTCGTAAACCACTAAACCAGTCGCTAAGAAAAAAGTCATCGATTCAGGAACAAAGCGTTTCGTTGTACTTTTATACCAGCCATCTTTTTGAGTTTGTGCATGTTCTTTACTGGCTTCTTCATTGATAGCACGACGAAGATTATCTAATACGGATGGGTCACCAGCGGGCTGAGCAGCGGGCATTTCTAACATCATCGGAGCTTGTTGTCCGTCCATTTGAACGGGAACTAAAACGCCATCAGCGTTTTGAGCTTGAGCTAGTTGCAGAGAGAATAGAATAAAGATTGCAAAGATGTGTCTCATTATTAGATGTGCTCCTGTAGACTATAGAAGAGCAATTCAGAGACTTGATCAAAAGCCGTAAAAATGAAAAGGGCGTCTCTTTTTGAGAGTCGCCCTTGATTTGTCACTACCTGTGTAAAAGTTTGTACTAGTGCTGAATCTTTACGTGTTTAACGATGATTGGCTCTTGTGGCTTGTCACCTGGATAAGTTTTCACTTTAGAAATTTTATCCACCACGTCGTAACCTTCAATCACTTCGCCGAAGATCGTGTGGCCTTTATCAAGCCAAGGGGTTGGTACAGTTGTAATAAAAAATTGGCTACCGTTTGTGTTCGGACCAGCGTTCGCCATAGAAAGCATTCCTGGTTTTGCATGACTGTTTTGTCCGGCAACGATTTCGTCAGCGAAACGATATCCTGGATCGCCAGTACCAGTTCCTAGCGGGCAACCACCCTGAACCATAAAATCTTTAATTACGCGGTGAAAGTTTAGGCCATCGTAAAAAGGGCGTTTTACTTTTTCGCCCGTTTTTGGATCGGTGAATTCTTTTGTGCCTTCTGCTAAACCCACAAAGTTTTCAACTGTTTTAGGAACTTTATCATTGAATAATTTAATTTTAAAATTGCCTTGAGTTGTTTCGAAAGTAGCAAACATTATTTAGATCCTTTACGAATAGTTTTAATAGTTACGGTTTCAACGGGCACATCGCCCATTCCGTTTTTAGTTGAGGTTTTAACGGCACGAATTTTATCGACTACGTCTAATCCTGAAGTCACTTCACCGAAGACCGCATAGCCTGGGTTCGTAGCCGAAGCGTAGTCCAACATACTGTTGTTAACTGTATTGATAAAAAATTGTGAAGTCGCAGAGTTTGGGTCGTTTGTACGAGCCATCGCGATTGTTCCGCGTTTATTGAAAAGTTCGTTGTTAGATTCTAAAGTGATGGAACCTAAAGTTGTTTTTTGAGTCAGGTCCGCATTGAAGCCGCCACCTTGAATCATGAAGTCTTTAATTACACGGTGAAAGATTGTTCCGTCGTAATGTTTTTTCTCAACGTACTTCATAAAGTTTTCGGTACTGATCGGAGATTTTTCGCTGTTTAATTTCACGACGATTTTTCCCATTGAAGTTTCGATGACGACACTTGGGTTTACTTCGGCTTTTACCACTGCAGCTTTACCTTTTTTAGGTTCAGCGGCGCGAGCATTGAATGACCAAGTCATTAAAACAAAAGCTAAAGCGTAGATGCATACAATTAAGACACGATTATTTTTAAGGGCTGATGTTTTCATAGAGAACAGATCTAATCAATCAGTCCTCAGTGGTCAAGATTTCGAGTTCAAGTTAACAATTTACTCTAAATTTTTCGACCATTTAGGCTTATAATAATTATAAGAGTCATTAGTAACGCGACGCTCTTCACTACCATCTACCGTAGATATATAAATCTGATTCTTTCCGGTGCGATTACTTGTGTAAACAAGGTAGCGGCTGTCCGGAGAAAAGCTTGGATCTTCATTATGGGCAAAGCGTCCGCTCGCTTTTTTTGCCGAGGTGACACGAACAATATTTGATCCATCGGCGTTCATCACGAACACATCAAAGTGATCATCATCTTGTCCGGCAAACGCAATTTTCTTTCCATCTGGAGACCATGAAGGTGAAGAATTATAGACGCCTTGGAAAGTTAAACGCTTTACGTTTCCACCATCTGAAGTCATTGTGTAAATCATCGGACGTCCCCCGCGTTCCGAAGAAAAAGCGATCTGCGTTCCGTTTGGATTTAATGAAGGTTCAACGTTGATCGCGCCCGCAGGACCCGTCGTTAAACGCTTTTGAATCTCTCCGTTTAAATTAATTCGGTAAATATCGGCGGCTCCGCTACCCATAGACATTCCTAAATAAATTGATTTGCCGTCAGCAGAAAATGTTGCGCCCGAATTTACGCCGGGTCGGTAAGATGTTAATACGCGCTTACCAGTTGCTACATCTAAAACGTACAAAGAAACGTTCGACATCGAACTGCCATCTTTTTTAATAAACTTAGAAAAAACTGAGTAAGCGATTTTTTTTCCGTCCGGTGACCAGTTAGCCGAAAGCGCTACGGAGCTATGATGGCTGATCTGGTCGATGTCGGCGCCATCCCAATTCATCACCACAACTTCTTTAGATTTTCCGACACCACGGTCTGAAGTGGCAACAATCTTAGACATAAAAGGCCCGCGTTCTCCCGTCAAGGCTTCGATCACATCATTCGCCAATGTGTGACCGATCTGTTTTGATTGGCTGGTCGCTGCCTTATAACGTTTACCGACGATTAATTTTGATTGTGGAACTTGGTATAAATACATTTCAACGGTCATTTCAGTGCCGACGATCGTGTAACCCGTGCGAATTAAAAATTCGACGCCCACTTTTTTAAGTGGCTCAAATTTAAATCCATCCGCTTGGCCCGGCTGTGGTTTAACTCCGGTTTTTGCTGGGTCTTCCAAAAGAACTGAATTCGACATCATTTGAAAATAAGTAGAAAGTTCTAAATTTCGCTTAGCGGTTGCGTGAATATCGGCCGCGGCAGAAGTGGCGGCGCCAGAATTATTTGAACCTAAATTATTAAAGTACGGGAAAGCTAGATTACTTTTTCTAGATTTAGCATCGCCGAGCTTAATGTAAGATTGCTCTGACCATGATGTTTGCACAAATAGATAAATCACTAAAAATAAAAACTTCTTCATAAAAACCTCTCTCTTTATTCGGGAAATCCGATCACGACGCCATCAACTTTAAATTTTTCAGAAAACTTCTCAGGCACGATTGGAAACGGCGCAGAGCGATCAACGGCTTCTAGGCATTGTTCATCGTACGCGGGTTCGCCACTACTGCGCAAAACCGCGCGCGATAAAATCTTTCCGTTAGCG
Source organism: Bdellovibrio sp. (assembly GCA_014376435.1). Taxonomy (GTDB): domain Bacteria; phylum Bdellovibrionota; class Bdellovibrionia; order Bdellovibrionales; family Bdellovibrionaceae; genus Pseudobdellovibrio. The sequence goes on along the minus strand of JACMRL010000025.1, from coordinate 91,557 downwards.
TCGAAACGCACATGAACCTGAGTTTTTAGCGGCTTATTCATTAACCATTGTGGCAAAGACCAATTTTGTTTTACGTGTTGATCCAAAGTTTGTAGATAAGCATTTGCATCCAGCTTATCTAAGCCGGTTAAGCCTGAGCCTGGCATGATTACACGGCCTTTAATAGGCTTTACGTTCGCCTTTTGCGCCTCGTTACGAATATCTTGTTTAATTTTTTCTAACGCATCTAATTTTTTTAATTTATCTATCGCGGTTTTTTGTTTTTGCTGAACTTTTTTTAAATTAACCGCATCATTTTCAACTTTAGGTGTTTTAACAACGGCCGCTTTTTCTTTAACGGGCTCTTTAACCACTTCTTCTTTTTTTTCTTCGACTTTAGGTTGTTCTTTCGTGGGAAGTTTTTCTTTTAAAATCTCTTCCACTTTGGGGGGCAGTTTATTGGCGTCCATTTTATCGGGTAAACCGACCATATCAACGCGAATGGCTTGCGATAAATCTAAAATGGGTTCGTCGTAGAAAGCGACTTTAACAATAAAAAATAGAACGATCAGAACATGCAGAACCGCCGAGATTCCAAATCCACGCTTAAAGTCGTCATCATGAGATTTATTCAACTCACGAGCGCCCAATATTACTCCTTCGGCAGTGTAATTAAATTAATATTCAAAATACCCGCAGCTCTAATTTCGCCCATCACTTCGGCGACGACACCGTAATCAACTTTACGATCGGCTTGAATATAAATTTGTTTATTTTTACGAGTTTCAAAAATAGCTTTAATTTTTTCACGGGCATCTGCGATATTAATTTGGATGTCGGCTGCTTTTAAACGCCCACTTGAATCAATCGTTAATACAAACGGATCTTCCGATAAAGCAACTCCGCTAGAGGCTGTTTTTGGTAAATTAACTTCTAGCCCTTGCTGCATCATCGGCGCCGTCACCATAAAGATAACAAGTAATACCAACATCACATCCACGAATGGGGTCACGTTGATTTCACTCATCACCATGCGGCTTGAAGACTTTAAAGACGATCCCATTGCCATAAATTAACCTTTAAAAAAGTTTCGCTTAACAATGTTTAAGAAATCTGCGCTGAAATTATTTAAAGCCATTTCTTCTTTGCGGATTCTTGCCACGTAATTGTTATAAATAATTACGGCTGGAATTGCCGCCGCTAAACCAACTGCCGTCGTGATTAAAGCCTCCGAAATACCCGGCGCCACGGCCGCCAAGCTGGCTGAGCCAGTGCGACCAATTTGATGGAATGAATTCATGATTCCCCAAACGGTACCGAATAATCCAATGAAGGGACCCGTAGAGCCCGTCGAAGCTAAAATTGTTAAACGTGATTCTAAATCACCCAGTTCAGTTTCGATCGCTTTTCTCATCGAACGTTCTAAGTTATCAATCCCTGAAAGTTGCGGAGAATCTGTATCTTGCTGGCCTGATTTATTTAAAAGGGGAGACTCCGCAATTTTTTTCATTTCTACATAAGCCGCTTTGAAAACGCGGGCATGTGAACTGGCTTGGTAGTTCGAAATTTTTTCGAACAGATCATCCAGAGAACTCATCTTCCAAAACTGTTGGTCAAAAATATCATTAGCTTCTTTTAATTTTTTAAATTGTTTATATTTCGACCAAGCAATTCCCCAACATAAAACGGATAAACTGACCAAAATCAAAATGACTAATTGAACAATAAAGCTAGCTTGCAGTAGGGAATCAATGGCTCCCATTTGAATACCGACGTTTGGCGAGGTCGGGGTAGGCGCAGCCAGCGAAGTTTGTGATAAGATAGAACTTAGAATGATTAAAGAAGTGTTCATAGTTTTCATATCAAAAAGCGTAAATCGAATTAGCTCGGCTAGCAAGGTTAAAACCTTCGCTTTTTTAATGGCAATCGCTTCCGTTTTTTTGATACAGTGTGTGCATACAAATAACGTCATCGACCGAAACATTTCTTCAGCGTCTGCGCCCGCCGTTGACAACAGTAAAAACCGATACGCTTTTGAGCAATGCGCCACCGAAAAACGCAATTATTTAGAAAATAAAATCGCTCAAATGCCGGAAGAGTATTTACGCCCGCATAATAGTGATTGGACAACTTCAATTCCGCTAAAGTGCATTCAGTTTGCTCAGCGGAATTTTAACGGAAATTTTGCCCAGTGTGATGATGAAGAATCAAAACCAAAACTAACGGTTTATCGCCCCTGCCAAACTGAAAATTACACTCATTTGGTGTATAACGCTTTTCACGATGTAATGGATTGTTTTAATTTAGATCCAAAAGAATTTTACTTACAGTTCATGATCGAAAGTGGCTTTCATATCAACGCATTTAATAAAACAGGGATGGATTCCGGCATTGCGCAATTTACTGCAAACGGAATTAAAAAAGTTATTTCTAAAAACCGAATTTCACGCACCCGCGAAGCCTTGCTAAGTAGTTCAAGGCCTTCCTGTTCGCGAATTTCTAGTACCATGGGCGCTTTTGATATCACTTCATTCAGCGTTGAAAGACGATGCGCGATGATTGCGGTTCCACAAAATCCATATCGGTCGATGTTTTTTAATTATATCCACACCATGCTTGATCAAATTGAATTAAAATCTGATGTTGAGCGCGAACTTTCTACTTTAGAAAGTTTAAAGCCCGCATTAACCGATCGGATAAAAAGACAATTAGTATATTTGGCATACAACCGAGGAATGACAGGAATTAAAAGGCTGCTGGTGGGTTACAGCGATTATAAAAAAAGTATGAAGCAAACTGCTACAGAACAAGATTTAGATCTAAATCAAAACTTAGCGCGCGTTAAAAAAATTCTGCGTGCAGAACCTGAAAAACGTGAAATTTTAGCTCGCGCAATTAAAAAAGGAAAACTGAATAAGCTTAGTTTTGCCGAGTACGCGGTCATTCATAAAGCCACTTACGTGGCCGATATGGTTGCAACTCAAGACTACGTGCAGCGCCAATTAGGCGATCAATGTAGCCGCTTCTAATTTATGTTGCTATAGATCTAGTATGAAAAGAATTTTAATCGTCTCTGTCTTCACGTTAATGTTAAGCGCCGTTTGTTTTTGGATCGTAAAACTTTGGGGTCAATCACAAGGTTATCCAGAGTATAAACATCCCATGTTTACCGCGCAGACCACGCCGATCGAATTCATAAAACCTTCCTACGAAAATCTGATCACTACTTTAAAAGGCCCACAAAATATTTATTTAGATGTGGCCACGACTTTAGATCAAAAGTTGGTGATTGCTAATCGCGCTTGGGCACTGAATGAGAAAACGCTTCGTAATCAAAATTACGAAGACGTTAAAAAAGATGTCATCTTACTAAGTGAATATAAAGACCATTTAAAAGTCAGAAAAATTATTTTCAACTTAGTTGAAAATGCGCAAGCGGGACACGAAATATTTTTTCATAATATTAAGGAAATAGGTTTAGGAAAAGGCGAAAACTTTATCGTGACTAGCCCATACGAAGCTTTGATTAAAGCCCTTAAAGAAATTCAGCCGGCACTAATTTTTGGAAGTACGCAGCCCGAAATTTTAAAAATCTTAGCGATGAATTCGATGTATGTGGTTGAAGCCACCAATATTCGCGCTGACGTGATCATTCATCCAATTTATGTGCGTAAACAGTTGTTTTTTACGGATGAGTTACTAAAAGAATTCGCGCGTCGTCATAAAAGAATCATCGTTGGTCCGATTACGTCGGCCGAAAAAGAAAAAGCCGTAAGTTATAATCCTTACGGCTTGATCATTCTGAATTAGAACTTTTCTCGCACTAGTTACTAGGAAGAATATTTAATAAACGAGCGTAGAAGTCAGTCGTTTTAATAATTCCTGAAGCAACCGCTCCTAAAGTTGCATCCGGTAATCCCCAAACCGCTTTTTCTTCAGCCGTTGCCGTTTCTGGCATTGGCTGTTTTTTCTGTTTAGCCGCAAGAATCTCATTAAGCTTTTCTGCTGGAATCGCTTGGACTACGGCCGCGATTGAGTAACCAGTAATTGATTGCATCGCGATATTGTTATTCGCATTAGCTACAAACTTTGTATCGCCCAAGGTAATGGTAGAAGAGTCTTTTGCTAACTCAGTGTTTAAGCGTGGATTTAAACGATCAACTGAGTATTCAGTTAAAAACGCTTTGTCTTGTTCGTGTTTACCAGAAGTATCTAAAGCTTGCGAAATCATTTTGTTCGCAATAATTTCTTGTAACTGAGTTGTTCCATCCCATTTTAGGCCAAATGCTGCGACGATTTTATCACGCATCTCTTTAGAAGCTCCTGATGCAGCATCATAATATAATGGACGATCAACGACTTGAGAGTCGGATAAATCGTAACTAACTTCAAGCTTCACCACAGAACCATCATTTAAAGTAAACGGTAAAGAATCCACTACATTATTTAACATTACGGCATTCAGCGCATTGCTAATACCATCGCGTAATTCAGGAACATTGAGAAAGTTATCTAAACCTTCTTGATCCATTGTGTAGATACCGATGCGACGATTCAATAAAGTGTCAGCCGCGGCAACTTTATCTGCCCAGATACCACGAATATCAATTTGGTCAGCGAAGTGATTTGTACTTTTTGGATCTTTTTTAGAGTTTAAAAATTTACCAGTTTGGCCAACAACCATGTATTGATCATTCAACTTAACATCGGCACAGCTCATTGATGCTTTATCTAGTTCATTAGCGCGCACTAAAGCCATTACTTCATTTGGTTTAGCTTTTAAAGCGACCGCACAAGTTAAATCCGGAACTAAGATAACTTTAGTTAAAAAAGTACCTGCAGTTAAAGAAGCTTGCTTTAAATCTTTTAACCAAGCGACTGATTCCCACTCTTTAGCGTCAGAACCAATGATGTTTTTAATTCTTTCTGCAGACTCCATCATGATACGTAAATCACGAAATGTACTTGAGATACGGCGCTTGTAAGCTAAATCATCCATCAAGCTCATGTTAGAGCGACCGTTACGGAAATTTCTTTTCAAGTAGTATTTCTCGTAATCGCTAATCATATTGTTAGTGATTTCAAGAAGTGTTGTACCTAAATCAAATTGTTTACAACCAGCATTGATACCTAAATGTTCATCTGTACAAAACCCATAAGGTTTTAGTTGAGATGATTCACCCATTTTTACAAGCAGTGAATCGAGCGTATTTGTAACCGAAACAGTTTTTGTGCCGGTAACTGTTTTAGCTCCAGTTTGAGCATCAACTTGTAAATCTTGAACTTCAACTTCACGTAAGTAGCCGAAACGTAAAGCAGCAATATCGTATTTACCTAAAACAGAAAGAGTTTTTAAATCATTTCCATAATCCATCACTGAACTAAAAGGCACAGAATGATCCATACCGTTCGCTAGCAATTCTTGATCCGAGTAAAAGTTATCTTTATCTTCAGAAGCTTTAAAGTTATGGCGTAAACCTAAGTTGTGTCCCATTTCATGAATTAAAGTTGGAACCCAAATCTCTGGTAAAATGATTGCGATTACATCATTTTTTTCAGAATCACTTAGCTGATTCCAAGGTTTTGCATCATCAGAAAATTTAGATTTTAGTTTGTCACTAATTCCGCCACCGAAGCTGTCTGCGTTTGGTTCAAAAGCACAATTTTTAGCGCGTAATTGATATTTCAGTTGAGATTTAAGATCTAAACCTTTCGCTTCAGGATTTACGTTTTTTGTGTAACTTTGCAAAGATGTTTGAGCTTTTGCAAGTCTGTTCGTTAAATTTGTAATCGGTGAAATCGGAGATGTTCCTGGCTTCTGAATGCCGGGTTTGCCAGCCGCTACCTGAGCACTAAGTTGAGAAATTCCCGCAGTCATGCCAGATTGTTTTTTGAAAGCAACCATATTAGCTAAACCGGCAGATAAAGTTATACCAACTGATTTTTTAGCTAATAAAGCTTCTTTTTTCTCAGCGACGATTTCATCGTAAGTGCTATTAATAAACTTTTTGATCGTACCTAAAAACATCACAGTTCTTGCTGAGATAATTTCGCCCGTAACTGGATCTTCAGTTTGTGGGCCGTAACCGATAATATTTGATTCAACTGGGTCTTCTACAAGTACGATCATGCTGTTACGAATATCGCCCGGAACTTTTCCGGCAGGATCTTTCAAGTTAATTCTGAATTTTACTCCAGAAATTTCTAAGCCTTTATTGATGTTGCCTACAGTTTCATAAGTTAAATCTTTGATTAATTTATTTTCTGGTTTAGCAAATTCATCGCTTAAGTAGTAAACGATTTCGCTACGGTTCGGATTCCAACGGTTCATTATTTGAATACTGCTTGTATCCGTTTTGTTATTATCTATGCCCAGTAAGGTATGTCTTGAAGAGAAAAATCCAAAAGAGCCTTCGTCTTCAGAGCCTTCTGGGTACGAAATTGTTTTATAATCTTTTGATATTACTGAATTCACTTTAACTAAAGAGTAGTGAAATACGGCCGCTACCGTTGCATCAGTTAATTTATCAACATTACCAAGACACTCTAATTTAGTTTTGAAAGTACGCTCAACTTGAAAGTTAATTGCATCCGCCGTAATGTTTGAACTAACTAAACGAGTTGAAACTGTTTCGTAACAATCAGAACCTTCAGTTTGGCTGATCATGATTGGTAATAAATCAAGCTCTCCAGATTTTGCGTCTTTTAGCTTTACGCGAATCTGAGATTTTTGCTGCCAAGGAACATCGGCTGCTTCCTCTTCAGAATTTGTACACTCGCCGTATTTATCTTTAGCGCATTGAAACTGTACGTGTTCAACGGGTACTTCTAATAAAAGTTTATTGTTCGTAGTATTTGGAGCGTAACGCGCATCACGCTCTACTTCAACGATGCGAAGAGTATCTTCAGTGATTTCAACTTTAACACGTTTGTTATCGCCTGTTGAAAAGGGAAGAGCATCCGCTGATGAACGGCTGGCGTTCTGCATGGATGCCGAGTAAAGGTATTCAGCTTTTTGATCAACTAAGCTTGATTCAATGACGTGCTCTTTTTTTCCTGGATCAGCGGCTTTGAACGGAATTTCTTTCGTACAAGAAGCTAAAGCCAAGGCACTCAGCGCCAGCAGCATTACACTTTTTAGTTCGTTATTACCTTTGAACATTTTTTTCCCCTCGCTATTATTAAAAATTATTTTCTTTAAATTATTAGTAAACATAAGACATCCCGGCGCGTACGACGGAAGTGTTGTCGTTGTATGCGCTGATGTTTGAATCGACCCCGTTCGATTTATACGCAGAACCTTCATTCGAAGTTCCTAAGTTCAGCGAAAAATTTTTCCATAAATCGTAGTTAAGGTCGGCATCGATACCAAATGCAGTTCGGTCGAAACCACCATAAGTAACTCCGTTACGGTAAATACCCGCAGCCGTTATGTAAAAGCGGTCAGTAATGAAGAATGCAACTTCAACAGATTGGCCTAAGCGATATTGAACATTGGCATCGCCGTCCGCATTGAAGTTAAACTCATGAAAATTCTGTGAAAGAACGATCGAGTACTTTAAATTTATTTTGTCATAATCAAATGAAATACCGTTTTTAATCGATACTCCACCTTTAAGACGATCAATTTTTTGACTATCTTGGCTAGTTGGAAGAACACCCGCAACTGAGTGTAAAGTTTTAAATTGATCGTTTAATTGAATACCGCCGATTGATAAAGTCACAGTTGTATTTGAATAGGTTGTGTCTTTAGGCCCGGAGTTTTGTTTAGTGATGATGCCTTTAGCACTTACGGCTAGACGCGAATTAATTGTGTAGCTAGGTGCTAATAATAAGTTTGTTTCGCTATCGCGTGTGCCGCGTTGATCAACCGCGTTTTTTTGTGCGTATTCTAAACCAGTGGTAATTCCTAAACCTTTGTGCTCAGAGATGCCGTCATTTTGAATCTGCATCGCGCTACTGCTGTTGGCTTGGATCTCAGCCAATGACATGCTCATCTCAGCCATTTTTGGAGCTTCTTTCATTGGGCTCTCGCTGGTGGCAAGAGCCATCGACGTACTTATTAAAGTACTTAAAACCAAGGCTGATAAAATTTTAGCGTTCATCATTTTCATAATTACTTCCTTAAACTTCACGCACAATAATGTATTTTTTGCTGAATATCTAATCAGACTTGTGAATTCTTCTAATAAGCTTAGCTTATGGGCCCAGGAACCGCGGAGTGGCCCTGGAGAGTGTTTCTGAGTGAAAAAGTTTTGTGAAAGTTGAAGCTTTTGACAGGTGTGAAAGTATTACTTTTTGCTAAATTTTCTTTATGTAAAAACAGATTTTCGTATGTTTTTTTTCACGGCTGTTTTTCATTTGCCTTTCAATAAGAACTCAACTAATTTGAGATCGCTAAATACGACTAAAAATAACGTACATACACCAAAATGTTCATTATTTTTTCTTAAAGCACTGAAAATATTAGGTAAATTATGAACAAAATGAATAAAAAAATGGAATACGCCTTGATGGCGCTGCGAATGATGAGTCAGCGGCCCCCGGGTGCATTAACCACGGCTAAAGAAGTTTCCGATCAAATGCATTTGCCATTTGATGTAACGGCGCGAGTACTTCAGGCGCTTTCCTCGCGTGGTCTTTTGAAAGCTGAATACGGAGCGGGTGGCGGTTATCTTTTAGCTCGTCCACTCAGCGAAGTATCGGTTCATGATTTAACGGAAATGTTAGAAGGTCATACATCTTTAACGAAATGTTTGGGTTCGGATGAGGCCTGCGATATTTCTGAAACCTGCAATATTGTTTCACCTATTTTGGCATTAAATAATAAAGTTCAAGAATTTTACAAATCAGTTTCGTTGCATGAGGTTTTGCATGTCTGAATCTTACGAATACAAATATGGTTTTACGACCGATATCGAAACTGAAGCATTTCCAAAAGGTTTAAGCGAAGATATCGTGCGCATGATTTCGCTAAAGAAAAACGAGCCCGAATGGATGCTAGATTATCGTCTAAAATCTTATCGCCACTGGTTAACTTTGACTGAGCCTACCTGGGCTCACGTTTCGTACCCCAAAATTGATTTTCAAGCCTTAACTTACTACGCAGCCCCTAAGGAAAAAAAAGAAAAAACTTCGATGGATGAAATTGATCCCGAGTTAGTAAAAACTTTTGAGCGCTTAGGAATTCCGTTATCAGAACAAAAACGTATTTCGGGTGTAGCCGTCGACGTCGTATTTGATTCGGTTAGTATTGCTACCACACACCATCAAGAACTTGATGAAGTCGGAGTTATTTTTTGCTCGATTTCGGAAGCTTTAACGAAGCATCCAGATTTAGTAAAAAAACACTTAGGCACTGTGATTCCGCCGTCGGATAATTACTATGCAGCCCTAAACGGCGCGGTTTTTTCAGATGGTTCATTTGTTTATATCCCCAAGGGCGTGCGTTGCCCGATTGATTTATCCACGTACTTCCGTATCAATGCTAAAGAAACGGGCCAGTTTGAAAGAACTTTGATTATCGCGGAGGAAGATAGTTTTGTTAATTACTTAGAGGGTTGCACAGCCCCACAGCGTGATGAAAATCAATTACATGCCGCGGTCGTTGAATTGATCGCGATGGAAAATGCAGAAATTAAATATTCGACAGTACAAAACTGGTACACGGGCGATAAAAATGGCGTGGGCGGAATTTACAATTTTGTCACGAAGCGTGGAATCTGCAAAGGCAAACATTCAAAAATTTCTTGGACGCAAGTTGAATCAGGTTCAGCGATTACTTGGAAGTACCCTTCGGTTATTTTGCTGGGCGATTATTCTGAAGGTGCATTTTATTCGGTGGCATTAACTCATGATCATATGCAGGCTGATACCGGAACAAAAATGATTCACATCGGTAAAAATACAAAAAGTACAATTATCTCGAAAGGGATTTCGGCGGGGCATTCATCAAATGCCTATCGTGGCCAAGTGAAGATTATGGCTTCGGCTGAAAATGCACGTAATTATTCGCAGTGTGATTCAATGTTAGTCGGCGATAAATCAAGCGCGCACACTTTTCCGTACATCGAAGTTAAAAATAAATCCGCAACTTTAGAGCACGAAGCAACCACTTCGCGAATTTCGGAAGATCAAATTTTTTATCTTCAGTCGCGTGGTTTAAATAGCGAAAAAGCAATTTCGATGCTGGTGAACGGATTTTGTAAAGAAGTATTTAAGCAGCTACCATTAGAGTTTTCGGTGGAAGCGGTGAAGTTAATTGAAATGAAACTAGAAAATTCGGTAGGATAGAAAATGTTAGATATTAGAAATTTACATGCTAAAATCGAAGGTAAAGAAATTCTAAAAGGACTTTCTTTAAAAGTAAACGCGGGCGAAGTGCACGCGATTATGGGGCCGAATGGCTCGGGCAAAAGTACTTTATCGAAAGTATTGGCTGGTCATCCAGCGTATGAAGTAACGTCGGGTGAAGTAAAATATGAAATTAACTTCACGATGCAGAATCTTTTAGAATTTGCTCCGGATGTTCGTGCGAAAGAGGGAATCTTTTTAGCATTTCAATATCCCGTTGAAGTACCGGGCGTTACAAATTTTAGTTTTTTACAAACAGCATTTAATTCTGTTTTACAACATCAAGGCTCTGAGCCAATGTCTGAGGGAGAATTTCGCGAATTTCTTTATCAAAAAATGAAACTGGTGCAAATGAAACCTGAATATTTAGACCGCGCCGTGAACGTTGGTTTTTCGGGCGGGGAAAAGAAACGTAACGAGATTTTGCAAATGGCCGTATTATCTCCGCGCTTAGCTTTACTCGATGAAACAGATTCGGGCTTAGATATTGATGCGTTACGTATAGTGGCCGAAGGTGTGAACCAACTTCGTTCAAAACAAAATGCGATGGTATTAGTTACGCATTACCAAAGATTATTAGAATATATTAAACCAGATTTCGTCCACGTTTTGGCTAACGGCAAAATCATTCAAACGGGCGATGCTTCTTTAGCCTTAGAATTAGACAAGAAAGGTTATGACTGGCTTTTATGAGTTGGGAAAATACATACCTTCAATTTAAATCGAAATCGAACCTAGACAGCATTGCGGCTAATCAAATGCGCCAAGCCAGTTTCGAAAATTTTCTAAGCCAAGGTTTACCGACGCGCAAAGAAGAAGCTTGGAAGTATACCTCTTTAACGGATTTTAAAGCGGTACCTTGGCAATCAGCTTTACTCGAAGAAGAAATTTTAACGCATGATCAATTATTAGCGATTTCTAAAAATTTGCCAGCTGAATTTTACAATCTAGTTTTTGTAAATGGATCTTTAAATCAAACTTTATCGGATGATTTAGATTCCGATATTACATTGTCTGAGATCGTGGCTGAAGATTTGGTTAAAGATGACAAGCATGTTGAATCGTATATGCTACAATTATCAAAATCTTTTTTGTCAAAAAAATTAATCATCAATATTAAAAGCCACAAAACATTCGCGAAGCCTTTGCAGATTGTTGTGGTTCAGTCGTCAAAAGCTTCAGTTTATGTCAGCGAAAAAATTAGCATTAAAGTTGGTGAAGATGCAGAGCTAACTTTAATAGTGAATACTTTTAGTTTTGCAAATGCTACGGGCGATGCTTTAAACATGAATGTTGATGTGAGCGTGGCTAATTCAGCCCGCGTTAAAATGATTCAATTACAAAACGAAGATGTGCAATCGTATCATTTTTCACAGTGCGAAGTAAATTTAGCATCAAATGCGCAATTTCAATCTTTAGCGATGTCGCTAGGTTCAAAGTTAACTCGTAATTACTTGCACGTTAATTTCTTAGGTAAAAACTCTTTTGCGGGAGTCTACGGTTTAACGATTTTAGATTCTAAACAGCACGTAGATAATTATACTTTTATTCAGCACAGCATTGGTGAAAATCAATCAATCCAGCATTATAAATCGATTCTGTCGGGCGCATCGCAATCTGTATTCCGTGGCCGAGTTCGTATCGAGCAAGATGCGCAAAAGGCTAATTCTGAACAGCTTAATAATAATCTTTTATTAACTCGGGAAGCTTCGGCAAACAGTATTCCGCAATTAGAAATTTATGCGGATGATGTGAAGGCGGGTCATGGTTCTACGATGGGGCAATTAAATAAAGACGAAATTTTTTACTTTCTGAGTCGCGGTATCAACCAATTTGAGGCAGTAAAAATGTTGGCTTTTGGCTATGCTAAAGAACTCGTCTATAAATTTGAGGACCAGTCGGTGCAGGACTTTCTGATGAAGTCTCTGCACAGCAAATTAGAACGGATGATTCAAAATGTTTAATATTCAGGAGCTGCGCGCGCAATTTCCCGCCCTTAGTCAAAAAATTCACGGAAATGATTTGGTTTACCTGGATAGCGCGGCGACGACTTTAAAGCCACTTTCGGTAATCGAAAGAATTACGAAGTTTTATTCTTACGAAACGGCAAACGTGCATCGCGGAGCTCATTACTTAAGTGATGCGGCCACTAGTGAATTCGAAAAATCCCGTGAAACGATCAGAACTTTTATCGGTGCTGATACAATCGAAGAAGTTATTTTTACAAAAGGTACGACGGAAAGTATTAACATGATCGCACAATGTTACGGCGATAAGTTTTTAAACGAGGGTGACGAAATTGTCATGACCGAATTAGAACACCACGCCAACATTGTACCATGGCAAATGTTGGCTGAACGCAAGAAATGTATTTTAAAATATATTGCGGTATTAGAAAATGGTGAAATTGATTTAAATTCTATCAATGAACAAATTACTGAAAAAACTAAAATCGTCGCTTTTTCAAGTTGCTCAAATATCTTAGGAACTTTTACTCCAATTAAAGAAATTATTAAAAAAGCGAAATCAGTTGGGGCCATGACTTTAATGGATGCGGCCCAATACGTTTCACAGAAGAAAATTAATGTTAAAGAACTGGACGTCGATTTCTTAGTTTTTTCAGCGCATAAGTTATTTGGCCCATTTGGTTTTGGTATACTGTTCGGAAAAAAAGAATTTCTAGAGCAAATGCCGCCTTATCAGACGGGGGGTAGTATGATTTCTTCGGTTGAATTTCAATGTACTACATTTAACCATCTGCCGTTTAAATTTGAAGCGGGTACTCCGCACGTTGAAGGCGCCGTCGGAACCTTGGCCGCGGTTGAATTTTTTAATAAATTAGATCTAGAAAATATTTTTAAACACGAGCAATCTTTGATGCATACAGTGCAAGACGAATTGAAAGCGATTGGCGGAGTTAAAATTATTGGCGAAGCTTTACAGAAGGCAGCAATTGTTAGCTTCTTAGTGGAAGGCACACATCATTCAGACGTCGGACAAATTCTTGACCAGCAAGGCGTTGCCGTTCGAGTGGGTCATCACTGCACGCAGCCGCTTTTAAAAAAGCTTGGCTTGACGGGCACAATTAGAGCCTCAATTTCTATATATAATAATGAAAGTGACATCGAAAAATTAATCGATGGCGTGAAAAAAGCCAAAAGGATGCTTTTATGACAGATGTACTAATTCGTGTGCAAGCCACTCCGAACCCGGCGGCCTGGAAATTTGTATTAGACCGCCCGGTACTAAACGAAGGCAAGGCAACTTATTCAACGATTCAAGAAGCTGAACATAACAACTTGGCCAGCTCACTTTTTCAAGTTGCCGGCGTGCGCCAGGTTCACTTTTTTCAAAATGTGATCACGGTGACTCATCAATTCGATGTTGATGGTGAAGATATTCAAAAACAAGTTTGTGCAGTTATTCAAACCCGTATTGCCGTTCATAATCCAAACCAAACGGTCCTAGATGAAAAGAAAATTTCTCGTCAAAATTTATCTCCGGATTTACAAGCGATTGAAGAAATTTTAGACCGCACGATTCGCCCAGGCCTGCAAGGTGATGGCGGCGATATAGAAGTAATTAAGTATGATGAAAATAAAGTTTATGTTTCTTACCAAGGAGCCTGCGGCACTTGTCCAAGCTCAACAACGGGAACATTAATGGCGATTGAAGGAATTCTTCGCGATGAATTTAATCCAACGATCGAAGTAATTCCGCTTTAAAAAATCACGTCTTTTGGGTCGATCGGTCCACGATGGGTGGTGGTTTGGCCTAGTTTCTTTTTCGCTTTGGCTTCTAAAGTCTTAGATTTTTCATAAGCTTGTACAATATATTCAAAAGAATCTTCCGGGCGCGACGAAACGATCACGTTACGATCAATCAAACTGTTCTGAACACTGCCCTTAATCGCAAAAACCACGTGATTTTTTAATTCGTGTGAGTAACCCTTAATTTTAATTTCAAATTCTTGAGTTTGGCTGGCTTCAAGCTCTGTAATAATACCTGTTAAGGAACCATCTACAATTTCTGCATCTTTGGGTAAATGCCACGTAAAAGTTAAACCAGCCGGAAGTTTTTGGAAGGCTTCTAAATTTACTTTAACGGTAGAAACCGCGTCATTTTTTTCAGCCAAATCTTCATTTTTAATTTTAATATCAAAAAATGATTTTGAAAATTGCTCTGACCCTAGCTTGGACATTGTTGCCGAAGCTAAAAATCGACTTTGTGAAGTCGGTTGATTTACAAAAAATTGCACTGCGTAAAATCCAACGAAGGCACCAGCGGTGATAACAACTAACGGTTTTAAAAGCTTGGTGATGGACATAAGTTTCCTCCGGATTGGTCAGTCAAAGTGTAAGTATATTCCGAATCAATAGCGGGAAACGTGGTTGGATAGCTACGAATATCTAATAAATAAGTTTGTGAACCATCTAAAGTGTTGATTGAAGTCACTTGTTTTATTAAACCCGCAGAGCGGTCCGCGCGCGCGGCATCGGTTGAAGTTGATTTTTGTACCGAGGTACAATCGCCGGCAGCGTTGCGACCCGTGCAGTCTTCGTTAAATTTGTAACTTGGATTAAATAAAATTAGATCAATGTCATGGTTTGATCCCGACATTTTTGTAGCGGTTAAATTAATGCTAGTAACTCCGGGAAGTGAAGCTAGATCAATCGCATAAAAGTGATTTGAAAATCTTTGGTCTGAAGCCGAATCCGTAGTTAGCCCTAAGCCAGGTTTTGGCTGAATTCGTAACGGACAAAGACTTGCGCTAGGAATTAATTTAATTCCATAGGGTACAGATACACGATTCCCAAGGACGGTAAAATCGGTATTTGCTTCTCGTTGTTGAGCTTCGTTTGAATTTAAAATCGAATCAATTGCGGCCGGAGTTGAACCGCCAAATGATTGGTTAAGACGGCTATAAAAGCGCGCCGAGCTGCGGAATGGAAAAATATTTTTTCCCATTCCAATTCCGGTCGGATCGTTTTCGAGAGCTCGCCAAAAATTTTCAAAATAATCGGCATTGGTACAGCTTGAACAATTTGTACAAGCTGCCGTGCATGTATTTGTTGATTTAAATAAGCTACGCGCAATCGAAACTTCGCGGTAATGACCTTCGCCTGGATTGCTAACAGAACTGACTTTATCGTAGTAGCGTAAATTTCCATTAACAAATGCAGATTCGGGGTTGGCACCAGAACGATTAAGATTGAGATAAATATACATCGAACCCGCACTGCCGGCGCCGTCATTATAACCTGAAGTATCCAAGTAATAAAGCCAACCATCACGCGTTAGAATTGAAGCAGCTAAATCAGGATTAATGGCAGACATATTATTTCTAATGATGTGCGCGCCAAAGAAATTCCCCCAGCCTTCAGACCACGCTAGCCGTGGATCAATTCGGTAAAGACCATAGTGTGAATTACCCGGAGAATCCATTTTTCCGCAAGCATCTTCAACGCGGTGACCTAGTTCATGAATAATAACGGCGTCATCAAAGTGATCAGTATCTTGAGTCTTTACATTTCCTAGCCGACCACCGTTAATATAAAGCTGGTTGTAGCCGCGTAAATAAAAAGATAAAGTACCCAAGCTATTTGGATCAGACGATGGATAAATGTATTGAGCTGGGTTGAAGCCAGCCCGCCAATAAACTTCTAACTTAGGGCTTAAACAACTTAAATTTCTAGTGCCGGTGCTTTGCCCTAAATATTTGTATGTCGTAACAACATCGTTATAAATATTAAAAGCACCACCACGAATTTCGGCAGAATCGCTTTCGGTAGCATAAGCAATTATATTTGGGCTCAGTGTGGTTACTCCGTTTGAACTCATTGTTTGCGAAATAGCGTGAACTTCATTCGAATATATATCTGATTTAACCGAAGCATAAACTTTGAATACGTTTTTACCTACAGGTAATCCAGTCATTGTATGGTTAGTACGCGCCAGAACCTTAATCGTGTAATTACCAGCTGTATTGGAAATATTTAAATTAGACGTTCCATCTAAGGCTTTAATATCGCCATTCACGTCGGTCACTCCGCACTGAATAACTGTACCGCCAAAATTAATCACCTGTACCTCTGCAAATTGAATCGGAATAGGTGTGGTATTTGACGTACCCAAAATCATAGAGGTTACATTTGTTCCCGAAGTGGTGGGAATTAAATTTCGTTTAAAAAAGTGCGCGCTACCATTCACTATAACCGGCGACATATAAGTAGTGCTGGTTAAGCATTCGCTTACTTCAGGCGCGATGGATGGCGTATTGGTAACTGATTCGCCGGCTGGCGTGCATGAATACAAAGCTAAGCTAAAAAGTAGGCTAAGGTGTAAAATTTTATTCACGTGATTTTCCATTTCGAGAAGCTTTAATTCGTTCTACGTTTTGCACTATATTTTCAAAAGATTTTTCTGCTTGCGAAGCTAGTAAGCTTTCACCATAGATTCGGCGCGAAGTGGTTTGCCCGACAGCCTCAAAACTAATAAAGCGACTTTCGTTGTTTACGAAACCTTTTACTAATATTTTAATTTTTGTGGGTGAGCTGGCTTTTAAATTATCAACTACA
Organism: Bdellovibrio sp.; assembly: GCA_014376435.1. Classification (GTDB taxonomy): domain Bacteria; phylum Bdellovibrionota; class Bdellovibrionia; order Bdellovibrionales; family Bdellovibrionaceae; genus Pseudobdellovibrio. The sequence continues at coordinate 74,647 of JACMRL010000025.1, read as the reverse complement.
CCGCTTAGATCACCGGCCGCAATAACTACATTTTCCGCCAAATTCCATTTGTATTGAAGAGTTTCCGCATAATCGAACGGCATTGAAATCTCGGCCGTAATTTCTTGGGTTTCGCTATCTGTATTTTTAGAAGATAATTGAATGGAAATAATTCGATCAACAATTCCACGATTGGAATAAATAGATTGAGTAATATTCGCAAAACCACTTGGTGACGTGGTAACGTGCTTACTTCGAGCAAAGTAAATGCCGCCGCTGATAATTAAAAAAATTAAAATAATAAAACAGGCTATTTTTAAGGGCATATGCTTAAACCATTCTGATCGGTGATTGTGTAAGAATAATCGGTAACCGTAGCGATTGATCTGTTGGCCGTGTAAGCGCGCACATCAATTAAGTAACGTTGAGTTGGATCAAGCAGGTTCAAAGTCCTGATCGTTTTAGTTGCGAGGGCACCGGCACGACGATCACTGCGCAACATATCAGACGCAACTGTGCGTGTTGGCGCCCAAGATCCTACGCACTCAGCGTTCGCATTGTAGGCGGTGCAAGTGTAGTCAGGTGCATGAAAGTAGCCGGCTCCGTAAAGCAGTATATCGAATTCTACGTTAGACCCAGACCCATTTACTTTAGTGAAAGTGAAATTAAGCTGTGTGATTCCAGTTAAAATAGCCGGATCAAAAGTAAAGTATTGATTTGAATAGCGCTGATCAGAATTTGTAGAAGTTAAAACAGGATCGTCGGTACGTGGTTCAATATAATTTAATCCGTTAGCGCAACTGCCCGCCAATTTTGTAGTTAAAAATGTTCCGTAAGGTGTCCAGCGATTAATCGCTGATACGCCCGCGCCGGTTGTATAAAGCCCGTCGCTAAATAGTTGTAGTGCTTCAGACGTCGTGGCTTGATTTACGGTTTTATAAGGTGTCCAGTTGGCCGGAACCGTATTTCCTACCGTGATAAAATTTTTAAGTATTTCTAATACTCGATGTGAGTCTTTAAATGTATAGATTGATTTACCCGCGCCCGTAATACGATCCATACTTTTCCAAATATTTTGAAAAGAAATCGGAGACGCACTCATACAATTTGCTCCACAGGTATTTGTTAATTTGAATAATCCCCTTGTGATTGCACCCTCGCGAAAGTGACCTTCGCCGAGATATCTGGGCGGATCGACGGGGTCAAAAAGAAAACCTTCAAATGCGCCAATTTGCCAAATATCAGGATTATTTCCTGGCTTAGACATATCAAACATAAACCCGGTACCATTTGTAATTCCTTGAAAACTATCTGTAAAACCTTTTGAAGCGAAAAAATATTTCCAAGACGAAGGTAATCCCTCGGCCGCAAGCTTTGGAATAAGTTCAGGATTTAAAGAAGAAATTTTAGCATTCATAACTTGGCCAGCAAAATAATTTGCCCAACCTTCGGTCCAAGCCAAGCGGGGATCAATTCGTGCAATGATCGAATGACTACCACCGGGAGACGTTAACTGCCCACACTGGGCTTCAATAAAATGTCCCAATTCATGGATAATAACAAAATCATCGAAGTGATGAGCGGTTTCAATACTAACATTTCCTAATTTTCCACCCGTGATAAAAAGATTTTTTTCGCCATTTACATAGTATGAATTACTGGTGACATTCGCCGGATTTGTACTAGGTTCTAAATATTGTCCGGGATTAAACCCTGCTTTCCAGTAAACGTTTAATTTACTATTTAAACAGGTCGTAGTTACGGGGCCGGTATTATTTTGAATAAATTCATAAGCCGTTTGAATTGTGTTTAATGCGTTAAAAGCTCCGCCTCTAATTGCTAAATCTTGAGTTTGGCGGGCGAATGCTTTGATATCTAAATTTGTAATACCATCAACGCCGTTTGAATAACTAGTTCCCGACACATAATGAACTTTATTAGTGTAAATGTCTTCTTTAACGGCCAAGAACATTTCAAATGGAAGTTTGCCACCAAAAGTTAATGTTTTATGAGTTCGCGCTAAAACGCGAACGGTATAATTTCCCGCCGTGGCTGGAATAATTAAATTTGAAATTCCGTCTAACGCTTTTAGTCGGCCCGTAACATCCGTTTTTCCGCATTGAACCAATTTATTACTTCCATCATAAACCGCAACTTCCGCAAAGCGAATAGGTAACGGAGTTGCCAGTGGATTTCCTTGAAACATATTTTTTAATTCACCAGACTGCACGACTAAGTTGAGCCCTCGTTTATAAAAAGTAGCTGTCCCGTTGATGTAGTTTGGTGAAGCATAGGTGAAGCTAGTTAAGCACTCCGTAATTTCTGATTCTAAAGAAAGATATTGCTCATACTGAGAATTTTTAATCGCAGAGCAGCCTGCAAATAGAAATAGAAAAGCAAAAAGTAGGTTAACTTTGATAACAGATTTCACTGTCTACTTATCGGCTTAATTCGTTTAATTCTCGAGGTAGATTCATGGGATAAAGGTCCAGAAATGGGACTGAAAAAGTTGATGAAAAGGCAAAAAAAAAGGCTCGAGGACAACTCTGAAACTAAACCTCTGATTGCAAGGTGGGTGGCCATGGTAACAACTTTAGGCTTCTCACTACGAGGTGAGCATGCACACCATTGTCAGGGACAGCCCCCAAATATATGCTTGTAAGGTTTATTTTCGATGAGTTTTACGTCGTCGAACCCATGAATAGAATACCTAAATATTTACAGAAAGTCTATGAATCAGGACTCAAGAAAGTTTCTTTTTCTTCCGAATTATAGGCATGTTTTATGCTAACAACTTTACAATTCAAAGCCTTGATTTTTATTTTCCGTTTTTTGTGTTCTTTTATGGTCTAGCGATAAACTTTGTTCTTGAAATCCCATACCTGGTTGCATTAGCGCGAAAGCAAATGCCGTCTCAATATGCGACATTTGAAAAGCATCGAAAAATAGCGGTATTTTCACTCTACGCAGGTGGTCTTTGGTCACTGCAAAATATCTGGTTTTCTTAATTGACATAAATGATCTGGCTGCTAAGGTCCTTGCATGTCTCAGGACACCTTCAACCCTATTGAAAATTCTGAATCCGGCAAGCAGTCTTCTGCACGTGAATCCGTTGTCTACAGCGTCGAACAGCTGAATGCACACATTCGTCAAACACTTGAAGGAAATTTAGGAATTGTTTGGTTGCAGGCCGAAATTTCAAATTTTAAACCACATTCATCAGGTCATTTTTATTTTTCTTTAAAAGATTCCAAAGCGCAAATCTCGGCGATTATGTTTCGCGGATTTAATTCAAAGTTAAAATTTAAACCACACGATGGTTTAGAAGTTATTATTCGCGGACGAATTACAGTTTACGAGCCTCGCGGTACTTATCAAATTGCGTGCGAGTCGATGGAGCCCGTTGGCGCGGGAGCTTTGCAGAAACAATTCGAACAATTAAAAGAAAAATTAAAACTTGAAGGCTTATTTGATGCCGCAAGAAAAAAACCAATTCCTGCTTATCCAAGACATGTGGCGATCGTTACTTCGCCCACGGGCGCCGCAATTCAAGATATTTTAAATATCATGAGCCGTCGTGCGAAAAACGTACAAATCACTTTAGTGCCGGCTTTAGTTCAAGGGGTTAATGCAGCGGCCTCGATCGTTGATTCGCTTCAATTAGCGTTGAAGCTTCCGGTTGATGTAATTATCATTGGTCGCGGTGGCGGATCGATGGAAGATCTGTGGAGCTTTAATGATGAAAAACTAGCGCGGTTAATTGCCTCAGCAACGATTCCCATCATTTCAGCGGTTGGTCACGAAATTGATTTCACGATTGCCGATTTCGTTGCAGACTTGCGTGCGCCCACTCCTTCGGCGGCAGCCGAGCTTGTAGCAAAAAGTTCAGTTGAGATTACACAAAAATTAAATCATGCGGACCGCATGTTGATTTCGACTTTGCAAAAACTTTTACGCTTAAAACAGCAAATGTTTTCTTTAACGGTAAAGCGATTGATTGATCCTAAAAAGAAATTGCAAGACTACTCATTACGGAATGATGAATTGCTAACGCGCTTAGAATATTCAATGAAGTCGGTATTAAATAATAAAAAGCATGATGTTCAGTTGTTGCAAGAACAGTTGGCGCAACCCACAGATGTTATTCAGGCTTTCAAAGCTAAAATTGAAAAATTTCAAATGCGCATGACAAATACGTTAACGACTAAATTAAGTTCTTACGACTACAAAATTAAAAACGTAATGAGCCTGCTTGATTCATTAAGCCCATTAAAAGTTGTGGATCGTGGTTATTCGATTGTTTCAAGTGGCGCTAAAATTGTTCGTAAAATTAAAGATGTTAAAAAATCAGATCAAATTGAAATTAAAATTAAAGACGGTTTAATCATGGCCGAAGTAATCGGCACTAAATCGTTAATTGCGAAGGAGAAGTCAAATGGACTTTGAGAAAAAATTATCTCGCTTAGAAGAAATTGTTTCTAAAATGGAAAAAGGAGATTTAGCTTTAGAAGAATCGTTAAAGTTATTTGAAGAGGGCGTAAAGCTTTCGCGCGAATGTCATGGGCAATTAGCACAGGCCGAAGCTCAAGTTAAAAAACTGGTTGGTTTTGATGCTAGCGGTAAAGCTTTAACGGAAGCATTCAAAGGCGAAAACAGCGAATCATGATCTTGACCGAAGAACATAAACCTATTTATAAAAAAGCGGAAGCTTTTGCAAACCAGTTTGATCATTGGTTTGACGTTTATGTTTCGGCTCAAGAAAAAAAAATCCACTTTGTATCCGCACTTTGGGACAGCAAAACATATAGCGTTCGTTCGGGCGGTAAAAGATTTCGTCCATTTTTAACTTCATTAGTTTATCAAATCTGGAATCAAGATTTAGAAAAAATTAAAAGCTTTTGTCTAGCGATCGAGATGATCCACACTTATTCACTGGTTCACGACGATCTTCCTTGCATGGATAACGATGATTTACGTAGAGGAAAACCCACAAATCACAAGGTGCACGGCGAAGCCATCGCCTTACTAGCGGGTGATGCACTAGTGAGCGAAGCATTTGCTTTAATCAGTCATGATTTATCTTTACCCGCAGAGACAGTCGTTAAAATTGTCAGAATGTTAGCCGACAAAATTGGTTCGTTTGGGATGGTGGGCGGTCAGGCTTTAGACATGAATTCAACCCCGGCTATAACAATCACCGAGCTAGAAGAAATCCATTTACTGAAAACCGGCTACTTGATCCAAGCAGCTGCGCTTGGCGGGGCAATCATTTCTGGAGCAAACGAAACTCAGCTAAAAGCAATCAGCGACTTCGCATTAAATTTAGGTTTAGCATTTCAAATTAAAGACGATTTATTAGACGAAAACGACAAACAGCAAGATTATAAAAGTTATTTAGCCGTACTCGGAAAAGAAAAAACCTTAGCTGAGCTTAATAAAAAATCTAATTTAGCAAAAGAGCAGTTAACTTTATTAAACAGTGATAAAACTCAAAGCCTGATCGATTTAATAGATTATAATCTACAAAGGGTCTTGTAATTGAGACTCGATCTATTTTTAGTAAAATCAAAAAAAGCAATCTCGAGAACTCAAGCCCAAGATTTCATTGAAAACAAATACGTCAGTTTTAAAAAATTCGACAAGATCGTTACACTTACTAAATCTAGTTATGAAGTAACGGAAGAGATGGAAGCTTTTATTCAGGTTGACCAAAATCCGTTACAGAAGTTTGTTTCACGTGCGGGTCTAAAGCTAGAGGCGGCGATTGTAAAAGCTAAAATAAATATAGAAAATCAAATTATACTAGATGTAGGGCAATCAACGGGTGGTTTTACCGAATGTCTATTAAGTTTAGGCGCTCAAAAGGTCGTTGGTGTAGATGTCGGCCATGATCAGCTTCACCAGTCTTTAAAAAATGATTCGCGAGTTATATTTATTGAAGGCCTGAACGCAAAAGAATTAGCCCAATCAAAAGATTTTTTATCCCATATACCCCGGGGCGGATTTCCTGTGATTGTGATGGATGTTTCGTTTATCTCAATTACAAAAGTAATGAATTTTTTAAAAACCTATTTAGCGAAAGATGGCGATTTTCTTTTTTTAGTAAAACCTCAGTTCGAGGCCGGGGCTAAGGCCTTAGACCGTAACGGAATTATAAAAGATGAAAAAGTCTACGCTTTGATACAGAATGAAGTAACAGAAAAAGCAGTTCAAGTTTTTGGCGAAGTTAAAGATTATTTTAAATCAGATTTGCCCGGAAAAGATGGCAATCAGGAGTTCTTTATTTATGGAAAAAATAAATTTTAAATTATTAATCGCGACCGTGCTATTAATTTCGGCTTGCAGCAACTTACGCGTTCGTAAAGATTTAGACACTACGGCAACGTCCGCTAAAATTCCTGAGCAAGCTGAATTAAAAAAAGAAGATGCCTCGGTCGTAAATTCAATTCCTACAACAAATCCAAATACGCCTGTTGTGATGATGAACAAAACTTTACCACGCTTTGGTTTTATTTTTTCGGGCGGCGGCGCCAAAGCCTGGGCCCATATCGGCGTTTTAAAAGAGTTACAAAAAATGAAATGGCCGGTACATGCGGTGGCAGGATTCGAATGGGGATCTGTTGTTGCGGCTACTTATGCTGAAAACTTATCGGCGAATGAAGTTGAGTGGGAAATGTCTAAGCTAAAAGAATTCGACAAGACGGATACATTTATTAAAAGTGTTTTTGAAAAGAAAAGTACCTCTGATTTAAAAGTCCCGTTTGTATGCCCATCATTAAATTTAAATAAACAAACTTACTTTTTATTAAACCGCGGCCAATTAGATCAGTTAATTCCATTTTGTATTCCACAGCCACCGGTAACGGCGGCTCACGCACAAAGCGTAGCATTGATGAGTGATGTGGCGGGATTAGCGCAGTATTTACGTTCGACCGGGGCAAATCGCATTATTTTAGTTAACGTGATGGCATCGCAGAATAATCCGCGTTCGTTCGTTAAAGACTTTAGCTCAGCCGAGAATATCTTATGGGTGCAATCAGCCGCACTTATGTCTAAGAAGCCGACGGGTGTCGATGATATTATCGAGATCAATTTGGATGATTATGGAATAAAAGATCTGGATAAGCGCCGCGATTTAATAGCCAAGGGTGCTGAAATCAGTTACAATCAAATTAGAAAACTAGCTACTAAGTACGGACTTTAAACCGCCGCTAGTGCAAACTAAAGATGGATGAAAATTTATGAGAAAATCGACTGAGAACCCGGAAATTTTTAAAAAACGTCGTAAGCGCATAATAGCTGGCTTGAATGGCGCTGCTTTGATGGTGGTCGCACATCCAGAACAACTCAGAAATAATGATGTTCATCATCATTACCGCCAAGATTCTAATTTGTATTACTTAACTGGTTTTGAAGAGCCCGAAAGCGTTTTGTTAATTCGTCCCGGAAAAGTTCCAGAGACAGTTATGTTTGTGCGCCAAAAAAATGTCGAACGTGAAACTTGGGATGGTTTTCGTTTTGGGCCGGAAGGAACAAAAAAAGAATTTCACATCGATGAAGTTTATAAAATTGAAGACTTTGATACCAAAGCAGTTGAATTATTAAAAGGCCACGAAGAACTTTATTACTCTTTATTCAAAAACCCAGAAGCAGATTACTGGGTACAAAAAGTATTAATATCTTTGAAGCGTGCTTCAGGCCGCACTGGTTATGGATTGTTAACAATCAAAGACGCGGATACATTTTTAGGAGAGCACCGTCTGAAAAAAGATCAAGACGATTTAGCTAATCAGCGAATTGCTTGTCAAATTTCAGCGGAAGCCCACATCGCAGCCATGAGATTTACAAAGCCGGGTGTTAACGAACGTCAAATTCAAGGTGTATTAACAACTGAATTTTACATGAAAGGTGCCGCCCGCCCTGGTTACAATCACATCGTAGCGTCAGGTGCGAACGCTACGACCTTACATTATAATTTTAATGACCAAGTTTGTAAAAACGGTGATTTATTATTAATCGATGCAGGTGCTGAGTATAATTATTATTCAGGTGATATTACGCGAACATTTCCGGTGAATGGAAAATTTAGTCCAGCGCAAAGAAAAGTTTATGAAGGTGTTTTAAAAATTCAAAAAGAAATTATTGCTTACATCAAGCCAGGAATACTTTTTAAAGATCTTCACGAGATGGGAGCAAGCCGCTTAACTGACCTCATGCTTGAGCTTGGTTTAGTGAGCGGCCGCAAAGAAGACGTGATGAAAGCCAATGAACACCGCAAGTACTATCCACACGGCATTGGTCACTGGTTAGGAATGGATGTTCATGATGCGGGACTTTATTTTATTAAAAACGAAGCGCGCCCGGTTGAAGAGGGAATGTGTTTTACCGTAGAGCCAGGGTTATACATCCCAGCCGATGATATAAATGCACCGGAAGAGTTTCGGGGGATTGGTGTGCGCATCGAAGATAACATCGTCGTAACTGCAAAGGGTTGCGATAATTTAACTTCAGGCGTGCCTAAAGAAATCGACGAGATTGAAAAACTAGTTGGTACATTATAATTTGCGATTAAAAGCCTTAACTACTCTAAGTTAAGGCTTTCTTCTTTAATCTGATTTCCACTTTTAATATCTACAAAACGAATTTGCGCAATTAAAGGCGCCGTCGCATCAGATTCATCAGTAAAAAATTGAATTGTTACATAAAAATTTGATTGCGGGCTTTGAGCAATTTTCAATTTTTTAATTTCGGCCACATCTTTTTCAAATCTTTGCGTGTAGCTAAAAATTTCGACTCGCTGTGGTTTTTCGTGTCCGATCAAATACTTTTTTAAGGTAACCAGTTTTGAATTTGTATAAGACTTTTGTAATACTTTTTTATTATAAGATTTTTTAGCTAATAAAAATACACCCGCAGTTAAGCAGATGACGATAAAAACTTTAATAATCTGTTGGAATTTATTAATCATATAAAACGGTGACTCCACCAGCCAAGCTCTTTTGCCTTGGTTAATAAAGCATTCTCAGAGCGGAAAAGTTTATCATCGCGTGAAGCGGCACTGACGGCTAATTGTAAATGGGTTGCTCCCTGCAGAAGCTCGAAATCACCAATCGAATTACCCGCGCTGAAAAAAGGCTTTTGATTATCAGTCGCCTTCAGTAAAGCCGTCATTTTACCTTCACGGTAAGTAACGGGTAAAGCCGGCTGATTAGTAATAATTCCGTCTTTGATCGCCGTTTCTACACCAATGACTTGTTCGTTCGTTAAGCCAAGCGCGCGTGCACCAGGTTCCACAGCCCATTTGATAGAAGCAGTTACAATATAAATTTTAACACCGTGATTTTTTAAAAGACCGATTAATTTTTTTTGCTCAGAAAAAATTGGCGAAGGTAGAATTGAATCAAAGGCGGCCTGTGCCCAAGTGCGTACTTGTTCAACGGATTTGCCTTCATTGATTTGCGCTAGCCAAATATAGGCGGGGCGCGGGTCATCATTCACTTTTTTCATTTCTAAATAGTGGTTCCATGGATCGGCGGGCAAAAGTACCTGCTGATGATCGATTTGATACTGAAAAAAGTTTTCACCTAAATCGACATCCCACAAGGTTCCGTCAGCATCAAAAGCGGCAATCAGATTTTGGTTTGCGGCCTTCAATTCAGAAATTGTTTTTTCTATATTTTGCCAATACTCATTGGGGAATGCTTTGTAATTCATAGCACAGATCTTAGTCGAGATTGGAAGGGCTGTCATCAGTCAACTATCAGCAGTCAGGGCATTAGTACTTGGCTTCATTGGCGAACTCAGGTGAAATAGAGTGATGAATTCCATTACTTACCGAATTGCGCAATTAGACGATGTTGAAAAAGTTTACCAATTCGAGGTAACCGCAAAATTTCAAGACGATAGCGAAAGCTTTGAAAACAAAATGCTCATCTGGGATTCATCATTTCGCAAAGAATCTTTAGAGCATCACTTCAAATTGGGCTGGAGTTTTGTGGCCGAAGACGATCAAAAAAATATTGTCGGCTTTTTTTTAGGTCAGCCCTTATTATTTGTAGACAAACAAACCCAAACTTTATGGGTTGAGTATGTAAGCGCCTTAACGGCTGATGTAACCGGGGAACTAATTGATATTGCCTATCGATTATCCCGCGAAAAACATTTTCAAAGAGTTTTATTTGCGTCGAGTGTTTTAGAACTCGATTTGAAAAAATCGTTTTCATTTCATCCCTGGGATCGTGAAACCGTACTACTTAAAACTACTAAATAAGGTCGCCATGAAAGAATTTTCTAGCCAAACACGTAAGCAGAACATTTCTAAACTTAAAGATAATCACTTTGATTTGTTAATTATCGGTGGTGGAATTACCGGCGCGGGAGTGGCACGCGACGCTTCAATGCGCGGACTAAAAGTCGCATTAATCGAAGCTAATGATTTTGCCTTTGGTACATCTTCACGCTCTAGTAAATTAATCCACGGTGGAATACGTTATTTAGAAAATTATGAATTTCATTTAGTTTTTGAAGCCTTAAGCGAGCGGGCAAAATTATTTGAAATAGCTCCGCATTTAGCGCATCCGTTGCGATTTATGATTCCACTTTTTAAAGATAGTCGCGTGGGCCCATTCAAAATGGGCTTAGGCATGATACTTTACGATGTATTGGCTTTATTTCAAACTCCTGAAATTCATGAAAAATTAAATCGTGTTCAAACTTTAAATCGCATGCCAATCGTGCGCAGTTCTGATTTAGTAGGATCTTTCGTTTATTCAGATGGCTATATGGACGATGATCGCTTGGTACACGAAACTCTAAGATCTGCGAATGAATTTGGCGCGGTTGCCGTTAATTACGTTAAAGCAAAAAAATCTTTTTTCGAAGATGGAAAAATTTCTAGCGTCGAAGCGGAAGATTTAATTTCTAAAGAAAACTTTGAAATCTCTTGTGATCATGTAGTTTCAACCGTCGGTCCGTGGACTGATTTAGTTGGACCCAAAATGGTAGATGATTGGAAAGATATTCTGCGCCCGACGAAAGGCATTCATTTAACATTACACAAAGACCGTTTGCCTTTAACAAGTGCGGTCGTCATGGCGGCACAAAAAGGGCCGAGGATTATTTTTGCAATTCCACGCCACGAAATGATTATTATCGGAACCACGGACACAGATTTTGAAGGTAACCCAGAAGATGCAAAAGTAACCGCAGAAGACGTAACGTACTTATTACAGATCACGAATGAATATTTTCCCGGTGCGCTTTTAACTACGGAAGATATTATTTCAACCTACGTTGGCGTTAGACCCTTAGTAAAAGATGATTCAAATAATGAAAATAAAACTAGCCGTGAACATACGATTATTTCAGATGCGCGTGGATTTACTTTCGTAGCCGGCGGAAAATATACAACTTACCGTTTGATGTCGGAACAAATTGTAGATAAGGTTTTAAAAACTTGGTCTATTGAAGATCGTATGTCGGTTCGTCACTGCCAAACAAATTCTCCGTTGAATCACTATACATCCGTAGAAAGTTATCACTTAGCAAAGTCACAAGCTGCGACTGAAAATGAAAAATTATTAGTCGAACGTTATGGTCTAGAAGGTTTTGAGATCCTTGCGAAGTACGGCCAAGATTTAAATTATTGGCAATTAGAGGCATTTCAAGCAATTCAAACGACGATGTGTCTTAATTTAGTTGATTTCTTTGCACGCCGAGTGCCTTTGGTACTTGCGTATCGTGACCATGGCTTAAGTTTGCTAGAGAAAATCGCGACAGTTTTCGAGCAAGAATTGAATTGGTCATCAGCCGAAACTGAAAAACAAAAAAAATTGCTTAAAGACTACATTGATAGTGAATTATCTTGGCGTAAAAGCTTAAGCTGAGAATTTTTAAAATCGCCGTCTGAATTAATCCATTTTAAAATTTGCATGGGGTTTTGAATGATCCCTAGCTGATCATCAATTTCAACGTAGCCCACACTTTTACCTAAAATAATTTGTAACGACGAGTACGGAAAAAATTCTGCCCGAGAGCACAAGCCAGCTTCGACAGGATTTCGGTAAAGATATTTATATGTATTTAAATATTGTGAATAATCATGAATAGGTTCGCAGAAGCAATCGATCGTCTTTTTCGGTGAAATTTGTTTCTGGAAATGCTCACAGAAAAAATTCTCATTTTTATCATCTGAACTTAGTAGTAGATGAATGTGCGTATCCATCATAATCAGCGCGTGGATATTTATTTTAAATAAAAACGCCACATTACGAATTTTTTTCTGAATGAATATCCAATCTAGTTCTTTGAAAAGTGGATGCGTATCGAAGTCTAAATTAAGATGATAGTAACGTTTATTTTTAAATGAATTTCTTCTCATACGGGGACAGTTACAAAAAAGACACCATTCTTAGAAATACCTATACACATTTAAAGCACACCGCAGGGGCGAAAGCCGGTTTCAGGACCAAGGTCTTAAGACGTCTTTTTACAACTTGTAACCGCCATATTGCTTTTTACGTAAACACAGTCACAATTAAGAGAAGGAGTATTTGAATGCCTCGAATGAAAATTACACTTTTGTTTACATTAGTAATTACTTTTGCGTTGTCTGCTTTTGCAGTGGTACCAAATCGTAAAACTTCAGCCGCGGCTGTTAAAACATTTGATATCTATGCGCCCTTATATCGTCAGCACGACATCACTTTACATTTAGGGTTACCATTCGGCACGATTGATGGTTCTCCGAATGGGTCTAAATCTAAGGTATCTGGTTATTTAACTAGGTTAGGTTATGCGTATGGTATCACTGATTATATTTCAGTTTATGTGATACAAAATTATCAAAGCACTGATCAGAGCCAAACGAATCCAACTTATGCGTTAAAAATAAATGGTCCCGGAGACACAACTTTAGGAATTAAAAGTGTTATTAGTTTTGATAAACCTTACTTTTATTACAGTGCTTCTTATAAATCAGCTTTATTGGACAAAGCTAAAGTAGAGGGAACTGCTACATCAGGACAGCAAACATCGGTTACTACACGTCCGGATATTGCGATTTCTGGTGGTGCAGGTATACCATACAGCTACTTTAGCTTTGGAGCTTTAGTAGCTTACCATCTTTTACAAGATGGTGACTTTGAGTCTACGACTTCAGGAGTTAAAACGACTCAAAAATATAGATCTGGTACTGGCTTAGATTTAAAAATTTATGCACAACTGGAACTGGGTTGGAAACTAGGCGTATCATACGAAGAAGATAAAACAGACTCTTATAATATTGTTACTTCCGGGGTTAGCTCCGTTATTAAAGACAGTACATATACGGCTATTACAGGTTACGGAATAATTCCGTTTGGATTTGCGAACGAAGTTTTAGTCGGTTTTTCAAAATTTGATAATAAAGAAGCCACGACAACTAAATACGATATTTACTCGATTACGCTGGCGTATCGGAAGATATTCTAAGAGAGGCCGATCTGGCCTCTCTTGAAAAGAAAAACTAAATCATTGCCTTAGTTAAATCACGAACTTTTTTAGACGCAAAATTTTCAGAAACAAATGTCCAATTAACGTGTGACCAGAAAGTTTCTAAAAACTTTTGGCGGGCATTACGATAATCAACGTAGTAAGCATGTTCCCAAACATCCGCCACCATCAAAGGCACTGGGCCATTATTTGTGAACGGAACCGCCGCGTTTGAAGTTGATACTAAAGATAATTTTCCAGCAGCATCAACGCATAACCAGATCCAGCCTGATCCGAAAGTTTTCATTCCGCCGTCAACAAACTTAGCTTTTAATTCATCAAGGCTTCCGAAGTCCCGAGTGACGGCCGCCGCTAATTCACTAGACGGCTGAGCACCTTGGCCCGCCGGCGCCATATTGAACCAGAAAAACGTGTGGTTCCATGCTTGAGCTGAATTATTGAAAACTCCGCCGGTAGATGAAAGTACGATTTCTTCTAAAGACTTACCTTTTAACGAAGGATCAGTTTCAAGAAACTTATTAAGATTATCGATATATGCTTTGTGATGCTTTTCATAGTGAAAAGTCATTTGCTCGTCACCTAAGAAAGGTGCCAAGCTAGTTTTTGCATAGGGTAACTGTGGTAATTTAAACATAAAAAACTCCTTCTTTTATTTTCTCTAAACTTCGCGACTACCTATTTAACATTTTTTGAACGAAGGTAGGCAACACAAAAGCGGCCGAGTGAAGCTCCTCGTTGTAATAACGCAAATCTTTCGAGTTGACGAAGCTTTTAGCCGTATCTTTTTTGAAGTCTTTTACCGGATGGAATTGACCTTTGACCGCTAACTGTAAACTCCACATACCTGATGGATAAGTCGTTGCGTGGAAAAGTAGAGTATGAACCTGGTTCGCCGCGAATACTTTTTTCATGCACTGGTTAAGTTCAACAAAAGTTTCTGAATGGAACATCGGAGACTCACCTTGAGTAACTAAAACACCATTTGGTTTTAAAGCTGTTTTGCAATTTTCATAGAAAGCAGTGGTAAATAAACCTTCTGCTGGACCTGCAGGATCTGAACCGTCCACGATAATGACGTCATAAGATTCAGGTTTAGCATCTTTAACAAATTGAATGCCGTCACCGATAATTAAATTTACTTTTGGATTTGAAAATTCACGGGCAATTGATGGTAAGTGTTGTTTACAAGCGCGCACAACGGCTTCATCAATTTCAACCATCGTTACTTTTTCTAAACCAGGGTATTTACAAACTTCGCGGATCGTTCCGCCGTCACCGCCACCAATCACTAAAACATTCTTAGCTGGGCCCGCAAAAGATTCGTAAGCTTGCATCGCCGGATGTGTGATCATTTCGTGATAGTGGTGTTCGTCACGCTCCGTGCACATAACCATATCGTCGATGGCTAACATTTTACCGTAAGCCGTGGATTCTAAAATGCGTACGCGTTGAAATTCATTACGTTCGTCAAAAAATACTTCGCCCGTGTAACGTAAAGATAAAGCTTGGTTTTCATCTTTATCAGTAAACCAAACATTTCGATTAATTTTGTGACCTTGTTTGTAATCGTAATCAATAGCGTTGTTAGGCTTAACTTGTAAAGTTTCACCTTTTTTAATTGTGTGAGTTGAACCGCGGTTCATTTCTAGTGCTGAGTAAGAAGCGCTTTGAAAAGCTTTCTTTAAATACTCAAATGATACCCAAGGATCAACCGTATCGCCGCACGTAAATAAATCGACGGCTGCGTAATTGTATTCAGGCCATGTGTGAATTGCTAAATGGCTTTCTTGAATAACAACAACACCCGATACTCCGTACGGAGAAAAATGGTGAAACGTCGAATTGATAACAGTTGCTCCAGCAATTTGTGCTGCTTCTACCATTGAATTTTCAATAGCAGAAACGTCATTCATGACGTCAGCGTTACAATTCATAAATTCGACAAGGATGTGACGACCCAAAGCTTTCATAATTTTCTTTTACCTTTACAAAACGGGTTTTAGTTAGGGGTCAAAATAGGGCCAACCGACCCGACGATCAAGAATTTTCTCAACAAAATATAGTGCCTTTAATTCACACATTCTCGAATGAGTTTTGACGATTAAATCTAACCTCGAAGCAGCGGTGAATTTTTTTGTCGTGGAAATCGACCGGAATGCTGAGTTCAGTAATGTCTTTGATTGTATAAAGCTCTTTAAGGTCTGTAGACAGTTTAAAATCGCGTTTATTATTCGAAAAATAGAGTATTCCGTCAGGTTTTAGAAATCTCATCACTTGTTGCACCAAGGAAAATTGGTCGCGTTCGACGTCAAAATCGGTTTTCATGCTTTTAGAATTAGAAAAAGTCGGCGGATCCAGGAAAATTGTATCGAAACTCGATATAAAGTCAGGCCACTGCGTCGCCTGGGCCATGAACTGCAAAACGTCTTCTTCGAAGAAAAAATGTTTTTTAGAGGGCAATTTATTTAGTTCAAAATTTTGCTTAGCCCACTCAAGGTAGTTTTTAGACATATCTACACTGTAGGTAGTGGCTCCGCCCAAAGCCGCCATCACAGAGACTGAGCCTGTATAGCAGAACAGATTTAAGAACTTTTGGTCTTTAGAATTCTTTAAAATTTGGTAACGGGTCGGGCGGTGATCTAAGAATAATCCCGTATCAAGGTAATCGGTTAGATTTACTAATAGCGGAACACCATTTTCTTTTATTGCGAACTTTTCATTTTTTTCATCCAGCTTTTGATATTGCTCAAGACCTTTTTGTTTTTGGCGACGCTTAACAATAATTTTATCTTCAGTCGTATTAAAAACTTTTTTAGTCGCTTCGATCATTAAAGGCAGGTGATTTTTTTCTTCATCAATTTTTTGTGACTTATCATAAATAACGAAAAAATTTTTGTAGCGATCTAAGATAAACGGATATTCAGGAATGTCCCGATCATAAACACGATAGGCTTCAATTTGGTTTTTTTCAGACCAGGTTTGTAACTTTTTATTATTTTTTTCGATGCGATTTTGAATCATGTTCGTCTTAGATATCATAGATTCGTCTTAAATTGTCACTTCCGGTAATAATTACCTGTCAAAATCTTTGATAGATTTGAAAGTCTTAGAGCTGTGGTAGAAATTAGTGTGCTTATTATTCCTGGGGGAAAAATGAAGAACTACAGACAACCGCTTCTTACAATTATCATCATCTTTGCAACCGCCTACATCCTAACAATCGTCGGATGTGCTAAAGCAGGTGGTGGTTCAGACTTATCAGCTCCGGCAGCAGCAACGCCAACGCCGAATTCAACTAGCGCCACCAAGGACGCCGATAAGCCCATCGATCTAAAAATGATGCGAGAATGTTCGGCGAATGAGTTTCAAAACTTACAAGCTTGGAGCAACGCCATCGATGATTCTAATGAAGCTATTAATAAAGTAATTGGAAAATTAGATGAAGTGACAACAAAGTTAGCCATCATCGCGATTAAAAAATGTGATAGCGTTGTGGAATATCATACAGCTTTACCCTGTAAAAGAACTTCGGTTCTTCCGGTAGGAACAACAGTTAAAGGCTACGATGCTTTCCGTCTCCAAGCGCGCTGCACGATCACCGAAAAATATTTAGTCAAATACAACAAACGTCCCGCGCCTGCTCAAGCTAGTCAGCCAAAACCACCATTTGCGCCGAAGGTACCGGTAACACCCAGCCAGCCCGCAGAGCCAATTCCGCAACAACCAGATGCTCCGGCGCAAGGTTCTTACCGGCAGTGTTCGACGGATGAGTTCGTGACGCTTAAAACTTGGAGAACTTCTTTAGATATCGCCAATAAAAATATTTCGGCGATGAACGGAAATTTAGTTTTTAATCAGAACGCAATCAATGCTGCAACTTCTGCGACTCAATTATGTGAGAAGTTAATCGCTTATCACCAATCACAGCCTTGCCAGCGAGAAAAGGCATACACGGGTCAAGCAATGCGTGATCAGTGTAAAGCAGCGCGTACTTATTTTTATGATTTTGCTCAAAGAAAAGATTCTTTGATTGCGGCCAATGCGCGTCTTTATTTTGATACAGCAGTAATCGCGAATAAATCTTTTAGAACAGGCTTAGGCGAAAATTCAGTTTATGGGAATTGTTCTGTATCGAATGAAACGGCGGATACAATAACTTACACGGGGCAACCAGCTTTAGTAAAAGAAGCGCGCGTTTACACGAATAATGATGTTGAAAACGGCCGTAATATGTTCGTGTTTAAGACTGAAGAAGGTCTTAAGTTCGAATGTTATGGTTTAGAGTACTCTTCTATTTTAACTAGTAAGACCGAAGTAGTTCGTTTGCTTGGTAATAAAGAAACGAAGATTTCGCTACGTTACGAATTAAATTAATTTTTCTGGTTTCAAAGTGGGTGCGGTTTTAAAATCGTACCTGAATTTTCACAATCCTAAGTCTAGTTTGTCTCTGACAATAATCGACTATTTTGACTATTTGGTGAATCAATTTTAGTTTGGTTCAATTCAAACAAAGGATTCACATGAAATACATTCTAGCGATTAGCATATGTCTGGCTTCGATTTTTTCTTTTGCGGAAGAAAAAATGAAAATGAATTACAACGGTGAAGAAATTAATAAAATTATTCAAGACTATGCGAAAGTGTCGGGTCAAAAATTTATTATTGATTCAACGGTTCGTGGCCGTATCACAATTATAAATCCAACCGAAGTATCATTAGAAGAAGCTTTTAGCCAGTTATCAGACGCGTTGGCACTTAATGGGTTTGCGATTGTAAAGCAGAATGACGTAATGGTTATTCGAAACGCTCGTTCTGCACAGCGCGATGGTATTCAAGTTTACACCGAGCTTCCGCCAGCGAAGCCGCAGCGTATGGTTACTTGGGTGGTGACTCTTAAAAATACAACGCCTTCTCAAATTATGAATGAACTAAGACTTTTGACATCTTCGTATGGCGAAATGAGTACGAACTCACGAACAAATCAGATTGTTTTTTCAGATTGGTCAGTAAATTTACAGCGTGTAGCTGAAGTAATTAAACAGGTTGATCAGCAAGTAGATCCCAAACTAATAAAATTAGTTGAACAAGGAAAAAAAGAAAGCGCTGAAGCTCGCAAAGAATGGAAAAAGCGCGCGCAAACAGAGACAAAACATGCTCCGCCGCCACCGAAAGAAAAAGAAACTAACTAATCGCTTGAATAATGGCCGCTAGGTAGGCCGGTTTTTCCGGTCGCGGATACCAAGCCAGCGCGATTTTAAAATCATAGAATTGATCAGAAGCGAGCTCGCACAGCTCGTTTTTTTTTACATAAGGCTTGGCGAACTCTTCTGATAGTACAGAATAACCTAATCCCGCAATTAGCATCGACGCTATTGCATCTGTATTGTTCGCGAAGTGACGCTCTTTACGCACTTTATTTTTCAAACGATATTTATCTAAGAAATGAAACGTCATCATGTCAGATGAATTAAAATCGACAATAGATTCAGTCTCTAAAATTTCTGCTAAAGATCTTTTTTTCCAACTAACGGGTCCAAAAAGACAATATTTTTCAGCTTTGATAACTTTTGAATCCATCTCTCGTGTGACTTGGTGATGTTCCAAAATGGCCAGATCACACGCGCCAATTTTTAATTTATCGACGTTACTGTCTACGTCTGACAGATCAAATCTGTAACGTAATAATGGAAATTGATTTTTAACGGCGATTAAATTGGGAATGACCCGAGATCGCAAGATACTTGATGGTCCTGAGATGCCGACTTCGATAATACTATCTTTTGCTGCCCTATGAATCCTTGATAGGGCCATTCCCTCAATGTCTAAAGAACCTTTAACGTACTGAAGAAGTGCTTCGCCTTCAGTGGTGAGTTTCATACCTTTCCGAGATCTTATGAACAGCGTGGTTTTTAGCTGTTTCTCTAAAGATCGAATTCTTTGGGTCACGCCAGTTTGGGTGATTCCCAGAATATACGAAGCATCTTGGACCGTGCCCTTGCGGACAACAGCCCAAAAAGCTTCTAGGGTGGGGCTGAGTAAACTCATTTAAAGTCATGATAAAATGAAAACTATGAATTATACAAATATTATTTTTTTGCGTAACTTGCACAGCATCAGAGTTACCCACAAATAGGTTGTGGAAAACTCTGCGGAAAAAGTTTATGCAGAGCTTCTACTGAGCCATTCGCTTATCGAGTTACCGAAGCGCTACTGAAAGTTGGAGAAAATGAAATCTTTTTTCATTTTGAGTATGGGTTTATTTGACCAGATAATAAGTTTGATCGCGTTGCCATCGTGATTGATAAAACGGTCACGCGCAAAACTGCGCTGTTTATGCAATCAGAATCTGGCCCGCTTGTTTGGTCGGAAGATTTGATTAGCAAGCAGATACCCTTTAAGGCTTCCTGTTTCATATGTCGCTCGAATGAGTTACGGGCCATCCGTGCAGACTGGAGTGGTATCGTAAAAACTTCGTTGATAGAAAAAGTAAAAATAAATTCGTATGGCAAAATTGTCGAACATACTTCACATGCAGAATTAGATAAAAACTTGGATGTTGTGTTTAGAGATCTAGATTCATTTAGTAATGAGACTTAGCAACTAGAAGCGTGCGCAAAGTGCCATAACAGCGAAAAACGCAATTTTCTGACCAGACAAAATAGTATGACGATAAAATTTCTGGTCGAAAATAAATGAATGCCACCCAATGAAAATACGTTATCAGCCAAAGGCAGACGTCAGATAAAAAACTTTTTATCCGGCTTCTAAAAGTAAAATGCGTTTCAATTTGAGATTCAACAAAATATATTGAATTTGTGCATTCAAAATTCCGATTAAGATCCTGTGAAGAATGAGCTTAAGTTCTTATTTTTTCTAATGATTTTTTTAATAGGACAAGTAGCCATGTCTTATCAGCTTGATGTTGACGAGCAGGTATTTTCTAAAGAAGATTTAAAACGCTTTGATTTATTTTTTATTGAAAAAGGTTATACAATATTCAAGAATCGTGACGACTTTACCTTTATGCCAGCATTAGATCGGCTGTATGTTAAAAATAATTATAAAGAAAAAGTTTTCTTAAAAACTTCTGTCTTTTTAAATAAAAAAGAGTCAACAGACATTCTAAGCTCCGAAAACGGATATTTTACAAATTTTAAATTTGAAAAAAAAGTCTCCGTTTTCTATTTTTCCGGTATTCAAAAAGATAAAATAAACCAGTTAAAAAAACAGCTTTCTCACTCGGTTTCTACAAAATCCATGTGGTCTGTGCTGTTGTTGAAATCAGCTTATGCTACTAATAGCATTTGTGAGAAATTTTCTGGCATTAAAAGCGCGATCGAAGAAAAAAATCACGATGGTGTATTTTATGCGACTTGGGGTTGTGCAAAGGGATCCGTCTTAGGCCTGTGGAACGCAACCGGCGGAGCTTTAGTGGATTTGTCTAAACTGGCTATTTCTACGTCTGAAGCCACCTTGATGGTTATGTATTGTTCATTAGACTTACCGGGTGAAAGAACGAAGTGTAAAAAATGGAGCACACAACTTTTTGTATCAGCAGAACAAAATTTTACGCAGATTTCAAATTTAATTTTGAATTCGAGAGAAATAATAAATCAATTATTACCGAGCTTTAAAAATGCTAACAATGAAGTTCAAGCAAAAATTAACTGTGAAATTGTATCCACACTTATTACCTCGGGCTTTCTGATTTACGCTACTTTCGGTTCGAATACTCCAACACTTGCGTTTCAAATTCAGCAAATTTTGCAAAAAATGAATTTAGCAAAACTTGAAATATCGGAAACTTTGGCTTCGCAGATTAAAAACATAAGTGTATTACCAAGCGCAGTGGTTCAATCACTGGGGAAAGTGAATCCTGAAGCTTTAAAAAATCTAACGGATGCATTTAGTAAGTACAATCTAAGTCGCTCAAATAATATTAAGGCGATTGCTAACTACGAAGGGTTTAAGTTGGATTTACAAACATTTAAGTCTTTACAGAAATCAAACCACGCCGACGAAGTGGCTGAGCATCTTGGTGGCGAGCACTATACTAATTTGCTAGAAAAATTTATAAATTCAAACGCCGATGAGATGGCTAGAAAATATCGCCAACATGAACAGGTCGCGAAACTAACAAGCTTAGAACATTCGACGTCTTTAGCGGCCTACCGTAAATCTTTAGATGAGGCCGATAAAATTATGGAAAATTTTATTCAAACAAAACCAGTCATGTCGAAGGAAGAAAAAATGTTGCTCAGAACAACTTTGGCTGCAGAGCGAACAAAAATAACGTGTTTCGCCAGTCAAAAGCCAGAGCTTAGGTCTTCAATTCAAAATCAAAAACCTACTGCTCCCCGTGGTGTAAGCTCCACAGCAAACTAATTAAATATACTTAACGACTTCATCTAAAGCGAAGCGAACTTTTTTAGCGGTTTGATATTTGTCGTCCTGTGATCTGTAGCCGCAAGCAACGGCTGCCACAGTTTTGAAGCCACTGCCTTCAAGATTTAAAACTTTATCGTAAGCAATAGGGTCTAAACCTTCCATCGGTAAAGTATCGATTTCCATCATCGCGGCCGTGGTTAAAAGTGTGCCCATCGCTATGTAAACTTGGCGCTGTGCCCACGAATCGATGATCGCAGAGCGCGGGCCGTTGACTAAATCGCCAATCATCATGTTTTTGTATCCAGCCAAATCACTAGCGGGTATCGCGCGGACTTGAGCCGTTTGATTAATAAAGTGATCGATGTGCTGTTCATCCATTTTTTCTTTATAAGTTAAAACAACGAAATGCGAAGCGTCTGTAACGGGCGTCTGGCCCCATGATAGCGGTAGTAGTTGCTTTCGCACTTCAGGATTTTGCACCACAATGAATTTCCATGGCTGCAGCCCGTAAGATGATGCTGATAGTCTTAGGGATTCGACTAAAATATTCCAATCAGACTCACGAATTTTTTTTGTAGGATCAAACTTTTTACAGGCATAGCGCCAGTTGAGTTGTTTGTGAATTATTTCGTTATCAATTTTTGTCATATGCTGTCCTTATTTTACGGGCGTTGAGAAAACTGAGCTCACGAATAAAGATTTTGTGAACATTACTTCGTTTTCATCTTTAATTGAAGCGACTCTCCAAAAATATTTGTGATCCGCTTCTAAATTTGCAATCTCGAAAGAAGTTGTTTTAACTTTGTAATCATTCGCTACCAGCCATTTAAAGTTTGGATCAGTCGCTACTTGCACGTGGTATGAAGTTGCGCCGTCCGCGGCTGACCATTCAAGTTTTGCAGTTGGTTCAGAAATGCTAGCTAAAAATTTCGGCGAAGTTAATTTAACCGTTGCAGGGCGCGCTGTAACGGTCGGATTTTTTTGTTTTTCTGGAAATAAAGAATTCATTTCTTTAGATAATTTAGCATGGTGATCAACTGCGGGGCCCGTGTGCTCAGTGTGATCTTTTTCAGTTGAAGTGCAGTTCTCAGTTTTTTCAGCTGAACAAACTTCGGGTGCACTTGCAACGGACTTAGCAGTAAAACCAAGGGCTAAAAAAAATACAAATGCGGCTAAAACAAACTTCATAAATTCTCCTTAAAGCGATGAGTCTGTTTTAAATCTGCTGAAGCCATTTATCAAGTGCGAACACATTCATTTATATCTTTAGGTTGTGCGCTGAAGAATCCTTTGCTATTAGATTCGGCAGGGGTTTTACAGATGATCGCCGCTGGTTAGCCGAAAGGTAAATCCAGGGGAGGAAAGTCCGAGCTTCATAGAGCAACACAAGGGCTAACGGCCCTCTACCGCAAGGTAAGGAACAGTGGAACAGAAAGAATATCCGAGGCATTGATCTTAGAAGCGGGAACGGGAGCTTTTAGGGGAGCCGGCGGAGTGAAAACAGCTAAACTCTGTGTGAAGCAAGATCAAATAGGGAAGCGTAAGTGAACTTCGGTTTGCTTTAAGCACGGCTCGTGTGAGACTTCCGGGTCAGATCGCTTGAGCGTTTGAGTAATCAAGCGCCTAGAGGAATGGTCGTCGAATCGTGTGTGAGAATGTGGCAATCAGCACGAGGAACAGAACTCGGCTTAACGTAAAACCCCGCCACCTTTTTTTTCGGAAAGATCTATTCGGAGATTTTTCCGGAGATCTAGTTTTTTTAGGCTTTATTGCCGACTTAAAAAAGATATATTACGATCGTAATATATGAAAGAAATTGAACAACTGATTCGCCCTATAACGACAGATATTCCAATACGTTATCATCACTTAAATGCAGGCCCGGATAAGCCGGTGTTAATTTTTTTCCATGGATACGCAGATTCAGCCCAGGCATTTTTACGACGGGCTTATCCGGGTTTAGATTCTCGCTATGAAATCTTAGCGATTAACGGGCTTTTTCCCGTTCCTCAGAAAAAAGACAATGTTTGGAAGCAGGCTTTCGCGTGGTACTTTGCAGATTTTTCGACGAACTCTGTGCTTATTCATCCAAATATATCGGCAAATGCGGTCGTTCATTTAATTGAAAATTTAGGCCTCACTAGCCGGGTAAAATTATTATTAGCCTTTTCGCAAGGTGGGTTTTTTCTTCCACATATTTTACCGTATTTAAAAAATGTAAAACATATGATTTCAATCGCCGCAGCTTATGCATCGCCTGAATACCAAACAAACTTAAATGTTCCGTTGGATGCAATTCATGGAACGGAAGACGACATTGTTACTTTTGAAAGTGGAAAAACAAGTTTTGAATCTTTAAAAAAACATAATCCACATGGAATTTTTAAATCTTTTGAAGGCCTAAGGCACACGATGAACGATGAATCTCGCGCTTGGTTAAAAGATAGAATTGATCACATTTTAAAGTAGGTCGTCGATGAGTAAGACTTTAAAACAAATACAGAAAGAAGAGTCTAAAGAAAGAATCTTAACGGTTTCTTCAAGGCTTTTCCGCACGCAAGGTTTTAATGCCACGGGTATCGATCAAATTATGAAAGAGTCTAGCTTAACCGCGGGCGCTTTTTATGCTCACTTTGAATCCAAGGAAGATCTTTTCGAGCAAAGTCTTGAATACGCCTTACAACATTCAAGCAAACTACTAACGAAAGATACTGAAAATCTTTTTGGTGATGAAAAAACAAATGCGGTTTTAGAAAGATACTGCAGCATCTTGCATCGTGATTTTCCTGAAAAAGGTTGTGTGCTTCCAGCGTTGGCAGCCGAAATTTACCGTGGTACCAACACCTGTAAATTTTTAATTTCTGATTATATTCAAAAATGGGCTGACTTAATTGCAGCTCATTTAAGTGAAAATTTATCGATTGAAGAAAAACGCGAAAAAGCTTTGCAATTAATTAGTCGCTCGGTCGGGGCAGTACTTTTGTCGAGAATGATTGATACGAGTTCATTATCAGAAAAAATTTTACGCGCAGCTCAGAAAATTTAAAACTTTTTAAATTCATCTAGCATCTAATTCTGGACTAATAACCCGACTGTTTGTTTATAGACTTGTCCGTTACTTATTAATAATTGAATATAGATTATTATAAAAAATCCTTTAAAATTAGGAGAATTAATGAAAAAAATAATACACATTTTTGCGTTTGCGTTTGGAACTACGGCGCTATTAACGAATTGTGGCATAGGTAATGTTGGGAGAGCGGGGAGTGCACTTACTTCTGCTGGTAAAATGAGTGCAGGCCTGGGTGGCTCCGTATCACTTATACAAAATGTAGGTGGTACAATGGACACAAATGGTGCGCTTGCATTTCATGCTTACAGCAATAGTGAAGTAAATGCTGCTTCGGCCGCAACTAAGTGCACTGAGCACGCGGGGGCGGGCTTTGATGGAAATAATGGCCAGCCTGTTGACGGCAATATTACAGATAACGAAAAATATGCCTCGAATAACGCGCACTACGCTTTACAAAATTTTTACTGCTTGATGGCAGCAAAAACAAGCGGCCCAGAATCTGTTGCGGGCTCTGTACAATCAATTAAAACAGTTGTGTGCGCGGTAGAAAGAACAGTGGGAACTTTACCTTTTGACGGCTCAACAACCCGAATTGGCGCAATCATAATTGATTCCGCTTGCGCGACACCGGCAGAAATCGCTGATATGGGCGGTACAATTACAATTCCTGGGGGAATTGACATAACTTCCGCGTTAAACCCAACTTTTGCTGAAATGCCTGGAAATACTTTTTACTCACACGGAATTCGAATCGCAAGTGTTGATGGAACTTCACTTAAATTTATTGTTTTAGCAAAGTTTGATCCGGCAGTTTCAGGCAATCCAGTTGACAGCGGTGATTTTGAATTTGCAACATACGGAACTGGCACTGCGATGCAAGGAACAGCCATTGAAACAACTGCTGGAAAAATTTCTGGTGGCTCTGCGACGACTAAAAATTTGTGGTACGAGGCTCGTTTGAACCGAGTTAAGTCCGGAACAAATGATCTAATATGTAAGCCCGGTGATGCTACAGCAGGATCTTGCGGATTTACTCGGCACATTCGCCTAAAAACAAATATTTCTTTTTTAAATGGTGAAATTAGTGATGTAAGTAATTTATCAGGCATTATGACTGATGGTGGTGATCCAACAGGATCTTCTCAATCGGCGCAACGTTCACTTATCACCGCAACAGGAAGTTACTCGACAGGTTTAACTGGAAAAGTATGGACTAACCCAGGAACATCTCCGGTGGCGTTCGGTCCAACTGATACGGTCAGTGCAATGACAGCCGGGCCTACGACCTGCCTTTCAGCAAATCAAACTGTAACGGCGACCTGTCCGATGGGTTTTCCAGCTGCTTATACGCCTTCGGAAGCGATTAAAATATTTTTCTTACCAGCAAACACAACTACGTGGATTAACGACGCCGCTTCACATGGTGGTATCGGTCATACGGCGCCTACAAACGCTGCTGACGAACAATTCGCACTGTAATTTATTTTTTCTTCTTCGCGAGCACAAATAGCTCGCGTCCCTGGCGTCTAGGTAATGATTGGCGCCATCTTCCCCAAAACAAAAAGTGAAAATGATTTTGTAAGCGTTTACGCAGTTCCCATTCGGTGGCGCCAAAGGGTGGGCCCGAACGTTTATCCATCGTAAAGAAGTTACCCATCAGCTGACCTTCTTCGTGTAACATACGCCGCCACAAACGAACCATTTCATTTCTTTGATCAGGGGGAATTGCGCAAAAACAAGCATGCTCGATGACGACGTCGAACGAATGATTCCACTCAGGTGGAATATGAAACATATTCATCTCGTGAAAATATAAATTATTTTGCAAGTGCGCGTATTTTTCTTTACCCCGCGCGATACCCTCTTTAGAAAAATCAACTGCCGTAACAACGTGGCCAGCCTCGGCAAATAACGCAGCATCGTGCCCTTCTCCGCATCCTAAAACTAGAATGCGACACTTAGGTAATTTGATCCGCTGAAGCATATCTTTGAAAGATTCAGCAGGTTGATTTAAATTCCAATGCGGATTCGTTTCTGTTGTGTAAACGTCTGACCAGTATTTGCCGGCTTCTATTTGCGGAGTTTCAATAAAATAAGGTGGAGTCGCGATGTATTCACCTTTGGCAACAAAACCTTCATCATCGTATTCGTCAGCTAAGGTAAAAAGTTGATCTTGGCCTTTTTCAGTTAATACAAATGGCGCACCAGACGTGGTTAAACCGTTAAAACGATCCCACTCATCGACGGACCATCTTTTGTTGTCGGCCATGAATAAAACATTTTGTTTGCTTTGTAGATAAACTTTTTTATCTTTAAATTCGACGGCGATGATATGCAAAGGATGATCGAAAGATTCGACCAGGTATTCTTCATCGTACAAACTAGTTACTAAAGAAAATTTTTCAGTTAATTTTAAATTATTCTGAATTTCTTCTATTTGTAACTGATCGTGAATGGGTGGGCCTTCAGGGTCGAAAAACAGATCGCCGTTTTCATTAATTGTAATAAAACGCGCGAGTTCTTTGTCTGGCATCTATTCGGTCTTTTTCTCTTCAACCGGAACGGCTTTAGTTTCTTCCTCTGATTTTCCATCAGAAGTGATTACTAAACCTTCGCGGAACTCTAAATTTGAAGAATTTGATTTAACAGACTGAACCACCCATTTTTGTATTTGGGGGTTTTCTGATAATCCACGCGTTAAAATGGCTTCGCCATTCATCGTTTGGTTGGTCGTTTCTTTATCTTCTAAGACGTCGTCGTACTTAAAAGAAAATTTAGCGCTCATTTTGTTATCGTCAATTTTTTCTGTGTAAATCTGTACCAGTTGAAAGTGAGACGAATTAGGGCGATTTTTCTTAATCGTATCTTCGATTAAAATAGATAGTTTGCTTTGAATACCAGCATGAACGTCAATCCCGACGGCATTGTGTGAATTAAATAAAAACCATGTCCAAACAAACGCTACAACGAACAATACAAAGCTTAACAATTTAACCATTGTTGCCTCCAGACGAATCAAGTTGATGTGACTTCAATAGTTCATCATGCTAGCGTTCTAGTAGGCAAGGACTGGATATGAAAATATACAAACTGACGACTGAAAAACTGAAAGAACTTAAAACTTGGGCGCAAGTTAAAAGCCCGAAGACTTTCCAACCTGTTTTAAGCTATGCGTTAGACTGGTTAGCACCTGAATTGTTAGGCACCGGCTTTCGTTTGTTTGAAATAAATGAGTTTGAAATGAAAGCAATTATCCCCGCTAATAAATCAAATTTTGATTCGCAAAATGAAATTCATCAGGGTTTAGTAACGAATGCAGGTTTAGAATTGGCGCGTGCTTTTTTACAACGTCAAATGCCCGAAAGTTTTTTTAAAATTGTCGCGACCGATATTCATTTATCAAAAAAACAAAAATGGTCGGACGAAATAAAGTTAGTATTAAAATCAAACCAAGCTGATATGGATGAGTTTTTTATGCATCTGCAAAGAGGCAAAAAATCAAACGTACAGTTTGAAGTTACGATTGCCGCTGAAAAATTTAGAAAAAATGATTCGCTTGAAATAAAGCTAGTGATTGAATCAACTCCGCTGATTGCTTAAGGACTAAAATGATTTTAGAAAGCTCGATTGATATAAATTCTGAAGACTTCAAAAAAAATAAAGTCGCACTTTTAAAAATGGTGAACGACTGGCGTGATAAAATTGAAGTGATCAAGCGCGGCGGCGGCGAAGAGGCTGTAAAAAAACACAAAGCCCGCGGTAAGATGACGGCGCGCGAACGTGTTGAAGGATTAATTGATCCAGGAACGGCTTTTTTAGAATTTTCAACTTTAGCGGCAAATGACCTTTACGATGGGCAAGCGCCCGGCGCGGGAATAGTGACGGGCATCGGAGTTATTGAAAATACCGAATGTATGATCGTTTCAAACGACGCCACCGTAAAGGGCGGAACTTATTTTCCAATGACCGGCAAAAAACATTTACGTGCGCAAGAAATTGCAATGGAAAATGGTTTACCGTGTATCTACTTAGTTGATAGCGGCGGAGCTTTCTTACCTTTACAATCAGAAATTTTTCCAGATCGCGATCACTTCGGTAGAATTTTTTATAATCAGGCGCGCATGAGCGCGATGGGTATTTCGCAAATTTCTGTCGTCATGGGTTCATGCACTGCGGGCGGCGCTTACGTTCCTTCGATGAGCGACGAAAACGTGATCGTTAAAGATAACGGAACTATTTTCTTGGGTGGACCACCGCTGGTTCGCGCCGCAACGGGTGAAATTGTTGATGCGCAAGATTTGGGTGGCGCGCACACGCACTGCGAAATTTCCGGTGTGACAGATCATTTTGCCGAAAACGATCAGCACGCATTAGAAATTACTCGTTCAATCGTAAAACATTTAAATAAAAGAAAAGTTGTTCAATTAAAAATGCAACCGATCGAAGAACCCGTTTATTCTGCAGAAGAAATTTATGGAGTCATCCCCGCCGATTCGCGCATTCCATACGATGCGCGCGAAGTAATTGCGCGCATCGTAGATGGTTCGCAGTTTCATGAATTTAAAGCTTTATACGGTAAGACTTTAGTTACCGGTTTTGCACATATCTGGGGAATGCCCGTTGGAATTATCGCCAATAACGGAGTTTTATTTAGCGAAAGCGCGCAGAAAGCCGCACACTTTATTGAGTTATGCGAACAGCGCGAAATTCCGTTAATCTTTTTGCAAAATATCACCGGATTCATGGTTGGAAAAAAGTACGAACATGAAGGTATTGCTAAACATGGCGCTAAAATGGTGATGGCTGTTTCAAATGCACGCGTACCAAAATTTACCGTGGTCATTGGCGGCTCTTACGGAGCGGGAAATTATGGAATGTGCGGGCGCGCATATCAGCCACGTCAAATGTGGATGTGGCCGAATGCTCGCATCAGCGTAATGGGTGGAGAGCAAGCGGCGAACGTTTTATTAACGGTGAAAATGGATCAGTTGGCAACGAAGGGTCAGACGATGTCGGCCGTAGAACAAGCTGACTTTAAAAAACCTACTTTAGAAAAATTTGAAAATGAAAGCTCGGCTTACTATTCAACTTCACGCATTTGGGATGATGGAATTATTGATCCGAAAGAAACCCGTCGCTTATTAGCCTTAGGAATCTCGGCCAGCTTAAACAAAGATTGGGGCCCGAAACTTCAGGGCGTCTTTAGAATGTAAGGAATGTGATGAAATATTTAAAAGTTGAAAATTTAGAATCAGACTCGCAAATTAAAATTGTAACGCTGAACCGCCCCGAGGTTAAGAATGCGTTTAATCCAGAGATGATTTCTGAAATTACTCAAACTTTTAAAAACTTCAATCAAGATAAAGAAATCAAAGCCGTTATTCTTCAGGGTTCAGGATCCGTATTTTGTGCTGGTGCCGATCTTAATTGGATGAAAGAAATGGCTGCTTACACTTACGAGCAAAATATTGAAGATTCAGAAAAACTTTGGGATATGTTTGAAAGCATTAGCCATTGTGAAACTGTGGTTGTAGGTATTGCACAAGGTGCGGCTTACGGGGGCGCTTTAGGATTACTAGCTTGTTGTGACTATGTAGTGGCAGATGAAAAAACGCAATTTTGCTTTAGCGAAGTTAAGTTAGGTTTGGCTCCTGCCATCATTTCTAGTTTTATTTTGAAGAAAATCTCAGACGCATTTGCTCGTCCTTTTATGTTAAGCGCAGAAGTTTTTAATGTAAACCAAGCGATGATCATGGGTTTGGTAAATGACACAAAAAATATTAGTTTAACTGAGGTCGCGAAAAAGTTTTCCGGCAATGGACTTGAAGCGATGAAAGCGACTAAAAATCTTTTAAATTCGATCGGTCGCGGAAATAGCTGGGCAGAACAAAAAGCTTTAACCACAAAAACGATCAGCGAACGCCGCATAAGTGCTGAAGGCCAGCAGCGCCTTGAAAAATTTCTAACAAAATCTTAGCTGTCCCTAACCGGCTCGTAGATTGTAACAAATAGTTCCGTTTCACTTAAAAGTTCTGCATCCGGAAATTGCTTTTGATAAAAAGCGCCGAATTCCTTTTGAAATTTCTCAATGTTATCTTGGAAACCGATCAGCGCTAAAAGGCGCGCGTCGGGTTCGCCAAAAGTAGTTGTAAATGCGTCGATTAGTTTAGCTTTACCTTGTTCTTCATTATTCATATTACAAACCAGATAAGTCTCGCCGATTTCGGCGACGCGTTCATCCGGCAGGCCTGGGGCCAATTCTTCGATGCGCTGCTTCGGTTCGCAGCTTACAAACAGGCCTTTTTTTAAAATCTGTAGCGAAATTTCGTCTAAATAGAGCCCAATTTTCATCGTTAAAGTTTACCGAGGCTGGCTAGAAAGTGACAACGAAAAAAAAGTCTATTAAAGTGAAAAAATGAAACAAATACGTCGCGTGGCCATTGCCAATCGTGGAGAAGTTGCCGTTCGCATTATTAGAGCTTGTGAAGAGCTAGGAATCGAAACGGTATTGCTTCATTCAGACGCAGACATTCAAACCCGCGCTTATCGTTTGGCAACCAAGACAATTTGTATTGGTCCTGCCACAACGGCGCTTAGTTATTTAAATATTGAAGCAAATATTAATGGAGCATTAGCCGCTGGAGCCGATGCCGTTCATCCCGGGTTTGGTTTTTTATCTGAAAATGCAGACTTTGCCGAACAATGCGAAAAAGCGGGTCTTATTTTTATTGGACCTTCTTCAGACGCAATTAGAAAATTAGGCGATAAAGTTTCTTTTAAAAATTTAGCTAAAAAAGCAAATCTACCATTAATTCCTGGCTACGAAGGTGAAAACCAGTCGGTCGACGTTCTTTTAACAGAAGTCGAAAAAATTGGTTTGCCCGTTATCGTTAAAGCTGCGGCAGGTGGCGGCGGTCGCGGAATGAAGCTTATTCGTGTGATGGCCGACGCAAAAGATTTGATTGAATCAGCCCAGCGCGAAGCCAAATCGGCATTTGGTTCATCGACCGTTTTTTTAGAAAAATATTTAGAGCAAGCCAAGCACATTGAATTTCAAATTTTTGCTGATTCAACGGGACACGTGGTTCATTTATTTGACCGCGAGTGTTCGGTGCAACGTCGCCACCAAAAAATTATTGAAGAAGCGACTTCGCCTTCATTAACCGATGATTTACGTCGTCGCATGGGCGAGGTTGCTTGCACGATTGCAGCTTTAGGAAAATATAAAAGTGCCGGGACAGTTGAATTTTTATTACAAGATGGCCAATTCTATCTGCTTGAAGTGAACACACGCCTGCAGGTAGAGCATCCGGTTACCGAAGAAGTTTTAGGAATCGATTTAGTCAAAATGCAAATTTTAACGGCCCAAGGAAGTTTTGTTTTTGATTCAAAAGATGTTCGTATCCCGCGTGGCCATTCGATTGAATGCCGGGTGTACGCAGAAAATCCATATTTAGGCGGAGTTCCTTCAACGGGTAAATTAGGTTTAGTGCAGTGGCCTGAAGGCCCGCGCCGTCGTTACGAGTACGGCTTCGAATCAGGTGATACGATTACTTCACACTATGATCCCATGATTGCCAAAGTCATCGTTTGGGATGAAAATCGTCCGCGCGCAATTCAAAAAATGATTCGTACTTTAAAAGATTCAACGGTATTTGGTGTCGATACGAATATTCCTTATTTAATTGAAATTCTAAATCATCCAGAATTTCAATCTGGAAAAATGACCACGCGTTTTATAGAAACTTATTTTGCCGAAGCTTTAAAAGCTCCCGCTGAAGATGCGCAAATTAAAAAATGGGCCCAGCAAATTTACAAAAATTTGAAATCCGGTGGCGCTACTGTAGCATCTTCAGTTAACGAAAGTATTTCTCCGTGGAGTTCTTTCTGGAGAGGTGTCTAATGAAACAGAATATGAATTTAAAAATTGATGGCGTGGAAAAAAATATTTTAGCCGAAGTTATTGATAAAAAAATATGGTTTAAACTAAACGGTGAAGTTTATTCTTATGACTTGGTTGAACTAAGCCAAAGTTCACATGCGCAAAGTAAAATAAAATCTAAATCTCCTGATAAAATTATGTCTCCGATGCCAGGTAAGATGACTAAAGTCTTTGTTAAAGAGGGTCAAGCTGTAGTTAAGGGCGATCCGCTTATTGTTATGGAAGCGATGAAAATGGAATACACTTTAAAATCCGATATAGATTCAACCGTTGAAAAAGTATTGGTCGAAGTTGGACAACAAGTGTCCTTAGGACATTTACTTGTACAGTTAAAAGCTGAGGTTAAAAAATGAGTCGTGTACGAATCGTAGAAATGGGCTTAAGAGATGGGTTACAAAACGAATCAACCCATTTGTCGGTCGTTCAGCGCTTAGAACTTTTGAAAAAACTAATCGATGCAGGGTCAGCAAATTTCGAAGTGGGCGCATTTGTATCTGCGAAGTGGGTTCCACAAATGGCAGTTTCTAAAGACTTAACAAAGTTAGCTTTAAATGATATTGCCAAAAGAAAATCTGCTAACAAGCTGCACCCTAGTGTTTTGATCCCCAATGAAGAAGGTATGCTTCAAGCGATTGAAGCTGGAATTAAAGAAGTCGCCATTTTTGCAGCCTGTTCAGAAACCTTTTCTCAAATAAATACCAACTGTTCAATTGATGAAAGTTTTGAACGTTTTAAGCTGGTGATGGTTTTAGCAAAAAAGCATAAAATCAAAGTTCGTGGTTACTTATCGACCTGTTTTGTTTGCCCTTTTGAAAATATGATTGATCCTAAAAAAGTTGTCGCAATTGCCCGAAGAATGCATGCGTTAGGAGTTTACGAAATATCAATCGGCGATACCATCGGTGCGGCTCATGTTGGCCAGGTAAAATATTTATTTACTCAATTACTGAAGCACATTCCGGCTAAGCAATTGGCGGGGCATTTTCATGATACTCGCGGGCAAGCTTTAGCAAATATTTTAGCTGCCTACGAAATGGGTATCAAAACTTTTGATTCAAGCATCGGTGGCTTGGGCGGATGCCCTTACGCTCCGGGAGCAACAGGTAATGTTGCAACTGAAGACGTTGTTTATATGTTTGAAGGTATGAAAGTTAACACCGGATTAAATTTAGAAAAATTAATTCAAACCAATCACTGGTTACAACCATTCATGGATCACGCTTTATCTTCAAAAGTAGCTAAAGTGGGTTTATTAAAACCAATTAAAGCGACCAGCAAAAAATACGCAAAAAGTCGATTCATGCTTAACAAAAAATATTAAACGCCGCCTTGTACCCAGCAGTTTAGTTTGGGTATTGGTTTTGCTAAATAAATGAATATGAACCTTGAACGTTGGTTGATGAGCCTTTCTGCAGGGATTTTTGCCGCCCTGTTAGTTTTGATTGTCAGCACGAAGAAACCTTTATGTATTGATTCTAGGATTGTCGATAAAATCGACAGGGTTAGTTTGGATAAAACCGAGACGATTTTCCGTTGTTCAATGGGGCAAATGGTTCCGTATTCTCGTTATTTTGACGAAAATAAAGATGCTTTAGAAGCTCGCTTAGAAAATATCGCCTTATTTATCCGAAATATTGAGCCTTTTACTCAGGGTATGCAAATTCGCATTAATGAAATTCAACCCATCATCTTTAAAATTACGGATCATCAAATTGAAATCGGTTCGCAGCTTTTTAATTCTTCCGCGCATTTTGAACGGGCATTATTTAAGGTATGGCTGCAAGAAAGATTAAAAAGAGACTTACACTCGCAGCAATTATTTATTGAAGTAGCGGCAGATTTTTTATTGTATGCATTAAACGGAAATCTGGAAGTTGAAGATCCAATTCTAAAATTAAAAACTAAAATTGGTGGTTCACGATGGCCTCAGGTTTTGAAATCTAAAGATGGCTACTGTGAATCTCCGTGGAAAGCTTCCGAGCATTTTGCCGACTGTGCATTAATGAAAAATCCGGAACATTTGAATAATGATTTACTGCTATCGCTTAGTTTGCGCCCGCTCATGACGTCGGTTTGGATCAAGGCGTACAGTGAACTTTCTTTTAAAGAAAGAACTCGTTTTTTGCATCTGATCCCGCGATATTTACAGACTCAGCAATTAAGTTCTGAAAAAGCAATTTCAATGGTGATGACAGATGTTCATCCGCTGAAACAGGGTATGATGAATATTAAAAAAATGACGGATTTAATGAATTCCTCTTCTTTAATTCAGAATGAAAAAGAGTACCGCGAGTTTTATTCTCGGGTTGCGCAGAACCTGCAGCAAGCAGGGGTTAATGATTCATTTGCAGAGGCTTATTTTGATTATTTATTTGAATACCCAGAATCGATTTCGGTTCAATCCGCTTTATTTAAAAATCTAGAATTAGCGGCCACAAAGTTTCCGCAGCTGCAGATTGCTATTAAAGATAAATCGCAAATTTGGATTTTGCCCGGACATTTTAGCCTACCATTAAAGTCATTTGACCAAATACGCACGCAGCAACATATCTTCTTAGCCTGTTTAAGTTTAAAAGAAATTGAGATGACGCAATTTTTTAAACATGCAGAAAAGCTATTATTGATTAAAGGCTGTGATCAAAATAAAACAACTGATTATGTTTCGCTAGTCAGTGACGGCGTGCAGGGTTTTTCTCGTCAAAATAAACAGCTAGCGTTTATTCAGTTTCATGTTCCATCTTTTGAGATGAAAGCAAATGAGCTGTTGCATATTAAAAACTTTTTTGATCTAGTTCAAAGCAGAGACATGACAAAACCTGAGTTTCAAACCTTAGGATGGAGCCAGATACAGTGGTACGAAGATTCACAAGCCTACAAACCAAAAGCGATCATCGATGCGATCGAACTGTTTCGTACCGAAACCAATTAGTTTTTTTAATATTCATATTATTTTCTGGATTTGCTGAGGCGCAATTAGCCGTTGGGCTTTACGAAGGTCTGATGGGAAATTCAGGTGCAGCATTAGCAGATCCAACGGCGGCCTCATATTATAATCCCAGCTTATTAAATAAAAAAATTGATAATTCATATAGCCTAGCGGGAAATACATTGGGTAGTTTCTCGTCTAAATCAGAAAATAAAGAAACAACCTCTTTTGCGCTGAATCCTTCTTATTTAAGCTCAATTATCGTAGGCACTAGTTTAGTACATGAGTTTTTTTTAGCGAATATTTCGCCCTCAAAAGTTAAAACAGTTGTCACTTCGACGACAGCTTCGGCAAAAAACAGAACTGAAATAAGTCGCGACCAAACTCAGTTTTTATTTGGTTATTCGATGGCATTTCGAAAAGTGCCTTTTGCGCTAAGTTACTTTGGACAATTTAATCAAATTAGTTCGGTTGGTTTTAATGAATTTACAAGCTTAACAAGTAATGCGCGATCAACTGCGTCGACGAAATCAGACTTAAAATCTTTAGGAGTGGGAATTTCAATTTCAGGGCATACGACCTATGAAAACTATTCTTTAGGTTATCAAATTCGCTCCCGGCAATTATCGGTTTATAAAAAAAGCGAAGGCTTAGTTACCACATTCTTACACGGCGGAACCACTTCGACTGATTATTCAAAAACGGAAACTGAAAATTTAAATGAACAAGTGGAAGAATTGGGTTCGTCATTTATTGTTGGGCATGGATTCAAACTTGGAGATCACGAATTTATTACGGATTCGCAGTTTCAAGAAAGTTCAGATCTAAATTATACCTACAATTTGACCCAGACTTTTGGCTATAGAATGAATTCAGACGGTGGGCATCAAATACTTTGTGGAATCAGCCATAAAATCGGAAACGAAATAAAGTACTTCGGGCAAAGTGCTTATTATTCCGTGGGTTACTCGTGGCTGACTAGAGCCAACAGATCGGTGCTTGGTGCCTATGTGTATTCATCTAAGTTGCAACAAGACAATTTCGCAGCCGGTCTGACGTTTGGCAGTGAGTTTATGTTTTAGATCTGCTAGGATTATTTTATGTCACAAAATATGAAAAAAATTTGTTGGTCAGTCACTTTGTTTCTTATTTTAAATCCGCTTATCTCGATCGCTATGTTAGTACTTTACCTAGTTTTTTCGAGCAGTTATTCGACCTCACACATCGGTTGGATTACAGGTTTCGGACTAATTTTCGCAGTACTTACTAACTTAAGTATTACGATGGGTTACCATCGTTTGTATGCTCATAAGTCTTTTGAGGCTCATCCGGTTTTAGAAGCCTTTTTATTGTTCATCAGTGCTGGTGCTTTTCAAGGATCTTGCTTAAAATGGTCAAGCGATCACCGCATTCATCATCGGTTTGAAGATACTGACAAAGATCCTTATTCAATCAACAAGGGCTTTTGGTACGCGCACATGGGTTGGATGATGAGAAATGAATCGGTGAATTTACCAATTCAAGCTCCTGATCTACAAAAAAATAAATTAGTGAAGCATCAACATGATTATTATATTTTCTGGGCTATCGGAGTTGGATACTTACTTCCACTTCTCGTCGGCTATGCTTTAGGAAATGCATTCTTAGGTTTAGTCATCGCGGGCGGATTAAGAATTTTCTTCACTCAACAATCAACGTTCTTCGTTAATTCTTTAAGTCACACAATGGGAAAAACCCCTTATTCGACGGAAAAATCGGCGAAAGATAGCTTGATCGTAGCATTTTTAACCCATGGTGAAGGCTACCATAATTTTCATCACAAATTTCAATTCGATTATCGTAATGGAATTCGTTGGTACCACTGGGATCCTACAAAATGGTCGATACAATTAGCGGCCTTAACCGGATTAGCACGTAAATTAAAAACAGTTCATTTTTCCGAGATTTTAAAAGCTCGTTTACAAGTTGAGATGGAAAAATTTAGCCATTCTAAATTTTATGAAGAGCGAATTGTACCTTTGCACGAAAAAATCATTCAATCGCAAGCACGTTTTGAGCAACTAAAGCTTGAATACAAAACTGCGGGCCAAGAAAAAGTTGATATGATGAGAGCCGAAGTGAAATTGGCAAAAATCGAATTCAAAGCTAATATGAAAATGTGGAAAGTATTAGTTAAATCAGCTTCGGCGGTTTAGTTCTTAAGCCGCTTCTTTTTTTAAAAGTTATTTAGATTTAGTCGCACGTTTTTCTTTACGAATTTCCTTGTAACGATTTTTTTCGTCGACAAAAACCACAGTGGGTTTGTGCTTAGTCGCATCTTTAATGTCGATTGATGCATAAGCCACAATAATTACCGTATCGCCGCGCTGGACGTGCCTTGCGGCGGCCCCGTTCAAGCAAATCTCGCCAGCTTTACCTGCAATCACGTAAGTTGAAAAGCGTGCACCGTTATTACAATTATAAATATCGACTTTTTGATTTAAAAAAAATTTCGCTTTGGTAATCAAGGCCGTATCGATTGAAATTGAACCTTCGTAATCTAAGTCAGCATTGGTTACCGTGGCACGATGGATTTTTGAGTAAAGCATGTTTATTTTCATTTTTCCGCTCCTGCGAATTGATTTTTATTATTTTGATTGTTCATCTGTAGCGCGATCAAATTACCCTTTAGAACTAAGTCAGGCATAATCCGATCAAAGATTTTTTCTTTTTCAAATAAACCAGAAAAACCACCGGTGCCAATGACAAAAGGTTTTTCATTCGCAAAACTTTCCGCGGTGATACGGGTAATAATTTCGCGCATGGCACCTAGGTGACCGTAGTATAAACCCGATTGGAGACTTTCAACCGTTGATAAACCTAAAACTTCGCTTTTAGCTACGATCTCTACAGAAGGAAGCTTCGCGGTTTTCGCTTCAAGCGCTTCCATATTTAGTTTTAAACCTGAAATAATTGAACCACCTAAATAATCACGATCTTTCGAAATTGCGCAGAAGGTTGTGGCGGTACCTAAATCGACTAAGATCAAATTTTTATCAGGATACAGATGAGTCGCTGCGATAGAGTTCGCAATACGATCGGCACCAACCTCTAAAGGGTTGCGGTAGCGAATACGTAAACCTGTTTTTACTCCGGCTTGCAGAATAAATGGAGTGATATTAAAATACTTTTGGCAAGCGCCCTTTAAAGAGTAAATAACTTCAGGCACCACCGAGCATAAAACGATTTGTTTAATTAAAGTGGGGTCAATTCCGTTTTCACGAATCACCATGCGAAGAAAAACGCCCACTTCATCTGAAGAAGAACCCTGTTTTGAGTTTCTACGAAAGGAGATCAGCATTTTTTCACCGTTTTCGATCGTATCGAAAACTCCACCGTAGATTTGTGTATTTCCTACGTCTAAAGCCAAAATCATAAAGACTCCATTTCGATCATTTTTTGAAATAAAATAGAAGAAAGTTCATTTACATTAGAAATTTTAACGGGATTTTTTTCATTTACGCCCGAATACAAAGAAAACTGGCGTAAATTATTTTTAATATCACTCCAATTATTCTGAACCACGAAATCACAATGAGCTTTTTCAAAAAGCGTGGCCACTTTTTGCTCGATTAGTTTTGTATCTGTCGTAGAAGTCAGTTTAAAACCAACTAACTGAGTATTCGGATTAACCCGTTTAATCATCTCGATTAATTTAGGATTTTTTTTCAATTTTAAGGTGAGTTCATTTTCACTGCTATCAATTTTTCCGGTCGTGGGAATAACTGAGTAATCGCTTACGGCCGCCAGGTGAATAACCCAGTCGTATTTTGTCTGTTTAAGAGTTTGCTCAAGCTTTTCTGAAAGATCTGAAAATTGTGTAAATGCAATAAAGTGATCTGCGAATTCTGGTTTAGCGGCTGATTCGGCATGAAGGTAAGTCACGCTAATTCCAGTTTCAGTTAAATCGCTGGCGATTTGGGCGCCAGTTTTACCTGTGCTGGTATTGGTGATAACGCGAACGTCGTCGATCGGTTCTACGGTTCCGCCGGAAGTAATTAAAACTTTAATTTGTTTCGCTTGGCTTTGAACTGTCTTTGAGTTTGAAGCAGAAGTATTATTCAAGCGCTTTTCAATCTCTTGCACAATTAGTTCAGGCTCTAATAAACGCCCGTGACCAACTTCGCCGCAAGCTAACACTCCCGAAGCTGTTTCTAAAATTTCTACGTTCATTTCTTTTAATTTTTTAATCGACGCTTGCGTGGTCGGATGTAAGTACATCATCGTATTCATCGCGGGGGTTACCAAGAATGGTTTTTTGAAGTCATGAGCCAAAAATAAAGTTGTTAATAGATCATCACCTAAACCATAAGCAATTTTATTAATATAATTAGCCGTAGCCGGAGCGACAATCACTAAATCGGCCCAGCGATTTAAATTAATATGATCCATAATTTGCCCTTGAGTATACATATCGGTAATTGGCGCTTCGCCCGTTAAACCTTCAATAGTCGCTGCACCGACAAATTGTAAACTACTCGGAGACATCACCACTTTAATACTGTGACCAGCTTGTTTTAATTTCGATAGGACTGCGCAAGCTTTAAAGCAAGCAATCGAACCCGTCATAATAAAAAGAATTTTAGATTTCAACATTGTCTATTAACCTCACGCCATCAATAAAAGCGGCAACAAAACGACGATTAAAATGTTCTTCTAAATACTCAACTTCAATGCCCGCATCGGTTAATTTTTTATGAGCCACTACCGCCGTCGAAGATTTTGTTAAAGCTTGAAAAATCGCCGGAGCTTTTTCTTTACCCGCATCTGTTAGGCGGACATTGCGTGAACTCATGGCTAAGCCGCTGGTTTCGCGTAATGTGGGGCAGGCATTAACTTTAGTTTTTAGAAAAAAAGTATTCGCCATGTCTTTAATAAGTTGTAGCTGCTGAAAATCTTTTTCGCCGAAGTAACTTTGATCAGCCTGGGTGATCTGAAATAGCTTCATCACGATCGTTAACACACCATCATAGTGGCCGGGGCGGTGTGCTCCACATAACTTTGTCGAAAAAACATTCTCGGTTAATTTATAACGATATTGATCTGGATAAATTTCTTCGTAGCTAGGCGCTAAGACAGCTTGAGCCCCCGATTTTTTTGCCAATGCTAAATCAGCTTCCCAAGTGCGGGGATATTTTTTTAAATCTTCCGGATTATCGAACTGAGTCGGGTTCACATAAATTGTGACGACCGTTACATCATTTTCACCAGCACTCCGTACAATTAAACTAGCGTGGCCCGCATGCAGCGCTCCCATAGTTAAAACAACTCCGACGCTGCCTTTTAGCTTGGCACGGTAAGCCCTAAACTCTGTAATGGAAGTAAAAACTAAAAGATCACTCATAGCTATGTTCTTTCAGCGGAAATTTTTGTAAACCAACGTCTGAAACGTAAGAATTTAAAGCTTCCGTAATTAAATCGGCGCCGCTTAAATATTTTTTCAAAAATTTAGGGCTGAAACCTTTATTCATCCCTAACATATCTTGTAAAACTAAAATTTGCCCGTCGGTATCCGGGCCTGCACCAATGCCGATTGTAGGAATAGTTAACTGTTCCGTAATTTTTTTAGAAAGAACTGCAGGGATACACTCTAAGACCAAACTAAAACAACCAGCT
This sequence comes from Bdellovibrio sp., assembly GCA_014376435.1. Classification (GTDB taxonomy): domain Bacteria; phylum Bdellovibrionota; class Bdellovibrionia; order Bdellovibrionales; family Bdellovibrionaceae; genus Pseudobdellovibrio. The sequence continues at coordinate 33,193 of JACMRL010000025.1, read as the reverse complement.
TCTTGAACTGCCAAAGAATCTTTTAAAAGTTTATCAGCCGTATCGGTCGTACGGCCTTGAATTTTAGGCCCGCCTAATTGATAAATTGATTGCGGAGTTAAACCTAAGTGACCCATGACGGGAACGCCTGATTCAACGATGTGTTTAATTAATTCAAGATGGCCATCGGCGCCTTCGATTTTAACGGCGTGGGCTCCGGCCTTTATTAATTTTTCAACTTGATCCATTGAATTACGTAAACCTTTTCGCGTGGCCAAGAATGGCATATCGGCCACGACAAATTTATCATTGGCACCGCGAACCACCGCCGCCGTGTGCAGAGCCATAATATTGGTTGAAGTGTTTAAAGTTGTTTTGTGACCGTGCATCACCTGCGCTAAAGAATCACCGACTAAAATTGCGTCAATATTAGAACCCGAAACCAGTTGCGCGAAAGTTGAATCGTAGCAAGTCACCATGGTAATTTTTTGTTGAGCCACTTTCTTTTTTTGAAAATCTAAAATCGTTTTCATACTTTTGGCTCCTTTAAAAAAGTTTGCGTAAACACTTGATATAATTTTTGTAAATTTGTTTGCGATAAAGCCGCGAGATTTTTTTCAATTGTCGAAAAATCTTTTCTAACGATCGGTCCCGTGACGGCATTACCTTTTAGCTGAATAAAATTTTCGGTGATCTGTTTAATGTAATTGGCGAAAGCTTTTTCTGGAATTTGCCATTTTTGAAGTTGTGGAAATGTTTCGCTCCACAAAAGCTGCGGAAAGTTACCACTGACGACACACAGGGCGTGATACAAAGATTTATTTTCAGCCGTTAAAGCCGAGAATGAATTTTTAAAACCAGGCAAAACTTCGTTTAAATCAACCGGGCCGGTTAAAGCAAAGTGAATATTTTCATACACCGAATTTGTGAATAACTCGTGCGGAAAGCTCATTAATGGATGCGCACTGAGTAAACGTGCATCGTTTAGTGCTCCACTGAAGTGCACGAAGGTATTTTTTGCTGCAGCTAAATGTTGTTCATAAAAAGGGACGATGGCCGAATCAGAAATAGCCAGCCAAACAATCGAAGCTTTAGCTAAGTTTTGGTTGAGCGAAGCAATACTGTCAGAACGATTCCACGTGATTAAGGTATTTGGAGACTGTAGAAGTGAGTTCCAGTAGTTCAGATGTCGCGCCAGACGGCCCGAGCCAATCAATAAAATTGATGTACGATCTTTTTGCATTTTTACCTCTGGTACCTGTCGCAAATCAAACTTGCAGATCAAGTCCTTAAAATACATTAGAGCATTCGCTCTAAGAGTGAAATTATCACTTTTTAAATCAAAAGCAAGCTGTTAAAAGAAGAGGTATGAAAACGATTTATTGGGTTATAGGCGTTGTGGTGGTCAGTGTAAGCACATTCATTTACTTAATGCTGGGTGATGCGCAAAAAACTGTACCAAAGATTAAGTTAAGCTACTTCGCTACAGAGGCCGAAATCGCCGAGTCGGTGACGAAGATTTTAAGCCAAATCCTTCAACAAAGATCAACTTTTTGGATTGGTATCGAACCCGATAAAACGGAACAGTTAGAGGTAGTTTTACAATTAAAGCAGCAGCTAGAAAAAACAAAACCTTTCGATAAAGTCATCGTTGACGAAGAGCTAGCACTTTCAAAAGAGTGGTTAGAAAAATTTAAAGTGACTGATTCAGTCGCGGTTAAAAATAATTTACCAGCAACGGGCGAGCAATTAGCTAATTTAGAAAAAACGGGTCAGTCGTACTTAGTGATTACGGCTTCGATTTACTCGGCGCCCACAATTATTGGGAATCAGCTTCATCAATTAAAAGAAAAGTATCTAATTCAACCCACAACATTTTCGTTAGCTTTTTTTCCAACTTCGTCGGAAGAAGAAAAGTATATGCTTTTTCCTTGTCGTACTGAAGACCATTCGGGTACCGCTAGCTGGGGCTGTGAAGTTGCTAACAAGTCACGTTTTACACGCCGTAAAGTAGATCAGGCAAATACAAAACCTTGGATTGGTTTGATGGATTTGATTGGCGAAAAAGACTACATGATTTTGTTGAAGAAGAAGTAGATGATTGAACGAAAGCCCGACGCCGACTTAGAAATTAAACGGGCTGCGCAGCTTTCAATCACTGAGATCACTTTAGGTTCGATTGGCCACGCATTTAAAATTCCATTCACCGGACAAATTCTTTCGCTGAATCAATTAGGCTTTATGCTGAACGCGCTCAATAAAGACAGTTTACCGATCGCATCAACTTTTGAAATTTCGAGTATATCGACCGTATTGAAATCTTTTTCTCCAGCAGGGCAAAAACTGGGGCCGATGTTATCGATTGCGATGCAGGGTTTTCTATTTTGGTTTTTTTGTTTTCTAGGGCAGGCTCATTTGATTGGGCAAATCATCGGCGCAATTTTTATGGCGCTATGGTCATTTGTACAACCACTAATTACTTATTTTATTATTTATGGGTTTGATTTAATTAATGTGGCTGAATTCTATGAAAAAAGAATGCGCCAAGATTATTCTGTACTGCATAAATCGATTTTAATTGCCGTAGGTTTATTTATTTTGCTGAAGCTATTCGTTGCCGTTTCATTAGTTATTTACAGCGTGATTACTAAAAAAGAAATAAAACTAATTAAACAAGACAAATTACACAGCTTAACGAGTGGAGCTTTTGAAAAATCAAATCTAAGCCCTTGGAAAGCTGCGTTCAAAGATTTATTTCGACCTTTATTTATCAGCAGCTTCATTTTAATGATCGTTTTTATTTGGCAGATTGAAAGTAGTTCGAGTCAAAAAATTTGGATGGCTTTGCGGCCATTAGCGGTAGCGTATCTGGTATTTTATCTGTTGCGTAGTCCGTGGACTGCAAAAAAACTTGGAACCTTATCAAAAAAATCTAAATTCTTCAATCGAGTTTATACCAAATCAAAAGCCGCCCTAGCCTTAGTGGCGCGAAAAAAAGAATCCTAGTACGACGTTTGCTTCAGTAAATCTATTTCACGCGCGAAAGAGGTTTATATGGAGTACAGAGAATTGATGTACGGGTTTTCGGATCTTAAAGATCTAATGATTGAAAATTATCAGATTGAAAGAGGAAGAGAATTCGTCAAATTATACTTTACCGAACAAAGGGAATGGCTTTTCGTGCATGATTATGACGATCATAAAAAGCAGATGTATATATGTAACAATGTGAAGGATAAAAAAATTAGAAAGGGACTTTCGGATAGAGCTCAAAAATTAACACGTGAAGCTTTAAAATATTCAAGCCCAGCTCAGTTTTTAAACTCAGGATTTTTATTATATGGCTTTTTTCAGTCGTGATTTTTGATCTTCAAGTTCACCTCGAAAACAGCCAGCAAGTTCTTGAAATGCCAAGCGTAATTCCTCTGGCGTCATAGGTGGAGTTTGTAAATCAGGGTCGATATACTCGATTCCACCTTCTACCGTAAAATTTTCGCTTGGATCTTTATGAATAGCAGATGTAGTTGTAAATTGATTAAATCTGCAAAGTGAAACTTGAATATGGTTACAGGCATTATGCACTTCATACGATTCTTTATGAGTAATGATCGCTCTACACATTTTCAACATGTCAGCTTTATCGCCGAAGCGTACAAACGCAGCGATTTTAATTTTATTATTAGGCAGACGATAAAAGTAGAAATGCACAAAGGTTTCTACGTAAGTATCGTAGTGGTTTTCAACGTCTGTGCAAAGCAGCTCGTGAAATTCCATTTCGTGATCATAAGTTTGGCCAACCAGGCTGTTAAAATCCATGTTAACTCATCGGCTGATATTGCGTGCGGCTAAGCTAGACGAAGGTACTAAATCTCGTGGCTTAATGGGCGGCGCGGAGCTCTGAAGTAAGTACGCGGAGACAGCGTAAATAAATCCGAAATCTTCGACATATACACACAGGCATAGCGTTCCATCTGGTAAGCGAAGTAACTTTCTTCGTTACCAGCGCGCATGAGCTGACCCCAGTTCGGATTGTAAGCGGCTTGCTGCTTACGAATCAACTGACTGATCTGGGTATCGATCGCCGTAATTTGATCTTGTAAAGAATCAATTCGCTTTTCATCTACTGCTGAATCTTTTTCGATTTTTTTAGTCATCAAAATAGTTAGTTCGTCTTCTAACGGCTCTTTGGTTTTCATCAAAGTATCGATTTCGGCAATGATGGGCTCGTTCAATTTATTATTTTTTAATTCGTGCTCTAGCTCTTCGATAATCATCGCGGTACGCCAGTTACAATCTTTTTTAAGACGTAAAATATCGCCGTAGATATGATCGCCGATATAAAGAATATCGTCGCCGTTTAAGCCTAGATCTTCCGTGAACTTACGCGCGTTACCGCTTTGGTAAACTCCGCGAGTTAACTTTTCATCCATATTGCTCATGGTACCAGTAGCGGGATCTACTTTTAAGAATTTTAAATCATCGTAGAAAAATTTTGGTTTTTGCGCAAACGTAATAACCATCTCGAAAAGATCAACCCACGAGGTGTGTTCTTTTAAAAACGGATTAATTGCATAATCCAATAATAGTTTCGAATAGTGAAAATCAGAATTTGTTAAAATAAATATTTTTTTTCCATGTTTTTTAAATTTTTCAATCGCATGAACCAAGGCTTCATCTTTAATGATGTAGTCGCCTAGGTTTTTACGAACTTCATCTTTTAAAGACCCGTCGCGGTGCGCTTCATCTAAAGCATCAAGCACGTCATCGGCCATTTGACCGTAGTCAGGCATTTTTAATAACGGATCAGCATCTTTCATTTCAACTAATTGAGAGTAAGCATGGGCTAACGAGTAAGAAAAACTAGTATCGATTGCCAAATAATCACTTTTACTAAGATCGATGTAAATTGATTTATAAACTTTTTGATGAGCTTTGAAATCAAGTGGTTTTAAACCATGAAAGCTATTCCGAATTGCCGTGTAGCGGTTTAGTTTTAACAGATTTCCTTTTTTACGATCGACGACCAGGCCGCGTAATGCGAAATCAAGATCAAATTGTAATTTACGAACTGCCTCGGGGTAACCTTTGCGCGTAACTAATTTTTCACAAATCTTGGTATGTGATAAACGTTCGAAATTTTCAGTATTGTAGCGGATCAAGGTGTGATCCATATCTAAACCGATATATTTGATTCTTTTTAAATTTAAAGTGCGATTAACGAAAACTTTTGAATTAGACATAGGTTCCTCTAGAAATTATTTTTCGGTCGGTAATTGCAGCTGATTCCAAAGCAGCATTCCGCCCAGCATGTTGAAAACGTTGTCGACGCCTTGTTGTTTGGCAAACGAAGCCGCTTGTGCAGAACGGCCGCCCGATCGGCAAAGAAAGACGATCGGTTTATCTTTTGGTAAGCTCGCTAAGCTTTGCGGAATTTTTGATAAGTTAATTAAAGTTGTGCCGGCCGCATGGCCAAGTTCGCCGGTGTATTCTGAATCTTCGCGAACGTCGACTAGGGTTAAGTCTTTGGCGTTATCCAAAACTTCTTGTGGAGGCACGTCAGAAATATTTGGAAAATGCGGATTAGTTGATTTGTTTTTAAAATTGTATGACATAGGTTTAATAGAATACACGAATGCTGAGTGTCACAGCAACTAAATCTATGTACTTTCCCTATTCTTTTGACTGGCGTGGGGATGGGCGTAAACATGAAAGACCCATGGAAGCCGACAAACAAGCGTCATTTAATCATCTTTCCGAAGAGCAAAAGTATGCTTTCGAAATGTGCCAATCCGGAGAAAATATTTTTCTAACCGGCGGCGCAGGTTCGGGTAAAAGCTTCGTTGTTCGCGAGTTTATGAAAGATAAAAGCGATAAAGAGATGCCTATTTTAGCCAGCACTGGCGCGGCCGCGGTTTTATTGGGCGGAAGAACTTTTCACAGCTTTTTCGGATTAGGAATTATGGAAGGTGGCGCGCAAGCTACTTTCCAGCGAGTCATTAATGACAACAAAACGATGAAGCGCATCAGACACGTCGAAGGCGTCATCATCGATGAGATTTCGATGATACCCGGCGACGCGCTGATGACGGCCGAGATGTTAGCGCAGGCGGCGCGTGATTCAAGTTTACCTTGGGGCGGAATGCGCATGATTGCCGTAGGTGACTTCGGACAATTGCCTCCAGTTACAAAATACGGGCAAAAGCGCGATTGGGCTTTTCTTAACCAAGTTTGGCAAAAAACTGATTTTCAAGTTTGTAAATTAAATTTAAATCAAAGAATTCAAAACAGTGAATTTTTAAATGTTTTAGATGACGTTCGCGAAGGAAAAGTAACGGAGCGAGTAAAAGATTTTTTAGAAGAGCGTACACGGGTACATGACGAAGACCATCCGGGAACCCGTTTATTTCCACGTCGTGAGCAGTCAGAAGAATATAATCAAAAAAAATTAGCCGAAATTAATGAAGAGCAAGTGATTGTGGATTCAATTTATTTCGGCGAACAAAAGTACATTGATATTTTAATTAAGTCAGCGCCGGTACCCCAGCAGCTAAAATTAAAAATCGGTTGTCGCGTGATGTTTTTAAAAAACGACCCGCAAAAAAGATGGGTCAATGGCACTCGCGGCTTTTTGGTTAATATCGAAGCCGACAAGCTAACGATTCGTAAAGATGGAGGGCGCGAAGTCACTGTAGAAAAATTTGGTTTTTCTCTGCAAGATGCCGACGGCAATGTGAAAGCAAACGTCATTCAATTTCCGGTGAATTTAGCCTACGCAACGACCATTCATAAATCTCAGGGTGCAACTTTAGACGAGCTTTGGTGTGATTTAGGGGCATTATGGGAACCTGGTCACGCTTATGTAGCGTTATCGCGTCTGCGCGAGCCCAGTGGGCTGCATATTTTACGTTGGTCGCAGCGATCTTTTATCACTGATCCTGCAGTGACTGCTTTTTACCAAAATATATAAGTATGTTTCATCTATGGCCATTAGCACAATAACGGCCAATTTTTTGACCTCCGCGAAAGCCGTTGCTAGAGTGAAATATTACAAAAAAAGGAGTCTGAAATGGCTTTATCGTTTGATTGGTCTAAAGGCAAAATGACAGCGCAAAATCCGATTGGATTAAATGGCGTCGATTTTTTAGAATACGCAGGAACTGATGCGGCTTTATTTGAAAAATTATTCACTAAAATGGGTTTTAGCGAAATCGCAAAAATTGAAGGTAAGAATATTAAATTATTTCGCCAAGGCGATATTAATTTTATTTTAAACTTAGAACCTAATACTTTCGCCGCTTCGTTTGTAAAGGCGCATGGCCCTTCAGTTGTTTCAACTGGATTTCGCGTTGGCGATGCATCGCAAGCTTTTGCAGAAGCCATCAAGCGCGGTGCCAAAGCTTACGATGGCAGCCAAGTTAGCCGCGGAGCTACCCCGTACTTAGCTATCTATGGTATTGGTGATTCATTAATTTATTTTATTGATGAAAATAACCATAAAAATTTGTACGCGACTCAATTTAAATTGAAAGATATTGATGTGCGCCCGGTGGGTCTGGGCTTAGATATCGTCGATCATTTTACAAATAACGTTCCCGTCGGTGAAATGAATAAGTGGAGTGATTTCTACGAGAAGATTTTCAATTTCCGCGAAGCGAAATATTTCGATATCAAAGGTAAATCCACTGGTTTGTTATCGAAAGCGATGCGTTCACCCTGTTCACAATTTTCGGTTCCGATTAATGAACCGAAAGATCCAAAATCACAAATTCAAGAATATCTGAATGAATACAAAGGTTCGGGCATTCAACATATCGCTTTAACCACCAAGGGTATCAGCGAGACCTTAGAAAAATTAAAAGCGAATGACTTACAATTTTTATCTTCGCCACCACCGACTTACTATCAAATGCTAAAAGACCGTTTGCCGATCGTGACGGAAGATATCGCACGATTAGAAAAAAACGCGATCTTAGTCGATGGCGATCACGATGGTTACTTATTACAAATTTTTACTAAAAACGTGATTGGCCCAGTATTTTTTGAAGTGATCGAAAGAAAAGGTCACGAAGGGTTTGGCGATGGAAACTTTCAAGCTCTTTTCGATGCGATCGAAGCTGACCAGCGCGAGCGAGGATATTTATAATGTATCAATATTCACAAGGTAAAAGCACCACGCAAGGGCACAAAGCAATTCCTGAAGGCTGTTACGAGGAAGAACAAGGCCGCAAAGGATTTTACGGGCAGGTTTCTCATATCATCAAAAAAGATGCTTCGACGAAGTGGACCGATATCAAAGGCCCCTTGCGCCCGCATTTATTCGACCTGGTGGAAATGAAATATCAAAATGGCCATTGGCACCGTTTAGTTTATAATTCAGATGTAGTTATGTACTCAAGCTGGAACGAAAAAACCGAGATGAAGCCTGATACAAATTTATTAAATGCATTTCGTAACGCCGATGGTGACACGCTTTATTTTTGTCACGTAGGCTCGGGTCATGTTTTAACTGAGTACGGTTTATTGAAGTTCAATAAAGGTACTTATATTAACCTACCAAAATCTTTGCATCACACTTTTGTGTTTGCCGAGAAAACTCAATTTATCATTATTGAATCATTAACGACGTCTTACCGCGAGCCTGATCGCGGAATGGTCGGGCGGAACGGCTTTTATGACCCGGCAAGCTTTGGTAAACCTGATTTAGAAGCCATGCATACTTTTATGAAAGAAAATAAAATTGATGCGCACGAAATTTTAGTTAAGCGTTTAGAGCACGTAACGCATTTCTCTTACCCCGACAGTGTTTACGATACCGTCGGCTGGAAGGGTGACTATTATCCGTTTACTCTTCACATCAACGACATGATGCCGATTGTGTCCCACCGAGTGCATTTACCACCTTCGGTTCATACGACGTTTGTGGCAAACGGCTTCGTGGTTTGTACTTTCTTACCACGCCCGATCGAAAGTGATGCGGACGCCTTGAAGGTTCCGTTCTTTCATCAAAATATCGATTACGATGAAGTTTTATTTTATCACGACGGGAATTTCTTTAGTCGCGATAATTTACACTCAAATATGATGTCTTTTCACCCGGCAGGTTTTCCGCACGGTCCGCATCCGAAAGCTTTTGCGAACCAAGGTAAAAAAACTCATACGGACGAAGTAGCGGTGATGGTTGATTCAGTGAAACCACTGAAGATCGATCCAAATTTTGAAAGCGTTGAGCTGACGAATTACTGGCAATCGTGGATGAAAAAATAATTTCTTTTCAAAAGGGTGACCTGATAACGCCTGAACAAGCCATGCAGCTAGCGATAGCCGTGGCTTACGAAGGTGCGCCCTTTGTTTCGCCGAATCCTTTGGTGGGTTGTACTGTGGTTGATCGCAACCACCAACTGCTAGCAACTGGTTACCACGCAAAATATGGTGCCGATCATGCGGAAGTAGACGCACTTAAAAAACTGCAAATCGATGAATTAAAAAATGCGACTTTGTACGTGACGTTAGAGCCTTGCGCGCATGAAGGTAAAACTTCCTCTTGTGCAAAATACATCGCGACTTTGCCGGTTAAGAAAATAGTCTACGGTCTAATGGATCCCAACCCATTAGTTAGTGGGCAAGGAGCCCAGATTTTAACAAATGCGGGTAAGACGGCAGTCCTGTACGAGGGGTCTTTGAAATCCGATCTGGAAGATGTTTGTGAAGTGTTTCTAAAAAATTATCGTGAGAAAAAAATTTTTGTTGCTGCTAAAGTCGCCTCAAGTTTAGATGGACTGATCGCTTTGAAATCAGGGGAAAGCAAATGGATCACTGCAGAAGCTTCGCGTGAATTTGTTCATGAACTAAGATCGCGCTATGATGCAATCGTCGTTGGGCGTAATACGGTCGAAATGGATAACCCATCTTTAAACATTCGACACAAAAAAATTACAAAACAAACCCAGATTATCGTGATAGACCCTGCGGGAACGCTGCTAAGAAAAATTCAATCAGGAAGTAAATTTAAATTTTTAGAAATTCACGATGCAAAAAATATTTTTTTTATAACTAAAGAACCAGAAGCCAAGTCTGAATGGCAACAAATTAAATTTTCTAATTTAGCAAATTTAAATCAACAGCTTTGGACAAAAGGTATTCGCTCGGTGTTTATTGAGGGCGGTGCACTTACGTATTCTAGTTATTTGTCGGCTGGCCTGGTTGATCGACTTCATCTTTTTATGGCGCCGGTAATAATCGGTGCACAGAATGGAATTTCTTGGTCGCAAAATTTTGGCATTGCCCAGTTGGAGCAAAAACTCCAGTTAAAAAATTTAAAAATAAAAGAATTTAGACCAGATATTTATATGACGGGAAGCTTATGAAAAACATCTCAGTTTTATTATTTTTGTTTATTACTCAATCCGTATTCGCTTATCGTGGCGAAATTAGATATTTAGATTCTAAAGATAAAACAATTTTATTTAATTTAAGTATTGAAGAAAAAATTGTCGGCGACGAAAAGCATATCAATGCGTTGTTTAAGTCTAGTCAAGTGATCGTGGTTGAAGAGTCAGCAGTTATTAATAAAAATACGGCTGAGTTAATAAGTGCCTCCATTCAACAATTTCAGACCAAAGAAAAAGGCACCACCGAGGTTGTAGGTGATAAGGTAAAGTTAACTTTTGAAGCCGCCGGGAAGCCAATGCAGAAAAAAGAATTCAAAAAACCTAAGCATTTAGTGGCGCCGGGCAATTTTGAAGATTGGCTGTTAGTTAACTTTGAAATGTTACAAAAAGAAAAATCAGCAAGCATTGATTTTCTAATTTGGGATCGGCTGGAAACGATTCAGTTTAAAATAAGCTACTTAGGCTTAGTCGATTTAGCGGGGCAAAAGGCGCATAGTTTTAAACTAAACATAGACAATTTTTTCTTAGCGACTTTTATAAGTCCGATCAAAATTTGGAAGTCAGAAGATATGAAACGGATGCTTCGTTACGAGGGCTTAGTAGCTGTCAAGCAGGTCAAAGGTCCAGAGCTAAAAAATCTCGATGCAGAAGTTGTGTATTATCATGATCTTAAGGCAGCGCAGTAAAACACCCCTGGTCTAGGTCAGCAAGAAAGCCAAAACCCATGGTATAATAGAAACAGTTATGAATAACGATTATAGTAGTCCTAAGGGACTTCGCGATGAATGGACTCTTTTACTGCACAGCTTTCTGGATAATAATTCCGTAAAGCCTGAATTATTTCAACAATTGAAAAACATAGACGTCAGTTCGGTTAAAAAAGAACTGAGTTCTAAACGTAAAAAGCTGAACCAAGGCATTGAAAAAATTAAAATCAAAATCGAACAAGTAAATACCGTGATTGAAAATCTAGAGCTAGTTGGCTCAGATACCACGGGTCTGTGGAAAGAAATTGATTTTTTAAATAATGAAGGCGAAAAAATTTCGGAAGAGATTTTTATGCTGGACGGTAAAATCAAAAAAATTCACGACCTGCAAGAGCAAGTTGCTTAATTAATCTGTTTTCTTCTTCGAGTCGCGCATTTTACGCGTGCTTTGTTGCAAAACAATTTCTAGCATACGAAATTCTTTTTCTGACGGAGCATTCTGCAAAAGCATGCGGCGTAAGACGGTAAATACGTTTGTTTTACGCTTACTGAGATCGATATTCATGGTCTCTAGCCAATTTTTTAAAGACTCATCGGGAAAAATAATCGGTTTCTTTTGTTTGGCACGAGCTTGCTGCTGGCCTTCTAGTCTTGAACGATCGCCACCGAAAACTGATCGAAAGGTGTACATCGCTAGTAAGGTCGCCTGCGCTAAATTAAGACTGGTATTGTCACCGTAGGTAGGAATCGAGCAGCAGTGATTAGCGTATTGAATATCATCGCCGCTTAAGCCCCAATCTTCTGGGCCAAATACGATATGAAATACAAATGCGTCGTCAGATTGTTTTTTTAGAGTAGTGCTGGTTTGCTGAATACTTTTAAGAGTTGTTTCAAGATCTTCCACTTGCCGGCCTTTGCCATCGCGAGCCGTCGTAGCGATTTGAATACCCCGAGGCTCATTTTTGTAGAACTCTTCCCAACTTGCGTACACTGTGCGGTCCCGCAAAGGCACTTGGCCATTGGCTGCCGCTTTATTTGATTCGATGGTAAATTCACATTTTGGGTCGATAAGAATTAATTTTGTAAAACCCATATTGGCCATTGCGCGGGAAGTAGAGCCCACATTACGTTCGTAGATTGATCGCACTAAAACAATTCGTAAATCAATATTTCGCATGGGCTAAACGTAATCCTTCTTCAATAACTTCTTGGATAGAAACATCTTTTTTAATAAGTGAGCCTAAGTGATATTCAATCAGCTTTAAAAGTCCCAAGTCATAATTTCTTTTCAAGCCTAATTCAACAAGTTCTACAAACAGCAACCATTCTTTCGAAGCCGCTTGGCTTATTTTTAGAAACAGCTCATTTAAATCTTGCTGGGTAGATTTTTTGTTCGCACGTAGGGCACGAACTTTTTCATAAAAACCAAAAATCTTTTTTTGATCATCATTGTACTGCAAGGCCGGCACTCTTGAGGCAACGAAGTCATCAACTTCGCCGTAGGCTGCGCGGTCCGCAGGGCCGCCAAACACAGAAACAACTTGTTGTGCTAATACAATATCGTATAAACCCCACGCGGGTAAAAAAAGTTTTTCGCCTTGGTATTCGCAGGTAGCGCCTTCGAAAGTTAAAATCACAGCCTTTTCAGAGATATTTAAAACTTTTTTCAAAGTTCCTTCAATTTGAAGACCGGATTCATAAGTCAAAGTCATTGCTTCGTTTAATTTCAAGCTAGCGAGATTAAAATTCTTAATCGCACCCAAAGGAGTTCCGTAGCCTTCGGCATGATACTTGGAACCATGGCTCGTAACTTCAGCATCTTTAAAACTAATTTGCGTGGGCCCTTGAAATTGTAAATACGCAATCGATCCATCGGCAGCGGTTAAATATTTTTTAACTAAGCCACTAATTTGCAGATGATTTTCAAACTCGACGGTATTTATGGTTTCAGCTTGAATCGCTTTGTCTAAACCTTTTTTTCCACCCAATTTGTAAGCCATGGTCTCGGAAAGATCATTCAGCACTTTGCCTAAATCTGTAAAATTTTTGGCGACGTAAAGCTGGGGCTGTTTTTCTGTGATGTCATACGTTTGATAAACACAATCTAAAGTTAACGGAATTTTTTTAACTTTATCAGATAAGCATAATTTAGATTCACCAACTGATGATAATAAGCCCGCACCAAAAATTTTCGGCGAGTTGATATCACCAATCAGCCCGTATTCAGCCGTCCACCAATTCATGCGGCCTAGTTCGGCGGCTTCGGATGTAAAGCCAATTGCTTCGGTTATTTTTTTTAATTTATCTTCAGACGCCTGAATCTGTTCAATGTTCGATGTAGGATTTGCTTTGATATCAGAAAGTTCACGAATTGCTTCGTATTGCTGTAAATCGTATTTACTTAAAATCGCTTTTTTAGCAACTTGCGCATACTGTTTTAAATAATTTGCGTATTCAACGTCGGCTAAAAAAGGTGCGTGCCCGGCAGCTTCGTGAACAATATCGGGTGCGGCAGTATACTGTAAATGATCAATCGAGCGCATATCGGAAGCGATTGGCAAAATACTTAACGATTGTAATTCCATAAAAGCTGCGGGTGGGATAAAACCGCTAACAGGAACAGCTTGCCAGCCAAATTTTTCTAAACTTTGACTGATATTTTCAATGCGAGGAATTTCTTCGATCTCGATGCTGGTTTTTTTTAAACCCACCAAATAACTTGGGTGAGCATGTTTACCTAAAAAATCAGAAAGTTGGCGAAGTACGTATCTCCAAACCGCTTGGTCTAAAGGGGTATACTTTTCGTAGTTTTGTTCGACCACATATTTCTGCAGATGATTCGGTAAAGAGCTCATGATCTATAACCAAGAATCATTTTGGCTTAAATAATTATTTACATAATCTTTAATCGCATTTTCTAAAGGCCATTTCGGCGCAGACATTCCGACGGACAACCACTTTTGCATATTTGCTTCGGTGTAATACTGATACTGATCTTTAATATTATCGGGAACTTCTAGCCATTTAATTTTTTTATCTTTACCCATTGCAGAGAAAAGTGTTTCCGCCATATCTAACCAACTACGTGCTTTCCCAAAACCCATATTGTAAACGCCGCTGGCAGGTTTTTTTTCCATCAACTCTTTCATCCAACCGGTGACTTCTTTGACGTAGATGAAATCACGTAGCTGGCGTCCATCTTCGTATTGTGAATTATAAGATTTAAATAAACCGAGTTCAGAGTTTTGCTGAATTTGTTGATAGGCCTTGTAAGCCACGCTGGCCATAGAACCTTTTTCATATTCATTCGGCCCGAATACATTGAAGAATTTTAAACCGTACCAGTTAGCCGGCATTGATTTTTTTTTCAAAGCCCAACGATCCATTAAAACTTTTGAGTCTCCGTAAAGATTCAATGGCTTTAATTTTTCTGAATCGTAAGTGTCTTCAAAACCGTTTTCACCGGCTCCGTAAGTAGCCGCGCTGCTGGCGTAAATCAGATTTTTTTGGTTTTGGGCACACCATTCAAAAAGTCTTTGTGAGTATTGAAAATTATTAGAAAACAGAAAATCCCAGTTTGTTTCGGTTGTGCTTGAACAAGCTCCCATATGAATAACCCAAGAGATATTTTTGCGAGCTTCTTCGGTGGTTAAAAAGCTCCATAATTCATTGGCTTCGTAGAATTGAGAGTACTTTCTTTTTTGTAAAAGATTCCGGCTAGATAAGTTGACGCTATCGACAGCGATAATATCGTCAATACCTGCTTGGTTAAGTTCCCAAATCATTGCGCTGCCAATAAAACCATTTGCACCAGTTACGATTATCATGGCGCTAGTATCTGGTATGACTCACGATGTTCGCAACAATTTTAACTGTGAAGTATTAGTCAGCTTTGAAATAAGTTCCTAAAGGTAAGTTTATAAGCAATTAGATCGCTCCCCAGAGTCAAAAAGTCAGGCACAAGCGTTGCTCTTATTTGTCACTGTGGGATCGTCTGTTTGGGGAAATAGATGATATAACCCAGTTAATGTTTCTTACTCGGGGGAGTAGATTTGAAGTCATGGGGCGCTTTTTTAGTTACAGCCATGGGGTTTCTTGTGGGGATGATTTTGGCAGGAGTCGGGGGACTTTCTGCTAAGACATCCCTTTTTTCGTCTACAGAAATCACTCAGCAAAAAAAGCTAGAAACTTACTGGGCCGAAGCTGGCTTAGGTGAAAAAGAGCTTTTTGAACTGATCTCTAATTCAAACTGCCAAAGCTCTGAAAAATACTTCTTATCTTGTATAAACTCAGTTGTACAAACGGCAGACGACGTGCAAATGATGTTATCCGAAGAAACGGGTCTATTAGAAAACATCAGTCAATTCAATCCAGTTTATGAAAAAACCGAGCGTGAGAAATTACAAGCGTTTGTGTTGATGTATGCTCATCAAAAAAATCATCAAATTAATTTTGAAAACTTATGGGCCGAACTTCTAAGCCAAGAACGAAGTGAGAAAAAATCAGCTTTAATTGCTAACGGAATTAATAGCTTTTTATCGGTCTACAAAGACCCGCACACTTACATTTTGCCAAATAATTACTACGAAGAAGTCGGGTCGCAATTAGAAAGATCAAACTTATTTGTTGGCGTGTCTTTTGAGAGAATTAAAAAGGATATTTTAGTCAGAAAAGTATTTAAAAACTCAGACGCTGATGTAGCGGGGCTTCAAAGCCAAGATTTAATCGAGGAAATTGATGGAATACCTGTTGCAGATTTAAATTTACAAAAAATCAGTCAGCTACTGAAAATACCCGAGCAAAAAACGTTTGTTTTTAAAATCAAGCGCCAAGCTGTAGCTAAAAAGATCACCATTAAAAGAAGATACCAAGGCCTGAACCACGTTCAATTTGATATTCTTTCGGGAGCTAGAAACTACGCTTTAATTACGTTAACAAAATTTAACCGCGGCGTTTGTGCGGAAGTATCAAAACAAATTAAGTCTGCTTCGGATAAAAATATTACGGGTTTAATTTTAGACTTACGTGATAATCCGGGTGGTCAGCTTGACGAGGCTGCTTGTTTAGCCGGTTTATTCATCGGTATTAATAAAAAGATTTATTCGGTAGAGTATTTTGATCCAGTGAAAGCCAACGAAGTTGTATTAACGACAGGTTCGCTATTGTACACAGGGCCGATGACGATTTTGGTCAATAGCTCGTCAGCGAGTGCTTCTGAATTGTTTGCTGGCGCCTTACAAGAATACAAGCGTGCTGTGGTTATTGGTGAAAAAACTTTTGGCAAAGGAACATTTCAAGAGTCAGAGATTTGGTCAAAGAACAATCACATCACATTATTTAGAACGCAAGGCTTTTACTTATTGCCAAGTAATTTCTCAACTCAACGAACGGGCGTAAACCCGGATGTTGAAGTAAGTGAGCCGCATGTCCAGTTACGCGAAGAAAGTACATATATAAATCCGATTAGTAATCAAAAATATGATAAATCAACTCATCAGAAACATTCGATTTTTTACGAAGAGAATCTCAAAAAATGCGCGCTGGCCCGAAAAGAATTTACGACCGACGATTTAATTCTTAAAAAAGCCGTCGACATTCTATCTTGCCGAACAATTACTTCTACTTTAGCCAATCAATTTAACAGGGAAGATTTCAATTAGCTAAGGGTCACGGCGGCAAAACCGCCGCCCGGAGTGCGCAAATTCGTCGTTTGCCCCTGGTAAATACGGGCTACCACTAACTGTAATTGTTCTTGATAAGCGTAACAGCGCAAATCATATTTCATGATCTGCTTTTGTCCTTCAAATAAAACTTCAATTTCACCCGGATGCGAAAGTTTCTGCGCAATAAAGCCGTCATTAAAAACCTCATCAAAAGTTCTACGACTGATCGAAGCCCCGCGATAAGCTTGTTTGCTGCCGAATGAATTTTTCGGTTTGAAAAATAAAGTTTTTCTTTCATTCCAAACTTTATCACGATCGGCCACGCCTAAATCATAAGTTGGTAATAAGCTTGTAGGCTTAGGCAAATCAGTTTGTTTGTTCCAATCTAGAAATCTTTTTTTATCGGCCAACATAAAATATTCGTAAGGATTAGGAGATAATTCAACTTCGCTTGAATTGAAAAAATTTTTCACCTGGGCAGATCGAGGTTCTTGCAGCATAAAATCTGTATAGCGGTTATAGACTAAAGAATTCTTTTTCAATAGCTGCACATTTTCTAAAGAAACGATATCAGCTAAAACATTATTTTTTTCAAAAATTTCTTTATAGATTAAAAACTCTAAATAAAGTCTTTGCTGACCAGGGGCATCGTCAAAAATTGAAACTGAATTAGTACGATGGCCGCAAAGTGCAATTTCAGATTTAAACATTTCTACCAAAGCTTTTTCATCAAACGCGGAAGCTACATTTTTTAACTTCAAAAATGAATACATTTGTAAACCCAAAGCTAGGAATGATGCATTCGTATTAATTTCAATTAATTCTAAATTTCCATCGACTGAAATATGAAAATCATAGCTCATGCAGGCTGAATAATTTTTTGGAATACGCAAACCAAATTTTTCGTAGTCTGCGGCCAAGTGGGTTTGACCCCATTCACGAAGTTTCCAGTATGCATTGATCTCGGTTTGAATAGACGCCATCTGTTTACGCGTCAAATTAACTTGAAAAGGCGAAAGCAGGTTTTCGGCCACCGTATTTTCAAGCACTTCCGCACCGATGCCAGGAAATTTTTGATTCAAAAATGTGACGAAACTTGCTTTCAAATTCATGCTCATTTATTGTTGCCACACCTAGGGGTTAGACACAATGAAAACTATTAAACTAGTCACGTGGAACGTAAACGGAATCAGAGCCAGCTTTGGCAAAGGTCTGTCTCAATTTATTCAAGATGAAAAACCAGACATCATCTGTTTACAAGAAACCAAAGCGCACAAAGAGCAAGTAAACCCCGAAATGCAATCATTGGGCTATCCATTTCACTATTGGTCTTCTGCCGAACGTAAAGGCTATTCAGGTACCGCAACTTTTCTGCACAGTGAACCAAAAAAATCTTTAATCTCGATGGATAAGCCCGATTACGAAAAAGAAGGCCGCATCGTTTGGACGCAACACGAAGAATTCGATTTATATAATATTTATTTTCCAAATGGCGGTTCCGGTGAAGCGCGCCACAACTTCAAACAAAAATTTCTAAAAGAATTATTAGCCCATTTAAAATTTGAAATGAAAAAGGGAAAACAAATTATTGTAGTGGGTGATTACAACGTGGCCCATTTGCAATTCGACGTTCATGACCCCGTCAGATTATCAAAAGAATCAGGCTTTCTACCGGAAGAACGCGAGTGGTTTACTGAGTTTTTAAAAAGCGGTTTTGTCGATTGCTACCGACATTTACACCCCGACAAAAAAGAAGCGTACTCGTGGTGGTCGTACCGTGAATTAGCCCGCACTCGTAATAAAGGCTGGCGGATCGACTACATCTGCGCAACCCAAGACTTAATTAAAAATTTAAAGTCGTGTGAAATTTTGATGAACCAGTTAGGCTCAGACCACTGCCCCGTCGTCGCGGAATTTAAATTTTAATTTTTAACTACGGCGTTTGCGAACGTGCGCGATTTTTCGGACCGGCGAAGTCTTCGCAGTTTCTTTATCGTCTAAAGCGGCTGCTTTTTCATCTAACTTATCTTTAAAGTATTTACGAAACATCATCTCACCCAAAGCAGATGATTTAACGGTCCATTTTTTTACATTAACGGTAATTGCGGCAACGGCAATCTTATTTTGCTCATCCGAAGCATAACCCACGAACCAGTCATTACGACCTTTAGGACTTAAACCAGTGAAGTGGCCGGTCTTGCCGCCCATTTCAATTTCTTTAAATTTTTTATCGCGCGTAATTTTACGGAACGTTTTACGACCGGTACCGGTTAAAACAGTTTGCTCCATCATCTGGCGAACTTTAGCCGCTGACTCAGGTCTTAAAATTTGACCACGCTCTAAAATCTGCGCTTTATAAATTTTTTCGTTATTGCTATTCTCAAGTGAATCAACGATGTAAGGAACCATCATCTTACCGTCGTTGATAATGGTTGAAGCTAACATCGCACCGTGAACAGGGCTTAATGTATTGAAGCGGTTATATCCCGAAGCTACTTCAGTTAACTCAAAACCTTTTTCATTGGGAACCAATGCTTGGCTAGTCTCTACCGCAAAATCAGCCGGAATTTCTTGGTTAAACATAAAACGTTGGGCGTATTCAGCTAAATCTTTTGGTTCTAAACTTTCTAAACTTAAGCGGCCAAACGCCGTATTGATCGAACGGGCAAAAGCTTCTTTTAAAGTAATGAAGCGTGTCCAACGATTTACTTTATCTGAAAGAACATTCTTTTTATAAAGAGTGTAGTTGCCGCCGTTGAAGCCGATGCGATGTTCAGGGCTAACTCCAGCCTTGTCTACGGCTGCAGAGGCCGTGATAACCTTAAAGATACTAGCGGCCGGAAAAGACGCGCGTAAAGCCAGATTAGAGCCCGTAGGGTTGCCTTTTTCAAAGCTAGTCATAGCTAAGATGCGGCCGGTTTTGGCATCCATCATTACGATAGCTGCATAATCAGGACGGTATCTTTTTAAAAGAGATTCAGCCTCAGCTTGTAGTTCGTTTTGCAGAGTGTAGTTAATTTTTAATTTGTACTTATCATCACCTTCTGGAGAAAAAGTGCTTTCTTTAGGTTGCTTATTAGCCTTAATAGCGGCTGAGATCGATTCAGAGATAACTTTTCTAGACTCGAGAGTCTTTTTTAGCCATTCGTCTTCGCTAGAAGGCGTATCTCGTTCATTAAAGAACAAGAACGCAGATAAAAATAAAGCCAGAGGCATCAACATCCATGATGCAATTCGGCGTCTTCCTTGAAACATAATATAAGCATAACACAAAAAAAAAGATTCTCTCAAGCGCCTTTGTACGAATAATATAAACGCATGAAAACAAAAGAACGTATATTACTAGGCGCGCTCGATCTATTTAACCTACACGCTGCGAGCGGAGTGACGACAAATGATATCGCGCGCGAGCTAACAATGAGCCCCGGCAACCTGTATTTTCACTATAAAAATAAAGAGCAAATCATTCGAGAACTATTCAAAAGGCTAGCTCTTGAAACCCAAGCCATCTGGAAACCGCAAGCAAAGTTAGCAAAAAAGAATGAAAAGATTCAGCTCATTGATTTTATCGAGCGTAATTTACAGCTGTACTGGAAATTTCGTTTTTTTCACCGCGAGCTTTATGCGCTCAGAAAAAAAGATCCTGAATTATCAAAGTTATGGCGTTTGCATTTAAAAAAATTAAGCCAGTTGATGATTATTTTATACAAACACTGGATGCGTGCGGGCGTGATGGTGCCGATTCAATCAAAAAACGAGATGGAATTTGTGGGAGAATTACTATTTGTATCTTCAAATAGTTTTATGCTTTTCTTTGAAACCGTGGATCGCACCCCAAGTGAAAAAACGATTTTAAAAGCCCAGCGCCATATTATGCGTATGCTGACTCCGTATATGACTGGCGAAACAAAAGACAACTTTGAAAAATTTATTCAATAGTAGCCCCAGAACGTCTCTGTAAATCAACTTAGCGCAGGCTACGCCCTTAAAAGCTGGCAAACCCCTTGCTTCGTAGTCAAGCAGTAGACAGTTCGTTGTTAAGGGGGAATTACCAATGAAACATTTAGCCATTATTCTTATCTCGGTTGTTTTGTATTCGCTGCATTCATTTGCGGCCGACTGCAGTGGTTTGGTTTCGGAACTAAAATCCATGAAGCAGGCCCAATCAGCCATTCAAATGTCGCTGATATCTAACCACAACATTTTTGCCAACACTCTGGAAAGCTACTCGGAGGCGCTTGCTGAATCGGGCGGTAAAGCATTTCGCACGATCTCTACCAATATGAATAACAGTGTGGTTTCAATTCGTGAGCGCGGCGTGAAGGCTCATCATACTTCGATTAAATTAGACGAAGCGACGGATGATTTGATTGGGCGTATTTCAAAGTGCTTAAAATAATTTAAACCAAGAGTTTCAAATTTAAAGAAGTGCGCGAACCATTGCGAAACAGCCCATTTTCAATATCTGCTAACTTATTAGGCTTGATTAAATATCAAAAAATCCCATCAAAAAGAATAGAATCGATCTCATCATTTTCACACCACGATGAACTACAAAACCGATTCAAGATTAAAATGAGTAAAATTAAATAGATACAAAGCTCGATTTTTTTAAAAAAAATGTTCTTTTTGAAGAAAAAAATCTCTTTTTACATATCGCATTACATCTTGCGTTTCAAAAAAACCATAGTGTTTTCAATATCTTATAGAGTTTAATTTTATGTAAGATTTTTTATTGCAAAACTTTCAATTATACCTTTAGATAAGGCGGTTCCAAATTGGAACTTAAGATTTGGGCAAGATAGCCGATATGACCACACTCAACGGAGGAAGACATGGCAAGAAGCACTGGAACTAAAGTTACTGAAAAGGTAGTTAAAGAATGTCGTGATAAGTTAATGAAGACAAAGATGGATCTTCTTAACCGAGTCAAAGAAGCCCGCGAGAAGTTGGATCTTGGCGAAAAAGGCGGAGACGAAGCAGATCAAACAATGCGTCTTTTAGCTGAACAAGAAATGTTAAATTTAAATGATCGTTTAAGATCACAACTATTCGAAATCGAAAGCGCCCTAGGCCGCATCGAAGGCGGATCTTTTGGCGTATGTGAAGAGACAGACGAATCAATCGAAGTAGAAAGACTACGCGCGATTCCTTGGACACGTTTAAGCATCGAAGGTGCTGAAATTCGTGAATCAGTTAATCGTCGCTACGCTCGCTAAGCAGCTATGCTGCGCTAGTAACCAGCACGCGCGCTGGTTACTACTTATTGGTTACGACGCTCCAGTTGCAAAGTTTATAGAGCATACGTGCGCCAACGTTTCCGTCCCATTCAGACTCGTCTGCATCGCCAGATGAAACTTCATTTAAATCGAAGCCAACAATTTGGCGACCTGATTGCGCCAGTAAATTTAAAATAAAGAAGACTTCATCTGTCGACATTCCGCCAATGACCGGAGTTCCCGTTGAGGGACAAAAACGTGGATCTAAAGCATCGATATCAAAAGACACATAAACTTTTTGTGGAAGTTCTGCGATGATGTCGGTCGCGACCGAACCCCATGATTCGCCTTTTAACAAACGTTGCTTAATTCCGATGTCGAAAAAAGTTTTAATATCAGGGCGGCTTTCTACAAAGTTATATTCTTCTTCGCAGAAATCGCGAATACCGACTTGAACCAATTTTTTTGGCTTAACTGCCGAATTCATTACGTTATACATAATCGAAGCATGTGACTGCTCGAAGCCCTGGTAGGCTTTACGCGTATCCGAGTGTGCATCCAGGTGTAGAATTCCAACTTCGCTTTGGCCATTTGCGCTGTGCTGCTCGCAGATTGCTTGAATAGCTCCCAGTGGAGTGGAGTGATCTCCGCCGACTAAACCGAATAATTTTCCCTTGGCTAAAATTTTCTTAGTCTCATCGTAGACCCATTTAGTTAATTGCTTTGAAGCTGCATTCACTTCCGCCACTAATTTATCGATTTGCGCGGTATCGCCTGACTGTTCCGTACGCATATGAATAACTTTTTGGGCTAATTCTTTATATTTCTTATTCTCGGCTATCCATTTTTCAGAAATAGGCTGCATAAAATAACCTACTTCATAGGCATTTTTAGTTTCAAAATCGAAAAGATCTATTTGTGCAGAGGCATCGCGAATAATGCGCGGTCCGTTTGAAGCACCTTTGCCGTAAGAAGTGGTTACTTCCCAAGGAACGGGTAGCAGTATCACTTTGCACTCTTCTTCAGATAAAGGGATGCCGAAAATACCAAATTCTGAAGAGATCGTTGTTGTCGGATCAAATTTTTTAGGACTACTGACTATTGAGTTGTTATCTTGCATATGAAATCCCTTTGCTTTTCGTAATCAAAAATAATCTGAAATTAGTTGAGACTATTATGCACCAATTTGGTTGAATTTTCGAATGATTCTTGAATTAGGGTAAAATCCAAAAAAAGGGAATGAATTCCTTTACTTTGCTGGTTGCGACATGAATTAAAAAGTTGAATAAAAACCCGTATTCGATCATGTTTTTGTTAGTTCAAATGTAACGCGTTCAAATGGAGGGTGTTTGTTTATGATTTCAAAAATCTTAGTATCGTTTTTTATGGTTTCTTCGTTGTTTGTAAATGCGGCTTTAGCTGCAGAAGTAAATCAAAGCGCTCCGCAGGGCGGAGTTATGAATTACAACTTTGACGCTGAACCAGAAAATTTACATCCCATCATGGGCGGAGATTTGTACAATACATACTTTTCTCAGTATGTATTTGATTCTATGTGTGTGAACAGCGACCAAACTTGGGATTTCGTACCCCGTATCGCTGAACGCTGGGAAGTTTCAAAAGACGGCTTAACTTTTACATTTTTCTTACGCAAAGACGCTTTCTTTCATAATGGTGAAAACGTAACTGCAGAAGATGTAAAGTTCTCTTTAGATGCGATTCGCGAGCCTAAGCATCAGGCCCTTAACCTTTTACCTTACTTCGATAAAGTTTCTAAAATTGAAGTTGTTGATAAGTACACAGTTCGTTTTACAACTAGCGAAAAATATTTTGGAACTTTAACGGCACTATGTTCGATGACTGTGATTCCAAAATCAGTTTACGGTGACATCAACAAATCTGTTAAAATGTTAAAAGAAGCTGTGGGTTCTGGTCCGTACAAACTAGAAAAATACGACAAAGCGCAAGTGATTGTTGTTAAAAAATTCGACAAATGGTACGGCGATAAAACGAAAGAATTAAAAGGTCAATTTAACTTTGCACAAGTTAACTTTCGTTTTACTAAAGAAGATAACATTATGATCGAGCGACTAAAAAAGGGCGATATTGACTTTGCTTATATGTCAGTTGAGTCTTTTAAAAAAGCAACGGGCACTCCTTTTGGAACAAAAGTTTTTGCTAATAAAGTAGAAAACAGCCAGCCCAAATCTTATGGATTTATCGGTTTCAACTTTAAGAAAGATATTTTTCAAGACAAAAATACTCGTACTGCATTAGCTCACTTAATGAACCGTGAATTGATGAACAAAAAGTTTTTCAATGGCTGGAACTACTTAGCGACAAGCCCGACGTATGTTAAGTCTGAGCAAGCTCCCGCTAACAAACCAATCGCATTTGATACGAAAAAAGCTCAAGAATTATTGGCGAAAGCAGGTTGGGCTGATTCGGACAAGAATGGTGTTTTAGATAAAACAATCAACGGTAAGAAAGTTGATTTCAAAGTTTCATTAATGTACGCGAACAAAGACTCTGAAAAATACTGGACGATTTTTAAAGAAGACGCAAAAAAAGCGGGTATTGAAATAGAATTAAAACTTCTTGAGTGGAACAGTTTCGTAAAATCAATCGACGATAGAAACTTTGATATGATGGCAATGGGCTGGGGCGGCGGTGATGTTGAAGATGATCCGAAGCAAATTTGGCATTCAACTTCTGCTGGCAAAGGCGGATCTAACTATATCAGCTACAATAATCCTGAAGTTGATAAATTGATTGATCAAGCGCGTTCAGAATTAGACAAACCTAAGCGCACAGCTTTATTCAAAAAAGTTTATGGCGCGATCGCAGACGACGTTCCTTATATATTTATGTTTAATAAAAAATTCGAATTTTACGGCAATTCAGCAAAGATGAAAAAACCTGCTGAGACATTTAAATATAATTTCGGTTATCGCTCTTGGTGGGCAGCTGAAAAATAAATTTAATTAACTTATAGGTGATATAATCGAATGCTGACCTATCTCTTGCGTCGAATTCTAATCGCGATCCCCACATTCCTGGGGATTACATTAGTTACATTTTTAATTATCAATACGGCTCCCGGTGGGCCGATTGAACAAAAATTGCAAAAAATCCGCATGGGTGGCGGCGAAGGTGGCCGTGGTACAGGTGTCTCCCAAGAAGTATTGGACGGCTTGGCTAAGCAGTACGGCTTTGATAAGCCAATTCACGAGCGTTACTGGATTTGGTTGAAAAACATTTCTCGCCTAGATTTTGGCGAAAGTTTTTCTTATCAAGAACCCGCAATCGATGTGATTTCATCGAAGTTTCCAGTGTCTTTGCAGTTCGGTGTAGCTTCGTTAATTTTAACTTATTTAATTTGTATTCCGCTGGGTGTGAAAAAAGCTATTAATGCGGGTGGGGTATTCGACCAAGTGTCGGGAATAGTCCTGTATATTATGGTTTCGATACCTCCGCTGGTGTTAGGTATTTTCTTGATCGTATGGTTTGCCGGTGGTTCTTATTTTGATTGGTTTCCCATCGGCGGAATTAAATCAGATGATTACGATACTCTGACTAGTCTTGGAAAAATCTGGGACCGAGCTTACCACTTTATCTTACCTTTAACTTGCTACGTGATGGGTGGATTTACTGAGTTAACCATGTTGGTTCGAAACTCAATGTTAGATGTGGTTAAATCCGATTACGTTCGTACGGCTCGCGCAAAAGGCTTAGAAAATAACTCAGTTTATTTTAAACATGCACTTCGTAACGCGATGATTCCAGTAGCTACCGGCTTGGGTGGTTTCTTACGCGTATTTTTAGCAGGATCATTAATTGTTGAGACGATTTTCAATTTAGATGGAATTGGTCTTTTGGGTTATCAATCTATTTTATCACGTGATTACAATGTAATAATGGGTTTAACATTTATTTCGGCGATGTTACTTTTATTAGGTAATATTATGAGTGATTTTATTTATGTGATGGTTGATCCACGGATTGATTTTAAATGATCGAAAAATATCTAAATAATGATTTAACATTAAAACGCTATCGCCGATTTAAAA
Organism: Bdellovibrio sp.; assembly: GCA_014376435.1. Lineage (GTDB taxonomy): Bacteria > Bdellovibrionota > Bdellovibrionia > Bdellovibrionales > Bdellovibrionaceae > Pseudobdellovibrio. The sequence continues at coordinate 7,167 of JACMRL010000025.1, read as the reverse complement.
GAAACAAGATTGCTGTTTTTTCTGTATGGCTTTTAACTTTATTATTTTTCTTAAGCTTCACTGCGGAGTTTTGGGCGACCAATCAGCCGCACGTAATGAAATATCAAGGTCGTCTTTATTTTCCATTGTTCGTGGAATACCACCCGACAGAGTTTGGTCGTGAAGATATTTATGTAATGGATTATCGTGAACTTGAGTTTCATGAAGAAAAAGGAGACTGGGCCGTATGGCCACTTGTGCAATGGGATCCTTACGAAAGTAATAAAACCGTTGCCGAATATCCATCTCCGCCAACCAAGTATAACATTATGGGTACCGATGATCGTGGTCGTGACGTTTTTACGCGTTTACTTTACGGACTTCGCTATACCTTAATTTTCTCGGTAGGTGCTTGGTTAGCAACTTATATTGTTGGAATTATTTTAGGTTCGGTGATGGGTTACTTCGGCGGCAAAGTTGATTTAATTGGCATGCGTGTTGTTGAAATTATTCAGACGATGCCGGTGACTTTGATTTTGATTACGATCATTTCAATTTTTACTCCTAATTTATTCGTTTTGATTTTGTTTCTTTGTGTTTTCGATTGGACTAAAATTGCAACTTACATGCGCGCTCAATTCTTACAGTATCGTAAGCTTGAATTCGTTGAAGCAGCCAGAGCTATCGGCTCTTCGGATGCGCGAATTATTTTTAAACATATTTTGCCTAATTCGATTACTCCGATTGTTACTTTCTCGCCGTTCGACATAGCCACGAATATTTCTTACCTAGCATTCTTAGATTATTTAGGTTTAGGTTTGCGTGCGCCAACTCCAAGTTGGGGAGAACTTTTGCAACAAGCACAGAAATACTTTACGACTGCGGAGTGGTTAGTTTGGTATCCATCGCTAGCATTGGTATTAACATTAACTTTATTGATCAACATCGGCTTAGCCGTACGTGATGCTTTCGATTCAAAGTCTGCCGTCGGCTAATCAATGCAAGTTATCGTTACGATGGCTGGCAAGGGCCAGCGCTTTTTAGATGCGGGTTTTGTAGATCCGAAACCCTTGGTCGAAGTCGGCGGTAAACCCGCAATCCAATATTTAATTGAAGCTTTTCCTGCTACTTGGAAATTGTTTTTTGTAATCGGTGAACACTTTCGCACGTCTGATATCGAAGAAGTTGTGTGTAACCTAAGACCTGATGCCGAAGTGGTTTATACCGATTATTCAGAGCGCGGACCAGTCGATACAATCTTAGCGGCGCTTCCGCTTTTAGAAAATGAAGATGAACCCGTTATTGTTACTTACTGTGATTACACAATAATATGGGATGCAAAAAAATTTGAAGAGTCGGTAAAGGGTTATGATGCGGCCGTGGTTTCGTACCAAGGTTTTCATCCTACTTATTTGGGTCCTAATTCATACTGCCATTTAAAAGTCGTTCAAGATCGCGTATTTCGATTAAAAGAAAAAGCGTTTTTTACGGAGGCAATTGAAACCGAAGTTACTTCCGCCGGGCTTTATTACTTTAAGTCGGTCGAGTTTTTAGGTCAGTGCCTAGCTTCGCAAGTCGCTCAAGATTTAAATTATCATAACGAATTTTATACTTCGTTAGCGCTGCAAGCCGCTATTTTTGATGATCCAACAGTTAAAATATTAAATTATCCGATTAGTCACATGGTGCAATTTGGAGCCCCGGAGGATATTGAGCGTTTTGAATTTTGGTATAAAACTTTGGTTAGCAAAAGCAGTTTGATCGAGCCGATTGCCGTTTCTGATTATGCTAAAGAAGAAAAATACTGGCGCGAAGTTTTTGAAAAAATAATCCCCGAGAAATAACTAGCCTTAAAAATGCATAAAGCGAAATGGGTATCCCCGATTTCGCTTTATGGAGCATCTGAGTCTCCTTTTTTAAGGGAGGTTCCGGATGCCGAATAACTCACAATACAACTATTGTAGTTATCGACGTTTTTTGAAGTGGGCTAAAGATATTTTGAGTCTAGTTTTGCTAGCGCTTAAAGGAAAGGTGAGCGGGGTGCCCACCTTTGTTTTCGCTATTCCATCTCTTCTAAATAAGTATAACCAGATAAGCCTTCTTCGTAGTGCTTGATTAGCGCCTTTGCTTCTTGCTTAGTGATGTTACCGTTGTTGATACTTTCTTCGGTGTACTGACGAACGTTATCAACCATCTCTGCACGGCCGTACTGAACGTAAGTTAATACTTCGGTTACGGTGTCGCCCGGTACGTAGTGATCGACGGTGTAACCAGATTCGTGAATTGAAATATGAACGGCATCGGTGTCGCCGAATAAGTTATGTAAGTCTCCTAAGATTTCTTGGTATGCGCCCGTTAGGAATACAGCCAAATAATAAGGTGCTTGGCCTTCGGCATATGGATGTACACGCAAGGTTTTCTTTACTTCGCCAGATTCTGTGTCGATGAACTTTTCAATCTTACCATCAGAGTCACAAGTTAAATCGGCAAGAGTGGCTTCGTGACAAGGCTCTTCTTTTAGATTGTGAATGGGCATTACCGGAAATAACTGACCAACGGCCCAAGAGTCGGGAACGGATTGAAAAACTGAAAAATTACAGAAATAAGTATCACATAAAACTGTACGCAATTCAGAAACGATATCTTCGCAGTCTGGCGTGGACTGCGCCAAAGTTAAAATTTTGGTCGCAATCGTAAAGAACATACTTTCGCACCATGCACGTTGAGTTAAATTTAAAACTCCGTACGTGAATAAATTTAAAGTTTCATTTTTTGATTGCAATAAGTCATTGAAGCATTCGTTGATGTTTTCTTTCGTCAATTTTTCAAAAGTGTATTGCAGTTCTTGCATGATTGACGGATCTTTTTTTGTCGCCGGGATTGGGGGCTCAGCACGGTAAAGATTATTTACGCCCATGACGTTGAAAACCAAAACGGAGTGATGCGCGACTAATGAACGACCGGCTTCGGTGATAATATTTGGATGAGGAACACCTTTTTCGTCGCATAAAGTTTGTAAAGTTGAAACGACGTCATTTGCGTACTCTTGCTCAGAATAATTCACGGAAGAGTCTGACGAGCCCGTACCGTCGTAATCAACGCCGAGTCCGCCGCCCACGTCGATATACTTAAGCTTTGCGCCCAAGGCGTGAAGTTCCGTGTAAAAGCGTGCGGCTTCTTTTAATGAAGATTTAATACTTTGAATTGAGGGTACTTGTGAACCAATGTGGTAATGAAGTAGTTCAAGACAATCTAACATGTTTTGTTGTTTTAAAAATTCAAGGCCTTCAACAATTTCGATTGAGGTTAAACCAAATTTAGAACGGGCTCCAGCGGAATCAACCCATTTGCCGGCGCCTTGCGTATTTAGTTTTGCGCGGAAACCAATTTTTGGGCGCATGTTTAATTTTTTTGCGGTCTCGGTGATAATTTTTAATTCATCTTTACGATCTACGACGATGACAATTTCGCGCCCGATCTTTTGCGCGAGTAGCGCGGTCTCGATGTATTCAGTATCTTTGAAACCGTTACAGATAATCACGGCATTTGGTGTGTTCATCAAAGAAAGCACAATCAGTAATTCTGGTTTTGAACCAGCCTCTAAACCTAGGCGTAAATCTTTTCCGTATTTTACTAATTCTTGTACTAAGTGACGCTGTTGGTTCACCTTGATTGGGTAAACGCCGCAGTATTGGCCTTTGTAATTATGATCTGCGAAAGCTTTTTGAAAACAACTGTGTAAAAGTTCAACGCGTTCTTTAATAATATCAGGAAAACGAATCATAATCGGAATGCGAATACCGCGATCTTGTAACTCTTGAGTTAACTCATAAAGATCTACGCCCGGGCCTTTTTCGCCTTTTGGTGTAACCGCAACGTTTCCGTTTTGGTTGATGCGGAAGTATCCGTTACCCCAGTTATTAATTCCGTAAACCTTTGCGCTTTTTTCAACGCTCCAGTCATTAGCTTTTACTTGCGCGAAAGCGTGCGTGGTATTCAGCACGTTCGTCGCGATGTTTGCATTCGGCACGTGGGCCGAACTTTGACCAGCAACCGGCGCTGGTTTTGGTGAAGACTCAGGCGTAATGTTTAGGGAATTTGTCATCAGGGAAACCTCCATAAAATTGCATGGCAAAACGGTCAAAAGTTATAAAAACTTATTACCGTCTTATTTCGGGTGATGCAACAAATAATGGCCGCTTTTTAGGGCGGCCAGATTGACTATTGGGGAACAATTAAATTTAAAATTTTGCCAACTTTGTAGATTACTTTTGCCGGAGCTTTACCACCCAGCGCAGAGGCTACGGCCGTGATTTTCATGGCCTCAGACAGGGCCGTTTTCTCGTCGGCCGTTAACGCGATCTCGATCGTGCCGCGCATTTTGCCATTCACTTGAACACCCATGGTTACCGTATCGTCCTGACAAAGCTCAGCTTTGAACTGAGGCCAAGCCGCGTTGACCACTAAACCGGTGCCTTGCATTTTTTCCCACAACTGTTCAGCAATATGAGGCGCGAAAGGTTGTAAAAGCTGCACAAGCGGCATCAAAGCTTTTTTAGAATGGCATTCTGTTTTGTAAAGTTCGTTTACAAAAATCATCATCTGACTGATTGAAGTATTAAAACTTAAGTTTTCAATGTCTTCTGAAACTTTTTTAATCGTTTTGTGTAATAATTTTTCGACTTCCGGTGGAAGTGCTGAATCATCCACTACACAGCTTTGAGTTTCTTCGTTCACAACAAGTCTTGAAATGCGATCTAGAAATCTTTTCACTCCATCAATACCTGAAGAAGACCAAGGTTTATCTTTTTCCATCGGACCTAGAAAACAAACGTAGCAACGAAGCGCATCGACGCCGTATTCATTCGCGACCGAGTCCGCAGCGATTACATTACCGCGTGACTTAGACATTTTTTCGCCATCGGGACCTAGGATCATTCCTTGATGCGCTAATTTTTTAAAAGGCTCATCCACCGGAGATAATCCCGCATCAAAAAGAACCTTGGTCCAAAAACGTGAATATAATAAATGTCCTACCGTGTGTTCGGACCCGCCCACGTAAAGATCAACTGGCATCCAATATTTTGCGGACTCTTGACTGTAGGCTTCTTTATCATTTTTTGAATCTGGGTAACGGAAAAAATACCATGATGAGCCTGCCGCTCCGGGCATGGTATCAGTGATGCGTTTTCCAATGAGGCCATTTTTATGATAATGGACCCAAGCTTCATTTTTTGCTAGGGGTGCCTCGCCCGTTTCAGAGGGTTCGTAATTTGCCACGTCGGGAAGAGTAACGGGTAATTCATCTGCGGGAACAGCTTTCAATGTACCATCAGGCGTTTGAATAATTGGGAACGGTTCACCCCAGTAACGTTGGCGCGAGAATAACCAATCACGTAATTTGTAATTTATTTGTTTTTTTCCGATATTTTCTTTTTCAACGTGCGCGATCATTTTTTTAATCGCTTCATTTTTTGAAAGTCCGTTTAAAAATTCTGAATTGACTAATTTGCCTTCGCCGGTGAATGGTAGCTCGCCTTCTGATTCTAAAACTCTAAGAATTGGTAAATCGAATTTTTTTGCGAATTCAAAATCCCGCTCATCGTGACCGGGAACTGCCATGATGGCGCCGGTGCCGTAATCCATCATCACGTAATCGGCGATCCAGATTGGAATTTCTTTTTTATTCAGCGGATTGATTGCAAAACCGCCCGTAAAAACTCCGGTTTTTTCAGTCGTAGCTTTGCGGTCCACTTCGGATTTTTTCGAAGTCGCTTGAATATAATTTGTAATTTTCGCCGCTTGGCTTTCGGTTGTAATTTTTTTCACTAACGGATGTTCTGGAGCAACCACCATGAAACTTGCACCAAAAATTGTATCGGGGCGAGTGGTGAAAATCTCTAGCTCATCCGAAACGTTTTTAACTTTAAATTTAACTAAGGCGCCCTCTGATTTACCGATCCAGTTACGCTGAGCTTCTTTGGTCCGCTCGGGCCAATCAACTTTATCTAAATCATTTAACAAACGTTCGGCGTAATCGGTAATTTTCAACATCCACTGCCTCATCGGCACGCGAATAACGGGGTGGCCACCGCGCTCTGATTTGCCATCGACGATTTCGTCATTAGCTAAAACTGTTTTCAGTTCGGGGCACCAGTTAACGGGAACTTCTTTTTGGTAAGCTAAGCCGCGTTCAAAAAGTTTTAGAAAAATACTTTGCGTCCATTTGTAATAATCTGGTTCTGCGGTCGAAATTTCACGGGACCAATCGTAGCTAAAACCATATTTTTGTAAAGTAGCGCGAAAAGAATCGATCGACTTTTCCGTAGTGATCGCCGGATGGACTCCGGTTTGAATTGCAAATTGTTCGGCTGGTAAACCGAAGGCATCAAAGCCCATCGGGTGCAGTACGTTAAAACCTTTTGCACGTTTGTAACGTGAAACGATATCGCCCGGAGTGTAAGAAGCAATGTGACCCATGTGTAAACCAGAACCTGATGGGTACGGAAACATATCTAACGCGTAATATTTTGGTTTAGTAGATTTTGCGTCGGCTTTGTAGGCTTCTTGATCGGCCCAGATCTTTTGCCACTTTGATTCGATTTCATCGTATTTCATATCGAAAGAGTTTAGCGAGCGCTTGATCGAATGTAAATAAAAAGTGCTTAAAATCCACCTCAGAAATTTTTTTGTCTGCAAAAACTGAAAAATTTCTGTTTTAGGAAAAACGGTTCGCGTCTTTTTAGTGGTGCGTTTAAAATGACGATCATTATGGAAGAATTAATTCTTGAGTGTTTCAGATTGGGATCAATCGCTAGACTTTCGTAACAAGCGATCAATTTTTAGCTGGGATTCATTTCAGGATGTAAAGTATTTCAGCAGATTAACCGATAAGTAACTATGCAGAACTGTTTAGGTTTCACTACCTATTTAAAGAAATTCTTTTTTCTTTTCACGCTTGTTTTTCTAAGCGTATTTTCTGTGTCTATCGCGGTTGCCGCACCGAAATTAATTTCATTTCAAACGAAGATCTACAAGCCTGACGGCACTCCGCTGGAAGCACCTTCCGTGCAGTTTAAGTTTTCTTTGATGAACCCTCTTTCGACGTGCGTAATTTATGCAGAGACTTTTTCAAACGTAGATCTATCAAGCTCAAGCGGCAGTGTTGTTTTAGCTTTAGGTGATCCG
>JACMRL010000024.1 GCA_014376435.1 Bdellovibrio sp. | reverse complement strand
CTTTGATACCGCAGTGAATACCGCGATGGAAGCGATTGATAAAATTCGTGATACTGCGGACAGCCACGACCGAATTTTTATCGTCGAAGTCATGGGTAGAAATTCCGGATACATTGCCAGCCACGTGGGATTAGCCGGTGGCGCCGAAGAAATTTTAACTCCTGAAAATATTATTCCGGTTGATAAAATTGTGGAAAATTTAAAAAATTCTAGGGCACGCGGAAAAACTAGCAGCATTATTATTACGGCCGAAGGGCAAAAGCCGGGTCGCGCTTATGATTTAGCCGATGCAATTCGAAAAAAATCGGGCCTTGACGCAAAAGTTTGTATCCTGGGCCATCAACAGCGCGGCGGAAGCCCCACCGCCCACGATCGCATTTTAGCTTCAAGACTTGGTAGTGCCGCAGTGGAAGCGCTTCTTAGCGGAAAAACAAATACGATGATCGGCGTTCAAGCGGATCGCTTAATTGAAGCAGCACTTGACGTCGTAACTTCGAAAGAAAAACCTGGCGATAAATCATTGATAAATCTTGCCAGACTGCTATCGGTTTAGTTCAATTAGGCTGTAACTTTACAGCTTAAGGAGCTATCATGACCGCGTGCTTTAAAATAAAACAAATTTTATCAATTTTAGCTGCTACATTATTTGTTGTTGGATGTACTAGAAAATCGAATGACAATGAAATTTTAATCGGTTCTTACAGTTCAAATACGGGCGCTACGGCGACTTTCGGGGTTTACCAGCTTCGCGGCACGGAAATGGCGATCGAAGAGATTAACGCTAAGGGCGGCATCAATGGTAAAAAAATTAAACATATTAATTATGATAATAAATCGGATAGCGATGAAACTTTAGCCGTCGTAAACCGTTTAATCAGCCAAGATAAAGTTGTGGCGATCCTCGGTGAAGCTACCTCGGGCCGTTCAAAAATCGGGGCGCAAGTTGCGCAGCAAAATAAAGTTCCGATGTTATCATCTTCTGCCACAAATCCGGATGTAACTAAAACTGGTAATTATATTTTCCGCGCTTGTTTCATTGATCCATTTCAAGGAATGGTGATGGCAAAGTTCATGACTGAGAATTTAAAATTAAAACGCGCTGCGATCATGCGTGATATTAAAAATGATTATTCAGTTGGTCTTTCTGACATCTTTGCCGAAAAATTAAAAGGCATGGGCGGAGAAATCGTAACTGATATTTCTTACCAAGAAGGCGATATTGATTTTAAATCTCAGTTAACTTCGATCAAAGCAAAAAATGTGGACGCAATTTTTATTCCTGGCTATTACAACGAAGTAGCTCTCATCGCTAAGCAAGCTAAAGAGCTTGGTATGAAGCAGCCTTTACTCGGCGGCGATGGCTGGTCTTCACCGAAATTACACGAGATTGCAAAAACGGCGATTGACGGCAGTTACTTTTCAAATCACTACACAACAGAATCAACGGACCCTAAAACAGTTGAATTCGTCAAAGCTTTTAAAGCTAAGTATAACGAAGTTCCAGACGTAATGGCGGCTTTAGCTTACGATGCGGCTTATATGATGGCGGAAGCGATCTCTAAAACTAAAACAATCACTTCCGAGAATATTCGTGATGAACTCTCGAAAATAAAAGATTTTCACGGCGTTACTGGCAAAATGTCGATGGACGCAAACCGCGATGCAGTAAAAAGTGCCGTGGTGGTTCAAGTGCAAGGTGAAGATTACAAATTTATCACTAGCGTGAATCCGTAGTATTTTATTTCAACGATGCAAGAGTTTTTGCAACATACATTAAATGGACTAAGCATCGGAAGCATTTACGCTTTGCTGGCTTTGGGCTACACGATGGTTTACGGAATCTTGGGCATGATCAATTTTGCGCACTCAGAAATTTATATGATGGGTGCATTCGGCGCTTTTTATACCGCGCGCTTTTTAGGCTTAGATACTCCGTCCGTTTTAAATTTTGCGATTGGTTTGTGCGGAGCCGTTTTATTTGCTGCGGCGGTTGGATTTTTGGTCGAAAAATTTGCTTACAAGCCTTTACGCAATTCACCAAAGATGAATGTTTTAATTACCGCCATTGGGGTGAGTATACTTTTTCAATTCGGTGGCCAAATTATTTTTGGCGCAGACCCAAAGGCATTTCCGACCCTAATTGAAGATCAAAATTTATTTAGTCTTTTTGATAGCCCGATCCATTTAACTGATTTATTAATTTACTTTGTTAGCTTTGCTTCGTTAGGAATTTTAAGTTTTATTATTTTTAAAACTCAAACCGGCCGCGCGATGCGCGCCGTCAGTACTCGGCCCGATATGACTCCGCTGATGGGGATTAACAATAATAAAATTATTTCGATGACGTTTGTGATTGGCTCGGCCCTAGCTGGCGTAGCGGCCGTATTGGTTTCGATTAAATATCCGAAGATTGATCCAATGATGGGCGTGCGCATTGGCATGGCCTCGTTTGTGGCGGCGGTATTTGGCGGGATTGGTAGTTTGCACGGCGCCGTTGTTGGCGGATTTTTATTAGGTCTAGGTGAAACATACTTAATTGGTTACGGCGCTTCGACTTATAAAGATGCTTTTTCATTTGTGATTTTAATTATCGTTTTACTTTATAAACCGACGGGCCTGTTCGGCACGACACGAAGAGAGAAAATATGAAAAAATATTTTATCTTTTTAGTTTTAGTCGTTTTACTAGGTGTAGTTTTAAATTCGTTTTTAAATTCTTACATTCAAGCAATTTTTATTAGTTTTATGATTAACGCGGTGATGGCGCTTAGTTTAAATTTTATTACGGGCCTGGCCGATCAATTTTCATTGGGTCATGCGGGACTGATGGCGATTGGAGCCTATACTTCGGCCGTTTTGAATAAAGAATTTTTTAATGATCAGTGGATAATGATTCCGGTTGGTGTTTTGTGTGGCGGGTTTTTAGCGGCCGTGGCGGGGTATTTACTGTCGTTACCCTCGTTTCGTTTAAAAGGTGATTACATTGCGATTGTTACTTTGGGATTGGCCGAGATCGTGCGTATTCTTCTATTGAACTGGAAACACGTGGGGGGGCCGCGCGGCTACAATGCGATTACAAAGTTTCCTGATTTTTTTCTGAGCTATGGCTTTGCCGTACTTTTGCTTTTTATAACTTTTATGACGATGTACCGTTTGAAAATTTCGTGGTTTGGCCGAAATCTGTGGGCGATTAATGAAGACGATATTGCGGCCGAGGTGATGGGCCTAGAAATCGCAAAAACCAAACGTTACGCATTTACTATTTCTAGTTTTTTTGCGGGCCTGGGTGGCGGATTTTACTCACATCACTTGGGTTATATCAGTCCGGGCTCCTTTGGATTTATTATCTCGGTTCAAATTTTAATTATCGCCGTTCTGGGCGGTTTGGGTTCGCTGAGTGGATCCATTCTGGCGGCAGCGATTTTAACTTTTTTACCTGAGCTTTTACGAAGTGTGCAAACTGGTTCCTTAGACTTGCGCATGATCATCTACCCGATTCTTTTAATATTGATGATGATTTTAAGGCCTCAAGGCTTATTCGGTCGTAAAGAAATTTATGAATTTTTATCTGAAAAATGGAAAACGAAATTAGGTATTCAGTTATGAGTACACTTTTATCAGTCAAAAATTTATCAATTCAATTTGGAGGCCTGAAGGCCGTTGATTCCGTTAGTTTTGAAATTAATAAATCTGAGCTACTGGGCTTGATTGGGCCAAATGGCGCGGGCAAAACAACCGTGTTCAACATGATTTCAGGCTTTTACTGCGCCGATCACGGCGATATTATTTTTGATTCAGAAAATATTAATAAACTTACGGCTGCGCAAGTAAATCACAAAGGCCTAGCGCGTACGTTTCAAAATATTCGTTTATTCCGTAGCCTTTCGGTGGTTGAAAATGTGTTGATGGCTTTACAACAGCGCCGCCACAAGGGCACATTTTCTGATTGGTTTAATTCTTTATTCAATACGAAAGCTCATCAGTTGACCAAGAAAAATTTAGATTTAGAAGCCCGCGAATTACTTAAAATTTTTAGTTTAGATCATCATTCGTTAGAGTTAGCGGGTTCGCTATCGTACGGTTCACAACGAAAGTTAGAAATTGTGCGCGCACTTGCCACGAAGCCTAAATTACTTATCCTCGATGAGCCTGCGGCCGGTATGAATCACCAAGAAACGGAAGAGCTAAATAAGTTAATCCGTTTTATTAAAGAAAAATTTAACTTAACTATTTTATTAATCGAACACGATATGAAGTTAGTCATGAATATCTGTGACCGCATCGTGGTTTTGAATCGCGGTAAAAAAATTGCTGACGGATTACCAAAAGATGTAAAATGTTTGCCTGAAGTAATCGAAGCTTACCTGGGAAAAAAACCAGTATGATCAATCAAGACACTACGATTAGCGTTAAAAATTTAGAGGTCTCTTACGGAATGATTAAAGCGATTAAAGGAATTTCGTTTGAATTTAAATCTGGCGAAATTACGGCACTGATTGGTTCCAACGGCGCCGGCAAAACGACCACGTTAAAAGCTTTAAGCGGTTTACTTCCGCACTCGGGCGAAGTTTTATTTAATCATCAAAATATCTCTGCGCTAGATGCCCCGGCTCGTCTGAAATACAAAATGGCTTTGTGCCCTGAAGGCCGTGGTATTTTTCCAAATCTAACGGTGACGGAAAATTTAATGTTGGGCGCTTATTTAGAAAAATCAAAAGCGAAGGTGAATGAATTGATTGAGCAGCAGTTCACCATGTTTTCTAGGCTTGCAGAGCGCCGTAAACAGGTCGCCGGTACACTTTCCGGCGGAGAACAGCAAATGTTAGCCATTGCTCGCGCATTGATGTCTGAGCCTAAGATGCTCATGCTGGATGAGCCTTCTTTAGGACTAGCTCCGGTAATTATCGAACAGATATTTCAAAAGTTTGAAGATTTGCGCCAGCGCGGTTTAGGTTTACTGATCGTTGAACAGAATGCGCATTTAGCTTTAGAAGTTTCGGCGAAAGCTTACGTTTTAGAAACGGGCGCAATCACTTTAAATGGAAAAGGATCTGATTTGTTATCAGATCCTCGTGTCGTGGAAGCTTATTTAACTTAGCTTATTTAACCCAGTTTACTTCGTCGGACAGATCGCGGCTGATTCAGCCGCACTAATGTTAAATTTGGCGACGGGTTTAAATGCTCTTACTTTAGTAACCACGCCCGCGTAGGAAGCTCCGTCATTACCATCGGTGTTTTTTCTCCAGTAAGCTTCTGCTTCTGAATCTGTGTAGCCACAAAATTGTTTTAAAAGAATTGATGCCGCGTAACCCGAAGCATGCCAGCCATTCCAACAGTGACCGTAGATGGGACCCGGTAATTTTCCTTTAATACGATCGTAGACCAAAGAAAGAATCGCTTCGTTCGTTGAAGTCGTCGCCGATAGTGAACTAATCTGTTTATAATTTAATGTAGTATTTGAATCTTGGCGATCGCGGCAGTTTACAACTTTAGGAGCTGTTTCATAGTTAGTTGTGTAAAAATAAATAGCCGTCGAAAAACCTTCTTTACATAAATTTTCTAAACCGGTCGTCGGTAACGGATTACTGTTACTACGTATACCTTCACGATTATACGAATTGTTCGCGCCACCACGATAGTATACACCGTGTAAAACGGCGCGAAAGTTTCTAGTACCATATAAGTTTTCGTATCCGTTACCACGATTATCGACAACTTTATTATAAGGATCTAAAAATTTATAACGAAGTTTATAATCAATCGTTGCCTTCGTTACTTCAGCGGCATCGGGAATACTTTCTGAAGAATTGGGAGCTTCCGGATTGACTGGTGTTTCATTCATTTTACTGACTGGTTGTGCACAACTGGCTACAAACAATGCGGTCGAGATTATTTTTAAGATATTCATTTTTTTCATAAAACTCCCAGTCATGTGACAGGTACTTAACGGAAAGTTTTGCTGAATACATAAGGGTCTAGACCTTGGTTTTAGGACTTTCGTGAAGGTCTAGCGTAATGTAAAAGGAATCGACAACTTAGTGTGCAATAGACCAGCTATTTATTTAAAAATTTCTTCGTTTCGGCCTCAGACTTGATTCTTAAGTCATTGCCTAATTGCTCTTTTAAAATTTTCTCTGCTTCTACGGGAAGCTTCTTTGCGTCCCAAACGGCGTTGATTCTATATTTAGCGGTGGTGTCTTTTTCGATTGTTCTAGTTGTCCACAAACCGATGTATTTTATATCTTTTAGCTCATACGGTTTTTGATCTTGGTTATCTTTAAACTTTAAATATAATAACATCGCTAATTTATTTGGCGTCCAAGGTTGGTTACTAACAAAATTTCCTAACGAGTACGCCACGAGTGTTCGTCTTTGATCTTTGGTCGTGTATTCTTCAATTTTTCTAACGACATGTGGGTGCGAGCCAACGATGGCCGAAGCGCCTTCGTCTAACATCATCCGTCCCCAAGTTTTAACGTGAGGCTCGATTTCGAATTTCTCTTCTTCACCCCAGTGCGGAGTTAGAATAATTGCGGCAATATCGGATCTTGATTTTAATTTTTGAATGAATGTTTTAATTTTTTCGCGATCTTTAAAACAATAAAGTACTTGGTTTTCTTTATCAGGATTTCCATTCGTCATTTCCGTACAAGCTAACCACGCCACGCTTTTAGAGGTTCCCGCGACGGGCGTTAGGGCCCACCAAGTTTCTGTGCCTTGCTCGATATTGGTCGCGGATATTACCGTACCTGTATGAGCCAAATTGTATTTATTAAGATTCTCGATCGTTTTTTTAATTCCCTTAGCTTGTCTATCAAGGGCGTGATTATTCGCCGTCGATACGATATCGAATCCATTTTCTTTTAGCGCCGGAATAATTTCTTCTGGATAATTGAACATAGGAAAACCCGTCACTCCGCCATACTCAGGGGCTACGGGACCTTCTAAATTTGCATAAGTTGTATCGGCTTGATCTAAGTAAGTTTGAATATTCGACCAAATCGTTTGGTAACCTTCGTTATGTTTTTCTTCACGGTTACGTAAACGCTCATGCAGAATAACATCACCCACAAAAGCTAAAGTAATTTCTTGACCCGCTTTGATCATAGGTTCGGTGGCAAAAACGGCTTTAGGCGCCGTTTGCGGCTTACGTGCCAGATCGTCCGCGTGGTGCGTTGATTGACATGAAAACAAAAAACTTGCCGCAGTGATGGCGTATATTAATCGCATAGGTTAATTACTTATTTGGGTCTTTAATCATTTTTTGAACTTCCGCAATGTGTAGTTCTTCTTCGTAAATCATTTTACGCGCGAACTCTTCCACTAAAACTGAGTCTCCGGCCATTTTTAATAATTTCTTGTAAAGCTCAACCTGAATTTTTTCGTGATGTAAACTCTCAGTTAAAATCTCATTCACACGGTGATTATCAGATTCTAAAAGTTTACCAATTTTAAGTGATGGATGACCATCAAACGAAGTGATTAGTTCACCAATTTCGTCTGCGTGACCCAAAGATTCTTTGGCTTGCGCACGCAACCATCCACAGATCGGAATGCGATTGTGCCCAAACACCATAAATGCGTAATGCGTATAGCGAACTACACCCGCTAATTCGTGTTCTAAAACTTCATTCAGGCAATCAACAATTTTTTGCTTATCCATACAAACTCCGATCTCTTAAAAGAGCTTGTTTAATTAAGACATTTTTCAATTTTGTATTCAAGCAGATTTGGTTAGGACTTTGGGCCAGACTCATTAATTAATTAAAAAATAAAAAGCCCCAGTTACGCATTCGCATAACCGGGGCTTCTTCGACTTGATGGAGTTATCTACTAACTATTTATGATTATCTCTTCAACTGAATGACTTCATTAAGTAGTTCATCTGAAGTTGTGATTGTTTTTGCATTGGCTTGGAACGCGCGCTGATCAGTGATCATTGTTACGAACTCTGCCGCTAAATCAACCGTTGAACGCTCTAATGACTTCGCCATTACCGAGCCACGACCCGATAAGCGAGGTGCTCCAGTAGAAGGTTCACCCGAGTCACGAGATTGTTTAAATAAGTTTCCGCCCATTTTAAATAAGGCTTCCGGATTTTCAAACTTCGACAGTACGACTTGGCCTAAATCTAGAACTTGTCCGTTTGAGTACGCAGCAGTTAACACGCCTTCATCATTGAATGAAAGACCTGTTACGGTACCCGCTGAGTAACCATCTTGATGCCAGTTGATAACATCTGATTCTTTACCGTATTGTTTAGTTCCTTCGCCCTTACCGCCTTTAGCGATATCTTCACCGAAGTTCATTTTGATTTCTTGGCCTTGCTTAGCTCCGCCTTTGAAATTGAATGCGGCATTTGTAACTTCTTGTGATTTTAATTTGCCATCTTCCGTGAATGATACTTTACCTTCAACCACTTGCGCTAAATCTTGGCCTTCTGTTGCGCCTTCAACTTCTTTTCCGTCAACCATACCACGGTAAGTCCATGTACGATCTTGTCCTTTATTAAAGAACATATTCAGAACGTGCTTGTTACCTTGAGAATCGAACATCTCAACGGCCGTTGCGTAATCTGAAGATTTGTACGGATCTTTTACATCGAATTTTTTAGCATCTGCAACTGAACGCGAATCTAAGTTAAGATCTAATTTAATTTCTTTAGTACCCGAAGCATTTACTAAAGCTCTTGGAAATTGAATGTTACCCATACGTGTTTCAATTTTACCTTTTTCATCTGCTTGGTAACCTTGAACTTTTTGTCCGCTGTTGGTAGTTAAAAATCCTTCTTTATCAAACTTGAAAGATCCATCACGAGTATAGCTCACACCTTCCGTGCCCTTAACTTGGAAAAATCCATCACCATTCACGGCTAAATCCGTACCGCGGTCTGTATGATCGATATTACCTTGAATCAGAACCGGATTCACTGCACCGACGCGTACGCCTCGACCCATTTGATTTCCACCGTCGATACCTTTTAAACTTCTAGACATGATGTCTTGAAATTCGGCCCGTGATGCTTTGAAACCTGTAGTGTTTGCATTGGCGATGTTGTCCGCTACTACGCTTAAACCTTCACCTTGTGCTTGTAGACCGCTTACGCCTGTCCATAGTGATGAGAGAATTCCCATGATAACCTCCATGTCGTTAGAATAGACCGTCGTAGTCTATTCAGTTTGTTTGAAGGGCCCCCTCTGCGAGGACCAGCCCTAGTTCTTAATCATTCGAGTAGTCGACCCAAATAACTAAATAAAATCCTAAAAAAATCTACATTACAATCGTGCTGTCGATGTTCGTGAACACATTTTCTTTTAATGCATTCTTGTCCATCACCGTCACAACCGTATTGTTCTTCACGCTCACGATCAGGGCTGAATTCTCCATTAATACTAATGTGTCCTTCGATCCCTTTGCTGCGGCCTTCTGCACCGCTTCGCCCAATCGAGTCATGTCTTCGGGGGAATAACTAATTCCGCGCGACTGCATTCTTTCGATTGCGTGATTCGAAAATTTGAGTGCTCCCGGTTCAACTTTTGCTGTGGCGGTTTTAATCTGTGCCGCTACATCATCCGTTTTTAGAGCGTCGCCCAAAGCTTCTTTAAAAGCTAAACCATCTTCACCGGATTTTTTAATATCCTGTGGTTTGGTCGGAATCAGATTTTCGATTCTATTCAATCCATTCTGTAAAGAAGGATTGAGTGTCTTCATCTTATCCATTACTTCGTCTCCTTTTGCAGCTTGTTCATGAGATCACGAGACATGGCTACATCAGTCATCACATCGCTCATCCCAGAGGGCTTCGCTTTGTTTGAAGTGTTTGCTTCTTGCTTAACATTAGTTTGCGCTGCCTCATCTACCTTTTTCAAGTCAAGGCTAGTAACATCGGTTACTTTCTGGTCGTTCTGCTTAGCACTTCCGTCTGTAATTTGACGAACGTCGCGCATTTTAATGGTCTGACTTCCGACCTGCAAGACTGGGCCTTCCGGTGAAAAACTCATTCCCGAGATGGTTCCTTGGAAATCTGTTTTCACGTTGATCTTCGCTCCTGCAGAGCTTTTCGCGTCGATCTTGAATTGATAATCGCCTGGTTCTGCATTCGTTCCTTTATCATTCTGACCATTCCATGCAATTTTATTTGCGCCCGCTTTTAAATTATTCATTTTGTATTCACGGATCTCTTCACCTTTTGCATTCATTAATTTTACAGTTGCTTCAGTCGCATCTTGCGGCAACGTAAAATTAAAATCATGTGACTTATCGAACTGCGTGCGTACAACTTTTGAAGAATCTCCGGCAACTGTTTTACCAATTAAATTTAACGCCTGAAAATTTTGCGGCTCAGAGCCTTTGCCATCAATATTCGTTAACGTTTTATTCATGTTCGACATTTGCTCTAATGTAGAGAACTGCGCTAGCTGCGCCGCCATCTCGTGGTTCTTTAGCGGATTCATCGGATCTTGATTTTTCAACTGCGTTAACATCAATTTGAAAAACGCATCTTTATCAAGATTGGAATTACCGTGACCCTTAACGCGTTTTCCATTATCTACGTAATTAGGATCCGTTACTTTATTTAATACGGCGCCCATATCTTCGGCGCCGAGTTTTTCTTTTTGCTGATCGGTTAAATTAGAAACTTTTTTTAACTCTGATTCCGTCCCCGACGATTCATTCCAAGTTTTAGTTCCCGCTTTAACTGCCATTGATGTTGCCATTGCAACTCCTTCTTGGTTTATGCGACCCGATTAACCGTAGCACCCTTCGTTCCGCCGTACGTTCGTAAGGCTGAACTGGTTGATGCATTCGTTGCTCTGGTGTCGACTGCGCTTGCACCGGCTGCTGATGATCCTTGATAAGAAGATTTTCCAGAATTTTGTTGTCCCAAGTTTTGTTGGAACGAATTCCAGAACTCTCTTTGCTTACCTTCAGACCCACCTTGATTTAAGTTTGTCTGACTTTGGGCACTATTATCAGTATTCGTTGCAGTAACAGTATCAATTCTAACATGCTCTACACTCAAGCGGTGAGCAGCTAGACCAGACTTCAGTTCAGTTAAACTGTCTTCGATCATTTTTTTAACTGCTTTATCCTGAGTTTGGATTTCGACGTTCACCTTACCATCTTGTAAAATCACTCTAAGCTGTACTTCGCCCATTCCCTCGGGAGACATTGAAATTTTCATTTCACCGCCGCCCTTGGTAACAAGGTATTTACCCTGGCTCATAATTTCTTTAATATTTTTGTCATAGCTTTCTTCAAGTTTGCTAGATTGCACATCAGATGTTTTATCTACAGCGCCCGCCAGGTTTGCTTTGAAATCTGTATGAGACTGACCAGCATGGTTTAAGCCATCTGACTTTGTAAAGTCTGTTTTAAGATCTTTAAGCGTTTCATGCGAACCATCTTTAGTATCTGATTGACCTGAACTTTGCTGACCGTCGGATGACATTTGTTTTTTCAACTGATCTAAAACCGCTAATTCAAAAGCTTGCGCCTTATCTGGAGCTAAGTTTTTTTCAATTTCAAAGGCTTTCATTTTCTGAACAAGTTCAGAACTAGCCTGTTGTTTGATCTCAGATTGAAAACCAACTTCATCACCCAATTCTTTTTCTAGTTGGGCCGACGATTGCTGAGCCATCATCACTTGCGCGGCTTGAACCTTCTCAGCTGGCATTTGCTCTTGGGGCATTTGCGCTTGTGGCATTTGCGGCTGAACTTCGTTCATTTTCGCGATCTCGGGCGGAACCAGCTCTGTCTTCGGTTGCACGGCTGCATCCATATCAAAAGAATCAACCACAGTTTCACCGGATTGTTCTTCAGATAAAGTAGTACGCAACTCTGACATCAGAGTTTCTAGCGACTTTGATTCTTGGTTTACGATTCCGACTTCGATCTCTGCCAGGTCTGTCTTTGACTCTGGGATTTCAACTTCACTCTCGATTGAGACCATTCCGTTTGAAACCATCTTATTGTCTTCTTCGTCCGTCATCTTCTTTTTAATTCCCCCAGATGACTTCTTATCTTTTTTTTCGGCGCGGGATCCTGATTCTTCGCTGCGGGCTTGTTTGGCTTTCTCGTTCGCCTTACTATCACCGTCTTTTACTTCCTGCTTCTGTTTGTTTTTTTCGCTCTCTTTCAAATCTAACTTTTCTTGGAGCGTCTTTTCAAACTCTGCTTTGGAATCTGCCGAAGTGTTTCGAAAATCTTTATCGACTTTCGAGTCAGGAGCCTTCCCTTTTAGCGGGGGGCTGACACTGAGCATTTTATCTAGCACTTTCCTCCTTGGTGCGTTGTTTACTAACTTTAAAACTACTTACTAGCTGGGACTCTGTATCCGGCAAAGCGTTCAGCAAAAACTTGTGCCTTTTCAGGCTTAATTAAATTTAAAATATCTGCCGCACTCTTCTTTTTCATGCGTCCTAAAATATCGATCACTAAATCTTCATCTAGAGTTTCAAATACTTTAGCCGCTTGCTGAGGCTTCATATTCGAGTACATTTGAACTAATGTTTCTACTTTGCCGTCATCGGCTTTAATTTTTTCTTCTAACGCCGCCGAAATTTTTTGTCGTGTGTCTTCTAACTTTTTGAGTTTTTCTTCAATCTCTTCTTTTTGCTTTGCGATTTCCGCTGATAGCTTATTAAGGTCTTCTTCTTTTTGGTCTAACTGTTTTTTGCGGTCCGCTAATTTAAATAAATAATCTGAATCGTCTGCGGGTTTTTCAACCGCGATAGATTTGTTATCGATCGACGCCACTGGAGCCGCCGCGGCTTCCGCTGGTTTAGCCGGAGCTTTCTCTTCTGCCGTTGCCGTGCTCATACCAATTTCAATTTCAATTTTTTTAAATTGCGCTTCAATTTGATCTAAATTATCGATTGCTAGTAAACCCGCTGCCGCCATAAATACAAAAATAAAAAGTGCGCCCGTTGGAAATGAAGATTTTTTATCTTTTTTATAAGCTTTCACGAAAGAAGATTTATTATTATTAGGCGCATTTTTATTGGCCTTTGAAGTCTGCTTAGCTTTTTTGAAAAACTGATCATATCCCGTCTTCATGACTTCCTTTAAGTGGATTTTCAATCCTTGAAAATCTTAAAACCGACAACTCATCTAACTCGGCTTGCTCTTTTTTCATCGCTTCAGTTAAGAATTCGGTTTTCTTCTTTTCTTTCAGCTTCTCCATTATCTTAACCTCTATTAACGCTAGCCGCAAAATTTCGCGTCTGGCCTCGACCACTTTTTCAAAATCTAATAGACGTAAGTTTTGTTGTTTAATCCGTAAGTCGTGCCCATGCAGAAAAGTATTGATCTGCTCGACCGAATTGGTCCAGGACTGACTGCTTTGAATTTGCTGAGTACGGTTTTCTAAAGTGGAATTTTTTAGCTCGAGCATTTCTACTAATTTTTTTTCTTCGGCAACTTGAACGGCTTGCGCTTCTAGAAAAGATTTTTTTGCTAAATCCATCAAGATGATACGATGTCTTAAAACTTTCTCGAGGGAAAATTTGAACTTCATACTATGCGCCTACAGTAATTTGCTGGAGACCGCGCAGACACTGATTCATGTTTGAATGATCTTCTGTTTTTTGTTTTAAAAAATCATTAATTTGATCAATCATTTTAATGGCGCGGTCAATTTTTGGATTTGCTCCGGCCTTGTAAGCACCGACGTTAATTAAATCTTCCGCATCACGATAAATCGCGATTGTTTCACGAAGTTTTTGCGCCATGCGCACGTGCTCTGGAGAGCTCACTGCTTTCATCACGCGACTTGAACTTTGTAAAATATCAATCGCCGGGAAGTGACCTTTTTGCGCCAACGCACGCGTTAAAACGATATGCCCATCCACGATCGAACGAACGGCATCCCCGATTGGGTCATTCATATCATCGCCATCTACTAATGTAGTATAAAATCCGGTGATTGATCCGCCATTTTCAAAATTTCCGGCGCGCTCTAATAGTTTAGGCAAAGTTGAAAACACGGAGGGAGTATAACCTTTCGTGGTCGGCGGCTCGCCGATACTTAATCCGATTTCCCGCATCGCCATCGCAAAACGTGTAACCGAATCCATTACTAATAAAACATTTTTTCCTTGATGCGCAAAATGTTCAGCAATCGCAGTTGCTACGAAAGCGCCGCGCATACGAAGTAACGGGCTTTGATCACTGGTCACACAGACCACAACCGTTTTTTTCATACCCTCGGGCCCAAGTTCATTTTCAATAAATTCCCGAACCTCACGGCCACGCTCGCCGACGAGCGCGATAACGTTAATATCGGCGTCAGTTTGCTGCGCCATCATTCCCATCAAAACAGATTTTCCCACACCCGAACCAGCCATGATCGCCACACGTTGCCCGCGACCTGCCGTTAAAGTGGCGTTGATTGCGCGCACACCCACATCTAAAAATTCACGAATTGGTTTACGACTAAGTGGGTTCACGACTTCACCATAAAGTGAAATCTCTTGAGTTTCTTCCATCGGTGGGCCGTCATCCAGCGGTTGACCTAAGCCATCAACGACACGACCTAATAAGTCGTCGCTCACTTTTACGGTGGCGATTGATTTTGACAAAGTAATTTTCGAGCCCATCGAAATGCCGCGCATTCCCCCCAAGCTCATCATTAAAACGTGGCGATCTTTAAATCCCACAACTTCGGCTAAAATTGGTTTCTCTGAAACCGCCGTTTGAATTTCGCAAATGCTGCCAATGCTTACGCCCGGGATAAATCCTTTAATCAATAAGCCCGTCACTTCAGTTACTTTTCCACTATCTCTAGTTAAACGAGCGGAGTTTAAGATGTTGGAATATTTTTCGAAATGAATACTCACGGTGATCCGATCGGCGATTTAACTTTTGGCAAAGCTTGTTTAAGATCTGTCCAAAGTTTTTGAACCCTCTCTTCAATACGCGCATCGATAATTCCAAAATTAGTTTCAACAATACAACTTCCCGGAGTTACTTGATCCGAATCGACGAATTTAATTTTTTTCAAGAATTCGTTTTCACGACCGCCCTGGGCTTTCATTTTTTCTAGAAACTCGAGCTGCTGTGGGGCAATTAAAACATTTATATTTTCTTCGACTTGCGCTGTATCGATAGCCATTTTAATCACCTTCAAAACTGATTCTTCGTTTTCTTCAATGTGATCAAAGGCAATCTTGCAGGCAATCTCGTAGACTAAACGAATGATATGCGCTTCGTTTTGGTGAACTAGTTCTTCTTTAATATGATTAAAACTTTCAATTAGTTTCGCGGTATTAGCCGACTGCTGGTCAAGTTCTGCTGTTTTATCGGTGATCGCCTTAACTAAACCTTCATCAAAACCTAAATCGTAAGCTTTTTTGTAAGCATCTTCTTGTAAAAGAGCTAATTTTTCTAAAACTTTGTGTTCAATTTTTTGTTCTTCAGAAAGTCTTTCGATTTCTTCCACGCCTGTGGTGGTACGTAAAACTTCACTAAGTAAGAAGTCCGAACCTTTTTCTTTTTGTTTTAAATAACCGATAGCCGCTTCGGGTGTGCCGAAGTTAAATTCTTTAGGAGTATAATCTAAGACCGAAACGTCTTCAGTTGCCTGATTGGTTTGGTCTTTTTTTAGAATATTAGACCATCGCATCTTCATTACCGCCACGAGCTATGATAATTTTTCCTTCAATTTCTAGTCTGCGAGCCACGTTGACGATCTCTTGCTGGGCGCCCTCAACATCCGATAAGCGCGCGGGTCCCATATTCGAAAGATCTTCGCGTAGCATTTCGGCCGCACGAGCTGAAATATTTTTGAAAATTTTGTTACGAATATCTTCATTGGCCGTTTTAAGTGCAAGTAATAGACGGTCATTCGGAACTTCTTTAAGAAGAATTTGAATCCCGCGATCATCAATTTTCGCGATATCTTCAAATACGAACATCAATTTACGAATTTCTTCCGCCAATAGCGGATCTTTTTCTTCCAGACGAGACATGATGGATTGCTCCGTGTTTTTATCCATCACGTTTAGCATTTCCGCCACTGGTTGTACGCCACCTAATGAAGCTTGTTCAACCGTATGAGAATTTGATAACTGATTTTTTAGCACTTTATCAATTTCAGCGATTAACTCTGGATCAACGTTATCTAAGTTGGCCATCCGTAATACCACTTCAGCTTGTAAAGACTCTGGTAAACGACGTAAAACCTCACCTTTTTTCTCTGGCTCTAAGTGGGCCAAAATAACCGCAACCGTTTGAGGATGCTCGTTGACTAAAAATGTTGATAAAGATTTCGCATCAACCATTTCTAAT
Organism: Bdellovibrio sp.; assembly: GCA_014376435.1. Lineage (GTDB taxonomy): Bacteria > Bdellovibrionota > Bdellovibrionia > Bdellovibrionales > Bdellovibrionaceae > Pseudobdellovibrio. The sequence goes on along the minus strand of JACMRL010000024.1, from coordinate 19,929 downwards.
GATTCTAAAGTACGACCTGAACCAGAACTGATATTTAAGCCACCTAAAATTCCGCGGGCACGCTCTTCACCCAAGGCATCTATAATTGTTTCTTTACTTGCCATCTGTTCAGAGAAAATGAAATCTTCAGACTCGCTGACCATTTCGTAATATTCTTCGAGAACGCGTTTCGTAATATGAACTGGAACAACTTTAAATTTAGACATTAAGTGGATTAATTTACGAATATCACCATCATCCATTTTTTTGAATAGCACTTTAATCGCTTCGCGCCCAAGATAATTTACTAAGATCGCGGCTTTATCGATTCCACGTAAAGCATCGTAATCTAGATTTTCAAACTTACCATTGCCGCGCATTAGCTTTCCTTCCTAGAAACCCACATATTAAGTGCGCTGGACGCTTTTTCTTCATCTTTTTGCATCAAGCTCATAATACGATCTTTAAGTAATTCACTTTCGGCTTTTTCTGGATCCACCGACTCCTGTAAGATTGGTAATATACCCGCTAAACCTGGTAATGAATTATCAACCGAATGTAACTCTTCTAACTCTTCGATTGTACGTGGCAACATTTCCTCCACGGAATCTGTGAATGAATCTGTAATCCATTGCATAAAAGGACGGATCACCATGAAGAAGAATAATAAAAGCGCAAAACCTAATAGCCCCCATTTAAATAAAGACTGAACTAACTTTTTCTTTTCCAAAGTAGTTAAGATTTTTTCGCTCTCGGTAAAATCTTCTGGCTGAAACTGAATCGATTCAATTTTAACATTGTCACCGCGGGCTGAAGTAAAACCGATTGCATTTTTAACTAAAGATTCATACTTAGCGATTTCTTCTAGTGATCTAGGAGCCCACTTTGTTTCCGTCGTTCCATCTGCTTTATTTGTTGTCGTACTAACGCCGTCGATTAAAACCGCTACGCTAATTTTTTCAACGCCACCAGCGGCTTCTTTGATATTTTTAACCGTTTTAGGAACCTCATAGTTAACCGTTTTAAGTTCTTTTTTAACGTCTTGTTTGAAACCTACCTGGCCATTATTATCTTCTGCACCCGGAATATTTGAACGCGAACCCGGAATGCCGGTTGGATTAGTGCGGGCACCATCTAAAGATTCTTCTTGAGTGGTTTGCGAACGAATTGCCGTTTTATCTGCGTCGACTGATTCTTCTACGGCCGTAACAACTTTATGATTAATTGTTGCATCAACTTTAGCAACAATTTTACCGTGCCCCACTACTTTAGAAAGAATTGATTCAATTCTTCCTTCTAAATCGCGTTCAACTTTTTGTTTTAATTCCATGATATCATTTGTTGCGCCGGTCGCACCGTCTGATTGGCGGGAAATCATTTTTCCACGCTCGTCCAATACGGTTACGCGCTCTGCATCCATGCCTTCAACCGCATTTGCGACTAAAAAGCGAATACCGCGAACTTGCTCCGCGGATAACTCCTTACCCGGATGTAATTCAACTACGATCGATGCCGATGGCGGTGAAGATTCTTCCATAATTGTTTTCTTCGCTGGTAAAGCTAAGATTACTTTTGATTGGCGAACCGCTGATAAAGTATTAATGGCTCGCATTAACTCGCCCTGTAAGGCACGTTGATAATTAATTTTTTGCGCGTATGAATTAATGCCAAATTCTTGTTTGTCAAAAATCTCTAAACCGATATTACCCATTTTTGCAGAGCCTACTTCGGCCATTAACTGCATTTGTGTGGCGTGTAAAAATTCTTTTGGAACTGTAACCGTTTTACCATCTTCTTTAAGTTGGTATGGAACATTTTTCGCATTTAATTTTTCGATAATCGTTGGCATTTGATCGGGCGGAATATTAGTCAATAAAACCGCGTAGTCTTTACCTGAAGTCATAAAAACAACCGAGCCCACTGCTAAAAGACCAATTAAAAAAGAAGCTAGTAAAGCTAATCGTTTAGTGGGTCCTAAGGACTTATAAAATTCTTGGAATTGACTAAGTAATCCGCCGAATATCTTTTCCAAATTACACCTGCATCTTCATGATTTCTTGGTACGCGTCGATGATTTTATTACGAACTTGAACCATCGCGCGTAATGCGATGTCTGCTTTTTCTGCGGCTAACATAACGCCCGCGATATCGTCTGTTCTACCAGTCGATAGTTCTTGCATTTTTTTATCTGAATCTAAGTGTAATTGATTTACATTTCCAACCGCTTCTTTGAGCGTGTCAGCAAATGAAGGTCCTGCGTCTTTAGACGATAAACTTGGATCTGCTTTGATAATTTTATTATCAAGACTACCCGTTTCTAAAAACTTGTTCGCATTTGAGATTGTAAAACCATCCATGGTCTATACTCCCTATTTTTCTGCATTAGCTGCGTTAACTACCTAAATTATCTACCAATTTCTAGTGCACTTAAAGCCATATCTTTAGTTGCTTGAATAGCCTGTACGTTAGCCTCGTAAGAACGAGATGCCTGTATCATGTTGGTCATCTCTTCCATCAAATTTACGTTTGGGTACGCAACATAACCTTCTTCATTCGCATCCGGATGATTAGGCTCATATTTTAAAAGTGGAGCTTTTTTATCGTAAACAACATCCGTTACCTGGACTCGATTAAAGTCTGCCTTCGGATCATTAGCCCCAATGATATCTCCAAATGATTGCGCGTCGGGAATTGCTTCAAAGACCACGTCTTTTCGGCGATAGGGGCCGCCTTCAGGGGTTTTCGTCGTGTTGATATTTGCAATATTCGAAGAAATAGAATTCATGCGCGCGCGCTGCGCCGCCATTCCGCTTCCACCAATTCTAAAGCCCGATAAAAAATCTGCCATGATTATCTCGTTTCGCTAATTGCGTATTTAAGTGCGGCCATTTTTTTATTAATTAACTGGAGCGCTGTTTTATAAAGAATCGAGTTTTCGGCGAGCGATGACATTTCTTTTTCTAGATCGACGGTGTTTCCATCATTACTGATCGCTACATCCGGATTTTCATAAATTCCGGGTTCGACCGAGGGTTTTCCGCCGACCGCAAAGTGACCTTCATGTGAAGTTGATAACGCGCCTTTGCCGTCAAGATCTAAAGCGCGAGCCAAAGCATCTTCAAAATCTACTTTTTTAGCGTGGTATCCTGGAGTCTCCGCATTCGCAATGTTTGCCGATGTGACATTATGGCGAACTTGTCGTAATTGAATCGAGGTCGCCAGGGCATCCGTTGTTTTATCGAACAGATTACTCATAAATAACCTTCCTCTCGGTATTGATTAATTTTATTTCTTAAAGTTCTGATAGAAATACCAAGGATGTCGGCGGCCTTCGTTCGGTTTTGATGAACAAAGTATAAAGTTTGCAAAATATATTTGCGCTCGATTTCGTCTAACTTCATGCCAACCGAGAAATCCAAAGTTTTTACATTCAAGTTTAAATTAAGATGGGAAGGTTCGATTAAACCCTTAGCGCCGTCTTCGATAGCAATCTTTAAAGCATTCTCTAATACAGATTCAAATTCATGAAAGTTTCCTGCCCACTCATATTGACAGATCATTTCTAAAGCTTTTTCGGTTAATTTAAACGCGGGTTGGTCATTCATTAAACCTAAAACCTGTAAAAAAAATTGCGCTAGCTGCGGCAGATCAGCTTTACGTTCTTGCAATGCCGGCATCGCTATCACGTGACAGTTGTTTAGGTTAAATTGATTTTTAATTTGCAGCCAATTCTGAGTTTGCACCGTGTAGATCGCCGGCTTGCAAATTTTACTAACTTCTTCTGCGTTATCAAAAAATTCGACTACCTTAGATTTAAAAACCGTTTTTTTAATATGTTCAGCCATGAAACTTTTTCCCGATCCCGCATCGCCTACCACTACAAAAATTTGCTCTGGCGTTTGCTGCTGAATTCCATCAAGAATTGTTTTCATAACCGGACTTGTTATTTCAATCGAACCAAATTCATATTTCATTTCTTCGGCTCCTCCATTTGAGACATGGCTGGAATACGTTTAATATGTTTTTTATAATCATCATCCCATGAAGCTTGTTTTAGCTTTTCTTCCGAAAGTTTTTTCCAAATTTTAGAATCGTCCCCTTTAATTTGAGACCAAGCTTGTTCAGCTTTTTTAATTTCGCCATTTTTAAAATATAAACTACCTAAAAAATACTTCTCTTGAGACATCGGAAATTTTTCTGAATACTTAGCAATCATTTGTGCAAGAACCGGGATTGCTTCATCTGACTTATTCTGTCTAACTAATAGTTCTGGATATTCTTTGGCTAAAACAGACACATTTTTTTGATCCGTACCGGTTTCGGCTAAAACAATATCAAACGTTTTTTGGTATGTTTTTAAAGAATCAGAAATATCATTATTCTTTGCCTGCATTTCTGCCAAACGTAATAAAGCTGGCATTAGTAACTGAGACTTACCTTCCCACAAACGAGAAAGCTCTGATAAATAACGAATTGAAATTTCTAAATCACCTTTCTGTTCATATAGCTTTGAAGCCAGCATCACGCGCTGTAATTGCTCTGCTTCAGGCATATCCAAAGGATTTTTAATTTTTTCTAAAGATTGGTATGCATCTTGATAATTTTTATTTTCAAAATATGCATTCGCGGTTTGCAGATGTAAATCATCGATGGATGGTAAGTATTCGTTTACTAAAACCACTTTTTCTTTAGCGGTTCCCTTAACGTTCTGCAAACGGGCTAAAGTTTTATTGAATTTTTCAATCGCGACATTATAAGCACCCGCGTGATTATATGCCACGCCTAAAAGATAATCTGTATCGATCCGATTTTGACCTTTCAACCAAGTGTCTGCGTATTCACGGTAAGTTTTTAAAACATCTTTATACTTTTCCTGATCAACTAAGTTTTTTAATTCGTCATTAATATTACGCACGATACGTTGGGTCACCTGCTGTGAGTCTTGGCGAACGGGGTTAGCTTGGTAAAACTTCGAAAGAATATCAATCGCGCGGCGATATTCTTTACGACGTGCAAAACCATCGGAAACCATTGCAATTTTAAACTGATCAATATTTTGTAATTCAATATTTTGAGCTAAATCATCCATTTTTTTTAGAGTTTGCTCTAACTCTTCCGTTTTCATGGATTTCATCCTTGTACTTAATAAATGCAAACGTGCGACGATTGTCTTAGGGCTATCGCCGTAACGAAAGTGAGTTTCTAAATAAGAACCCACAACTTGTGATTGATCTGCACCTAAAATATCTAAAAGCTCACCCACGCGAGTCAGAGCATACGGCGCAAATGAATGCGCCGGAAAAGTTCTAACAAAATCTAAAGCGGATGCATGAGACTCTTTATATTTTCTTTTCCAGAAGCAAGCTTCCATCTTATTAAAATGTACGCTGGGAAATAGTTGCGAAACGATCGTGTGTTTTTTGATTGCCCGCTCATAAGCTTGAATCGCTTCATCATATTTTTTTGTGCTAAAATAAAAATCACCCTTGCGCACCGCTACTTCGGCTAATATCAGTGGATTTTTACTTTCTTTTTCAAGACGCGCTAATAAGTTCTGTGCTTCATCTAGTTTGTTAATTTTAGAATAGCTATGTGCTAACCCAATTAAGGCATATTGCTTAGAGATCTTATCGGCGTATTTTTTATTTTCAACGTGCGCATTCAAGGAACGAATTGCGCCCATAAAATCTAGTTTTTCAATCGCATACATACCTACGATGAGTGAAGTACGTTCCGCTAATACAGAATCTGGATACTTTAGTAAAGCCTGCTTGTAAGCACTTTGTGCTTGTTCATAAAATGTCTCATTTTTTTCTTGTTTCCATAATTCGATTAAGGCATCGCCGCCCATAAAAGAAATAAGCTCAGAATACTCAGAACTTGGAAATTTATTTTTAAACCATTCAGCTGTTTGTAAAAAAACTAAATAGCGCTTTTTATCGAACAAGGTCTTTAACAGGCGAGCTTGTTTATTTTCTTCGGTATCTTTTGCTTTAAAATCATAAACTGGGCGGTTTTCTTTAATTTTATCCCAAAACGAAAAGTCTGATTCAAGCATTGGAAACTTTAAATAGTAATTGTTCTGACTGCGAATCACCGATTCTTCTTTGTAATCTGTATCGCGCATCGCAAAACGGCTAAACTTTGAATCTCCACCATCGTAAAGACCCGAACGTGAAAATAATGATTCTTCAATTTCAGCAGCATTCACGTCGATCTTTAAAACGTCGACTTCCGCCGGAGCACGCTTTTTTGAGTTAACTTGTTTAGTTGTAGCTTCCGCAACAGGTTTTACTTTTTTCACTAACTTAGACTTTGGTACTGCTTCTAAATTTTTTTCTGTCGTCGCGGCAACGGTCGGTGAATCTGATAAATAAAAATCCACGATTAGTTTTGATGGTTGATCTGTTAAATAGTCAAAAGTTTCAACCTGATCAGTTTTAAGAATAAATTCAACCAGCCAGCGGCCGTCTACTGGGCGCGGTGTAATTTGAATTGATTTAACGAACGGATTTTCAATATTTTTAATTTTTTCAATCGCTTGCTCATCTAATGATTTAACAAAAAGCTGAATCTTGGTTTGATTTTTTTCTTTAACGCGCTTGACGTCGTAGTCCCAGTTCTTTTGTCCAGTTAGTTCAAAATTGAACGTTTCCCCCTGCAAAGAGACCAGTCCTTTTAGATCAGCCGCATTAGAAGTTAGGCTGATAAATGCAATAATTATAAGAAATATTTTTTTCATCAATAGAACAAAAAGCATTTCAGATGCCACGTTTTTAAAAGCTGTGTACCAAATATTTTCGAGGCTAGGAAATTTTATCCAACTTTTTTGGCTCGTCCTGCCAAAAGCCTGACGGATTAACTAGACATTTATCCGTTAGAATTATTTCTAGATGCACAGAATATTAGACAACATAATAATGTCTACATCATGATATAGCTACATCATGAAAAAACAACTTGCTGCAACATTCTTATTAATCGCGTTTCCAATATTTTTAGTATCCTGTGTTTCATCGATCTTAAAAGAAAGTCCACCCACTTTTTCAAGTGATGTTAAATGGAATAATCTTCCCGCATCTTTTGAAAAAATGGATACGGGTATTTACCCCGCTTGGAAAAACCCACGTACCGGAAATGTAATCTCTATTGTCTCAGACTGTGGAAATAGCTCTGGCGCTGGCCTGTTAGGATTACATCAACTCGTAGAAAGCTCGGTCGAAGAGTTCCAATTAGTCAAAGAGCAAAAGTTGCTTTACAAAAATAAATCTGCATTGGTTCACCACTCTGAAGGCGAAGTTGATGGCTCTCCGATAGAAATTCAATCGATGTCTTTTAGAAGAAAAGACTGTGGTTACTTAACAAGCTTATCCGGAAAGAAAAATAATTTGGAGTCGGACCGCAAAGCTTTCGAACAATTCAACTACGGCCTTACCTTTCCATGAATAATTTAATCGCTTACTCTTTTAAAGAATGGCTTACCGACCAGCTTTATTTTTTGGGCGGCCTAGTTTATCTGACCAGAGATTGTTTACGTGAAGGATTTAAAAAACCTCACAACACAAAACTCTTAGTCGAGCAAATTTATCAAGTTGGTTACCGCTCTTTTCCATTAGTGCTAGTAACCTCGGGCGCCATAGGTATGGTGATGGCTTTACAATTTGGTTACGGTTTAGAAAAATTCGGTGGAAAACCCTATGTTCCCCGCTTAGTGGCTTCAACAATTCTGCGCGAGATTGGTCCGATGTTTACTAGTCTAATGTTTGCCGCACGCGTCGGCGCCGGTATCGCCAGCGAAATTGGCTCGATGGTTGTGACTCAACAAATCGATGCAATTCGTGCCTTAGGCTCATCACCGATTAAAAAAATTGTTATTCCGCGCGTACTTGCCTGTTTAATTGTACTTCCGCTATTAGCGGCGATGGCTAACGTCATCGGAAATTTAGGTGGTTTAGTTGTCGGCTCACTTGAATTAAACATTGATGCGCAATTTTATTACCGCCGCATTATCGAGACTTCAAATATCAAAGATTATATGTCAGGTTTCGGAAAAACATTCTTCTTCGCCTTATTTATTGCTATTCCATCTTGTTACTTTGGTTTAAATGTAAAAAACGGTACGCAAGAAGTTGGCGTGGCGACCCGCAAAGCCGTAGTTACCTCATCATTACTTATTTTAATTGGTGATTTCTTTTTAGCGAAAATTTTCTGGGTGCTTGAAAAATGGCTGTAATCGAAGTTAAAAACTTTAAAAAATGTTTCGGTGATAAAGTCGTTCACGAAGACGTTTCGTTTTACGTTAAAAAAGGTGAATGCCTTGGTTTAGTCGGCGGATCCGGAACTGGTAAATCAGTTTTACTGAGAAGCCTAATTGGCTTAGAAAAACCCGATGGCGGAACTATTCATATTAACGACCGCGAAGTTTCAAATTTAAAAGAATCTGATTGGATTGATTTACGCAAAACCGTGGCTTACGCCTTTCAAGGTGGTGCTTTATTTGATTCGATGACCGTATATCAAAACTTAGCTTACCCTTTAAATGAACATTCACATTTATCACAATCTGAAATTTCAACACGGATTACATCTCAATTAAATGATTTCGGTTTAGCCGGAACAGAATCTCTTTATCCGAGTGAAATCTCGGGCGGTATGCAAAAACGCGTGGGCTTAGCCCGCGCCATGATGCTTGAGCCAGAAGTTATTTTATATGATGAACCTACCGCGGGTTTAGATCCTTACAATACAAAACGAATTCAGGAACTTATTTTAAAATTAAAAGCTAAGGGCGTGACCGCTATTCTAGTTACGCATGATATGCCAACGGCTTTTGCCGTTTGCGATAAATTTGCATTTTTAAAAGATAAAGTAATCAAAGAACAAGGCACGACCGAACAACTAAAAAATCAACCAAATAGCCTTATTCACCAGTTTGTTGAGGGAAATATTTTATGATCAATCAAATCAAAGTCGGCGCATTCCTCATTATCGGAGTCGTTGTTCTACTGGGGTCTATTTTTATTTTGGGTTCTAATAAATCGATGTTTAAAAAATCGTTTGAACTTTCAAGCTACTTTGATTCTGTGCAAGGCCTGAACACGGGCGCTGTAGTTTCATTATCGGGTTTAAAAGTAGGAAATATCGACCGTATTTATTTCGATGAAACAAAAAACTTAGTTAAAGTTGTCTGCAGCATCGATCCAGAATTCCAAGTAAAGATCAAAAAAGACAGTCGCATCGAAATCAGAACTCAAGGAGCATTAGGAGATAAATTTCTTTACATCACTCCCGGTTCTACCACCAGTGTTGCCGTACAAAACGGCGACCAACTGGCGGCCGACTACGGAAATGACTTTCTTTCGATTATTTCTAAGCGTGGTAGCGAAAGCGAAAAATTATTTGATGCAATCGGTGATTTTCAAAAACTAATTCGCTCGGTCACTGAACAAAATAAAATTCCAAGTTTAATTAATAAATTAGATCAGGCTAGTGGTCACTTAGCCGAAGTTTCAGCAGGCCTCAACTCAACGGTTAAATCAGGCAGCTTAGATCGCTCGGTAAAAAAGTTAGAAAAAATTATCGATAAAGTAGACCGCGGCGACGGAACATTAGGGGCCCTCATCAACGATCGCTCCTTGCACGAACGTTTAAAAAACATGTTAGGCGCGGGACAAAAAACCCAACAAGTTAAACAAATATTGAAATCTTCAGTCGAAGAATAACTTTTGCGATCTAAATTATGTTGACCTAGTGCTCATAATTTGTATATTATGAGCATATGACTCACAGAATAATTAAAGATGAAATTGTCAAATCAGCTAAAAGTGTTCTAATTCTGGGTCCCAGACAAGTTGGCAAGTCTACTTTAATTTCAGAAATTAAAGTAGATCTGAAAATTAATTTAGCTGATGAATTTGAATTTTTAAAATTTTCATCAGACCCAAATGAATTAAAAAATCTTATCTCTTTAAATAAGCCTCAAAAAATTTTTGTTGATGAAATACAAAGAATTCCTTCTTTACTAAACACAATTCAATATCTGATTGATGAGAATAAAAAGCTTAAATTTTATTTAACAGGTTCTAGCGCGCGCAAGTTAAGACGCGGAAATGCTAACTTATTACCTGGGCGTATCTTCAATTTTCAACTAGGCCCCCTCATCGCTTCTGAACTTAATTCAGATTTTAATATTAAAAAAGCACTTTCGGTCGGATTGCTGCCGGAAGTGTATTTGAATAAAGTTTCTTCTCAATCCATACAGTTACTCAAATCTTACACGGCACTTTATTTAAAAGAAGAGATCAAAGCCGAGGCTCTGGTTAGAAATCTTGAAAGTTTCGCGCGTTTTTTAACCGAAGTAGTTCAGTCTGTAAGTCAATTTGTCGATTTCACTAAATTAGCACAAAAGGCAAAAATATCTAGACATGCGGTCCCCCGATACTTTGAAATTTTAGAAGATACTATGATAGGCTACCGAGTTCATCCTTGCCCTGCATTGATGGATGACTATGATCTGATTAAGCATCCTCGATTTTATTTTTTCGACACGGGAGTTTATAATGCCTTACAAGGCAATTTTGAGCCCAGCCTAGATCGAATTGGTGTTTTAGCTGAACAACTTGTTTTTAACCAACTGATGCATTCGGCTTGGGCCTATTCAGAAGATATTCAGATTAATACTTTTAGAACTCGCTCTGGGCAAGAAGTTGATTTTATTATAAAACTAAAAAATAAATTAATCGGCATAGAAGTTAAAAGTAGCGATCACTTTAGTAGCTCAGAAATTGAAACTTTAATTTCTTTAAAAAATAAAAAGTTAATTCAGCAGGGCTTTGTTTTTCACACAAAAACAAAAGAAGAAAAAATCGGACCTATCTGGAGCTTACCTTTACAAAAAGGACTCAAAGAGTTAGGTCTTTAAATACGTTTACCAGTCTGGTAAGCCGGTCGCTTGATTGATACTGCAGAACCCGGAGCGAAAGTATTTTCCTACGGATCTTAACGTGCCAGAAGCATAAACTGAGTTTGTTCCTAAGGTCAGACTTAGTACGGTGTTGTTTGAATTCGGATTCCACGAAGTCGCATTACCCGTTATCTTATCTAACTCGGCCACGCGATTCCGAGACTGGCCTCCGATGGATGTAAAGGAGCCTCCGGCGTATATTTTATTACCGACTAAAACAAGTGAACTGACGTAGCCATCAGGAAATGGATTCCAGTTCGTCGCTAAACCCGTGGTTAAATCAATTGCAGCCAGGCCGTTTCGCGAAGTCGAACCGACGGTATAAATGGCGCCACCTATATAGATAATCGATCCGTCTAATACAATTGTGTAAACTTGAGGACTGACATTGGGGTTCCAGCTGGTTGCGGCACCTGTTGTTGCGTCTAATGCAGCTAACTGATTTCGCGTTTGGCCACCCATCAAATTAAAAACGCCGCCCGCGTAAACGGTTGATCCGCTGATGGCTATCGCCAAGGGAGTGCCATTCGGATTTGGATTAAAGCTTGTAAGACTTCCAGTTGTTTTGTCGACTGCAGCAAATAAACGGCGTGCTTGACCACCGACATTCGCAAAATAACCTGCAAAATACACCGTCGTTGCATTCAGTGCTATTTCGGTAACGGGACTATCTGGGCTTGGATTCCAACTTGTAGCCAAACCGCTTGTAAGATCAATAGCTGCCAGAAAACTGCGAGATTGAGCCCCTACGGCATTGAAAACGCCGCCAACGTAAGTAAGATTTCCATCGATCACGACCTTATTTACAGTACCACTTAGGTTAGGATTCCAAGAGGTTAAGCTTCCGGTCACAGCATCCAATGCGGCAATATAATTTCTTATTTTTGGTTTCAGTGTAAAAAAAGTTCCACCCACAAAGATAGAAGTTCCATTTGCGGTGATAGTTCGTACCTGCGAATTTAGATTTGGATCGGGATTCCAACTCAATGCTAAACCAGTCGTCGAACTAAGTGCTGCTAAGTTATTTCTAGCGGCACCACCAATCGTTATGAAGTCTCCGCCTACATAGATAGTGGTTCCGCTGACTGAGATTGTATAAACCTTTTGATCGGCCTGTGGGTTCCAAGCCGAAGCAAGACCCGTGGTGGTGCTAATCGCAGCAATATTACTTCGCGCTTGGCCGCCGATACTTGCGATATAGCCGCCTACATAAAGAAGCGAGCCACTGATCGCCAGTGTTTCGGGTATTCCGTCAGAATTTGGATTCCACGTCGTCGCTAATCCCGTGGCTGTACTGACTGCCGCCAGATAGTTTCGCGTCTGACCACCTATACTTGAAAATGAACCACCGGCGTAAATAATGCTCGACGCGTACACGAGCGCGTTCACGAATGAATTCGGGCTTGGGTTCCACGTCGTCGCTAATCCCGTGGAGGTGCTGACGGCCGCCAGATAGTTTCGCGCCTGACCGCCGATATTTGTAAAGTTACCGGCAATGTAAATTGTCGTTCCATTAATCGCAAATGCTTTCACTTCGGTATTTGGGTTTGGATTCCATGTCGTAATACTGCCAGTTGTCGCGTTCAAAGCAGCCAAGCCTGATCTTTGTTGATTACCAATCGAGGTAAAAAATCCACCAACATAAACATCCGTGCCGCTTATAGATATCGTTTTAAAATAGGCACCACCACTTGGATTTGGATTCCATGTCGTCGCAAGACCAGTTGATGTGCTGATCGCCGCTAAGCCTGATCGGCTTTGTCCACCGATCGTAGTAAAATCGCCGCCGACGTACACAGTTGTTCCAGTAAAAGTTAAAGCGTAAATATTTGCACCATCAGGATTTGGGTTCCAGGTGGTTGCAAGACCAGTTGATGTGCTGATCGCCGCAAGATGGTTTCGTGATTGACCACCAATCGTTGTGAAGGCTCCACCTACATAAAGATTCGTTCCATTTAGCGCAAGGCTAATTACCGGCGCATCTGGGCTTGAATTCCATGCCGTTGCATCTCCGGCTATTGTGCTGACAGCCGCTAAGTAGTTTCGAGATTGGCCGCCAATCGTTGTGAAATTACCGCCTACGTATAATGTTGTACCACTTAGTAGTACTGAATTTACCAACGCATCAGCCGTTGGTGACCAGTTTGTTGCGATACCATTACTGGGGTAGAAAGCGCCAAGATTTAAAATATTTTTACCACCCAACTGTGCCCCGATGTAAACGCTGGTTCCACTTAATGCTAAGCCATATACAGGGCCAACTGCATATGGATTCCAGCCCAAAGCTAGGCCTGTCGTCGTACTAACGGCAGCAGCGTTAACTCTTGGTTGACCACCCATATTTGAAAAAGAACCACAAACATAAAGTGTAGTTCCACTAAGAGCCATAGCGTATACATAATTTCCAGTATTATTCGTGGGGGCCCAAGCTGAAGCTAAACCTGTAGCCGTACTGATTGCAGCTATGCCATATCTGGATTGACCGCCGATTGAAGAAAATGTACCACCTACGTAGACTGTCGTACCAACCACAATTAGTGAAAAAACGTAAGTATCTGCATTTGGATCCCAGGTTGTCGCGTTACCTGTTCCAGTATTAATTGCGGCAATAAAGTTCCGTGATTGACCACCAATTAACTGGAAATTTCCGCCCACATACAAAGTTGTACCACTGACAAAAATTGTATTTACAACATTATCAGCACTAGGATCCCACGCCGTTGCACTACCCGTTCCCGTATCAACTGCAGCAACATAATTTCGAGATTGACCACCAATCGCGGTGAAGTTTCCGCCAGCATATAAAGTTGTGCCATTTACAAAAATTGTATTTACATTCCCGCCTGCGCTGGGATCCCAAGTTGTTGCATTTCCTGTTCCCGAATCAATTGCGGCAATATAATTCCGCGACTGACCACCGATTGTTGTAAAATCGCCACCGGCGTAAACGATCCCGCTTGATAAAAACAAACTGCGAACAGTTGCTGAAGCATTCGGATTCCATGATGTTAAATTTCCTGCTGAATCAATTTGTGCGATATTATTTCTGGTTTGGCCGCCCACGCTTGCGAAAGTTCCGCCAATGTACCAACCGCCAGAACCATCTGTAATCGTGGAGTACACAACGCCCGATACTTCTGGAAAATTTGGAAGTATGTTACCCGTAATACTATCAACGGCTCCGCCGCCCGCGGCGGAGCTTTCGGATGTAACACTGAAATTACCGCCCATGATTATGTTTGATCCCGATTTTGTAATTGTATTCACGATATTTGCCGTTTGTGGATCAAAACCAGTGGCAATACCTGTCACAGTGCTGACAGAGCCTGAACCCTGTCGGCTTACTCCTGATAAAAAGTTAAAAGCGCCCCCGACGTAAAGTGTATTTCCATCCAAGTAAAGTGCATAAACTTCCAAATTGGGTTCAGGCCTAAAATTTGAATCTAAACTTCCGTCGGCATTAATATGCGCCAAGTTCGTAATTGTCTGAAATTGATAGGAAGAGAAATTACCGCCCACATACCAACCGCCAGAACCATCTGAAACCGAGGCGTTTACAGTTCCGTTAAAAGTTCCATTCACGTAAGAATTCACCCCAGTCACATTACCCGTGGTTGTATTTAAACTTGCTCCGTGATTTGGTGATTGTTGAGTGAAGTCACCGCCAACGTATAAGGTTGTACCATTTAAAAGTAATGTTTTGATGCTGTTATTAAAAGGAATTTCAGGCAGGAAAGTTGGATCTAAAATACCTGCCGACGTGATATGCGCAAGGCTACTACGCGCAACGCCACCAATCGATGTAAAGCGCCCCGCGATGTAAAATCCGCCAGCGCCATCGGTAATACTTGCATTGACTTCTCCCGTAATCGCTTGCGATGGACCAAACCCGCTGACTGCCTTTGCACTTGTTGAATCTATCGGAATTCCGCTTCCCAAACATGTTCCTGCTTGAGTAAAGTTTCCACCCACTATAATTTTATTACTCACGCTATCAAAAGCAGACGAATTTACATCCGCATTGAAACAAGTTCCCGAGTATTGCGGAATACTTACTCCCAGACGAGTCGGCGCGGGTTTAGAACCAAAAAAACTAAAAGGAGCAGAAAACGGTGTCTGCGCATACACAAAAATCGGCACAAATAAAATGAATAAACTTTTTTTTGCGAAGTCGAAAGCGCGATTCATGTTAATTAAATCCTGTAATCCATGTTATAAAACAGTTCGTATCAACGCCGTCGACAACAGATAGAATTGTGAAAGTCGTGCGATCGACGGTCGTTGTATTTGTCGGGCTATAATAACTATTTGTACATCCTGAAAAAGTGTAAATAGTTGGCGTTACATCGGCAATAATCAAAGTGTAAACTCCACCATCAACTGGATTTTGTAATGTAATACTGCTTGTACCTGGTGCCTTAAGCAAATGATTGTTCGACAAAGATAAATCGACAACCGCACCAGAGGTAATAATATTTGTACGGGACGTTGCCGCACCCTGAATTGATAATTTTGCGTTCGGCGCAGTCGTTCCGATACCAACGTTACCGGTAGCTAAAACGGTAAGGCCCGACCCCGCGGTTAAGCTAGCCTGAATTCGCGCGACAGTTCCCGTAGTACTGGCGCCTGTATTAGCTACGTACAACAAACCATTTGTTGAATTCACGGATGCATTCGATGTTGTTGCACTGATTAAAGTTCCTGTTGTTAATGAGTTTCCGACCACTGAATCTGCAGTGGTCGTCGTACCTGTAAATGTCTGTGTCTTAATTCCTGCTCCAGAGGCCATCACTAAGTTTTTCCCGGCGGCGATTGTCGCTGTGCCATTTAAGCTAACGGCGCCTGTACCTGTGGCAAAAGTATTTGCTCCGCTGACCGAAGTATTACCCGATAACGAAACTGCAGTCGTTCCTGAAAGAGTTAACGTAGCCGTTGATGAAAGTGTCGCGCTTCCTGTGATAGCAATCGCGGGCGCTGTTCCATTGATAGCCATAGCGCCAGTTGTTGAATTGAAAGTAAAATTAGCTGAATCCGCAATCGTTGTTGCCGAAGCTGATAACGGAACTCGGCCGGCGGTTAATCCTGAAAGTCCACCGCCCACTCCCGTTAATCCCGATCCATCTCCGTAAACTTTTCCTGTATTATCAACTCGAAACTTGCTGACGCCGGCCACTTGGGCATCAATTAAATTTTGCTGGCCCGAACCAACCAGTGTTTGAGTCCTATTAATTAATAAATCTGTATTTGCAGCTGTTCCAGATGCTTGATTATACGTCGGCGTAATTTTTGCGCCAAAAATATTTCCGGACGTCGCGGTATTTGTTGACTGAACGTCCAGGGTGCCCGTTAACGCGCCACCGGTTAATGGTAAGTAAATCGAGCTTAAATTTGGAATATCAGACGAGGCTAATGATCTAAAACTTGGCGCAAGTGGACCACCCGTTGTGGGTCCCGCAAAAATTAAATTATTACCAGCCGTTGTTGCCCCGATTCCACCGTTAGCAACCGGTAAAGTTCCTGTAACAGATGTTGTTAAATCCATTGAAGCAATCGAAGTGTAAGTTCCCGCGGCCGTTCTGCGAACGAAACCGTTTGATGCTAAGGCTGCTAAACCCGTTAACTCTGCCGAGCCTGCTTGCTTGCCGTTGAATGTCGTAAAATCTGAAGAGGCTAAGTAACCGTTTACTGTAGCAGTTGCTTTTGAAATATCAATCGATGGTGATGTACTCGACGCACTGACCGTGATCGGATTTCCAGAAGTAGCCGCCGAAGTAACCGAACTAACCGTTCCTCCGCTAGCTCCCGGCGTATAACCTAACGCTGTCGTAATGTCTGACGAGATAAGCGCGGCCGATGCCGTGATCCGACCCTTCGAATCGAACGTCACTTTTGAACTTGTACTAGCAGAAACTGTATTCGCTAACGTTAACACACCTAAATTATTGATCGTTGCATCGCCTGATAACGAAACGCCTGTAGCTACGTTCGAACCGTTACCGACAAAAATTAAAGCTGAATTCAGTGTTGAAGTTAATTTATTACTGAAAGCTGTAAAATCACTCGAAGCTAAGTATCCATTTACCAAAGCCGTCGCGCGAGTTATATCAATCGATGGTGACGCACTTGATGCACTGACCGTGATTGGATTCCCTGCAGTCACTGCAGCTGTGGCGCCCGTTACTGAACCCGAGCCTTTTGCTAAGAAAATTGAAAAGTCTGAAGATGCTAAGTATCCATTTGCCGAAGCCGTCGCACGAGTTATGTCAATCGATGGTGATGTACTCGAAGCGCTCACTGTAATCGGATTTCCCGAAGTCGCCGCAGCCGTTGCTCCAGTTACTGAGCCAGAACCTTTTGCTAAGAAGATTGAAAAGTCTGAAGATGCTAAATATCCATTTACCGAAGCCGTCGCACGAGTTATGTCAATCGATGGTGATGTAATTGAGGTACTAACTGTGATCGGATTTCCCGCTGTTACCGCAGCTGTTGCACCAGTTACTGAGCCAGAACCTTTAGCTGCGAAAATCGAAAAATCTGAAGACGCTAAATATCCGTTTACAAAAGCCGTTGCGCGCGAAATATCAATCGACGGCGAAGTACTAGATGCACTCACTGTAATTGGATTTCCAGAAGTCGCCGCTGAAGTAACCGAACTAACTGTTCCCCCGCCAGATCCTGGAGTATAACCTAGCGCTGTCGTAATATCACTTGAAATTAAAGCCACTGATCCTGTTACGCGACCTTTTACATCCACCGTTACTTTTGTGTAAGTACCGGCACCGATTCCCGTATTCGATAAAGATAATATACCTGTATTCGAAATCGTCGCATCACCTGAAAGCACAAATGCTTCGGCAAAATTCGACGAGTTACCAACAAAAATTCTTGTCGATAATAGGTTAGTTCCTAATTTATTGTTAAACGTAGAAAAATCTGAAGAAGCTAAATATCCGTTTACTAAAGCCGTCGCACGTGAAATATCAATCGATGGTGATGTACTTGATGCACTCACTGTAATCGGATTTCCCGAAGTTGCCGCCGAAGTCACAGAACTAACTGTTCCCCCGCCAGATCCTGGAGTATAACCTAGCGCTGTCGTAATGTCTGACGAGATAAGCGCGGCCGATGCCGTGATCCGACCTTTCGAATCAAAAGTTACTTTTGAACTCGTACTGGCAGAAACTGTGTTCGCTAATGTTAACACGCCAAAATTATTAATCGTCGCATCGCCTGATAACGAAACGCCTGTAGCTACGTTAGAACCGTTACCGACAAAAATTAAAGCTGAATTCAGTGTTGAAGTTAATTTATTACTGAAAGCTGTAAAATCACTCGAAGCTAAATATCCATTTACTGATACCGTCGCGCGCGAAATATCGATCGACGGTGAGGTACTTGATGCACTCACTGTAATCGGATTTCCCGATGTCGCCGCTGAAGTAACAGAACTAACCGTTCCTCCGCCAGATCCTGGCGTATAACCTAGCGCGGTCGTAATATCACTTGAGATTAAAGCTGCTGATGCTGTTACTCGACCCTTTACATCCACCGTTACTTTTGTGTAGGTACCGGCACCAATTCCCGTATTCGATAAAGATAATATTCCTGTATTTGAAATCGTTGCATCACCAGAAAGAATCATCGCTTCAGCAACGTTTGATGAATTACCCACAAATATTTTTGTTGATAATAAGCCTGATGTTAATTTGTTTGAAAAAGCTGTAAAATCACTCGATGCTAAATATCCATTTACTGAAGCCGTTGCGCGTGTAATATCAATCGATGGAGAAGTACTCGAAGTACTGACCGTGATTGGATTTCCCGAAGTCGCTGCCGAAGTAACTGAGGCAACCGTGCCTCCGCCAGATCCTGGTGTGTAACCTAACGCTGTCGTTACATCAGACGATATCATTGTAATCCCGTAACCAGCCAGCGTTGTAGGCTTACCTGAAATTTTACTAAATGCGACATCAGAAATTTTAGCGTTATTGATTGCACCGTTATTAATTAATAATAGACCGGTGTTTGAAATCGTGGCGTCGCCAGAAAGAACCATTGCTTCGGCAACGTTTGAAGAGTTACCCACAAATATTTTTGTTGATAACAAACCTGAAGCTAATTTGTTTGTAAATGTAGTGAAATCCGAAGAGGCTAAATATCCATTTACTGAAGCCGTCGCGCGTGAAATATCGATCGAAGGCGAAGTGCTCGAAGTACTTACCGTTATTGGATTTCCCGAAGTAGCTGCTGAGGTGACGGAGCCAACGGTTCCTCCACCAGATCCTGGAGTATAACCTAATGCAGTCGTAATATCGTTAGAGTTTAAAACGCCAGATGCTGTTACGCGACCTTTTAAATCAACCGTTAATTTCGAGAAGGTGCCGGCACCAACACCCGTGTTTGATAAAGATAAGATTCCGGTATTTGAAAGTGAAGCATCACCTGAAAGCTGAACACCGTCTGCTAAGTTAGATCCATTGCCCACATAAATGAAACCTGAGGTTAATCCCGAAGCTACGGGCACATAACCTAAGGCTGTTTCAACGGCCGCTTGATTTGCATTTAATTTATTGATGAACGTAGAAAAATCTGAAGAGGCTAAATATCCATTTACTGAAGCCGTTGCGCGTGTAATATCAATCGATGGAGAAGTACTCGAGGTACTGACCGTGATTGGATTTCCTGAAGTAGCTGCCGAAGTCACCGAACCAACCGTGCCTCCGCCAGAACCCGGCGTGTAACCTAACGCTGTTGTTATATCCGACGATATCATCGTAATCGTATATCCGGCTAGCGTTGTAGGCTTACCTGAAATTTTACTAAATGCTACGTCAGAAATTTTAGCATTATTAACCGCGCCGTTATTGATTAATAGTATTCCCGTATTTGAAATCGTCGCATCACCAGAAAGCACAAATGCTTCCGCAACGTTTGATGAGTTACCAACGAAAATTCTTCCCGAATTTAATCCTGAGGTTAATTTTGCT
>JACMRL010000023.1 GCA_014376435.1 Bdellovibrio sp. | reverse complement strand
GGCCCCAGAGCGTCGCCCAGCGCAAGATCCAACATCACCACTAAACTTTCCGCAAAATTTAGGTAACGACGAAAGGCTTCTTTTTCGATGGGGGCGGGTGGAAGGATTCGCCAAATGATGCGGTGATTTTGTTCGTGAAATAAAGAATTTTCATTAAATTGTTTTAAAGCCCTAATTTGATCGTAGTGGTTTTCTAAGGACTCAAAATTTTCGTAAAACCAAACCATTTCGTCTCGGGATGGTGTAAAATCAATTACATCTTTAAAAAGATCCTGTGCGCGTAACGAACGCATCATCGAAGAAACTTTAGGATTAAATGCTCCACCTAAATTTAAATACTGCATTCGACTTTGTCGGTAAAGCCCGCTTACAGTCAGCAGTTCGATATCGAACGGGAATTGATCGACTGCTAAATGTTCGATTTTTTTTGCACGTTTCAGCCGGAATAGTTTTGTCAGATCGCTTAAATACAGGCGAACGATTTTTTTTTGATGGGCTGTGTTTTTTTTCGATTCAATTGTTTTCAAGATTTAAGCAGTTTTGCACAAAGACAAATATAAGTCGTTAGAAATTAGTTTCGTTAGGTCAAACTTCCACATATGCGACGTTATCACCCCGAATTTTCTGTGTAATGCTCGGCAACGCATTTGTCCGGCGCATGAAAAATGCAATGAAGACGAAATAGATTGCACTTAAATGCAATACATCCAACACCGACGGAGGTCTTTCAATGGCAACTTCAAAAAAAGCACCGACTAAAAAGACAGATCAACTGGCGACTGACTTTGTACAAGCGAAGGATCCTACGGGCGAACCCGGTCATAAAAAAATGAATTTAAAAACAGAATTCGGTAAGGACACGGCAGATAACGAACGATCGAAAAAGTCAGCCGGCATTGCCGCCGTGAACCGGGCCGATAATATTCGCCAAAAAGAAAGCCCACAACGACGTGTTCCAGGACCTGGAAAATAGGTAAAGGTTTAATCGCTTCAAAATAAACCAAAATTTATTTCAAGTGACGAATTGTCACAACCTAATTTTTCTATAATGAGACTTATTATCCCAAAAGCCTTCATTCAACCATGAAATCCGTGGTCTGTAGCTTGCTTTATTTAATTGTGTTGTAGCAATTTAATAAATAAACAAGCGAGGTTTAATGAAGTTAAGTGCGAGCTTCCTTTTTTTGTTTTTTTTAATGGTCGCTTGCCATAGTTTACCCGTTAAAACGGATTCCGCAAGTACACCACCGGCCTTTACGGCAGTGCCGATCTTAAACGTATCGATGCAAAATTTAAAAAATTCTTTAGAAACTCTTGAACCTTACATTTTTGATAAAAAAAGATTTAATGACCCAAAAAACAAAAGTTTTTTATCGACTGAGATCCATAAACTGGCAATTGAAACAACGGAAGTTAAACATAGTCCAGCTATTCTGTCTAAAGATCCGACGGTGCGATTCGTAGCGGTGCAGTTCGCTGATGAGCTGCAGCGAGCCGATGAAAACTTTTCGACGGGGTGGCACGAGTATTCACGCTCGCAACTGGTCAATGTTACAAGCTACTGTATCGAATGCCACACCCGACTAAAAGATGGGCCTGAATTTAATTCTAAAAGGTCCTCCGATTCGTACATGAAGAAATTAGCGGTACAAGATCGAATCGAGCTGATGATCGCCTTTCGTCAATACGACCCGGCTTTTAATCTGGTTTTAGAAACCCTTAAATCCATTCATCCATTAAGTTCTGTCGAAATCGATGCTGAGCAAATTGCACGATTGGGTTTATTGATCGCTGTGCAATATAAGCAAGACATGACCAATGCCATGCGACTGAGTGTTAGCGTTGAAAGAAATAAAGCGTTGCCGGTCTTTTTACAAGAAAAAAGCAGGGAATGGAAAGCTTCAATAGCGCAGTGGAAGCCGAACGAAAACCTGCAAACATTGCCCGCCATCAAAAAAATTATTCATCAACGGAAAAGCGAAATTGAAGATATGCGAGCCATCGCGGCGTTACTGCAGTACTTAACGGCAGACTTATCGGACAACGAACTGGGTGAAGCATTGTTGCTAGCCGGTGAAAGTTATGAATCCTTAAATAAAATTTCGTTAGTCACTTTGCATGAAAATTATTACGAATCGTGTATTTACCGGGTGCCCCAAACGAAGTGGGGAAAGGCATGTTTTAATAAATTAAATGAGTCGGTAACTTTTGGTTACACGGGTTCTGGCGGAACGCACATTCCCCTAGAAATTCAAAAAAGAATGCGTGACCTTAAGCGTTTGACCGAATGAGAGCCCGTGCCGATCGTTCCTTTTTGGACACGCCAGACTTTCGAAAAGCCTATCAACTAAGTTCTGACCAAACAGCTATGAAATTCTATATTGAAGGCATCAAGTGTGGTCGATGCGTGCAAAAAATTGAAGCCTTAGAAAATAAAATATTAGGAATTCAATCCCTCCGGATCAATATGTCCACCCATCAACTGGAGATGATTTTAGACGACAAACAAACATCATTCGCAAAAGCCATAGAT
>JACMRL010000022.1 GCA_014376435.1 Bdellovibrio sp. | reverse complement strand
ACTGCACCACCTCCTTGTGATTCTAAGGACTTAAGGCTAGCAGGTTCGGTAACACTATTTACTGGGCAATGAGTCAGCGGCTGATAATTAACGGTCTCAGATTGAGCCGCTTCGGTAACATTTATTTCTGGGCAATTCGTAGATTGTAAAAACAGTCTAGGCGTTCTTCATTTCTGCTCTTAAAATGCCGATAAATGAAGTGTGTTAGAGACAAAAAAATTACCTATTTTGTGGGGTCTATTATTGCTGTTAGTTGGTTGTGTAAAACCGATTGGCAAAACTTCGTTGTTAACTTCTGGAAGCAGCACGTGTGCTGATTTCAGCTGCAGCGATTCAAGCGGTGTTGATGCGAGTGCAAAGATTGCCTTAGGGATTGATAACAGCGATATCGTTTCCTCTACGGATACAAATGATACCGTAGAAATTGCGGGAAGCTGTACAGATTTAGGCCGAAAAAATAATCGCATCATGGTGCAAGTTTTTGCCGGTGAAAATTTAAGTGTAAATCCTTATATCGATAATGATATTTCAAGCGATTGCCAACAAACGGGTAATAGCATTACGGCCGGCATCGAACCCTCAGATTTAAAAACAACCAGCTTTGTTATCATGGGACCTTCGCAAACTTTTACTTTTGTAGCGAGTGGCGGAACGGCGCCATATGCTTTTACTGTAAATTCAGGCGCAGGAACTATGAATGTTAGTACGGGTTTATACACGGCGCCAGTTACAAATGGAATGAGCGTCATTCGTGTCGTTGACAGTAGTGCTTCACCAAATATTTTCTACGCGACGGCGCAAGTGCAATCGGGCGTAACGGTTCCCTATCCAACCTTAACGAATAATAAATGTATTTGGCCAGCGCTTGGCGTGGGTTTATATATTCCCGAGGAAAATAAAGAATATCCACGCTGCTTCAACGGGCGTTATTCTTTTCGCGCAAAAATTGGTAAAACTCAAAAATACACCGCACGTGTAAAATTAAGAACGATTGATAGCTTAGCCGATACTGCCTGGGTCACGGTAAAAATTGACCGCAAGCTTCCGACGCCGGTAATCCAAACTATTTCTTACGACGCAACTTTGGGTTATTCGATTATAAAAACAAATGCGGGAAGATTTAACTTTGGAGTTTTATATACGTTAGTTAGAACCTACACCGATATTATATCGACCAATGCGGGTTCGATAAATTTATTTACCAACGAGACCACCAGTTCAGCGATTGAGGGCAGTGCAGTTTACCAATATCACGATACGGGTTTGATTGACGGCGTAACCTACAATTATTCTTTAACAAACACAGATATTAACTGGGCTGCGACGCCCACACCTTTATCATTTACGTCGGCGGTTGTTAGTTTTGAAACACCAAAACCAATCATATCTACGAATGTTACGACTTCATCGGGTACTTGCTATTTCAATTTTGATGCAAGGTCGTCGTATCACCCAGCAAATACTTATCAATGGGGATATGCAGCGGGGGCGCAAGGTTGGCCAGGTGCAGGGTCTAATTTACCAAGTGCGCCGTTTACGACAAGCTGTACAAACTCATCGTGTACAGCTTCTGGATTAGTCAGTGGAACAAGTTATTATTTTGCGGTCCGCGGAACAAACGGGATCCAGTTCGGCAAATGGTCTGCAACCATGCTTTGCCGACCGCCCTAGGTATTTCATTTCTATTTAATTAAAAACTTTCATCAAAACTAACGTGGCCCGAGATACCTGTTTGGTAAGCGGTCACGCGTTTTTCAAAAAAGTTAGCAAGCTCTTGCATGTCTTGTAATTCCATAAATGAAAATGGATTTTTTGTATTGTAGCGTGGAGCGATGTTTAAGGCTTCTAAACGTTGATCGGTAATATATTCTAAGTACTGGCGCATATCACCTAAAGATAATCCGGCGATGCCGTTAGAAACTAAATCTTCTGCGAAAGTCATTTCACACTCGATCGCATCTTCCATCATCTGTACAACCATATCTTGCATCTGCTCATTAAAAAGTTCTGGCTCTTCTTTACGAACAATTTCAATCACTTGTGAAGCGAATGCGATATGCATGCTCTCGTCTCTGAAAACCCAGTTTGTACCTGAGGCAAGTCCGGCTAACATTCCTTTTGATCTTAAGAAATAAACGTAAGCAAAAGCTGCAAAGAAAAATAAACCCTCAATGCAAGTCGCAAAACAAATCAAATTCATTAAGAATTTACGTCGGTCTTCAATCGTTTCTAAAGTATTTAAATCATTGATTGAATCCATCCATTTAAAACAGAAGTCGGCTTTCTTTTTAATTGAAGGAATGTTTTCTACCGCAGAAAACGCTAAAGAGCGATCTTCTGGATTGGGAATATAGGTATCTAGTAAAGTTAAATAAAATTGCACATGCAAAGCCTCTTCATAAAGCTGACGGCTTAAATAAAGGCGCGCTTCCGGAGAATTAATGTGTTTGTACAAATTTAAAACCAAATTATTCCCGACGATTGAATCACCCGTAGCAAAAAATGCCACTAGACGGTGAATGAGATGCCTTTCGGAATCTGTCATTTTTGAATTTAGATCAACTAAGTCTGTCGAAAAATCAACTTCATCAACCGTCCACGTGTTTTTGATACCATTCTTGTACATCTCGTAAAAAATTGGGTATTTCATCGGGCGTAGTGTTAAATCGAATCCTGGATTTAATATCATCGTATTTCCTTTTACTGACAAGCTTCGCAAGCTTCTGGGTTATCAAGGCTGCAAGTAATTGCTTCTTCATCACTGTAATCTTTTTTTGCAATGATCGGAGCCGCCGCCATCGCCGTTGCTTCGGTAACCGATATTTTTTTATTTACGGTGGTTTTTGCAATGCTGGTCGCCGGGCGTGAACGAAGATAATAAGTCGTTTTTAATCCCTGCTTCCAAGCATACATATACATCGAAGAAACTTTACCGATTGTCGGAGCTTCCATAAATAAATTTAAAGATTGCGATTGATCGATAAAGGCACCGCGAGCTGCGCCCATATCAAGTAATGCTTTCATCGGAACTTCCCAAACAGTGCGGTACAGGGCTTTAATGTCGGCCGGAATTGTCGCGATTTCTTGGATTGAACCTTCGTGCATTTTAATTTCGTTACGAGTGTCTTCATTCCAAAGACCTTTTGTTTTTAGCGCGTCAACTAAGTAACGGTTGATTTGCATAAATTCGCCCGACAAAGTTTCACGTTTAAATAAATTTGAAATTTGTGGTTCCGTAGCCTCGTAAGCTCCAACGATTGAAGCAATCGTTGCGGTCGGAGCAATCGCGATCATTAATGAATTACGTAAACCGCTTTTCATCATGCGTTCGCGTAAAGCGTTCCAGCGTTTTTCGTCTGTTGGCTTCGTGCCCCAAAGATCAAATTGAAATTGACCTTTCGCTGCACGGGTTTCGGCGAAGCTTGCGTGCGGGCCATGTTTTTCTGCTAGTTCAATACTAGTCACCAAAGCATTGTAGTAAATTTCTTCTTGCACGCGAGTTGATAGAGCTTGGGCTTCCGCTGAATCAAACGGAAGCTTCATTTGAAAGAAGGCATCCTGTAAACCCATTAAACCTAAACCCACGGGTCTCCAGCGGCTGTTTGAGCTGGCGGCCGTATCAATCGGGTAGAAGTTAATGTCGACTACGCGGTCTAAGAATTTAACGGCGGTACGAACAGTGCGAGCTAATTTTTCAAAATCAAATTGTCCATCAATAATGTGACGACTTAAATTCACTGAACCTAAATTACAAACGGCCGTCTCATCTTTAGAAGTTACCTCTAAGATTTCTGTACAAAGGTTTGATAAGTGAATTGTATTTTGCGGCTGACCCGTTTGATTTGATTTTGTGTTCGACGCATCTTTAAATGTCATCCAGCCATTACCAGTTTGCGCCAAAGTCTTCATCATACGAGAATAAAGATCGCGCGCTTTCGTTTGTTTAAAATAAAGTTTTGCTTCTTCCGCCACTAGGTAAGCTTTTTCGAATTCTTCACCGAAAATATCTACAAAGTGTGGAACACGGCTTGGATCAAATAGTGACCACATACCATCAGCCTCAACGCGCTTCATGAATAAATCTGGAACCCAGTTGGCTAAATTAATATTGTGAGTACGTTTTGCTTCGTCACCCGTGTTATCGCGAAGTTCTAGAAACTCTTCGATGTCCGCGTGCCAAGTCTCTAGGTAAACGCAGGCGGCCCCTTTGCGTTTTCCACCTTGATTCACCGCTGAAACAGAAGAATCTAAAGTTTTAAGCCAAGGGATAATTCCATTAGAATGCCCATTGGTTCCTTTAATTAAAGAACCACGTGAACGAACGCGTGAGTAAGCTAAACCAATTCCGCCCGCAAATTTCGATAGTAAAGCAATATCAGTGTACTTATCGTAAATCGCTTTTAAATCATCTTGCGGAGAATCTAATAAATAACACGAGCTCATTTGCGGACGTATGGTACCCGAATTAAATAAAGTGGGCGTCGAAGGCATATAGTCATGTGAAGAAGTGATTTTGTATAACTCGATCGCTTCTTGTGGGCTTTGCGCTAGACCGCAAGCCATACGCATAAAGAAATACTGTGGAGTTTCAAAAACCTGACGAGACGTTGGATTTTTTAACAAATAACGATCATAAACCGTACGTAATCCGAAATACTCAAAACGATCTGTTTTATAATGTTCGATGGAAGCGCAAAGTTCGGTCTTATTAGCCATCACGAAGTCGTAGACGTTTTGTGCTAATAAACCACTATTGAATCCGGCTTGAATTGAATCCGCAAAAGAACCAATTTTTTGCGACTTAACTTCTTCGTCAATATAAGTAGATAAAAGACGAGCGGCTAAACGTGAGTACTCAGGGTCTTCACCAATTAATAAAGACGCAGTTTGAATACATAAGTTATCAAGTTCCTTCGTTGAAGCGCCGTCGTAAAGGCCGCTAATGGCCTTTGTGGCAACGCGTAAAGGGTCGACGGCTCGTAAGCCTTGAGAAAGACGGTTCACACGCTCGACGATTTTAGTTACGTCAACGGGCTCTAAGGAGCCGTCACGTTTTTTTACGCGCATGATGTGTGGAGAGTTATTTGCTGAATTTTTTGATGATGTATTAAAAGTGAATCCGTTTTCCATAAGTTCCTCTGTTTGTGTGGTGGCCAATGTCGATTAGACAAAAGCATCCACAAAGCTCCCCCTCAGAAGCTGTCGTTGGCTAGCAAAGTCTAGGTCTAGTTATCAGTTTATCAAGAAAAATGTGTTGACCGTCCTGGTCTTCGCTTATCAAGGGTCAGTTTAAGATGATTCGCTCTCTAGACACTAGATCTAGTGGTGCTTTTCTTAAACCTTATCAATAAGGAGTGTTTTTCTTAAAATCAGTTTTTATTAGTTTTTATAAACTTGCAAAGGAAAAAAGAAAAAAAACTTCTCAGTGCTAGACTTTTCAACAAACGCTATGCAGAAAAATGAAATTTGCTAGCTGTAAGTCTAGTTTTGATTCTCTCTCGAGGATTTACTCTAGTTGGGGGTTTTTGCTGAATAAAATTTCACTTTTTTACGACAGCTCACTGCGAAAGCAGGCTTTTCTTAAATATTCTGTTAAATGCTGTCGGTTCGCTCAACTCGTAAACTCATTTGGTGAAAAAGACGGCGGTCTTCTTCAGTCTGTGCGCTTAAGTTGCAGCCCTGATAAGTTTTTGTCAGCCGTAAAAAATCAATAATCTCTTGGTGCGGTTTCATTTTATCGGCGGTCCATGCGGGCGCCACCAATTCTTCCCAGCGTGAAGCGTAAGCCGCCAGACGATGGATCGCAATGCGTGGATGTAAATGAGCTAAAAATAACTGAACTTTACGAGTGTAATCAGCTTGCGTAATGGGAACATAAGTTCCGGCGTGATACCATTTTTCTAAATCCGTATTTTTTAGAACGTGCATATTGTGTAATTTAATATTGGTGATGGGTAGATCATTACAGATCTTGGCCGTTTCAATAATTTCTGCTTCCGTTTCATTGGGAGATCCAAAGATCAGATGAATTCCTAAGTCGACGCTGGTGCGCTGGCTGATTTTATGGATCGCTTTCATTGAATCTTCGGCCGAATGCCCGCGCTGCATAAATTCTAAGTGCGGATTAAAAAAACTTTGTACGCCTAATTCAACCGATACGAAAGTCTTTTGGCAGTACTCTTGCCACAGTTGTAAAACAGCTTCAGATAAACAATCCGGACGAGTACCTAGAACAAAGCCTGCCACGTAGGGGTATTTAAGCGCCAATTCAAAATTAGATCTTAAGGCGGGGATTTTGGTAAAAGTATTCGTGTAAGCTTGAAAGTAAACTAAAAATTTTTCTGCGTTATATTTTTTAGCAATCAGGGCATGATATTTTTCAATTTGCGCATCTAAAGTTAAATCAAAAGATTCCGCGCGCGCGGCTGAACCCCACACATCACAGAAGCTACATGTTTTCATTCCCTTTAAACCCATGCGGTTTGGGCAATCATCGACCACGCTAACCGGAATTTTATATACTTTTTCGTTAAAAATTCGCTTAAAATGTTCAGAGATCGAATGATAGGGAAGTCCCGGCCAACCTTTTTCCATAGGACATCATATACATGACAGAATCACCAAAGTGAAAGCTAATGTGAATAATCCTTTTCAAGAGATAGGCTTTTTTTTAGAAGTCACAAAAGACGGCAGCCCCACTTTAAGGTTAACCGAAGATATTCGGTCGGGCGAGAGCATGCACCATTCTGGCGGAGCGGCGGCGGAAACGAATTATATTTATAAATCGGTCATTCAGAAAGCGATGGTGCTGCATCAACTGAAAAGACCGAAGGCAGAGTTTAAAACGCTGGTTGTGGGGCTGGGCTTAGGTTATATCGAGATCAGCTGGGCGCAAGTTCTGCTTCAGCAGAGATTCGCTTTTTCTAACAATCTGAGTCTAGAATCTTTTGAGATTGTTTCAGGTTTACGTAATTGTTTTTCGAATTGGTTTGAAAACAAAGAAGAATTAAAAATCTATAATCAAATTACCGAAAAATTGGATTCAAGCTCATGCGTGGCTGAAGTTAAAAAAATACTGGGCGTTGCATTTGCAAATGGCCGTGGACTTTACGCGGATATTTTAGATTATAAAGGTTCACAGAAATGGAATATGATTTGTTACGATGCCTTTAGTCAGCAAACCAGCGGTCCACTGTGGAATGAGACGTTCTTAAATCAGTTTTTTAAAAATCACGCGGCCGTGGATTGTGTCTTTACCACTTACGCTTGCACCGGAATTCTAAAAAAAGTTTTAGCAGAAAATGGGTTTTATTTTATCAAACGCCCTGGATTTCAAGGAAAGCGCGATTCAACCATTGCCCTTCGCGGATTATTTATGGAAGATTTGTCGATTTTCCAAACTTTTTAACGTACTCAATGATGGCTGATTTTGCCTCATCGGTCACTTGTGAAAATTTAAACCCAACGTAGCCATCTAAGCCTGAATAAATCACTTCTGCTTGTAAGCTAATCGGTTGAAAAAAATGGGGGCTCGTCAGTTGCCCTTCGATCCAGTCACCAATTTTTAATTCGAAATTATCCGTAAAACCCAGGCCACCTTCACTGATGGTAATTACCCGGGCACTTAAATGAGGATTTTTATTAGAAGAGCCGCTAAACTGCGCTAGGATCGGAACGCGCGGGTGATCGCGACGGGTTAAGCCTAAGCGTTCTACAAACTCAGGAAAAGCATAAACTTCTTTCCACTCTTTACTTTTAGGATCTTGAATTGCGATAGCCGCCACGTCGGCTTGTTTTGAAATCAATGTGAGTAATTCAGCTTTGCTCATCAATGGTTGATCGATAAAGTTTACCTGTACGCGGTGAAAAGCATCTTCACTGATTGCTTGCGCCACAGATTTTATTTTTGCATCGGTTGCGTAAACGGGGGTGTGGGGCATCGCAAAACTTGCCGCGGTTAATTCTTCTTCCGGACTCCATTTAGAAGCTTTCATCCATTCCGCTAAGCCGCGCTTCCAAATTAAAGTTTTATCTAGCTGTGAATCGCCAATGGCTTGCAAACTTTCTTGCAGACGCTCTGAATTAAAGGGTCCATCCACGCGGCCTTGGTATTGTAAAAACCAAATTTTTTCTAAAATTGCTTGCGCCACTCTTTATTCCTCGCTAAAAAATTTTTTAATTTGTGATTTTGAATCCATCGCGTCTTGATAACCCATATCAATCAGTTGTTTACAGAAATTAGGCTCAAATAATAAATAACTTAAAATTTCACTAGCATCATCTAATGAACCGAATGCAGAAATAGTCATGCGCAGTAAGCGCGGTAAGCGATGCGCGTGGCTGCGGGCAATTTCGCCAATATCTTGCGACGGCGCAATACATAAGGCAGGAATTTCTTTAAGGCCTGAAGAAAGTTTCTTTTTAGAATCAACAAATTGAGTCAGTTGATTAATCCGCTGAATGCGCATTACATCTTGTTCAACTGAATCCAATAAAACCGCATTAAGTAAGGTATTTAAAATCCGAATCATTGACGGAGCTTTTTCTGATTGCATTTCAATTTTTGTAATTGATTCAGAATTAAGTTGCTGGCGAACTCCGATCACAAATAATTTTTCAGCGCCCATGCGAATCGACGGCGAGCACGGCGTATTATTGCGAACGCAACCGTCACCGTAGTAATGAGTTCCTATTTTAATCGGCGGAAAAAGCATTGGAATTGCGGATGATGCCATGATGTGATCCGCGTTAATTTCAGTTAATTTTGCTTGTCTGCGGCTTTCTTTCCAAATGGGGCTATTTTCCGAAGTCTGTACAAAGCTAACCGCAGAGCTGTGTTCGTAATTATTCGCGGTGATAATGACGGATTCAATGACTTTATCATCCAGATTTTTTTTAATTTTAGAAAAGTCACAATTTTTTCTAATTAGCTCTCGTAACGGGCCGGTCTCTAAGACAGAGTTTAATTTTTTCTCGCCAAAAAGACCCAGCGAGAATTTATTTAAAGATAAAAAATCAGTTTTGAATACCTGATCTGCTGAAATCTGCGACCAAAGATAAGTTAATTTTTCAACCGCGTTCGAGAAGTGTTCAATTTCTGAAGCTAATTTAGAACAGTTGATTGCCCCCGCACTGACGCCCGAAAGAATTTGAAAGGGGCTTTGTTTTTTCTCAGGTAAAATCTCCGCTAAGCCTTTTAAAACTCCAACCTGATAAGCGCCGCGCGCTCCGCCACCTGATAATATTAAGGCTGTTTTTCGACTCATGCCTTCAGTCTAAAAATGAGGGTTAGACCTGTCAACGGATCTTAGTCACGAGTGACAATTTGGTCGAGGTTCTCAAGGTGAAACAAGGCTCGGATTTCTCATATTAAGAACAAGCTTGAATTCACTGATTAATTCACTTTGTTTGCGATGTGTTTTTTGGCTTAGCTTTTGAAATATAAATGGCAAGATCACTTTATTACCGGAGGTTTGATATGTTTCAAAATAAGATGACTCAAAAGTTTTTTGCAGCTGGAATCATCGCATTAACTTGCTTATCTTTCTCGTGCTCGCCAAAAGCCGCTGGAGTGAGAGCGCAAATTAAAACCGGTCAACAAAGTTTAGATGCGAATGTGACAGCCCTTTCGCAACAACAAGCGCTTGTGCAAGGGACGAACTACACAATCAATAGTATTTCTTTACCGTCAGCGGTTGCCGGGGGCCAGGAAGTTAGTATTGAGTTAAAAACTCCCGACAATCAGTATTTACCAGTGACGACAAAACATCTTAACGGTGTTTTAGATACGCAAGGTACCTACAACGATACGGCTCGTGCACAACAAGTAAATATTCAGGCGCGTTGTACGGCTGGCGATTGCAGTAAATATACTTTATTAGTTACCGTTGTTAAAAACGGCACAAAACTTTTTCAAGCGGGCGCAATTTCATACAAATCTGATTGTAAGTTCTTTTCAATTTCGATTGGCTATAACGTTGCTCAAATTCAATCCAGCCTAACGGCTTTCGAAGCTACTTATAATCCAACTCCATCAAACGACGCGACGGAAGATGGCGAGTCTTGCCAATAATTATAAATTAAAGCTATTCTTTACGGATGTTCGCTTTAATCCAATCTTTTCTGCATATCGATGTGACGCTTATTCAATGGGCGCACGCTTACGGCTCTTACATTTACGTGATTTTATTTCTCATTATCTTTTGCGAAACGGGCCTTGTGGTTACGCCTTTTTTACCGGGTGATTCGCTTTTGTTTGCCGTCGGCGCATTAGCCTCAACCGGACAATTCTTAGACCTAAAAATGATTATTCCGCTATTAATGTTAGCCGCGACCCTTGGCGATTCGCTCAATTTCTTTATTGGGAAAAAATGGGGACGCAAGCTTTTCGAAAAAGAGAATGTCTTACTCAAAAGAAAATATTTGACGGCCACCGAAGATTTTTTTGCGCGTAAAGGTAAGTGGGCCGTAAGCCTGGCTAGGTTTTTCCCAATCACGCGAACCATCGCCCCATTTTTTGCGGGCCTAAGCGGAATGTTGTACAAAAGATTTATTACACTTTCAGTCATCGGAACAATCGTGTGGGTGAATTTATTTGCGATTTCTGGTTATTACTTCGGACAAATTGAAATGGTCCAAAAGAATTTCACCTTACTAGTGATGGGAATTATCGTTTTTTCGCTGTTACCATTTATCATTTCAGCTTTACGCGCTTATTTAGCTAAATCACGTAAAGCTTCGTAAATACTATTCTTCTACGGCGCCGTTATCGACATCATTGGTTAAAGCTTCACCGGCTGGTAAAAGCGGTAACGGATCGATCGGGCCATTTAATTGTCTAATTTCAAAATGCAAATGAGGTCCAGAAGATCGGCCCGTGTTACCTAACGCGCCGATGACTTCGCCTTGTCGAATTTTTTTACCTTCGTAAACCACGATTTTATCTAAGTGACCATAAAGCGTAGCCCATCCGCCAGCGCTATCATTACTTTCGATCATAATCATTTTTCCGTAACCACGAAAACCTGAACCCGTATAAATAATCGTTCCATCGTGAGCAGCCATCACGGCTGATCCACGCGGCGCTGCTAAATCAATACCTTTGTGCGGACGTTTACGACGACCTTTACCACGCGGTAAATAACCACGAGTCATGCGGGCTTCCCACACGGGCCAATCAAATTGTGGCTTACGTTTTACCTTCGCGGTTTTTTTCTCTGAATTACTGTCGGGAGTTACTTTGATCGAATTACTTTTTTTATCGACATGCACCTCATCGCCCGAAACGCTTTGCTCAACGTAATCGGATGATTTTGAACTAGTCGCGCAACCCGCTAAGAAAATTACTAAACCTGAATAAACTAATAAATTGGAAAACTTTGACATAATTCTTTCACTTGCTGTTTCACTTGCTGTTTCATGTCGGTTTTGTCGGCATTTTTTAATACTTGGCTGATCCACTGACCAATTTTTTTCATTTCGGTTTCTTTCATTCCACGCGTCGTTAAGGCCGGAGTTCCGATACGGATTCCACTGGTCACAAACGGAGAACGTTTTTCATTTGGTACCGTATTTTTATTAACGGTAATACCGGCTTCATCTAAAGCGTGTTCGGCTACTTTACCGGTTAATTCGGCTAAGCCCTTGCTTTGACTTAAATCTAAAAGCATCAAGTGATTATCGGTTCCGCCAGTCACTAATGAAAAACCCTCTTTCATTAATTCTTCGGCAAGAACTTTTGCATTTTTTAAAACTTGATCAATGTAAGTTTTAAATTCTGGTTTTAAAGCTTCCCCAAATGCCACCGCTTTAGCCGCAATGATATGTTCTAGAGGTCCGCCTTGGATGCCTGGAAAAATTCTAGAATTAACTAACTTAGATTTCTCTTCGGTATTTGTTAAAATAATTCCGCCGCGAGGACCACGTAAAGTTTTGTGCGTCGTCGACGTTATATAATCAGCAAAAGGAACGGGTGATTGATGATGGCCCGAAGCCACAAGCCCCGCAAAGTGAGCCATGTCTACTAATAGCTCGGCCCCAACTTCATCAGCAACTTCGCGAAATTTAGCAAAATCCAAATGACGGGGATAAGCACTGTAACCCGCGATCAATAATTTAGGTTTTACTTCTTTTGCGGTCGACATGATCGAATCGTAATTTAGTAAACCTGTTTCAGAATCTAATTTGTAAGAAGCGGCTTTATAAATAAGCCCGCTAAAGTTAACCGGACTGCCGTGAGTTAAATGCCCACCGTTCGATAAATCCATTCCCAGAATTGTTTCGCCTGGCTTCATGCTGGCCATGTATACGGCCATGTTTGCCTGTGAACCCGCGTGCGGTTGAACGTTTGCAAAGCCTACGCTAAAAAGTTTTTTTGCACGTTCGATGGCTAAAATTTCAATTCCATCCACGAACTCGCAACCACCGTAGTAGCGCTTACCTGGATAACCTTCGGCGTATTTGTTGGTAAGAATGGAACCTTGTGCTTCCATGACGGCTTTAGAAGCGTAATTTTCAGAAGCGATCATTTCTAATCCGTCTTGCTGCCGAACCGATTCTTTTTGGATGAGTTGGGAAATTTCTTGATCAGCTGCCAGAGTTACTTGCGTTGTATTTATCATGTCCCTTATTATGGGATGGAAGAATGAATTTTAGCAACTCTCGTTTGATGGCGACCACCTGCAAAAGCCGTTTGTTTAAAGATTTGCACCCATTTTAAGGCTTTTTCAAAATCTGTGAAGCGGGCACCAATGCAAATAATGTTTGCATTGTTATGCTCACGAGCCATTTGCGTAATTTCATCACTGTAAACTAAGGCCGCCCGAACAAATGGGTATTTATTCGCACGAAGTGCCATGCCCTGCCCAGAGCCGCAAATTAAAATTCCGAACGCCGTTAGTTTAGCAGAAGCATCGTCTGACTGGATTCTACGACAAACAAAATCGGCATAATCGGGGTAATCAACTGAATCTGAATTAAAAGGTCCAAAGTCTTCGACTGCATCCGTTTTTCTAAGCGCTTCGGCAATTTGATTTTTTAACTCAAGACCCGCGTGATCAGAAGCGATTAAAATTTTCATAAAGCCTCAAATTTTGAAAAGATAATACAAGAGTTCGTGCCACCAAAACCAAAAGAATTATTCATCACGTGCTTTAATTTTCCATCACGCGCAGTTAACGGAACATAATCTAAATCACATCCAGGGCTTGGATGATGTAAATTAATTGTCGGCGCAACTTTTTGATCAACTAAAGACATCACACAAAAAGCAGATTCTATCGCCCCCGCGGCACCTAGTAAGTGACCGGTCATCGATTTTGTCGACG
The DNA here is from genome assembly GCA_014376435.1 of Bdellovibrio sp. Lineage (GTDB taxonomy): Bacteria > Bdellovibrionota > Bdellovibrionia > Bdellovibrionales > Bdellovibrionaceae > Pseudobdellovibrio. Next base: position 106,745 of record JACMRL010000022.1, on the reverse strand, counting down.
AGATCCAAACTTTTTTTGCATTGTCTTTCATGATTTTTTTCACCGCTAAAGATTCTAATGGATCACCCATCGGCGTACTTGTTCCATGCGCATTGATATACTGAATATCTTCTGGATTAATTCCTGCATCTTTAATGGCTGAATTCATCGCTGAGACAAAACCTGCACCCTCAGGATCCGGTGAAGTAATGTGGTAGGCGTCCGACGAAGCACCGTAGCCCGTTAATTCACATAAAATATTGGCTCCGCGTTTGGTTGCGGATTCTAAAGATTCTAAAATAAAAGTAGCAGCACCTTCACCCAGAACAAAGCCATCGCGGTCTTTGTCCCACGGACGAGACGCTTCCCTAGGTGCATCGTTACGAGTGGATAACGCGCGCATATTGCTAAATCCCGCAATCGCCATTGGGCTTACTGCTGATTCCGTTCCGCCGGCCACCATTTGATCGGCTAAGCCAAAGCGAATGTAATTGTAAGCTTCACCAAGTGAGTGAACTCCGGTCGCACAGGCAGATGTAATCGTAAAATTCGGTCCTTTAATTTTGTGCTGCATCGAGACCCAGCCCGGAGCTAAATTTGTAATCACCGAGGGAATAAAAAACGGCGACACTCGGCCCGGGCCTTTTTCAATTAATTTAGAATGTTGTTCTTCGATAAACGGAAGACCACCCATCCCTGAACCAATAAAAACCCCGGTACGGTGAGTATTTTCTTCGGTGATTGTTAATCCCGATTGTTCAAAAGCCATCTTTGCCGTGGCTAACGCATACTGAATGAAAAGATCCATTTTCTTTTGTTCTTTTTTTTCAATGTAAAGATCAGCCTCAAAGCTTTTCACTTCTCCTGCGAATTTCACATCGAAAGCCGTGGTATCAAAATGCGTGATGTTCGCGATACCAGACTTGCCATTTAAGGCTGCCTGCCAAGATTCGCTGAGCGAATTCCCCAAAGGAGAAATCGCTCCGATTCCTGTAATCACGACACGCTTTTGACCGTTCTGTCGAACAAAAGAAGGGGCCAAGACTAGGCTTTACCCTTAGAGGCTAAGTAAGTTTGAACATCATTTACTGATTTTAATTTCTCAGCGTCTTCGTCAGGAATTTCAAGATCGAATTCTTCTTCCATCGCCATCACTAATTCAACGATATCTAAAGAGTCAGCGCCAAGATCATCAATAAAAGATGCTTCTGATTTTACTTTTTCTGGATCCACACCAAGTTGTTCAACGATAATATCTTTTACTTTTTGATTTACTGACATTTTAATGTCTCCTTTTATGTTTTCAAAATCTAATAACGAATACGTTATATATAATTTAATTTAAATACATTCCACCATTAACGTGAAGTGTTTGACCCGTGATATAAGATGCCGCATCGCTTAGTAAAAAGGCAACCGTATTTGCCACTTCAAAACCCTCGCCCGCGCGTGATAACGGAATTTTATCGGTAAACATTTTTAGCTGTTCTTCACTCAAAGCATCCGTCATATCACTTTTAATATAGCCAGGTGCTACACAGTTCGCGCGAATTCCGCGTGAAGCAAATTCTAAAGCCACAGACTTTGTAAAAGCCTCAAGGCCGCCTTTGCTGGCGGCATAGTTTGCTTGTCCGGCATTACCCACCGAACCAATGACTGATGAGATATTTACGAAAGATCCTTTACGGGACTTTAACATGGTCCTACTGAAAGCTTTCGTTACCGAAAAAACTCCCGTTAAATTAGTCGAAATAACTTTTCGAAAGTCTTCAGATTTCATGCGAAGTAATAATTGATCACGCGTTATTCCGGCGTTGTTAACGACTCCGTCAATATCGCCAAAATAGGTGATCACTTCGGCGATGACCTTCTCGATCGCCATTGAATCAGCTACATCTAATTGAAAAATTTTATGTCCAGAACCAGGCAAACAAGCTAATAGTTCTTCCGCCTTGGCTTGATTAGTTGAATAGGTAAAAGCTACCTGGGCGCCAGCGCCGGCCAAAGTTTTAACAATGGCTGCACCAATACCGCGGCTTCCGCCGGTTACAAAGAATTTTTTATTAGATAAATCGACGATATTCATAAGCTTTGTCACGATGACTGAACTAGAGTTATAGCTCAAGTTTTTTATGCCCTAAGCGCGTCGCATTACTTACGGCTTAAAGTTTCAATCAATTTCAAATCTTCTACCGAGTTTGTAGAGTAGACTTTAAAGAACTCCGAATCGATCTTTTTTAACAGGCCTTTCAAGACGGTTCCGTGGCCTACTTCAATAGCAATATTTTGCCCCTGATTTTTTAAGTTATTCATACTCTGCGTCCAACGAACCGGCGCTGAAACTTGCTTCACAATATTGGTTTTTAAAACCGAAGCCTCTTGTTCATTTTTCGCATGCACATTTTGAATAATCGGAATTAAAGAATCTTTAAATAGAATCGAACTTAAAAAATCCTGTATTTTCTCTTCTGCCGGCTTCATCATCTCGCAATGAAATGGTGCCGACACCTGCAACGGAATTAATTTCGCTCGCGTGGGTTCACCTGGTAAAACCTCCGGTTTGAAATTAGTTTTTAACCAATTTAAAGTTTCCATATTTCCGCTGATCACAATTTGCCCGTCGCAATTAAAATTAGCCGGAGAAAGCGGGGAGTGTCCCGAACCTTCGACCGCCCACTGACAAAGAAATGTAACTTGTGCTTCGTCTAAACCTAAAGTTGCTGTCATGCCACCTTCGCCAATGGGAACCGCAGATTGCATTGCTTGCCCACGCACCCGTACGGCACGAACCGCATCTTTAAATGAAAACACCTGACCAAGTACCAAGCTTGCATATTCGCCGATTGAATGGCCCGCCGTAATGTTTGCAGTGGCGCCAAACTGACTTGTTAGAACTCGAGAAGTGGCAGTTGAAACCGTTAATAAGGCCGGTTGCGTGTTTTCAGTCAGCGATAAAGTTTCTAAAGATTCTGTGAAACATAATTTTTTTAGATTAATCGATATCGCGTCCGAAGCTTCTTCAAAAGTTTCGCGCGCAATTTTAAATTCGTCATAAAGAAATTTTCCCATACCAGGGGATTGAGATCCTTGTCCGGGAAATAAAAATGCCATCATCGATGAACCTCGTAATGTATGAGTAATTAAAATCTTAGGATTGCTGAACCTGAAGTAAGACCTGCGCCAAACGCCGTTAATAAAATCGTTTGTCCGCGCTGGATGCGGCCATCTTGCATCGCTATATCGAAAGCAACCGGAATTGAGGCAGCTGAAGTATTACCCGTCTCGTGCACCGTCGACACAATTTTTTCCATCGGAAAATCAAGGTGGCTAGCGACAGCTTCAGTAATTCGCATATTTGCTTGGTGTGGGACGATCCAATCAATTTGGTCCGGTTTAAGATTTACCGCATCCATCGCTTCGTGGCAGGCAGTCGCCATCGTGCGAGTCGCGTTTTTAAAAATCTCTTTACCCTTCATTTGCATATAGTGCGAACCCGTATCCCAAACTTCTTGCGAAAATGGATACCTCGTGCCGCCGCCTTTAGCCCAAAGTAATTCAGCTAAGGAACCTTCGGCATGGGCGTGCGCCGTCATTAAATAATTTGGATCATTTTCTTCGGCGCGTGTCATGATAAAGCAACCGGCGGCATCACCAAATAGAATGCAGGTGTCGCGGTCTTTGTAATTTAATAAACGAGTTAGATTTTCGGCGCCGAACACCATGACGTTTTTGTAGACGCCGGTTTTTATAAATTGATCGGCCACAAATAGACCGTAGACAAAACCAGAACATGCAGCGTTTAAATCAAACGACATAATATTTCTAGCACCAAGCTTCGCTTGAACTAGACAAGCAGCGGCCGGCATTTTGTAGTCGGGGGTTAAAGTACAAACAATAATAAGGTCGATTTGATCAACTGTCATACCTGCATGGGCTAAGGCTTTGTTGCCTGCGCGCACACACATATCAGAAGTTCCTTCATTCTCGTCAACCATATGGCGACGCTCAATCCCCGTACGTTGGATAATCCACTCGCTTGAGGTTTCGACCATTTTTTCTAAATCGAAATTCGTAATTACTTTTTCAGGTAAAAAAGATCCTACGCCTGCGACTTTTGAACGAAACATAGATTACGCTTTTGATTTAGCTGCGCTGATTTGTTTGCCTTTGTAGTAAAGGGCGCCATCCGCGGCTTTAAATGCAACATGCGGACGAACTAATTCGCCAGATTTTTTATCAACAGCCATTGCTGGAGCGGTTAAAGCATCGTGAGAACGTCTCATGTCGCGGCGCGATTTCGAGGTCTTTTTCTTCGGTGTAGGCATCTTATCCTCCAGGGATATTCATTAACTTAATCTTTAACTAAAAAGATTAAAACTATGCTTCAGAGTAAATCGAAAATCAACGCCTAATTCAGCTTGAGATCTTTAAGCGCCTTAAAAGGATTGGGTTTTGCCTCTTCGCCCATTTTCTCATCATAAATAAAGGGCTGATTACCGAAGTTTTTATGGCAAAGCGTACATTCGCCCGATTTCGTACAAGAGGGCGCAGGGTTAAACGGAATGTCTAAAGCGATTGCTTCATGAACGTAGTCGCCTAAGTCAATTTGGCTACTTTTGTAGTTGATCACGGACATAGCGCTAGATTCTTCGCTGATGGGCGTTGAAGAGCGGGCGTACTGGCTGGTGCGGTCATCTTCCATAAAAGGGATCAAAATTTCGTGAATTTTCTTATCAATCGAATAATCAAAGTCGATTCCGCAACGTGAGCAGTCTTCACTGGTCGTAGCCCTGATCGTGCCGGTCATTTCAAAGTCTTTGGTATTGATCGGCTTAATGTAGATTTTAACGTCGTACGGAAGATTCTTGATCAGATCTTCTAATGCTAAGTTAAGCTCAGCCGTTTTACGGTTAAGAATATATTCACGGCCTTCTTCAGGGATTTCATTTAGACGGATTTTCATAGTCGGCTAGATTTAGCAACTGAGAGAAAAAGCGTCAAAGACTTTTAAAATTTATTAAAAATTTTGAAAAAGTTCTTCGGTGCGCGAAGTCTTTTTAATCAGCTTCAGCTCAAACATTTGCTGCTGCAGCGTCTGCCAGCGTTCAGCTTTCATCTGACCCAAAAGTAAAGGCTCAAATTTCATCAGGCTTTTCATTTTCTCGAGACTTAAATTCATGGTTTGTAAGCTCATGGCTGGATTTTTCTGGCTCATCAGAAGATTTGTGGCTTGTGGGTTTTTTAGATACAGCAACCAGCCCTCGCGGGTCGCTTCGACCATTTTTTTAACCGCAGCGCGATTGTTTTTTAAGTAATCTTCGCGGACGGCCAAGACGGCCAAGTACGGATTAAAACCTTCATCGGCCACCAACCAAGTTTTGTTTTTAAGTTTTTGCTGGTCGGCTAAGATTGCTTCAGAAGTAATAAAGCCTTGCTGTGAGATTTTTAAATTCGATTGGAATAGAGAAATACCGCCAGTGTAAGGGACGATTTGGGCCTTCACTGGCGCGAATTTTTTTAAAAGATAATCAACGTAAGGTAAACCTTTTTGCAGACTAATGGTCTGGGTGCTGTCTTGAAAAAGAGTGGCTAAACTTTTCCCCTTAAAATTTTCATGGGCCATAATCATGTACGGTGAAGTTTCAAATACGGCAAATATCGCTACTAACTTTCTTTTTGGATCGCGATCAGCGCTTAGAATAATTTCTTCGGCGCTGACGATGGCATAATCAACTACCGAATTCATCAGCATTTGTGTTGTCGGAGTTCCTGAACCGCCTACTTGGATTGTAATGTTTAAGTTTTGTTTTTTATAAAAAGGCAAAGCTTCGTAAAACCCGCCAAATTCAGGTTCTTCTTTCCAGTTCAGAGCTAATTTCGTATCGGCTAATAATATGCTTGAATATAAAAAAAATGTTGCGGTTGTTAAACCTAAAAGTAATTTCACGTTAAGACCTCACTAGATATTTTTTCAATAAAAGATTAAAAATGTACTCAACTGACTGCATCAGAAAAAGACCCAAAATGGAAAGTAAAATCAGGCTAGCAAAGACAAAATCAACCCGCTGTTGTAATCTAGACGAATCGATCAACGCACCTAATCCACCGCCGACTAAAAATTCGCCAGATACAACACCGATCACGGCAAGCCCCGCCGAAGTTTTTAAGCCTGACAGAACACTTGGCATCGCGACGGGAATTTTTAAATAGATCAGTTTTTGAAAACCTGAAGCTTTTAAAAAAGATAAAAGTTCCTCTTGGTTGATGCTGACGCGTTCTAAACCTGACAAAGTTGATATTAAAACTGGAAAAAAGCAGACAATCACGCCCGCGATAAAAGTTGTCAGCGAACTAAACCCTAAATAAATAACTAAAAGCGGAGCTAATGCAATAATTGGGACCGTCTGAAGAAAAAGAGCAAAAGGCATCAAAGTTTTTTGCGCAAATACGAATTGATGTAAAATAATTCCTAAGATAAACGCGAAAAATCCCGCAAAAACAAATGCGCTCAGCGATAAGTAAAAAGTTTGCCAGAAAGCAAAAAATAATACTTCTTTTTGCTGCCAAAATAAAACAAATAAATCGGTTGGTTTTGGGACGAGAGCATTCGAAATTAAATCACGACGAACCACGCACTCAATGATCGTAAAAAAGCTGATGTAGATTAAAAAAATAAGCGTGTTGGAAGTATTTTTTCTCATACGGTTTGGCTTTTTTTAAAAATCTCTGCAATCTCTTGAACTTTACTTTGGTAATTTGCTTCAAACCGACTTACAAAATTTTTATTATGAACTTGATCATAGACAATTCGACTTGGCTTTTCGTTAGATAAAATCACAATCCGGTCAGCTAAATAAACGGACTCATAAAATGAATGCGTCACAAAGATAATCGTCATTTTCAAACGGGCTTGAATCTGCAAAAGTTCATCTTGTAGATCTAGGCGGGTAGGCTCGTCGAGCGCCGAAAAGGGTTCATCCATAAAGATTACATCAGGCTTTGTCACCAAAGCCCGTGCGATCGATATACGCATTTTTTGCCCGCCCGAAAGTTGATACGGGTACAAATGAAGAATGTCTTTAATTTTTAATATCTGCACAATTTGTTCAAAGTAGTTTTGATCAATTACTTTTTGATGATCAAGCTCTAAGGGTAACATAATATTTTTATATCCAAATCTCCAGTTTAACAAAGTAGCCTCTTGAAAAACAAAAGACTCAGTTTGAAATCTTTGAACGATATAGGAACTTTGATCTGAAATTTTTTGTAATCCCGCTAAAATTCTAAGTAGTGTGGATTTACCACTACCCGACGGGCCTAATAGGGTTGTTATTTGTCCGGGAAAGATCTGTAGATTTAAATTTTGGAATAAGTTTTTTAAATTTGCGTCGCTAGAAAATTTAAAATCTAGATTTTTTAGTTCCATCCGTAATTAAAACTCACGCTGATTCTAGGTTTTTTCGATTCATTACGCGGCACTTCGTGCTTGAGCCAGCTTTCAAATAAAACGACATCACCAGCTTTCGGATCTAACGAGAAAAATCGCTGATTCTCTTTACGACCACTTAGTTTCACTGTCGGTGCATTCATAAAAAGGCCTAGACGGGGATCTTCAAATTTGATTGCACTGGATTTAGCGGGTATAGCAACGTAGAAAGTTCCGCTAATGACCGAATTTGGATGTAAATGAGACGTATGTTGCGCACCCGGAGGCATGATATTCACCCAGCATGAATCCATCTTTAAAGCTTTTTTATCGATCTCGAAATCGAGATTTTTAATGAGAGCTTGAACATGTTTATCAATTTTTTTTTCTAGATCACGGAAGGTCGAAGACATCTTATGCATTTGGTCCCATGAACCATATGAAGTGTATCCATTTTGATAATTTTTAGATGACCATTTCTGACCGGCGACATCGGCTGTGCTTATTTGGTGAATTTCTTTAGCCAGATCTTTTAAATCAAACTGGATTTTCTTTTGATAGATTTGAGTTGCAAAAAGTTGCTGCATATTGGGACCGAACTTACTCTATTTGTTAGGGGAATGTCACGACTGTTTAAACACTAGTCAGCTGTTATTTTTTCTTTAGATATCCTCTCAAACTGAGACACTGAACCGGGCTTATATTTCATTAGAGCCAAGTATTGTTGGCCTTCTGTGTGCATTACTATCTAGCAACAGGAGATCTTATGAAAACAATGATTATCTTAGCGGCCCTTTTAATGACAGTAACTTCACAAGCTAAAGTAGCTGATTTCAATACTTTGATCGTTGAAAACAATAAGGCGCAGGCTGACTTGCACACGAACCTAAATACCAATCTTGAAATCGCTCGCTTGGCGGTTAAAAAAGAAACTGAGCAAAAATTTATCGTCGATAATACTGACGAAACAGTGAACGTGCGTACTAATAAAACAATGTTAACATTCGCAAAAGAGAAACAACACTTCCGCGTTTCTGAGCAAGTTCAACAAAAAAGACTTGCCGAAGAGATCTCTAACGCTCAATAATTAAGGTTAATGACTCCATTTTTCATACGAAAAGGACTTAGTAAAATAAGTCCTTTTTTTATTTTAGCGCTGCTTTCAGTTACGACTTTTTCGCTTTCTGTCAAAGCCAAATCTGCTAACAAAACGCAAAAACCAGTGCGCGGTTTAACTAGATCCATCTCGTTAAAAATGAACATGACGGGTGATCTAACCGAAGCTTATCAATTCGACGGTACTCTGGGTGATTTACTTTTAGGAGCCGCCGTCAGCCCCACTCCGGTTTGCGAAAACAAATCAACTTTCCGCGAAGTTCTCTATAATCAAAAGAAAATGGTCGAAGTTTGGATGGATTTAAGTTGCCTGGTCCAAGGGCAAAAAATACAATTAAAACCTCACCGATTTTTTATGGAGCTTAAAAGCGACATTCAAACCACTGAACTTTCGTTTTTCAGCGAGAAAATCAAAAAACTCAAGCTTGAAATACAAGATCTGACAATAAAAGCTCCCAAGCTTAAATAGCCTTGGCAACGGCTTTGTAGCGCGAAGTGTAACCGCTGGTCTTTTACTCTAAAAGTGACAACAATTTACCTCTATAGTTTACAAAGTTTTTATGGGCTTTATCTAAAGAGCTTACGCAGGAGATTGAATGGGTCCATTTGAAATGATTGAAAAACACGGTGACCACGAAACAGTGCTTTTTTGCCACGATAAAAACGTAGGCCTTAAAGCCATTATCGCAATTCACAATACCGCTCTGGGTCCCGCATTAGGCGGAACTCGTATGTGGAACTATAAAACTGAAGAAGATGCATTAACCGATGTATTACGTTTATCAAAAGGAATGACTTACAAAGCTTCGGCCGCAGGACTTAACTTAGGCGGCGGAAAAGCCGTTATTATCGGTGATCCGAAGACGCAAAAATCTGAAGGTTTATTCAGAGCTTTCGGACAATACGTTAATTCTTTGAATGGAAAATATATCACGGCCGAAGACGTCGGCACGACAGTTAACGATATGGAAAATATCTACATGGAAACTCCGTGGGTAACGGGCATTCCCAAAGCTTTTGGTGGTTCGGGTGATCCATCGCCGTACACGGCTCACGGCGTGCTTATGGGAATCAAAGCCGCGGCCAGCGAAAAGTTTGGCACTGACTCTTTAAAAGGAATGCGCGTGGCCGTTCAAGGTTTAGGAAATGTTGGTTCTAATTTAGTGAAGTACTTAGTTGAAGAAGGCGCAAAAGTAATTGTGTCTGACATTGATCAAACACGCGTCAAAATGGCGCACGATATTTACAAAGTTGAAATCGTTGCTCCCGATCAAATTTTAGGAGTTGAATGTGATATTCAAGCACCTTGTGCGATGGGCGCCATCATCAATGATGAAACAATTTTAAAATTTAAATGTAAAGTCATAGCCGGCGGCGCGAACAATCAGCTAGCCGAAGCCCGGCATGGGGATCAATTACGTGAACTAGGTATTTTATATGCTCCCGATTATGTGGTGAACGCCGGTGGTTTAATGAATGTCTTCGTTGAACTAGAAGGCTATTCGCCAGAACGTGCTTTTGATAAAACTAAAAAAGTTTACGATAATGTTAAAAAAGTTTTTGAAATTGCTAAACGCGATCATATCGGAAGCCATACGGCGGCCGATCGTTTAGCAGAAGAGCGCATCAAAACCATCGGGGCGCTTAAGCAAAAGCATCCGGGAAAAACCAGCCGTTCATTTACGACACTTAAAGAAGTTTTTAATCGTTAACTACACCTAGGAAAGAGAAATACATGAATTCATCTATAGTAGAAAAAAATTGGAAAATAGTTGCCGGCTTGTTGGTTGTTCTAATCGTTGGCGGAGCAATCGCGTCGGGCATTTCCATTTCAAACACCAATAAAGAGCAAAAAGCGCAAGAAAGCTATTTCTTGGCTGAAAAAAGTTATTTAGAACTAAAAAATAAAAAAGCGGTTCCCGAAACTGGCGCCAAAAAAGAGGAAGCTTCGGTAAATTACACGGCCGCTAAAGCAGGCTTTGAAAAAGTGATTCAAGATTATCCAAAATCGAAAGCCGCGCAAATGTCGGCCTTATACTTATCTGATATTTTAGTAACTGAAAAAAATCCTGAGTTAGCTTTAACAACTTTGCAAAAAGTTGAAAATAACGACAGCGGATTAGTAAATACCTTAGTGCAACAGCAAATTGGTCATATGCAGGCGGACAAAAATCTTTGCCCGGATGCCGTTCAAACATGGCAAAAAATTGTTAACCGTAAAGAAGCTAGTTTTTTACATAATGAAGTGAAGGTTCAGCAGGCGCTTTGTTACCAAAAAATGAATGATAATAAAAAAGCGGAAGAAATTCTTACGAACTTAGCCAATCAAAAACAGGATCATGCATTAGAAGCCTCTTCGACTTCAAAAGAAGCTGAAAAATATTTACGCTTAATTCAGTTCAAGAAAGCTAGCGGTACTTAATTTATGTTCACTCAAAAGTTTATTACTTTTATTTTAGTTGTAGGATTTTTGGGTGGCTGCACTTCCATGTCAGAGAAAAAAACGGCGAAGAATCAAAATTTTGTCGTTACGCCTTTTTGGTCACAAGATACATTGTCTAGACCTAATGTGGGTTTTCGAAAAATTAACCGTATGTCGCCAATTTTATACCGCGATCAAATCGTGGTCGGAAATGCGCTAGACGGTTTGGTCTCTTACGATATTCAAACTAAAAACGAAACTTGGCGCATTGATATTCCTTACGGCGTTGAATCTAGCGGTACCCAAATTCGTGATCGCTTATTTGTCGGTAGCAATAATGGCCGTATGTATTCGATTGATTTAGGCAAGGGATCCGTGGTTTGGAGTTTTGATACAAAATCTGAATTGGTCGCAGAACCTTTGCTACACGAAGGTGTTCTATACTTTTTATCGGGTAGCCAATCGGTATTTGCCTTGGATGCCGTCAGCGGAAAACAACTTTGGACATACAATCGACAAGATACTTCAAATTTGATGACAATTCGTGGCGGTTCGCGCCCGGCATTTTCAAATGGCATGATCTATGTCGGATTCAGCGATGGATCGATTGTATCCATCAACTCAAAGACGGGGACACCGCAATGGGAAATTACGCTAAATCGTAATACCCGTTTTAAAGACATTGATTCAAGTCCGATCGTCGACGGCGACTTTATCTACGTAAATAGCTATGACGATCAGCTGTACTGCATATCGAAAGATAAGGGAGAAATCATTTGGAAAAGCCCTTTTGGTGGATCAAGTACACCGCTTATTTTTTCAGATAAAATTGCCACGACTTCTTCGGGCGGAGATCTAGCGGTGCTTTTAAAGCGCGAAGGCACCGTGGTTTGGAAAACAAAAACTCAAAGTGGTCTTTTTATTGATCCAGGACTAATGAAGGGCCTATTAGTCACCGGCGAATCGCAAGGAAAACTGATGTTTTTCGATAGCTTAAGCGGCGAAGTGAAAGGTTCATTTGAACCTGGACGTGGCGTATTTTCAAAACCAAGTATTTCAAATGACAAAACGATCGTTTATTTTATTTCGGGTGAAGGAAATGTTTACGGCGTAAAAGCCCAGTTCGACACGAAGTCTTCAGTTTACTACCTTAGATAAAGGATTTTAAATGCGTTTATTAATATGTGTAATTTTATCGATTTTCATCATGAGTTGCTCGAACAAGCCTTGTAAAATTGAGGACAGAACGGAAATGGTCATGACCGGAAATGAAAAACCAGACTCTAGCAACAAAGATTTAACCAAGCGTGTATTCGTATTTAAACCGGACGGCTCTTTACAATGTGGAATGGGTACAAAAATCGACCCGAACGCGATGAAAAAAGAATTTAGCGGAGGCATCGAAGTATTTTCGGCAGAAAACAAAAACGACGGTTTAATGCGTATTCAATTATGCGGTCATCCGACCGGACAAAATAATGTATTTGAAATTGCGGATAAAGACCTAGAGCCAGCTTTGAAGTTGGGCTTTAAGAAATGGATCCGCGACTAGCTTGCTAATCTACTTCGTTTTCATCGTGTACACGCCGTCCCAGTCAGCGGACGGTGGCTCTTGCAGATAATCTTCGCTTCGTTCAATATAAATCTCGCTAACTGTATCTGTAGCAGCTAAGACTTGGGCTTTTTTAAACTCTACCAAAGCTTCAGCGAAATTTCTATTTTGATAGGCCCGATAAGCTAAACTGTATTGGTCATACCAAGCTTGAAATACGGCGGCTTCTGATCTTTCACTAATCAATTCATAAATTCGGACCGGTTGCAATTTTCCTTTAACCCGCACTAAATCAACTTCACGGCATAAAAAACGATGATTTACTTTTTTATAAGTTTCTTCGCCCATGATAATATGAGTTCCGTATTCTTTATTAATCGATTCTAAACGCGAAGCTAAATTTACCGCATCGCCCATTACGGTGTAGTTCTGGATCGTTTCGGAACCCATATTACCGACGCTCATATCACCGCTGTTAATACCAATTCCGATATCTAATTTTGGATAACCTTTTGCTTCAAATTCGATTTGTAATTCGCGAAGCCTTTTCATTGATTCAAGCGCGCACAAGCAGGCGTTTTCAGCGTGATCTTTTTGCGCAAGGGGAGCACCAAAGAAAGCCATAATTGCATCACCCATGTATTTATCAATCGTTCCTTCGGCTTTAAAAACTTCTTTTGTCATGATGGTTAGATACTTATTCAGTAAAAACACTAACTGCTGCGGATCTAATTTTTCAGATAAAGTTGTAAAACCACGTAAATCTGAAAAGAACGCGGTTAAGTTTTCTTTTTTACCACCTAGTTCTAGGTTTTTTTCAGACTTCATTAATTCATCGACAACTTTGGGTGAAACGTATTTAGAAAATGCTTTTCGAATCTCTAATTTTTTACGCTCTTCCGAAAAATATTTGTAGATTAAAATACAGAGAAAACTAAAAAATAAAGCGATTAAAATAAATACGCTAGCCACAAACAGATGTAATTTTGCGTAGATTAAAAAATCAATCGCGATGGTTAAAATGATCGAAGCAAAAAATGAGGTAACGGCCGTTAAAGCAGATGCCTTTGACCAGATGAAGGAAGCGATTAAACCGATAATTAAGATAATCCAAGGTAAAAACTGTAATTCATAAGCCCAGTTTTGTACGAAGTTTTTTTCCATCAAGTTAGTTAAAGCCGTGACGTGAATTTCGGGGCCGGGATAAGCATTTTGAAACGGCGTATTTCGCAAATCATTAATCCCGATTGCCGTAGCTCCCATAATTAATATTCGATCTTTTAAAAATAGGGCTTTCTTAACGTTTTCTAATTTTCCAGCTATGACGACTTTCATTTCATCAGAAGAAGAAAGTAATTCCTGTGCCGAAAAAGTCGGTAAAGTATATTGCGGGCCGTAGTAATTAATTTTCATTCGCGCCATCGCATCAACGGGAATATCGGCGATTAATAATTCGGGCTCTTTGAAGGAATCATAAATCTTAAATGATTCAATCCGCTTTGATTTTTCACCATCGACGAATTTAAGTTCTGCTCGGTAATTCATTCCGGTTAAATACGCCTGCAAAGCCAATGAGGGAATAAAGGTATTTTCTGTCTGTAAACCAGCTCGGTATAAAAGCGGGTAATTACGGATAATTCCGTCGGGATCAAGTTTCGTATTAAATGAAGCCGTTAGCTCTGCGGCGCTTTGAATTTGTGGAATATTAGTGGTCCAGCCAAGGTATTGTTGAACGGGGAGCGCACTCACCGTTTGAATTTGATTTAAAATATTTTGTTTTACAGTCTGATCCGTTAATGAATCATCGGGCGTCAACCAACGTGCGCAGTAATTATTAATATTACGGGCCTGAAGCACTTTTAAATAATTTTTTTGTGAATCAGATAATTGATCGGCAGAAACTTTATTATACTTAATTAAAGCTTCGTTTTCAGCGTCTTTTTCGGCTTGATTAAAGATCGGATGAAATACCGACTTCCAATCCATTGTTTGCCAATCAGGTTTGGGATCAATCACGGATAACGAAAGATTTAATTGAACTAAACTGCGGCCGCCAGTGCGGTAAAATGCTTCGGTCGCGCAAATATCTTGGTAAGGTTTTAGCTTCTGATCGATATTGTCTGATGAAGTTGTACCTAAAATAATATGTTCTTTATTCTGACTGATAAAATCAGCAAATTTTTGATCAGCATCAGAGTAAGATTCTTTTTCAGAAAAAATAATATCATAAGCCATCAATTTAGCCTGGTTTTCGATCGCCTTTTCCGTGATTTGACGAATCGTTTCGCGAGACCATGGCCAGCGACCGAATTCTTCGATGGCGGCATCATCAATTGCAACTAAGGCCACCGGTGAATTCGGCAATGGATGGCTTAACGTTGTCATTTTAAGATCATTAAGACGATTATTGAAATTAGCTAGTTGGCGCACAACAGATGAATCTGTTTGGTACAAATCAAGTTTATCTTTCTCATTTAAATAGTATGCAGAAAGTGCACTAATAAGAATGGTAACAAATGCACCAATAAGAAATGATATTTTTTCTGATTTCATGAAGGCTAGAATAGCTAAACTATAGCGAGATTGGTACTGGACCTTCAAAGCCTTAGCTCAAGTAAGAACTCGCTGTAACATAATATAACTTATCAGATAAACTGACTGACCAACTTCAAACTAACGCCGGTCACGAAGCCCGTTACGCAAAAACTGAATTAATACAGATTGGTATTTTTTTCCCTCCGACTTGGACTTTGTCTTCAAAGCCCGCAACAGATTTTGCGGGACCCGCAAGCTGATTAATACGGTTGGTTCATCGATCTCACTTTGGAGTGTCTGCATGTCTTCTAAAAACTGAATGGCTTCTTCCGGTGAAATTGATTTTATTTTTTTTGATTTTTTCATGTATTTTTACGCTCTAAGGATAGCTTAGCTTTGATGTTTTCAGCATCGAGCAAGTCTTGCGGCCGGCCGGCTTCTAATTTCATTTTTAGAAGCTCTTTTAAAGTAATTACCTTCATCTTTTTACCACCAACTGTCATCATTTCGGTTTTAACTTTTCTAAGGTCATGCGTAATTAAGATATCAACTTGTCGGTGTGGTTTTTTATAGTCAACAAACGACCACGCCAAAAGATTACGTTTTTCAATATACTCTTGCCGCATTTTAATAACATCTTCTGCCCGGATTGGAAGCCTGGATTTTAGTCCAATCTGAGCTAACGCTGCCTCGGCAAGCTGAAAATCGTTTAGCCTGAGACTTAAAATTAAGTCGACATCAACGGTTGCCCGAACTAAACCATGTAAAGCGAGAGCATACCCGCCAATCAAGGCGTAATTAATTTTTTTTTCATCGAAAATATTTACGATTTCATAAAGCAGCATACCCTATTGTATATACATGTATATACAATGCAATAATAAATTTAAGTGATCATAAAAATGTCTCAATTTTAGATCCGGTTCCAAAAAAATTGCTTTTAAATAAATCTTATCTAAAATTAAAATAGGGGGATTTTATATGAAGTTATTCGTAGTTGCCTCTTTATGCCAAGTTACCCAATTTTCACAAGCTGATAAGCGGACTCCACTCAAGCCTATTTTCAAATGCCAAAGTGCCGAAATGACCACCGAGTGTCGGTCCAAATATTCTAAATCATTTAAGGCCAAACAAAAAGCAGACATTTGCAAAGAAGCAAACGTTGGTTGTAATTAATAAAAAATTATTTTTTATTTTATTTTTAAGTTTTCACGGCCATTTTTTACAAGCCGCTGATTCCGCGTCGTACGAACTAATGGGAAAACACGCGCTCGAAAAATATGAAGCTCAGGGAAGATGGGGTGAAATGATGGCTCAGTGCGAACTTTATCATCCTAGATATTACGACCCACGAAGTGCTGATCACGAAGCCTTCAATCAATGCAAACAAAGAATGATGGACGAAGGTAAGGCTTTAAATACAAAGCAGCGCTCAGAAGGCTGCAGAGAAATCGACTGTGATGAGATTAAAGCGCCTTAAAGAATTTTTCAATTTCTTCTTTTGTTTGTAAATATTGAACTTGAGAAATTTTTTGATTTTTTAAAGTCATAATCGTTACCTTGTCAGTTTGGCGGGGCCATGACTTTGTTTCATCGCCCGCCTCGTCTAAAGCTACATTATAGTGATATTTCTTCATCGCAGGTTTTGCGAACATACTTGAAATCATTGATGGCATTTTTGAAATATCTGAAATGTAGACAACTTTTTTAGCCGTTAAGTCGTATTTAGATTCAGTCAGATAATCAGACAAAGTTTTTGAGGGTTTTTTATCGGCGACAAAAATTAAAACTTTTGTGTCAGCCGCAACTTTAATTGGCTTTTCAAACTGGTCGTTTAATTTTAGTTCCGGAATTGCTGATCCAACTTCTAAAGCAAAAACTTGTAGTGATAATAAAAGTACGCTGACGATGCTGATTAATTTCATGTTAACTCCTACGTATTTTTTATAATTATGAAACTTTTTAACTGATTTCTGTATTCTAGGCAAACCTTAAAGAGGTTGTAGCCAACCTAATTTATCTTCACGACGACCGTACTGAACGCCGGTTAACTCGTCGTAGATTTTTTTAGATAGCTCACCCTGCTGGCCGTTGTTGGTTAAATTGATTTTCCAAGACTCGGTCGCAAGTTCCCCGATTGGGCTGATCACGGCAGCCGTTCCGGTTCCGAAAGCTTCTTTTAATTTTCCGTTTTTAGAAGCCTCTAACACCTCAGATAATTTTAGTTTTCTCTCGCTGATTGGCAGATTCCATAATTTTAAAAGTTGGATCACGCTATGACGTACTCCTCCGCCCAAGATGGTCCCATCTAAAGAAGGCGTCACAATTTCATTTTCAAAAACGAAGAACACATTCATGGTTCCGACTTCTTCGATATATTCGCGCGAAAAATCAAGCCACAGAACTTGTGAGTAACCTTTTTTCTTCGCATCCAGAGCCGCTTTTAAACTGACCGCATAGTTTGCCGCGGCTTTCGTTGCGCCTAATCCGCCGGGCGCGGCGCGAAGGTAATTTGTTTCGACCCAAATATTTACGGGCGCGCTACCTTCAGCGTAGTAAGAGGAAACCGGTGATAAGATTGCGAAGAATAACATTTCATTTGACGGACGTACGCCTAAAAAAGCTTCTGTGCCCACTAGGGTTGGACGAATATATAATGAACCTGGCTGATCTGGAATCCACTCTTGGTCAATTTTTACGAGCTCTTTAATTCCGTTTAAAAATAAATCTTTGGGTGGAGCTTCCATACATAAACGATCCGCCCCCGCCACCATGCGATGCCAATTAAATTCAGGTCTAAATAAAACAACTTTTTCATTTTCTTGTTTAAATGCTTTCATTCCCTCAAACAATGCTTGGCCGTAATGTAAAACGCTTGCGCCCGGGTCAATTTCAAAAGATTTATAGGGTCCAACTTCTGCTTGATGCCAACCTTTTTCAACCGAGTATTTTGCGGTGAACATATGATCGGTAAAATACTTACCAAAACCCAAGGTTGTGGCTTCAGGTTTAGCTTTAAATTTAACAGATTTCACGATCGAAATTGGGGGAGTTTTCATGCAATGAATAAAGCATATATTCCAAAAAAAAACGAGGGTTTTGCTTATCCCCTCGTCAATATGGTTCTTTTGTAATCAAAATAAGGAACTATTTTTGTTTAAACACGATAGGCCATCCGCTAAGTTTTCCATCACATTTACTTTTAGATCTAACTTCGACTGTTTTTACACCAACAGTTCCGTACTCAGAAAGTTCAATTTTACTAATTGAGCTTTGACCGCAATCGCCTAAACCGCGACCTTTCGCCGATGAATAAAGTAACATTTTTTTCTCATCATACGATGCTTCGGTTAATTCTAAAGTAGGCGCGATTCCATTGATTACTTCGTCAAATGCTAGAACCATCAATGGCACAGCAATTTGGTCATCGTTTTCAGTAATAAATGCATTTGTTGAACCTTGGTAAGCACCCATTACACAAGGAACTAAATATAATTTTTTTCCTTTACCTAATTCATAAATTTCGGAACCCACCGGAAGATCTTTACTGCAAATATTAGCGCCGTAAAGAGCGCTGTGAAGCAGAGCGACAGACGCTGGTAAACCCTGCATAGGATCGGCAGCGACCGCAAAAAAACCTGTAAACAATACCGTTGTTGCTAATAAAATTGATTTCATTTTACTCCTCTTTTTTTTGATAAATTGATATCGTTCAGATGTCTGCGAGCTTCATTACCCTTTTTTCAAACTAAACGATCCATCAAGAATCTATGTAGCCAGAAGCATTCCAAATTTAAAACGGGTTTAACTTGATTAGAAGACTTCAGGGCGACCAAACGATTTACAATAAGACAATCGCCGTCGCTGGTAAGAAGTTCGACAGTCCTAATGAACCAAGGAAATTGGCAAAGACTTGTGACTGAATTTTTTTAAAATTAAAAGTTTTGTAGATATTTTTTGTTTCTGTAGATGGGACATAAAATTTGTGGCCTGTTTTAAATCCACCGTTTCATCTTGTCTAGAATGCACCACTAACTACGGAAATTTTGCTTTAATCGTTGTCTAGTCGGCAAAGTTGCATGGCCTAAGTTCCCAATGCCAAATTTAGCTTTTATCGCCGCTAACCCAAGCGCCACCGCGTGCAAAGATAAAGCTTTGCATGAAGTTCGTGTTTCAAAATGAAAGTTCTTAAATAACTAAATTTTTTTAAGTGGTGTAAAAAACGGGGTTTTTAAAGGCTAATTTTGAGACAGGAAATTGTCTAAGTGTAGATAGGAACTAAATAAACCGATTATTAATAATCTCATGACCTTGAGACAACTTCCCTGAAACAGGGGGAAAATTCCACCACTTTTACTGTTTCAAAAGTAGTTCTCCAATACAAAATAAAGTCTTCAAGCTCACGTTCTGATATACCGTCAAGAGTCAGCTCATCTGCTGGAATAACAACTTCATCAATGAAGTAATCATCTTTTGTTGACAGGTCTCTTACAATTACATTTGGGTTTCCAATTTGGGCATTTCTCATATCAGGACTAAATGGAAAAAGTCCCGATTCTGAAGATTTCACAAAAGAAAAAGCCCGCTCATTGGCGGGCTAATTCAGTCATCAATCTTAAGACGAAAACTAAAGAGATTCTTTTTTGGCAGTAACCGACAAGGAAACTTCATCTCCGTTGTTTCCTACGGTGAAATTCATTTGTTCATTTTCTTTAGCATATATTTGATGGTCTCCCGCCAGAAGCACTTGACCGTTTAAATCATATATACGAACAGAAAAAGGCATCCAAATAAGGTCAATCTTTTGTATAGACCTAAGATTTGCTAAAAATGAAATGGAAATTTCTTTTGTGTCTATTTTTTGAGTAATAGTCGTAATCTCTCCAGCCTTAACATTTGCGTTGGGCGATGAGATGTGTTTTCCATTCAAGTATAAATCCATTTGTAAGTCATAACGGTCGGCAGAAGCAAATGCGGAACTACCAATAAAAGCCAAAATGATGGCAACTAATTTCATGAATACCCCCTGTATTTCAAGAAATAGTTAAGGTTTATTAGCACTTAAGTCAATGAGCTTAGGCTTTTGCGTTCAGAGTCATAAAAGCACAACTCAATATGCTCGCTATTAAGTCCAAATTATCATCGGCTTTGAAGTCCTTGATTCTACTGAGAAACTCAAGCCCCGTTTTTTACACCACTTACTAAATTTTTAATCTAACTTTTCTTCAATTAAAATTTCGGCTTCGTTGGACGGACCAAACATAACTGGCGTTGAAGAACACGCGGTCGTTAATCCTTTCTGAGTTTGTACTTTTTTGCATAAGACACGTTGAATCTTAACCACATTAGCAGAACTTGAACCCGTCGCAATACCCGACCCGCTTCTAATACCAATATCTGTCGCAAACGAAGTTCCTGGAAGTTTGACTTGAATACTAGGTAACGAAGTATATTCTGCCCAACATTCGTCAATTCTAAGTGGCGCAGAAATCAAGAAAGCTTTTGAGATGCCTTGCATTTTATACTCTAAATTAATAACTTTGGGAGAAATACGCCAATTTCGCAATCGAACGCTGGTGCAGGTAAAGCTTGATAAACTTAATTGGTAGCTAATGCGCATTCTGACTTCAGCACCGCTTGGCGCTTCACCAAATACTTTTAGTTCGCTGGCTAAGCTGTTGATTGAAAATAGTAATATTAAGAAAGTCGCACGCCATTTCATAAGCTAAGTCGATTGCGTAATCAGTGCCAGGTTTTTTAGGGTTGAATTGAAATACATTTGTTAGCAGGTCAGCACATTGTTAAAGTTTTAAAAACCTACGGACAATTTTAAGCTGTCTCGACCTGAGACGCACAAGAAAATCTCGTAAATTTAAATAAGTCGATCAGTAAGTTCTTTTATTTAACGGCGCAATATAATCCCCAACAGATTCCTTAGGACGAAGGTCAAGATACTTCCCCGTGGTCGAGATTGACTCGTGCCCCAGTGATCTCTGTACCACGTGAATAGGTGCACCCGCTTCAATCGCGTGCGTGGCGCTCGTATGACGTAGCCAATGCGGCGAAGGTTGAACACTTAACTTAGCTTTTTTAGCAGCGGCTTTAACGATGCGAAATATTTGCGAATTACTGATTGGCTTTCGTTCAAAAATTTCGATTCCAAAATCAATCAGTCGATCATTGGTGAATAAACAATCCGTCGAATCTAATGTAAAAGCGTAGCGCATAATTGCATCTGACAAATGGCTAGGTAAATGAATTGATCTTACTTTGCGACCCTTACCTTCCACCATCATAATCATTCCGTTTTCAGAATTATGAAAAGACGATTTTTTTAAATGACTGATTTCATCTACGCGCACCCCAGTAAAATAAAGAATATTTAAGATCAAATGATTGCGTGGGTTTTCTTCTAACTGAATCATGCGTTCGACTTGTTCGCGCGAAAGCACTTTCGAATAGATTTTATCGGGAGTTTTTAAATTATCTAAAGCTAAGGCCGGATTCCTTTCTAAATAACCCGTCTTCGTTGCAAAAGTAAATAAAGATGAAAGGGCATTTTTGTAAGTGTTTCGGGTCGAATCTGAATAGTTGCTAAAGGTTTTCAAGAATAAAGCTAAGTGAGTAATCTGCGTGGTACGCATCGTAAGCTTTGGATAAAACTTAAAAAACTCACGTACGATTCTGCGGTAGTAGATTTGGGTTTTTTTACCTTTTTGAAATAACCACGATCCGATGATCGCGATGTCTTCTTTGTTATCGATGATGGATATTTGTTGCCTATTTTTATGAAAATTCTGATCCATCTTTTTATGCTATAGGTCGAACGCAATAATAGTTAGCTAATATTGCGTTCGACCTATAGCATAAATTTTTGCAATTTTCGTGTCAGATTTGGCAGAATTTGGCTATCATTTTTTCATGAAGAAATTAAATCAAAAAAGTTTCGATTATCCGATCGTGATCCGCAGGGTCGCAAACGACTTAGTTTTTTCAATTCCCGACATCGGATATTTTAAACACATTCCGCTGCAGTCAGAAAAAGCATCGACTGATTCTTCCAAATCCTCCATTTCTTCCAAACCTAGCAAATCTGCCATTTTATCAGAAGATTTAATTCACGCCGCCGCCGAACAGTTAGAAAATGCGTGGATTCATATTGATAAACATTTAGAGAATAAAAAATGGCTTCCCGATGCTTCAACTTTCAAACAGAGTTTACAAAAAGCGGAAGAAGATTATTCACTGCCAGAATTTGTAGTAAAATTAAAGGAACATATGAGTGTTTCCGAAAACACCGTTCGCCGCGAAATTAAACGCGGACAAATTCAGTGTTACCAAACCGAGGGGGGACATCGCCGCATTCCCTGCTCTGAACTGGGTCATTACTTAGAAAAATGTAAAACTAAAAGAGCAGATGCTGATTTATAATTACTTTTTGTCAGCGATGATATGAAGTCACCGCCGGGGCTACCAAGTAGGAGTCGGGGTGAGTTTTCGCAAAATCCCACTCGTTAAAAAAATCTTTTACTTGCTCGGGCTGCCGCAAATCATGTTGCAGTTTAAGTTTTAAAACTTCTTTTTCATCATCACCCAGAATATAATCTGTCGACATTTGCACTGCCTATTTAGGAAGGTGACTGATCTTCGCTTCGATTCTTTGCACTTTAATATACAAAATAGCCATCACGAATAAGATCATAAAGAAAAAGCTGGCTTGCAGAGGAACCGAAACTCCGTAGCGACTGGTCATCGATAAGAACGTGGGTATAAAAAGCCCCAAGAAAATAATCATGCAGATGAGGTAGGCTTTACGTTTTTCTAATTTTTTTTGTATTTCAATTTTTTCCATTAGGAAAATCACCTTAAGGCTCCGTGTGTACAGCGTCGATTTTAATTAGGGCTTGGCAGACTAAAACTAGACCAGAGTCGGTTTCAAACTGCGACAAAAAAAGACAGACTAAAATATATGAATATACCACTACGAAGCTCAATTACATCCGCTACGCTGGCTACATTGGCGATACTTCTAGGCTCACAGTTCGTTAGCAGCAAAGCGCACGCGGCCTACACCAATGCAAAATGTGAACATGTACTAACGGGATCTGGAAATATCCAAATCAATCGGCAGTGGGACGTAGAAAGACGAGTTTGTTTTTTATCAATCACCCCGCGAAATATTATTGATTTAAAATACCGCGATTATTATTTTTCAAATTCGGGCGAATTGATGGTATTCAATTCTTATGGTGATGGTGATCCATCAAAAACGACCTCAAGCCGCGATTATTTTCTTTTCCCGTTAATCACTGACTATCCTGACTACTCAATCGAAGATAATGATGATGTGACGATTAAAATGGTTTCTGGTCATGAGCTAAGATTATCGGCGGTTGATTTTTCAATCGTAAGTTTAACTCCCGGCACTTTTACCGAACTTCCTTTATCCCCAAAAAATAAAGGCGGAGTCGAAATCATGCCGGCCCGTGGTTTTTGGGTCGATGGCGGATTTAAAATGGGTGGAACCGGATTTGATCATGCGAATAATAAATCAATCATTCATTCAGCGAATTCAAGCAAATCATGCTCACTGACCAACAAGGAATTTCTAGGTTACGCCAACGGCAACTACGGTTTTAAATATCAGGGCGCTGACTTACAAAAATTCTTTACGCAAAAATGTCCTGATTTAAAATTTTAATTACTCTTTTAATAACGGAAGAATATCTAAATCGATTTTTTTTCCGTCTCTCATGACGCTCATCTTGGTTAAAATATTTGGTTTAACGGCCTGTAATGTATAAACATAATCGTATAAATTTTCGATTTTTGTTTTAGCAAACTCAATAATAATATCACCCGTTTTGACCCCGGCTTTTTCAGCCGGAGAATTTTTAGAAGCCCCTGAAACACGAACTCCTTTAACACCTTCTTGGCTGTAATCGGGAATCGTGCCTAGGTAAATACGAAAGCTACGGCCTTCCATTCTTTGACCAGAGTTACCTTCAACTTTTTCGTATTTCACTACGGTTGTCGAAACTGTCACAAGCTTTTCGGCAAAAGTTTTTACCACACCAATACTACGAACTAAACCCGGGTAATTTAAAGTTTCAGCCGTATCACGTGGCGTGTGATATTCTTCGTGCGAGCCCGTAAAAAATGAAATTGATGGCACACCGGCTACGTACACACTCATCGCATCGGTCGGCAAATAAGGATCTGCAGTGACGGCTAAGGGAACCCCCGAGATTAAAGCAACTTCTTCACTTAGACCCACCCATTGCTTCGCGGAAGCCACGCCTTGCACTTGTAACTGATCACGTAATCTGCCAATCATATCCATATTTAAACCCGCTTCGAAGCTTTGGCTAAATTCAGATTTTTTTTGCTCTTTCCAAACTTTGACAAAGTGGCTTGAACCTAAAACACCCACTTCTTCACCGGACCAAACGGCAAAGTACATCGGTTTTTTAATTTCATTCCGTTTTTCCGAAAAATACTTCGAAAGCTCGATCACGCCCGCTACGCCCGAAGCATTATCATCAGCGCCAAAATGAATTTTCGATTTTTCTTTAGCGCGCGCCAGTGATGAACCCGTACGCTCGCCCAAACCTAAATGATCACCGTGAGCGCCAATCAAAATGGCTTTTGAGGCTTTAGCTTTTTTAGTTGGCTCTAAAACCGCAATCACGTTACGCCCGACTGATTTTTCAAAATTTAAATCAATGCGTGCACTTAAATACTCTGAATTGAAAGTAAAACCCACCGTTTGTTTTGAAGTTTCAAATTGTGTTTTTAAATCATCGTAAGATTTAATTCCGTTGGTTAATTCTGCACTTTTTAATATTTGATCGATCACTTTTGATGAAATTTTTATAACCGGTACAGTGCTTTCTGAAAGACTGCCTTCGAACTTTAAATCTTTTAAAGATGTTTCTGAAATGAAAATAACGCCCGCGGCACCGCGGTTTTTAGCAACGGTAATTTTATGCTGGGGACGAGAATAACTTAAAAGATTATGTTTCATTTCTTGCGACGGTAGTTCTGGAATATGATCCAATACCAAAACCCATTTTCCTTTTACATCTAATTCTTTAAACGAATCGTATGCGGGTAACTTATCGGTTGCGGGCGCAACGATTCCGTATCCGGCAAAAGCAATCGGTAAAGCTTGAAAATCTCCCACTTTAGAATAGGAAAGTACTTGGTAATCATCACCGCGATTCAACTTAGTTTGAGTTCGACCTTTTAATTCGGCCGTATTGTTTTCGGTAGCTGAAACTCCCGAAGTAAATTCGAAGGCTTGGATGAAATCATCGCCAAATGCCGGTCTTAATCCAAAAGATTTAAATAACCTTGCGATTTCTGTGCTGTAGATTTTTTCTTCCGCAGAACCTGTCGCGCGTCCTTGCATTTTTTCAGAGGCTAAATAGCTTACGATATTACGCACGTCTTTTTCATTGATATCGGAACCCAGCCTTAATTGCTCGGGCGAAATTGCATCAGATAAATTTAAAAGCTTTAAGGCCTCATCATGATTCCAAGAGGCTAAATAGATTTGGCTATCACCTTTTTCATTACGGTGTGACCAAGTTAAAGTTTGGCCATCGGGCGAAAAACTTGCCAATCCGTCGAAGCCATCTGCAAAAGTCACGCGAACGGGTTTCTGCTTTCCTTCAGAATCCACGATGAATAATTCAAAGTTTGAATAACCTAAAACGGATGAGCCAAAAATTATATATTTACCCGACGGATGAAAAAATGGCGCCCACGACATTGAACCAAGACTGGTGATTTGCTTTTGTTCAGAACCATCCACATTCATTGTGTAGATTTCAGCTTTTGAGCCATCCGCATTAAAACGTCTCCACGTTATTTTTTTTCCGTCCGCGCTAAAAAAAGGTCCGCCGTCATAGCCCAAAGAATTTGTTAAACGCTTAACTTGCGTGCCATCGGCTTTCATGATGTAAATTTCCATCGCGTAAGATGGATCACGTTGTAAAACTTTTTTATCATCTTCCGTAAACTGATCACTGTATAACGAGCGATTGGAAGCAAAAGCAATCCATTGACCATCCGGAGAATAAGAACCCTCTGCATCGTAACCAAGTTCTTTAGTTAAACGTTTAACGTTTTTACCCTGCAGATCAGATTCAAAAATATCAAATTGATCATCGAAACTCCACGAGTAACGGCCCTTGACGGGTTTTGCGCGCGCGGCGTATTCGCCTTTGATTTTTTCTTTTGTTTTTGAATCTAAGTGCGTTGATGACCACATTACTTTTTTCATATCAGGCTTGATCCAACCACAAGTGGTTTT
The DNA here is from genome assembly GCA_014376435.1 of Bdellovibrio sp. GTDB lineage: Bacteria > Bdellovibrionota > Bdellovibrionia > Bdellovibrionales > Bdellovibrionaceae > Pseudobdellovibrio. Next base: position 80,395 of record JACMRL010000022.1, on the reverse strand, counting down.
ACCTTGCCCCGTGGAGACGCGAGAAGTTTGGCCAGATTTTAAATCTAAAATATACATTTGATAAAAAGGATTCCCGGGCTCGCGCTCGGATTGAAAAATCATTTTTTTACCGTCGGCACTGAAATAGCCTTCGCCCGAGCGGGGTCCAACAAAAGTAATTTGCCGAGCGTCGGCAATCAGCGTATTTTTTTGATCGATAAAGTTCTTAAGAACCGGATCAGCCGTTAAAGCCGTTGATGATTTAATCGTGACCGCGGTCGCAAAAAGCGCTATAAATATCTTTAAGTTTTTCATTCTTATTTTTTAATCAGGAGGGTTAAATATGTCAACGAATATGAGCTGTACATACTTCCCCGCCTGCCAAGGATGCAAACATTGGAATTTAAGCTATGCAGAGCAAAAAAAATTAAAAATTGCCACTCTGTCAGGCCTTTTAGACGCTGAAAACATCTCGCATCCCGCCATTGAATTCATCAGCTGCGGAGAATACGGACTAAGACATCGTCTTGATTTTACAATCCAGAATGAACAAATTCAACAGATGGGTTTTTATGATCAGGCTAAAAACTTAATCGATATCAAACAGTGTTTACAGCTTAGCCCTGAACTACAAAGTTTTTTTAGCCAATTTCGTCAGGTTCATTTTCCGATTAAAAAAGGCTCGGCCCGTTTGCGGATTGGTCCCAGCGGACAACGCGGATGCTGGTTAGATTTTTCTAATTTAGATATTAAAAATTTGTTAGCTGAGAAAAGTATTTTAATTAACTTGTTAGAAAAAAATATTCATATTGAAGTTGGACAAAAAGGTAAAAAAGTTTCCATCGTAGGCGGAATTTTAAGACTCACCGATCCAGAGCCACATGCTTGGTTTGAAAGTTACACGGCTGACTTACAAAAAATTCCTATTTTTGGTTTAGTCTCTGATTTTACCCAACCCTCTTGGTTTTCGGCAAAAAAGATGATCGAAATTTTATTGGGTTGGACAGATTCAAAAAGCTCTGAAACCACCGCGATTGAATTTGGTCCGGGGTTAGGACAATTTACCTTGCCACTTTTATCCAAGGGTTTCCATGTAGAGGTTTTTGAATCTGATGAATCGGCGACAGAATATTTGAAGCTGAATGCGGAAAAAAGTAGCTTAAGTAAAAATCTAAAAATTAATTTAGGCGACTTTCAAAATAAATCGATCGCAAATCAGCAACCCGTCGATTTTGCCGTGGTAAATCCCCCGCGTTCGGGTTTAAAAAAATTCACCCACGAAGTCATCCGCACGCAGGCAAAATCTTGTATTTATATTTCGTGTTTTCCAGAGTCCATGGCCCAAGATCTAAAAATTTTAGCAGCTAGCGGTTACCAAATTAAGGATATAAAGATTGTTGATCAGTTTCCGCAAACTTCACATTTTGAATCTTGCGTCTTATTAGAAAAATTATTTTAACGAGTAAATTTTAATTCCAGTGATGCCACCGACTAAATCACGTTTTAATAGTAATGATAGAAGCGGAAGCACCACCACACCCGTCATTAAAATCAATGAGGTGCGTGCCATCACACGCAAAATATAACTCACGTGTAAGCGCTGGGTTGGCTGTCCCAACCTTAACTGACAGGTCCATTCTCCCACGGAGGCACTCATTAAAACGCGCATCGTGATCAGATACATCCAAAAGCTAACTAAAAAAATAGTGGTAAATAAAGTTTTTATCTCGGGCTGTTTGATAAAAATATTTAATACGTTTTTTGCCGACGTCTGCATTAAAAATGAAAACATCACCATAAAAAAGCAACTCATCGAAATCAAAACTAAAGTATCAATCCCAGCCGATAACCACGTCCACAAAGCTAATTGAAGACCCGATCTTCGTTGCGGGCCACGATGAAAGCTAGCGCCTTCGGCAAAGTCGAAGCGCTGGAATAAAGCTTTAGAAATGATAGTTTTTTGTGGAGCCCTTTTTGTTTGGGGCTCCGGTGTTTGATCAATGATCATCGAGCCTTACCTGATGAACCTGTGCCTGACGTCGGAGTTGCATTACTTGGCGCCGGACAATTCTGTGGATTTTGAAACGAAGTTGGTGGAACCGTGGTTGCACATGGGTACGTAGGACATTCTGCTAAAGTTGGTTTCCAAGAAGTATTATCTGGACACTTTATCGAAGTAACTGCTGGGTTAACAGTTTGTGTAACGCAATTACAACCCGACGCTGGCGTAGCCACCTGGCCAAGTCCCGGGCAGCCCGCGCAACCGTTACATGTACCATCACCTTGTCGTGCATAGGGCGATTTACATTCGGCCACACACGGAGCCGTTCCGCCCGTTGGGCAACCATCGCCCGGTGATTTTAATTCTGGCTTTTTAAAACCTAAATATTTCTGGACACCTTTGTAAATAATAATTCCGCCGACAATCGCAGCACCTGCCCATAACAATTTCTTTAAAAAAGAAGAACAGAAAATTCCTGTGCATTCTTTTTCTTTGTCTTTATCTGAAAGATCTTTTTCATCTTTATCTTTACAAGCAAATTGTTTTTGACCAGTAACAGTTGATGCAGCTGTTTCAGAAGGATCACTGCCGCCCGCACATTTACAGTCTGGCCCCATACCAAGCACTGAACCATACTTTTTACAATCGCGTGGTACCACCGGTTTAGAAATATCCGCGGACGGAGCAGCGCCGGCCCCCGTTGGTTCAATGGTACACTTAGCACCCGGAACAACGGATGGACCTTTCGGTGCATCGCATGAACATTTTAACGTGGCATCGTCTAACTTACCTTGTTTACATTTTGAAGCAAAATAAGCTTCAACAAACAAGTAACGACTTTTTAAATTATCACAAGCTTTCCAATAATTTTTTTCATGTCGACGATCATTAGTCAGTGATTCTTTCGACTCTGCATCACAGGCTTTCATGGCGATATCGATTTGATTTTTAAATGAATTTCTAGCTTCAAGTACTTGTTCCATTACTTTTTCGTCTAATAATGATTTTTCTGATAAGTCTGAAACATTGAGGCCTTTGAACTTAAGAATACCGATGAGATATTCTTCGGTAGCCGCGTACGAATTTTTTGCTTGTTCAGTCTGGGCATTTTGTCTTCTGATTTCATCTGAGATTTTTTCATTCTCAGATTCGTAACGACCCTTTACTTTTGCATCACTTTTTAAAAAGTTAGGTGCCGCGGCCTGCAAACGACTTTGTTTTTCACACTTACCATTATAAAGAGTGGCCTCTTGATATTCTTGATTCGTTCCCGGGGTTACGCAGGTTGCCTGACCATTCGGGGTACCAAAAATAGCCGGGTTACATGAAAAGCTTCCGCCCGTACACTGTTGTTTTGCTTTTGAATAAAGCGAAGGGGCGCCGGTCGCCGCATCTAATTCATTAATTAAATGATGGCTGCAGACTTGAGTTTTTTTGTCATACTTAGCGACGTAACCTGCGACAATACAAGTGTCTGCAAAGGCGGCCGCGCGGGCTTCTTCGCCGAAAAACAGTTTAACAAAGTGTTCGTTTTTCTCTAAAAAGTTGCCCGAAGTTTTTTTGCCTTTTTTAGCATTCACTTCGGCTAAAACTTTTTCTGCATCCAACCAAAGTAATCTTAAATTAACGATGTAAGCCGCTTTGTCAAAATTAGACATGCTAGCCCATTCACGCGTATTCACTTCTGGGTACGGAGCAAATTTTTTATTTATTCTAGATTTTGTACTGATGGGGCCTGTAACTTGATTACGAAGTTTTTCATCCGTAGCTAAAATACGTACGACCATATCATCGAAGTTAATCATATCAATTTCGGTTAAGTTCGTATTACCAAATTTAACGTATCTGTTTTCTTCGCCGAACCACTGCATATTCATACTTTCGCCGTTTTGCGAAATGCGGAGGGTTGGCACAACTTGGCCATTCGTGGCTTTAAGACTTACTAGTTCGAAAGTAGGCATGATTTGATTTTTAAATTTAATAACAACCGGTTCAATTTTTTTCTGCAAACGCGGAGGAAGTAAATCTTTATTTTTTTCGTAAAAAGCGCCCAGGGTCATCGATTTATTTAAACCGGTATCGTTTAACACCGTTTGCATTATCTGCATCGAAATTTTTTCGGACTCTTTACCCATCGCGATCGGTGTAAACACCATACTTGCGACCGCTGTCCAAGCAGAAATCCATTTCGAAAATTTAAATAAATCTAACTTCATAGTGCTAACCTCGTTATTTTAATTCACGCCGCCGCTGCCACCGTTATTATTTTGCCCGTTGTTACCTTCATTCGGCTTCGGGCAACCATTCGGACGCTGCGTCGAGGGCATCGATACCTGCTGAGCTTGAAAAGGCGCCGGACATCTAGGACACAATGCTTCCGTGGCTGCCGTCGAACCGTTTAAACAAGGAACGGGAACTGAACCGGGAATAACCGGTTTAGGCACACACTGACAAACATTAGGATCTAAAACTTCAAAACCTGCGCCGCATGGTCCACAAGTACATGGAGGAGCACCCGGATTTCTAGGCGCTAGACACAATGGAGCCGCTGGCTGCTGCACTTGTGGTGGCTGCACTTGTAGCAGCTGATCATTTGTTTTCTTTTTAAATAACCACCAAAGACCAAGCGCTACGAGCGCACCAATCCCGACTGCTTTCCACGGAATATCAAAATTGCTACAAGTGTATTTAGGCGCACTCGAAGCCGTTATATTCTCTGGATAATTTTCCATATTCGTATTTTTTGATTGAACAACTTCGGTGGGTAACGCATTCGTTGTCGTACACAGACAGTCTGCGTTCATTCCCGTGGCACCTTCATATTGACTTGCACACGACACTTCGGGCGCTGCCGGAACCGCCGGAAGAGGTACTGCTCCACCACTTAATTCACATTTTTCGCCTAGAGCAATTAATTTACCCGTATCATTACATTTACAAAGATTTTTAGTAATTGAATCTAATTTATCAGCCGAACCAACGTAAACTGCATTTGCATCACAACCACCTTGCTTACGCAATCTAATTTGAATCATCTCTGTAAATAGCCAACGACGATGTAATTGATCGCACGCATCTTTTTGCTGTGGATCTGCTTGTTGTGGATTATTTTTAATACGTTGTTCGCAAATAGCGATCGCTTTTCCAATTTCGCCCTCGAAGCCGCCCTGGATACTGGATAACATTTCTTCTAAACCTTGGCTCCACTTTCCATCTTTTAAAGCTTCAGCCATTGATTTATTTTTTGCTGCTAAAACACCTGCTAAGTAATTTTCGGTCAATTCAAATTTCTCAGCGATTTGATCATTTCTAATTGCTTCAAGCTGTTTTTCGCGCGGCATTAATTTCGAATAATCTTTACCCGGAATTTGTTCTAACTTTGAACTTGATAAACGACTTTGCCCGTCACAAGAAGTTGTGGCTCTAGAAAATTCATCTTTGTATTTCTCGACGCAGGCTGGACTGCCTTTTGGGTAGCCAAATATCAATGGGTTACACGCAACATGGTCGACACTTTTTGTACTTACGCATGTTTGATTAGCTTGCGTGATAAAGCCGTATTCGGCGCGCTCTTTGTAAGATTCAATACCCTTATCAACCGAACAAGATAAAGATTTTTGTTTTTTGTAATTTAAAATTTCTTGGTAGCTACCAATATAACCTGCGACCACACATGATTCACCCGCTTTGCTTCCGACGTACGCTGATTTAGTTTTTGTCGCAGCGTTCGCATCAGCAAAAATAGCTTTATAGTAGTTTTCAATCGAAGCACCTTGCGCCGCTGGCTTCATTGAACCTGATTCAAGGCTTAATACTTTTTGCGCTGATTGGTTCATCAAACGCATGGTAATGATCATATCTGCACGCTCTTTCATCGAAAGAGCTTTCCACAACTGCGGAGTTACGCGCGTGAATCCGCTGAAGCGCGCCATATCACGAGAAAAATTTGATAATTTATCGCGCTTCGCACCCACCGATGTACGATAAGCATCTGCCGCAACCTTTACATTGTAATCGCTCGCCTCAATCCGCGTCGCCACATCAGTTACTCGCTGAAGATCAAGTTCAGATAAAGTGATATTATTATATTTAACAAACTTATTTTTCTCTCCAAAAAACTGCGCCGTGTTGACTTTACCGTTTTCAGTGATCTGCATAACCGGAACCATTTTTCCGTCCGTGCCCTTAACGGTTTTAACAACTACTTCCGGCATTAATAAATTCTTATTTTTTTCGATGTATGCGTCTAAATCTTTACGCAAAAATGCCGGAGCATCTGCTTTAACTTTTTGCCAGTATTCACCTAAAGTGATTTTTTTATTTAATCCGGTTTCTTTGACAAAATTTTCTAGGTTCTGCTTTGAAATATTCTCAGCTTCTTTACCGAGTGCTACCGGCGAAAATGCCATCACTGACCAAGCCAAGTTTGCAGCGGTCCATCTTAGACATTTTAGTAGCGAATTTTTATTTGACTTCATTTTCATCTCAAACCTCTTTAAGTACTGATTTTACTTGAGCATTATCTCAAAATTTATCACATTATCTTTTCGGTACACTTTAACTAAAACTTAAATCATTATGTTACGTTTTGTTTTGATACAGACCAAGGTGTAGTTAATTTCCCTTTCGACGTTCTGATTTCTTTTCGCGATCAGAACCTCTGCGGTCTTCATTCGGCTGATTCGACATCCATTGGGCACGTCGGTCTAGGTATGGAAATCTAAAATAAGCCGCAATCACTAAAATACTTAGCGTGCAAACAATCGCTAAAACGGAGAAAACTTTTAAAAATGTTGGGTCGATTGAATTGGTATCGGCTTGATAAAGGCGATATGCATTGATCGCTAAAACAATAGATAAAGTTACTAAGGCTAATGACCAAGTTAATTTATGAGGTCTAAAAAGTAGAATGCCGGTAATGAATAAAAGCCCCAGCCACAACCAGTCTACGGCCGGTACCGATTGCAAAAATGGAATCATCACATTCATGTCATGCCAATTTGAAACTCCCGAACCAGCAAAGCTGATCAGCAAATTTCCAAAAGGTGCTAACAAAAATAAAATTGCTAAAAAATAAACGCCGGTGGGTTTTTTAAGAGCTGTCTCTGTCATGCTGTCTCCTCAACCTCTTTAGTCTAAGAGACTTCTGGCAGAATGACTACAAGACGTCGAGGAAGGTCTAGTTAGGCAAAGGACAAATTTCGAGGGGAACTGAGGTTTCAACCAGTTCAAAGATCTCTTCGATCTCTTGATTGGTAACGGCCATACAGCCTTGAGTCCAATCACGATACGCATGAACGTTCTTGATGACGTCTGGGATTAAATGATCCACCGGACGAGACGGAAGACCGTGAATAAGAATATCGCTGCCGGCGTCCCAACCCTTCATGGCTGCGTAATCTAAATCCAATTTATTGGGATAAGAAACTTGTAAGGCCATATGGTAAGCCGTTTGGTTTTTCGCTTTTTTTAAGTTTATCTCGTACAAACCCTCAGGCGTACGGCCATCGCCACTGCGATCTTTTGCACCGTCTTTGTAATTAAAGCCGAATGAAACTTTGTATTCTTTAATAAGACGTCCTTCGCTTAATAAATAAAGTTTCTTACGCTCTTTTGAAACCACTAAATGATCCGCTTTAAACGAAGTGGGAACTTGGCCATCTTGCCATTCTTTTGGTGTATCGATTAGCTGCATATTACTACAAAACTGGGTTCCCGGAATTAGCTTGGCCGCATGAGCAGCACGAGTCAAAAAGCTAAACGCTGATAAAATTAGAATAAAGTTAAAAATGCCACGTTTCATTGAGGTTAAAATAGCACAAATTAATAGACCCAAAGTCTGAAAATTTATATCTTGAAAAATATTTAAATGTGTCTAAAGTTTAGACGCTTACGTGACTGTCACTTGCAGCTTAAAGGATTTAACGACTATGAATGACCGATTGATCCAAACACAAAGACTTTATCAAATCATTGATCTAGAGACTTTTATTTTATTATCGGCTTTAGGAATCATTGCATTTTTATTTTACCGTTTTTTTCTAAAAACAGTTTCTAACGAACGTCATGCTAATATCACGAATCACTTAAAACAATTACTTCGCCACTTTATCACGATGTCAGTCTTGTACGGCGTATATTTTTTAGTTTCTCAGTCGTCGGCAGAATCGGATTACGCAAGACGAAGCCTACCTTACATTGCGATTGTTACTTATATTTCTGGCGCCATTTTTTTCGTGCGCACTTGTCGGCTATTAGTTTTGCAGTATTTATTTTTAGGCTCGATGCGTTCCGGAGTTCCCTCGCTGCTCGTTAATATTTTCTCTTTGGTGCTTTCAATTTTAATTGCTTTTTGGTCAGTGAGCGTAATTTTTGGAGTGCAGTTGACCCCTCTATTAGCCACGTCGGCGGCATTTTCAATTATTCTGGGTCTTGCCCTACAAGATACTTTAGGAAATTTATTTGCGGGAATTTCTTTACAAATTGATAAGACATTTGAAATTGGTGACTGGCTAGAAATCATGAATGGCAATGTAAAAATTGTGGGTCAGGTAAAAGAACTAACTTGGCGCTCGACGATGCTGGTCGGTTTTACCGACGAGCTAATTACCTTACCAAATAAACTAGTGGCGCAATCACAAGTTTCAAATTTTTCTCCGGAAGGTCAACCCATCGTACGTAGCCAAATTTTTAAATTTCCTTTCGGAACTGAGATGAAAGCTACGATTGAAATTTTAGAACAAGCGGCTAGCCAGATCTCTGACGTTCGCGGAATTCCGGCGCCCTTTGCCTTTGTGCAAGAGACAAATGATTATGGTTTTACAATTAAGCTTATTTATTTTATTGAAAATTACGGTCGTCAGTTTGTAATCGCCGATAAAGTTTTTAAAACGGCGTTTGATCTTTTAGCTAAAAATAATATTCAGATCGCCCGTCCTTCAATCAATATTCGTCAGGTTGAATAATGATGCTACCTTTAAAAAAAGCTCTAAAAAAAGTTGATCGCGAACACCCGCTAGCGATTAAAATTAGAAAACAAATTACCCAAGCTTTAGCCGAATTTAATATGATTGCCGAAGGCGATCAGGTCATGATTTGCGTATCCGGCGGTAAAGACTCTTCGATTCTAATGGTTTTATTGGAAGAGATCCGTAAACGTGCTGAACTTAACTTTACGATCGAAGCCGTCATCTTAGACCAAAAACAACCCGGTTTTCAGATTGATGAATTTAAAGCTTGGTTTGAATTAGAAGATTTAAAACTATCTGTTATTCAAAAAGATACTTATTCGATCGTAACCGAAAAAGTAACCAACGGCGTTTTCTGTTCGCTTTGTTCAAAACTGCGCCGAGCGATTTTATATGATTTCGCTTTTGCAAAAGGTTTTAATAAAATGGCACTAGGTCATCATCGGGATGACGTCATTGAAACAACTTTACTAAATTTATTTTACGTCGGCCAACTTTCGACCATGCCCGCGAAACTGCGCTCAGACGATGACCGTAACACCGTTATTCGCCCCATGGTTTTTGTGGCTGAAAAAGATTTAATCAAACTGGCCGTCGAATGGGGATTTCCTGTAATTCCTTGTAACTTATGTGGATCGCAAGAAGGCATGAAACGTCAAAAAATGAAAAAGCTAATCAAAGATTTAGAAAATGATATTCCTAATCTAGGCGCTTCATTTACCAAAGCACTTCAAAATGCAAAACCTAGCCATTTGCTAGATCAAAAATTATTTAACTTTAAGGATTTATAAAATGGAATCTGGTTCATTTCAGGCACTAAAAACAAAATCAATCACTTGGCGACATGATCATCCAAAAGACCGCATCTCCCGACTTCATCGAGTCAAAACTTGGATGAAGCAAAATCAAAACGACATTCAAAAAGCTTTGTATAATGATTTTAAAAAACCTACCTTCGAGACCGATATCAGCGAGATTTTACCGACGCTCTCAGAATTAAAACATATCACTGCTGAACTAGATCTGTGGATGTCTGACAAAAAAGTTCCGACGCCCCTTACTTTGTTGGGCCACGCAAGCTGGATACGTTTTGAAAATAAGGGTGTCGTGTTAGTCATTGCGCCGTGGAATTACCCGTTTCAATTAGCCGTCATTCCATTGATCACCGCTTTGGCTGCCGGAAATACGGTGGTGCTTAAGCCTTCAGAATTAACTCCGCACACGGCAAACTTACTCGTGCGATTAGTAAAAGATTGTTTCGCGGAGAACGAAGTTATGATTGAAACGGGCGATAAAGACAAAACGACCGAGCTTTTAAGTTATGATTTTGATCACGTTTTTTTCACGGGCTCAACCGCCGTGGGAAAAATAATTGCAAAAGCCTGCGCCGAAAGGTTAATTCCGATGACGCTTGAGCTGGGTGGAAAATCACCCACCATCGTTGACGAAACTGCCGATTTAGAATTAACCAGCGAGAAAATTTTTTGGGGCAAGTACCTAAATCGTGGTCAAACTTGCGTGGCTCCAGATTATATAATTGTGCACGAAAGCATCGCAGCCGATTTAACGACTCGTTTGAAAAAATTGGCCGTAACTCACAAATTGGACGAACAGGGTGGTATCATTTCTAAAGACCATGCCGAGCGTTTGCAAAATTTAGCAAACGTCGCTGCAAACTCAACTCTAGATATTTTAAGCCAACCTGAACTTACTTCGAGAGCAATGCAGGAAGAAATTTTTGGTCCGGTGCTGCCGATTTTAACGTATCGAACAGAAACTGAACTTTTTGAATTAGTCAGAAAATACGAGAAGCCTCTTTCGTTGTATATTTTTTCTAAAAATAAAAAATTTATTAACTCAGTTTTAAATGAATTACCTTCCGGCGGAGTCGGAATTAATTCCGTGCTGGTTCACTTAGCCAATCATCATTTACCATTCGGCGGAGTGGGCGCAAGCGGCCAAGGGCGTTACCACGGGCACTTTGGCTTTTTAGAATTAAGCCACCAGCGCGCCGTAATTAAACAAAGCTATTTTGGATTTTTACGAAAGCTGATGCAGCCTCCCTACTCAGATTGGAAAAAGAAATTACTTAAGTATCTTTAGTTTTTATCAACGCGAATAATATTAACCGAATTTCCGCCGCCTTGGCCAGAGCGGCCTTGCGAAGTGACCACGATGTAGCGCCCATCTTTAGAAATGGCTAAGCCTACGGGAAAAGGATCCACTTTAACTTCGCTAATGGTCTTCATGGTCTCTACATTAACCGCCACGACTTTGATTCCGTCATTTACCGCCGCAAATATATATTGCCCGGTCGGATCAACTTCGATGGTGCGCGCCCCAACGCCGACGAAAGCTTCTTGGCCGCCGGTGGCTTTAATTCTTTTACCCTGAGCTCCGCGCATTTCGTTTACGAATAAATCTAAATTTAATTTTGTCACGTAACCGCTGACATTACTTGAAACGATTAAATTTTTTCCATTCGCGGTCACCACTAAATGACGAGGCGTTGACCGAATATTCATCATTGAACCTAAATATTTTCTCTGTTCAATATCAAATCCCGCAATTCCACCGCCACCCATCCGCGCGACCAGCAAAAAACGTGAATCAGGAGTGAAAACCGTTCCGCGTAAACAAAAACCACAAGTTGAATCACGGTCGGTGCCCGCTTTATCTTCCTGGCTTAATTGTCTTTCAACCGTTAAGTGCGCTGCATACTTAAAATCTTTTACGTTATGGCTACTGATATCCATCAATGCAATCGTGTTATCTCCCCAGTGAGTAATGGCCGCCGTTTTCCCGTCAGGCGAAATCGTCACAAACTTAGGAATGGGTCCAGTAGGCATTACACGAACAATTTCATCGGTACGTGTATCGATGATTGCAACCGCCGACGGAGACTGCGCCGAAGCGTCGTAATCACGACGGTAATAAGTCACCCACAAATAATCACCGTGATGCGAAAAAGCCATTTCGACCGGCTTACCGCGAAATACATTCACGCCGGCAGATGGTTTTTGATAAAAAGGGTAATTAAAAACGGTCTCTTCACCTTGGAATAAATTTTGATTTTTCGAATCAAAACGATGATCGATGACTTTAATTTTTTCCAAATTAGGCCAAGCGTAAACCACCGTCTGCATACCTTCTAAAGAATTCACATAAACCTTCGTGCCATCTTCAGAAAAAGCCGCTGACTTGGGTGAATTGATAGAAGTGTCATAAACATCTTTATCTGAAACCGTTTTTCTTAAAAAAGATTGAACGCGCTTATCGCGCACCAAAGTAATCTGTGCCTCGGCAAAGGAAAAGGTCAATAAACTAGTTAACGTAATCAATATCTTTAGCATGTGACTTCCCGTATTTTAAAATAAATCGCGGCACAACATCGACGGCGCTGGTTTTAAGGCATCTTCGAATTTATTTGAGTATTTATATAATAAGTTTGATGGCTTACTAGTTTCTAAGACAGAAATAATTTTTTCCGCTCCCAGCAGAGCAGTTAATCCAACTGCCCCGTGCACGATAAAAGTAATGATGGGGGTATTACCGTAAATTTCGGGCTGAAAAACCATACTAATACTAGCTAAGCTAGTTAGTAAAATTCCACGCGTATCAGCAATACGTTTTAAATTTAACTTTGCGACCGGATTTACTTTTGCATCTACTTTATTATAAAGCTCGGCCCAAGCAAATTGAGTCAAACTCATCATCGTGGTTAGTTTCATGGTCTGCGCCCAAAATGCCGTCGAAATTAAAAGCGTTTCGATGTGATCAAAAGAAATTAAACCCGCGCGTAGTACGTAAAAGGCCGTACCCATCGTTAAGTTGGAAACAAACTGACTAGCAATGATTTGACCCGATCTAGAAATTTGAACCTTCGCTCCGCCTAAGCGATCAAAGGTCTTCATCATTTTATGATGAATTGGCATCGTCATTTTGCCCCATAAATCACGGTCTAATCCAAAAGTGACCGCAAACAACATATTTAACGAGACCATCGAAAGCTTTTGCGGAAAACTCATCGACGTAGCCTGAATCCAAATGAAAGAATCTACCGCGGTCGTAATTGTTAGTACGATCAAGGTTACTTTATCAGTACGAATGGTTTCATTGGCGCGCGCTAAATAATCCGAGAACTCGATTCGAGCCTTTGCAGACATCTTGGTTAAAATACCTAGCGGCATGAATTTAAGTTTGGCCGGATTTTTTGTTTCTTCGTAAGCCTTAGCCGTAAGTTTCATGACTTCGGGATGATCCGATACGACCATGGTATCTGCATTGGTCAATTCAGCTTCATGAATAATTTCAGCTACTTTTTCTGAAGAAACATCACCGTAGGACTGCGCGGAAACAGTCGTCGCTTCTGACCCTGTACCGATTTTAGAAATAGATGTGATTTCGTTAGCATGAGAAGTATCTGCCCAAGCCATTTGTAAGCTCAGTGCGAACGTAAGAAATAGAATAGGAGAGAATCTTAACAACTTCATGTAGCAGTAATATAGCCGAAGTTATATTGAACTTCGCCTGTCGTTTTTCTGTACAGGCGATTCTTTCAAAAGCGGGGTTATTCGCAGCTGTAAGCTGATTTCTTAACGGCAAGATATTCAGCGGCCGAGTACTGACTAAGAATGTACTCTTTAACGGCCGCGCGACCTTTTTTACCAATGACGGCCAAATTATCTAATATATTTCTGAACTTAACAATCGCTTGTAACTGCACGGCTTCGCTCGCGCTTTGATTGGGTAAATTTAATTCTGTTGAGAACATACTTAAACCGCGTGATGTTTCGGTATGTGAACCGATATAAACAAAAGCTGAATAACTATGTTTGCTGCAAAAAGTACTCAGACTAGAATTGAAGTTATACTCAATAAACTGAATATTCTGCGTGGTAAAAATATTCTGCACCATTTTACGAAAGTGTGTGTACTGAGGTAAAACCATCGCGCGCAAAGTATCTCGGTAAAAACCAGCGCGTTTTGGAAATAACTCACCCACTTGATCAGCCGTCATGTAACCTTCGGCAATCAAGGCCGCCATTGTATCTTTTTTCAAAGGAATTGGTGAAACCACGTTAATAAAGCGTGTTCCCGCCGGCATTATCACTTCAATAAATGTATTTCCGTAAGACTTTGAAATTAATGGATCAATCGCAAAGTATAAACCGGCACCGGCGGCATAATTTTTCGTTGAAGCATCCGTGAAATTTGCATCCCAAAAACTACCCGCGCGCTCTGATAAATAACGGTCTACGAAAGAGTGACGGCCTTTTTCGCTTTCTAGCTCGCTGTAGACTTTAGGAATATAGAAGTAATTATAAATCTTTTTATCAGAATCTAAACTTTTCGCGGACAGCATAATGTCTCGACTTAATAAAGCTTCGGCCGATAAAGTTTGCGCCGCTACGCTAAGACCAGAGAGCAAAACCAAAAGCATCGTAAAATACAGATTAATTTTTTTCATGTGCGCAAAGTACAAAGCTTCGAATCAATATACAAAAGCTATCTTCGTAAGCACGGTGAGTTTGAATTATTTAGTTGGTTATCATAGTTGATTGGTCGTCCTTGTAGGACTCGAACCTACGACCCCTCCCATGTCATGGGAATGCGCTACCAACTGCGCTAAAGGACGATTAAAGAATTGTTTGTAAAAATTAACAGCTTTTAAGCCTATATTCAAGCTTCGTGGCGGGAAGGCTTGCATTCCGCCACGGCCTTGATTAAACCAATTAATTCATGAGTGATTTCAGTATTTTACCCGTCCTAATCACGGGCCTTTTAATTGCCGTCCTACACGCTGCGATTCCTACGCACTGGTTGCCTTTTGTGATGGCATCGCGCGCGCAAAAATGGACGTGGTCTAAAACCCAATCGATTTTAATAATTGCGGGGATGGGTCACGTGATCATGACTACCCTACTGGGCGCTTTGCTTTTTGTTTTAGGCATGGGTGTTTACCATCAAGTTGAAAGTTATTTTATTTTAATCGCAAGTTTATCGATTGCGCTTTACGGTTGTTACCAAATTTACCAATATAAAATAGGTCATAAGCATACACACTGTGATCATTCTCACGAATCGGAACATCATCATCTGGATGAACTTAAAAAAACTTCAAAAGATGGCTGGGCCATTTTAAGTTTATTGTCGCTCTTAACTTTTTCTCCATGCGAAGCATTTTTACCAATTTATTTAACTTCGGTGGGTCATGGTTGGATGGGCTTTGTATTACTCAGTTTAGTCTTAGCGGTGGGAACTTTAGTTACGATGCTTAGTTTTGCGTGGCTGTCGGCAAAAACCATCGAGCGCTATAAATTAGATTGGTTGGAAGATCACGAAAAGTTAATCATGGGCGTGGGCTTAATAATTCTAGCTATCGTGGTTTACTTTCTTGAAAGACAACATAGCTTATGAAGATAATGATCCCGTGGACTGAGCTTGAGTGGACCGCTACCCGCTCTTCGGGTCCCGGCGGGCAACACGTAAATAAAACAAACTCAGCCGTGCAGTTACGATTTTCAATTTCAAATTCTTTAGTTTTAACCGAAGTTGAAAAACAAAAATTATTTGTGCGATTAGCGCATCGTTTAGTGCAAGGTGATGAGATTTTGATCCGTAATGAAGACCAGCGCGATCAAAAAAGTAATAAAGAAAAAGCTTACCAATTACTAAATCAAATGATTGCTAAAGCGTTGATTGACCCGAAAAAACGTCTGGCAACTAAACCTAAAAAAAGTTCAATCAGAAAGCGCCTCGAAGGCAAAAAAATCCGTGGTGAGATCAAAAAACACCGTTCCGAAAAAGTGAAGTGGTAAACCATTTATTAACTGACAATTAACGTCGTCTGCCCACTCTTTTGATGATGAAAACGTCTCAGTTGCAATTAAACATAACCTTACGCTGGAACACTTTATGGATAGGTATGCCCATGGAGGTACTTATAAAAAAATCTAACTTACTTATTTTAACTACTTTATTGATTGGTTTCACAGCTTCGGCAGAATCCCTGGATTGCAAAATCACGGCTTCTCTTACTGCAAAGTCCGGACTAATACCTTCACAACAAAGCGCTGAAATCAAAACTCTTGTTTTAGACGATATAAAAAGTCCGGATGATTTAAAAAAATGCGGTAGTGCTCAGATAGAAGGTTTGAAAATTAAACTATGTGTATTAAACCATCAGGTGATTGGATTATATACCGTATTAGTTTTACCGGAAAAATCGTTTCAAGATATTCGAGCCATTGATGATGCAATTTTAGGCCAACTAACGATGGGCATTAGTCGCGAAAGTCGTACGCAAGAATTAATGGCGATTGATGGCTCGATGCATATGGTTTCGAGCCTTAAGAAGATTTTAGAAAATGCAAAAATAGAATTTAATTCTGAAACTAAAGGTGATTCAGTTTCGATCGACCAAGCCATCGTCGAAGGTCATCATAAAGGAATCGTTCAATCTGGGCTTCCCGCTTTGGTTGAAGTTGATACTTGTCACTTAGTTAAATAATAAAATCAAGAAAGCGTTGAAATGTTAAAAAAATCATTTCTTTTATTAAACATAATTGCTTTAACATCTACGGCTTTGGCAGGAAAAATTCCGCTCGAGTCTTTGTCGTTAAAACAGCTTTCGTATAAAGCAATCGAAGCCTCTTTGAATAATCAAATACAAGCCGCCGATGAAAATTATTTTGTAGGTGAATGGCCGACCCGTATTCAATCAACTTTAATTCCAATTATGGCGGGTGTTGGCCGTCCGATTGGTAAAAATGAAGAAGCTACGGGTTTTACGACCGCGGCGGTTATTAATATCTTAGCACAAACTTATTTAGAAAATTCTGACCTAAAACATGAAGCGCCGCTCAGCCAAATTCCTGCTTCGATTCAAAATGGAATTAATTCTTTAACCCGTTACCAACAAGGTTCTACATTTAACTTTTATCCCCCACGAATGAATAAAGGCGTAGAGGTACGACGTCCAATTAATATGACACTACTGCCGATCTGGCATGGGTTTACGAATGTGCCAAATGATTCTGACACTTCTTCATCCGTTTTTTCAGCGAAAATGTATAATGCTAAAATCAATGGTGACAAATATAAAATTTCAGAAAATTCGTTAACTGAATTTTCTAAATTTCGAGATGTGAACCGCAAAGCGCAATTTTATAATCGCTTTAATAATCTAAAAAATTCAGGTGGATTTTTAACTTGGTTACATGACGAAAATGATCCGAACATGCCACGCTTTTACTTTGCTAGTTCGAGCAAAGGCGCCCGTATTCCCTTCAACCGTAATGATGTAGATTGCGTGGTGAACGCCAATATTCTAAGAATGTTAGCCCTAGCGGGCAAGCCAAATCAGATTGGCCGTACTGACGCTTGCGAAATGTTAAATAAAGCGATCGCCAACGATGAACACAAAGATTGCGGAATTTATTACCCAAATACTTTAAATTTGTCTTACGCCATCGCTTCTAGCGAAAAAGCAGGCGAGACTTGTATCACCGAGCAATCACATAAACGAATCGTCGATAAGATTTTAGCGATGCAACTAGGTGATGGTAGCTGGACGAATGAAGGAAATATTTGGCAAGACCCAACTCTGACTACGGCGTATGCGATGGCTTCGTTATTACATTATGCAAACCCCCGCGAAGATCGGGTTCATACCGCATTAGTTTACGGAGTGCATTCGCTATTAAAAAATGCTCGTCAGAAAGATACTCAGATTTACTGGGACGCAGATCACTACTTCACTGCAACGGCTATCGCACGCTCGCTAATTATGTGGGAATCGAAAGCTTACACCAATGCAATCGTGGGTGAGGTATTGTTAAAGATGTCTAAAGAATTTCCGAATTACACAACTAGCCAATACTTAAAACTTAATTTTCAGGGGCCAAATGATTATTAATAAGCTGATTTTATCTTTGCTCGTTGTTATTTCATACGCGAAGGCGAATGCTTGGCAAGTTGACAGTGGCGACTACAATTTGTGGGCTAGTCAAATAAAACCAATTTCCAGCGTGACTCAACAGATTCATTTGTTTTGGGATAGAAATAACCAAAGTGATAATCCTATGGACTACATCCAAAACTTTGCGGGCGACGTGCAAAAAAAAATATTCACAGAAATGAAAACTTCTTACACTTGTGGTAATGAAATCAAAGTCGATTTCTTAAGCAGTGTTCTGTCAAACTCGCCCGTTATGGCTCGTAAATTTGAAGAGGGCTTTCTAAGAATTGAATCGCTGAATTGCTTGGGAAAACTTAACTTAGACAAGGTATTTAAAGTTTTTATGAGCAACGAATTTCAACAAAAAACAATTCAAGGTCTGAAAAAAATTACTTCAGATGAAAATAAAAATATAGTCTGCCAGGAAACTTCCATCTTCAGCATCGGAAAATCTTCTTACTGTTTTACCCAACATATCTGGAAAAATGACTCAAAATATGTAATTCATTCTTTCAACGAAACGAATGCGCCGGGAATCGATGCGGCAGTTTACTTTCGCGAGGTGATTACCGTTTTTGAACAGCTACCTAGTCAAGATATCGTGGTTTACAATTTAGCTTATGGCCGCGGTCCTGACTTATCTTTTAAAAGTATTGTGAAGGGCGTGATCAAGTCTCAGCAAGAAAGTTTAATTACAGAGCTAATCCGCAGCGCCCAATCGCTCTAATTGGACTTTAAAAATTCGATTCCAAACTGTAAACAGCTCGGAAAGACTGGCATCGACACTCCAGTTTGCTAAGCGATCCAGGCGTAGATTCTCCATTCCGCAGGCGCGGATTGAATTAAACAGCTTTAAATCATTTCGTACATTCAGACTAATTCCGTGTTGCGAGATTCCGTTTTTAATTTGAATTCCGCAAAATGCAATTTTTCCATTTACTGTATTTAAACCAACGACTTGATCATCAATACTTGAGTCAATTTTTAACTCAGTTAACAAAGCTTGAGTCGTCTTCATTAAAAGTCTGACATAGTCTTTCACGCCGATACCTAGGGCACGTAAATCTAAAATAGGGTAGATAACTAACTGACCTTCCGAGTGAATGGTGGCTAGTCCACCGCGCGATGAGCGCACTACTGGAATAGAATCGAATAAAACTTCATCTTGTAATGTGGCCCGGTGCCCAAGAGTTAATACCGCCGGGTGCTCTAAACCAATGACCGAGAACTGTTTTTTTAAAGCTAATTGATACAGATCGAGCTGTAAAAGCTCGGCCCTTTGGTAATCATAAGAACCCAAATAGGATGATTCAATTTGAAAAGAATTTTTATTGATAAAGTTCAACGCGGTCATTTTCTTTAAAACCTGCCCCCGAATGAACCACGCTGACGGCGCCGTCTTGACCGAAGTAGCTAATAATTTCTAAAGTTCCCTTCACCCGTCCCGGAACTTTTCCGATGTGGTAACCAATTTCTGGATCGTAAACTTCGTTACCGTCTTCAACTACTTTTAAAACATCACCGACTTGTACGCCTGAAATTTTTCCAACGTTTAAGTAAATTTTCTCGCCGTTTAAGGCCGCGATGCGGCCTTCCCAAGTGATTTGCACAAGAGCTTCCGCGATCTGCGGAGTAAAATCTAAAGCGGCGTCTTTAATTAATAAACCCACTAGCTCAGGATTTTTATTAAAGAAGTAATTAGAGCTTACGTTTTCAGGAAGCTTCGTATTTTCTTCTTCGATGGTTACCGTCTTAACCGTATTGAATAATTCTTGTTCCGAACGGATATTGATCAAGCGAGCCTGCAGTACCACTTCAAATGCCGCAAGTTTTGCTTTCTTAATTGTACCGTCATCGTTAAAATCATTTTTTAATCTGACTTCGATAACTTTAGTTTCTAAAACCGAGCTCACACCCGCATTTTGCAAATCTTTAGCCAGTGCAGCTAAGTTATACGTGTTGTTTTTAATATATTTTTTAAGATCAATTTTTATTTCAGCCGTATCGATTGCGATCATTGCTTCGGTTTTATTTAAATCATCCATAAAAGTTTGGCGAGCTTGCTCTAATACTGCCGTATCGCGCTCAGAATTTTTATCTAAAAATGGTAAAACGGCGACACGTTTTTTCGGTGCTTTATCATCGCTTAACTTTTTTAAGTTTACGTCTTTTACCGTGCGCTTGATAATTGTTTTGAGTGCCGGCGTAACAATCGCTTCTTCAGCCACCACCGTTGGTGCCTTGTGGGCGGTTTGGCAACCCAGCGCAAAAATAAAACCTACGTAACTTAATTTAAAAGATAATTTACTGAATAATTTCAAAGTGTTCTCCTTTAAAGCTCTGGTTCATTCTAACCTAACTTTGCACTTCAATAAAGTCTGTGCGACCAAACAGCTGGTGAATTCCTTCAAAAAAATCGTCTGAGATCTGTATTTGTTTAGGCTCGTCGGGAAAGATCTCCATTTCAAGTCCATCAACTTTCATCACTAGACGTACGTCGGTTGAGCCTTTATGCGTTCCTAATAGATCATCTAACTTTTTAAAATCATCCATATCGATCTTATCTAAACGCATCGATATCTTTTTTGTTTTACGTAAGACTTCATCGAACAACGCAAAGCTATCGACGATAATTTTTGGATTACCCTCTGCGACCTCTAAACCGCCACCCACTAACAAAGGTTTCTCTTCTAGTAATAAATGACCGTATTTGGCAAAGGTGTCTGGGAAAATAACTAGCTCGCAGTTTCCCGTTAGATCTTCCACTTTACCGAACGCCATACGCGTGCCTTTTTTAGTAATCAGCTCTTTATGCTCGGTAATCAGCCCCGCAAGAATTACGCGGGTTTTATTACGTTGCTCGCCCCACTTTGGTTTTTCTCCGGCCTTTTCGGCGTCAGATGCATGTTTATCGAAATAAGCTGGCAGGTCTGCAACCGTGGCCGAAGCCCAAACTTTCGAGAAATTTTCAAAACCACGTAACGGATGATCACTTAGATAAAAACCTAAAACTTCTTTTTCAAATGCCAAAGATTGAATTCGTGACCAAACTTTTGCATCAGGTAATACCACGGTTGTTTCTTCTTTTGAGCTTAACTCAAATAATGAAACCTGACCCGATTCACGATCTTTTTGAGTTTCTACCGCGCGATCTAAGAATTGCGGATAGCCCGTAAATAACTGTGCACGGTGATAGCCGAAATCATCAAAAGCGCCCGCTTTTGTCAAATTTTCTAAAACTTTTTTATTTACCTTACGTAAATCAACGCTATTAAAAAAATCTTCAATCGTATTAAATTTTTTCTCGGGCATTTTATCACGGGCTTCAAGAATTGCTTGAACGGCTGACTCTCCTACTCCTTTAATCGCGCCCAATCCAAAATAAATCTCGTCGCCATTCACCGTAAATAAATAATCAGAAAAATTAACATGCGGCGGTCGAACCACTAAATTGCGTTTCTGCGCATCTTTAACGTATTTTACAACTTTATCGGTATCACCTACCTCGGTTGATAAAAGTGCTGCAAAGAATTCAGCCGGGTAATAATGTTTAATCCACGCCGTCTGAGCGGTAATAACCGAGTACGCGGCCGCATGGGATTTATTAAATCCGTAATCGGCGAATTTAAACATCAACTCAAATAGCTCCTCTGATTTTTTCTTATCGTGCCCACGTTCGCTGGCCCCTTGTAAAAAACGCTCGCGATGTTGATCCATCTCGGCTTTAATTTTTTTACCCATCGCCCGACGAAGCATATCGGCTTCACCTAATGAGTATCCGGCGATCACGGCGGCAATCCCCATTACTTGTTCTTGGTAAACCATGATTCCGTAAGTCTCTTCTAAAATTTTTTTACTATCGGGCAATAAATATTCGACTGGGCTTTCCCCGTGTTTGCGTTTTGTAAACTCAGGAATATTTGCCATCGGTCCCGGACGATACAACGAAGTAATCGCGGTCACATCATTGAAAGAGGTGGGTTTTATCTTACGGGTAGCATCGGAAATACCTTCACCCTCGAACTGAAATACTCCGGCCGTATCGCCGCGAGATAAAAGTTCGTAGATTTTCGAATCGTGGATATCAATATCTTTTTCTAATATTTTAACCCCGCGATTTTTAAAAACTAATTTTAAAGCTTTGTTGATATGAGTTAAAGTTTTTAAACCCAAGAAGTCGAATTTAATCAAACCAATTTTCTCGGCATGCTTCATATCGTACTGCACGACATTTTCATCCGCAGCTCCGCGGTACATCGGCGCGTGCATCGTTAAACTTCCATCGGCAATAATAACGCCCGCGGCATGAATTCCCGCGTGACGAACCATGCCTTCCACTTTTAAGGCTAGATCCAATAATGTGGCAACGGTAGGGTTTGCTTCCATCATTTCGCGAATACGCGGTTCCATCTCTAACGATTCTGTTAAAGTAACACCCAGTTTATCAGGAATTAGTTTTGATACGGCATCCACATCGGCAAAAGACATCGCGAGTACCCGGCCCACATCTTTGATCGCGGCCCGAGATTGTAATTTTCCGTAAGTGATAATTTGTGAAACTGATTCAGCCCCGTACTTTTGTGTTACGTACTGAATCACTTCCTGACGACGATCTTGACAGAAATCAATATCGAAATCGGGCATCGACACACGTTCAGGATTCAAGAAGCGCTCAAATAGTAAAAAGTAGGGAATCGGATCTAAATCAGTAATTCGTAAACTGTAAGCAACCAATGAACCAGCCCCAGATCCACGCCCCGGTCCCACCGGAATATCACTATCTTTAGCCCAATTAATAAAATCTTGGACGATCAAAAAGTAACCGTTAAAACCCATACGGTCGATCACACCTAGTTCGTAATCTAAACGATCTTGATATTCTTTTTTCTTCTCATCGGATAAGGCCATATGATGATCGACCATATCTTGAAAACGATTTTGTAAACCCAGGTTCGCTTTAAAAATAATCTCTTCCGATACCGTCCGATTTTCTGTCGTCGGAAAACTCGGTAAATGATAAATCGCTTTTCCGGTAGAATCTTTTAATTTAAATTTTACGTCACAACGACCGGCAATTTCTAAAGTATTTGAAATCGCTTCCGGCACATCTTTAAATAAATTCTGCATCTGGGTGGCAGATTTAAAATAAAATTCAGAACTTCCTAATTTATAACGGGCATCATCGGCCAAAGTTTTATTCGTACCAATACAAACTAAAACTTCCTGCGCAATTTGGTCATCCGCCGTCAAATAATGAACTTCATTGGTCGCAACTACGGGAAGACTTAAAATTTTTGAAGCTTCGATGATAAACGAATTAATCTGCGCCCACTCGGGACGAGTACGACACATTTCTAAATAAAGACGATCATTAAAAATTTCTTTTAACTGACGTAAACGTTTCAGTGCCGCTTCTGGACCCTCTTTTAAAAAAGTATCCGCTAGCTCTCCACGAAAGCCGCCCGTTAAACAAATTAAGTCAGAATTATTTTCTTTCAATACTTCGTCATCAATCCGCGGCTTCCAGTAAAAGCCATCTTTGAAACCCGTCGTACTCAATCTACAAAGATTTTGGTAACCATGATAATTTTGCGCTAAGAGTACTAATCTACGAGGCCCTAAAGCATTCTCAGAAAATCTTTGATTAGGATCTTGTTTTTTATCTAATCTGGATCCGGGCGCCATGTAAGCGTCCATCCCGATGATGGGTTTCACACCTTTATCTAAAGCGGCGAAATAAAATTCAATCGCCCCAAACATATTACCGTTATCCGTTAAAGCTACGGCCGGCATTTCATATTCAGCCGCTTTTTTCGCGATCCCTTTAATACGAGCCGCCGCCTCGAGTAGTGAGTATTCAGAATGATTATGGAGATGTACAAAACTCATCGATGTAGTGTACTTCCCTGAGAAGACCCAATCAAAATCAATGTCCTTGTGTGCGGCGCATTATCCCCGGAAAAGCCGGCTGGATAAAGCTTAGCTGCTGTTCCGATATTCAAATCTGCTTACCCCTCACTTGAAACTGTTCAGAACTCTCCAAAGCCTAATAATTGCAATCTGAGAATTTCAAAATGCCAGAATTGACAACTTTTAGAAAGTACTGTAATATACAGTACTAGATCGGTATGAAGTGGAATTAAAATCCAAAGTAACGATGACAAGATTTGCTGAAAAACAACTTAATAGACTCCCTGTCCACATAGTTGAAGCTCTCGAACACTGGATTGAAATTGTAGAGCAATTTGGTATTTACAAGATAAGAATGGTTCCTGGATATCATGACGAACCTTTAAAAGGCCAGCGCAGCGGACAAAGATCAATACGACTAAATCGATCTTATAGAGCTTTATATATTGAATTAGAAAACACGATTGAACTAAGAGTTATTGAGGTTAACAAACATGAGTACTAAATCTTTAAGCCAGCGCCTACAAAAAATTTATGGAAGATTAACTTTTGGCAGTTATTTGAGATCCGCACGCACCATGCAGGATAAAACTCAAAAAGATATGGCTGACTTTCTTGGAATTCCAAAAAGTATGCTATGCGATATTGAAAAAGGAAGACAGATCCCAAGTATTTATTTAGCCGTTAAAATGATTAGAAAATGTAAACTTCCGGAAATAATGGCCGTTAAATACATCATGCAAGATCAGTTATATCAAGCGGGACTAAAATTTGACGTACAAATTAAAAAAGTTGCTTAATTTTATTTAGCACGTTCGCTCAAAATATTCGAATCAAACATCAGAGCTCTGAGGTCCGAGTAGCCACCTTCAAAATTAACGGCCTTCCGGTAGCCCAGTTCACGCATGGCCAGCGTTATACCTCCGGAAGATAAGCCAGCTTCACTAAGTAAAATAATTTGGTCTTCTTTTTTAATTTGCTGACGATCCAGTTCCGCAGCAATAAGCAAATCGATTTTCATGTTTCGAGTAAAAAATGAACGCCATTCAATTTTTTTGCAAAAATATTTTAGATTAAACGCTTGTTCTAGATTATTCTTCGGCCGCAAATCGATACAGCTAATTTTTTTCGGTTTATCTCGTAGCAAAGACTTCATATCAACACGACTTAATGCCAAATCATTATTTATTTTAACTTTAAATAAAGCTGATTTTAAAATATGTGGCGGCGCTTTCGATTTAGATTTAAAGCCGTGATCCCGTAGAAATTGACCTGTTGAAATAAATACTTCTTTAAAACCTATTTTTACTAAAGTATATGCAACGCGTCCCTCTTCGCCTCGACCACGAATTCCTCGACCGATGATCACTATTTTTTTATCCGGATGAATTCCTAAATCCGAAAGATCACTCACTAAGGAATCAACATTGCTTTTTATGTAGCCGCGACTCGGTAGACCCAATTGAGATAGCTGTTGCCATTCGAAGTGAACTGAATTTTCGAAATACTCAGTTTCGTTGCCACTTCTTGCGCGCATATCAATAATGTAATACTGATTTGTCTGATCAACCTGATCTAAGACTTGATAATATGACAAAGCAGAACTGAGCTTAAGGAAAAAAATCACAAAAATAATTTTTTTCATATTTTTATTATTCCCACTCAATCGTAGCCGGCGGTTTCGAAGTCACATCATAAACAATACGATTTACGCCGCGAACTTGATTGGTAATTTGGTTCGAAACTTTACGCAAAAAAGCCGCATCAAAATCAAACCAGTCCGCGGTCATCCCGTCGACTGAAGTCACCGCACGAAGAGCTAAAACATTTTCGTAAGTTCGTCCGTCGCCTTGTACTCCAACGGTTTGCACCGGAAGCAAAACACAGAAAGCCTGCCAAATCTTATGATACAAACCTTCATCACGAAGTGCTTGAATGAAAATTTGATCGGCTTTTTTCAAAACTTCTAGTTTCTGTTTTGTAATATCACCCATAATACGAATCCCTAAACCAGGCCCCGGAAATGGATGACGAGAGATAAATTCGTGAGTCAGGCCCAGCTCTTCACCTAAGCGCCTTACTTCGTCTTTAAATAAATTTCTAACGGGCTCAACCAATTTCAATTTCATCTTCGCAGGCAAACCACCCACGTTGTGGTGTGATTTGATCGTAACGCTTCCGCCAAGTGATGAAACGCTTTCGATCACGTCTGGGTACAACGTCCCTTGCGCTAAGAAATGAATTTTATCTTTTAGGTGCTTTAGTTCTTTATTTAAAGTCTGTTCGAATACGGTAATAAATAATTCACCAATCGCTTTACGCTTTTTTTCTGGATCTGAAATATCTTTTAACGCCGTTAAAAACTGATCTTCCGCATCGACGCCGATTACGTTCAGGCCATAGGTTTTATATGCCGCCATCACGCTTTCAAATTCGTTTAAGCGCAGTAATCCGTTATTCACGAATACGCAGTGCACACGCTCTGCACCAAGAATTTTTGTTAGTAAGGTCGCTACCACCGAAGAATCAACCCCTCCGCTTAATGCACAAAGCACGTGATCCGTTGGGCCAACCGTTTTTAAAACCATCGCTTCGGCCGCATGAAGAATGTGTTGGCTTTTCCAAGTAGGCTTAGCGCCACACCACGAAGCGAAGTATTTTAAAAATTCGATCCCGTGTTCTGAATGTGAAACTTCCGGATGGTATTGAAGCGCCATATATTTGTGGTGAACTTCGTCCGCGATAAAACCCGCCAAGTGCGAACTGGTTCGTAGAAGTTCTTTTGCATTTGTCGGGGGTTTTGTAACGACGTCCCCGTGACTCATCCAAATCTTATGTTTCGCTGGCCATGGTAATTTTAAATTCTTATGAAGTTCAGCATCCCAGTTAATTTCAGTTAAACCATATTCTCGAGATTCCCCTGGTTCAACTTTTCCGCCCAGTTGGTTTGCCAGTAATTGCATGCCGTAACAAATTCCCAAAATTGGTGCGATTTCTAAAAGTTTTTTTACATCGCGGTTGGGACTTTTTTCGTCGTAAACCGAATTTGGTCCACCACTTAAGATGATGCCATCAGGATTAAACTCTTTAATTTTATCTAAAGGCTCGTTGTAAGCTTTGATCTCGGAGTAATAACCAAGATCGCGCAATCTGCGCGCGATCAGCATCGTTACTTGCGAGCCGAAATCTAGAATAAGAAAGCCATTTTTTTCTTTCAACTTAATTCCCCTAAAAATTTATTCTAAACGATAGTTCGGAGCTTCTTTGGTAATACTCACATCGTGTACGTGCGATTCTTTCAAACCCTGCCCCGTGATTTGCACAAAGCGCGCACGCTGTTGAAGTTCATCAATATTTTTTGCGCCGATATATCCCATACCTGATTTTAATCCACCGATCAGCTGATGAATTATGCCGCTGGCATTTCCTTTGTACGGAACTTTGCCTTCGATACCTTCCGGTACTAATTTATCTAAATCCATGATGTCACGCTGGCCGTAACGATCTTTCGACCCTTTCGCCATCGCGCCTAATGAACCCATCCCACGATACATTTTGTATGTACGACCTTGATATAAAATTGTTTCACCAGGAGCTTCTTCCGCCCCGGCCAGTAAGTTACCGATCATCACGGTGTTTGCACCCAGCGCTAATGCTTTGGTGATATCGCCAGAGTATTTTACGCCGCCATCGGCGATAATTGATTTACCATATTTTTTTGCAGTACCCGCACATTTTATAATCGCCGAAATTTGTGGAACACCGACGCCGGCCACTACACGCGTTGTACAAATACTGCCCGGACCGACGCCCACTTTGACAACGTCTGCGCCCGCTTTAATCAGTTCTTCCGTACCTTCACTCGTTACCACATTACCCGCCACGATGATCACGTCTTTATATTTTTCGGCGATTTGCTGCACCATCAAAATGACATTTTTAGAATGACCATGAGCCGTATCAACACAAATGACGTCAACACCGGCAGCTAGTAATGCTTCAGCTCTTTCAAAAGAATCACCGCCCACGCCAACCGCCGCACCCGATACCAGGCGACCTTTCGAATCTTTCGTCGCTTGCGGATAGGCTTCGGCTTTTTCGATATCTTTTATCGTGATCAAGCCTTTTAGAATTCCCTCTTTATTTACGACGGGTAATTTTTCAATACGGTGTTTTTGTAATATCTTTTTCGCTTGATCTAAAGTCGTACCTTCTGCGGTAGTCACTAAATTTTCTTTCGTCATGATCTGACGAATCGGTTGATTGATATTTGTTTCGAAACGTAAATCACGGTTCGTTAAAATACCGACCAGCTTTCCTTGAGAAGTAATTGGTACGCCGCTAATTGAATACTTCGCCATAATTTCTAAAGCTTCACTGACGTAATGATCCGGAGATAAAGTAATCGGATCTTGAATCATTCCGCTTTCGTATTTTTTTACTTTTTCAACCTCGAAGGCTTGGGCTTCGATTGACATATTTTTGTGAATCATACCTAAGCCACCGTTTTGCGACATGATTCTAGCAATTTTATTCTCGGTCACGGTATCCATTGCGGCAGAAATTAATGGAGAATTTAAATAGAGATTTTTTGCAAAAAAAGTTTTCGGAATTACTTCGGTCGGAACAATTTCAGAGTACTGAGGAATTAGTAATATATCGTCAAATGTGAGTGCTAACTCGAACTGAGACTGATCTGAACTCATTGAAAGTTCTCCCTTGGTAATTGTTTACCAAGGCTAACACAACTAGTACCAGGTTTTGTACATAAGATAATTATCGGCGGACTGTTCCAAAAATTTTAATTCATCTTCGTTCAGTTCGCGTTTAAAAACGGCAGGTCTTCCCACGATGAGCGAACGCGGTGGAAATTTTTTACCCTCGGTGACTAAACTTCCGGCGCCGACCACCGAATGCTCTCCGATTTCAGCTCCGTCCATAATGATGGAACCCATCCCGATCAAACAACGCGTGCCTATTTTACAGCCATGCAAAATTACGGAATGGCCAATCGTCACGCGATCACCCACTTCGCAGCCAAATTTTCCGAACGTACCGTGCAGTACACTTCCGTCTTGAATATTAGTTTCTTTGCCAATCTTAATCGGCATCACATCACCACGTAAGGTTGTATTGAACCAGATTGACGAGCGCTCGCCGATTTCAACGTTCGCGATAATCTGTGCGCCGTCAGCGACAAAAACATCTGCGCCTAATTTCGGAGTAAATCCACGAGCCGTCACGATCGCCATGCATACTCCTACATCAAGTAATTATTAGTTTTTGCCGTCGCTAACGGATGCGAAGAAAGCTCTTGCGCGATTTCAGTAATTTCCGCACTCATCACTTTTGAGCGGCCAATGAAATTACGAGTTGCGTAGATCGGAATTTTTAATTGAATACATAAACTCATCACTTCGTCCGCACGAAATTTTAAACTCGTATAGCGTGGGTGATTCTTCATGTAGATACGAACGTACTGGTGTACGCCTTTGATTTCGACGAATACACAGCGTTCAAGTTTGATATCAAGACTAATTAATAAACTTTCAGAAAACTTATGTAAACTCACGGGCACGCTGTTTTGCGCGGATTGAGTTAAGGTCGCACCCGCTTCTAACGAATTAATCGCTACCGGTAAGGTCTCTTCCCCCGCTTCGTCTTTTAGAATTAAAAAAGGGCGATCGGTGCCGTTTGATAATGAAAGTCCGTAAGGAACCATCAAGAGCAAATCTTTTTCCGTGAAATCGACGCGCTCGTCTTGAGGTTTTGAAAATAAAAAATCAGGTGTCATCATCATAGAACTAATTCTCCGCGGATGGTGTTTGGAAAAGCTTGAGTTACTTTGACCGGAACCGTCTGGCCGATCAGACTTTCGGAACCCATGAAGTAAACTAATTTGTTTTGTGTACTTCGGCCTTGCGCTTTGCCTTGGTCGTTAATTTTTTCAACTAAAACATTTAAAACTTGGCCTTCATATTTTTTCGCTAATGGAAAAGCCATGGCTTCGTGTGAATCGAATAAACGGTTTAAGCGCTCGCTTTTAACATCTTCCGGTACTTGATCCGTAAATTCCGCAGCTTTGGTAAAAGGGCGTGGAGAATAAACGTAAGCGTAGATTGTTTCAAAACCTACTTCGTGCACCAGTGACATGGTATCTTGAAATTCTTCTTCGGTCTCGCCCGGAAAACCCACGATGATGTCAGTCGATAAAACTAGATTTGGAATTAATTCTTTCATGCGATTAATTTTTTCAACATACTCTTCACGCGTGTAACCACGATTCATTCTTTGCAAAATACGTGAATTACCACTTTGCACTGGCATATGCGCGTACTCGCCGATTTTATCTTGGTGGTCCGCTAAGACATTAAATAATTTATCATTAAAATCTTTTGGATGCGGAGTTGTGTAACGAACGCGCTGAATATCAGTTTGGGTTGCCACCGCTTTTAATAAATCGGCGAAATCAATTCCACCTTCAGATTCGTATGAATTTACGTTCTGACCTAAAAGCGTTACTTCTTTTACGCCGCGATTTACTAACGTACGTATGTCCATCAAAATATGATTGATTGGGCGCGATTTTTCACGACCACGGGTAAACGGCACGATACAAAAGCTACAAAAGTTATCGCAACCTTTGGTGATATTTACAAAAGTTGAAATCCCCGGATTACGAACTAAAGTTTCTACGTGATACGGAGCCTTATGTGCGAACTTTGCATCCACAAGTTTTGCACCCGTGTTGTAAGCTTCGGCCACTAAAGTTGGAAGCGTATCAATATTGTCAGTACCAAAAACAAAATCAATCATGGGCTGAGTTTTCATCAACTTGTCTTTTTCTTGCTGACCGACGCAACCGCCAACGCCTATTTTAATATCTGGATTTTTTTCTTTTAGTTTCCGGTAAGTGCCCACTTCAGAATAAACTTTGTGAACTGGTTTTTCACGGATGGAACATGCATTAATAATAATAATCGAAGCTTCTTGCGGCGTTTGCACCACAGAAAAATTGGCCATTTCTAAAAGCGAGTACATGCGCTCGGTATCATTGACATTCATCTGGCAGCCGTAAGTTGAGATGTAGACGCCGCGGCCTTTTCCTAGATCTTGATCAAATTGGGGTCTTAAGAAATTCATTTCAGAGTCGATCGTGGTTTCTAGCATTTTTTGATTTTTCCCATTGTGTAGCGAAGCGTTTTTGAGTTATAGAAACATCTCTTATTTCAGTCAACAAAAGCCCTCTTTTTATTGGGCGCTAAAGGGTACTTATGATGATTCCGCGTAAAAAAGAGTCTAAAAAGTGGACCGACCTGCCAAAAGAATTTTCTACTCAAATTAAAACCGTTTTTGAAGGAAATTTTAAAACTCAACTTGATGGTAAAAAACTCCTAGTTCAGGGCCGCATTTACCAAAATGAAATACTGCTGCGCGTTGGGATTAACCGCCCTGGCGAATTACGTTATCAAAACTTCGAAGTTTCGCTGGATCACTCTAAAATTAAACAAGATGCGATCTCCCAAATTCATATTGCCGTAGATGCGATTGCAAGCCTCATGGTTGAATATTTCGAGAACGAAGAAGGTCACGAAATGCCTTTCGTTTGGCAAGAATACCCATTCGAAAAACAAAAACTTTGGCTGCAATACTCCAGCGTAAATCCAGATTTAGAAGAGGAAGCAAATCGTTTACTCGGTTTAGAAAACGAAGCTGCACTGCTTAAGGAAACCGCCGAACAAATGGAAGATTTAGGCTTAGAAACTGCCGAAGATGATGAACCTATGACCGAAGAAGAAGAGATTGATACGAAGACTCCGCAAATTTTTGGCGGACGTAAAAAGAAAAAAGACGATTTGCATTAATCCTCTTTAGTTCTTTTGCGTTAATCACTTCTTTGTTGAACCCACCCTGTTTTCGACTGATCGTTATCTAGCACTTAACGAAAGGTCCGAATGAAAATTTCACTAATTTTAATTTCTTTGCTCTGCGCAAATGCCTTTGCATTATTACCCGCAAGCCCTGCCGTAGATAAAAGTTGGCAATCAGTTGTTCAATTAAAAATTCCGGGACCCACTCCCGATGGTGATATCATCGATGGCTATTGCGTCGGCACTTTAATCTCTAACGACACCGTTGTTACCGCCGCCCACTGCGTAACTAATTCTACTTTAAATTACATGGGAAAAATAAAAATTGAAATCGGGGAATACCAAACGCGAACCCGTCCAGATGGGACAACTTATCGCAGCGGCTACATCACTATTTTACGTCATGAATCTAAAGTTACTGTTAAATTTATGAAAGGAATTGATTTTGGCTCTGTCGCGAACAAAATTCCACCCGGAAGTGATTTCGCATTTGTTAGATTAAATACTCCGTTAACTTTACCTACCGATTTTATTTTCGCAAATATTTGGAAACAATCGATTCAAGGAATTAATTTAATGAACCCACTGCTCGTGAGTGTGAATCCGATTGAATACATTAACACCAATGATACGAAACAATTCGCTTACTTAAATCAAATGACTTTTTCTAAATACTCGGCACAGTCTCAGTCAATTTCGCGCGTGGCACCCGGAGACAGTGGCGCCCCTTTATTTGCGACTATTCAGGGGAAAATATACTTGGTCGGAGTTACGAAAGGTTTAGCTACTGCATTTTTTACAGACTATGATATTTTCGCTGTTTGGGGCGAACGCTAGCCTATTAGAAATGATCAATTTTTAAAATTAAGATTACGTCAAGAAGTCCCCAGAGACTTGAAAACTAAAGTAAATGGCATTAAAAGCAGGTTTAGCTAATTCCAAAATTAAACAAAGGAAAAAAAATGAAAAAACTAACTGCTTTACTTATTATGTGCGCGTCTTTAAACGTATTCGCCGCTAATAACAACTATACTTTCCAAACGATTACGTCATGTGGCTTGGGCGAAGTAGAACAGTTTGAAGTTCCTCACGCTTACTGCACGGGTGACACACAAGCTTATGCAAATTGGTACAACATCTACGGCATGACCCAACATAGTGTCATCGTTGAAGGTTCCTACCAAAAACCAAACAGCGATATCGGATTTATGTTTGCCTGTGATAACGGAATGATCACAACTGTACTTGCTGAGACAAAATGTATCTTAGGCGGCGACTAGATATTTTTTCAAATAAATTTAATTAAATGCCTTATTAGCTTATCTCCGCAATATTAATGATGTCCGATAAATAAGCCCTGAATCGTCCCACAGACCAACTTTTTGACACCAAAAGCTAACAAACCTATGCCCTAAGCCTTCTCCGCTTGGAACGCATTTCGCTTAAAACTCCTTTGTAAACACATACTACAAAGGCGGAACTATGTTGAAAGCATCCCTTATCCTATTGATTGCGCCGGTGGCAATGGCCACCCTGACTCCTTCATTACCCCGCGGGGAACAAATTATTGCCCGTAGTGCGGGTGAAATTTGTGTGATCCCTAGTAAATTATCTGGGGGTGAATATTCAAAAAAAGATTTGCAGCTTGAGCAAACTCTTTGCTCTTATGATATTAACGGCTCGGCCGCAACCGTGGCCGCTTGTGGCAAAACGGCAAGTACAAATCCTGCGGTTGAATTTTATTCGATTCCTGAAGGCATGACTGCGGCGCAAGTTGAGGCAAAATCTTGTGATGTTCCTGAATCTAAAATGTTAACGAAATATAAATTAAGTACCAGCTGCAGCTACACGCCTTCAATCTTGGGTTACTATCATTTATCTCGTCTTTTAGGTGACGTTAATCAAGTGCCGGTTTCTGTACTACGTACGATGGATGTTCAAAGACATACGGCCATCGGTAAAAAAACGATTGCTGAATTAGCGGCAAAAAAACAAGGTGCCTCATTGATCGCGCAAACCTGGGGAAGCTTACTTAGCTTTTTAAGTCCGGGCTCGACCAGTCCAAAGCGCGATTTGATGATGACGGATGATTTTAAACAAAGCTACGGAGCTTTACAAAAAAATCCAAATAAAGAAGAAAAATACACTGATATGTTTTTTGGTGGAGCGGATCAAGCCGCGCGCGCGGTTAACTTTCGTGATAAAAGCCCTATTTATCAAATACTAAAAAGTAGTAAGCCTGCGAATATTTTGGTTTCAAATCGTTTTGAAGTGGCTAACGTGCAAAAAGTTTTACAAATGAAAAACGTGGCCGACATGATCTTATTAGACACATTAATGAATCAAAGTGATCGTTTCGGTAATATTCATTACACGGAAGAGTTTTACTATGTGGAAGCTGGAGAAGTAAAACATGCAGGCAAAATGACCCCGGAAGAAATCACGGCTAAAGGCGCAATCAAGGCACGGGCGATGATGATGAAAGATAATGACTGCGGCGTGAATCGCCCGAATCATTTAAAAACTGCGGGCTTACTAGCGGGTTTAGCGCATTTTAACCCTGAGACTTACCATAAATTATTAAAATTGAATGCAGACCTAGCGTCTGATTCGATGAAATCATTTATGAAAAAAGAAACCATGATGACTGATGCTGATTACGCTTCATTAAAAGCAAACGCAGCTTTCGCGGCAGCTACTTTACAAAACGCATGTCGCTCTGGAAAATTACAACTTGATTTAGACTTAGATGGTCACTTTGCCGGCGTCGCGATGAATACTTCGTGCGAGTAATTAGATTTAATACATTCTAAAATAAAAAAGGACTCATTGATGAGTCCTTTTTTATTTCTTAATTTAAATTTAAAAACTAGAAATCGCTATCGTCTTCCATGCTTGGCGCATCACCAATACCACGAATTTCATCCGCGAATGATTGCACTTCATTTTCGTCGTCGTTTTCAGCCAAAGCATTTTCATCAAGTTCCATCTCTTGGATAACTGATAAGAAGTCTTTCTCTGATTTAAGATCTTTTTTGATCACGTCTAAGAATTTATCTGGATAGCGAGCCATTAAATCTTCGATATACTTTTCAAGCTTCGTATCAATTAAGATGTGCTTACGAATCTGGATTTTTTTCCATAATAATAAATAATGGTAGCGGCAGTAGCCTTCAACATTTGATACTTGGTCACAATCACGTACGCGGCATAATCTGCGTCCCTCAGAATCTGTTAAATAGATTTCTTCATCTTTTTCTTCGGTTTCATCGTCATCGGTGATTTCTAAGTTTGTATCATCGTCGTCGTCTTCTACGGCTTTTAAGTCGTCTTCGTATTCAGCAATTTCACTTTCGCCAAAATCATCACCGATCACCACGTCATCAAAGTCTTCTTCCGTTTTCTTTTCCGGCTTCTTAATTTTTGATTTTGCTTTAGTTTCAGCCTTCATTGGTTTTGCAACTGGCTTCACTGCCACTTTTGAGATGGGCTTTTCGATCACTTTTTCGCTAGCCTTCGCGTTATTTTTAACAGCGATAGGTGCAACTTTTTTGACTTCTTTTTCTTTTTTAGGCTCAACTTTTTTAGGAGCAGGCTTAGTTACGACTTTTTGCGTCTTAACTGGTGCTGCTTTTTTTGCTACAACAGCAGGCTTTTTGATGGGCTTTTTGTTGTCTTTTTTAGCAACCTTAACTGGTTTAGCTTTAGTATGTGATTTTAGTGCTGGTTTTGTTTTTGCCATAGAACCACCATTGTGTGATTCCAATTAAATAGTCAACTGGTTTTGCGGCTAGCGTAACAGCGTTTCCGCGACTGACTATCATCCTAAAAACCGGTTAAGCTGACAGTCTTCAAATATTCATTTTTTTAAGGAGTCATTTTTATGGAAAAAGTCGTCATCGTTTCGGCCGCACGCACACCCGTCGGCGCATTTATGGGATCACTTTCAACTTTACCCGCAACTAAATTAGGCGCAATTGCAATTAAGTCTGCTCTTGAAAAAGCGAATGTTTCGGCCAACGAAATTGATGAAGTAATTATGGGACAAGTATTAACCGCGGGCGCAGGACAAGCTCCGGCACGTCAGGCGGCTTTGTATGCAGGCATTGCCAATTCAACTCCGTGTTTAACGATCAATAAAGTTTGTGGATCAGGGTTAAAAGCCGTGATGTTAGCCAGCGATTCAATTCGCTTAGGTCACACAAAAATTGCGGTCGCGGGCGGACAAGAAAATATGTCTTTAGCTCCTCACCTTTTAGAAAATTCACGTAACGGCTACCGCATGGGAAATCAATCGCTCACTGACTCTATGATCAAAGACGGCTTATGGGATCCATACAATAATTTCCACATGGGTACGGCGGCTGAAATCTGCGCGAAAGATTTTGATTTTACTCGTGAAGCTCAAGATGAATTTGCCATCAACTCTTACAAAAAAGCACAAAAAGCGATTGCCGATGGCCAGTTCAAAAATGAAATTGCTCCGGTGACAATCGAAGGTAAAAAAGGTCCGATAATCGTTGATACGGATGAAGAACCCGGCAAAGCGATGTTTGATAAAATGCCAGGCTTAAAACCCGCGTTTGATAAAAATGGCACCATCACGGCGGCGAATGCTTCAAAATTAAATGACGGCGCGGCCGCTTTAGTACTGATGTCTGAGACCGAAGCAAAAAAACGCGGCATTATTCCGCTTGCGACAATCGTATCTTACGCGCACTTTGCGCAAGAGCCGAAATACTTTACGACCGCTCCAGTGGGCGCAATTAAAAAAGCCTTGGAGATTGCAAATTTAAAAATCGGCGATATCGATTTATTCGAAATCAATGAGGCTTTTGCAAATGTGACGATGGCCGCGCAAAAAACATTAGAAATTCCCGCAGAAAAAATTAACGTCATGGGTGGCGCAATCGCGATTGGTCACCCGATCGGGGGCAGTGGCGCACGCGTATTAACAACTTTAGTACACGCTTTAAAAAATAAATCATTAAAACGTGGTTTAGCCACTTTATGTATCGGTGGCGGCGAAGGCGTAGCCCTGATTATCGAAAGGTAGTTATGTCTAACAAAGTTTATGCCGATGCAAAAGCCGCGATTGCCGGAGTAAAAGACGGTATGACTTTATTAGTGGGAGGCTTCGGCCTCTGCGGAATTCCCGAAAACTGTATTACCGCCTTACGTGATTCCGGCGCAAAGAATTTAACCTGCGTTTCTAACAACGCCGGCGTCGATGATTTCGGTTTAGGTCTATTATTACAAACTCGCCAGATTAAAAAAATGTTGTCTTCTTACGTCGGTGAAAATGCAATATTTGAAAAACAATTTATGTCGGGCGAACTTGACCTTGAATTCTGCCCGCAAGGAACTTTATCTGAACGTCTACGTGCCGGCGGCGCGGGAATCCCCGGTTTTTACACTCCGACCGGCGTAGGAACTAAAATTGCTGAAGGTAAAGAAGTTAAAGTTTTCGACGGGCGTGAATATATTCTAGAATTAGCAATCACCGGAGACTTCGCTTTTGTTAAAGCCTGGAAGGGCGATAAATTCGGTAATTTAATTTTTAGAAAAACGGCACGTAATTTTAATCCGATGATTGCCACCGCCGGTAAAATTACCGTGGCCGAAGTTGAAGAACTTGTTGAAACGGGAACTTTAGATCCTGATCAAATTCACACCCCAGGTGTTTACGTGCAAAGAATTTTTCAAGGCAAGGATTATCAAAAACGCATCGAACAACGCACCGTAAGCAAAGGATAGCTATGCCCTTAACTCGTGAACAAATTGCCCAGCGTATTGCCGCCGAAGTTCAAGATGGCTACACCGTTAACTTAGGCATAGGCATTCCAACTTTAGTTGCGAATTATATTCCTACGACAAAATCCGTTATGTTACAGAGTGAAAATGGCCTTTTAGGTATGGGACCTTTTCCGACCGACGATAACGTGGATGCCGATTTAATTAATGCCGGTAAACAAACAATCACCACCATGCCGGGCGCTAGCTTTTTTAGTTCAGCCGACAGCTTTGCGATGATTCGCGGCGGTCACGTTGATCTAACCGTTTTAGGAGCGATGGAAGTTGATGAAGTTGGCAGTATAGCGAACTGGATGGTGCCGGGAAAAATGATCAAAGGTATGGGCGGTGCGATGGATTTAGTTGCGGGCGCAAAAAATGTAATCGTGGCCATGCAACACACTGATAAGGAAGGAAATTCAAAACTTCGCATTAAATGCACGCTGCCTTTAACGGGCGTAAAATGTATTAAAAAAATTGTTTCAGATTTTGGCGTGATTGAAATCACCGATAAGGGTTTTGTACTTTTAGAATACGCACCCGATATGACGGCTGAACAAGTGGTTAAAGCCACCGAAGGTAAAATTACGATTCATCCTGAATGTAAGGCGATGGTTTTTGCGTGAAGTTAAAACTTTTGTTAGCGTTTACGATCCTTGTAAGCGTTTTTTTTATTTTTCAAAAAAATAGAAATTTAAACGAAAAATCTGAAACGATAACTGAAGCACAAATCCTTGCTGCGAACAAAACAAACTCATCTAAGACACAAAAAATTCCAACTCATCACTCAGACGATATAAAATCAGATCAAACCACTGTTTTTAACGTCCCAGCGTCTAAAATTGCTATTCAAAAAAAAATCAAGCTTACGCCTTTTTCTCGCTTAGAAAGTGAGATCGGAGAGCTTACTTACACCATCGATGAAGATGTGGCCGTTATCCAAGGTGATATTGTTCTAGGAACTCCGCCGAATGATGCAGCCACCGGAAAAACCAGCCAGCCTAATTTGACTCTGTGGCCTAGTGGAGTGATCCCATTT
The DNA here is from genome assembly GCA_014376435.1 of Bdellovibrio sp. Taxonomy (GTDB): domain Bacteria; phylum Bdellovibrionota; class Bdellovibrionia; order Bdellovibrionales; family Bdellovibrionaceae; genus Pseudobdellovibrio. The sequence goes on along the minus strand of JACMRL010000022.1, from coordinate 41,871 downwards.
TACATTCAATCAAATGTTTCGAACCCAGAGCGAATATTCAAAGCGCTCAGTTATTTTGAAAAAACGAAAATCCACTTTTTAGCAGGTTTAAATCAAACTGACTTTCTAGTCTTTCAGGAAAGTTCAGGTAACTGCAAATCTTACTTAGGTAAAGTAGGTGGCGCACAGCCAATATGGATTTCTCCAAACTGCGGAGTTCGAGAAATCATACACGAATTGATGCATGCGATCGGCTTTATACATGAACAAAATCGGAGCGACCGAAATCAATTTTTAGATATGCTGTGGGTAAATATTGATTCACGACATAAGATTAACTTTGATATTTTTTCATCAAGTTTGATGCAGTTGAGTGGCTTAAGTTCATTTGATTTTGAATCCGTCATGCTTTATCCCGACACAATGTTTTCAATTAATAATCAACCCACCATGCGTCCCAAAGACCCAACGCAATTTATTAGGCCAAGTAGCGCGTTAAGTTCGAAAGATTTAGAGCGCTTAAATTTAATTAATTCAGACTAAATCGGCTTGTAACGAAGTGGTAATTTCGCCACTTCAGATTTTTTATATTCTTCTCCGCCTAATACATGCACGTGAATAGAATTTGTTTTACCCTTATCAGCGACGGGTTGACCCAGAGTTAAAATAATTCGGTCGCCCGTTTTACATAATCCGTTTTCAATTAAAAGTTTTTCAACCTGGATAAGAATATCTTTTAAATTATGGTAAGGCCCCAAATGCAGCGTCTGTAAACCCCAGGTGATTTCTAAGCGATTTAAAACTTCTACATCTGAAGTGATCGCGATGATTTGCGCTTTCGGGCGAAAGCTTGAAATAATTTGCGCGGTTTTACCCGTCGTCGTTAAACAAACGATCGCGGTGGCATTTAATTTTAACGCCGTTAATGCAGAACTGGCTGCAATTGCCGCCGGCGTACTGAGTAATTCATTATCTAAAGAAATTTTATAATAATTTTCTTCATTTTTTTCTACTTCTAAAATAATTTCGTGCATCGTACGAATTGCCTTAAACGGATATTTCCCGCTAGCGCTTTCCGCCGATAACATCAGCGCATCTGTTCCATCAATCACGGCGTTGGCGATATCTGTAATCTCGGCACGAGTCGGACGTGGATTTTCTACCATTGAATCTAACATTTGGGTGGCGGTGATGACGGGTTTACCTAATTCATTTGATAATTTAATAATTCTTTTTTGAGCGCTGGGCAAGCGGCTTTGCCCCACTTCTACGGCTAAATCTCCGCGAGCCACCATGATCACGTCGCTTAAGCGAACAATTTCTTCTAAGTTATCTAAAGCTTCAACCATTTCAATTTTTGCGACAATCTTCGCCGGCGATCCTGCGCGCTCGATCATTTCGCGTAATTGACGAATATCTTTTCCGTGACGAACAAAACTAAGGGCTACGTAATCAACATTATTTTTTAAACCAAAAGCTAAATCTTCTTTATCTTTAATCGTCATTGCCTCAACCGGCAAATTAACGCCCGGTAAATTCATCCCCTTGCGGTTTTTTAAAATTCCGCCGTAGATCACTAACGCAGTTAAAGATTTTTCGCCGACTTCGATAGCTTTTAGTTCAATTAAACCATCATCTAATAGAATTTGTGTTCCCGGCACGCAGGCCTTACATAGTTCTTTAAAGTCGCTGGGAATTAATCCTTCGCGGCCCATGACGTCTTCGATGGTGATGGTCACGATTTCATTTTCTTTTAAAGTGATGGATCCTTTTTCAAATAAACCCACGCGCACTTTGGGGCCTTGCAGATCTTGTAGAATCGTCACCGGAGCTTTCAGCTCGAGCGAAATCTGGCGGATATGATTAATCACGGCTAAATGTTCTTCGTGAGTTCCGTGGCTGAAATTAAGCCGTGCAACGTTTAAGCCCGCTTCGATTGCTTTCTTTAAATTTTCAGGATCTCTGGTTGAGGGACCGATTGTGGCAACTATTTTGGCGCGTCTTGATGCTAACATAGTCTTTAGATTAAAGACTTAGCGGTAGAATGTCCTGTAAAAAAATGTTTCTCTTACTTTTTTCAGTTCTTTTTCATCGTATTGCTTTTTTAGTAGACGGTTTCGCTCTTGATCTTCCACTGATGCGATTGAACGAACCAGGACTTTGGTTTGGTTTGCATTCTGCGAAGCGAACTCTTTAATCCAATTTCCTTCACTTTTCTTTAAATACTGAACTAGCTGTTCTTTGGTGTGAAAAAAATTTGATAAAAAACTGATCAGATTTTTTTTATCTACGAAATCAATTTTTACCACCACACTGCCAATTTCTTTATTCGAACTGAGTTGGTACTCCGTCATTAAAAACTTTTCACCATCTAAGATTTTTAGTTTTTGTTTATCGCGTGCCACAAAAAATGAGTTCGCCTTAACTTGGATATCATTCACGTTAAAAGTAGTTTGGCTATCTTCAGCTTTTTTTACGTACAATGTACCATCCAGTAAATCTAATTTTGTGACCACACCGAATGAAATCCATTTGGTAATGCTGTGGCTATCCACTAAATAACTGTAATCTTTATTTTTTGACTGCAGAGCCTCTTGCTTGGCCGAACGAACCAGGCATGGTACCGCTGCAATTTGAATACAATTTTCCGGAACTTGAATCAGTTCAGCTTTTACAATGACCGGTAATAAAAATAAAACCGCCAATAATCGCATCAAAACTGGCTCCTCTTAAGTTCAAAAAGTTTTCCTTGAATTTCTTTATCGCCTTTAAATTCACGGGCAATAATCTTCATCACTTCGTTAGCTCGGTCATTTTGACGAGTCTTCAAATACAGGCGCCCTAGCAAAATTAAAGATTCACCCGCCCATCGAGTCTCCGGAAACTGCGAGATCACCACTTCAATGTTTTCGGTACAAATATCTTCTTTTTTATATTTTTCGCAATTCAATTCTGCTTTTTTATAATAGCTTTCTGCAATGTCAGAAGAATTCATTAATTCTTTATTCGCATCAAAAGCAGATTCTTTTATCTGGTTGGACGAAGACGGAACACTTGCGATTGATCTAACTGTCTGCTTAGGCACAAGATTTCGTTTTTCAATTTCGGCAACTTTTTCTTGAAGCCGCATTTGCTTAATCTGGTGTGCAAGCTGTTTATTTTTTTGTCGCTCAAAGTCGACGCCGGAGAATTGAAATTCCGCTGTTTTGTGTATAACAAAAAGACCCGACAGTAAGATAATAATGATGATCAAAAATGAATCTACTCTACTCATATTTGGCTCTTCGGCTAGGCATTGACCAAAGTTTAGCTATCTATTCATTACCAATGATTGAATGCTAAGCGTGTCAAAATAAGACGCCGTAGCAATCAGTCCAGACGTCCTAATGAACCTGCGAAATGCAGTGACATTTGAGCCTGGTTTTCTTAGCCTCATCTCTTTGTCGGAGTACATATGAATAAAGCAGAATTAGTCAGCGCAATCGCTACAAAAGCAAAGTTAAGTAAGGTCGTAGCGGAAAGCTGCCTAGATTGTACTTTAGCGGTCATTCAAAAAGCCGTCGCTCAGGGAGATGATGTAAAAATTGTGGGCTTTGGAACGTTCTGCCGTACCGAGAGAAAACCTAAAACCGGACGCAATCCTAAGACTGGTCAAACCTATAAAATTCCTACGACAACCGTTCCCCGATTTAAACCTGGTAAAGAATTTAAAGATGTCGTGAAGTAATTAACTCACTACATTTTATCGTATTTACTGCGAAATGGAACCGGCCACGATTCAACCATTTCCAAAGTTTCGTAATAAGCGTGCGCAAAATGAACTAGTTGCAAATCTTTGAACAACAACGTTTTATTGATTGGAAAACGAATCATTTTCTTATTGATTGCGTAAAAGAATTTCTCACCTAAAATACCACCTAAGATTTGCGCCGATATTGTATAACTACTGGTATTATATTTTTTTACAATATCGCTGGAAGGTTTTAATTTTGCCTGCGACAAAAACTGCAATTCAGATAATTTTTGCGTAAGGGATAACATCAAAGCTTCCTTACCCCGATCATCGAACTGTTCTTTCTGTAAAGCATCGCGGATATCTTGCAGAGTATCAGTTTTTCTTTTCGGATTAGTCACTTTACTACATACGTAAGTGACCGCCTCAAGCCAGATACATTTCAAAAAATCTTTTTTCGGATCTAAAATCGTTTTTAAAAATCCCTTTTCTTTAAAATAAATATATTGTGCGGCAACCCTGGTTACATGATTTACCGAAAACCTAGCTAAGTAACCAATCTCAATTTCGGGAATAAAAAATGACACGCCTTCTTGCACATTTTCTAGAGCACGTTTTCTTAATTGCAACGGTAGCTGACTGACTTTTTCAAAAAAAGAATCATCATTAGCCGAATAGACTGAAAGGGATGAAACATCTGTTTTTAAACCAAAAGACTTTGCCAATAACTCAACCGTTTGTGAAACGCTATCGGTGGGATCAATTTCAGAAATTTTAATTCGTTTGTCATGACCACTTTCTAAATAAAGCAGGTAGTCTTGCCACTTAATCCAGGGCGGAAGAACGTTTAATGCCCAGCGGTCTGCGCTTAGCTTAACAACGTCGGTGGAAAGCTCTTTGTGTTTTTCCATGATTTTAAAATAAAGAATTTCTGGGCTTTGGTAAATTACGCATACATCAAGCTTAGGTAATTTACTTTTAATCTGCTTTGGCAAATGCGCCGAGGCGATATGTAAATCGCCGTACTGCACAAATATTTTTTTCCCCGGATTTAATCCGTGAACTTTTTTAAGAATTTGTGCTGATTTCTCATCGCGTAAGGCTAAAGATTTTTCGCCCGAATTGACGCCGTAGACCGAAATTTTATTTTGCTGCGCCCATTTAAACAAAGGTCGGTAGTTTTCCCAGGGAAATCCCCACTTTTTTTTCCAGGCTACCTTGGATAAAAAATCTTTTTCAGAAAGCAACCCCTGTAAATAACTTTCGATCACAGGCTGATCTTTATCGGTTAAACATTCCAGAGCCAACACTAAGGGGACTTTAATCTTACGAATAATTCTCAGAAAACCCCGCGTTGATTGTTTTTGCGCGTGAAAGTCGCCGACGATAATAAGGTCTGCAGCCTTAAGACGCTCAAATAAATGACGCTTATCAACGGATGTCCAAGGTAATAGACTAAGTTCTTTCTCGTAGCGCTCTCGATATTTTTGCAAATCTTTTGATTCGTGACCCGTAATGGATTCGGCACGCTTTCTGATCGTTTTGTAAAAATCTTTGCGAATTTGAACTAATTGCGTCGAATCCATATCAAATAAGTATATAAACCTCACTTTATTAAAACAATTGTTGATTTCAAGAATGAAAACAAAAAAGATATCTATATGACAAAAAAACAAAACCTCCTGATTATTAGCTTATTGGTCACGACTGGCTTATTTATCTACTTAACGGTCCATCACTATGCGATTAAACTAGGTCTAGGTGGAGATTCATTCTGCAGCGTTAGCGCTACGATGAATTGCGATGCCGCAGCATTAAGTTCTTACGCAGAATTATTCAATATTCCGGTTTCAATATTGGGCGGAGTGTTTACTTTATTTCTTTTAGGCTTTGTCGCGAACGCTGGACTAGGTTGGATTCAAAATTCGGTTTATTTAAAAAATTCGGTTCGCGCGATGCTTGTTTTTGCAGCGCTAGTTTCATTTGTCATGGGTTTTATTTCTTTGGTCTACGTCAAAGTTATTTGCCCGGTGTGTGTAGCAACTTATGTGTTTTCAATTATTAACTTAGCTTTGGGTTGGAATGCATTTAACACTGATTCGCGCGAAAAATTTGATATCTTTAATTACTTTACGACTTATCGCTCACACCTGATCGCGTTTATTTTAATTCCGGTATTTTCGTGGGTCGCCGCCGGTATGATTCAAGAAAATTACGGCTTAAACGAACTTAAAAAAATGGTTCCCGAAAAAGTAGCTCAGTGGAGAGGCGGCTTCGAGCATCAGCTCGACTACAGCCTTGGCATTAGTAACAAAGGCACTTCAACAAAAGTCGTCATCGTTGAGTACGCAGATTTTAAATGCCCACACTGCCGAGATGCTTCAAAAACATTTCAAACATTTTTAAAAGCGAATCCCGATGTTCACGTTATTATGAAACCTTACCCACTCGATGGAATTTGCAACTTTGAAGAAAAAATGCCAAAGGGCGATGGATCGCGCTGCATCCTTGCCGGCTATGCAATGTGCGCAGAAAAACTTTCGCAGAAAGGCTGGGAAGTTCAAGAGTGGCTATTTTCAAAACAAGATGAATTTATCGCAGCGACTGACTTAAAGCCATTTTTAAGTGATTTCTCAAAACAATTTGGTTTAGATGCCGTAGCAATCGGCGCGTGCGCTGAGTCTTCGGAGACTTACGATCTATTAAAAAAGATTACCGCCGAGGGCTCAAAAGCCCAAGTTTCTGGTACGCCAACGGTTTACTTAAATCGTAAAAAATTACCTTACGGAAATATATTAGAAGTTTTAAAAACAGCCGTTAACGAAGTTAAATAGTTTCATTATTACGGTAATTTAGATTAAAAAGCTAAACATCCAATGAAGTATAGACTCGATTTGCGCATCAAAGTAAATCATCATGGTGTAGCCCATACCACGGCAAATCTCATAAACAACTGCCGTGCAAAATACGGTTAAAACAGCCAACCACAACGAACGCACAACGATACGAGTCGACTTCACATCGCTAATACGAAGCTCTTCCATACAGTTTTCGATTTTTTTCATGATTAAGCGTAGCTCTTTGAAATGCTCTTTAAACTTTTCCTTAAGCTCCTGTTGCTTAGTTCTTGTTAACGCACTCAACCCTGGAAAATTTCTTTTAGTTCGAATCGCATAAATCAGATCAATCGCATGCAGGGCATAGCGCTCAACCTTCATTTTAAAATTAGGATATTCAGACTCTGATTCAACAAATTCTTTTAAAGTCTTAATGGCACGGTCGTACTCTTCATTAATCACCGAAGTAAGAATTGTGTAACGCAAACCATCCGGTCTTCCCAGATCGCTGGCATCTAAATCAATCGCCTTTGTGGTATTACGTAAGTGAACCTCGCCCATGCGATCTTATCGGCTTTATTTTGAAATACTAAAAAACCATTTTTACTTACTCAAGATCACCTACAAAGGTCTAGTTTTAGCTCTGAGCTGATGGGTCCTAGACTTATTTATGGCAAACTAGGCATAAGGCTTACCGCCAGCCAACCAGTTACTTCAGGAGGAAGTTTATGGATTTTGAAATGAAAAACCTTGAGATGATCGAAGCCAGTTTAACGCAAAATTTATCTCACTCAGTTAATTCTGCAATGCCCCAATCTTTAATTTTAAGTGAAATCAGTAAAGAGAACGAAGAGTTACAAGTTAAATTGAAACTCAACTACCGTCGTTTACTTTTATTTGAAACTGAAAACAATAAACTGATTGAAGAGAAAAATAAATTTTTTTTCGAAATGCAAAACTATTTCGAAAAAAATCAATTATTAACTGAAAAAAATATTGAGTTAGAAAAAGAAAATGAAGAGTTCAATGGTCGGCAACAGCTGCTGAATGAAAAAGTTTATACTTTAGAAAAAATTAACATCTCTCAACTAGGTGAGATAAAGCGTTTTTCAAAATTCCATATTAAAATTCAAAACGTGGTAAAGCCTTTTATCTTAGATCTTAAAATTCAATTAGCAACCTTAAAACAAAATTTTGCTCGCTCCCAAAAGTTAAGCCAGGCCCTGAGTTCTACCAATGAGGAATTACAAAAACGCCTGGATGCAGCGATTACTCAAAAAGAAACCCTCCAACAGATCGCGCAAACTGAAAAAAATAATTTGATCTCGACTTATGAAGAACAAATTCATTCATTTTCAAAAGAAATTTTAGAGCTGCAAAATAAAGATGATGTAAAATCAAAAGAAATTTCTCGTCTAAAAAAAGCGCTCGAGTTTAAAAATTACTTTGAGAATGAATTAATTAAATTTAAAAGAATTCACGAACTAGACCAAACTCAGTTGAATAGCCTTATTCAAGCAAAGACTGCCTTAGAACTTCAGCTACAAAACCAACAAGAAAATGCTCTGGTCGCAACCATCGATATCGGGCAACTTAAAGTTCGTCTGGAAGAAAAGGAAAGCACCCTAGAAGTGACACGTCACCAGCTTACAAAGCATATCGACGAGTCTCTAACCATGAATGAAAGATTAAATCGTTTAGAAAAATTGAATAATCAACTTAGCCGAGAAATGTCGCCGACTTAAGTGCGTCAGATAAGGTCGCAAAGGTTCTGATTTCGGTTATACCTTTTAAATCTAACAATCTGTAGAAATCGGGCGCAAGCCCCACTACTTTTACATCTTCGATCAATTTGATTGATTCGAAAAAGCTCGTAATATTAGCAGATGCCGTAAAGTTAAGCTCCCCTAGACAAAAAACAACTTTTTTGTCTTTCAATCTTTGCTCGCAGACATCGCGAAAAGGTTTATTCTGATCAGCCTCAATACGGCCTTTCACTTCAACCACCATTAAATCACCAACTTCATAAAAGTGAGCTTGCATAAGGATTCTCCTCCGGTAATTTGTTATCGGAAGAACTGAAAAATAATCAATGCACCTTTAGTCTGTAGAGGTGACTTTAGTTCCCAAAATGCTAAGCTTTTTGCTGATAATGAAGTTTTTATTTTTATTTATTCTTTTTGTTGTTCCACTTAGCTGGGGCCAGACTTCCAACCAGAAGCTGGACCCAGTTTCTGAATTATTACCGGTACCTGTCTCTGACCAGACCTTCGTCTCAACGGCCCAGATTCAAGGTTTTACGATTACTTCAGATAGCCTTTCTCGCGATTTAGAAAAAGGAACTGTATTTTTACAGGGCAATGTAAAAGTCATTTACCAAAATCAATTTTTTGAAGCCGAGCAGATGGAAATCAATTTAAAAACCAAACAAGCCCACCTTGTTGGTAACGTTAAAATTCAAGCCGCTTTGTTTTCAATGAGTGGACGCGAAGTTAAATTAGATTACGAAGCCAACCAAGGCCTTATTTTTTACGGGTCCGTTCAGTCGAATAATATTCGCTTTCAAGGTGATATTATTGAAAAGTTAAGTGATACCGAATTTTATGTGTCGAATGCGGATTACACCACTTGTTCAAACTGTCCATCGACTTGGAGTTTTGACGGCAGTAAAATTAAAGCTGAACTGGGCGGCTATGCTTATTTAAAAAATACATTTTTGCGCCTCGGTGGAGTTCCCATTTTTTGGTTTCCGTATTTAGTTATTCCGCTGAAGTCAGTTCGTCAAAGTGGTTTATTAACTCCCGAAATCAGTTACATTCAAGATCGTAATTTAGCAATTGCTCAAAGCGGATTTTGGGCCATTTCGCGTTCGCAAGATGCGACTTTTACTTTAAAAAATTATGAAATTGGCGGAGTAAAACCTTTAGTTGAATACCGCTACGCCATCAATCAAGATTCATTCGGTACGGTAAATACCGCTTTCATTCACGATGCCTTGTACGCGTCACAAGATCGTTACAACACTTATCGTCAGCCAAGCGAAAAATACACCGCATACAACCGCTGGGCGTTACGTTCGTATAATCAATATTCTTGGGATGCTAATAATAAACTACAACTGCGTATTTCTACTGCTAGCGATTTACAGTATCCAAAAGATTTCTCTGACGAATTTAAAAATTACTCTGAATCTTCTTTAGAAAATCGTCTAACTTACTCACACTTTACGGACCACACTTTAACTAGCGTTGATTCTTCGTACTATAAAAATTTACTTCAGGCGGATCCGCTTTCCTCAAATAATAATTCAGTTCATAAATTTCCCGAAGTGCGTTTCGATTCAACCTATCTGCGCGTGGCTGATCTGCCGCTTTATTACAAAGTTGATTCAAGCTACACACGTTTTTATCGCAATAAACCATATGATGACATCGGCACTTACACGGACCCCACCACGGGCGTAACCCAACGATATGTTACAAATGAATCCGGCTTACCTAATTGTGAAAACTCCGGCGTAAAAAATTGTAACTTAGTCGAAGATGGTGTTTTTAACGAAGGTACAGATATTATGCGTACCGGCCAACGCGCTCTACTGAAAGCCTCGTTGACAACGGATACTTATAATTTAGCCAACGCGATTAATCTTTCACCAACTTTTTCATATCACGAAGCCCAATACTTTTTTGACGTCGGTGAAGAACGCTTCAGCTCACGCCGTTACGTGCAATTTGATTTAAATACCCGGACCAAGTTTCATAATATCTATGATGAAGATTACAGCATCACTGGCAAAAAATATAAAAATGAAATTATTCCCGAAATTCAATACTCTTGGATTCCTTGGGTACAAAGCCAATCGCATTCTTTTTTCGGCTCAGGCACCGGCACAGAGGCTCCGTACTCGTCTAAAAATATTATTTCAGATAATGATGTTAATACCCCGGGCGGCGTTTTATACGATTACGAAGATCGCGTTTACGATCGCCACATTATCTCAGTTTCAATTCTAGACCGTCTAGTTAGAAAAAAACGTGAGGATAATACTTATAAAACTGTCGTTAGCTTTCGCGTGACTCAGTCTTACGATTTATACCAAGCGCAGTACGGTTTAAACCGTGATCAACCTTTGTCGGATCTATCCGGCACTTTATTATTGGATTTAGACCAAATTCAAAGTTACTCGCAAGTGAATTACTTTCCCTATTTAAAAGCCACAAACAGTACAACATCACTTAGTTTTTTAAACGACCAACAACAGTATTTTAAAATTGGTTTAACCAGCAAAAGAACTGAGCCTAAGCAAGATGATATCTCGCTGGCGATTGGCTTTGTTTCTACTTACGTAAATGTTTTAACCGGCGTCATCTTTGATGCCAGCGCTGATCGTGATAATGGTTCACGCTTGAAAAAATTCTCTTTAATCACGCAGCTAAAACCCCCGGGCGAATGCTGGGTCGTTAATTTTTACCGCGATCAAAAAGTGGGATCTTCGACGAATGAGTGGAAATTAACTTTCGACTTCTCATTTGATGGAAAACCAACGAAGGTTATCCCTCCGGCAGAGCTTAATATTAACTAGTTAGCCTTAGCTGACCTCGACAAAGTAAACTTTTCCTTTTTTATCGACCCAACAAATCGCCGCAAAAAATTTAAATTCCTTAAATTGCGAAGCTAAAAAAATAAGGTTCACTTGTAACTTCTGTGTTTGCTTTACCCCGATACGTTCAAACGCTCGCCAAGAATTATTTAAAGCTTTTACTTCAATCAGTGCGACCCTATTTTGTTTTTCGAAAATCAGATCGATTTCGGCAATTTTCGTTCGCGCTCGTTGAAACGAAAGCGACCAAGAATTATGTTTCATTTTTTCGATTACCGAAACTTCGGCGGCTAAACCTAAGCTTTGAGATTTTTTATAATGCGGATTTTGCGAGGTACTCTTTAACACCGCCGAAAGTTTTACGGTGCCAGATGCTTGGGCCAATTTTCTGAATTTGCTCGCGGTGAAATAATGTTCCATAACCTTTGTGTTTTTCAAATCCATAACCAGCCACCTCTGCGGATAGCTTCGTCATAAATTGATCGCGCGCTACCTTCGCCGCAATCGAGGCTGCAGAAATCAGGCTCACGTGCTGATCGCCTTTAATGATGGCCTGCTGCTGATGCCTTTCCAATTTCGGAATCATATCGCGCCCATCAACTAGTACGGTGCCCACATCTAAAAGATGAAGCCCTTCGATCGCCCGGCGCATCGCTAGAAATGTAGCTTGCAGAATATTGATCTGATCAATCTCTTCCACGCTGGCCCAGCCAATACTTACGTGGTGATGTAAATGAATACTGGCCGAAAGCGTTTCGCGCTTTTCTTGGTCGATGGCTTTTGAATCTTGATAAAGTTTAATGTCATTCGTTGATTTAAAAATAACGGCGGCGGCCACCACGGGACCCGCCAAACAACCACGCCCCACTTCATCGATGCCGATGTGTGGGGTGGGAAGATGATCAAATTTATATTTATTAAAAGGCCGAGCTTTTGACTTCACTCTGGCCTAGATATTACTTGTTTGAAGTGGATTCAACTTGAGCAAGTTCAGATTCAATACGAGCTGCTTTACCATCAAGACCACGTAAGTAGTAAAGTTTAGCGCGGCGTACTTTACCGTGAGAAACTAATTCTACTGAATCGATTGCTGGAGAATTGAATGGGAAAGTTCTTTCCACTCCAACACCCGCAGACACTTTACGTACTGTAAATGTTTTGTGAGCGTGACCTTGAACTTTAGTTACAACGCCTTTGTAAACCTGGACACGTTCTTTTTCGCCTTCGATGACTTTAACGAAAACGTTAACTGTATCGCCTGGGCTAAAAGCAGCAATTTTAGTGTTAACAGCTTTTTTAGTTACGCGTTTAACGATGCTAGTTTCTTTACCGGTAAATTTAGTCGGCGTAGATTTTTTTACTCGAGTTTTAGTTTTGCTGATTTTAGTCTCTTTTTTTACTGCTTTTGCCATGTTCAATCCTTACGTAAACTGTTCTTTAAGAGGTAATGAAATATCATGACCCTAATAGTCGGTCAAGACAGATACTGACGGCCGAGCGAACACTTAGATGACGATAATCATCATCTGAATCACCCTTAATAGGCTCCAATACACCATAACAGGTTTTCATGAAGTCTTGGGTTAGGCCAAAACCTGTTCCAAAAACCAAAACGTAAGGCTGATCCTCCGTCTCTAAAACTTCTTTAAAGCCTTTAAAGCTAAGGGCCACTTGCCCTTCGATTGTGCTACGAGCGGCGGTGGCCACCACTCGGGCACCCTGGTGACCCCAATCTTTAACGGCGGCCTCAAGATTTTCGGCCGTTCGGGCGTCGCGTAGCGCCGTTTTTCTCATGGGATTAAACTTAGAGCCTTCACCCACATTCCAGTGATCTAGCACTCTCTCTACAAACATCAGCTGATCTTGCAGCGGATGAACTAAATAATATCTTTCGATTCCATAAACTCGGCAAGCCCGCGCAATGTCATGAATATCAAAATTGGTGATGTTAGTTGCTACCAATTTACCCAAACGGTCTTTCGTCGGATAGTGCATGAGTGCTACAGCCAATGGAGCTTTTCTTTTCATACGCTTAAACCTTCAATGCCTAAAGTTTTTTTATCAGCAGCGGATAATTGATTATAGAATTCTTTTATCTTTTTTGAATCAATCTGCATATTGGTTAATAAATCTGGACGTTTTTTTAGCGTTACCAAATACCCGCACATTTTTTTCCATTCAGAAATTTTTTGGTGATTCCCTGAAGTTAAAACTTCGGGAACGTGCATCTCGTTCCAATTTTGCGGACGTGTAAACTGTGGAGCTTCGAGTAAGCCGGCGGCAAAACTATCTTCAACGACGGATTGGCGATCGCCCAGTACTCCAGGAATAAATCTAGAAACAGATTCAACCACCACAAGTGCGGCCAATTCGCCACCCGACAAAACGTAATCACCGATCGAAATTTCTTCATCGACATATTTTTCAATAAATCTTTGGTCAATGCCCGCATAGCGACCACAGATTAAAATAATCTCGTCCGAACTTTTAGCCAGCTCAAGTGCCGCTTGGTGAGTCCAGGGCTTTCCTTGCGGAGATAAATAAATAATTTTTTTATTCGCTGATTCACCAATCGCTTTTTCTAAAACGGCGGCTCTAATCACCATACCATCGCCGCCGCCAAAAGGCACTTCATCGACTGACTTGTAATTACCTTCGGCTGAATCTCTAAGTGAAGTGATTTTAATTTCAAATTTATTCTGCGTGATCGCTTTTGATAACAGAGCGTCGCTTAGATAACCACGAATCAGTTCCGGGAATAGCGTGATAATATTTATTTTCACGACTCGTCATCCGGATCATTAATCGTTAATAAACCTTCCGGTAAACTCATGAAGATTTTTTTATTTTTTTCATCTAATTCAGTGACAAATTCTTTTACGAACGGAATTTCAACGCTTTTTTTTGTTTGTGCATTCATAATTACTAACAAATCCTGCATTCCATTTGTCGAGAAAGCTTCGATGTGGCCAATCGAACCCGCCGTCGCATCGATCACTTCGAAATTTAAAATTTCTGTTAGATAAAGACTTTCCCCTTCTTCCGAAGTAAAAAACTCTGCATCGACCCAGACTTCGCTACCGATCGCGTCTTCCGCTAAATTACGGTTATCAAAACCTTTTAGCTGACAGACGAAACCTTTTTTATGAGGACGAGTTTTTAAAACTTCGACGACGATAGTTTTTCCGTCTTTAACTAAATTTAAAGTTTCGACGGCCTCTAACCAACTGATGTCTTTAGAAAAAACGGTCACAACTAAATCACCGCGGATTCCGTGCGCATCAAAGACTTTGCCGATTTTAGTTAGTTGGTTTTCGTTCATGGGATTGTATTAACACTTCATGCTCTGTAAATAAAGAAGGAGCCCTAAAGCTCCTTCTTTATTTACAATTTAAATTTTTAGATGCTTACGACTAGAAAACTATTCTACGATATCTAAGTGGTAACGCTTGTTAAGCTTTGTACCTGCCGCGCGGATGATGGTTCTCATGGCAGCGGCAGTCTTACCTTGCTTACCGATCACTTTACCAAGATCTTCTTTATCAACCTTCAAAGCTAATAAAGTTGTTTGTTGACCAGGAATTTCGTCGACTTCAACGTTCTCAGGCTTATCAACCAAAGACTTAGCCATATGTTCAACGAGTTCTTTTAGATTATCCATTAGTCCCCCCACAAAGACCGCACTTGCTTGTACTGTTTGCATTTTTGCAATTAAGACGACTTGAAGACAACATTTATTTGCTAAAAATGCTTAATTAACAGCAACTTAACAAGACTAAGCTTTTGCTGTTTTTGGTTTTGCAGCTTTTACTTGTTTTTTAGAAGGCTTTGTTTCAACGCCCGCTAATCTTAAAACGTGTCTTACTGTATCTGAAGGTTGTGCGCCTTTAGTTAACCAAGCTTTTGCTTTTTCAGTATTCAAAGTTACTTTTTGCTGTTTCCCCATTGGAGTCGGAATGTAAGTGCCGATAACTTCAATGAATTTTCCAGTTACATATTTACGAGAATCAGCCACAGTAATTCTGTATGCTGGATCATGTTTTTTACCTACGCGAGCTAAACGGATGACAACCATGAAATACCCTTTCGTATAACAAACTAAGACAAAGAGAAGTTTTTATATCTTTTAGATCCAATGTACAAATGATTTTCTTCGCGACTAGTTAAAACGGTAGCTTTGGGAAGCCGCCGCCGCCGCCTTTGCCACCTCGCATGGCTTTTCCTAATCCCATCTTCATCATTCCTGACATCATCTTTTTAGCGTCGTCAAACTTCTTCACTAAACGATTAATATCTTGAACCTGGGTTCCGCTGCCGGTCGCGATCCTTTGACGCCTAGAGCCATTGAGGATTCGAGGGTCATTACGCTCTTGAAGAGTCATCGATCGGATGATGGCTTCGATTTTCTTGATCTCGTCGTCTGGCGGGGCCATCGACTTCATCTGTTTCGAAATTTCGCCCATGCCCGGAAGCATTTTTAACATGGATTCCATGCCGCCCATTTTTTTAAGCTGCTGAATCTGCCCTAAAAAATCTTCTAACGTGAATTGATTATTCATCATTCGCTTGGCTGAACGCTCGGCTTCTTTGTGATCAATTACGTCTTGGGCTTTTTCGACCAGGGTAAGCACATCACCCATATCTAAAATTCGACCGGCGAGTCGATCAGGATGAAAAACTTCTAAGGCTGCAACTTTTTCACCCACGCCCATGAATTTAATCGGGATTCCGGTGATTTCACGAATTGATAAAGCAGCTCCGCCACGCGCGTCCCCGTCTACCTTCGTTAAAATTAGACCCGTTAAGCCTAATCTTTGGTGGAAAGTTTCGGCCACGCTGACCGCTTGCTGACCTAACATTGCATCGGCCACTAATAAAATTTCGGTGGGAGCGATTACTTTTTTTAAATTTTCTAACTCAGTCATTAGCTCGTCGTCGATTTGTAAACGGCCCGCCGTGTCTAATAATAAAACGTCGATCATTTCTTTTTCGGCCCAGACTAAAGCATTTTTTAAAATTTCGGTGGGCTTCATTTGAATCGTTGATTCGTAAACGTTGAAATTATTTTGCTTGCCTAGAATTTGCAGTTGTTCGATGGCCGCCGGGCGATATACATCGGCGGGAACAAAGCCTACTTTTTTCCCTAATTTTTGTCTTAAGTATAAACCTAGCTTTGCGGTGGAAGTGGTTTTACCCGCCCCTTGTAAACCAACCAACATCACTACGGATGGTTTTTCGCGCACATTAACGTCAACGGCACCGCCACCTAAAGTTTGCACTAATTCCTCGTGCACGATTTTAATAAACATTTGGCCCGGGTTTACGTTCTTAATAACTTCGGCGCCTAAAGCTTTTACTTTTACGCGGTCGATGAAACTTTTTACGACTTTAAAATTCACGTCGGCTTCTAATAAGCTCATGCGAATTTCTTTGAGTACCTCTTCGATATTTGATTCGGAGATCTGACTTTGACCTTTAATTTTTTTAATCGAACTTAATATTTTATCCGACAAATTTTCAAACATATAAACTCCAAATATGATATTACCAACGAGAGAACGAACCCTTTGTTAAAGAAAAAAGCGCAATAAAAAATGTAACGATCACACCAAATAAACTGATGGCGACCGAGATAGGTAAATCAACGTCCGCTTGGCCTAACATTGAATATCTGAATCCATTAATTAAATAAAACAATGGATTCCATTTTGAGAGCGTTTGCCAAATGGGCGCTAAATTCTGAATCGAAATAAATACGCCGCCTAAATAAGTCAACGGTAATAAAATAAAAGCGCTGAATGCACTCAGCTGATCGAATGTCTTCGCTAGGAAAGCGATACCAATTCCGATGAACGCAAACGTTAAGCCGCCCGCGATAAAAAAGTAAATCATCCATAGCGGATGTTCGATTGAAATAAAAGTTCCTAATTGCAAGTAATGGAAAATTGCTCCGACGATGCCGGTGACTATCGCCACGACTGAACCCCGAAAAACTCCGCCGAAGCCCATGGCCCAGACGATGTAATAATGCGGAATCGGGGCAACACGTATATCTTCTAAATCTCCTGAAAATTTTGAAGTTACGATTGATGAAGATGAGTTTTGGAAAGCATTATTAATTAATCCCATCACCATCAGGCCGGGAATTAAAAATGTTAAATACGGCACTCCGTTATTAAGCGATACGCTGCCGCCTAAGGAGACTCCGAATACTAATAAATAGAGCGCTGAGCTGACGATGGGGCTGACCACGGTTTGAATAGCTACTTTTAAAAAACGCTTAATCTCACGACGCAAAAGAGTAAAAAAGATAATCATTACAGGGCCACCATTTTTGCGAATGCTTTTTCAAGTTTTCCTTCTTCAATTTTAATATCTTGAATGTCCGATAACTGAATGTTGTGTTTCATGAGAACTTCGTTCAGGCCCATTTGCGTTGATTCTTCAAACTCGTTTTTTGTTCCATTTTTTAGAAAAATTGTAAATTTCTTTAATGCATATTTAGAGATAACGTCCGTTGAATGTCCGTCGAATAAAACTTCACCTTTATGAATAATTGCCACTTGATCGCAAAGTTGTTCCGCTTCTTCTAAATAATGCGTGGTTAATAAAATAGACAAACCTTCGGCTTTTAATTCCGTTACAAATTTCCACAATGACTCACGTAAACCAACATCAACGCCGGCGGTTGGCTCATCGAGTAAAAGTAATTTTGGTGAATGCACTAAAGCTTTCGCGATCATCAAACGACGCTTCATCCCGCCAGACAGCTGACGCGTTTTTTTATGGCGATGCTCCCACAGTGAAAGTTTATTTAATAAATAATCACAGCGCTCTTTATTTTTATAAAGACCGTAGTAGCCAGACTGAAAATCAAGAATTTCATTTAAATCGAAAAAACCGGTGTTGATGACTTCTTGATGAACCACTCCGACGGCCCGTTTGGTTTTTAGCGGATTTGATAATACGCTTTCGCCAAAAACAAGCACATCACCGCTAGAAGGTTTTTCTAGAGTGGTGATCGACGCGATGATGGTTGTCTTACCTGCTCCGTTTGGTCCCAATAAACCAAAAATGGTTCCGGACTTGATTGAAAAACTAACACCTTTCAAGGCTTCGACCGATTGCTTTGAATCTTTATCGATATAGGTTTTTCTTAATTTTTGAATGTCTAGAGCTAAATTTTTATTCATAACTACCTTGCTCTGGAAATACTGGATGCAAATACGATTTCTGGGTTTTCTTTTTGCGCCCAGTTTAAATCCCACTCTTGATTGAGTAATAAAACGGGTTGATCAATCATATCGCGAAACATTTGAAAGTTTCCTTTCAGCTGACTGACCGCAACCCCATTTGCATCACGCGGCCAGCGGGCTACGCTGAACGGTAAGCGAGTTAATTTTACTTCTAAATTATACTCGTCTTGCAAACGGTGAACTAAAACTTCAAATTGCAGCTCTCCAATGGCGCCCACGATTGATTCTTGATCGCCCACGATTGGATCAATAAATAATTGGATCGCACCCTCTTCCGAAAAATGACGGAGTGCTTGGTTTAACTTTGTTCTTTTTAACGCATCACGAACCGTCAGTTTCGCAAAAAGTTCAGGCGCGAATTTTGGAATATCGGCAAAGATCACTTTGCCTTGTGATGAAATTGAATCTCCGATGGCGAAGTTTCCGGTGTCACTTACGCCGACGATATCGCCCGCGTAAGCTTCATCGACGGTCTCTTTATCGGCCGCGATGAATTGATTGGAATATGATAAACGTAATTCTCTGTCTAAGCGTGAATGGTTTACTTTCATTCCGCGTTCGAATTTCCCTGAACAGATGCGCACAAAAGCAATCCGATCGCGATGCCTACGGTCCATATTGGCTTGGATTTTAAAAACGAAACCGGTGAAGTTCGAAGACAAAGGATCGAGCGTATCCCCTTTTTTTGTCGGACGAGGCCTAGGCCCCGGAGCAAATTGCGTGAAGAATTTTAAAAAAGTATCAACGCCAAAATTTTGCTTGGCCGACCCGAACGTGACCGGGCTTAATCGGCCCGCTAAAAATTCTTCCACATCAAACGGTGGTAAAGCGTTTTCGATTAATTCTAATTCGTCTCTGACTTGCGCTAAAGTTTCGTGATCTAAGTATTTCTCTAGAATAGGATCTTGTGGACCTGAAAATGGAAACGTTTGCATCTCGTCACCTTCACGGCGCTGATCGTAAAACGTTACTTCTTTAGTTAGTCGATTATAAATTCCCTTAAAGCGCTGGCCGATCCCGAGCGGCCACGTGACCGGGTAACATTGCATGTTCAGAGTTTTTTCGATTTCGTCGATTAGAGTGAGTGGATCTTTACCTTCACGATCGAGTTTATTGACGAACGTGAAAATCGGAATATTTCTCAAACGACAAACATCATAAAGTTTTTTCGTACGATCTTCTACGCCCTTGGCCACGTCGATCAACATACATGCCGATTCAACCGCCATTAATACGCGGTAAGTATCTTCCGAAAAATCTTTATGGCCGGGAGTATCTAATAAATTAATTCTTAATTTATCGTAATCAAATGTCATCACTGATGAAGTAATCGAAATACCTTTTTGGCGCTCGAGCTCCATCCAATCCGAGGTCACCGCTTTCGTTCCCGCTTTACCTTTTACTTCGCCCGTTTCATGGATCACTCCGCCGTGGTATAAAAGTTTTTCAGTTAGCGTAGTTTTACCTGCATCGGGATGGGAAATGATCGCAAAAGTTCTGCGTCTTTCAATTTCTTTTTGTACAGCGGGCGTAGATAAATTCGACATGATTTCCTTAGATAACTTTGATGTAATAATGTAATTCTACTTTGTACCGAATCAGAGGTGGAACATCAATAATCTTCAATCGTATTGACCTTCAAAGCCCGCCGGATTAGATTCTACGCGTTGACCGTTCAACTCACGGTGGTTGGGAGCCACCTGCTGATAACTGAAAGGATTTTATGACCGCTGATGTGCCTACGAATGTTGCAAAAACATATTTTATTACCACTTTTTATAAGTTCACTAAACTGAAAAATTTAGAAACGATCAAAACTGATTTAGGAAACTTAGCCGCTCAGGGCAATATAATGGGTTTAATTATTCTCGGAGCCGAAGGTTTAAATGCCACGGTTTCCTCGTTATCAGAAAATGATTTAGTGGAATTCAAAAAAGATTTACTCACTTATTTTAAAATGACCGAATTTATGTTTAAAGATAGCTCTTCCACCGTACTCCCATTTCGCCAGTTCAAAATTAAAATTCGTAAAGAGATTGTTACATTGGGTGCTCCGGAATTAATACCGCCGGAAGGAATGAATCATCACTTAACTCCCCGCGAGTGGAATAATGTGATGAAAAAAGAAGATGATTACGCGATGATTGATACCCGTAACTGGTACGAAACTAAAATTGGAACTTTTAAGGGAGCGGTTAATCCAAAAACCGATCAATTCAGTGACTTTCCTCAGTTTATGGAAAGTCAGCAAATTTCTAAAGACAAAAAAGTTTTAATTTTTTGCACGGGTGGAATCCGCTGTGAAAAAGGAATTTTAGAATTACAACGCCAAGGTTATAAAAATGTATACCAGCTACACGGCGGAATTTTAAATTACATTAAAGAATATCCAAATGATCAATTTGAAGGGGAGTGTTTTGTATTTGACCAACGCGTAGCGGTTGATCAAAAACTTGAGCCAACGGTGAATTACACACTTTGCCCTCATTGTGGACAGCCAGCGGCTACAAAAATAGACTGTAAACGCTGCGATACTCCGATGACGATTTGTGACGACTGTGCGGAAATAAAGTGGAAGCAAGACACGTGTTCAAAAAATTGCGCGCATCAATACGAGCTGCATCCGAAGCGAAAAGCGGCCGCGCAAATAATTGTTCGGTAATTACTGATTATTTAATTTAAACCGGTAAGTGTATCTGATTTTGACCGCCACCGGTTTTTCGCCAATACGCGCCGGTTTAAATAAAAATTCTTTCACCGCTTTGACCGCAGCTTCGTTTAAGCCGTAGCCTGGACCGCTGACTACCACGACCGCGTGAACTTTACCGGCTTGATCGATGATGAGTTCTAGTAGGACAGGGCCATCGATATTATTTTTTCTAGCGTCTTCGGTGAATGGAATTTTAAATTCTTTTAGTAATTTTACAGATGATGTAACTAAGCTATCGGCGACGGGATTCGTACCCTCACCATCTGAAGACAAACTTGATTCAAGAACTTCACTTTTTTCAGTTGTCTTGTTTGCACTTTCGACTTTTTCTGTAGTGACTATTTTTATAACTTCACGAGTTTCAGTATTGGCGCGACGGGCTGCTTTGACTTCACGGTGGGTTAGATCCACATAATCGATCGGAACTTCGTAAGCTGCCGGAACTTGAAAAAGCAAAACCGCGCCGATAAAAACAATGTGAGCAAATAATGAAATTAAAAAAGCTAATTTTGTTTTACTCATGTGTCCCTAAGTCCGCGAGAATCCTCTCATATGGGGCTTTAAAGTCTAGTCTGAGCGCTTAAATTCCGAGTTAAAAACGAATCGTTTGACGATATGTATATTATATGTAAATTAAAGGAATGCTTAAGTGGCTTTTGTTTGATCTTAATTCTTTTTTTGCCTCTTGCGAACAGCAAGAAGATCCTTCTCTACGAGGTAAACCCGTAGCGGTGGTTCCGATGTTAACGGATTCAACTTCGGTAATTGCGGCTAGTATTCAGGCAAAAATATTTGGGATTAAAACTGGAACGCGGGTTGGTGATGCTAAAAAAATGTGCCCCGGTCTTATTTTGCGCTCGGGCAATCACCGTATCTATACTCAGTATCACCACAAAATTTTAGCGGCGGTCGAAGAAATTTTACCGATTAAAAAAGTTTTATCGATTGATGAAGTAGCCTGCGAACTAATCGGTCGCGAGCGTATTTTAGAAAATGCCACGGTCATCGCGCAGCGAATGAAAGATCACGTGCGAAAAGTTGTCGGTAGCGAAATTAAAAGTTCCGTTGGCATTGGTCCGAATATTCTGATTGCGAAGATGGCGTCCGATATGCAAAAGCCGGATGGTTTAATTATTATTCCGAAAGATCTGATTCGTACAAAGATGGGGCATTTACCCATTGAAGCTATTCCCGGCGTGGGCCGGCAGATGAAAATAAAATTAAATGCCAAGGGCTATAAAATTGTTTCGGATTTAATGAATGTTCCTGAGCATGAACTGCGTAAACACTGGGGAAGTATTTGGGGACTTCGCGTCGCTAAAGAACTACAGGGCGAAGATATGATGTTTCGCGAATCTTCGCCGCAAAACTCTTTTAGCCACGAGCATGTTTTACCACCGGAGTATCGCACTTTAGAAAAATCTTTTCAGATTATGATTAAACTTTTATTAAAAGCCGCTACCCGCGCGCGCAGAGAAAAACTAAAAGCCGGTGGTTTAGGGATGAGTATTCGCTTTACCGATCGCAGTCGTTTTGAAAATGAAATTTCTTTTTTAGAAACTGATGATACGCAATTTTTCATGGCGCAACTTAGAAAATTATGGCAGCCTCTTTTTGCTAGTGCCGCGCAGGAGCGCCCAATGAAAGTTGGCATTGTACTTACGGATCTAACTGACGGACCTGATCAACTTTCTTTTTTTGATAGTCCAAAAGCTGCGCAACGTAATGAAGCGATGGATATTATTAATGATCGCTTTGGCGCGAATACATTATTTATAGCAAGTACGAAAGAGGTTTTAAATACCGCGAAAACTAGAATTTCTTTTAGTCATGTGCCAAGCCTCAACGATGAGTTTGATGCGGGCGACTAGCCGTCCGCGACTAGCCGTCCGCGACTAGCCGTCCGCGACTAGCCGTCCGCGACTTAATTTACAAACAAGCCTTTGTACAAGATTCGCCTTCCATCACGGCGCGCGCGGTTACGCACTCTGCGGTACGTTTATGACGAACAAATCCCCAATCAGAACTTGCTGGCTTAATCCATTTATATTGAAATTTAGCTAAACAAGCATTCTTACCCATTTCAACGAAAGCGGTTTTCATTTTAGAGCTTTCTGCTAAGTAATCTTTCACTTTGTACTTATTCATCCCGATGCCGCCTTTTGAAGGGCTACTTTGCACAATTACAATATCAAAGTTTTTGTAATTTAAAGTAGAACACTCAGCCACCGTTTTAATATTGGCTAAAGCAAATGGGTCTGCGCCAATTTTATCAATCGCTAGAACGTGTCCACTCACTCCAACCACGTCGCCTTCCTTGATTGAAACTAACGGTGTTACAGTCACGTTTTCAAAACAAGTAAAACCTGATTTAGCCGCGTCCATATATTTACTGGCGCCTTGATTTGCGTAAATCGGTTTATTAGCTAAACCCGGTTTATAGCGTAAACCACCTACCGCAATACTGGCGGCTACGTAACCTGAGCAATCTACTCCCAGGGCTTCAGTTCCCGAACCCGCATTTTTAAAAAAGCTAATCGTGTTACCAGAAGTAAAAACTTTTCCACCGTAATCATAGATTAATGGTGTGGTTTTAGTACACGAAGATTCTGAAGCAATTCCGCGCATATAATAGTGAGAGTTTTGTGCGGCTTTAACATCCGTCACTAAACGTTTACCACCAATACCATCCGAGTGAGTACCCACGCGAGTCACCCCTTGAATATTTGGAGTTGTGCTATCCATCGGAGGTAAATCTAAAACGCGGCAGCTTTGGTATGCCGTTGCGAAGACCATATCTAAGCCTTTAGATAACTTTGAGTTAGCTACGGCCGCAGCCGACATCGGAATTTCCTGATCTGGGTTTGCACATGACACAGGAAGCTCTGCACTTAGAGCACGTACTTCTTTTAAAGCAGCATTGACTTTAGAATGAGTTGCGATGGTTTGTGGAGATGATTGATCTTCCATTTCGTATTCGATCAGTTTCTGAATTTGCTCCTTCGACGTCACTTGTGGATTTTGAACTGATTCCGATAACATTAAATCAACCACGTTTAAAAGCTTCGCGGAAACCTGGTCTAACTTTTCAGCTTCTTCTTTTGAAAGATGCTGATCCGTTTTTAAAACGGCTAACTTTTTTTGCAGACTATCTTTTAAATCACCCGCTAATGGAATTGATTGATTTTGATCAAGTAATTCATAAAAAGAGTCAAAAACCTTACTTTGCACGTTTGCGCAACCTAACGAATCCGAGATGCTTTGCGCGGCTTGATCGAGCGAAGCCGTATTCTTTGGCGCACAGCCCACAAATAAAATAGCTGAAGTGATCATTAAAATTAAATTCTTTTGATTTTGGAAAATGTTTTTCATAGAGTGTAATCGGTCGAATTTACAAATCAATTTAATGTGTTTTTTTGTGTAAAAGAGTTCGACAAGTTAAGCGTACTTAACCATCATCGGATGAGGGGACTTATGTCTAGGATCGTTTCAAAATTCGGCGGAACTTCGATGGGCGATGCGCTCTGCATGAGTCGTAGCGCAAAAGTTTGCGTGCGAAGAAATTCAAGCGTGGTGGTGGTATCAGCTACTTCAGGAACGACAAATGATTTAATTAAATTAGGCGAACTCTCTGAAAATGGAAATCAAACGGAAGCCGAAGCTTTAGCAAAATCAATTCAAACAAAACACTTAAAAATAGCCACAGACTTAGCTTTGCCGTCAGAACCACTTTCTGAACTTAAAGTTTTATTATCCGAAATGGAATCGATCGCGCGCGGAATTTATTTACTACGTGATTGCTCCGCGAAGGCTAAAGATGTCTTACTTAGTTTAGGCGAAAGACTTTCCTCCGTTTTATTTGCGCAAGCTTTGCAAACGGCTTGGCCACAAAAAAAAGTTAAACTTTTAGATGTGCGTAGCGTTTTAAAAACGGATGAAACTTTCGGAAAAGCACGCCCGCTGACGACCGAAATATCTAAGTTATGTGAAAAAAAACTGGGGAATTTGAAAGACGGAAAAGTCGTCTACGTCACCCAGGGCTTTATCGGACAAACCCTTGCGGGCGCCACAACAACCTTAGGACGCGGCGGCAGTGATTATTCGGCGGCTATTTTGGCGGAGGGTATCAAAGCTGATACTTTAGAAATTTGGACGGATGTAGCCGGTGTTTCAACCACGGACCCACGCTTGTGTAAAGATGCGGTTGTAATTGATGAGATTTCATTTAAGGAAATGTCTGAACTTGCAACTTTCGGCGCCAAAGTTTTACATCCGGCTACCTTACTACCCGCGATTCGCCAGAATATTCCGGTACTAGTCGCTTCGAGTTTTGAAGCTGACAAGCCCGGTACTTGGGTCAGACGCGAAGTTAAAAATTCGCCGTTGATTCGTGCCTTGGCCTTACGTAAAAAACAAACGCTGATCACGCTAAGCACGCCCGAGATGTTGCAAGCTCATGGTTTTTTATTTCAATTATTTAAAATCTTTAACGATCATAAAATTTCAATCGATGCGATCACCACATCTGAGATCAGTGTATCGGTTACCATTGACAGCTCTGAGACGATTAGCCCTCAGCTAATGACTGAACTTTCACAAGTGGCCGAAGTGCAAATTGAAAAAGATTTGGGTTTAGTTTCATTAATTGGAAACAACATCAATCACACGCCGGGCTTAGCGAAAAGAATTTTCGAAGCGATTTCTGAAATAAACGTACGCATGATTTGTTACGGCGCTAGTCGACATAATTTTTGCTTCTTAGTCGATGAAGGCCACGCGAGTCACGTGATCCAAAAACTTCACCAAAAATTTATTACCGGTGTTTAACCGCAAGGATCTATGGCAATAAAAAACGAAACCATTTTAGCGATCGATTTTGGAACCAGCCATTCCTTGGTGGGTGCTTTACAAAATGGCGTGCGTAAAGAAGCCTTAGCGATTGATCCGTCCGGCGAAGACCCAAGCTTGATGCGCACCCTGCTTTATTTTCCCAATTCTGATATCTGCTTCTACGGCGCTGAAGCGATTTCTAAATATTTAGAAAATGATATGGAAGGACGCTTGTTTCGTTCTTTTAAATCTCATTTGCCGAATGCAAATTACTTAGGGACGGCCCTCGATAACCGCCGATTAAGTCTTGAAACCATGGTGGGATTATTTTTATTAGAAATTCGCAAGCGCGCTGAAAAAATATTAGGAACCACAATTACTAAAGCCGTGATCGGCAAACCTGCCCGCTATTCAATGGATGAAGTAGCCGATGAGTTTGCTTTACACCGAATGAAAAAAGCGGCTGAGTACGCGGGATTTACCGAAGTGCGCTTCGTACCCGAACCGTTAGCGGCCGCCTTAGATTTTCGCCGAGATATTAAAGAAGACAAAACAATTTTAATTGGCGACTTCGGCGGGGGAACTTCTGACTTCACGATTATGAAAATTTCCAAAAATGCTTTTGAAAAATCAGACGTATTGGCTGTGGACGGCTGCCCGTTAGCGGGTGACGCATTGGATAGCGTATTCATGAGCTCACGCTTGAACCGATCATTCGGCGCACAGACGCAGTACCGTATGCCCTTATCAAATAACTTATTAAAAATGCCCGCGTCCGTGATGGACCGCTTGAATAAACCTTCGCAAATCGTGCATTTAAAAGAGCGTGATACTTATCAGTTTATCAAAGAAGTACAAAAATGCGCATTAAAAGACGAAGATAAAGATTCAATCGAGCGTCTGTTTGTGATGATTGAAGACCAACAAATTTTCCAGTTTTTCGAAGAAATCGAACAAACTAAAAAAGCCTTATCAAAAAAATCGACGGCTAAATTTAAATTCTCTTATCCTGATTTAGAAACCGAAGATATTTTTTCGATGGTTGAGTTTGAAGTTTGGTCAGATAAAATAAAAACCGATATTTTCGCGGCCCTTGACCGCTGCTTTGTGCAAGCCAAATTATCAGAACAACAGATTGATTACGTATTTTTAACCGGCGGGACCGCCCACGTCCCTTTTATTCAAAAGGAATTTGAACGTAGATTCGGTCGCGAAAAATTACAAACGAAAAACTTCTTCCATTCGATTTTATCGGGCCTGATCGAGGGCGCTAAATCATGGAATGAATTTACAGAGCCGTCGAACTAAGAATTTCTATTCGAAATTTAGTTTTGATCTGGCTTAAATCTTTTTCGTTACCGCGAACTTTAAAGACAAAGCCTTTTTCGTTGTGCGTTTCGGACATGACTCGTAATTTAGCGCGAATTTCTCCGACGGCGCCTTTTAGCGCGTATGATACTAAAATCTCTTGTTCAATCATGCCTTCTTCAAAACGCGCGATCAAATACTCGCGCAGTCTTTGTAGATCATCAGGATCACGTGTTGATAAGAAAAATGCATCTGGATACTGACTTCGTAAGGTAACTAATGCTTCCGGCGTCAGCCGATCAATTTTATTTAAAACCAATAAACTGGGTGTATCCGTTATGCCGACTTCCGATAAAACTTTTTGTGTTACCTCAAGTTGTGCACGGAAAGTCGCATCAGAACTATCTACGACATATAATAATAGCGAAGCATTTAAGGCCTCATCTAAAGTTGATTTAAAAGAGGCCACTAAATCGTGCGGAAGTTTTTTAATAAAACCCACCGTATCAGAAAATAAAATTTTTGGGCGAGACTCTGGATAAATTGGACGAATCGTGGTGTCTAAGGTCGCAAATAATTTATCCGCCACCAGGACTTCACTGCCGGTCATTGCGCGCATCAAAGAAGATTTTCCTGCATTTGTGTAACCGACTAAAGCCACGGTGATTTCTGCATCACGACGCGCGCGACGAGTTAGGTGTTCATTATCAATCGAACCTAATTCGGTTTTAAGTTCTTTAATGCGGTCACGGATACGTCTACGATCTAATTCAAGGCTAGTCTCACCCGAGCCTTTTGCGCCGACCCCGCCACCGCCGCGATCTCCGCCGCCACCTGTTTCGCGTAGGCGTGGCGCCACGTAACTAAGTCTGGCGATTTCCACTTGTAAGCGTGAAGCTTTGGTTTTTGCGTGACGACTAAAAATTTCGATAATCACACCGGTACGATCCAGCACTGGGCAACCGACCGCACTTTCAACATTTCGCAATTGTGAGGGCGATAAATCACAGTCAAATATGACGATGTTTGCAATTTCTTTTGGAGCTTCTTTCACTTCGTCGGAATTATGATCGTCTAGATTATTTTCAGATCCTTCCGTTAGATTCTCGTCCGGGAAAATGTCTTCCGTTTTTTTTTCAAATTTCAAAGCCGCTTTACTTTTCTTTTTTTCAAAGCTGTTCGAAATTTCACCGCTACCACCCGTCCACTTGGCTAAGTCTTGAAGTTTACCTTCACCTAGAACGGTCGCATTTTTTTCTGAGTCACGTTTTTGTGTCAGGCGGCCCACTGGCTTAAAACCCAAGGTTGTTACTAGGCGTGATAATTCATCCAGCGAGCTTTGTAACTCGGCTTCGCTCACTCCCGGTAATTGAAGTCCAACGAGAATGGCTTTAGAAATTTCTGACTCAGTTTTATGCATTCGACCAATTTATCTTAAGTGTCATCAAAATACACTCTAGATCTATCAAGAAGCCATGAATCAAAGAGCCATTCAAGATGGGGCAAATCGCTACATAACTTTTGCATAGAAAACGATGCAATTTATCGACCTCAATTCTTTGATCGATTGTGTACAACGACAATTTACTTCATTGTTTTTATTTCGTTATTTAACCAAGCTAAAATATCAGCATAAACTTGGTCTTTTTCTGGCTCGTGCAATAAATCGTGATACATGCCCGGATATATTTTTAAACTTTTATTTTGAGTGATCGCTTTTTGATAAAGCTCTTTACTGCCTTCTGGATTTGTCACAAGGTCTTTATCCCCGTGTAAAGCTAAAAATGAATCGCTTACTTCCGACATGTGATCTTGAATGTAATCAATTATCTTTAGTAATTCAGCAGCAGTACGAGCCGGCGCATTGTGATGATAAATCAGCGGATCGGCTTTGCCCGCCTTAATCACTTGCGGATCACGCGAAAAATTTTCGTCTTTTATACCGAATACCGCAAGCGTAGGCAGGGCAGTTCCTAAGAACTTCGCGGTACCAATTAGAAATCTTGAAACATCGTCTCCAACCTTCAAAGCCGGCGCGCTCAAAATCATCCCTTGAATAGAGCGCACTTTTCTAAGCGAAAACATGGTAGCAATGGCACCGCCCATACCATGTCCGAAAATAAAAATAGGCTTATTGGGCTCAGCTTTTTTTACAAAATCATAATACGTTCCCAGATCTGCAATGTAATCATTAAATTCTTCCACCCAAACACGGTTTCCTTCGGAATCCCCGTGCCCACGATGATCGTAAGAATAAATTGCATATCCTTCACCCGAAAGTTTTTTCGCAACATCTGCATAGCGATCGCTGTGATCTTTTAATCCGTGCACGATCATAACAACGGCTTTAGATTTTTGCTTTGGTAACCATGCTTGGTGAAATAAATTAATTTGTGAAGTTCCTGCGATCCGACCCTCTTGATGAAGTGAATCTGTTTTTTGCGAAGTTCTTAGCCCGCTTTTATAAAGCTCGGTGGCGCAACCCGAAAAAAGTACGCCCATCATTACAGCAAATAAAACAATTTTGTAACTTAATTTCATGGCTAGAATAAATCATATGTCTGAAGTTAGAACAACCCGAAAAATTCTAACTACTGTATGAAGCTATACGCTGAATAAGCTCTTTCGTTAGAATAGGCTTCGTGAAGTAGTCGTTACAGCCTGCCTTCAAACATTTTTCTCGGTCACCCTTGAGAGCGTTCGCAGTTAATGCGATAATCGGCGTGGTGAAATGCTGTTTACGTAATTGTGCAGTCGCCTCTAGCCCACCCAAACGAGGCATCTGCACATCCATTAAAATGACATCGTAATCGTGGCTTAATGCTTCTTCGATTCCATACAAGCCATCATCTGCCGTTTTAACGTGAGCACCCGAGTTTATTAAAAGACGACTGATTAAGAATTGATTATCTTTTGAGTCATCCACAATTAAAATACGCAAGTTATCTAGCGGTTTTTTAATTTGAGCGCGAGCCTTACCATTTCTGTAAACTTGAAAATCAGCCACTTTCTTCTGATCGACTAAACCAGCCACAATTGAAATTTCAAAAGTGCTTCCTTTGCCTAGCGTGCTGCGCTTTAATATTACGCTGCCACCTAAAGCGTTCGCTAATTTTTTTGATAAAATTAATCCCAAACCTGTTCCGCCATATTGACGAGTCATTGAATTATCAGCTTGAGTGAATGGCTTAAAAAGCTTCTCTGCCTGCTCTTTAGAAATACCGATACCGGTGTCGCAAACTTCAATAACGATGTGGGTCTTATTTGTTTTTGCGATCGGCGTAGCTTTCACTCTTAGGGCAATGTGGCCATCAACGGTAAACTTGATCGCATTACCTAAGATATTTATTAAAATTTGTTTAAGACGTATTGGATCGGTTTCGATTAAATCACAATCTTGGCAATCAAAATGAATCATAAAACCTAAGTTTTTATCGGCAGTTTTAGGTTCAAAAATATCTACGATCTCTGAAATTAATTGCTTTAATGAAATTTCAATCGCCTCGGTTTCAAAATTTGGAGATTCAACTTTTGCTAAATCTAGGATGTCGTCTACCAAAGTTTGCAATAAATTACCGTTACGACGAATTGTTTCTAAATACTGTTCACGCTCTGACTGGCTGCCACTGACTAATAATTCTGAAAATCCTAAAATGGCTCCCAGTGGAGTGCGAATTTCGTGGCTCATATTTGCTAAAAAAGCACTTTTAGCATCATTTGCAGCTACAGCTTCTTTTTTAGAATTCTCTAACGCTGATAAAAGATCGCGAACTTTATATTGTCGCTTACGATCTGCTAGAACGGCTTGTACCACGCTGAGTAGCGCACCAGAACGTACCGGGCGTTCTAATAAATTTACATTACGCAAAGACTTAATCAACTTCACGGTGGCTTCGTTTTGTGCTTGAACATCATTCGGACTGACTAAAACAATCACTGGTAAAAATGACCATGTTGGTTGTTTTCTTAATTTAAGAGAAAGTTCGGCGATTGTTTCAGGATTCAAAGCTTCTTTAGATATAATGACGGCCCCGACACCCCGATCCACCTCATTTTGAAGCTCCTGAAAACTAGTACACTTATGGTAAGCTATTTTTTCTTGAGATAATAATGCGGAGGCAGAGTTTGCTTCTTTAGTTGAGGCCGCAAAAATTAGTACTCTTTCAGTATTTTGCTTCAAAAAACCTCCGTTGACTCTGCGTTCAGGGGAAAATTTCCAGACTTAGGTCGTATTTTTCTTTTCTTTTTATTCTCAAATCGTTTTTAGAGCATAAAGACGATTTATGTTAAAGAACAGCAAAAGTGATTCCAAAAAAAAAGGCTTCGCTGCATGCGAAGCCTTTTTAAAATTAAATGGTTCATCAATCTCTATCCTGTTGGCTGAGTCATTTCTTGCTCTGAGTTTTCATCAATCGGCTTACCGTAATTGTAGGCTGGTAATTCTTGCGTATTTCGTCGGTGTTTTTGAACTTTCGTTTTCATTTCTCGCCGGATGATTCTTTCTAAACTTTTCATGCACGATTTCACGGCGGTGTAAAAATTTGCGTGCGTTTTTTTGGCGAAAAGATTTTTACTACGATTCGAAGTAAATAATGCTTCACACACGAACTGCAAAGGTTGCCCCTGGTGTTTTGCGTGTGCCGTACCAACGATGACTTTTACTTCAATGGGCCTGCGCCCTTCAAACTTACCCAGCGTATCCTCTAGCGCCTCATTCACGAAACCATTCAGATGCTCAAACCCTTGAAAATCCTTAAATACTACATTTGTTTTCATAGCTTTTACTCCTTTAGCCATATCATACAACGTTACGGAATAAAAAATACGTCTAGACGCAAGATTTATTTTTTTAAATAAAAATAAAGCATACTACGGAAAAATAAATTTATTGTTTTTGTGTATGTAACTTTAATTTCATTTGAAGATATTTTTATCATTTTTTTCTAAATTTAACTTTTATCTAGTACCTAATTTACCGTTTAGAAAGCAAGACCAGCGTGGCAAAAAAGGAGTAAGTATTGCAATTTCGATTTGGGTACTAGTTTATTTTGACAAGAGCCTGCGATGCCTGGTGCACGTTTTGCTTTTATAGATAATAAGAAGTTAATCAATCTGTGATCAAAGGAGAGTTTATGATGCCTGTTCAAAAAGTAGTTAAAATTTATAAGAACGCCATGGACTTAAAAGATAATGGTAAATCTCAAGCCTTACATAGAGAGCCATCTTCTTCTGAAAAAAATAATTATTCAGATAAAGATCCCAAAAATTCATTTCAATCTATTTTAAAAAAGACGATGTTGAAATAATATTAGAAATTGCAGTTATCTAATTCAACTTTCCAACCTGAAGCACTATCTTCCTCCGCGATCACGTCGCCTTGGCAACGATCAATCGCCCGTTGTTCTTCAGTAAATTTACCTTTAATTTCAAATTTGTAATTTTCTCCGACTTTTTTGAACGCATAGACTGCACTACTAAAGTAATGCTCTAATTCTTTTTTGATATTTTTATTTGTAGTATCATCTGCATTGGCCGTGATCAGGCGCTTAATCTCGCTCTTCACGACCTCGCTAGATGCAGCATCTTCACGCGCAGCTTTAGCTAAGGCCGTTAGAGCAAATACTGAAATCACAAATAGACTTAAGATTATATTTTTAAGCATTTGGCGATCCTTTTAATAGTCGTCGAATATTTGCTTATCGGACAATACAAACTGGACCTCGAGCTGAATCTATAAAATCTCAGATTAAGACATATTTTATTGGTCAGCCTTATTTAAAATGCTAAGCTTTACCTAAACGAGGGCTTTACGATGACTCAATTTTTTTTAATCGCTTTATTAGTTGCAACTTTTTCTATAAACAGCCCAGCACAAGTGGCGGCCAAAGAATTTCAAGCCGCGCAAATTTCTTTAGATTACTTATCCAGTGATGGTAGTTATTGGTATGATTGCACCCATGAAAAATCGAAACAACCCCACGACTGGGTTGTAAGCTGCAACGGTTACACTTTTAATTTACATGTTTTTTTGTATGAATATTTGCGCCCAAACGAAACGACTTTTGAATTTCATTTCTGGGCCGACGAGATTAAGACGCTCAAAGAAACTCACACTCAATCAACTTGGTTAACCGTTGATCAAAGCGCCCATACTAAAAAAATTGTTGGCTATTTAGGCTTTAAAAATGACTCAAGCCAATTACGTATTGAACTTAATTTAAAATAGCTTTGAGGAATTTTTCCTTAACTAATCAAGAATTTAGCCGTCTGTGGTTATCTGGCGTTGGGCATAATTTTTGATATCATGATCATTTATGACATTATCTACTTTATTTAAAAAAATATTAAGACTTAGAACAAAACTTGATGATGACCAAATGAAAGCGGGTACTGGCTTTATGCTTTGCTTATCAGATACGATCACCACATTACAAAGTGGTGGTTACACCGAAAATCTAGTTCCTGGATATGACCACCTAACTTGCCAATCAGGTAAGTATACGCTTTATCCTAAAGATTTTTTTATTGACGAAATTTTTAGATTTGAAAATTCATCAGACCCAAGTGATCAATCTATCCTTTATGCAATCACGTGCGATAAACACAATATCCGCGGACTTTATATTGAATCTTACGGTGTTTACCATGACGAGCTTTCAGCAGCGATGCTAGAACGCATTAAGTACTGTCGGGCCCAGTGTAAATCGCCGTCTGCTTACAAAGATAAAGTTCGAAGCTATGCCCCCGAGACTACCCTTAAATGACGCTAACTTAAACCAGAACTACATTTTCTAAAATAATTAAAATAATTCCAATGATTGATCCGCCGGCGATAACCCCGGCACACAAAGTTTCTTGGTTATCGACTAAGACTTTATACGAAGTACTTTTATGATCTTTAATTTGGGTACGTGCAATCCAAAAAATAAGCGCGCCCATCGCCATCGCTAAAGAATTTGTAAATTGCAGGACAAATGAAAGCCCTAAGCCCACCGCGGAAAACGGAAATTTTCCTTTTGATCTTTTATTCAATATCTCGAGAATAATTCCCAGAACCGCCCCGACTAATACTGCGTACTGTGCCGAAGGATGAAGAGTATTTAAACCCTTCGTTAATACTTCCGCCACGGCTTTCCAAATTGCAGCACCCGGCAAAGGTAATTTATTGGTCGTAAATAAAGAAATATCATTATGAAATAAAGAATAAAAAACCGGTACCGCAATCAGCGCTCCCGCAAAAACTCCAAGAACGTGACCTAAAGCTTGATGCCTAGGTTTTCCGCCCAGCATATACGAAGGTTTAATATCCATTAATAAATTACTGGCGTTTAAAGAAACTTCTGAAGTAATTCCCGCCGTCATTAAATTGGTCGAAATATTTCCCGGAGATAAAACACTGTATGTAATTTGCGTAATCTTACCCAGCGCGCCGCCCGGAGTAATTGCGGTTAAACCCGTCGCCGTTACCGCAATTAACGTAAATACAAAAACCAAGGGGATCGCAATTAAACCTAAGACATAGTGAATTCCAAACCACTGGTGACCTAAATACACGGTGATGCCGCCAATGATTGGAATACCCACGATCGATATCCAAGTAGGAAGTTCAATGTCTTTTAAAGGGTCGTGAACTTTTCTATCGGTTTTTTTGAACATCTTTTTAAAAGAGTCGATAATCATTCCGGGTTTTGCGAAAAAAGAATATAACGATGCGGTCGTCATCATGGCTGCGCCACCCCACAAAGACCACATCGTGATATTTTTAAACCCTGCTCCGGCAATCACTCCGGTTTGAATCAAATAAGGTGCTAGTAAAAAGTAATTTACGAATCCACCCAGCAAAAGTGACATCGCGGTTTTCATATTCATCAGGCCACCAGTCGCCATCATCACGATCGAGGTTTCCATCTGAATAGTTAAATCTTTAAGTGGCGTATCCAAAATCTTGGGCGTTGCAACTTTATAAATAAAGTCGTCCCAGTTTTCGGGAAGACTTAAAAATTTCAGTTTTAACAGCGACATTATTTTTTCATTACGTAAAAGTTCAATGAGGCCAGAAATTCCCGCCCCGTACATTAAAATTTTAGCTTTAAATAAACCCGCACGTGCATCGTCTGAATGTAAATTATCTAAAACGATACCGGCCGCGCGGCCTTCAGGAAAAGGCATTTGCTCGTCGTTAATAAAACGCTTTTTCAGAGGAAAAGCGAATAATACGCCCAATAAAGATAATACGATAATCCACCAAAAAGTTTGCCACATCGGGATGACTTGTCCCGTGACCATCATATACGCCGGGATCGAGGCCATTAACGGTGCCGTCATGTAACCCGCACTGGTGGCAATCGATTGCATGGCGTTGTTTTCAAGAATCGTCATTTCTTTACCGATTTTAAATTTTGCTAAGACTTTAAAAATGGCAAAAGATAAAATCACCGAAGTGATCCCAACACCCAAAGTCCAGCCAGTTTTTATTCCCACATATAAATTTGTTAAGCACAATACCCCGCCCAGTAACATTCCGGTGATCGCCGAACGAAAATTAAGTTGCGGCATATGGCCTTGGTAAATATTTTTAAGCCACCAGTCATCTTTTTGCTCCAGACTCATGTCGTGAATTTGCTCTTCAGATAGTTCTTGAATACCTTTGTGCGCCATAGAAAACCTCCGGAATTTTGATCATGCCCGCGGGCTAATTTAATTGCAAAAGAAGATTTATTTTTGCGCGCGTTTTTGTTGAATTTTGAAAAGAATTTCGGTGGCCGCCTGAGCATCGCATAAAGCGCGATGATGATTCGTAAGCGATATGCCAAAATGTTTACTAATGCTTGATAATTTATATGAATCTAAACCAGGAAAATATTTGCGCGTTTGAGCACAGGTACAAAATGTGGGCCGCACATAATTGATATCGAGCCGGCGGTATTCTGATTGAATAAACGAATAATCAAATCTAGCAAAATGGGCCGCAAAAATTGCATTTTTTGAAAACTCTTCAAATTTTTCAGCCACTTCACTAAAGCGGGGCGCATCTTTTACCATTTCATTCGTAATGCCCGTTAGTTGTGTAATGTGGCGCGGAATTGGACGCCCCGGATTGATCAAAGTTTGAAACTGATCGATCACTTTTCCATTTTGTACTTTCAACGCACCTATTTCAGTTAGTCGGTGAAAGTCTGCGCGTCCGCCGGTAGTTTCCACGTCGACCACCACGTAAACTTGCTGAGGATTGTATGCCCATTTTACTTTAAGTAAATCGACCGCAAAGCCCGAGTCTTTCAAAAGTTTTAGCTGATTCAACTGATGACTTTTTAATTGATCCCCTTCGGCTTTAATTTCGTAGAAATGAACTTTTCCATCTTTAATTGTTACAATATCAGGGAAGCCCGTTCTTCGCATATCGTAATCCTGTGTTAGAACACGTAAGACCTTAACCAGGGCTTTTGCGTCGGCCGCCTTTAAAAACTCTACTAAAATTTCCGCTGTGCTGGGGTGCCACTGAAAAATCTGATTCGCTACGCCTTGGTTTTTTAGCATCGACTTTAGAACTAATTTAATCGCCTGTTCGGGCCGATCTAGTTGAGCTAAAGTATTTTCA
Source organism: Bdellovibrio sp. (assembly GCA_014376435.1). GTDB lineage: Bacteria > Bdellovibrionota > Bdellovibrionia > Bdellovibrionales > Bdellovibrionaceae > Pseudobdellovibrio. The sequence continues at coordinate 5,020 of JACMRL010000022.1, read as the reverse complement.
ATCGGTAGTTTATTTTGTTCGTAGAAATTTGAACCAATTAAAGTTACCGACCTACGTTCGAATGCATTAAAAATAGCGGCCTGATCGCTTTCAAATAGCTCATCCCAAAATAATAAACCAAATAACGAACTCCATAAATAATTTTCTGCATGATAGGCCGTAAAACCTTGATTACGGAAATGATCCAGGGCGCCGTTCTCTGGTTTACGGTAGTAAGCTTCGTCTAACCAAATTTCTTCGGCATTACGTAAAACATCTGTTAGACAACTCGTGCGTTTTTTTTTAAACTTTCTTTCTAAAAAATCTTCCGCAAAAATAAGCTCTTCTGTGCTGTAGGGCATCTCAAAAATTTGATTTAATACTTGCAGGCCTAAATCTTTTTCTTCTAACTTCATCAATAAGCGGACTTGACGCTCGCGTGCCGGATGAACGTGGGCCGCCGCAAAAAGTTCTAGCGCCGCTACAAATTGGCCATCGGCCTCGGCTTGGGAAGCGCGGCTTAGTAAAGCTTCACCGCGCAGTTGTTTGGTGTGTGCATCAACCACTAAAGGCCAACTAGCGTGGGGCACATCCGCTAAATCACCTTCGTTCAGTTGGGCATAAAAATAGTGACTATAGGCTTCCTCTTTAGAGATAAAACGCGCCTTGAACTCTTGTTTTTTACCGTTGGCTTCACGTATACCCAGATCACGTAACGTGTAAATTGCTAAATTTTTACGAATTTCGCCAAAATATAAAAAAGACAAATATTGAAGCTCATTATTTTTATTTTGTACGACTAACTGATTAAAAAAATCGGCGGTTTGCAGATCTGAAAATTCTATTTTCATTTTCGCAAGCTCTACAAGCTCACTTTTTTTGCAACTTTTTTTGAAATCAGCTTTTGCGCTTGTAAGTAAATGGACCAATTCAGGTTTACCTAGAAAATTTAAAATCTCATTTAAATCAGTGCGCGTTGGCGCCGAAGCAAAATTGTTCTTGATGAGTTCCGTAACCGCACCCATTGCATCGTTAATCTCCTCGTAATGTAAATCACCTACGTGAAAAACACGTCCTTTCCGATTTGACATTCTTACGTAAACGCAGCGGGCATCTTCACTAAGATCTTCAAATTTTTGCAAAAAGTCGGTATGCTCGAATTGAAAAAGATGCTGGTATTTATTTTTTAAAAAACTAGTAAATTCCGCAAAATGATCTAGATAATATTTTGGCGGCAGCGTCGTCTTTTCCATCTTCTTACTATAACGAATTCCACACGCTGTGTCCATCTAGGGAAAGCTCACCCATTCGAAAAATTTTAGGGGAATAAATCCTGAGAAAATAATCTCAGATACCTTTTAACCATTTTTAAAGTTGGAACTTGAATTGAAATACAGACTAATCGAAGGCGAACTTTGTTCAGCCAAAAACATACAAAACGGAGAATTTGTGAAAAACAGCTTAAAAAAAGAAACGATGACTCAAAAACTTGGAGATAAAGTTGAAAGTGTCGGTGAGAAAATCTCTCATGCCGGCGCAAAAAAAGTGGGAAATTCTATTTCGCGTGCTGGTGACAGACTTGAACACTCAAAAGATCAAAAGCCAACTTCTAGTAAGTAGATTTTAACATAAACTTAATAACATTGTCCAAATGCTCAAAAGTATGCGGATATTTAAGGACTTTTTCGAAAGAAAAAGTCTTTTTGTTATAAACACGCGTCATATCATTCAAATACCTCTAAAAAACGAGTTAAGCCGGTTGCTTTATGAGCAAGTAAAAAGTAACTTTCGCGAGAGGTTTTTTTGCCATTAAAAAATGAAGACTTAAATTTATTAGATCATTGCAAACAACAGCGTGCGGCCCGTGTAAATACCGCTCTAGCCAAATACGGTGGACTCGTAGCTTGTGTTACGACAATCCTTGATATCTATTTTAAAATGCCAGCTGTAGTGATTGTTGGTGATACATTAATGCTTTTAGGTGCCGCGACTTCTCTTTACTTCTCACGGACAAAAAGTTTAGCAACCTGGATTTGGCTTCCTCTGTATACCGGGATGTGGTTTTCGATCGTCACAAGTTTAGCAGTTACTGGTGGAGCAAACAGCCCCTTCTTTAGTGGTTATTTAATTCTCATATACGTTGCAGGATTAGTCATACAAACTCGCGTGCGCCCGCTTTACATAAGCTTATTCACATTTGCTAACTTTGGTATTTGGCTATTCGCCGAGATGATGTTTCCACTTGCGTTCAACAGCCAACCCCCTAGTCTGGGATTTTCGTTTCTAATTAACGGGGTAATGTTGGCTGCACTGATGATTTGTTTATTTGAATTTTTGAAAACAGAAAAAAATTTAGCCGAAGAAATTATCAAACGATATCAAGAATTAGACATTGCACAAAATAATCTAAACCGCGAAGAAGCGGCTAATGCGACGAAGACAACTTTTTTAGCGAACATCAGTCACGAACTACGTACTCCGCTTGGCGCGATTTTGGGTTACGCCGATCTTATCTTAGACAAAAATTCAGACGAAAAAGAATGCCACGATTTCGCTGAAACAATCAGAAAAAATGGTCACCAACTTTTACATCTAGTCGATGACTTACTAGATTTGACCAAAGTAGAAGCCGGCAAAATTGAAGTCGAAAAAATTGCTTTTAATCCAATGCAAACCGTAACGGATGTAATGGGGCTACTTGCCTTAACGGCGCAGAAAAAAGGCTTAGAACTCAATTTGGTTATGCAATGCCAAGCTCCTTCACTCATTTCTTCAGATCCTTTAAGACTTCGTCAAATTCTAATGAACGTGATTGGTAACGCCATCAAATTTAGCGACGCCGGCCGCATCCAAGTAATTATCAAGCACCAACCGGCGCAAGATTACGTGTGCGAAGGTTTTTTAATTTTTGAAGTACAAGATAGCGGCCCGGGACTTTCTTTACCTGAACAAGAACGTTTATTTAAACCTTTTACTCAAGCGGATGCGTCGATCACGCGTAAATACGGTGGAACCGGTTTAGGACTTAATTTGTCCCGGCATTTGGCACGCTTATTAGGGGGTGAATTGGAACTAGAATGGAGTCAGCCTGGGGTTGGAACCCGATTTTCGTTAAAACTTCCTGCAAAAGTGATCGATTTTCAAAAGGTGAACCCAGCCGAATTGGCCATAACTAAACCCAGCGACTTCCCACAAATACCCAATCGGAAAAATATTCTGATTGTTGAAGACAATCCCGATAATCAAAATTTAATATCTAGATACTTGATCGCCGCCCAAGCTAATATCGAAGTCGCTTCGGATGGTTTGGAGGCGATTCAAAAAGTAGATGAAAATAATTTCGATCTGATTTTGATGGATGTACAAATGCCTACCTTGGACGGTTTACAAACTACCCGGCTGCTGCGTCAAAAAAGATATTCTCGGCCGATCATTGCCTTAACTGCGCACGCGATGAAAGAAGATCGCGAGCGTTGCTTAGAGGCGGGCTTTAACGATTACCTAACTAAACCCATTGATCGCGTGCTTTTAATAAATAAAATTAATTTTCACTTAAGACAAAACCAGTACCAAACATCACCAAATCTCGTTTAATAAAAGGATTTTTGCCAAGCTATAAGTGATGAGAATTGTTAGCTGTTTAAAAGTTAATCGTTCTTTAATCACTCTAATCCAATCCAATGTACACTCGGCCCCTATTTTAAGAACCTGCCGATTGCATATGGTATTGAACCCAACAGGAGAATACGATGGCAATCAAAAACAAAATCGCATTTACGACCCTATCTGTCTGTTTAAGTACAGCTGCTTGGGCCCAGCAATTAAAACTAAGCCATAACGTCACGATCCGCGGAGAAAACGTTACCGAAGAGAAAATCGAAAATAACCGCGCTTCAACTTTATTAGAAGTTTATGATACAGCTTTAGAAAAAAATATTCCGTACTTATTAAATGACCGCAATTACCGCGCGGTTTTTACTCGTATTGAGCAAGCTAAATCTAAATATCGTCCGCAAGTAGAGTTAAACGCACGCGCCGGCTACACTTCAATGGGCCAAACGGCGCGTAATTATTTAAGCTCTTCCGCAGGAATTAATGCGAGCTTGATCTTATATAGTAAAGGATTAAAATTAGGTGTTTCTCAGGCTGAAATTGAATCGCAAGTGGCTGAAAAACAATTAATGCAGGCCCGTCAAGAATTAATGGGTTTAGTGGCGCACCATTATTTAGATCTTATTTTAAAAGAAGACCAAGTACGTTTGGCGAACGAAAAAAATTCGAACTTACGCAAGGTTTTTAACTCAACGCAAACTTCGGTTAACGTAGGCGTACAATCTAAAGATGCCTTAGCGCCCATCGAGGCTGATTTACAACGTTCGCAAATTAAAGTTCTCGAGGCTACGCAATTAAGAAATGCCGCTCAAAATAAGTTTGAAACTGATTTTGAAATTTCATTCAAGACTTATTTATCAGCTAGTAACGCAAATATCCCTAAAATCGGCGAGAAAACAGATTCACAGTGGTTAGATGAAGCTGAACAAAATTCATTGAAAATTCACGTACAGCGTTTAACGGCCGATGCGGCTCGTATGGGTTATCAAAAAGAAAAAGCCTCTAACGGTGGCGTTTGGAAATTAGAAGGCCGCGTAGGCGTAGATCGTAATCCGATCATCGGCGAAAGTAATATCTATCAGAATCGTTTAGAATCAGGTCGTTCTATTTTTATTACTTGGACCAAACCACTTTTCGACGGTGGTTACAGATCGGCGGTTAAAGACGAATTAGCTTACCGACAAGAAAGTGCGGAGCTACAAACAACTCAAGCCACGAATCAGGCCCGTGAAGATGTTCGCCTAGCTTTAGACAATTACCGTTTAGCAATGAATACAATTCGCGTACAACGTAATATCATTCACACGTCTCAGCAAATTATTGATTCAATTAAATTAGGCTCTACGGCCGGCAATTCAAACTACGACCGTTTATTACAAGAGACCAGTAAACTTTATGAAAATAAATATGAGTTATCGCAAGCAAACGT
>JACMRL010000021.1 GCA_014376435.1 Bdellovibrio sp. | reverse complement strand
CCACGAAATATCGCTTTATTTCATTCGGTGATGACAGAAAGATGACAAGGTGATGATAGTTTTTACTACACTATCTAGACACTATCAAAACACTATGTTAATATGGTCTTGATGGCACAATGGGAATTTGTCGAATGGCTGATGTTTTGGATTCTTGAAACCTCTCACTTGGAATTTGAGTGGGACAAAGGTAATCAAAACAAGAATAAAGAAAAGCACAGTATCACAACCCAAGAAATAGAAGCCGTGTTTCGTTCAGGAGCAGGTCTTCCTTTAGGTATTCAAATAAGTCCTGTTGTCAGTGAGCAAAGACTTGGAATTGTTGGTCCCACATTGAATGGCAAGCTTCTTCAAATTGCATTTACGCTACGTGAAGGAAAAGTTCGTCCGATCAGTGCAAGACCAGCGCATCTAAAAGAAAGGAAGCAGTATGAAGAAATCTTACGCAAAATCTCTAAAGGAGTATGATAAGCCTTTCGAATTCGAGGCCGACAAGATTCTGGCGGCGATGAAAAGATTTAAAGATTCAAAGAAAAAGCCAACGAGTATTGCTTTGGATGAAAAAACGATTAAGGAGTTGAAAAAGATTGCCGAAAAACAAGGGATTCCTTATCAGGTTTTGATGCGTGTCTTGATTCTTGATGGCTTAGATCGTTTGAAAAAAGCGGCTTAAAAGTTTTATGGAATTTCTTAAAGAAATTAAGTTGGGCTTAAAATCATTTCAGCTTCAGCAAAAACCAGAAAAACACCCTCGATAAATTAAAAACACGTCACAAACCTCAAGATTCTTTGAAATTCTTGCCAAAAAACCGTTCCAATCACACAATTTTAACAACAACCACGGCAAACATCGATGCTAGACTTGAACGATTCGGCCTTTATACCGCCTATCCTCAAGTTAAAAATCCCAACACGGCCCGACTTTTACTAAATGACAATTTCACAACCAAAAGTGAAGGATCAGGCCTTGGTCTTTATTTTATCAAAGAAGCGCTCGAGCAATTTAATGGAAAGCTCGATATCACTTTAAAAGAAAATAATCTTATTTTTAGAATAGTGATAAATAAAAAATATTTCACTTAATTCAGTATTTAAAGTTCGAACCCAAACTACTCTACTTTAGTTGTAATATTACTATAGAGCCACGAACGGTCCGCTTAATTTTTAAATCGATCGAAGATCAAGCAGTGAAACAAACTACGTAAATTTAATTACTGAAACGTACTTGAATCTAGCTCAATGACCGTTCCAGAATTATAGTATAACGGTAAATCAAGATTAGCCGCGTCGATGGGCCCGAAGGCGTCATCGACTGCCAATGTTTGGTTTGAAATATCAACGAAGTTTGTCGTATTCCATCCACAGTGTCCATACCCGCCACCTGAGCTGCAATTCAGATTTAAATTATCCACGTCGCTTTGATTATAATACCTCACCTGAAGTGAAATAGATTTTACGCTGACCAGATCCATTACCGGATCTGGCTGGTAAACCGCGAAACTTAGAACCTCGTAGGTTTTTTTGGCCGTAGCATATATTCCCGACAGGCAATCGCTTCCGGTATAAAGGTCTTCCTCGCGAACGAAACGCGATTGAGAAATTTTCGTGAAGTACTCACGGTAGTAAACCGCTGCATTGTTTAATTTTTGAAAACAAAAAGGTCCCGAGTGTAGCCGATTAGCCGGAATATCTGCAAACTGCCCGTACGAAATTGACGGCACAATCGGCGATGCGGCCGAGGGCGCGGGATCAATTGCTAACGCCGAACTTAGACTGACTTTGCCACATCCAGAAAATAAAAAGACCGAAACCAAGAATGATACGGCTTTTTTCATAGTTAAGTCCCCCCAGTTTAAAAAATTTGCTTAGCTATTTATCGTAATTTGTTAAATTCTACTTAACTCAAGCCCGACTCAAGTTTTTCAGCATGCCAGCCTAAGCTTTTTTAAATCTAAAGTATTCACTCGAGCCATTTCGAGACTTGCAGTCGAAGATAAAACCACCTTTGTCACAAAATAATACGCCGCCGAAAATTCTGGAAGATAGTTTCATTTACTTGAGGATTACTTGAGTATTACTTGAGTACTTAGCCCTTGATGAAAGTCCTGAACAGTCCGATGAGTTGCTATATGAAGATTACAATAATCACTGCTTTTATTTTTGCTGGTTTACTACAAAGCTGCATGCCATATAAAAATGGTCAATCACCTAGCTCGACTGATTCTAGTTACGCGCCGCCTTCCGATTCTGGTACAGCGCCCGTTTACGACAACGCCACCCTTCAAGGTAATAAAGATGATTTCGAAAATACTTACCACGCGGTCGTCTCCTTTTCGATCGGCATGAAATCGGGCTCTTATTTCAATTCTTCGGGCGGTAATACCGTGATTGGTGTTTGCGAGATCTATAGTGATGGCAGCAAAAAAGTTTGGTTCAACCAAGACTGGTGGAATAATCCAAGCACCACCAGTAATGCCCGGAAGATTCTATATTTTCACGAGCTCGGTCACTGTTATTTTAATCGTACGCATGATTCACGAACGTATTCAGGTGGTCGACCCTATTCCATGATGAACCCAATCATTGATCCCGTGCTTTTTTATTACAATTCGTCTTCAGTATATAAAGCGGGCTATATTCAAGAACTTGGAAGCCCGACTCCGCTGAATAACACAAATTCAAATGCGACCTACCCGATTATTTTTTCGACATACCAGGACGGTAGTTGCGATTAAACGTAAATCTCGACGCAGGCGCCACCTTCGATATTGTAAAACTTCACGGTCGCACCTAAGTCGAAACAAGCTTCCTTCACGATGAGTAAACCATTACCCGAGCCATCTGACTTGGTCGTCACCGAGATATTCTTGCCGATGCTGGTTAATACCGCGGTCGGAAAACCTGCACCCGTATCACAAAACTGAATTTTTTTAGCGTCGATTAAGATGCTGATTCTTTTTTCTGTTGTGGTGGTCATAGCCGAAATTGAATTTAAAAATAAGTTTAAAAACAAAGATATAATAAAGCCCTGGTCGGCCAACAAAGTACGCTCGCCTTCGACCACAACTTCGATCCCGCGCAATCTTTGCCGCAATATCGCCCGAACTTCACTAACCACGTTTGACAGATTCGTCAGCGATTTCTGGTTATTAGCCAGTAACGTCATTTGGTTCAGCCGGATCGCAGACTCAGACGCATGGGTCAGGGTAAGTTCAATATCTTTTAAGACTTCGCTGACTTCGGGGTTTGGCTCAATTTTTAAAAGATTTTGCAAATTTTCAACCTGCAGGCGCGGTGAAGACAAAATATTTTTTAGATCGTGAATGATGGCCGCGGCATGTGTTCCGATCAGGCTGTACCGGCTTTGCGCTTTTTCTCGAAGATCCCGTTCGCGCTTCAACGCATGGGCAACTAACCCGGTGACCAGACCCATTGCAACATAAGTAAAGATATTATCGTAAACATTCATTTCCAGCGCTAGCTTTATGTTTCTTTCATAATTAATGTAATAGACGTAACTAAAAAAAGTGGTTGCTATAAACATTCCGAAGTACATAATTTTTCGTTTGAGTGGCACGAATAAAACTGCGACGACCAAAACTGTTACTAATGAATTTCCATAAGCGGGGCGAAATATTTCGCCCAAACCGGTATATAAGCAGATTGCAGCGAACATGATACCATGGGCAAGAGTGCTCCATTTTTTAGATCGGTAAAGCAAAATGGACGCCGTAACACAAGAACCCAGTATGTAGCTCTTCATAATCGCGTAAGCCCATCGTTGATTTGGGTCAACTTGCGTAAACTCAATGCAGAAAACCAGTGTTTCTAGTAGCCCAAGAAGTACGTAAAGCTTAAAAGCGTTTCGGGTTTCGCGATCCATTTTAACAATCTAGTCGCGACAAAGAATACCCAACCCCTTTGACGTTGGTAAGTAAGTCAGAGTAATGACTCATTTTCTTTTTTAAATTTCCCAGATGCGTATCGAAAGTATTTTCCGAAATCTCAACCGCTCCCCAAATTTTTTCACAGATTACTTTGCGGGTTAGCCGCTGATCCGGCTGCGTGTATAAAAGCTTAAAAATTTTAAATTCCGTTGGCGTTAGCGAAAATTTAATTTCGCGAATCGTCACCAGGTGATCGCGCTCGTTTAAAATGATTGAGTCGTGAATAAAAAGCCCCGCTATTAAACATCGAAGCTCTGATCCCAGGAAAGGTTTTTCGATTAAAGCAGAGATTTGCATGTTCACGCTTGCGATCGCAATATCTTTTGTCGTCGCGGCCGACATCAGAATAGATTTTAGCGAAGGGTTTTTCAGTTTTACTTCTTGAATTAAGGCAAGACCATTACCATCGGGCAAAAAATAGTCGGCGATCAGTAAATCAGCGCCACGTTCATGAAATATTTTTTTTGCATCGGCGCATGAATCGGCCCACGCCACTTCGCCTAGGTCAGATAAAGTATTTTTCAGCGTTTGACAGAGCTTTTGGTCATCATCAACGATCAGTAAATGCATATAAACAATGTTATATTAATCCAATTCAGTGAACAACAAAGTTCTCGGCACCTTGAGGTTGTCTTGAGTCTGGAATGAACAAACCCAGCCGCTTCACTAGCAACGTAACACTTGACTGTAACTCGCTACTTTATGTTCAAAAAAAATGCATTTATGCTAGCGCCGCAACTTTTGCTAAGCTTAAGGTCTCTGATACACAATCTTGAGTGAAGCTTGAGTTAATCATTTTCTAATTCTTTCGATAAGCAATGCATGAAAAAAACTTACTTACTTTATACAGTCTCATTTCTAACAACTTTAATTACTGCTTGCTCGGGCGGCGGCGGCGGCAGTTCAACCGGCGTCACCACCGGTGTAGGCGGAACTGTTTCGGCAACCATTACCGTGCCCGGAATCGGCACGGGCGGCGGCGCTTATTCTCTGGGTACGCTTGATGGATCTTGGGTTTCTGGCTGCGAAGGCGGCGCCAACGGCGACAATTGGTCATACACGCGAACCATGATTATTTCCGGAAATTCTGTCGTTCAAAATATAGCTAGGTTTCGACAAAATCAAACTTGTTCGGGGCCCGTTGACGTAACGGAGGTGATTTCTTTCACGATGGCTTGGGGCTCTTACGATTCAACTGGCTATTCGAACAACGCTACTTACTCAAATTATTCTTGGCTGGTAACGCCGGTTACCTCATACGGTTTGGCTCGTTTGGGCACCCTTGGCGCTTGCGCGGGCGGCTCTTTCACGCTGGGCGTAACTCAAGAATGTCGCACTTCGACGACAGCTTCCTACCCATATTATTTAGCAGATAATGTTTTCTTACCCGTTAGTCAGGGACCTAATCTATATACGACGACATTAGGTATCACTTATGCATTTGGAACTTATCGAAAAGTTGTATCAAATCCGTCAGCAATCGATGGCATTTACGCTTACACCAATGGAGGCACGTACTGGAAATTAATTATTTCTGGCGATCGTTACGCGTACATTAATGCGGACGATAGCAATAGTGATCGCATATTTATCGATGCCGGTTCACTTTCCGCCGGTCCAGCGATTACAACCCCCGCCGGGGCTTCAAGCTTTGCACTCACGACAAAATCAAAACTGATGCAACCACGTGTTGCATCAGGAGCTACAAACTTAAATGCAGCAACCGCTTGCGGATTTAGTGACTATGCAAATGGGATTATTAAAAATCTTTTACTAAGCGGCACGTGTACGTCTACCCCGACACATTTAATGTATAAATTAACCGGTGGCAGTTTACAATTTACTTTCAGCAACTTACCACTGCCCGCCGTATTTTCGGGGCCTACGTTGTTTGCCCCTTGGAATTATAGTCCTTAGTTAACGTGCATGAAAAGTTTGAACTAGACCATTTATGATTGCGCGCCCGAGTCACGATTATGGATCATTAACTGGTAAAAAACTTGAATCTGCCGAGCTAGGTAGTTCCCCATTAGTATCTATTTTGCAACTTTGTAGTAGACCAAAAATAAATACTAAATAAATTATATTTTTGATAATTATCTATCTATCGGCATTTTTCAGAACTTTTATCATTTTTTAAATTCAAGTTAGCCTCAAGTTATACTCAATTAACTCATTCTTGGTTCACGATAGTCCGAAAGGAAGTTACTTTATTTGAAAGGTGGTTTTATGAAATTATTTAAGTTAACCAGCATAGTTCTCGTTTTAAGTTTTTTAAGTGCCTGCTCATCAGGATCTGGTGGTGCATCAAGCTCGGCTGGGTCAGTAGTTTCTGGTAATCCAATTACAAGTTCGCAACTTGCGACGGTTCCGCTTAATCAGTCGTACACTTCAACCATCTGTGAAATTGTAAATGGCTCAAATAGTGCTAAATATTATTTTAAAAAAATATCTGCGGATCAAATCGCTTTAGAAATAGATACTTTTATGTCAAATACAACTTGCAGTGCGAATTTATTTTCAACCAGAAAAGTTATAGCTGCGGCTTTAAGTTTCAGTATTTTCCAATCAGATGCTACATTTGATCTTCTAAGTCTGGCACTGGTTAGTATGGAAATAACTTTTTATGATCAAAACTTTATAAATGCTATTAATTCGGCATCACTATATGGTTACACTGATTGGGCCACTTCGGTTTTTAAACGAATAGACTGTAGAAAACCAGACAATAATCAAAATAGTGCGCAGGAGGCTTGCCCCGGAACGGCTTCAACGCAAAGACTTCGTTTTGTAAATTCTAATCTTAATTATGGCCCGTACCTGTTTCAATAATTTTTCGCTTCAATATGAGAGTTTTGCTGTCGATGAATTAGCCGGCTGCAGAGCGAAATTACAAGTTTAGGCTTTTTTTTCTTAAATAAAAATCCTTCAGCAACTTTATTTTTGGGCCGAGATACTACGTATGAAAACCAAAACCATTCGTATTGCGTTGGCTGTTATCACGACTTCGTTTGCGGTGGCCTCTTTTCAAAGTTGCGCTAAAACCCACTTCACGGCGGTGGCCGACTGAAAGATTTCCAGTGTTGATTTGCAGATTTCGGACCAAGTCGTTTTGCAACCCTGTTCTTTTAACGATTTGCAATTGCAAACCGGGCAAACTTCGTTGACTTTTCAAAATTCGGCGGTCGCTTTTGGTAACTCCTGTGTCGCTAAGGCTCGTGAATGTTTCGAACAAAAATTATTTTTCTATCTTAACGTAAAAACTTCGGGTGTCACTATTTTAAGAAGTTAAATGATCTAGCCAGCAAAGCGATCCTATCCATGCAGTGCCCTGGGGAAAACGTTTTCATCAAAGCCATGCGCAAAACATAAAGCGGACAAATCATCCTTTATTTTATCGGTTTTAATTTTTTCATTCCGGGACTTTCTGTGCTTGCGGTCGTCTTTGGTTTTTTAGATCAAATGCAGTTCGTCCAGCAATCTGAGTTCGGAAAACCTCTTGCTACCACGTTTACGATTCTGACAAAAATCATCCAAACGTTTTCTGTATCGAGTGACGGGTCAATGAATGAAGTCATCAAAGCGATCAGCTCTATCAGTGCCGCCGAAATTCTGGCCGAATTTGGCGCGCGTAAATTTGGTTTCATCAAGCTTGATAAAAATAATCCCTAGACGGATTTCTTAGAAATGCTCGGTTGTGTTTTGGGAAAGTTTGGGATCTAGTCACTTATAGAATTTGGGTTAGCTTCTATAGAATAATTAAACTTATCAATATCGCCTGATTAAAGATCTAATTTGATCAGTTTTTTTCTACAAATACTTAGTATTTCTTTTTAGCGCCAAGATCATAAGCTATTTGAATCGCTTTTGACGCCCCTTCTGAATCCTTTCGAACATAAACACATTGATACGCTCTTGGGTCATACTCCTTCAAAATGCTGTTCACCATTTGTTTCCATGTTTCATATGTTTGATCATTCGGAAATTCTAAAGCAATATTGTCCATAAAAACTCCGTAAGCTGATGCTTTCAGTTCTTTTTTTATACATTTCGTAGGCTTTGCTGCCATCAGCATAAATTTTAAAAGCATTTTGAGTGGAGAAACTTCTGGATATTTAGTAAAAAACTAGACTGCTTAAAAAATCATAAGAGGTTACCCTAATAATTTAGGCCATTTACGATTAGAGCTTCCCTGATTTTTATTAGACCAAGGGAATAGAATAATAAAGGAAAAGTTCACGGAAGAACCGATAATTAAAATTCTGAAAAGAAACCGAAACGGCGAGGTTGAAAAAAGGCGATGCCGAGTATTCGGCATCGCCTCGGCAATATTTTACAGATGGAAAAATAAATTCGGCGATATGACGGTGAACGAAGCAAAAATATTTATTGAGCTTGAGCAAAAAAATTCGAAGTTAATAAAAATTAAGTTCCGACCTGCTTCCAGGCGTTTCCGTGCGGAATGATGTTATTCAAAAAAGTGGTAGGGATCGATTACCAAATAAATTATTCTGAGTATTTAGCTACAAAATATTCAGTCAGCGTTCGAAAGAATTAAAAAGTCTTGGGACTGAATCGTTCGACGATGACGTACAAGCAGCGTAAATCAAAAGATGAAGTTTGAAAAAGCCATTGTTGATGCAAATGGCGATTGCACAATTGCTGCGAAGTCTTAAAATGTATCTAGGGCTACATTTTTTAGACGAGCGAAAGAGCTGGGCTTGGTAAATAATAAGACGTTTTCGGGATAATTTGCCAAATGAAGCAATGCTAAAGTCTAGCTCGAGCATGCCAAACTGAAAAAAAATATTTACAATCTGGTATGAAAAAAAAGTACCCGTCTGCTGATGAAATTCAAATCGAAATTTTTCCAAAAAACAAGCCGAATAAACTGATGCATATCACATATGTAAAGCATCAGAAAAAACCGAAATATAAAAAATCGGTCAATCTAAAGTATAAAAGAAAAATGAAGGAAAAGCCTATTATCTTCAATCTCGCTGGAGTTGCTAACTCAGTGAATACAAAGGCTAAACAAAAGCAATTTAGGTTGGAAGTAGATCATGGGACCCAGTTAAATATTAAACATGAATACAGAAATAAATTTGATGAAAACGCGTGCGCAGTCTACTTTAAAAATTTGAAAATCGGTTATGTGCCAAAGGCTCTTAATTCACAATTTATCGATCAGGCGCTAGCAAAAAAATATTTTACCTTCGTGAGTTGTTTCAGTCCGCTGTTGATTGATTTTTCCGAATCGAATATTTATTCGTTTCCTATCATTGCGATTCCCTGCAAATAATTTTTTAGATTGATACTAAAGGCTCATTTTGCATTACGTCAGTGAGACTTGCGCTGCTACGTAACGAACTTTGTCTTTCACCACTTGAATAGATATCATGCTGCTGCTCTTTAAATACTCCCATCAATTATCCTTTCTTTAATCGCGATTAGACTGCTTCCGGCCAGAAAAGATTGAGCTGATGTTGATTTAATTCTTGAATCTGCGAAAACGATTCGGACAACTCACCCGCTACAGCGGTCGCATTTTTAACAAAACTTAGACCTTTAAAAACATCGATCAGTTCCACAAAATCAGGGTGCGTCTGTTCAAACTTCCGCACGGCCACCAAGCTTTTGATCTGGCTATTATAAAGATCATTGTTTAACTCTTTAAATTTTCCCACGATTTTCCTTTCTAAGGTCTTGTCTTTAGCTAACAGTACAAGCCTTATTGACTTACACATAATTTACACATAATTCTAAGATGAGTCAATACCCTTTTTAACGAAAGGAGGAGGTATGGGAAGAGCCGAACTTTTACAAGAACTTCGCGAAAAAACCGGAATGATCGAACTCACAGATAAAGAGTTTTGGAACGCTCCCTACTTCCCGTCAGGTGTTGCTAAGGGCATCGTGGTTGAACTATTAGGTAACGGTCGGACTGAATGGCTTCTTCAACTGTTTAAAATGCATCCTCAGCATTATATCTTCTGGTGCGAGCGTGAAACACTCGCAAACCCCACCGCCTTTCAGCAACGCGGAGTCAATTTAGAGCGAATAAAATTCGTAAGCTCAAAAGGAGATCTGCAACAGCCTTTAAGGCTTGCGCTCGATAGTCAGTTCTATCCCTTTATCGTGGCGCCAAATAATTTTGAAGATATTAAAACTTTTCAAAGATTTAATCTTTTAGCTGAAAAGTCAAAAAGTACTCTTTTCTTGCTGGCTGATAAATCATTTTCGACGGCGTGGCCAATATCATTACAGTTAGAAATTTCTTCCTCAGCTGAAGGATTTAAAATCGACATTCAAAGACAAAAGCACGGAGCAAAAGTATGCGAGTAGTTTGTATGTGGTTTGATAACCCCTCCCCGACAGCTCGCATCGCGGAGGTTTTTCTTCGCTTTAGTCCACAGATTTCAATCCGAAAAGATCGGGCAATATTTATTGAAATTGGCAAATGTCGCAATCTTTATTCCGAGCAAAGTTTTTTAGCTCGCGCTCAGATTATTTTAAAAAGACAAAATCAAACGGCACGTATCGGCTTAGGTTCTGATATTACCGATTCCCTGGCGTTCGCAAAGTTTGATTGCCTAACTCTTGAAGAATTACCGCTTGAAGCGATTTTTGATTTCATAGATCCATTTGAACGAGATCAAGCCTTGCGAAAAGCGACCGGAAAACTTGTCGATTCTTTCACCGATCTTGGAATTAAAACACTTTCAGACTTTAAAAAAATTCCCGCAAGCCAACTCATTTCTCGTTTCGGCGTCATTGGCAGACACGCACATTCGCGTGTTCATATGCAAGATTTTATCAGCTGGCCGTTCTGGACTCCTGAAGAAATCGTTTCAGAAAAAAAAGAATTCGCGCATGGATTTTACCCAGATCTTGAACCTATTTTGTTTGAACTTAAAACACAGCTAGACCGAATTTTTGAAATAATTTTTTCTAGAAAAAAAAGAGTCACAAAACTTCAAATTCAAATCAAGTGCGAGAAAATTTCAACGCACGTTGATTTTTTAAGAACCTATTCCTTTGATTTCTTTGCTCCGCAAAGTTCAGCCAAAGGAGCCCTTCGTATTATCAAAGATAGACTAGCCAAAGACTTAGAAAAAAAACCTCTTCTATCCCCTGTTGAAATGCTTGAAACCTCAATTATAAAACTTGTGCCTTTTGAGGGGGGACAGAAAAATATTTTTAATAGCGATGAAGAGAAATTTGAACAAATTAATTCCGTTCACAATCAGCTGATCGAGCTTTTGGGAAAAGAAAATGTATTTCAAGCAGAGCTCACCGAAGATCGCCGGCCCGAACGTTCTTGGAAAAAAAAGCATGGCACTCCACATGAGGCAAATGGCTCGGCCGTTGAGCTGTTAAATGAAATACCAGAACGAGCGACCTATTTATGTAAATATCCGATGAAAATCGAGGTAACTGCCGGATATGTTCATATTAAAAAACGTAGATTTAAAATTCTACATTGGGATAATCAAATTGAAAAAATTACTGGTGGTTGGTATGAAAAACCGACCGAAGAAATAAAAAACGTATTTAATCGGAATTATAGTCAAGTAGAAATTGAAGGAAACCAGAAAATTTCAATTTTTGAAACACCAAATAGAGAGTTTTATCTACATGGATATTATGGATAGTTATGTATGTAGAATTAAACTGTCGTACAAATTTTTCATTTTTACGAGGAGCCTCAGACTCGCGTGAATATATTATGCGGGCCGCAGAACTTGGAATGCCTGCCGTCGGAGTTACGGATATTAATGGCGTCTACGGACTGCCCCGCGCTTACGAAGCAATAAGAGATCACGCTCCTCATCTCAAACTTATTTGCGGCGCTGAAATCACAATCAAAGAGGCGCCTTCAATTACACTTATCGCAAGAACACGCAGGTCTTGGGGTTTACTTTGCAGAATCATTACACAAGTTCACGCCGGGAAATTAAAGGGCGAAGGATTTATTACTTATGAAGAGCTTCAACAGATTACATCCATGCATATCGGAACACCCGAACTTACATGCATTTTAAAAAATGATGAAAAAAATAATTTTGATTTATTAAAATCTATTTTTAAAAATCAAATTTACCTGAGCCTATGCATGTATCTTGACGGCCGCGATCGTCAGCGATCAACTTTGGCCAGATCTTTAACGGAAAAATATAAACTTCCGTTAGTAGCTTCAAACGATGTTCATTATCACGAACCAAGCCGCCAATATTTGCAAGATTGCCTAACTTGCATTCGCGAAGGAAGAACTCTTGATACGGCCGGTTTTAAGCTTTTCGGGAATGCCGAACGCTACTTAAAATCTCCGATGCAAATGGAGCTACTTTTTGCCGAGTTTCCAGACGCAATTTCAAATACCCTTAAGATTGCGAGCGAATGTAATTTTTCTCTGTCGGAACTTAAATATACTTATCCAAAAGAAGCGGTGCCCGCAGGACATACGGCAAAAAGTTTTTTACGAGAGCTCGTAATGACCGGAGCGAAAGAACGTTACCGTGGTCAACTCTCTTATGAAGTTGATAAACAGATCAGAAAAGAACTCGATTTTTTTGCGAAGCGCGGGGAAGAAGATTATTTTCTAACCATGCACGATATTTTAAAAGATGCACGAGATCGAAAGATTGTTTTTCAGGGACGAGGCTCTGCGGCAAGCTCCATCGTTTGCTATGCTCTTTCCATCACCGCCGTTGATCCAATCGCTTCACAATTACTTTTTGATCGCTTCGCCAATGATGCAAGGAAAGATCCGCCTGATATAGACGTCGATTTTGAACATGAACGAAGGGAAGAAGTGATCCAAGGAATTTACTCAAGATACGGGCGCGACCGCGCCGGAATGGTGGCGGCCGTTCACACTTACAAGGAAAAAGGTGCTTACAGAGAAATTTGTAAAGCGATTGGAGTAGAGGTTGGAACTTTAAAAGCAGATGTGGTTCGCGCACGCTTTCAAGAACTCGCAAAGCAATACGCCAATCGAGAAATATTTCTAGAAAACCTAACTTCACAAATCGCAGACTTTCCACGACACATCGGAACTCACTCTGGAGGATTTGTTATTACGAACGAACCTTTAGTTGAAACAGTTCCTATTGAACCGGCTGCAATGGATGGACGTACGATTGTGCAATGGGATAAACATGATCTTGAAACTTTAGGTATGATGAAGATCGATATCTTATCGATCGGTTTTTTAACCGCAATCCGCAAGGCGACAGATCTTGTCGGTATTGATTGGAAAGATATTCCAATCAATGATGCGAAAACTTACAGGCTCATTCAACAAGCAGAGACCGCCGGATGCTTTCAAATTGAATCGCGCGCACAGATGAATTCTTTGCCGCATACGAAGCCAAGCACTCCTTACGAAATGACGATTCAGGTTGCGCTTATTAGACCAAGCATGAGTAAGGGCGGCATGAGTAAATCCTACCTTCATGGACGAAACGAAGCGCGCCACGGTCGGCCATTCAAAAGCGGGAACTTAGCGATGGATAAAATTTTAAGCCGCACTCACGGGGTCGCGATGTTCCCAGACCAAATCATGCAAATCGCAATGGATGTCTGCGGTTTTAGTGCCGCCGGTGCCGACCAACTTCGTAGGTCCCTAGGAAAAGAGCGCAGTGCCTCAAGCGTTGAATCACAAGGCACAATACTTTTTAAAGCATTGATTGAAAACGGAATATCAAATGAACTCGCTACTGACATCGTAAACCGCACACAAGGTTTCGCGTCATACGGATTTCCAGAAGCTCATGCCGCATCTTATGGGTCACTTGCATTTAAGTCAGCTTACTTGAAAGCACACTACCCGGCTGAATATCTTTGCGCATTGATCAATTCGCAACCTATGGGCTTCTACCGAATTGATTTTCTCATTTGCGAAGCTGTACGCAATAGTGGGGTGAAGATGCTGCCGGTACACCCCAATAAATCAACTTGGGATGCAACCATGGAAGGTCATAAAACAATTCGAATGGGTTTTAGAGATGTTCGACGTGCTCGAGAAGAAGACGTTATTGAATTAGTTCAACAAAGAAATAAAAAACTATTTTCTTCAATCGAAGATTTTATTGCTCGAACGGACTTTGATAAAAGCGTTCTTAACAATTTAACGATCGCCAACGCCTTTGAATGCTTTGGAATTGATCGAAGACATTCATTTTGGAAATCGATCGAATTTAAAAATTTAATGGGCAAAAAAACTGATGAGCTTCAGCTTTCGTTATTTGATGAAAACTTAAAAATGGAAGATGACCCAATCACTTTCAGCAAAATGACCGAGCTGGAAGAAGCACTGATTGACTACCGTACCGTGGGCTACAGTTTAAAAGGTAGTTTAATGAAACAGCTCCGCATTGAAGTTCCGCATCTGCCGGGAACAAATTCAAACCAGTTAAAGAAAATACAAAGAAATTTAACTGTAAGATGCGCCGGAATTCTGTTAGTCGATCAACGGCCACCTCCCGCGAAAGGCTTTGGTTTTATCACGCTAGAAGACGAATTTGGAACGATTGATTTAGTTTTAAGACCCGCTATTTACGATCAATACAAATCAGTATTTAGATCTTCAAGATTTTTACTTATAACTGGAAAGCTTCAAAGACTTGACGATCATGTAACTATATTAGCCGAAACGATCGAGTCATTTGCTCCACATGAAAAACTTCGGAGTCATCAACCCACCCCTCGGATGCTTGATAGATTAGACTGGTAAATAAACATCCGAAAATTTGAACTAAAATCAAAAATGCTACACCAAATCTGGAATCTGGGTGTTTGAAAAAATTAGGGTGAATTGCGCCTGCAAATCATCCAGGGATACATCTTTTGAATTTGTCTTCGATTGAATAATTACTTCGACGAAATTTCTTTAGAAACCAAAACACAATTTAAGTGACGAAGCTTAACATGACCATCTTGGTACTTTATTGAGTGAAAAATTTTCCCGTCTTTAAAAACTTCGGTATAGTTGACTTGATTTTCTTCCGCTGACAAATTCGCATTTGCAGCAAGCAGTTGAAAACGTTCAAATGTGAATCAGAAATAGTGTTTCGATTTTCCATTAAATTTTCAATAACCTGCCGTAATACACATAAGTTCCAGAGGGCCTAGCCAGGCAGATAATAGATTTTTTTGCTGCATACGTTTAAGCATTACAAATTAGTGTTTTTATCCATTTTAACAATTCAAAAATCTTCCGTAAAGTAAAAGGACAGAAAGCAAGAAGTGCATCACTTGAGATAGCGGAGGATAAGATGCTGACGTTAAAACAAAAGCCCTTCGGGGCACTTTTTGAATGTGAAGAGAATTAAGAGAATTGAGAGAGTAAAGAGAGTAAAATGAAACAAGACATAATTTATAAGATCTTAAGAAAAATAAAAGAAAAACCAAGCCGAATGCGGAAAGTAAAGATTTTTGTAGCGGTTGGATTTGTCGGCCTTCTTGTAACTGGAGCACTGGTCATTTGGGCAGGCGTTTCGGCATTGAACTACGTTGCTTCAAAAACGAATGAGGTTATTCAATCGCCGACGGCACAGGCTAAAGTCGAAAATTTTAAATTGAAAGCTGATGGTCTTAAAAAGTTTCAACCATGCTGGGTGAAAGCTCAAAGTTTAATGACTATCGAGCCCTGGCTGTTGCCACCTGCTCTAGAAAATTTGATTAACTTAAAGGTTGCCTGCCTTGAGGCCAAGCTTACAGAATGCGAAGGGCATGATTGTAAACAGATGAAAAACCAAATGAACGCTGCGGAAAGGGGAACAATATGATTCATACAAAGTTTAAAAAATTGAAAAAATTAGCAATGGACGTACAGAAGATTCGGTGAGTCACCTTAAAAGTTGCTGTTTAATACATGCCACATGTAAGCGAATGTCTTGCAAAAAAACAACGGAGTAAAAAATGAAATGTCCAACCTGTCCAGAAGTTACGTTGGTAATTGCCGACCGACAAGGAATCGAAATTGACTATTGTCCGAAGTGCCGCGGAGTGTGGCTTGATCGCGGAGAACTTGACAAGCTTATCGAAAAATCGGCTTCAGCTCAAACGATTCAAGCTGCACGAACCGACGATTATCGAGAGTCTAAAGATGATTACCGGAAAGATCATTACCAAAAGAAAAGAAAATCTTTTCTTTCAGAGATCTTTGATTAATTTAGTAAAAGGATTAGGCCTCATGATAATTGCTCTGAATAATGCTATGGAGAAAACTTGAGGCTTACTGAAAAATTTCATAATAGCTTACGAAAATATATCAAGATCTTACAAAAATATGCTGATCGTATCTGGTACCCGCCCCTTATCGGAATGCTCGCGGCTATTGATAACTTCGTCATTATTATCCCAAACGATGGGATTTTAATTTCAAGTTCTATGCTAACGCCCCGACGATGGTTTACGCTGGCCCTTTGTGTTGCGATTGGATCCACACTTGGCTCAATTTTATTGGCGGCTTTTGTGGAAACCCAAGGACTTCAGTGGATAATTGAAATATACCCAGGAATAAACCAAACCAAATCTTGGATATGGACAGAAGATTTTTTTGAAAGATACGGGATGCTTCTAGTTTTCGTCGTGGCGATCACACCAATAATGCAGCAGCCTGCAATTATTCTTGCAAGCTTAGCCGAAACCCCACTTTTTTTATTAGCCGCCATCATATTTTCAGGACGCCTTGTGAAATTTCTATTGATGGCTTATATCGGATCGCACGCGCCGAAAATTCTTAATAAAATGCGAGGCCTTAAAACCGAATTGAATGATGCTGGAGTAAATACGAATTGATCTGACTCTTTCATCTGCGTGACCGCTCGATAAAAAAATGCAATCAGATTTTTACGAGCGATCAAAAACAAAAATAAAATCTTCACTCATGACATAATGATCTGTATCATTGAGCTGTTTATTGAAATATTTTTGAGCTTTTTCACGATCGCCTGATTCAAAGCGATTTAAAAGAAAAAGTCTACCAGATCGACCATTGAAAGCCGCTTGGTAAATAGAAACTTTATTATTTATATAAATAGAGGATTTAATTTCAATTTCTACTTGGGCTAAAATGCCAAGTCCAAAAAAATCTGTTTTTTTAATAATTCCCAAAGGATTAAATTCAAGCTTTGTATGATCTGGAATAAGCAATTCGACGGTTTTTCGTATTAAAAGCGACCTGTTCATCCGAGTTTCGCGTCTTGTAAAAAATTTTAATTTTTTTTGATTTTTTCTAATTTTAGATATTCTTTCTTTGACCTCTTCTTCAATTTTTTTGGGTAACCAATGAACAGTTGATTTTTCAAAGGAAGAAATCGCGACTTCGGTGCTTTCAAAAACATGATTTTTGGATTTAATTGAAAGTAAGGGCTTATGAAATGGCAAACTGTGCGATCCATAAAAATCAAATAAAACCCACTCGGAACCATTGTATCCAATTTGCCTTGGCGTTACGTCAGAAATGCTTTCATACATCCATGTTTTATCAACAAATTCTAAAAATTTAATATAAATATCATTTCTTTCCGCTGGACTTAAACCTAATTTTTCAGGTTTATTTATTTTAGAAAAAAACTCATCGCCATTAAATAAAAACTTTTCTTCTTTAACGATTATAAAATCTGGCGATCTTGTTCTTTCGTGGTCAATTTCAACAACTCTAATTCCGACCTCTTTAAGTTCTTCTTGAAGATCAATAAATCCTTCCATAAATTCAATTGATTGTTCTTTACCAAGCTTTGGCCACCTAATCGCCCACCCGTCATGAAGGCTGTATATTCTTGTTGTCTCACCTTGACCCAAAAGCTTTAATTTTTTGTTGGCTATCAGATCCGCGAAATAGGCTTTATTTTGGCTTGTATCGGCTTTAAAGAGGCTCTGACAAAATAGGGTTGCTTGTGCATGGCACGTGTACAGGGAAATAGCCCATATCCAAAAAAATACGATTACAAAACGATTTAAATTAATATTTCGCATAAGCTTCTAGTTATCAATTAAAGGACCAAATATATGAATCGATTTCTTTATCGCATGATAGGTGTCGACTGATGATCCCGATGGTTTGCTTTAGAAATATTTAAGTACATCATTACGAATAGATTAAGCTTGGAATTGTTTATTCGATATTAAAAATCATTTAATTGATTTTGAAGAATTGGAGTGACCCTCGATTTATTGGACACTACGATCGTTCCCGTATTTTGTGCTGTGTAGCTTTATACCCCATCGTAGTAAAATTCTAAAGGCGTCATAATGAACGAAAAATGTATTAGATTGAAAACGTGTATCGCTAGCCTAAGAATTTGCAAAAACTGGTGAAGCGATCAAATCCGCTTCACCAGTTCATCTTTTTAAAATGACGTTACTTGCCTGCTTGAAATTACTATTCATACATCAATTATGTCGACATCTGGATAGCTTAGTTTTCATCGAACCTGGCCACACAGTCTTCTCTATTTTTATCAGTCAGGCTGCGAGGGAACTTTCTACTTCGCCCGAGGAAGAAGTATAATCATTTTTACTTTCCAAGTTTTGATAACACGTGCGCTTTCGCAACTTGAAAGTCTCTGATAATTTCAATTTTTTTATTTTGCATTTCATAAATTTTCTCTGAAGCGCTCAGCACGTCCGGAGAATTTTTTACCCCGCGAATATATTCTGATTGCGTCAGTTTATAGTATTTCTCTGCGCGGATAATATTTTCTTCGGCTTCATGCACTTGGCCGTGAAGAAGATTTAACATCGCAATTTCATTTTTAAGATGGATTTCGGTTTCTTTTTTCTGCATATCCGCGATTTTTTTAAAAGCTTGCGATTCTTTTAGAAGCGCACTTGATTCGCGTGCACCTTCCCAACCGTGGGCTAAGCTGATGGAAACCTTTACTCCCAGCACGCTTTCCGTGCGGTCTGATTCATTTACGGGGTCTTTATCGCGCTGATTATATTGGTGATATCCCGCAAAGGCATCAAGCCTTGGCAACCAGCTACGGTTAATGCTTTTTGAAGCTAAAGCACTGGCTTCAGATTGTAATTCGTTTTCTTTATACAAATATTCGTGATCTTTTTCTGAATGCAGACCCAGATTTTCCAGATCGTGTTCGTGCGAAATGATTTCCGGAAGTTTAATTTCTGCATTTTCAGATAAATTTAGCAGTACCGCTATTTGGTTTTTATATTCCACTAATTTTAATTGAGATTCACTTAGGTCACGATTTAGATCGACCGCTTTCATTTCAAATTCGACGCGGTCAGATTCAGTCGCCACCCCGCTACGGACGCGGCGAACTGCCGTGGAAAGATTTTTTTGATTCACTTTCATAGTTGAATCTAAAAGTTTTATCTTTTCTTGGATATACAGAGTTTCCCAAAATAAATTTCGAACTTTTTGTAATTCTTCGGAAGTAATACGTAAATGCTCGACCGATTTTCTTTCGGCGCTTAAAGTTCTTAACTGTGATTCAATTAAATCACGACCACTATTGAATACATTCATATTTAATTCTGCGCCGTACATGGGCTGCGTGCGACCCGTAGTTTGCCCAATTTTAAAAGTTTCTTGCGAGGCTAATAAAGTGAGTGATGGCAAGAATGAACGCCCCAAATAACCCGTACGACTAAAGGCCGCCTCTGTTAAGGCACGCGAAGCCTCCACTTTAGGGTTGCGGCTTTCTAGTAGATTAGGAAGAGCTTCAAAGGTAATTTCAACCGTTTCCGCTTCCGCGATCATACTCAATAAGAAGGTTAAAATTAATATTCTATAATTTGGTTTCATTTGTGTTCTACTTTTTAGGTTCGATGGTGAATTTTAACTGATCATCGTGGCCCGTTTTAGGATCTTTTACGCTTAAGTGTAATATGTATCGGTGGATACCTTTTCCGTCAAAACTAGCTTGAAAGTATTGTTCGTTTGCGCTTAGCTTGATGACTTCTGTTTTCTTCGTGCGCGGCATTTCTATTTTAGCTTTGATCGTAAAATCTTTTACCATTCTAGGCTTTAATTCTTTATCATAAAGATAAATTTTAATATCTTTTCCTTTAACTAAAACTTCAACGTAAGTTTCTTCTAAAGATTTAATAGCTCCACCTTTGGGAGCCTGCACCGTCAGTGGTTGATCGTGGTCATGGCTTTCGTGCGAAAGCGAAACTAAACCCGTCATCGAAATTAAAAACGTTATTAATAAATTTATTTTTTTCATAAAATCTCCTTAGATTTTTTCATTGTTTTCTTTTTGAGTCATAAAAGTTTCGGCTGATTTCCGGCCGAAACGGTAAAAAAGTGTTGGCGTCACGATGATATCTAATAAAGTAGAACTTAAAAGCCCACCCACAATGACGACGGCGACAGGATGTAAAACCTCACTACCCGGCTGCCCTTTAGCAAAAACCAGCGGCAGCAATGCCAGTGATGCCGCAAAGGCCGTCATCATTACCGGCACTAAACGTTCTTGCGATCCGCGAATAATCATTTCTTTGGAAAAAGCTTCGCCCTCGTATTTCATTAAATGTAGATAATGCGAAATCATCATAATGGCATTTCTAGAAGCCACGCCGCACAAAGTGATAAATCCCACTAGACTTGCGACCGTGATACTTCGATCCGTGAAAAATAATAAAATAATTCCCCCGATAAATGCTAACGGAATTGTCGCCATAATTTGCGCCGTGACGGCTTTCGATTTAAAGTGACTCCACAAAACAAAAGCAATTCCGACCAGAGAGATCAAACCAAAAAGTAAAATATTGCGAGTGGCCGCTTGCTGGCTTTCAAACTGACCACCGTAAACAACATAGTAGCCTTCAGGAAATTTAACTTTCTCTTTTACTTTTTTCTGAATTTCTTCAGTCAGGCTTCCTAAATCTCGGCCGCTCACATTGCCGCTGATAACGATACGACGCTGCGAATTTTCGCGGTTGATTTCATTGGGTCCAGTTGTTTCATAAACATCGGCCACATTTTTTAATAAAACCTTTCGTCCATCAGGCATTACTTTTAATACCGTATTTTCCATTTGCTCCAAGGAACCACGTGACGCATTATCAAATTGAAAAAATACATCGTAAATTTTAGTCTCTTCAATCATTTGCGCGACGGTTTCGCCGTTAAAGGCGGCCTCAAGTAGCTTCGTAATTTGCCCGGCACTTAATCCATATTTTGCCGCGTCTTCACGTAGCACTTGAATTTTCACCTGCGGAATTAAGCCCTGTTGCTCGATGCGCAGATCCACTAGGCCTTCGACGTCTTTAATAGCCGCCTGAAGTTCTAGTGATTTTTCAGTGAGCATCGTTAGATCGGGGCCAAATATCTTAATCGCGACCGCGGCACTGACGCCCGATAGCATATGATCAATTAAATGCGAAATCGGTTGGCCTACATTAACACCCACGTTCGGTATTTTTTCTTTTAACTGCGAGCGAATTTGATTTAGCACTTCTTCGCGCGCACGCCCACCTTCTTTAAAATCCACATCGATTTCACTGACGTTTACTCCGGCGGCATGCTCGTCTAACTCGGCGCGACCCGTGCGCCTTGAAACAGATTTTACCTCAGGCGTTGCTAACATAATGGCTTCGGCTAATTTACCGATTTCGTTTGATTCGGTTAAGCTAATGCCGGGTTTTGCCACGATCGCAATCATCGCAGTGCCTTCGTTAAATTTCGGCAGAAAATCTCGACCCATGAATGGAGTTAAACTTGCAGCGATCAGCAATAAAACCAAACTAACGCTTAAAACTATTTTTGAATTCGGCAAAGCCCAATTTAGAATACGTTGATCAAGATTTTTTAAAAAGCTAACAAACTTTGTATCCGGATGATCATCAAACTTATCTTTTAAAAAATAAAAGCACAATACCGGCGTTAACGTTAATGAAACTACCAGTGACGCAACTAAAGCCGTCAAATAGGCAATTCCCAGCGGAGCAAATAATCGGCCCTCTAGGCCAGTTAAATTAAACAGTGGTAAAAATACAAGCGCAATGATCACGGTTGCTAGTACGATTGAATTTCGAATTTCACTTGAGGCGTCATAAATAACTTTCAACCTTGGAAGTGGATTCATACTTTTTGCGTTCTCACGCAGGCGTCTAAAAACATTTTCTACGTCGACGATGGAATCATCGACCAGTTCGCCAATTGCAATGGCTAGTCCACCTAAAGTCATGGTATTAACCGTTAATCCAAATATTTTAAAAACAATCGCCGTCACTAAAAACGATACCGGAATAGCGGTTAAAGTAATGACCGACATTCTTAAGTTCGCCAGAAATATAAATAGAATAATAAAAACTAATGCCGTCCCAAAAGTTAATTTTTCTTTGATACCCTCAATCGAGGCTTGAATAAAATTAGCTTGTTTAAAAACATCTGGATTCACATGAACTCCAGCCGGTAGCGAAGTTTTTATCTCTTCGATCGCTTGGCCGATTGCCTTGGTAATTGCTGTGGTATCTGCACCCGGTTGTTTTTGAATTGTCATCACGACGGAAGCTTTGCCGTTAAAGCTTCCGTCTCCACGCTTAAGGCGCGCAGCTTCTTTAACTTCCGCAATATCACCAATCAACACGGGTCTACCGAAGTGTAGACCTACCAAGGTTTTTTTAATATCATCCGTGCCATTCACCATTCCGATATTTCTAACTAGAAATTCGCTGCCGTCTTTTTCTAAAAAACCACCCGTAGTATTTTGACTAATTTGCGCAAGCTCTTTATCAACCTGTTCGATTGATAATTGCAGTCGGTTTAATTTCTCGGCCGAGACTAAGATTTGATATTGTTTTAGTCCGCCACCGATAATAATCACTTGCGAAACACCCGGAATAGTCATCAGCCGAGGACGCAAGGTCCATTCGGCAATACTACGTAATTCCATCGGATCAATCTGCGCTGATTCACTCGTCACCGCAATTTGTTGAATTTGACCCATCAATGAACCAATCGGTCCCATGATCGGCGTAATATCTTTAGGTAATCTTTCTTTCGCCAGATTTAATTTTTCTTGTACCAGCTGTCGGTTACGATAAATATCTGTACCCCAGTCGAACTCGACATAAATTGCGGAAAGTCCGATCCCAGATTGTGAACGAATTCTTTCAACCCCGGGTAAACCATTTAAATAATTTTCCATGGGTAAAGTCACTCGGGTCTCAACCTCTTCGGGAGCCATACCATGAGATTCCGTCATAATTGTGACCGTGGGCTTTGTAATATCGGGAAAGACATCGATCGGTAAATTTTTAAGCGTCAGCGAGCCGTAAACAACCAGTAACGCCGTTAATGCCACGACGATTAAGCGATGATTCAGCGCAAAGCGAATGATATGATTAAGCACAAGGTGCTCCTCTAGTAAGATTAATTTAATTTAAAAAAGATAACGAAGTAAATTACTTAAATCTGCGGCGGGCGATACGGGCCATCTAAAAAGGGCGAGGCTTTTACAGATAAAGTTCGCACTAAATATTTCGAATTCGTCAAATATCCAGAAAAATCTAGCTGCGTATTTTTTTGTAAAACCGCCGTTAAATGACAACACTGCACAACGTGAGCATGGCAATGACCCTTTTCATCGACGTGTTCCCCGTGATGGTCATCAACATTATGCTGATCGACTGCTGCAGAGCCAGATTCGTGGTAATTTTCAAAACAGGATTGCGCAAAACTTTGAGAGACAAAGTTTAAAGAGAAAAAAGTGAAAATAATCACGCCAAAGATTTTTCGCATCTAAGTAGATAATAGAATTATATCTACAAGCTGTCAAAGCTCTAATGGTGTTAAAATTTAATAATCAACCTGAGGCTCACATCCAATAAATAAATAAATTTGAAACCCGTCTGCTACTTTGATCACTTTCGTTTGCCCAACGCGGGCCAGTTTAGACGCGCCAAGCGACTAGAACGATTCGTCCCGGCCAAGAAGTTCGTACACAACGATTGTTATTCAAGGAACATCTCCAGGGTCAATCGCAGCGCGTGGCCAGTGATCGGCGATATTAAGTTTAGCTCAATAATTTTTTTGCTAACTGAATGAGTTGATCTAAAAGCCCCGCGTAGAAATACGTTGGGCTTTTTTTAATTTAGCATCGCTTGCAAATCAGCTATAATATGAGAATTCTTTTCTTGCTGGATAGCTTGAGAAAGAATCGCTTTGATCTGAACGGATGTGGGTTTTAATGTTTTTAAAACCATCGCTGCGGTTTGACGAACGCTATCGTCTTTTTCAGAGAGTATGGCTTCAGCAATATTTTTCTGAATACTAACATCATCTGTTTTAAACCAATAAAAATACCAAATTGCCGTGCCACGCAGGTTAGCGCTGACACCGGTTTTTACCAGGCTTGCCATTTTTTCGAGGATACGCGGTTCTGTTGGGCGCAGACATAGCAATGTCGAAATAAATTCAGGTTCGGTCCATCTTTGCGGCTGGATTGCCTCGAACGGAATATTGATTGTTAACTGCAAAGAACACAACATACTACGACGTGTTTCCGTGAAGGGCGTACGTAAGTCAACCATCTGGTTGAAACTACTTGCTACAAACTGTTCATCAATTAAATCTAAATCTTTTAGCGTATTTAAAATATTTGCTTTCAACGGCAAATAGATATCGCCGTTTAATTTTAATAAATCAAGCAGATCATTTTTTAATTTAGGATCAGTCGAAAAAGCGAGCCAAACTTTTTTCTCTTCTTCATTGAGTGGTTTTTCTGCCAACCTGACCGAATGCAAAAAATCTTGAATATGAGCTAGCAACTGCACGGCTTTTTTAGCTTCAAAAAGTTTTTTTATATACTTTAACTTGTCTAAACGCGAAATTTTTTCGCTTCTTATATAACAATAAGGTTTTTCTTCGGCATTCTTCATCGCCAGATTTAAGCCATAGGCTTGGGCTAAGCTCGTATTTTTTAAAGCCGTGAATAAGCGCGAATTTGTTTTTGTACCGGCTTCTTTGTCGTAAGCTTCGAAATTTGCATACTGAGCTTGGCTAGATTTTAAATAATTTCTTAATAAAGGCTCGACGGTTTTACCACTTGGGCCGACGGACGAAAATCCATAAATCCGCGGGGTAGCGGCAAATACTTGACTCATGCTGTATTTAAATGAATCGCCGAATCCACTGTAGCGGAAAGAAACAATTTGGCTGGCCTGAGCCGTTGAAAAACCGTCATTTAATAAAACCTGCATATATTGTTCAGGCGTGCGGTGATCTTTTTGTTTGGACGCTAAAGTATTACAACCAAATAAAAAAACTTCGCGGGGTTGTTTTAAAATTCCACTGCATTTGTCATCGCAAGAATTTTTTTCTAGATCTTCCATCGACAAAGTTAGCTTTGATTCGCCGAAAAAAGTTCCGCCGAAGTGGCCCGATACCACTAGAATATCGCACTTAACACTTGGTTTACATGACTGAGAAAACCAATCTTTAGATGCGGCCTCAGCATTTTTTGGAGCTAATTCAATAAAGTTCCATAAATTAGGAGATAAATTTGACTTAAAAAGTTCGGCCTCTTCACTTGAATTGATCGTAATGGTGCAGACATTTTTTTTCACAACGGGGGCCGCTTCAACTGTCCAGGGTATATACAGAAGGCAAAAAATAGTAAACAAAGTCTTCATATAAAGCCTCCTAATCTCAATCGGTTTATAAAAGTGTAAGCGTTTTAAAACCTGCAGGAATGATTCCAAATTGAAGGTCGTGTCTCTGCCTTCGACAGTGTTTCGCAAATAGGGCGTTAGCTAGTTATTTTAAGGGTTTGAAACAACCCGATTGCTTCCTGTATGGTACAATGCTTGATCTTACTAAAATTAATATATTTTTGAAAATAAAGTGCGGTTGACCCGCAAAGAAATTTGATGAATTCACTTATCTTTACTGAAACTGTAAAAACTTTCGAATTAATTGAAACATTTTGCCGTTAAAGACTTATTCCCATCGCTGCTGATGTCTGGTTTGTTAACGTTGATAAGCAATTTCGAATTTTTTCATTTCGTTCATGAATAATGCAATGAGCCCGGAGGGCTCATTGCATTATAAAATCTCATTTTAGAGTAACCTGTACAAAATCCTTGTTTTGCGAAAATTAACAAGGATTTTGCTTATTATTGATTAGCCGTTATGTTTTTCATGTTTTTTGTTGCGCTTAGCTTCTTTACGCTGCTGATGATCTTTTCTAAGATCTTGAATATTTTTATGTAATTCTTTTTTGTCAGCATTCACTTCGCCTTGTTCTTTATTTCGCACTTCGCGGGCCTTTTGCAAAGCTTTCTGATCAGTGACCAGTTGTGTTGATGAAGCTTTATTTTTTCTATCTTGCACTAAACGTCGTTTGTCGACGTTCACTTGCTGTTGCGCTTCGTTTCTTTCTTTTTGATCTTGGCGTAATTCTTTTCGATCTTTTTGAATCTCGTTAATGTCAGGAGATTTAACATCACCTGTTTGAGCCTGGGCTAGAGACATCACACTGCTCATTACACCTACCAATAATAAAATTCTTTTATTCATAAAACCTCCTTAAGGCTTTTTTGTTTTAGTTGCTCTTTTAGGCTAACAACTTCAGGTGAAGTTGTTATGTAAACACGATTAAAACTCGTTAATGTGGGGTCTTGTTCGGCTTAAAACGTATTTGACGTTAACTCCCGAAAAAAATAATTTATGAAGTGTATAATTTTAAAACGAAGTCTCAAGGTAATGTCTCAGTCTTTGACAGCGTATCGCAAATAAAGCACTTTGAAGTATTTTTTCATCCCTATCTCTACCCAATTACATCTCATTTGGTACAAGGCTTGAAAATCAAATGAGCATGAAAACATCAATCGTGTTTGGATTCGCATTTTTAACTTCACTTCATGCTTTTACTTGTGATTTAGCGATCTCGACTTTCCCCCGTGATTGCACGATCCAAGACCGCTTTGTAAAAGTACGCGACCAGTTGGCGCAACAAAAAATCGATATCAATGAAGTGGCCGAATATCGCGTGATGCGTTTTATCGAACGCGGCGCCTGGGAAAAAGCGAAGCTTGAACAAAAAAATATTTTAGATATTTATAAGCCGGCGCCTGAAACCTGGGAGGTCTGGGATAAAGGAATTCGTAATGTCTTTGGAAGCTCTGATTTCAAGGGAGTTCTGCTAGGAGATTTCAATTTATCTGCGCCCACTTTAAGTGCGATCAATCATTTATTACTTACGGATGGTAAGGCAAATATTAAAGATAAAAACACCGATAAAAACTTAAAGCCCGGACAAATACGTAAAATGGATGATATGGCCGTTGGCTACTGCTCAAACGGTAAAAAAGATGAATCGATTGCAATCACAATTTCTGATGAGTCGATGAGACGTTTTCAGAAAAAATGGGAAACGAACGTTGGTAAAGTTTTTTCTGAAGTTGTACTTGAAACTAGCGGCGTGGCCGCAAAAAGCGACGCGCACTTTGTTGCGGGCATGCATATGGGACCTAAACGCTGCGACCGTATGAATTCAAACAGTATTTATGTTTTTTATGCCGCTTCACCGGAAGTTTTAACTCGCGTAGGATGGTTTAATAGTTTCGTAAAAAAGAATGTACAACTATACGCTCAGAATAAAGCGGCCGTCGCACCGATTGAGTTCGCGGCGGTAGCACAAAAATGGTTTATTGCCTTACATCCATTTGCTGATGGCAATGGCCGTACTTCGC
Organism: Bdellovibrio sp.; assembly: GCA_014376435.1. Lineage (GTDB taxonomy): Bacteria > Bdellovibrionota > Bdellovibrionia > Bdellovibrionales > Bdellovibrionaceae > Pseudobdellovibrio. The sequence continues at coordinate 87,551 of JACMRL010000021.1, read as the reverse complement.
GCGCCGTACAAGATATTTTGCTGGCACACTTGGGTTTGCCATTTGCCCCGTCTGGAGACTTACAAGACGATGCCACCGCTGAATTAGAAAGCTATGTTGAGCTTACTTACCAAAAAACGGAAGCCATGCTTACGGTATTGGAGACTTGCGCAGAAGGTATTACCGCTGGACACGTAAGCTTTGCATGCAAAAACGTCGAAAATATTATTTCCGACGCCTCTAAATCTAGATCTGTATTTAATTTAAATAACTAAGCCGGCGTCGGCAGGCTTAGTTATTACTTAGTTTCAATCACATCGAAATCAACGCTTAAACCTACGTTAGGCCCTTGATCTATGAATTTAATATCTGCAGATAAGATAATTGAATTCGTTGATACTTCAAATACCCAACCTGTTTTGGGATCATTCGGAATAACTTGTACACCGTAGGTAACTTTAATTGTTTTTACATTCGGAATACGCTGTAACCGAATTGTTCCTGATGAACGCTTCACAATATCGGCCGCGAATTGCGCAAGCTTAATCCCGTAATCTGAGGCACAAAGGCTTAATACGTTATTTTGCTTTTTATCCGCATTTACAACTGTAGATAAAAACGTTTCTAATTTGTCGCTCAATGTTTCGCCCATATCGTAGCAAGTACGTTCTTCTGCTAGTTTGCGAATAACGCCGTAAGCTAAAACTTTCGATGCATCACCTTTTTTTTGAATTAAAAAATTTAGTAAATCAGCTGGAGATAACCGACTTTGCTCTTCGGCATCGGTAATTAAAATAATTGCCAAGTAAGCATCTGCTCGGTAGAAGCCAACATTGCTTGGGTTATTTAAACTAGTTGTTAAAGCATTTACGACTGGAGAAAACATCATCTCAATCGATGATCCATCAGTGCCAATTAGCATATTGTTTGCAAGAGCGCTAGCCCCGTTGGCCGTATTTTTATCTACGAAATACGGAAAACCAATTAAGTTTCCGCAACCTCTTTGGCAATCATTCATATCCGTACTGGTTACGCCGATATGATAGTCCAAAACCGACATCTTCGTAATCGCGTCAGAAAATAAACGCGCATTACGGCTTAAGTTTGTTTGTGCATCCTGCATACTGCCCGAGTTATCAATCACAAAAAGAATATCAACCTTGGGATTAAACATGACTAGATCTTGCGGCTTTTCAGATACTGTTTCTTTATTCACCGTTGAAGCTGGAACTAATTGCGGAGATTTATCACTGCAACCTGTAGCTACGAAAGCGGCTGCCAACGAAGCAAAAATTATTTTTTTAGTAAAAAATTTCATAACGACCTCTTTAATTATTCAGTACGTTTCGCGCAGCCATTTTTTGTATCGACTTTAAAGTTAGACAACTCATCAAACCAGATTTCTTTATCGTTCGCAAAGCTCATCGCGTATTTTGATGAAGTCGATGCAACACCCGCTTTAGGTTCAGCCTTAGCTAGTTTTTTATTTAGCTTATCTGAAGAATCAACTTGCTGGATCATCTCAACTTCAACGATATGAAGTCTTTGGATAACTTGTTTTGCGTCGGCTAATTCAGTTTTCGCTAACTCTTGGACGCGTTGGTAAAAAGCGCCTTTAGTCATTTCCGCTCTAGACTTAATTTGATTTTTTAAAGTTTCAAATTGTCCCTGCAAGTTTCCGAAAGTTAAAGAGTGAGAAAATAACGTCTCTGCGACCGTTGCTTCAGCTTCTAAAGCTTTCTGCGTGCGAATTAACACCGATAAAGCTTCATCTTTTGAAGCGACCATCGGTAAGCTATGCGCAACCGGACCTAATTTATCAACTGAAACTGAACCCTGTAATAAAGCATTCGCTAAAGTTTCTACCGCTGGTTGGTGGCCATCAACGCTTAATTTTTCTAAAGCGACTAAGTGCTCAGAAAATTGCGGTTTGATTGCCGCCATCGTGCTTAATACGCCCGTGTAGTCACAAACTTTTAGACGGCTGAAAGCATCTAATAAATAAGATTCGATTCCAACTAAACCCTTAAAGTGCGGGTACGTTAAAGTCTTAGTGATTGCGATCGCATTTTGCGGTTCGCCCTTACGCATGTGAGTCCAAGCCATCTCTTCTTGTACTTGAAACCAATAATCAGATTTTTTTGAAACCTTTTCGTAGTATTTTAATGCCGCATCAAGAAAGCCACCTTGATAAAGCAAACGTCCCGCCGTCATCGTAATTAAATCGCTGTCGATTGGATTATTTTTTGACTTCGTTAAGTGTGCTAGTACTTGGCCCGCTTTTTTGTTGTCGCCGCGAATACCTAAATTAAGCGCCAACTGCCATTCTAAAATTGCGCGCTGATTTGAATCCGGCGCAGTTTTTTTAATTAGTTCAGATAATTCGGCAACCTCAGTGGTAGTGTAATTTTTCTTTAAAAGAAAAGCCATCTCTGCATCATCACCAAAAACTTTTGTCCAATACGGATTCCAAGTCGCCTGCGCCAAGCCCCATACTGGGTTTTGCCCGTTGATATTTTCTTTCCATAAGCCAATGACCGTTTTATCAATCACTTCTGGATTTTTGATCGCAAGTAAGGCTTCAACGCCCGTTACTTTAAGGTCATTTTTAAATTTTAAGAATGCTTCTAAAGCACGGCCCGTTGCCGAAGTTTTAAAAGCACTTGAGTTGTAAGCGGTATTCCATTGAAACAAAGCTTTTTCATATTTTTTTTCAGCTAAAAACTGAAAAAAGATATTTTGCTCAGCCCCTTTAGGGCCGACAACTTTTCGTAATTTTTGAATTTCTTCGCTTTCAACAAATGCAGTGGCCGAAGTAGCAGCCTTGCCATCAAGAATTTGCATCAAATCTTCTTCCGCGTGCGCCACTGTCGGCGGCACGATGAAAGATCCTAGCAATGTGGCTAAGATAAAAAATTGATTTAATCTCACAATAACCATCCGACCTGTACGGAAGCAGTTCCAACTGACATTCCACGGTTTTGATCGTAGTATTTTGCCGTGTAGTTTTGCTGACGATACTCTAAACGAGTTGTCATGTGCGGAGTTAACCAGAAACCAAGACCCGCACCTAGAGCGGCTTGGCTGCTAGAACCTGTATTCAAATCGATTGTTCCGTATCCCGCTAAGAAATAAGTATCGAAGTGAGCAACACCCCAGCTGCCAAAACTTAATTTACCCACGATCGGATACCAGCTAACGGTCGCCATCATTTCTGATTTTGGAAATACAACTTGTGGGTATAAAAATGCAGGATTACCTGGATTTTGTACCGCCGCTTGCGATGCCCGCGCAATCGTTGCTTCGCCTTCTGGAGTTAATTTATTCGTGTAGTAATTGTACTTCGCACCGATGGCCCAGTTAGGGCTTAAGTGAAAGTATGCATTCATCCCGAAGTTATTTGATTTATTATAAGAGTCACCGCCGAAAACGCCGCCGATTTCAGGAGCTAATTCAAAATGGTGAGTGCGTTCGATAAAACGATTCTGTACAACATCCGTTTGAATTCCTGGGTTTAAAGCTTGCGCCTTATTATACAGAGATTCATTTCCGCCAAAAGAATCGATCTCTTGCTGAACTTGAGCAAAAGAAACCGAGCAAATCAACGCTACTACTGAAAAAGCTATTTTAATCATAAGATCTCCTTAACGTTAACTGAGATAACTAAATTAGATTCAACTGTATCTTGAGGATACAGGGTATTTTGAGTTGTAAATGTTAAATCAACTTTACCCGGTAAAACAGTAGGGCTAGTTGCATCGATCACTAATTTACAATCAACAATCGCGGTATAACCGAAATTATTGTCACACGTGATTGTTGAACCTGGCAACGCAGTTAAGTCTGGCATTTTCGAAACTTTGATTGCGCCTACTTGGCCCGGATCAAAGAAAGAAATATTGTATTCGCCCGAAGTACCTTTTTTAACATCGATGATCGAACGAGTCGTTTTGGCTGCTTGTAAAGGATTTTTTACAACGACATCAACTTGGTATGGATTTGAAGATACATAGTACTTAGAGACCGCGGTTACCGTGAAACAAAAATTACGGTTATTAAATGCTAAGCGAGTATCAGTTAAATTCATCGTTACAAAACCACGGAATTTACCTGGTTGAGTATCTTTGATGAAATTAATATTTTGGTAACTAACCGCTTGAGAAATACGACCTACAGTCCCATTGCTGCAATCTTTAAAGAATAAAGAAAAATCACTTGGTAAAGAGGAATCGAAATCTTCCAACATCACCGCGAAATCATAACGTCCACCAACGATCATGTTTGAAGAATTTCCAACCACTGAGGTGATCATTGGCTTTGTATAATTTCTGAAGATATTTAAAGTAATCGTTTTTTTCTCAACCGATACTGGGTAACCGGTATTGCCTGGCACAGTTACTAAAGCAATGTTTAGTTCAAATTGGCCATCAAGACCATTTGGTAAAGCTTCTTTAGACGGAGTCCACCTAAATAAACCAGTTACCGGGTCAAAAGTAGCACCTGGAAATTGCGCCATATTTTCGATTTGCAATTTAAAACCCACGCCCGGGATCAACACACGACCCTGAATTTTAATTTCAGTTAAACTGCCGACGCGGCCATTAACTAAAAGTGGTGAATCGATTTGTAGAGCTACTTTTGACAGAGGCTCTTCATTTTGAACTGGTTTAGTTGATGGTGGAACACCATTTTTAATTGCGTCCGAAGCATCCGCTAAAGGATCTTGCTTTGTATTACACGCGCTTAAAGCGGCGAACATTGAAACAACTGCGATTAATTTAATAGCCTTCATATTTTACCCCTGCCCTTGTCTTCTTAAGACGAATGGATAACTAACTTTAACATCAACCCCACCTTGTGGGATTGGGAACTTCCAAGATTTAAGTCTCATCGCAATGCACTCTTCCACTAATTTATCGCCCATCGATGAGCTTTCAACGTTAGAAGATTTCACCGCGCCCGCGCCGCCCACTACGAAGCCTACAACCACGCGACCGTTAAGACTGGCGTTTTTTTGTAAACCTTGCTCGTAGCAAAAACGAACTTGTCCTAAATTTCTTTTAATCACTTCATCAATTTGTGAACGGTCTAAACCTGTAGCTACTTCAGCCTCAGCACCTAACTGAACGGGAGTTCCGCCTGCAGCACCCACTAAAGATAAACTTCCGTAACCAGCTTGTCCGCCGCCTTTACCTTTCGTTCCGTAACCGCCCGCGCCCGCTACATTATTACCGCCGCCTAATGGAGCTGAAGTAATACCTTTTGCGTACAATGATTTTTGTACGCCGCCGCTACCTTCGGTACCACCTAAACCAGGGCCCGCCGTTGTATTAACTGCTCCAAGATTTAAGCCCGCTTTGTTAGAGCCGGTCTTTAAGCTACCTAATACTGATAATGCGCCCGTGCGTTTGATCGCTTCCAATTTTTTTGCAACGGGAGTTTTCGTAACAGTTGGATCGTTCATCTGCAGTTGTTTTGGCGTAACAACTTTAGCCTGCTGCGTTTTGATAATTTTTACGACTTGCTGTTTTAATTCTTCAGTTTGTTTAACCAAAGTGCGCGGAGCCATAAAATAAACGCCCATCACTAATAAAAATAATAAAGCCGCAAGTAGGATTGAATTACGTAGATCTTTTTTATCTTCTTCATTATCAAGAAATGCATCGGTTGGTACGGTACCAATTTCTTGAACTAAGCGAAGTTGACCAAAACCACCAATCACTAATGGAGTTGATTTCATTTCATCAAAATCAAGATCTGCGATATTCGAAAACTTGATATTATTTTTAGTAAAATAATCAGTGCTGGTTACAACTTCCAAGCGCTTGCTATCGCTACGGTGAATCAGCTGAGCTTTTTTCGCCGTCACTGGAATTTGTCGGGTTACGTTCCCCGCACTGTCTTCAAGAATTAACTTTAGACTCATTTTAATTTTACCTCACCTAATGTAGAAGATTGCTTCATGCGATCTTTAAAATCAGTTCTGATACCGATGAGGCTATTTAAAACTTTATCTTCTTCAACGGTCGTAACCGCCTCATCAGAAAAGTGGTATTGGCCATTTACAAGTAAGTCTTCAAAATTCATTTCCGTTTGAGAATTCTTTTTTGCGGCTGTCGAAGAAGCTGCCTTAGGCGTCGTCGGCGCCGCCAAAGCCATCAGACCGATCGTCATGAAAGGTAAAATCACCAGTTGCTTGATCATTAGTTAATCTCCTTTTTTTGCTCAGTGCCTGCGGCCGGTAAGCCAGATAATCTTGATTCTAAATATTCAACCATTGCCGTGCGATCGGCTTTCTTTTCAAGCTCAAGTACATTTTTTACTGCACTGGCTACAAAAGGATTTTGTTTTAAATTTAAACGCGCTTTTTCTAATTCTGCAAAAGTAGGTTGATTGGCAGCCACTTTACGAATTGATGCCATCGCTTGAATTTCTGAGAAACCTGCTTTTTGTGCCTCCGGCGCAACAGCCGAGACCATCGCGACTTCTTCCGCTACGTAAGATGACCACTCTGGATTGGCCGCTAAAGCTGATTTGTATTTTTCATTAACAGATTTATCTGCCCAGAATTCTTTAACTTTAATTTCAGCCATTTCTGACTTTGATTGATTAGGAGCAACTTGTTGCGATAATAAACCTAGGTATTGTTGTTCATCTTCGCCCGTTAAACCTTCCGGAGTTGGTAAAGAAAGAACTTCTGTATAGAAGCGTTTATTTTCTTTAGCCACTAGGTCAAGACTTAATAATTGCGATGACCAATCAGCCGAAGCAATCGCTTGGTTTGCTAATGTATCTAATTGCTCTAAAAGTTTTACGCGCGCTTTTAATGTCGCTGATAAAGTTTTAATTGTTTTCGGATTGATCTGATGAGCAGCCACCGTTTTAGTGACCGAGCGCAGATTTTCTAAGAATAAAATACGTGAGGCCAGGGCAAATGCCGCTGTCTTGCTCGCGTTTTTATTTTTAACTAAAGTCTCGAGTAATTTGCGATTTTTAGTCGAGGCGTAAGCTGACATTACGGCCTGCGCTAAAAGTTCAGGTTGGCCTTCTAAGTAAGGGCGCATCACCGCTAATTCTTTTTCTGGGGTTTTTGAAACTTTCACTAAACGTAAAGCAATTAACGATTTTTTCTCAGCGTCTTTAGACTGCTTTAAATATTGGGTATAATAGCTTTGAGGATTTTTTTCAGCTAATTCAGAGAATAAAGCTAATTTTAAAACTTTTTGATCATTCGACACCGAAGTATTTTTTGTCATCTCTAAAGTTTTTAAAGCCGTTGTGAAATCTAACTCTAACTCTGCGAACCAAACTTTACGCTCTAGCGCAAATTCGGTCTCGGCGCCTGTTAAGCCAGGCAACTTTAAATAATCCTCTACCGCTACCCGAGCTTCAGAAATCTTATTTAATTTCTCATTTAATAAGATTTTATTTTTTAAATAAACTTTTTTGTCTTCAGGCTTGGCCGCCGCCACGTTGAATTGGTTTAATACGATCAGGGCTTGGGCTGAATCTGTTTTAGCTAAAGCGGCTGATTGATTTAATACCGTCTTTTGGTAGATCGAAGTAAAATCAGTTTTCTTTTCTGGAAATCTAGCTGCGAACTCAGCGGACCAAGCTTGTAGCTTTACGTCGTCTTTCATTAATACCGCAGCGTCCATTGCAAGCTCGGCCGCCTGTAATTTAATTTTTGCGTCTTTGCCATTACCCAAAGCAATCGCGCGCATCGCTTCCGAAGCTTTTACGTAATCTTCTTTTTGGTAAATCGCGTAGGCGCGCTGGTATTCAACGTCTTGCGCTTTTTGTTTAGTAATGCTTTTTGCTAAGTAATCATCTTGCGCGGCCATTAACAATTTCTCGTCTTTAGCTTTTTCTGCGTTTTCGATGGCTAATAATAAGTTTTTTTCTAATTTTTCTTTATCAGTTTGTGCCACTAATAAGGCATTTGTCTGCATATTTAACTCTGCCGCCGCTTTGTATTGGCCATTTAAAGCCATCGCTTGCGCCGTCCAGATTTGCATATCTACGTCTTGCGGAAATACTTTTAAGTAATCTTGGTAAGCAGAAACTAACTCAGCGGAAGGTTTTTTAATTTCAATACGATTCCAACCGATAACAAATTGACGAAGACCTTTGTAAATTTCATCACAGCTTTCAACCGTACAACCGGCTGCCGTCCATAAACCTAAAGCACCTGCATACTGATTTTGGGCTGCATCGGTTTTTTTAAGGTCAAATAATAATTGAGCTTGGCGGACTTTTGCCTCTAAGCGGATTTTTGGATCATTGTGCTTTTCAGCGACGAATTCCCAAACTTTTAAATCCATTTCTTTTTGGCCTAAACGTAAACCTTCACGGGCAAGCAATGTAACTTGCTGTAAACGAAAACTTTCTGGAGTTAAAGAGTAAATTGTTTCTGCATCGCCCGCTTTGATTCCGCGCGCGCCCATAAACGTAACTAGATCGCGTGAAACCTCTTCCAAAAATTGGTTATCCGCTACGCCGCGTGAAATCGCCATCCGAGATTGAAGCTTCGGATCTTTTAAAATTACTTTTAATTGCTCGATCGCTTGCTCTGGTTGGCCCATTTTAAATAAACACCATGATTTACGGTACGCCGCTAAGCCTTGCGAACTTGCGCCTTCCGTGGCTAATACCTTTTCATAATGGGAAATAGCTGTTTTGAAATCATTTTTACGGAATGCAGACTCCGCTAATGATAAATGGGCCTCTGCTAATTCCATTGGATTTGATGAAATCGATAAAATTTGTGCGTAGTTCTTTTCGGCTTTGTCTTTTTGGCCGTTAAGTTCATAAAGATGACCTAGCTGTAAATAAACTTTCGCCTTCACACTGTCCGGAGCTTTCGCTAAAGCTTCATTGTAATAGGACAATGATTTAATACGATCTGCATCGCCCGCTTTACATACCGTACAACCATCGTTAATTTCTTTCATTGAAAGTAAACGCGCACGCTCCGAGTGTAAATCGGCTAAGCGTAGAACAACCGAATTACGGCTCGCATCTGACGGAGCTAAATTTAACTGGATTTGCGTTAACTTTTTGATCAGTAAATCTTGAGAAGATGTATCGGTTTTTTGCGCTAAAACAAACGAACCTACAAATAGGCCTAATGTGACTGTAATTAAAGAAATTTTATTTTTCATCAGCTTGGTTTCCCCTTCAAACGACGGCCGTTGTAACTGCAGTTACTATTTCGATGTAACTGCAAATTTAATATCGCTATATCCCGCCTGGTTCATTCCTAAAATAATTTGATTTAATAATTCATATTTAATACGGCGATCGGCTTGAATCGTAGCAATTCCTGGAAAAGCTTCGCCTGGATGCAAATCAGTGTACGTTTTACGAAGATCTAATAAAGATTCCGTAATTGTATCTGCCGTCACTTCTTTATCTTCAACAAATAGCTTACCTTCATCAATTTTGATAATGGGATTACGCTCTAAAGCGTCGGCTAGCTTCGCTTTTGGCAGCTCCATATTTTTACTAATGAAAAGAATGTCACCCGTAGATGAAAAACTCATTAATAAGAAAATAACTAAAATAGAGAACGCATCGATCAGCGCCGTTAAAAGTAAATCTAATGCTAGATTACGTTTATGTTGCTCGCCATGCGGATTTAAGATCGAGTGATTTTGAATCACTCCACCTAATAATGATTGATTTAATACGCCTTCAGAAATCACGAAAACCCCCTGCTAGAAAACTTATAATGGAGATACTCCAAGATCCGTCATTCCATTTTTCTTCAACTTGTCCATAACCGCGATGATATCTTCATACGCCGTCGTTGCTACCGGCAGAATTAGACCCGTGTTTAAAGCTGGTTCTAACACTCGTAGTGATGCAACGGTTGTTTCAAGCTGTTCCCAATTAACCTGATTGTTCACTTGATCTAAGTGGATTTTGCGTTGAGCAACCGGAACGTTATTTGTTTCTTGCACCTCAAGATTAACGTCACCAGTTGCTGTCATACGAATCCAAACTAGCGGAGACTTCACCGTATCCGCTTGCGCTTGACCACCGATCGCCTGTTTAACGTTCATAGATCCGACATTCAGCCAAACAGCCGTTAACAAAAGAAAGCAAATACATACCGAAAGTAAATCGATACATGGGATGAGGTTGACCTCGAAATCCAGATGTTTTTTCTTGTTTCTCATCGAAAATTCCTACTACTTAAACAGTTGTTTCAGGTTTACGGTCTACCGATTTTTTAATTTGGTAAGATGTCATTGGCTCGTAGGTGTAGCTCAACCAGTTGAATACTTTTAATCCACCTTGGTTAAGGTCTTCAGCTAAACGATTCGATCTATTTTGTAAGATACCGTAAGCAACGAGTGCTGGAATCGCAGCAATAAGACCGTAAGCGGTTGCATTCATCGCCTCTGCGATACCCGCAGCAAGTAAAGAAGCTTTTTCAGCTGGATTCGCGTAAGCAACCGCGGCGAAAGATTTAATCATCCCCGTGATTGTGCCTAGTAGACCTGTCAGAGTTGCCACGTTACCTAACATGGATAAGAAACCAGTACGACGATCTAAGAGCGAATTTTCTTCGATTAATACTTCGTCCATTTTGCTCTGGATTTCTTCTTTGCCGCCCATGTTACGAGCTGCCAATGCACCCGCTGCGATCGCGCGAGCGACTGGATTTGTGGGTTGAGCCGCTTGCGCTTTAGAAACCACTGCGTCCATTTCACCGCGGCGAATAGACTCTTCAAAACTAACCGCTAAGGCAGTTTGATTCATTCTACGACGTACGAATAAGGCATAACCTCTTTCGATCATGATCGCGATTGATGCTAATTGGATTAGCAAGATAGGCCACATCCAAAATCCACCGTGTTCAAATGCTAAAGCTACTTTTGTGAACATTTCCATTTTAAAACTCCCCTGTTTTACAAAATCTTAAAAAACCTAGACCTAAGAATTAAATTTTATTTCCTAGACCATGTCACAATAAATAAGTTTATGACACATAGAGCATAAGATAATAGCGACGAATAAAACTGAAATTTGAGAAGTTTTCTCTTTAAAATGGTCTTTTACGACAATTGCTGGAAGAAGCGTAAAACTTTCTGGCACTTACATTTTAGAGGCGCAAATTAAATAGTAAATAAATTAACTAAGAAATTATGTGGTCAAAATCCATCATCAAGCAGTACTTCGTGAAGCAAAGGCTTCTTAAATAGGTTTTTTTACTTTAGCATTAAATGATGCGACTTCTATTTGTGTTTTTTTTTCTTTGCTCTTGCGCTACCCGGAATAACGTACTTAACCAGTACCGTGAAAAGCTACAAAATGGATTAGCGCATAAAAGCCAGCGAACCCATATTTTATTTTTAGTCGATGGCCTTTCGTACACCGTAATGAAACAACAGCTAAAAAATGGCAGTTTACCGAATATTAAAACATTTTTTTTAGCGCCCGGCCAAGTCTTACGAAAAGCGCACGCCGTTTTTCCAAGCTTAACCTTTACAAATATTGCTGGTATTTTAAAAGAAAAACCGGTTCATCAAACTAACGCAATCGGAAATAAAATTGTTTACAACAACCGCCGTATTAACTTTGAATCCTTAGACGACCGGCAGAATTTTACTGAAATCATGCGCGCTAATAATATTTTTACACGCCTGAACCAGAAAAATTATCTTACCGCAAGTTTTGACTATGGATTAGCCGCAGATGCTAGCTTATCTTCCGAGCTCGATTTTCAATCGGCCTATGCCGCCAGCCAATCCGACTACCGCTACATCGATTTGAAAAAAAATGATGCGCTAAAGCTATTACTCAGCACGACTAAAACGAATCAATGGCCCGAATTTATTTTTGTGCACTTAGTAGGTTATGATTTTCTTAGTCATCGCTTCGGTCCACAGTCTGCAGAAACCCTTAGCTATTTAAAAACCATAGACAGTGACTTGGCCGACACATTGAATCTACTAAAGAAGACCGAATCCGAACACCAAGTTATTTCTATTTTAAGCGCAGACCATGGCTTTTCACTCAATGCAAAAAACTACGTAGACATCGGACAATTAGTAAAAAAAACTGCGCCGGGTGCCGTGGTCATCAATGAATCACGCATGGCTAGCTTGTACTACGAAAAACCTTCATCGACCGGCGAACTTGATACGTTAACAAAAAAACTGATTAAGCAAAAAGGTATTGAGCTGATTGCCTATAAAAAATCGGGGCAAATTAAACTACAAACCCACGGCCGAAGCTTCACTTACCAAGAACTTAATCAAGAATGCGTCGGTGGAGGAGTTAAAATTTCAACCGAAAATTTCACGGACATTTGCTCGACCCAGCTTCCTGAATCGATCAAAAATATGTTTTATCCGTTCTTTATTGAAAACTTAGCGTCTTATTTTTCTAATCCACACTGGCCAGATGTCGTTATCATCCCAAATGCAGACACCACTTTTACAAACGTGGGCCGCGGTTTTCATGGCGGCCCAACGGCGGATGAAACAATTACGCCCCTGTTGATGCGAAATGCAAAGATACCTCAGGACGTGATCATTCCGAACTGGCAACTGCTTAACTTTATCAATTAGGATTTCAATGCTAAATATTTTTATCGATGCTGACGCATGCCCCGTAAAAGAAGAGACCTACCGCGTAGCGGACCGCTGCCAACTAAAAGTAATTCTGGTGGCCAATCAACCTATGCGAATTCCGGAAGATCTTCGTTACGAATTGAAAGTTGTTAAAGGAAATTTTGATGCCGCCGATGATTGGATCGTTGAAAATGTCAGTCGCGGCGATATTGTAATTACCAGTGATATTTTATTAGCGGACCGCTGTTTAAAAAAACAGGCACGTGTATTAGGCCCCAAGGGTGAAGAGTTTACGGAAGATAATATTGGTGGCGCCATTGCGATGAGGGAACTGATGGGGAACATTCGTAGCTTTGGAGAAGTCAAAGGCGGCCCGTCCGCCATGAATAAAAATCACCGATCAAATTACTTAGCTAAACTTGATCAGATCATCCAACAGCTTAAAAAGTCTTAGACTTGGGGATTTCGTTTAACTTTTAAAAAGAAGCTTAAAAAATTCAGCAGCATTCTGTTTCGTTTATCCGCATCTACGATTTGTTGACTTATACCGTTCATCTTGGACAAGGCGAAGAAATTTTTCTTTCTAGAGATAGAAAAATTTTCGCCGCCGGATCAATAGAATTTGCGCACTTATTTGATGTAACAAAAAAATATAAATATTTTGCCTATCATCCTTCTGACAAAATAACACTTTTGGCGCTGCTAATCCTACTTAAATACTAAAGGTAAGATTTAATAGTAGATAGTAATAGCTGCCGATCAATCGGCTTAGTTAGATGAGCATTGCAACCTGCTTGAAAGCTTTGGTTTCGCTCTTCCTTGAGCGCGTGCGCCGTCAGCGCGATAATGGGTCCGGTGTAGAGTTTTTCGCGTAAACTCTGGCAGACTAAATGCCCATTCATGTAAGGAAGCTGTATATCCATTAAAATAATATCGTAATTTTTTTGCGAGGCTTTTTTTAAGGCTTCCTGCCCATCTGCTGCGATGTCAACTTTAGCACCGGCTTTGGTTAAAATCATCTTGATAATCATCTGGTTATCGACTGAGTCTTCGGCCAGTAAAATATCGGCACCCGCAAGAGAAATTACTTCTTCTATTTTATTGCTTGGCTTAACCGCTGCATCTTTTTTCCAAACAGTGGCCATCATTTGAGTATTTGCTTCCGACAAAGCTTGAACTTTTACCTCAAAGCTGGTTCCTGAACCTAATACAGAGTCTAACAAAATAAGATCGCCGCCCATTTGCTGCGCAAATTTTCTAGACAAAATTAATCCTAAACCTGTTCCGCCAAACTTTTTTGTATGTGAGATATCTCCCTGAATAAAAGGATTGAAAATGCGGCCTCTTTGTTCGACGGTCAATCCAATCCCTGTGTCAGAAATTTTAAATTGAAGTTGTGAGTTTTCGGGGCCGTAACTGACGACGATGCAAACTTTTCCGGAGTCAGTAAATTTTATTGCGTTACCCAGAATATTAATTAAAATTTGCTTCAAACGCATAGGGTCGGTTTGAACTTCGCTAGGTACTGAACCCATTAATTTAAACTCTAAAGCTATGTTTTTTTTGTTAGCCTGCAGAATCAATGTACTATTCACTTCTTTTAATAATTCACCCAAATTTACTTTTTCAGAAAAAATTTCTATTTTTCCTGATTCAATTTTAGATAAATCTAAAATCTGATCAATCAGCTTTAACAAATGGGCACCATTCGCGCGGACTCGATTGGCTAAATCTTCGGATTGAGTATTTTTTTGCTCTTGATTAGAAAGAATTAAATCTAAAAACCCTAGAATTGCCGTAAGTGGAGTGCGTATTTCGTGACTCATATTTGCTAAGAATAAAGACTTAATTTTGCTAGCGTTATCGGCGGTGTTTCTTAGCATTTGCAAATGCTCTTCAGCCGTTTTTAAATTTTCATAGACTTTTGCGTGATCAAGTACCATTGCCGCGCGATGGGCCAATTCTTCGGCGATGGCCAGATCAACCTGATCGAAAGCTTTTTTGAAATTAATTAAAACAATGATTCCGTTCATATTGTTTTTTAAGCGCATTGGAACGGTAACCGTAAATGAGTCATCGTTTATTTTTAAACGTGCTTGCCCGGTTTTAATAACTTGTGAAATTTCAATCTCAATCAAATCAGAAATTTCCATCTGCAAATCTGGACGTTTATGTTCAGTAAAAATTCCCTTGCCATCGCGGTACCACACGGAACAATGCTCGGCCAAATCCGGTGTAACGACTCGGCATAACTGGTCAAGCGTCTCTTGCCAATTCAATGAGGTACCAAGTTCTGAGCTCGCGCGCGATAAAAATTGTAAGATACGCGCGGAATAGCTGTTCAGCTGCATGGTTGGATTGAAATTCTCGATTGGCTGGTTCATTGGTTCCATTTAGGGCCTTATAGTAATCGACTTAACTGTAAACTCAACAAGACTTTTTTAGCTCTGTATAAATGATCCTGGGCGACAGACTTTCTTAAGCCACTGCTCAATAAAATAGAAGTTAATTTTTCTGTTTGCAAAACTTAACGTCTTGGAAAGACACAACTTTTTAATTAAGTTTCTATCTATACTTGTTACATTTACCTCAAGGATACAAAATTTAAATGATAAAGATTTGGTTAATCTGGGTAAACTCACTCGTTCAAAAAAGCCCCATCTTTTTTGTTCTTTAACAAAAAAATTTGCGACCAACTTTAAAAAAAGTTAAACAGGATGGATGAGTTTAGAAATTTATTTTAAAAATTTGATCGAAAAAGTGAATGCTTCCGAAGAGATTACTAACCAGGGCAAAGACGCCGGAGGTTTTTACAAGCCTACCCGCACCATCTTACTTCGACATTTAAATATACTTAAAGATTTACACGCAAAGCCACTGGCCAAACCTATGCTAAAAACGGCCTGGAAATATGTGACTGAGTTCGTTCCACCGGAATGGCTAGTCCTGACGGAGGAAGATAAAAAAGAACTAAAAAAAATATTAAGCTAGCGGTTAAAAAACTAAAAAGCCGATAGCGTTGGTTCAGATTGGCAATGCGTCGTCGAATAAATCTCCAAACAACATTCCATCGTAATCAATTCCCATGTGCACACCGTCTTCATCTATGCTTGTACTACTTAGGTTCGACCTTTTTTAATTCTGTTATTTCTTTAGCAACGCGCGCCGAATCGAGCACAGGATCAACATCCTTCATTACGTTTTTAATTTTCAAATCAGGTCCAACAATGAAAGTCCAACGCTTCGAAAACTTCACTAAGGGCATTTTAGCGCCGTAAAGATTCACTATTTTATCATCCGGATCAGCCAGCAGCATAAAATTTAAGTTATGCTGCTTGTGAAAAGCCGCTTGCTCGGCCACGCTGTCCGCACTGATCCCGTAAACTTCAGCATCTAAAAGACGAATTTTTCCGATACTGTCGCGAAAAGCACATGCTTGTGCCGTGCAACCGGGGGTACCCGCTTTGGGATAAAAATAAAGAACAGTCCACTTGCCTTTACGCGAATTAAGATCAAAAGCCGAGCCCGTGTGAGTAATCGCCGTAAATACCGGAGCGAGGTCATTCACTTTAAGCTCGGTTGTCGCTAATGCTATTTTTCCAATTAACACAAAAGCGATCAATGCAAAATATTTTTTCATATTTTCAGATTACTGATCTCAGTTAAATACGCAAGCGATTGTTTCATCTCAATACGCTTAAAAAAGCTTTTCGCCGAATAAACTATTTGCGTAATTTAAGCGTCAGACCCTTCAGAAAGTATCTAACAACTTGGTCTCCGCAATCGCGGTAGTTTGGCGAGCCCTTCGCACGTTGAATCGCGGTTAATTCCGCCCGGCCAATTTTAAAACCGGCTAATTCGAAGATCTCGTGCATATCAGCCTCTTTAAGCATGAAGGCTACGCGAAGTTTTTTAAGAATATTATTATTGGTCATTGGTAGCTCGAATGGGATCTTCGGTTTTGATTCGTCTTTACCGCGCTTAAAGTAAATTAAGCCATCTAAGAAGTGCGCCATGCTTTCATCGTCTACGCGTAAGTAATTAGGTTCCTCTTCCGGCAATAAAGCGTCTTTGACATCATCTAAAGGCACATCCAGTTCGGCCAATTTGAAAATATCGATCACTTTTTGGTCGCTGATATTTAGGATGTAGCGTACGCTGCGTATAACGTCGTTATTAGTCACTGGGTGGGCCTCGCTTCAGGATTCGTTTTACTAAAGCTTTCATTTAAAGTACAGTACGTACTCCATGAATAAACCTATTGAAGAAATCAAAGACGGTCAAACCATCGAGCTTTTAAAAGAGCTGCACATCTTAACTCGCGATGGAAAAATCAACCAAGACAGCCGCCGTAAGCTGAAGCAGGTTTATCACTTATTTAACTTTATTGAGCCCTTACTAAAAGATCTTGAAACTAATCACGCTGAAATGACCATGGTCGATCACGGTGCAGGTAAGTCGTATTTGGGTTTTATTGTCTACGATTTATTTTACAAATCACGCCCGGGTAAAGGCCATGTTTACGGCATTGAAACTCGCGAGGGGCTGATTCAAAAATCGAATGAGCTGCAAAAAAAATTAGCTTTTAAAAATATGTCTTTTTTAAATCTATCGGTAGCTGATTCAATCCAATCTAAATTAATTCCTGAAAAAGTTGATTTGGTTACGGCTTTACACGCCTGTGATACAGCAACCGATGATGCGATTCAATTTGCGATTCAAAAAAAAGCAAAGCACATCGTTTTAGTCCCGTGTTGCCAGGCCGAAGTGGCTACTTATTTACGAAAAAATAAAGCGCAACAATTAGCGAATCCAATTTCTGAAATTTGGCGTCACCCGATTCACACCCGCGAATTTGGTAGCCACATCACCAATGTTTTACGCTGCTTGCAATTAGAGTCTTATGGTTATCAAGTGACCGTAACCGAACTTGTCGGCCTTGAGCATTCCATGAAAAATGAATTGATTGTTGCGACTAAAAAAGAAGGCCCACGCCAACGTGCGGCTGATCGGTTAAATTCGATTTTGCAAGAAATCGGAATTTCCGAATTAAGCGAACGCTTCAATACAAAATTTTTACTAGACTAAGATCCAGATTACGGGGCATAGTTCTGCTACGAGTTAGGGAAAAAAACCCTAACTCAAACCAATAATTCCAAAATCATTTGTATAAAGCTGCGCGTTTGGTAGTTTTAAAGTTCCAAAACACTAACCAAAGGGAAAACAAATGTTTAAAAATCTATTAAAAGTAGTGACGATTTCACTATTTATTTTTAGCTGCGCGTCTAGCGTGAAGAAAGTATCTCTTCCTGCAGATACAAATATTAAAACGGCAATCGCTGAAGGCGATGTAGCTATACAAAAAGCTTACTCAAATCAATGGGATGTTTTAGCACAAGACGAATTAAATAAAAGTTCTTCTTATTTAAAAAAAGCTAAACAAGCTGACCGTGATGGTAAAGACCAAGCTAAAGTTGTCGAGCACTTAGAAATGTACCAAGCTTATTACAATGAAGCACAATCAATGGGCGCCTCACGTTCCGCTCGAGTTTCTGGTTTGTTGGCTGCACGTGAAACTGCATTAGCTTCTGGTATTCATCAAGATTCTAAAGAAAATAAAGAATTCGCAAAATTAGATAGCGATTTCCGCGATCTAGCAGCCGATAGCAAAATCGACGCAAAAGATTACGCTGAATTACAAAAAAAATATTTAAACTTAGCGGCTGCCGCGAAGAAAAATACAGCATTAGCAACGGCTCGTAAACAAATTGAAGAAGCCCGTAATAATCGCGCAAGCCAAAATGCACCAAGCAGCTTAAACATGGCTGAACTTGACGTTAAAAGTGCCGAGAACATGATTGATGCAAATCAAGGTAATGTTGAAACTTATCAGCCGTCGATCGATAAAGCGAACCGTTCTGCAGCTTTACTTGCGGCCGTGGTGGCTGAGCAAAAACGCGCTAACTTCAACTTAGATGAAGGTTCTGCGAAACGTTTAGTTCAACAAAAAGGTATGATTGCTAAAATGGATGCTGATTTAGCAGCGCAAAAAGCAATGTTAAGCAATTCTCGTTCTGAGTATATTGCGGCACAAATCGCTTTAGAAAATTCAAAACAAGAAGGCGACGAAAAAGAGAAGCAGTTGACTGAAAAAGAAACGCAGTTAGCCGCTCAAGGTAAATTATTAAGCCAAGCAGAAGCTGATCAAAAGTTTCAAACCGCTTTAGAAACAGCCCGCAAACAGTTTTCAACTCGTGAAGCAGATGTCTACCGCCAAGGTGACAAACTTTTAATCCGTTTAAAAACAGTTGGTTTTGCTACCGGTGCTGCAACTTTACCGGATACTTCTAAATCTATCTTAGATAAAGTAACTAGTGTGGCCAAACAGTTATCTCCAAAAGAGATCATGGTTGAAGGTCACACGGATTCAGTTGGCGCCGCTAACGTAAATGACGAACTTTCTAAAAAACGTGCTGACACAGTTGCTACTTACTTAAAAGAGCAAGGTATGCCAAAGGCAGAAATTCAATCCGTTGGTTTCGGTTTCCAAAAACCTTTAGCTTCTAACAAATCTAAAGAAGGTCGCGCACAAAATCGCCGCGTTGATATCTGGATTACTCCAGAAGGAATGCAAAAAGCGCCCGTTCAAGACTCTTCTAAAACTGAGTAATTCTTAGTTTACACTGATGTCTCATGGTCCCGACTGGAAACAGTCGGGATTTTTTTTACTTTTTTTCTGGTAAATGACTAACTGTAACCGGAACTAATCTTGCGATCTGCCCATCATCAGTTGAAAAATACAAAAAACCATCTGGCCCGGTCCGTACGTTACGAAACCTTAATTCTAAATCTTTTAATAATTCTTCCTGTTTAATCACTTTGTGCCCGTCTAGAACTAAACGGCGTAAATGCATTCCGCTCAAGGTTCCCATAAAAATGTTCCCCTTCCACTTTGCAAATTGGTCACCGTTATAAATAGTGGTGCCTGACGGAGAGATTGAAGGTACCCAGTAGGTAACCGGCTGCTGCATGCCCGCCTTGGTCTTATTACCTTGGCCAACCTTTGCCCCTGAATACTCGACACCGTAACTGATCACGGGCCAGCCATAGTTGTTACCGGGCTTCATGTGATTGAGCTCATCGCCACCCTTCGGTCCCATTTCTGACAACCATAGATCACCCGTTTCTGGATTCATCACAATTCCTTGCGGATCGCGGTGTCCGTAACTCCATATTTCCGGTAAGGCATTTTTTTTATTATAAAACGGATTATCTGCCGGGATTCCACCATCAGCGGCAAAACGTAAAACTTTTCCCAAGTGATTTTTTAAATCTTGCGGAGGCTTTCTCTGGTCACGATCACCCACGGTTACAAAAACGGAACCACGATTATCAAACTCAATCCGCGAACCAAAATTAATATGCCCGTCGTCTAAAGGTAACGCCGAGATAATTTTTTTGAAATCGATTAGCTTGTTATTTTCAAGAGTTCCATAACCCATGGCGGCGGCCGAATTTTTACCAATGGGTTCTGAGTAAGTGAGGTAAATACGACTTTTTTGTTTTGGATAAACGCGGATATCCCACAGGCCAGACTGGCCACCCGTATGAACCGCGGGCGCGCCGCTAACTTCGGCAATTTCTTTTGTTTTCAAATCGAAAATCTTAATCAATCCATTCCGCGTAGTAAAAATTATTTTATCTTCAGTTAAAAAATCAAATCCCCAAACGACATCCGTTTGTTTATTTAAAAGTTCATATTTAAAGTTTTGCGACTCCGATGAATAAACCTTGGCTTCTTCCGCTTGCGCACTTAAACGACAAAATGCAACGGTGGCCAAAAATAATTTAATCACTTCTTAATCACAACTTTTTTTTGTTTGTTATGTGAAAAGCGCATTTGCAGTAATTCAACCGCTAAGGCAAATCCCATCGGTAAATAAATATACGCTTTCGGCACATGTCCTTGAAAACCTTCAACACATAAAGTAACCCCAATGGTCACTAAAAACGAAAGTGCTAAAATCTTTAAGGCGGGATGCTTTTGAATAAAGCTTGAGATTGCTCCGGCAAAAACTAATACCGCTAAAAATGAAACCGTTACAGCCGCGTAAATCACCATTAAATGATTGGTTAAACCCACCGCCGTAATCACCGAATCAATCGAAAATACGATGTCTAATAAAACAATTTGTGAAATAACCGATGAAAAACTCGAATACGCCGGCGCGTCAGTGCTTTGATCATTCATATTTTCTACTACATGATGAATTTCTTTAACGGCTTTATAAAGTAAGAAAGCTCCACCGGAAATTAAAATAATATCTTTCCACGAGAACTGAAATAACACGGGCTCTTGTAATTTCAGTAAGTAGGAAGCACCCAGTAGCAACACACAACGGGCCAGAAAAGCGATTCCTAAGCCGATGTAGCGGGCTTGGTTACGATGCGCTGGCGGTAGTCGATCTGACAAGATCGAGATTAATAAAATATTATCAATCCCCAAAACCACTTCTAAGCCGATTAATAAAAAAAATGTCGCAATTAAATTAATATCCATTTTCAAGTCCTCTTTTAGTAAGTATGGCACCCTCTCAGTAATAGGGTCAATTCAAGTGGCTTTGGTGCATTTTCATTCTCAATGAGCTTTCACTAACCCGTTAACAACTCTATTAATTAAGCAAATTCATTATGGAAACGAAAAGAGGCCAGAGTTTTCTACATTTTATAGTTGCTACTCTGATAAATTTTGTTAAAAAGGCGTAAACCAAGCCAGTCGCTGGTTTAAAGGGGATTTTATGAAATACATTTTAGCATCTGTATTTTTCGTTTTAGCTTTAAACGTTAACGCACAAACTGTTTCTGAAAACGCGATGGATGAATTAAATCCGTTTGCACCAAACATCAATGAAACACTAAAAGCTTACGACCAAGAAATTCAACAGCAAACGGGCCAACCAGCTTTTAAAGAAAATTCGATTTCACGTTGGTTAGAATTCAATACTTGTTACCGTTTACAATGTACGGTTTACGCCCGCATTATTAAAGCCGAACAAAAATTATTTCTTTATATTAACGGTCGCCTAGACGCTACCTGGGCTGTTTCTTCGGGTGCTCCAGGTCACGCAACTCCAGATTTTGACCGACAGCCCAATGGTCGCATTTACGATAAATATTCTTCTACAAAATTTCCGGGTGGAAACTATAAAGGTCTGGGCAACATGCCTTACGCGGTTTTCATCGAAGGTGGTTTTGCAATTCACGGAACAACGGAAGGTAACTTTAAACACTTAGGTACGCCAGCTTCTCACGGTTGCATCCGCCTTTATCCTGAGAACGGAAAAGTATTTAATCAGCTAGTACGTCAGTACGGCATCAAAGACACTTGGATCACGGTTGAGTAATTAAATTTTAAATTAAAATTTACAAACTACGTTATCGACCGTTACCGAAATATTTTGTGGCGGGGCTGCGAATGAAAACTGCGAAATCACTAAACCTAGAAAAAAAATTGTTTTTGTAAACATAAAATCTCCTTCATTTTTTGAATTAACGTGCATAACTTTTTGAAGTGCGACCGAAAGTTTTGCCCGGCGCTTTACCCGTTGGGCGCGCAGCTGGTTTACTTGCCGCACGGGCCTTGGGTTTACCGGGGCGTTTACCTTTGTACGCTGATTTTTTCTCTTCGTATTTATCCGCGCGTTTTTTCTCGCCCACCGGAATCGCGGTAAATTTTTGCGTACTGCGGACGAAATCAAAATCTTTATCGACTTTCACTTCTTGAGCGCCACCTAAGTAAGGTTTTAACAGCGAGTACATACGTGCATCACCTGGGGTAACGAAAGTAATCGCGGTGCCTGTACGGCCCGCACGCGCCGTGCGGCCAATGCGGTGAAGAAAGTCTTCCGCCTGAAAAGGTAAATCATAGCTGATGACTAGTTCAACGTGTGGCACATCAAGACCGCGTGCTAATAAATCAGTCGTGACCATAATACGTAATTCAGCCGCACGAAATTCACGGATCACGCGGTTACGTGCGCCTTGCGAAAGTCCGCCGTGAATAAAATCGACTGAGTATCCGTACTCTTTTAAATATTTTCCTAATCGTGTGGTGTGCTCTTGATCACCGGCAAAAATAATCACGCCGCCGGTTGTGGCATTCAATTCATCTAGTAAACGATCATCTTTTTTATCACGATCGATTAATAAAACTTTTTGTTTTAAAGTCTCTACGGGAGCTTCCGCTTTTTCTGAACGAATAATAAAAACTTCTCCGCCGCCCATAAAAAGTTTGGCGATGGATTCAACGGATTGAGTAAATGTAGCCGAAAACATTAATGTCTGACGTTCGCCGCGTAAAGTGTTTTGAATCGTTTTTAATTGCGGAGCAAAACCCATATCTAACATACGGTCTGCTTCATCGATTACGACGATCTCAACCCCTTGCAGTAATAATTTATTTGAATTCAGGTGATCATTCATCCGCCCCGGTGTGGCTACGATAATACGCGGATTTTTTTTCAGTTGATTCGCTTGTTTTGAACCAGTGATTCCGCCAATCGCTAAACATGCGGTCATGGGAAGATCGGCCGTTAACTCTTGAAATACTTTATAAATTTGTTGCGCCATTTCGCGACTAGGTGCCATCACTAAAGCACGTGCTTCAGGTTTTCTATTTAATTTTGCAAGCACGGGTAAAGCGAAAGCTAAAGTTTTTCCACTGCCCGTTTGCGCAACCGCAATCAGATTAGCGCCTTTATTTGCAACGGGTACCGCTTGTGACTGGATGAGAGTGGGTTTTGTGATTTGCATTTTCTCCAATGCAGGAATGATCGGTGCGGGTAAATTCATCTCTTGAAAGCTTTTAAGCTGGGCGGTGGCGTTTTGTAATTTCATGCCCTGGGTTTACTACACAAATTGATAGATAAGTAATCATTCCTGCAAAGCACTTTTCCCTCTGACCCAAGAGATGAATTTATTGCAAGGTCTGGTTTTAAAAATAGCCTCTTGACCCCCGTTCAATAGATATGTAAGTTATATGTAAATACCAATGAAAAGGAGGTTTTATGGGAGTATTCAAAGAACGCGATATTGAAAACATGGAACTGATCAAAGCTCTACCTGCCGCTAAATAAACAATTTTAACTGGCAGCGCTGTAATAAACTAAAACAAATTTTAGGAGCACTGATGAGCATTGAAATTAAAATTTTGGAAGAGATGATAGAAAACATTGAAAGCGAAGCGCCGCAGTTTTTAACCCGCTCATACTTAGATGATGCGGAAGATTTAATTATGACGGCTTTATTAAAAGATTTGCGAAATAACCGCGAACTAGTTGAAAGTTATTTAGAAACAATCGAAATTGCCCGCGAGCTTTCACCTTTACCTTCATACGAACTAAGCATTAACTAATAATCCGCGCTTTGAAAAAGACTAAATAGCGCGGGATTTCGGCGTTTAAGGCTTTACTCTGTTGAAACCCAACTAGATAAGGCTAAGGGTGTTAACCCCTTACTTATTCGGGCTTGGGCGCATCTTTCGTTCACGGTTCCATCTTCGAAACTAGCGCTAAATGAGCGACAGCATTCAGGTCGGTTCGCATAAATTTCACAACTGATAACTCCGCCCACATCTCCTTTAAGTGAAATGCAACGCGGAGATTTTGTCTCCGTACCCTTCATCGCATTCATATAGGGATTAATCTGTAGTGTTAAATCTTCAGGAACGGCATGACTGGTCGTGAGTGTTTCACTCCAGTGAAACGAAACGCGAAAAAATGCGCAGCAGGCGCCGCAAGTTAAACACGGATGAGTCATTGATTACAGGTATACGCAGTTCCGCGGATGGAAGAATGGGTTCCCATGGTTTCAATGCGAACGTAATCGGCTCCTTTACGAACCGCATCGGCTTTAAGGTCTTCCAACGTCTCTTCGTATTTTGCATTTATTTTTGATGAACGTCCTTCAACCGAACCTAGATTTTTGCATTTTTCAGACGGAGTTTCGCGGGAAACTTTCACGTCAGATTTTTCTGGTAACACGGGGCGAGATGAACAAGCGACAAAGATGAAAGTCAGAAGCGCTAAAACTATTTTCGTTTTCATAAAACCTCACTTTGAGGCCTTAGTATGACTTGCTTACGGATGGCCCACAAGATGAAGCTTTGCCACAGCTCATTAAGCTGTGGCTTTAATTAACGCGTAGTGGGATTTTCTTCGCAGTAGCCCACGGCGTTTGCTGAATCAAAAAGCCAATATGTTTGATTCGATTTTTTTACTTGATGCATGCGAACGATGCCGGCATCACGACTTTTCCAACGTAGGTCTTTTTTATTCCAAGATGCCGTCGAAATTTCAACTGGAATTGAGCGCGAGCCCGCGAAGTTTAATTCCGTACGATAAATTTTTTGACCCAGTTGTTGAATCTCAACTTCTTGTAAGCGGCTACCGATCGGGGCATTGCAACTTAGCAGTCTTTCCGCCATTACATTTTTTGCGGCAATTAAAACAAGTATGCTAATCAAAATAAACTTCATACACTCTCCCAATTTGGCATGAACATACCAGCCGTCGCTAGCGCTCACACCTGTTAAGATTCTGTACAGTCTATTTTTACAATCTAGCGTGAGCTAAAAACTTTTGAGCAAGTTTACCATCGGGCGGATTTTGAAACCGTTAACGGGTAAAAAAAAAATTCTCAAAATAACACAAACTAGTTAGATAAGTTTTTTTAAAAAACTACTTTATGTCACTCGAAAAGGGATCCGATACAAAGTCGTAAACCTTTGCTTTACCCATGTCGTCTCGACAAAGTGGAAGTTCCTGGGCGTACTTTTGATAGTACTGCTGGTAATCTTTTTTAATTTGTTTCCAGCTTTTTTTAAAAGCCTTACCGTTCGCACAGCTATTGTTGCTTTTTTTCAATACTTTTAAATAACCTTTTTGCAAATGATAAAGCGCACTTTCGATGATGGCTTTTTCAGACACATCGCCGGGCTTTACAAATGCACTACCTATAAAGTCTAAAGCTTTTGCATTATTATATAAATCCATCGTTTGCGAATTAAATTTCTTGGTTGATCTTAGTATCGCCTGCACGTCTGTTCCGGCAGATAAAGCCTCGTGCGCGGTGGTAATTAATTTAGCCCGCTGCACATCGGTTTTTTTAGCGATGAAAGAGGTAAAAAGAAAATGTCTAATCGCATCCGACTCATCATCAGCCATCTCTGCAAATTTTTCGGTTTTATTTTCATACGTATCACAAATCGCCGAAGATAAAATTAAAGCCTTACAACCCTGTAACTTTCCCACGAAAGCCAACTCAGGATGCAGCTGTAAAACTTCACGTTGAAAATAATTTTCTGGCGGCCCGCCATCCGGCAACTTTTTTATTAACGCTTGGTCTAAGGCACGCTGCAAAGATAACTTAAACGTGTAAGGCAAATTCAATAAAACGTAAGGCTTTTCACAAGTATTCTCTTGGGCAAAGGAAAAGCTAATAATGAAGGTAAACAGCCACGCGATCATCCAAGTATTATCGGTGCGATGAAAAAGAGTCTTTAAACCGAACAGCTTGGCTTTGGCCTAGATATCCGATGCTAAATTACGGACAGAACTATAAAATCTACAAGCTCTGATATCATTTTAGCAATTTGTACCAAACTAAGATAAATTTCCGCTTCCACCAAAACTTTAAGGAGCCCCATGAAAGCACTTTTCATTTTACTATTCGCGTTTGCCGCTTCACTAACAACTTACGCTGACGAAACAACGCTGGTTGTAGAGCCTGCTGCTCAACTAAAAGTTTGCGCTCCTCGCATGGCTGGATGCGCTCATAAAATTGTGATCGCGGGCCACGAATACTTAATTGATTACAACCCAGGATCAAACGACGATAGCGGAATTTCAAATTTAATGACCGGCATGATCGACGCTTGTCGCGCGGTTAAATTATTAGTTTCACCTACATTTACGGCTGAAGGCTTCATCGTTAAAGAAAAAGGCCATTTTCCAAATCCAACGGTCGAGTTTGAAGTTTTTAAATTATCTTACGTAGCGAATGTTATCTATCCGCAGTAAGCCATGAAACGCTAGCGCTAGCGTGACTGAGCTTGTCTAGCGCTTTTTTTCAGACCATGCTATTGACCCAAACGGCTACATAACCTATGTCTATCCCTGTCGATCAAACCCATACACACGGAGATTACCCATGGCTGTAAATAAAGCAAAAACTGATGCTAAAGAGAAAAAAGCTGCTAAACCAAAACCAGTAACTGGCTTTGAACCTTTAAAATTTAAAGACCATACAATTACTCAAAAACGTTCGGGTCGTTTTGCCGTAGTAACTGCAAAAGGTGTTACGGTAAATGGTACTGATAAAGAAAAACTTTTAATTGATGCAAAAGTAATGAAGGGCTCTTTCAAAAAAGAAACCGCGCCTACGGAAACTCCGGCTACTTAGTTTTTGTTTTACCGCGTGCAGATCTGTGCGCGGTCTATTTTTTTAGTTTTTTCAAATACTCTATATTTTCCAAAACCTGTTTTTTATTCGCTTCCGCTAATGGGCGAATGCGTTCTCGTATTTTTGTTGATTCGAATTCGTCTAAACCTTTTTGTAGAGCTGCTCGGTATTTTGCGTATTCAGTCGTGCGGATGGCTTGCTTTTTAAAATTTGTGTGTTTTTCGGAGGAGATTTTAAGTACCCCAACTTCATGCTGCACTGTTTGCAATTAAAAATGACGGAGATCATTTTATTTATATTTTCATGCAGAAAATGAAATCGATTTTTTATCAAAATAATTAAAAGTAAGTAATGATAACTTTACCGGCCGTGCCTGCGGCATTTTGCGTGCCACCGGCCGCATTGGCTCCGGCTTGAGCTGAATTGCCTGGTGTTTGGCCTGTTCCCGAAGCTGTTGAACTGCAACTTACGTTGCAAACGCACGATCCACCGCCGCCCCCGCCGCCACGATTTCCTAGCGTACCATTACCACCCGCAATGCCGCAGCCAGGACCGCCCGCACCCGCTAGCCCACCGGCTGCATTAGCGGACCCACCGCCACCGCCGCCGCCGCCAGCTTGAACCAAAGTAATGGTACCCGTATTTCGAATCACGCAGCTTGACCCGCCACCGCCGCCGCCGCCTTCGCCCGCGGTAAAGCTTCCGCCGCCGCCGCCGCCACCGTTCATACCTGCGCCGCCAGCAGTTCCCACTCCTGAGCCAATGCCCCCAGCTCCGCCGGCTAATGATCCGCCGCCCACCGATCCCGATAGACTAACGCCGCCACTTCCCCCGGCTGAACAACCACTTCCACCCGCAACTCCACCCAAAGCGGTTCCAAGCCCGCCAGAAGCTACGGTCACAGTGAAAGTTTCGAAATAAGGTAAGTTTGTAAACGTTTGCGTGGCATAACCACCGCCGCCTGCGACATTGGCTTTCGTCGCGTTTCCGCCGCCGCCACCGCCGCCGGAGCCCCATGCCTGGACTGTAATTTTTGTGCAGTACCTTGGTAAGGTAAATGTCGAATTTCCGGCAGTGGTGTAGGTAACAGATCCACCCGGGCAAATACCAGCATCTTTCCAAAAAGCAAACGGGATTATCATTTGTGCATTCGCGGGCAAAATAAAAAGAAGAATAGTTAACAAAAGCTGGTGGCTTTTAAAACGTAATAAAAAATTGAACTTATCCATTCGCTGCATTTGATTTCCCGCTCATCGCATGGCTTAAGGATACTGACTAATTAGTTTAAAGTACATGGTTGAGTAAACTTATTTTTTAATGGATACAGCCTGTAGAAAATGCGGTGTTTGGACTCGTGTTGTTGCAGATAGATACACTAAGTTTTTGCTTTATCGGGCATCAATATCAATTTCCGGTACAAAGTAAGCCCAATCCAAGCATCGGTAGCAGCATACATCACCTGTTGCGAACTTAATTCACGGGCTTCCCAATTTGTTAACTTGGGCCCTTTGGATAAAGCCATCTGCATCACTTCTTCCGTCATTCCTTTTAATCCAAAGTTTTGCATGCCCTTCGTTTTTGCTAAAGTTTGCAGCTCGGTAAAATTTTTCGGCACAAAGCTAAATGTTTTTTGTAGAGTTTTTAAATCGTCACGGATCGCAACGCCCACTTTAGCAATCGCTTCATTTTCAAAAATACTTTTGATGAATTGAAATTGAGTCACGTAATGAAGGCGAATTATATACGCATCGGCGTCAGTCGATAGCTGCAACAAAGCTACTTTGTGCACTTCACCTTTTTTAAAACTAGGACGAGTCTCGGTATCGAAACCTAATTCTTTCGCCGAGCTTAGTTCGGCAGCGATGGCTTGAAGCTCTTGATCTGAATTGATTAAATGAATCTTTCCAGGAAAAGAAATTCTTGGTAGCTGGACTGGTTTAGCAAAAGGTGTGGTTGGATTTTGCGAACTCACTTTACGTAATCCCCAACGCATCTTTGATTTGCTGATCTGGTTTTAAATCTCCCGCTCTGAATTCCATGATTTTTTTTCTGGTTTCATTAAAGAAATAGCTTAAATGAACCAAAGTTCCAAAACGGTCTGACAATTCAATGGCCGTAATCACAAAACCAGCTTTTAACTTAGGAATGATGATCGAATTATTTGTTGTCACGTGACGGGATAAAATAATTTGAAATCCTAAATCTTTTACTTTGCCAATAACTTCGTTCATCAGTGCAGTGTAAAGCCCTTTTCTACGATGATCTGGTAAAATCGCACTGTTTCGCATATAGAAAGTTTCGTGGTTATATTGGCCGCCCGTAAACCAGCCGCAAAACTCTTCACCGCGGAATATGCAAAGATTCATGCGATAAAGTTGCGATAAGTTTTTATTCAAAACCTGAACTTGGCTTACTTCAGATTCAGAAAGCACTTTTCTAACATCCATGCTGGTGTCGTTATCTTGAAATATTATTGGGCCCCACTCGCCCCACAGCTTTTGAAAATCAACATCGGGTAATTCAACAATTCTATATTCTGATGGTATTTTGTTTGCCATAAGTGAGCTTAGGAATAAAAGTTGATCAAATCAACTGGCTTGTAGCGCTTACGCTATTTTATAGTTATTTCCACAAATTCTTTAGCCTCTGCATCAGTAAAAAACTTTTTAGCGACCACGCATAACTCGACATTTTTGATCATCGTGTAAATTTTCATTTTTTTAACTTCCGCTGCACTAAACCCGCTAATTTCATAGCCTTGGTTAAATGAATCTTGGCTGCCTGGCCACTTACTATCGATGTCTCGCAAGTGAGTCAGATCATACAGTGGATCGCCTGAGCAAGCCCATTCAAAATCAAGCACTCCCGCTATTTTCTTATCAGAATACAAAAGGTTTCCGAAATGAAAATCTCCGTGAATTAAATTTGCCGTTTTAACCTGATCTAATAAAGGGACACCTTTTTCAAATGATACTAAAAATTTATTTTTCTGTTTTTCGGTAAAAAGACCCAACTGCATCGCTTCATCGAGATGATAATTCAAAATTAATCTCAAATACTCAGGCCACGATTTTGGCTTTGAAAAGATGCCTATTTTAGAAATCTCACCGAAACTGGGCAACTCAACTGAATGAATAATCGCCAATAACTTACCCGCTTGATAAGCTAAAGAATTACTTAACTCTTCACCCATCGTCGCCCAATTTTTTTCTAAGTTTTCACCGTCAATTTTTTCGCAAATCATAAAATCAAAGGGAACAAGAGCTCTGGAGTCATCCAGCTTCAAACAAACTGGAACAGGAATGATAGATCGCAACTGATCAAAAATAATTTTTTCACGCTGAAATTTGGGTAAATGGGTGTCGCGCGCATTAAAGCGCACAACTAAGTCGTCGGCAAAAATACAAGGATTAACCCAGCCTTGATCGTCTAGATAAACTTTCGCTGGCGGCGCGCGCCCGATACTTTTGAAAATACCATTTATGGCGTCTTTGCATTGCTGTTTTATTTCCAGATGATTGGGAGCTCTCATTTAATTTAACGTTAGCTTTTACAGATTTTTAAGACAAGTTAAAGATTAAAGGCCGAAGCTATTGTTGAACCCGATTTTAACAGATATGCTAAAAGCCTAAAGAAAAGAGGCTTCATGAGTCTGCAACAAATCTTAAGTTTTATTCCCGCGATGGCTGGACTGGTCGCATTGATCATTGGACTACTCGCGGTGATTACGCCGGCAAAAGCGTCAAAAGGTTTTGGTATTGAAGCTAGTGGACCTGCTCTTCATTATGTCGTAGCAACTGGCGTAAGAGACATCTTTATCGGATTAATTATGTTGGTATTATATTGGCATGGCGATACGAAAATAATCGGCGCCTGTTTTATTTGTATCGCAGTCGTGGCTATTGCTGATTTCACATTAACATTTAAACACGGATCTAAAAAACAATCCGTTGTTCATGCAGCCGGAGCAATCTTTTCAATAATTTATGGATCACTTGTCATTCTGCAAGTAGGCTTGTGAAATTATCGATCTTTTTCGATGTATTAGCTGAAAACTTGTAATTCTTCCACGGAGATCAAGGCATTCGGCTTCTTGATTGCCGAATAGCCGGTTAAGTTTTAGTCTTGCGCAAATGAATAAATTAATCATCATTTTCATTTCAATCGTTTTATTTTCATGCTTTCCGGGCACAAACTCGCAACTTAGACTCAAGCTCGATCATGATCATTCAATCATTGGCGGAACTGAGGTTAGCTCAGAAAGCCCCATTAGCCGTTTCACCGTAGGCCTTTACGATAAAAAAACTCACTTTATCTGTACCGGTAGCTTAATTCGTGAAAACTTAATCGTAACGGCTGCTCACTGCATAGAAAGCGATGCTAAAAATATCGTTATCATATTCGGCTTAGATTTTTCCGCCTACGATTCTAATAATTTAAAATCGTTACGGACAGCCACCTCGGTTCAAGTTCATCCTGACTTTAAAAAAGAGCCAACTTCAGATTTAGATTGGAATGATATTGCCTTAGTGCAGTTCTCCGGCGGCCTTCCGGATGGCTTCTCGCCCGTGAAAATATTAAAAGACTCAAACCTACTTCAGGCGGGCACGTCGGTGCAAATGGCTGGCTACGGCGCCAGTGGCGCTCAATTAGAAGAAGTTACTTTAAAAAAAGGTAAAAAATTTCAACAGGCTTTGGATGCCGGCGAGATCGTTTGCTACGATAAAAGTTTATCTCATTGCTATGAAATTACTTTTTCTGGAACGGATCGTTTAAGATCCACTGAAGCTAAAATCGAAGGTTTCACTGAAAAAGAAATTCGCATGAATGAATCACGTGGTCACGGTACTTGCGTCGGTGATTCAGGCGGACCACTTATTTATCAGCACGAAGGCATCGCTTACTTAATCGGATTAACCAGCCGAGGTAGCCAGTTCTGTGACGGACCCGCAATTTATACGAATGCGCTTGAGTATATTGAATGGATTAATCGTCAATAATCACAACCAGCGCCAAAAATTTTTTATTCTAATTAAAATCTTTTTTCATCATTCGGCTGGTCGTCTCAAATCCTGATTTTTCGTACAGCGCAACGGCCGCAGCGTTATGTCCAAAGACGTGTAATCCTACAGATACGCAACCCAGTTTTTTTGCTTCCACTTCCATCAGACTTAAAAGTTGCTTCCCTAATCCTTGGCCTCTTTTTTCAGGAAGTAATTCGATGTCGTAAATAAAAACGTAAGGCTTTTCGCCGTTTAATTTTTTTGCCATCCATAAAATGCCAATGGCTCGATGGGTCGATTTTTCAATCGCGGAGTAAAGAAATTGGTCTTTTGATTCTAAACCTTGAGGAAGTAATTTAGCATAGGATTCTTTAGAAACTTTTTGCGCCTCTGCTTGAGTGAGGCCCTCGCCCTTTTGTTTTTCTACGGCGTAATTATCTACAGCGTATTCCATGTAATCTAAAAACTCAGCTGGCGTCATTTTTCTTAATTCAATCATAATTTTATTTTTAACCTTCCTTAGTTTGAAACATTTATTACGGTTAATCTAACTATAACTTACCCAATTAAAAACATCCAAACCTAATTTTAACGCAAAAATAATTTAAAGAGTTCCTGAAGAAAAGGTGACTTCGAATTAAGCACAAGGATGAAACTTGGTTGAAGAAAAAAACTTGAGCAAGACTTCTTAACATTTAAAATACAATAAAATAAATTTTCTTGTCGTCAAAAGTAAACGAGTTTATTTAATCTAGGAGAGTCATTAAACCTGTTTTTTTCTTACCACCTCGTCGAAGTCATCCAACAACGAGGATTATTAATTGTTTTATCATTTTCAGAATTAAAATTTACATTTCGAAATGTTTTAAGATTCACTAACACCTATAATTTTCTGAACGAGAAACTGCATTCGTTTCAACAAGTTTATTTTTATTTTTTATTCTGTTCCGTTTTTAATTTCGCTCACAATGATGGATTTGATGAGGTAAATCCAAACTCACCGAATATTGAAAGTACGATGATGCGAATGGATTTGGTTTATGAGGTAGCCACGGGGTTTAGCGCGTGGCTAGCACCGCAAATCCTTTATTCAAAACGTTGTTACCACGCCGAATGCCACGTTTGAGCACAAATTAAATTGAAGGAACAAAATTTTTGTCTTTTTATTAATGCGACACTGTCTTACATCTGGCCCACATCAACGGGCGGTATTTATAATGCCTATTCTTCAAAAATATATCCGGGTGGTGATTACCAAGGTTTGGGCAATATGCCTTACGCCGTTTTTATTGTGCGAGGTTATGCAAACCACGGAACTCCCGAAGCAAATTGGGGCGACTTATTTACAACAGTGTTACGCGGTTGCATTCGTTTATTACCTGACCAAGGTAAAAAATTTAATCTATTAGCCAGAGAAAATAGACGACGCGGAGTTTGGGCCACCATTAAAAAAGGTCCATAAAAGTGGGAAGGCGCACCAAAAAGTTGCGCCTTCATGTATCGGGTAATTAAGACTAGAAGTTAAAATAGATTAGCGACCTTTTTGCATATCCTTTAAGAAAATATCACAATTATATGACAGTACATTCGTATAATCAGACGTTCCTTTGGCCGCATTTTTTACGTCCGCAAAACATCTGTACAAACTACCCGTTTTGAAAAATGTTTCAGGGCCGGCACCATCCAGACTATTTGTTTCTTTAACGGTCATTGTTTTGTATAAGTAGGCCGCCGCTTCTCCCGAAATTCTGATCACACTATCTTTATTACCTTGAACTAATAAGTTAGCGGAGCCTTCAATATCGGCGGAATTTGGCTTTCTTTCAAACTTTGCTGCTGCATACGAATCGAAACCTGCAAAAATAAGAATCGATAATAATAATAATTTCATATGAACTCCTTTGTAATTTACAAATGGTACATCAAAATACTTTTTCAAAATAGACTAGTTCGCGATAAGTTTTGATAAAATCTTTAAAGATCGAATTATTAAAAACAAAGCTGATCTAGATGACGTCGCATCTAGACTTAAAAGCATCTGAAAGCGGGGTAATTCCGATTAATTAATGTTATTTGGATCTATACGACTGTGATGCTGACTCATAACACTCTTGCACGATCGCAGAAACGTTTTCTCCCTCGCAGGATTGCATCAGCTTGGAATAAGACTTAGCCTGATTTATTCGTTGCTTAAGTTTGGGAAATATTTCCACCATGTACTTTAATTCACTCACAAAAATAAATGGCAGCCTTGCTGAAAAAGAGATTTTTTTCATTTCTGACATTTGGCCTATTTCATTCATTTCTAAAATTAATTTTCGCAGCGACTTAGGATACATTCTACCTAAAATCCCGACACTTTCTAGCGTGTTTCGAAATACCGGATCCTCAAAAGCCAAACGTCCTTGTGCCTTAAAAAAGGAACTTAAATACTGCATTTTATTTTCGCTTAATTCATCGTTGTCCATCGGACTTGGTTTACAAATAACCTCGCACATGGAAATCGGCGTATTAGAATTTAAATCTCTTTCAATTTCTTCAGCGATTTCTAAGTAATGTATTTGCTGATGCAGTTCATGGATTGAAATGATTTGCATTCTAGGAAATTCAAAACGTTTTGCTGACGGCACAGGCGTTACGGGTTGTATTTCAGCATTTTTAGAAATTGTCGCACGGTTATTTTCTTTTAGCTCATCGGTACTATGTGATATCGAATTGACTAGGAAGTACGACGCTAAAAATAAAACTCCAAAAAGTAATAAAATTTTACCCGCAGCGAACACGACTAAAATTTTAAGAAATGATAAAATACGCTTTTTCATATTCGAGTATCAATCACCAGTTGCACGACCAAAGCCGAGAACTTATTCGGGATTTCGGATGATCTTAACCTAAGTAACATAGACACTTTACGAAGATCATCATTTGGCCAGTACTCATTCATTACCTCATGCGACTAATTTATGATTCTGAAATGATACTGTCACTGAATATCTACTTATTTTACAAAAATGTTTTTTGCGCAGTCTATTTGATCTTTCAATATAATAAATTGATTTTTTATATTTACGACACAGGTCATTTCGCTGACGGCTCACTCATGCAAAGAAGATCGTAAAAAATGTCGCGCGGGTAAAAGAAAGCTTAGATTTTACTGTTTCAACGCATTCGCAATGCGACCTCAAAAAAAAACACCGAACTCATTTAAGTTCGGTGCTTCTATATTACAAAATTAATTTTTGACTTTAACTAGTTTGCAAACTTCATCGCAGCTTTTAGCGAAGTCTTCACCCAGTTTACCGTGAAGGCGCCACCCGCGTTTGCTAATGGTGCGGTTGCTGGTGCTGCTAACGTGCTACCTGCTCCGTTGCAGTAGGCTCCGCTGGCTGGATCAGCTAAAGTTACGAAATTCACGCAACCTGACTTCTCTATCATTATTCCTTGATTTGGCTCGTTGGCGCTAAAATCAAAAGACCCTACCGCGGCCGCCGAAGTTACTGAACTTGTAATTGTAGCCGCCCGTAATGTCGCATTGGTTTGAAGCGTTAAATCAGGTTTATCCATTTTTACATAAACTGAACCCGTTTTAGTGGCTGAACTTCCTTGAATAAATGAACGCTCGTAACCATACTGGTTTCCGCATGAAGATCCTTGGCAATTATAAGTTGCATCACGCATTGTTACGTTGATATTCCACACTTTAAATAAATCGCCGTCCGTCGTCGTTAATCGAACCATCTGTGAATCAATTAATGTTGCGCGGCTTGATATTGTCACCGTCATTAAAAAATCAACCGCTAAAGCCGCGCCATTTTTTTGAATGTACATATTGATATCACGCATACTGGTATCAATCGTATCACCCGGAATTGAAATCGATGCAAATAACTCATTCGTATTACAATTAAATTCCATTACAAAAGCAATGCCCCCCGCTTTTGTCACTTTCACGCGCTTTTGAAAAAGTGAACCTGCACCACTCCATCCTGACGGAGCCGTCACCACTGGAGTTTCATAAGTCATTGTGACCAACGCGGTTGAACCAAGAAAAGCTTGTAAAGCAGTTGGAATTGTTAATGAAGTGCTAACCGTTCCCGTTGCTGGAACTTCAGCACAAGATGATACGCCATTACTACCCGCAATACTTTGCGCACTTGACGAGAAAAATTCTGCAAATGAGATTAAGCCGTCTTGGGGCGGACCATTTGAAATAATTGAAGAAGGAAAACCGGCAATCATAAAGTATCCTTCACGCACGCGCTGAAGAACTGATTGCGGCGCTGCCAGGGAAGAAACCGAAGTTAAAGTGATCGCAAGAGTTAAAAGTTTTTTTGATATATTTTTCATATTTATTTTCCTTATTGAATACAAGCTTGGCCGTTACATTTCATTTCCACTTTGGGTAGTCCAAACAGCGAAGCAGAAGACCCAATGCCACTTCCCGATGAACAAGCTGCGATGGCCGCTACGGTTCCAGCTAAACCTAAAAAAATCAAATTGCGTATCGTAATTAATTTCACTTAAAGCTCCCTTTTTTTGCTTAAGTGTTAACGTTATAGAATTTTTTAAAATGTAGTGAGTCCGGATTAAACAAATTCTACTAAGGGCGGGTACGACTAGACTTAATAGCTACCTGCGCAGCAAACCTGGCTGACAGGCTAGCATGACTTTAGGACATTGATTTAGACTTTAGCTTAGAATTTCATTTTTCTGAGCAATGAAAATAGAATCGATTACCGTGATTCATCACCCCTTGCTTATCGTTTTTTGACTGCAATAAAAATGAATAGTCTTCACATCTGCTATGTCTGCCCGTACAGTCTACGGATGGTTAAAATAAAAAAAGGTAGCATTCTTATTTATCGTATTTTTGATGTCGCGGAAGAAATAAATATTCCGCGGGTGGAAGCTATTTTACGTGATAACCGTGGGCCTGATCAATTTAAGGTTCCAAAGTATATTGACCGCGCAATCGAAATTAAAAATCCACCAGTTACTTTCGGCTTAGGGCAAGAGACCCTTGTCATCAAAGGGGTTGAAATTCAAGCAGAGGTCTTCGTAAAAGTTCGTCAATTTGGAGTTTTATCTTTAATTTACCAAATTTCGATCGCACCCGGAACCACGTGGCAGCAGCTGGTTGAATTTGCCAGTCTTCTTGAAGAAGGCTCTGAAATCGATGAACTGGCTTTACAGCAAGTTAAAGAAGTCTCTACTAGTATTGCGGATACAATGACGAAACCAAGCTTGTGGAGCAGTTTTGAAGATTATATTATTTATTTTTTTGAAGAATTCGAAGATGGTATTGATGCAAAAAATCTAATCAGCCACGCCGACATACCCGCTTTACTGCTAGCCGAAGACCAAGTGAAACTTTCAGAATCAACCCGCAAATCTTTGAAAGAACAATATTACCAATATTCTGAAAATGACTTAGCCTTGATCGAATGGAATTCAGCAATCGTCGTTGAACCGAATGGCTCGCGCGATGTTCCGGATATCTTAGAATTTGCCGTGACGCAATTAATGGAAATGCGTTTTTACGACGACTTACTTGATAAAAAACTCAAAGCACTTTCGGAAGATGTTCAACAAAAACGCTCTTCGATCTTCACCGGAAAGCACGAGCGAGTCTACAAAGAAGCCACTGCCCGTTACATCGAATTTATTGAATTTATCGAGCGCGTTGAAAATTCATTAAAAGTTGTCGGTGATTTTTACTTAGCTACTTTATACCGGGCCTCGACGAACCGTTTTCGTCTTTCTGATTGGCAGAATAACGTGACTCGTAAAATGAATATTTTAGCACAAGTTTCTAATTTGCTTCAGGGGGAAATTAATCACCGCCGCAGTAATGTTTTAGAGATTATTGTTATTATTCTGATCAGCTATGAAATACTTATGGCGGTTTGGAAGTAGGCAGTGCGAGCGAAGATCGAAGAAAATCGACTCGCTGTAGATAAATCGAGCGAGATCATTACCAAATGGTAAGAAAAGAAGTCTATCATCCAAGTTCCAGCGGAAACTGCGTTCTTTGGCAGACCTCTGTTGTCGGCATGTCATTTCATCACTGGATCAACGATTGG
The DNA here is from genome assembly GCA_014376435.1 of Bdellovibrio sp. Taxonomy (GTDB): domain Bacteria; phylum Bdellovibrionota; class Bdellovibrionia; order Bdellovibrionales; family Bdellovibrionaceae; genus Pseudobdellovibrio. Next base: position 49,439 of record JACMRL010000021.1, on the reverse strand, counting down.
GTCTGCAGGCTACCGAATGCCACGCCAGACTAACTGTGTTCAAAGCGCACAAATCATTGCAACGGTACGTGATACTTCTAAACAAATGTCGTCATGTCTAGTTATGGTAAATTCGATCGTGAAGTTTTCTATATCCAACTAGGCTTAAGTTGACAAACTTACACATATAATTCACTTGACTGAATTGCATGCCAAACATAAAACAACCAAGTTAATTTATCTTAATATTATCAAGGAGTTAGCGTGCGAAAAAATCAAATCTTTCGATATTTTGCCGTTTGTTTCTTTTCGTTCGGCATAAGCTCAACCGTTTTTGCTGCCATCAAAATTGGTTTAGTTCTGGATAAAGGTGGCAAAGACGATAAGTCATTCAATACTTCCGCTTATGAGGGTGCGAAGAAAGCAGAAAAAGAATTAGGCATTGAGCTAAAGTATGTAGAAGCTACGGATCATAATTCTTTAGAAACTTTACATCGTAATTTCGCACAAAAAAAATATGATCTTATAATTGGAATTGGCTTTGCGCAAACGGATGCGATTAAAAAAGTTTCTGCTTTGTTTCCGGAAACACAATTTGCAATCGTTGACGGCGAAGTTTCTGCAAAAAATGTGCGTTCTCTTTTATTTGAAGAGCACGAAGGTTCTTTTTTAATGGGATCTGCGGCCGCGATGAAATCAAAAACGGAAGTCATCGGATTTATTGGTGGAATGGATATTCCATTAATTCGCCGCTTTCAAAAAGGTTATGATGCCGGCGCGAAGCACGTAAATCCAAAAGTAATGATCATCCACAACTATATCGGTGTTACAGGCGAAGCGTGGAATAATCCTGCGAAAGCAAAAGAAATGGCTTTTTCACAAATTGGTCAAAAAGCAGATGTCATTTTTCACGCGGCGGGCGCGTCCGGCGCAGGATTGTTTGATGCGGCGGCCGAAAAAAAGATTTTTGCGATCGGGGTCGATTCGAATCAAAACTGGATTAAACCCGGGGTGGTGTTAACAAGTATGCTAAAACGCGTCGACGTGGCTGTCTTTGAAACGATTAAATCAGTCACTGAAAAAAAGTTTCAATCCGGCATCATGCGCTTCGGCTTAAAAAATTCTGGGGTCGACTGGGCCTTAGATGCAAACAATGAAAAGCTGTGGTCCTCTGCTGAAAAGCAAAAAATGACAGAAATTAAAAAGCAAATCATTAGTGGGAAAATTTCAGTTCCTGACTACTACAAAACGAAGTAATCAAATTGACTATCGCCGTTGAGTTCAAAAATTTAAATAAAACTTACGGCGCGGTGAAAGCCTGCCAAGATATTTCGTTTAAAATAAAGCGCGGTGACATTCATGCTCTGGTTGGTGAAAACGGCGCCGGAAAATCAACATTGATGAACTTACTGGGGGGTCTTGAGCAAGCCGATCGCGGAGAAATTCTTGTTCATGAAAAAGCTTACCACCCGACATCAGCGAAGGAAGCTTTTGCCTGTCGCATTGGATTCATTCATCAGCATTTCTTATTGGCCGACAATTTAACGGTGTTACAGCATTTAATTTTAAATTGGCCTGGGCAAAAATTATTTTCTTTATTTTCAAATTCAAAACTTTTGAAAAAAGTAGAAACCTTTGTCAAAAAATTTAACTGGACGATCGATCTTCATGCAAAGATTAATCAGTTATCGGTGGGTGAACAACAATGTGTAGAAATTATTAAGGCTCTTCTAGCAAATCCTGATATTATCATTTTTGATGAACCAACGGCCGTCCTTGCGCCTCAAGAGATTACTCATTTTTTGAATTTTCTTAAGCAATTAAAGTCGGAAGGTAAAACCATTATTTTGATTTCGCACAAATTGACCGAAATTCAGGAAGTGGCTGACCAACTTACAATTTTACGTCATGGGCGCTGTATTTTAACTTCTGAAACTTCAAAACTTTCTTTATTAGAAATTGCCGAAAACATGATCGGCCAAAAGTTAGTGTATGCCAAAGATGAATTTCAAGCGATTGAGAAAAAGCAAAACTTAATATTCATAAAGAAAATTTCCTTACCCCTCAGGCGCAATGAAATTTTAGGCGTGGCCGGGATTGAAGGCCATGGACAAGGGCTGCTGATCCAGCTGATCTTGACGGAAGCAAAAGCAAACTCAGTATCATTTGCTGATATTCCAGAGGATCGTTTGAAGTTTGCTCTTTTTGAGGGAATGTCGTTACGGGATCATATGATTCTTCGCCATCCACAATTATCTCAATATGGTTTTATCCGAAAAAAGCATGCGACTGCCGTGACTCAGAAAATTGTAGAAGACTGGGACGTGCGCCCTAGAAATATCGATTTGCTAGCCGGTCAATTTTCGGGTGGCAATCAGCAAAAGTTTGTGATCGGTCGTGAACTATTTCATCATCCGGAATTGGTCTTAGCCGCTCACCCAACCCGGGGCGTAGATCTAGGGGCCCAGCAAATGATTCATGCCGCGTTGATCAAACAGCGCGCTGACGGAAAAGCTGTGGTCTTAGTTTCATCGGATCTTGATGAAGTTTTAAAGCTCTCTGATCAATACGTTATTCTTTATAAATTAAAACTTTTTGGCCCTTTTAAAAAACAACAATTATCCGAGACAGAGATCGGCCAATTTATGACCGGCTCGCATCCGCATCAGAAAAAATATCAATTAGGGGCTCTGACATGAGCCTACAAAGATTAGCGCCCTGGTTTGGATTTCTATTTGGGTTAGCATTATCCTGTTTACTGGCTTTATTTTTTAACGAAAGCCCCCTGCATGTATTAAAAATTGTCACCACAAGCTTTCTGAATTCAAAATTTGATTTTGGATTAACTTTATTTTATACCACCTGCTTTATTTTTTCGGGCCTTGCTTTTTCAATTCCACTTCGCGCAGGCCTATTTCACATCGGCGCGGAAGGTCAGCTAACGATCAGCGCGGTCGTCGCTGCCGTATTGGGATCGATTCTACCAACGCATAATTGGTTTGGAATTTTAATTATATTTGTAATAACCGCCTTAACCGGAATGCTTTCAGCTCTGATTATCGCCCTATTTAAATACTATCGAAAGGCCCATGAAGTTGTGGTGGCCATTATGCTTAATTTTATATTTGCCGCGATTAGTACGTGGCTTACGATAAATCATTTTCAAAACCCCAATTCTCAAAATCCAGAAACGGCAATGATTGCTGATCAATTTCAAATTTTTAAAAGTGATCCATTAAAAATTTATTTCGATCAATCCCCGATCAGTTTATTTTTTATTGTCGCGGTTGCGATCTGTATATTTCTTTATTGGCTCGAGCCTAAAATACTTTATTTTCAGGTCATCAAAAGTTATGGAGCGAACCGCCAGGCCAACCAGCGCTTTGGCTTTTCAGAAATTAAAATTTTAGCAACCGTTATGTTACTGGCCGGCTTTTTTTCGGCCTTCATCGGGCTGACTGAAGTGATGGGAAATACTTATCAATATAAACTTGGCTTTTCTCCCGCTTACGGATTTCTGGGTATAGCTGTCGCTTTATTAGCACGCCAGCACTTTTTAGGATTAATTGCGTCTTCTTTTTTAGTCGCGATTTTACATAAAGGAGCTTCTGATTTAGATTTAGAAACTCAGTTTCTAACGCGTGATTTTTCACAGGTATTACAGGCCTTAATCATATTCAGTGTGGCCGCGTCTTATTTCTTTTTTAGTCGAAAGAAAATAAAAGTAGAAAGCGAAGTCACTAAATGATGGAATCGGTTTTTATTTTACTTTTATTATCCACATTTCGGCTTTCCTTACCGCTTATATTAGCTTCTATTGGCGGTTATTTTTCCGAAAAATCCGGAGTGGCACAAATTGGCTTAGAAGCCTTTTTATTAGTTGGTGCTTTTTCAGCGGCAACAGCCACTTACTTATCGCATTCACTTTTAGTTGGTTATATGGCCGCTGTTTTGGCTTCGCTATTTTTTGCGCAGATTTTTTGTCTCCTCGTTCTTAAGTTGAAGGCTAATTCAATCGTAGTCGGGACTGGGCTTAATTTGCTTGCGATTGGCTTGATCCCTTTAATGAGCAAATCAATCTTTGATTCCACTGGATCAACTCCCGCATTAATAGATATTAATACGACCGCCTTACTTCCAATCATAGTTTTAGCGGTTGTTGTTTTAGGTAGCCTTTATGTATCTGAAAAAACTTTATGGGGTTTACAAATTAAATTTGCCGGAGAAAAACAAGAAGCGCTCTTAGCTGTTGGCGTATCCCCGGCAATCCGCCAATGGCAAGCCATCAGCTTTGGTGCACTAATCACGGGGCTTGGCGGAGCTATTCTATCCACTTACTTGGCTTCCGCCTATTCTCCGCTAATGAGCGCAGGTCGCGGCTACATTGCTTTAGCGGCTATCATTTTTGCCGGCTGGGATTTAAGAAAAACTATACTCATTAGTTTATTTTTTGGATTTTGCGAAGCAATTCAAATTCAGGCTCAATCTAATTCTTTAATTGCGGCACAAATTCCCGCTGAATTTATTCAGATGACGCCTTATCTTATGACTTTACTGGCCTTGTTATTTTTTAGAACAAAACAACAAGCCCCCAAAGAACTGAAATAATGCTTCACTGTAAAGACACAGAAATCGTCGCGAAAGCTCACGGCGTAAGCAATTTTTAAAAAACGCGAAAAATTTTATCATATTTTGACAAAAGCGAGTGCGTGTCTATTCAATCATCATTTATTCAGGAATTAATTCTTGTGATGAGCTATCTGGAAAAACAATCTTAATATGAGGATATTTAAGTATATTCATTTCTGAAGGCTTTGTAAAAATTAAAACAGATCCAGGATACGATCCACCCTCTGGAGCCATACCATTATCAATTTTAATTAATCGTCCTTTTGCCTTCGCGGCAGAGCGACCCTTTATTTTAAAAGCATTTGGCTGATGACCAAAAACAATACCAAATAATCCCAGCGTGTCCAAGCGATTGATAACGGGCCTTAAAGTTGAAGCACTTTTTTCCCAATCTTTTGCTTCAAGAATAGAATTATCACCAAGTAAAAAGTCGCTAGCATAATTTTGGCTTGCAACAGTTTTTTTAGCCACTTCCAAAAAATCATTCCAAGTCATGTTTGGATAAAACCCTGAATGACAAAAGAGCCATTTTCCCACTCGGGCGGCAACGGGTTCGCTATGGATAAAAATACCTCTTGGACTTTGCGTCTGAGTTAAATCAGATACTGGGATATTTTGATCCTGCATCTCAGAGATTAGCTCAGCTGCTTTTTTGTCATTAAGCGGATCAGCCAAAAATTCAGCTTCGTGATTTCCGAGTACATGAATAAACTTTCCACCTGCAATACCAGATTGTTTTTCCAACTTAATCCACAGGTTTAATACCTCTAAACTTTTTGGTCCTTTATCGATTGAGTCTCCATTAATTATTAAAAGAGCATGACCGGCAATCCAATTATTATCTTTATCGATCACCTGACTTGCTTTTAAAAGTGTAACAACTTGATCGAACATCCCATGAACATCACTTAGTACGATTACTTGAGAGAAAATAGAAGCGTCACTTATTTCGATAACACCAGAATTTGAATACGCTACAGTTTGGGGAGACCTGTCAGAAAATATCGAGTCTAATTTTTTTGGTGTTGTGCAACCACTCAAAAATAAAAAATAAACTATATTAATGAAAATTATATTTATTTTAATCATTAATGAACCCCTTTTTTGTTTAAATACTTCAGTTTAAACCTAACTTATTAAATTTTTTTCTCGACAAATTTCGAACGATTACAGTGAAAGTGGAATTATTAAAGCTCATAGCTAACTATGTTAATAAAAATTTAATATCGAGATTAAATAATAATTCAATTTACTGACTTTGTTTATTAATAATATTCAAATACTCTGCACACCAATCGTGTTTGATAATATCCTGCGCTTGGCTTAAGGTTAATTCATGCGCGCATACACGACGATGTAGATTTGTCTCAACGACATCTTTTTGTCTGGCACCTGGTTTGGGCTCGTACGACTGCGGCTAAAGATTTGCGACATCATTACTTCCACCTAGCTCTAAACTAATAAAATGATCAACTTCGTAATTACCACGCTCTTTTGTTAAATACTTTGCTTCAATGCCGTAATTTACAAAAACTTGTCTTGCTTCCTTGTTAGTCACATTTCTTACCGTAGCGGTGTAGCCCGGGGTACAAAGTTGTTTTTCAGTTAAATTTATAAATGTTGCGCCTGGTGTATACTTTGAATCAGGGTACGCAGCCCGTGCGCAATTATTTGGACCAGCAATTTGTGGATTATGAGTATTTTGAATAGACGGTGTTGGTCCTTTGGACTGAGGTTCTCGGGGAATACTTTCCGCCTCAGTTGTTAAATTAGAAGAATTTGCAATCGGTAAAGTAACTTCACTGGATGACTGTTCTGCCGTTGCACAAGCAGATAAAAATAGAAAAACCAGGAATATTAAATTTTTTAGCGAATAACTATATAGGTTAAACATAAGTAAATGTTATCTTCATCAGTCAGCACTAAGCTAATGACAATTTTGTAATAAAAATCATATTAGTCGTAAGTCCAGTCATTAAAAAAATTGATAAAAATAGTTTATTTTGAATAGCCGTTTTTGCCGTTGCGAGCTTATCTTGCTTACCTACAAAGCCTGGACCCTAATTTAAAATATAATCACCTTCTTGGACTTTCAGCTGATTTATTCCGTCTTGCGTTAGCTGAAGTTGATCACTACCAGTAATTAAATTTATCTGTCTAGCTGTTTCAATCAGTTTTTCAATTTGGCCAGGGTCTAAATCAAGATTTAATTTTTTCAGCATCACGATCACTTGTTCTGCACCAAATTCTGGATTATTTTTAATAACATTCAATAAGTGTGCAGTTTGCCAGCGAATCTTTTCAGACTCGGTAATATTTAATAAATGACCATCGTGTTTAAGTGTGTGAAACCGATATAGCAGGGGTGGAAATAAATCACGTATTTGCGCCTCAGTAAGCTCAGTCCCCGCTAGTGGATAAATATTTCTACTGCGAACTTGATATGGCGGGTTTAGAAAAATATTTCTTGCGGTGGCCGAAGTACTAAAACCACTGATGCCAGTAGGTGATCCCATCGATATTCCAGCGTCACGAAAGTGACAAAGTGGCACATGATTACAATTTGATTTATAATAATCAAACTTAATTCTTTCATCTTCCGGTTTTGCCATTTCTGCAACGACGCTGGCGATAAATTGATCAATATGTTTTTTGGGAATCATCATAACAACGCCAACATTAAACGGTGGAACCTGAAGACTAGCATAGGCCTGAGCATGATGACGAAGATAGGGATTACTTACCAAAAATCCTTTTACTTTTTCTGTACCACGATAAAGATTCCATCCTTCTCCACCAAAATGATAAATAGTTTCGCCGATACGAAATGCCGTGCTTCCCGCGGGGCGATGCTGCGCAACAAAATAGGATTCTACTGGTACAAGTTCATCTGGCTTCGCATTAATAAGTAGTTCTTCATCAGACTTAATCAAGCGCTCCAGTGGACTTCGTCCAATAATATTTAAAACTTGAGTATTTCCATTCATATCATAAAGAAAAGTCTGTTTTTGATCTTTGCTCGCATTTTGTGGTTTAGAAGAAACACTCAAATAAATTTTAGAAAAATCTTCACCGCAGCCGGCTCCTTCACATCTTCCTGGAATTAAAACCTCGGGTGATTTTCCATTTAATAATAACGCAAAAACTGGTTTTCCATTATTTGTTGCTTGCACAAGGCGGCTGTCTTTTTTAGCATACGTTTCAAAAAGCATCTGTCCTATCAGTGCCAATGAAAGATCTTTTCGCTTTTCGTCGTTCATCAATTCTTCTAAATAGTATGTTTCCTTATCGCGAAATATAGTGCGATCTACGCCACGGTAAGCATGCAAGCGCGGAACAACTAGGTGAGATAAATTTTCGTTTGCAATTTGAGCCAAATAATTTTTTATATCGTTCTGATTTACTTGTTCAATTTCTTTTCCTATTTTTGATTTAATCGAAATTTTTAGCCAACTTGCAGAAGAGTCAGATACAATACTAAAATTTCCTTCATTTAATCCGACGGTAATTCGGCTATATGCTCCCAGTTTTGGAGTTTCAAATGCAATTTTTTGAGCTTTAATTTGTAAGTCGCTTAAGGGTGGTGCCGGAATGAGCGCTAAGGAAATAGGTTCTAATTTTTGTAGACTATCAAATAAAACTCTACAAGATTGAGCCGAAGCAGCGGTGCTAATAAATGCTGTTGTGGTTTGTGCGATAATAAACGAAAATATGAAGTTATAGAAAATAGATTTATTTTTTTTCATGATTAAATTTTCCTTAAATATAGATGTCTATATAGAATTAAGCATGCAAAAGTAAGACTTCTGTTAAGCTGCTCTAATCAATTATTACGTTTGCTACGAACTTTTAAGATTAAAAACGGACACTGGAACAAAAATAGTAGCGAGTTGTTTGAAATATTGACATTGTGTTGTCTCAAAATGAGATTTTAAATTTAATAAACTTCTAAATATAAAGATTGCCGGCATAAATAATACCAGTTTGATTTGATAAGACTCTTCTCAGTCAATGATGAAACACAAGGTATCATGAATGAATAAAATGAATGCAAATAAACACAGTCCCAATTTTATCAATTTCAATCCTCCTGTTAATGTTGAGCTACAACAAAAAAGTTCGAGAATTATTTAGCCTGACGATTAAAATCGTAGCTAACTATTCGAATTTTATGAAGATAAAAATCGCGGGGTAAATGGAACGATTTCAGAACCTATTGCTTATCAGCCCAGCTTTAATTTTTTTGTAAGTGTCCCCGTCATAAATTTTCTAACCGACATCTGATCCATATAATTAAATGGAATGGTTCCGTAACCTTTATCCCCCCATTTGGCGCCCCAGCTGTTCTTGAAATGAAACACCTTTTTATCAAGGTCATACCCTACAATGAGCACGGCATGGGCAGAACATTTAGCTACTTTAGATATACACTCTTTTTTATGCTCTTCTGTTAAAACCAAGTGACCCGTTTCAGAAGATATTTTCCAGGTCATGGGATGAGCACGTATAGATGCTGTAATAGGACTTTTAAGATGAGCCATCGTGTAAATAACGTCAGCGCTACCCGAAGCTACAGCCTTAAAAATAAATTTGGACCCATTAATAATTTTCCTTTTATCTTCTGCAATGGGGCCTGTATGAGAATAGCAAACAGGATCTATCAATTTTTTATCTTTTTGCAATTCACAAGGCATTCCTTGATCAAACCAGCTTCCCTGGTATTTAAGATTTTTCTCTAGCATAAATCCAAATTTTTGCACTGTGGATGCATTAACAGCGATAGATGAATCTTCCTCGCGCAGTCTTAATCTATTTTTTACCTTACTAGCCCAGGCGAAATATTCTTCTGAAATATCAATTTCAGTTTTTTGTTTTTGAATGATTAGACTTTCTAACAGACTGGTCATAACAAAATAGGTGCAACTTCCTCTTTGGCCCTGGCTTTTTACTGTTGATTGTTCAGATCTTAAATCAATTTTTCTTGGAATCGACTTATCATTATAAATACTTTCATCAATTTTAATTTTCCTGTTGACGTTTTTGCGCCTCGATCTGAACGGAATCTCGCTGTCTAGAGCTACATGACCGCAATTACCATGCTTGCAAATAAATGAAGTGCGGTAAAATTGTGCCTGGGTTACTGAAGTGTTCCGCGGGTCAAAATATCTATTAGAAAGCTAATTCTAGCAGCGATTGACTTCAATTCTAAAACTTTTTGCATCGAATTAGGATCAAACGGAACAAGCGAATAAATTTTAAAGCTGTATTCAAAATCAGATAATTGTAACCAAGTTTTACTTTGAAGATATTTCTTTAAGTCTTCAGACGTTTCTGCACCAATGTTTTGTAGGATCTGTTCTAATTCGGCACGTAGTTGCTGAACAGGTGGCTCAGGCTTATCCTGGAAAGTTCGGCATATAACAATCTGATACGGGATAGCTTGTTTTACTTCGCTTATTTCGTAACGATTATCGGTCGTAATTTCAACAAGCATCCGACCATCAGGTAAAGTTTCGATGATTTCAGCAAAGCCTGCAGAAAATACTTTCTGAGCCAAATAGGATTCATGGTTGCTATTTAAAATTTCCTCTTTTGATCTGTTGGGTTTGACTTTGGATTCACCAATCATTTTTTGCGTGTGCGCGATGCCGACACGCCGTTTCGATTCAATCGAATCTAAAATCATTTTTCTGTACCGCGGTTCAAAAACATGTAGAGAGATTTTATCAAACGGCAGTGAAACGCTTCCAGGAATAGGAAAAAGAGAAATCTTAACTTCGCTCATGCAATGAGTTTATTTGAAAGAAGCCCCGTTTGGCAAATCATCAATAAAACTAACGCAGAATCATATGGTTAGGCCTAAACCCATATTCCACCATCGAGTCAGTAGAACCGTAGAACCTTAAATACGCACCATCGTCTGCGCAATGACCTTCAAAAACGGATCTGTACTAAGCTGATCAGCAGTTGTGGCTTTCAAATCAATACGACGCTGACCAATGGCTGATTGTTTTTTGATATCTACAAGTAGATCTAAATTTTTATCTTCAAATAACGATACACCCTTTGTGGATGTTACAAGCAGAAGGTCGATATCTCCGCCTTTGAGCGCATCGTCTGCGCGACTACCGTACAAAAATAAATCATAACTAATATTTGAAAAGTAACGTCGCACAACCGAATGTAATTGTGAAACTTGTTCAGGTTGTAGTCTCACGATTTAAATTTTTCTAATTCTTTCAAAACGAAAGGCGTAAAATGCACAACATCTTTTAAAGTTTTCTCTAGATCGACTTTACTGTACTCATGAGAAATTTTATTTCTTAGCTCACGAATCTTCATCCATTGATCCGCATCGACAATAAATTGGGCTTTTTCAGCCTTGTCTAAATAATCTCGTATTTCTCCACGAAATCCTGGATCAAGATTTAAAATTAAAAATCGAATGTATTTACTTAAGAAGATATCTGTGGTTCGTGCAAAACGCGCGGTCAACGCTTCCCAAGGCTCTAGCGCTTCTAGATCTTTTTTTTCCAAATGCGGAATAGGCTGATTTTTTAGCTTCATCCAACTATGTTCAAGAGCACCCAATGCATCTACAAAATCGGATTTAAATAACTCTAATAATTTTTGACTCATATAATTTACATTCTAGTACTGGTATTGATAAACTGAAAAGGAAGAATTTAAAAAAATGGCGGGCCAAATGGGACGAGTTTAGAACTTTTTGTTGGACTACCCAAATCGCTTAACTCCGTTAACTTGCCTTTTTAATTGGCTTTGGAAGTCCACCAAGGCTTTTACGTGCTTCGTATAGATCAACTGCCTTTTGAGCGTTAAGCCAGAAGTCAGCGGTTGTGCGCAATGCAGCACCTAGCTTTAAAGCCATTTCGGCAGTGACCGCTGTTCGTTCATTAACAAGCCTGTTAATAACTTTCACATCACAGTCAATATGGTCAGCTAATTGCTTTTGTGTCATTTTAAGCGGAGCTAAAAACTCTTCACTCAAAATTTCACCAGGTGTAGTTGGTTTTCGTTGTTGGCTCATATTAATCCTCATTTGTGATAATCCATAATTTCAACTTCGGTCGGTCCTAAATCAGTCCAGCGGAAAACAATTCTCCACTGAACATTAATACGAATACTGTATTTGCCCTTCAATTTACCTTTAAGGGCTTCAAGCCGGTTATTCGGAGGAGACTTTAAATCCGTCAACTTAGCGGCGTAATGAAGCATATCTAATTTACGCAAAGCCACTTTACTGACATTATGCCAGCCAACTGCCTTTTTGACGGTTCCATCTTTGAATAAAACTTCTGTTGCATGGTCCGAGAATAATTGAATCGCCATGACTTAATATACCTTACTTAGGTATACCCTTACAAGGTATACCTCGCAACTTAGATTGGTTTTAATACGATCTGAAATATTTAAGGGCGGAAATGTGGCGGATAACTCAAGATCCGATGGGTCGAGCTTAAAAACTTATTGCTTTTCTAATTCCGCCGAAAAGTAACATCCTGCCCAAGGGATTTCTGTTATCGATAAATTTTCATCTATAATTGTTACGCGATATTTAGGACCCGTTCCAGAAAACATATACTGCAATCTAAAATTTCTACCTTCTGGATTTCCCGACATCATACTATTATATTTAGCGAAGCCAGCATGACCTTCCAAGTATCCGTAATATAGGATATTCGTATTCTGTTTGTCAGGATAGTTGCGTTCGGTTGCTGTGACTCCATAGCCCTCATTTCCAAAAAAGCTCATGATCGCATAAGGTTCGAGACCAGTAAGGCCTTACTCAAAAAACTCTATCCAACTATTTTAAATTATTCATGGAAAAAATGGCGGAGTCGATGGGACGAGTATCGAACTTATTGTATCGATCAGATAACAGGTTAGAATAACTTGTGCTCATTCCGCGGGCAGAATCTTTAGCATTATTTATAAATTTATATTTTAATCACTCAAGTTTCAATTCCCTGACATTTGATTAGAAGCGTTTTTCCTAAATTATATTAAAAAACGACAGCACCTATGTTTTCTTTAGATAGATTTAATTCTTTGGAGACTTCTTGCAGATGCAGAAAAGAAGGCTCAATTGAATTAATTTTGATTTTATTCGATATTCCATTTAAATGACTTATATTACTCTCTGGATTGTTATAATAACTTAAATACTGACTAAATACCTCAGTGCCTGTCTGTGAATACTTTAAATTTATAGATCGAAGCTCTATAGAAATATTATTTAATTGTGTATAAATCTCAGCCAGACTCATTGCTTCTGTATTTGACTTCAATGTTTCAAACTGCTGGCTCCACTCTCTTTCAATCTCGGTATATATAATACTATTTTCAATCTCAAGAGAACCCAAATCAAAATCAGTTATTATCTCATCGATTGCATGCCTCATTTCCAATGAAAATTTATTCTTTGCTGCAAAAACTCGACTACCTGACTTAACGAAATTTTTAAATATACTTAATGAAATATAATTTTTATAGAGCTCAAAAATAGTTCCTGAAATTATCGTCGTAATAATTACCCAAAATATTGTTTGTGGAATTTCCATATTAAAATTGAAGGTTATTGCTAAGACTAAAACAGTAGTCAAAATTAGTAGAATAATATTTTTTATCAGCTTTTTTGTATCTTTTTTCCAATTATCGATCTCTTCCAAATAAGTATTTCTTTTACCAATATAAATCTTCGAAACTCTTTGTGTTATGTTTTCATATTCTTTCAGAAGTCTATTTTCTACTTTTTGTGAAAAAATATCATAAACATTTTGAAAAACAATCGCTGGCTTGATGTCACTAAATAGCTTTTCCTGTTTGCCTTTGATGTTTAATTCGTCTTCCAAAACAATATTTTGAATTTTTACGTTTAAAATGTCGTTTTCAATTTGGCTAAAAATTTGCTCCGTCTTGCTATTCTTCAATTCGTAGTTGAAATATATAGCATTTGAGGCCTCTTGCGCCAGTTGCAGCTTATCTTGGGCTAAAAAATCTTGGTCTAAATCGTCTAAATTTTTTCCCAAGTTCAAATTATTTATATAATCCTTTACATGTCTAGACAGAATCGCTGTTCTATACAACTCAGCAATTGAAAAAAATTTATCAATGTCTTGGTTTAAATTTTGCATTGATTCTTCGACATAGTCTTTTAAATTTTTTAAAGGGTATTTACCCCTAATTCGCCCCAACATTGTTGAAATATTACTTTTAATTTCTTCTGCTGTCTCTTTAACAACCGAACGACTCTCATGCCAAAATCTTGATACTTTGTAATTTAAGTCAGTCGAGCCATGCAGTTCTCTTTTTACATCTAACTTAAAGTTAAAATCCAATTTTAACAGTTCGCCAATGTCAGTATTTTCATCAAATTCGTGATTGCTCAGTTTAATTTTCAAATCAAAAACTTGCATAGAAATTGAATTTTTTAATTCATTTTTATAATTCATTATTATTAAATTAGACTCACTTACCGCCTCTTGGTGAATGAATAGCTTAACATCGTTTTGCCATTTTATAAAATTTACCGCTTGCCAAATATTTTCAGGGAGAGTTAGTTTTTTCGCGGTTTCCGTAATGGCTTTTTCAAATTCTGTAAATGACGTCTTAATTTTTTGCTCTTTTTGAAACCAAGAATTGGTCAAATTATTATTACTGATATTTACAGAATCCTCGTATTTTTTTTTATTCTCTTCTGCTTTTTTGAGATATAAACCAAGGTCTTCAATCTTACTAATCACAATTTTAAAAAAATGCTCACGTAAAGCACTAGATTTTGTTTTAAAAAAATTAACCTTATGCGAGTGAACTTGTAAGGCCTTGTCGGTGCTTCGACTTGAAACTTCGTGGATAATAAACTCACGCAGAGCTTCGATTCGAAAACAAGCCTTGTTATCAATAAGAAACACATCTTTTTCATCCATTTCAATCGACGCAAATTCTTTAAACTTTGCTATTAAATTTCCCACCAACTCCTTGCTTGATTTTTCATTAAAGTTTGTTTCTGTAAGTTGCTCATTTTCATCCTGAGCAAACTCATTTGCTCTGGTAAGAATAACTTTCATTGGAATAAATTTTAAATCCCTACTCTTTTCTTTGAGTAACGGCAAATCAGCATCATCTAATGGGTTGGCGGCAGAAATAAAGTAAAATAAGTAGTCACAAACAGGCAGTATATCCCTGACAAGCTCATTTAAAATACTAGGATCACCAGACCCTGGCGTGTCCATTAACACTATATTCTTTAATAAATCAGACTCAATACTAGAAATTCGTATTGGCACATCGCCCGTTCTAACCATTAGAATTAGCGAGTTTAAATTTTCTTGTTTAGTGATAAGTGTGATCTGCTTATCTGTTCTATCCAAACCATGTGGGCGGGCGCTTTCTCCTTGTAAATTTAGAATAGAATTTATTGTACTAGATTTACCTGTAGAGTAATGCCCTAGAAATCCTAAATAAATTAACGATTTCTCTCTACCATTATACTCATCTAAACTTCGCAAAAGCCTAATAGCTTCATTTTTTTTAATGTCATTAACATTATTATTTAAATCGAATACGCCACTTTTTGAATTTATAATATCCAGTAATTTGGTTAATCCATCTGAATATTGCTTTAGTTGAACATCTGATTGATCTATGCTCATTGTTATGCACCTCTTTGATCATACAAATGCTTTTGAAAATCAATAAACATAGAACGTATTTTTGGAACATCGCCAAGTACGCTACTTGCATCATCAAGCGACAGATACTTTAACGTCAGTAGCTTTGGTAACTTCTCTTGATCAAGTTCTTCAACACCAGTTTCGATGTATTTAGATAAAACAAAGTCCAAGAAATCTTTTTGTTTACTGTTTAACATTGCAAAGATATTAGATTGCGCACCAGCAACTCTGGCTTCTCTGGTTATTGGCTTAACTGCAAATGAAACATATTCAAGAACATCGAACAAATCGCTTTTTTCCGCATCAATCAGTTTTTGCAATGCCACCAATTCATCTTTACCAAAACCACCCTCAGCTAGTTTATCCAACAGTGTCTTACGGGTTATCGGGCTAGACCAAATTTTACGAAGCTCATCTTCGCTTTTAAAAAAGGCTGGTAATGCGCCGTAAAGGTTATGCAGAAACTCTTCAGCTGAAATTGGCTTACCATCAGCACCCCAAAACGAGGTTGAAATCATGTGCTGAATTTCTCGCTCTTTTCCATCCCTGAGTTTTACCTTAATCTTCTTTTTTCTTTCGGCCTTTGGCTCATCTGAGCCACTCGGTTCTTTTGGCTCCTTAGGCTTACTGGGATCTTTTGGATCTACTGGCGCTTCAGGCGCTAAAGGCTCACCATCCCACTCAGGATCAGCGAAATGTTGATAGGCGTCCACGAAGTCATAAATCGTAAAGAACTCCTTACCGTCAAATAAACGAGTTCCACGACCAACGATCTGCTTAAATTCGATCATTGAGTTCACTGGACGCATAAGAACTATGTTTCTAACGTTTCTGGCATCAACACCCGTAGATAGTTTTTGTGATGTTGTAAGCATAGTAGGAATAGTTTTTTCATTGTCCTGAAATTCACGCAAAAACTGTTCGCCAATTTCGCCATCATTAGCAGTAACCCTTGCACAGTAATTGGGATCTTTTCTCTTTGTATTTTGATTGATTAGATCTCGAATAGCAGCCGCATGGGCTTGGTTCGCACAAAATACGATAGTTTTTTCTGACTGATCAACGTTATCAAGCATAATTTGAACACGCTTAGCTTCACGCTGTTTGATTTCAATTATTTTATTAAAATCACTTTCAACGTATCTTTTGCCTTCTTCAATTTCGCCTTCAACCAATTGATCGTCAGAAGTATAAATATAATCGTCTAAAGTGGTTTTAATTCTTTTAACTTTGAAAGGTGTTAAGTAGCCGTCATTGATTCCTTCTTTCAAAGAGTAAATGTACACTGGCTCGCCAAAGTATCTGTAAGTATCAGTATTATCTTTGCGCTTTGGTGTAGCTGTTAAACCAAGCTGAACTGCTGGAGAAAAATAATCTAAAATTCCTCTCCAATTGCCTTCGTCATTTGCTCCGCCACGATGACACTCATCAATAATAATAAAATCAAAATAATCGGGTGGGTACGAACCAAAATTAGGCTTATCGTCTTTACCACTCATAAAAGTTTGAAAAATAGTAAAGAAAATACTGCCATTAGTTGGAACACTTCCTTTTTTACTGATCTCTTTAGGGTTGATACGCACGAGAGCATCTTCAGGAAAAGCTGAAAAAGAATTGAAAGCCTGATCAGCTAATATGTTTCGATCTGCAAGAAATAAAATTCGAGGCCTTCTTGCTCCGTCACGTTTTAAATTCCATCTAGTCTGAAATAACTTCCAAGCAATTTGAAATGCAATAAATGTTTTTCCAGTACCTGTTGCTAAGGTAAGTAAAATTCGAGGCTTCTTATTGGCGATTGCCGCCATTACATTATTTACTGCGTTTTCTTGATAGTACCTGGCGCCCTTAGACCCGCCAACATCTTCAAATGGAACAGCATTGAATATATCACGCCAATTATTTTCAACACCATAAGTTTTAGCCCAAAGTTCTTCGGGTGTAGGAAATTTACTTACTAAACCTTCAGTGCAGGTTTTTAAACAAATTTGATAAATTTCATTTCCATTGCTTGAAAATGTAGTTTCAACTTGAAGCATTTCTGCATATTTCTTAGCTTGAGCGACACCTTCACCAACTTCAAGGTCATCACTTTTAGCTTCAACAACGGCTAACTTGCGACCTTTGTAAACCAATACATAGTCAGCAATTTGCTGCTTTAACCGACCGCCACCAGTTTGAATTTTACCAGCAGTGATTTGATGCTCTCTAAGAACTTTCGTGTTTTCAACTACACCCCAGCCGCTTTGTAATAGCTTGGGGTCAATTAGTTCTGCCCTTGTTTCAGCTTCATTCATTGAGAAGCTCCTTCTAGCTCACCGCAAAAGGCTTTTTGCAGGATTGATTTTTTAAGCTCCTCTAAATCGTCGATTTTCTGTTTGTAAATTGATTCTAGCCTTAGCACATCGTCAGCCAAAGTTTTAAGTTTTTGAACTATTTCTTTCTGATGACTAAGAGAAACTACTGGAAATGGAATATCTTCTATTAATCCAAAACTAATTGCAGGCATCGCCGCCCCATTCATGCTTTCTTTAATAACTCTTTGGAAAATGGGAGCTTTAAGATAAAAGTATAAAAATTCATTGATCAGTTCGTTCTTGTTTCTAGGAATAACCCGAAACAAATTATTGGCTAAAGCCCCACTCAAACCTGTACAAACGAAACCAGTAGATGCGCCATAACGCACTAGGGAAATATCATTCTCGCCCAAAACATATTCTGCACCAGGATTATCAATGTATCGGTGTAACTCATCGCCTTGAGTAAAGTCGATGATTCGTAAAAATCTTACTTGATTGTTGCCCTCAATTTCACTTTGAAGTTTAACGTCTCGTTGAATCCCTTGTTTAAACTCACAAAAATCAATTAAGGTTTTAATTTTACCAGTAGCCATTTTATTTTCAAATACACCATGCAAATAACTTTCAAAAAGTTCTTTGGCGTTTTTGTGGTTTAGCTTGGCATTGGCTTTTGCTTTATCAATGGCGGCGAAAGATTCATCTAAAATTGCTACGATTTGTTTTTGCTCGGGAAGGGGTGGGAGGGGGATTTCGATTTCCTTAAATTTATTCATTGAAACACCCCCAATAATTCCGGCCATTTCAGCAGCAAAATACTTCTGAAATGAAGAATGGAAATAGTAGTAAAATATAAATTTGCTATCTACGTTTTTATTTGGAACTAAGGCGAACAACTTATTGCCAAAACAAACATCTTGATTTGTAATAGCTATTTTCTTTCCTGCGCTCCCTCCTTCCGCACAAATTAACGGCGTATTTGCTGGTGCAATTTTAAATTGGGCCTTTTCAGAAAAAGGAATTTTTACTCCATTTTCATAATCAATTTTACTATCAAACCCTACATCTTTTGTAGCGACAAATGAGTAGCCATCAACTAAATCTGTATAATTATCTTTTTTAACTTTTTCGTTAATACTGTTGCCATTAAAAACTTTGCCAATATCGGATAGTTTTTTTATTTCCCAACCTTGCTTCATAGTAGTTCCATAATTGAATCTAATATCTCCGTACTCGCTTCATCCAGCGCTTTCATTTCTTCTAAAATATCTTGCGGTTGGCGTAAAGAAGCTACTTCTTTTTTATTCGGATTTTTAGCACTCAAATCAAACGTCTTTTGATCTATATCTTTTACGTTAATAGTCCAAGCGTTTTCACTTTCAGTTTTTGTTTTTTGAAGTTTAACAAAATCAGCCAAGTCTCTTTCGCTTAGTGCATTTGTTTTACCTAAATTTCGATCTAAATTAAGTTGATAAAACCATACTTTTTTTGTTGGAGTACCCTTGTCAAAAAAAAGAACTACGGTTTTCACACCTGCACCAGTGAACGTGCCGCTAGGTAAATCTAACACTGAATGAAGGTTGCAGTTTTCTAAAATAAGTTTTCTTATACTAACAGTTGCATTATCGGTATTGCTTAAAAAAGTATTTTTTATAACGATGCCAGCTTTACCTCCAGCTTTAAGTATTTTAATAAAATGCTGCAAAAACAAGGAGGCTGTTTCACCAGTCTTGATTGGAAAATTTTGCTGAACTTCTGCACGTTCTTTGCCACCAAAAGGTGGATTCGCTAAAATAACATCATAGCGGTCTTTTTCTTGAATATCTGATAAGTTTTCAGCCAACGTATTTGTATGAACTATGTTTGGAGCTTCAACCCCATGCAAAATCATATTCATGGTTCCGATAATGTAGGCCAATGACTTTTTTTCTTTTCCGTAGAAAGTCTTTTTTTGAAGTGTTTCAATGTCTTTAGTCGTTAGTTTTTTACTTTCTTTTAAATACTCAAAAGCCTCACACAAAAAGCCAGCAGACCCAACTGCACCATCATAAATTTTATCGCCTATTTTAGGTTCAACTACCTTAACGATAGTTCTAATCAATGGGCGTGGAGTGTAGTACTCTCCCCCATTACGGCCAGCATTACCCATATTTTGGATTTTAGCTTCGTACAAATGTGACATCTCATGCTTTTCAGCGTGAGAACGAAAACGTAATTCATCAATGCGGTTTATCACTTCACGCATATTGTAGCCACTTTGAATTTTGTTTTTCAGTTCACTAAAAATTTCACCAACTTTATATTCAATTGTATCAGCCGATTCAGCATTGGCTTTGAACTTTTTTAAGTATGGGATCAGTTTTAAATCAACGAAGTCTTTTAAGTCGTCGCCAGTTAGTGCTTTATCGTGGTCAATTTTGCCATCTTTATCTTTTGGAGCTGCCCAAACTTCCCAGCGGTATTGTTTATCGATAATGGGCTTGTAGTCATTACCTGCAAGTTCAGCGGCAGTTTTTTTGTCTTTTTCAAGGTCATCTAAATACTTTAAAAACAATACCCAAGAGGTCTGTTCTACATAGTCTAATTCGCTACCGCAGCCTGCATCTTTGTGAAGTATGTCATCTATATTTTTAAAGGTTTGCTCAAACACTGCTATTTCTCCTGATGTAAATTTTTAGTTGATTTTAAATTTGATAATTTATTTGATGAATCGCTCCCAGCCCCGCCAATGCCGATCCACTCATCGACTTCAGAGGCCTTAAAACGCCATAGCTTACCAACCCTATGCGAGGGTATCGAACCCTTTTCAAGCCACCTGTAAACCGTGATTGCGGCGACGCCCAAGTGCTGAGCAATTTCTTCAACATTTAACCATCGTTCAGTCATACAAAAAGCCTCCATCACAACTACCAAGTCATAATTTTTAATGATAACCAAAGATAATGCAAGTATAAGAAAGATATAGTATTTCGACAATTTTAGCGGAGAACATTTATCGTTACTTAGATGCTTAAAAGAAGATCAAAAAAACAAATGACTAATCCAAACATAGGCCTATCTATACCCCAAACTCTTGATCAAATTCAGTGGCGCTTGGCGCTGATTGCAAAATTCAACTTAGCAAACATTGATGAATTAACTCGTCTACTTCAAGCAAGTGATAGCCAAAACAAGAATACTACAGAACTACGTAAAAAGTTTTTAGAACTTGCTCTTAGTGATAAAATAATTATCGATGATTTTGATGTATCGGTTTTGGTGGCCATTGACGAGCTTAGGAAGCCTGAAGAATTAAATGCAAAAAGAATAATGCAACTTTCTAATGGCTTGAGAAATATGCGGAAATTTATTGATCCATCAATTTCTGATGATGAGTTTTTTAAAAAAAATATTTATCATTTTGATTTTGAAAAAAAAATGCTTACCCAATTTAAAAATAGACTTAAAGATCAATTCCTACACAAGATTAGAGCGAGAATTGCTCTGCAGGAGTTGGTTGCACTATTTGCACCTGCGGAAATGCTTCCCTTTTTAATGTCATTTTCGATTTCTTATATATCCGATCAACATGTTTATGAATGGATCGAAAACCTTAGATGGAATAGACTTCATGGCACTTTGTCAGTGAAAAAGAATAGCGAAGTTATATTAAAGCGAATTAGTAAAATACTACTCGGCGATGGCAATAAGAAACGCAGTACGCAAGATGATTGGCATGTTTCAATCATGTATAATGAAATACACGCTGAAGCACTTTACTATATTGAAAGCCATAAAAAGAAAACTTTTAACCAGTCAGAATTTGAAAATTTTTGTATTAGAAGACAAATACCTGATAGCTACAAATTGCTTCTATTTAATACTAAGTCACTTAAGTCACTCATCCTCGAAATACTTGCAGAACATAATTACATTCAAAGCCCTAAATCATTTGATAAAATTCATATTCAATTATTAAAAGTTCAAAACAAACATTTTGGGGTCGATCTTTCTGGTATAGAAAGAGAATATTTGGACTATTTAATTTATTTTTTGGATTTACCAGCTAAAAATCCATGGCTACTAAGCTCATCTCTTCTAAAAAGAGTATTTCAAGATATTGAAATTACTTGATAATTATACAGCACCCACTTTAAAAAAGTGAGGCGAGTTACCAAAAGCTGTCTCAATGCTTAACTAGGCTCCATGAATGTTACGGAGCAATGCCTAATCTGCCAGACCAATAATTTATGTGATTGCCGTCAATCGCTAGCATCATTTTTTAACATTCTTAAAAGTGCTAACAACAGGGTATTAAGGGTAAAACCTTCGTCAGACAATGATCAACCAAAAGTGATAGGAGCTGGAATTGACAAACTCAATGCTTATTTCACCGAAACGATTCAAATTGGTCAAATTCATAAAGCGGCAAAACTTTTTGGATATACGATCAAACGTGTGTTTCTTAAGGATCGAAAGCCCTATTTAGTTATCAGTTCGGATTCAAATCAAATTCACTTAAAACTTAGCTACGGCGAAACTGATATTACAGGTCTGATTTCAAATCCAAATAAATTTATAAATTGGCAAAACTATTATACTTTTATCAATTCTGTCGTACCAAAGGAACCAATTTTAAATGCTAAGGTAACAAGGCTTGACCTGAATCTTGATTTTGAATGTTCATTTTCTGCGTTAACTCAAATGTTAGATATTAAAAACAAAAGAAGCTCTCTTACTTTTATTGACGAAAGTGGAAGTCGAACTGGCTTAATTATCGGGAAAGGTAACGAAAAAATTGAAATCTATGACAAAGCAAAAAAAGAAAATTTAACTGACAATTTTACTCGCATTGAACTTCGATTGGGAAAATCCAAACTCCCGTCTCGTTCTATTATTGACATTCCAAATATGGTCGCAGCTGGTTTGCATTTCGAAGGACTTGTTGGTGTAAATACTCGATTCACTGATTTACCATTGAACACAGAACAATCACTACGCCTTGCTGCATTTAAACACAATCTCGAACGTGACGGCTTCTATTCAGCAAAAAAAATGATGAATCAGTCACGTAATTTTGATCGGGATTTTTCAAAACTAATTAAAGTTGATAACTGGAAAATCCAGCCATCACAACTTTTTAAGACTAAAATAGAAACATTCATCAAACCACAGGGGGTAAAAACATGGATGCATTAGACAAACGAACTAAAACAAGTCCTATCAACGGCAAAAAGGGAGGCGTAAAAACAGATCAGGGTAAAACTGTTTCATCACAAAATTCTTTTAAACATGGAATACTTGCCACATTTAGTACGAGTTACGACGATGTAACTTTTGAAGAAGCATATAATAAATTTGCTGAGGAATTTGGTGCAGATAGCCCCTCAAGACAGATTCTTATTACCCAACTTGCAATACTGCATATTCGACTGAAAAGATGCACACGATTTGAATCTGAATTTATGCGTGAATTATTAAATCCACCCAAGTATGAAGAAAAACTTGTACGCAAAGGCGTGGGACCTGACACAAGTTTTTTTTCAGACAAATTCGAAACCGTTCTTGTAAGCAAAGGGGAGGCAATGACAATTCACCCCGATAAGCTCGCTGGGTTGGAGAATGTTTATACAAAATATGAAACACAGTTTTTAAGTCGATTTTGTCATATCGTAGATTTTTTAACTCGGGGCGTATAATAGGTTCGTTTATGAAAAAGGAGGCATAATATGTTAAACAAAGATGCAGCAACCCTATCTAAAGTTCTTGAGTTAAGTAAGCACATGATTCTCGTAGGCGATCTTGCCAAATTGTTTGAAGTTCACCCTGATACGATACGTCGTTGGGAGCGAAGTGGTCGAATAAAGAGCTATCGCCATCCGATCAATAACTATCGTATGTTTGCATTAAATGACTTGAAAGGTATTTTGATCGATGGAGAAGAAATATAAAGCCGTAATTTACGTCAGAGTTTCATCGAAAGAACAAGAGCGGGAAGGATTTTCAATTCCCGCTCAAAAAAAGTATCTGAATGAATATGCTTTAGAGAAAGGCTTTACAGTTGTTAAAGTCTTTGAAGAGTCTGAATCAGCTAAATCAGCTGGTCGAACACAATTTAAGGCCTTAGTAAAATATCTAACAGAGAATGAAGAAGTTCAGCACTTACTTGTTGAAAAAACTGATCGTCTTTATCGCAACCTCAAAGATTATAATATCTTAGACCCTGCGGACTGGGTTCATTTATCAATTCATCTAGCAAAAGAAAATGAAGTTTTATCTAAAGACTCAAGGTCGCATCAAAAACTCATTCATGGAATAAAAGTTTTAATGGCAAAAAACTATTCAGACAATCTCTCTGAAGAAGTAAGAAAAGGTTTAAATGAAAAAGCAGACCAGGGAATGTGGCCATCAGCTGCGCCTATGGGTTTCACTAATAACAGAATTGATCACACGATCGAGCCCGATCAAAAACTTGCACCGATCATTAAACGTGGTTTTGAGTTAGCTGCTACTGGTAATTATTCTTTATCAAAACTAAAACGAATTCTTTTTCAAGAAGGATTAAGATCCCCTAGAGCAAAATCTGAATTAAGCAAAAGCCAGATGCAAAGGGTCTTGAGTAATCCATTATACTACGGAGATTTTTATTGGAAAGGTGCTTTTCACAAGGGTTCGCACAAACCAATAATAACAAAAGAACTATTTGATCGAGTTCAGGTTCAAATGGGTTTGGTCAAAAAAGGAAAGCTAACTAAAAAGAATTTTGCTTTTACTGGCACAATGACTTGCGGGTCATGTGGTTGTTCAATTACAGCAGAAGAGAAAATTAAAAAGTCAGGTCTTCGTTATGTTTACTATCATTGCACTTCGGGTAAGGGAAATTGCCCTGACGTTACTTATATTGAAGAACGTAAAATTGATTCATGGATTAGCGAAGCATTAACACAGATTCAAATACCTGAAGAAATAATTGAGTGGACTAAAAAGGCACTACAAGATTCCCATTCAAAAGAAATCGAATATCAAAACCTACAAAGAACGACTTTAGAAAATCGCTATCGAACTGTAGAAAATAAAATTAACAAAGCCTATGAAGACAAACTTGAAGGTCATATTGATTTAGACTTTTGGATTCAACAAAACAATCGACTTCAACTAGAGCTATCTTCTATTGAGTCACAATTAACTCAGCTTCGCACATCTAAAGAATCTAATATGAATCAAGATATTCAACTTATGGAACTCGCTAGACAAGCTCCTACACTTTTCAAATCTATGACAACTGATGAAAAACGTGAATTAGTGAATTTGGTACTATCGAACCCACGAATAGAAAACGGAAGTCTGCGATATGACTTGAAAAAACCGTTTTCTATGTTTGCTAATGTGACCAATTTAGAAAAATGGCGGAGAGAACGGGACTCGAACCCGCGGCCTTCCGCGTGACAGGCGGACGTTATAACCAACTTAACTACCTCTCCGTAGTGAAGACACTTGTGGGGACAAAGTTATAGCCTAAGGCCCCGCATTTCAACTAGAAATTCGCATTTGCTTACAAATCATGCATGAAATGAGCTGACCAGGGGCTATCGTCTTGCTACGCTATTAATCTTAACGTTTGAAATGCCTTTATTTAAACCTATTCACAAAGGAATAACGATGAAGTCAGTATTGATCGCTTTAACTATTTTTAGCTCAGCCGCTTTTGCAGAAACCACAACTTTTACGGTTGAAGGGATGCATTGTTCTGGTTGCAAACACATGATCTCAGAAAAAGTTTGTAAGAACGAAAAATTAACAGCCGATATCGAATCGTGTAATGTTTCGATCACGAATATGAAGAAACAAACTGGTAAAGTAGTTTTGGTATCTAAAAAAGATAAAAAAATTGATTTAGCAGAAGCAAAAAAATCAATTTCAGCGGCGGGCGAAGAATATAAAGTAACTAAAGAAGAAACTAAGTAAAATACATGGCTTACGAAAAAGTGGAGAATTTGCTATGGCTTGATATGGAAATGTCAGGCCTAGATATTAATAAAGAAGTGATCATTGAAGTTGCGTGCATCGTTACGGATATGAATTTTCGTGAGCTTGATAGTTTTGAAACCGTGGTGAAGCAGCCGCAATCGTATTTAGATAATATGGATGCCTGGAATACTGAACATCACGGTAAGTCAGGCTTAACCTTTAAAGTACCTTCGGGCATGGAGCCCGACATGGTTGAAGCGAAGTTGGTCGATTTGATTAATAAGCATTTTCCGGAGTCACAAAAAGATTTAAAAAAGCGCCCGATGTTAGCGGGTAATTCGATTATGCAGGACCGCTTGTTTATCGATAAATATTTTTTGACTTTGTCTTCCCGCCTACACTACCGCATGGTGGATGTTAGTTCGTGGAAAGTGATTTGTAATAACAAATTTAATATTGAGTATAAAAAACAGAACTCGCACCGGGCTTTGGATGATATCCGCGAAAGCATCGGCGAGCTGCGTTTTTACCTGGATTATTTAAAGAAATAATCTCTGCTGTTCTTAAATTCCCCTGTCTCATTTTGAATGACCAGCGTTTTGACAGCCCTTTGAATTACCGCGCGCTCTTGCGCACTGGTGTGAAATTGCATGACATTCGCTTTTTTTAGCAATGTATTCCTGAATTATTCTAAGTAGTTACTTCTCGCGTTTCAAACTGAGACAGCGCATGCTTCTTGAAACAGTTCTGGTTAGAGGAGTACATATGCAATTAACTCAATGTCTTCAAAAGGCCGGTTCTACAAAGATTCACATGCTGATCATAGCTTTAATGGTGGGGCTTACTTCGTGTACGAAAAAACGCGATGAAAAGTTTGGCCAAGGACAAGGGCAAGATCTAATTGCGATTAGCGATTTAGATAATAAGCTATTTGATGTAGAGACTTTAAATGAAATCGGGGCCGCTTCTCAATCCGTGACGATTAAAGATGAAGTATTAAGTTCACGTGTCACTAACGTCGAAACAAAAAGTAAATTTAATAGCTGGAAATTAGCACCAGTGAAAATTAATACAAAAGCTCAACTGGTTGGCGATGTACCATTCATTGCGCGCGCTAACGATTCAACTAGTTATAAAGTACAATATAAAGTTCAAGGCAGCTCTTTAGTCGTTTATAAATTAGCGGATAAAGCTAATTTACATCCTAAAGAAGTTCCCGGGGCCTTCAAAGATGACAACTCTACTTTGTTAGCGGTTCCATTAGTTTCTTACCCGATCAAAGGTTTTTTCAATGTTGAAAATGCCGTCGAGAATGATGAGAAATCAAGTAAGCTATTGGAAATGCCGGCCAATGATAAAGGCAACGCCAAGTATATGAGAATCGATTACAATGGTAAAACGATCTACAAATTAAAAGAAAAATTAGACGTATTCCATAAAGATTATTTCAAAGGTGACTGGTACTACGCAGAAACAATCATTGCGACCGATAAACAAAATAAAGAAATGATCGGTCAAACATTAAGCCAGTACGATCAAGAATTAAATCCAACCACAAAAGTACGCTTTAGTTTTAATGGTCGCGAGATGCGCGCCATGACGACGAACGTAAACCCAAAATTAGATTTAAATGACGAATTAAATCAAAACGTTTTATTGAAATTACCAATTACTTGGAAAGCCTACCGTCCAACACCAAAAGGTAATTCTTTTGATATGGCCGAAGAAGAAGTTGAATCACTTAGCTGGGATAAAAAAGAATTTTTACAAATTGCTTACGAAGGCTTAATTTCATCTACGGTAATGGCAAATAACTTCGCCTTAGTTGACTTAGAGTTAGATGACAATTACTTTAGCTTTACTGTACAAGAAAATAGATTTAACGTGCGTATCAAGTACTCTTTCTTAAAATCAGAAGGCCGTAAAGCCTATACCCCAAAGCTACATTTAGAAAAAGATTTTGATAAATTTGGATTCTTCACGACTAAAAAAGCTGGCGGCAGCATGTTCGAGAAGTACAAAAAAGAAGACCTTGATAAAAATACTTTTATCAATCGCTTCAACGTGGCCGATGGCAAAGTAACGTTCTACTTTACGCAAGGATCTGATGAATCATTAATTCCAGCGGCGGCGGAAGCCGTAAAAGAATGGGATAAAGCTTTTGAAAAAGCGGGCGTTCCATTACGCATTGAAGCCGACACGACGAAGCGCGTAGGTTTAGGTGATTTACGTTATAATCAAATTAATCTAATCAAAACGGTTAACGAAACAAATCTTTTTGGTTTTGGTCCATCAATCACTGACCCAGATACGGGCGAAATTATTTCGGCCGTAACGAATATGCACGTTACAACGATTCAATCAGCACTAGTCACTCATATCCGTAACTATTTGCTGTACAAATCAGGTCGCACAAAAGATGCAACTCTATTTGTTGTACCACCTGAATACATGCCCAATGTATCAGTTACTAAATCAGCCAGCACGGGAAAAGATGTTATCAATTCGACCAGTAGTCAAAATTACTTTTTAAAGAAATTACCAATCATGGTTGGTAATCAATTACAAATGATCGATATCGAGGCTAACAAAACGGATGCTAAGTCGATGTTAAAGAAATCTAAAAACTGGGGTCGTGAATTTGATATGGGTGTTTCTGGAAAACACCTAAATGAAGAAATTGAAACTCGTTGCCCTGAGTTAAACTCTTTAGTCGCAAACATTCAAAAATATGGCCGCGATGAAAAAGAAACTGATATTATTGTAGCCTGTTCTGAAAAAGTATTACCAGGTAAAATGGTAGGAACTTTACTACACGAGTTAGGTCATAATTTTGGATTACGTCATAACTTTTACGCTTCGACGGATGCTATTAACTTTCTATCGACGGAAGAATCTAAGACAAAAGATCAAGTACGCTCATCTTCAGTGATGGAGTACCCAAGCTTCAGTGAAGACCGTTTAACAACGGTTGGTAAATACGATATCGCGGCAATTCGCTACGGATACGCTGATGCGGTCGAAACAGTTGATAAAAAGATCTTGCCTTTAAATACTTCAATGACGATTAACGAAAATTTAGCCAAATCTAACGTAAAAGCGAAAAGCTTTAAATTTTGTACGGATGAAGATGTAGAATTAAATGAAGATCCAATGTGTGCTCGTCATGACTCTGGAACGACCCCGCTTGAGATCGTAAAAAGTCTTATTCAAGAATATAATACTTCAATCGCGACGTACAATTACCGCTTTGACCGTGCACGCGGAATTGACCCTGCTCGTTTAACAAACTACCGCGTACAAAGATACTGGGTTGGATTAAAGCGTTACTACGATGAGTGGAGATTTAAATTAGTAGATTATTTAGGCCAAGGTAATGAGTATCTAGAAAATTATGATGCAAAATCTTACGCGGCAAAACTAGAACAAATGAAAAACGATCCTCAGTTTTCTGCAACTTATAACTTATATAAACCAGCGGCGGACGAGATCTTTAATTTTGCGATGCAGATTGCAACTTTACCAACTAGATATTGTATCGGCGAACGTAATGGTACAATGGCTTCAATCGAGTTCAGTGAAGTTCGTAAAGCCGTATACAATATGACTAAAGCAACGGACCCTAAAATTGTAAAAAGCTGTATGGATGCTGAAGCTGTAGCTTACGTAAAACAAAAATCTGGTTTTGTACCAACAACGCAAAGCGGTTATGAACTAGAAGATGTTCGTTACAACATGGATGCAAAAGCAGCTAAAGAACCTTTCGATATTATCGGACTTATGCCGGAGAAAAATATTGCGGTTTCGGTATTGACGGTTCGCGCGGCCCTTTCGCAAAAATATGAAGAGAACGCGTTTTTACCAAATTTCGTGGATGAGCCAGACAATCGCGATAAATTACTTGGTTACTTAGCAGATCGCTTAAGCAAGGGTGTGTCTTCAGATCGCTTAGTAAAAACAAAAGATCATGTATTCTTAGAAAAATTTAAGAATGATAAACGCTACATCGAAAACTTAGTGTCTTCGGTATTCTTCGACGGCTTAGAAGTTCCGGAAAAAGAATTCGCGACACGTAAACGTAAAAAGAAATTTGCGATGAAGTATACAGACAAAAAAGACACATTAGATAAAGCGATCAAAAAGGTTCTGTCACCCGATGGCACAAGCAGCTACGTAGTGCTTGAGCCCGATGCAACAGAAGCGATCAAGTTACTTGAAAAACTAGAAACTTTGCCAGCGCGTATTGCGGCGGCAGTACCCGTAACAGAAGAGACTTTCTCTGGATTAATCGAATTAGCAAAAAGTGAATTAGGTAATGACGAAAAAGTCGACTACGTCAAACTACTTCGCTTTATGCACTTAGTAATCGATGATGAAGCAAATCCTGGAAAACAAAATAAGAATTATTCGCGCCCTAAAGATCAAAAAGATAACGATAAAAACCGTGTTCACTGGAAAAGACTTTTACCAATCGAAACTGGATTAACTCGTGACCTTGTTTTGCCAATGTTTGACCCAAGTAACGATTTCGCCGGAACAAGTGAGGCCTGGGCAAGTTTCTATGGTAATGTTGGAGATCGTTTAAAAGAACGCATGGCGCCTATTAAAAAAGATTACAATATCAACGTAAAAATGATCCAAGAAATGGCTACGAAATATGTTGAAGCTAACAAAGCGAAAGCGGGCGAAGCTATTTCGAATGATATCTACGACTACGATGAATTACAAACTCAGTATGAATTAATCTTAAGTTTATTAAGAAGAATTTCAGAATACAATTAGGATTTAAATTTTGAAAAACTTAGGCCGCACCATTATTCTTAGCCTTAGTCTTTTGATCAGCAGCACTTGCTTAGCCCAGGGTGGCGAGCAAGTAGATTCTGCGGTAACAAAAGTGAGTATTAACAGAAGCAAAAAATCCGCCGTTAAAAAAACAGACGAAGCAACTGAAGGTTCGTTTGGCGGTAGTTTTTCTTTGATGAAAAATAATAGCTTGTACGATCGAAAAGATGGAACATTCGTCGATAATTTAGGTTACGAACTTAATTTAGCTTACAAACTTCCTACGGGAGTGATGCTGGCAAATATTTCTTACTCACAAAATTTACGTAGTAGCTATGAAGGTGATTCAGATTTCAATGATCCGTTTTTAGCCTATGCTCACAAGCCGATTCAGATTTCTGAACTAGACACCATGAACGTTAAGCTGGGGCCTTCTTTAACCGTTTTATTTCCGCTATCAAAAAAATCAGTTAAGTACGATGAAATGCAAGGCGCATTCGTTGCGGGCTTAAGTTTAGGTTTTTCTCCAAAAGAAAAAGATGGATCTGGTTTTTCCGCCGCCTTATCTTTAACGGCCGGTAGAAATTTTCATCGCTACGAACAAGATGTGAACGGTAAAGTTTTAGCCCAGTACTCTTCCAATCAAGGGATTACACTAGGTTATAAAATACAAAGTTTTTCTTTCTCAGTTTTATTTAATCATAAATCAAGATGGACTTATCAAAACGCAGTCCGTGAAGGTTTTGAATTAACCGAAGCCATCAATTACGACATCAATAAAAATTTCGCTTTTTCC
The DNA here is from genome assembly GCA_014376435.1 of Bdellovibrio sp. GTDB lineage: Bacteria > Bdellovibrionota > Bdellovibrionia > Bdellovibrionales > Bdellovibrionaceae > Pseudobdellovibrio. Next base: position 18,318 of record JACMRL010000021.1, on the reverse strand, counting down.
ATTGGCCATACCAATGCGGGCGTGGCCCTAAAAGCTAACGGACAAGATTCAAATTTTGCCGTTGTCGATGAAGATAATTCAGTTGTTTTTGCAGCCATTGGTATCGCGTTTTAAAAAAAAGCCCCGTGTTGTCACGGGGCTTTAATATTCTGATTATAACAGAAATAACTTAGTAACGATAATGCTCTGGCTTGAAAGGGCCCTCTACATCCATATGAAGATACTTAGCTTGCTTTGCAGATAGTTTCGTTAAGTTCACGCCTAGTTGACCTAAGTGTAACGCCGCCACTTTTTCATCTAAGTGCTTTGGTAAGCGGTAGATCGCGACTTGCTGGTACTTCTCACGGTTTAAATAAAGTTCCATTTGCGCTAATACTTGGTTCGTAAACGAGTTACTCATCACAAATGATGGATGTCCTGTCGCACAACCTAAATTAACTAAACGGCCTTTGGCCAAGACAACGATTTCATTACCATTCTTCAATGTGTGAACATCAACTTGTGGTTTTACTTCGCGTTGTTTTGAATTTTTATTTAACCAAGCCATATCGATTTCAATGTCGAAGTGACCAATATTGCAAACGATCGCGTTATCTTTCATTTTCATGAAATGTTTCTCAGTGATAATATCGCAGCAGCCTGTTGCCGTTACAAAAATATCTGCGATTGGAGCTGCTTCTTCCATGGTTACAACTTGAAAACCTTCCATCGCGGCTTGTAAAGCACAGATCGGATCAACTTCCGTAACTAAAACGCGCGCGCCTAAACCTTTAACAGAAAAAGCCGAACCTTTACCGACATCTCCGTAACCGGCAACAACAACGATTTTACCCGCCATCATCACGTCAGTCGCGCGCTTGATACCGTCTGCTAAAGATTCGCGACATCCGTAAAGATTATCGAATTTAGTTTTAGTTACTGAATCATTCACGTTGATCGACGGTAATTTTAAACGTTTTGCTTTTAACATCACTTCTAAGTTATGAACGCCCGTGGTTGTTTCTTCAGAAAGACCAATGATCTTTTTAAGTTCTTTCGCAAAACGTGGTTCATGCATCATGTTGGTTAAATCGCCGCCGTCATCAAGAATAAGGTTGTAACCTTTGTCTCCCCAGCCCGTGATTGTTTGTTCGATACACCAGCTAAAATCTTTCTCGTTTAAGCCCTTCCAGGCAAATACCGGAATACCTGCAGCAGCCATGGCTACGGCAGCGTGATCTTGCGTAGAATAGATATTACATGATGACCAACGAACTTCAGCACCTAGGTAAATTAACGTTTCAATTAAAACCGCCGTCTGGATTGTCATATGTAAACAACCCGCAATGCGCGCGCCTTTTAAGGGCTCCGTTTTTCCGAATTCTTTGCGTAAAGCCATTAAGCCCGGCATTTCTTTTTCCGCGATTTTAATTTCTTCGCGGCCCCAACGCGCAAGATCTGCGAATACTTTTGGATTTTCCATTGCCTCTTTAACAACTGCGTAGTCACGTGCGATTGTTTTTACTTTTACAACCGGAGCTTTCACGATCGCTTTTGCTTTCGTCATTGGTACTAACTTATTTTTCTTTGCCATTTTATCTGTCCCTTGAGTTGAGTTTCTCATTTTTAACTTCTTTCGTTTTAATTATGGTTTAAAAAAATCCCGAACCTAGGGTTCGAGAGTTAAAATTTCATATCCAGTATCCGTTAATAAGATCGTGTGCTCGAACTGCGCCGAAAGCAAGCCGTCGGCGGTTTCATAATACTTAATTGACGAGCCATGAATGGTTCTCTCAATAAACTCATCCGTTCCTTCGTTCACCATCGGCTCGACTGTAAAACAGGTCCACGGGCGAAGTTTTTCGCCTTTACCTTTTTTGCCGTACGCCGGAACAAAAGGTTCATCGTGAAATACACGTCCGATTCCGTGCCCACCGATTTCTTTAATGGTTGTGTAGCCTTTACGGGTTACAAATTTATTTGTTTCAAAACCGATATCGCCTGTCCAACCATTTGGCGTAATGGCTTTAATCCCGATCATCATCGCTTCGTGCGCCGCTGCAACTAAATCTTTTGCGTCTTCAGAAACTTGACCGATCATAAAAGTTTTTGAGGTGTCTCCAAAGAAGCCGTCTTTTTTTACGGTTACATCAAGGTTAACAATATCGCCGTCTTTGATTACGTAGTCGCCCGGTAGGCCGTGGCAAACGACTTGGTTAGGAGAAATACATGTGGATTTGGGGTAGCCATGGTAACCGATGCAAGCTGATACGCCACCAATGGTCAGCGTTCGATCATTGGCGATTTCGTCGATCTCTAAAGTAGTCATGCCCGGCTTGATCAACTTTCCCGTGTAGCTCAGAACATCGGCCGCCATTCGGCAAGCGATGCGCATTTTTGCGATTTCTTCTTTGTCTAAAGGCTTTTGTGGCATGCACGGGATCTTAAAACAAAAAACCCCTTAAGGCTACATGAGCTTTAAGGGGTCTATAACTTCTATAGTTATAATTGATCACCTAACGTTAAAAACGTTCGAGCGGCAATTAACCTTTTAAGTGCTTAGAAACAAGCTTTGTCATTTCGAACATAGAAACTTGTTTTTTTCCAAAAATAGGCATCAATTTGTCGTCAGCATTGATGTTGCGACGATTTTTAGAATCTTGAAGATTATTCTTTTTGATGTAAGCCCATAATTTTTTAACAACTTCTGTACGTGCTAAAGGTGTAGCACCTACAACCATTGCAAGAGTTGAAGAAGGAGTTAAAGCCTTCATGAACGCTGCGTTTGGTTTACGCTTCGTAGCAACTTTTTTTGCTGGAGCGGCTTTTTTTGCTGGAGCAGCTTTTTTAGGAGCGGCTTTCTTAGTAGCTTTTTTTGCTTTTGCCATGTGTATATCCTCCGATAAGGTTGGCTTTGTTTTTAAATCTTTAGTCGCGAGACTAAAATCCAATGAACACAGTCTAAGGGCAAGTTTTTAGGTTTGTCCAATATAAAAATACATAAAAAACGATTTTTTTTCATTTTTCTCGAGGAGATCGTGAGGAAAATGTCGAATTCTCGAGGGGAAACTGACGTTTTTCCGCGATTTCTCCTCTGGAAAAGCCCGTCGTGCGTCGTGTTTTTAGTGACTGGTCTTTGGGTTTCTCGAGGGAAACCGATAAGAAAGCATGCTTAATCCCAGATCATTCTCAGAAATATTCGAAGAAATCCAATCTGATCATCAGTCTGAAACCGTTGATTCTCAAGCTTCAGTAAAGATGAACGCCGGATGGGAAACTTCGCTTGAGCCTTCGCACTTAGCTTTCTTGATGGGTCGTATTTCTCAAGTTACACCCTCGCAAAAAGCCAAACACCAAGCTTACCCCGCTCGCCCACGCCCCGCACATTTGTTTAGCGTTGAGGAAATTTTAGCTTACGAAAACCTTCGTGCACATTCACCAATACTGAATAATAACTTTAACTTACGCGAGTTACGCTCGGCTTACCGACACTCCGTGCTTAAAACCCATCCGGACCAAGGCGGAACCGCTGAAAGTTTTCAAGCCGTTAAAAAAAGCTATCAAATTCTGCTAGCCTTCGTTAATAAGTAAGGCGTGACCTCACCTTCCATTTTACTTTGCACTTTGAATTCGACCTTCCAGCACTCCTCGTTTGGCCTTCGCTACCTATTTGCAAACATGGGCGAATTACAGCCGGCGACGCGAATCATCGAATTTACGATTAAAGAAAACCCGCGCACCATCGTAGAGAAAATCCTTGAGCTAAAACCCCGCATCGTGGGTTTTAGTCTATATATATGGAATACCGACGAAACTTTGAAAGTTCTGATGACGCTAAAAAAAGTAGCGCCCGAAATCATCATCGTATTAGGCGGCCCCGAGATCTCGTTCGAGACCGAAGCGCAGGCACACCTGAAGTGGTGCGACTACGTGGTGAAGGGCGAAGCCGACTTCTCGTTTCGCGCCCTGTGTGAAGGCATTCTGCTTCGCCAGGAGCTTCCCGTAACAAAGATCATCTCTGCCGAACTTCCGGAAATTAAGCAGATTAAAATGCCTTACGATTTATACTCGGCCGAAGATATTCAAAACCGCGTCATTTATGTCGAAGCCTCGCGCGGCTGTCCGTATAAATGTGAGTACTGTCTTTCTTCACTGGATAAATCTGTGCGTAATTTTGAAACTGAAACTTTCTTAACCGAGATGAAAAAATTGATGGACCGCGGAGCGCGAACTTTTAAATTCGTCGATCGTACATTTAATCTTTCACCCACGACCTCAACCCGCATTTTGAAATTTTTTTTAGAACATATTGAGCTTGGATTATTTCTACATTTTGAATTAGTGCCCGACCGCTTACCTTTAGAAATTCGTGAACTGATTAAAGAATTTCCACAAGGCAGTTTACAATTTGAAGTGGGTATTCAAACTTTAAATCCACAGGTCGCCGCAAACGTTTCGCGCAAAAATGATTTAGTCAAAGTAGCCGAGAATTTTACTTACTTAAAAACTCATACGCACGTTCACACGCACGCGGATTTAATCGTGGGTCTTCCGGGTGAGTCCATTGAAAGCTTTGCCGCAGGCTTTGATCAATTAGCACGGATGGGACCGGATGAGATTCAGGTTGGGATATTAAAACGTCTGAAAGGCACGCCGATTGCCCGTCATGAAAAGACTTTTAATATGATCTACTCAGAAACCACACCTTACCAAATTCTGACCACGTCGACGATGGATTATCTGACTTTACAAAAAATGAATCGTTTCGCTAAATTTTGGGATCTGTACGCCAATAGCGGAGAATTCAAAAATTTTATGTTGTGGTTCAAAGCTTCTTTGAATGAGGGTACTTCATTTTTTTGGAAATTCTTCGCGTTTTCTGAATTTTTATCTGGGCACTTTAGTGAAATTCACAGTATTTCACTCATGAACTTAGCCGAAAAAGCTTGGCTATTTTTAAAAGAACAAAACGTGAACGATCAAACCGCGCGCGAAATGATTGAAAAAGACTTCTGTTACGGTGCAAAACGCCGCGATATGCCGCACTTTTTGAAACAAAATCTGGTGGTTTCCGCGGAAGCGACTCGCAAAAATTCACTTACTTCCCGTCAGCAAAAACACATTAATTAATTAGTCTGTCATTTTGGCTTACGCCTTGCTTTATAGAGTAGCGATCAGCGAACTTCACTATAACGAGGCTCAGATGAATGGCTTTAACTTAATTACTAAGTTGTCGATGTTTTTAACACTTACGTCTTTGGCCTTGGCCGCTTCGATCACACAGGCGCAGATCATCAGCCCGTCGGGCCAAGAGGTTAATTTTAAGTATCAAGCTCATTTCACCATTCCGGTTAGCGCGGACGAGCAAACCGATCAAGAACGGGCCCAATTACATGCCTCGCATTTATTTGGTTTATTTCACACTCCAAAAATGATTGCTCAATATCATATTCCGGGAGGTATGGCTGGCGGGATTGGTTCACCTCGCGCGCACACGAATATTCAGATTTTATCTTCAGAAGTGATCGGCGATAAAGTTGCGATCACGTATTCAAATGCCGGAAAAATGCTTTTTCATAATAATGCGGCCGAAGTTCTTTTGGAAAAAGGTTACTTAGATATTCCGATGCCATCCGATCCTTACGCAATCTACGATAAAAAATGTACCGACGAGCATTATACTTCGTTTGGTGATTACTGGTATTTCTATGATATTTACCGAGAAGGCTGTACTTATTTGTCAAAACCTCCGATGTCAGAAATAGTTCGAATTGCGTTAAGTAGCACGACGAAAAAGAAAATGGATTTAACTCCTAAATTGCCGATGTTACGCGGCGATAATAAAAATGGTTCGTTATTTTTAATCTATGCAATCCACGGCTTTGAATCAGGTCCGCAAAAAGATGATTCCGGACGAGTCAACTATGAAGAATTCAACCACTATTTATCAGCGAATGGATTTACCGAAGCGCGCATGAAGCCGCATTCGATGAATCCGATGAATATCTACACAAAAAAATTAATCTTAAAAGACGGTAAAAAAATTAATGTTGAAGTACGTCACCTGCTGGCGACCACTTCGATCAGTTCGGGTTCCGTGGTGTTTGCGCAATTTTTTAAAGAAGCCATCGAAACCGCCGACGTAATTTTATACGGTGGCCATTCCGGCTTAGGCGGAAATTTAGATTTAGAGCTTCTGCAAGATAAAGCCGGTAAATTTAAATTTAACCCACAGAAAAAGCAGTTATTCTTTTTCGATTCGTGCTCAAGCTATTCCTATTACTTAGAAAATTTTGCGGCAGAAAAAACCAAAGCAAAAATCGATATTATTTCGTATGCGCTATCTAGCTATTTTCATACTTCGAATTCGGTGTGGTCGGCCTTGATGGATCGCTTACTTGATCCGGATACAAAAGATCCATTATGGAAAGATGTACTTTTTGATATGGAATCGGTTTTAGGCGGAGATACTTACTTATTAAACGTCGGCGGGATTTAACTCCCTACCGATTTCTTGTAAAAAATTACGCTTCGTCGTTACGGATGAAGCTACGCTTCGTCATTAGGGATGAAGCTACGCTTCAATCATTTTAAAGCGCATGCGTTTTGGCGCAGCCGCGTCGCCCATGCGTTTTTTGCGATCTTCTTCGTACTCAGAGAAACTTCCTGGATAGAAGAATACTTTTGAATCGCCTTCGAACGCTAGCGTGTGCGTACAAATTCGATCTAAAAACCAACGATCATGCGAAATCACAATGGCACTGCCGCCGAATTCGTTTAACGCTTCTTCCAGCGCACGCATGGTATTCACGTCTAAGTCATTTGTTGGCTCATCGAGTAGAAGTAAGTTCGCACCTTCTTTTAAAATTTTTGCTAAATTCACGCGGTTACGCTCACCACCGGATAAGGTTCCAACTTTTTTAGATTGGTCACTACCTGAAAAGTTAAACCAGCTAACGTACTGACGCGCATTCATTTCTTTTCCGCCCAGCATGATTACATCTTGGCCGCCCGATAGCTCTTCATAAATCGTTTTGTTGGGATCTAAAGTTTCACGTGATTGATCGACGTAAGCGATTTTTACCGTGTCGCCGACTTTGAAAGTTCCTGCGTCTGGTTTTTCTTTACCCGTGATCATTTTAAATAAAGTTGTCTTACCCACACCGTTTGGCCCGATAACGCCAACAATCGCGCCCTTAGGAATTGTAAAGTCCACGTTATCTAAAAGCATTTTTTTACCATAGCTTTTTGAAACGCCGTGAGATTCAACCACGATTTCACCTAAACGAGGTCCCGGTGGAATATAGATGCTCATCTCTTGTAATTTTTCAGCCGTTGGTTCTTTTAATAAATTCTCATATGCATTTAGACGTGCTTTACCTTTAGATTGACGACCTTTCGCACCTTGGCGAATCCATTCTAACTCACGCTCCATATTTTTTGAACGCTTACTACTGGCATTTTGTTCTTGGTTTTGACGCTTATCTTTTTGTTCTAACCAAGAAGTGTAATTGCCTTTCCAAGGAATACCTTCACCGCGGTCTAATTCTAAAATCCAACCAGCTACGTTATCTAAGAAGTAACGATCGTGCGTAACCGCGATGACGGTGCCCGGAAATTTTGATAAATATTGTTCTAACCAAGCAACTGATTCTGCATCCAAGTGATTCGTTGGCTCGTCTAATAATAAAATATCTGGGTTACTCATAATTAAACGGGTTAAAGCTACGCGGCGTTTTTCACCACCGGATAAATTTTTAACAATTAGGTCGCCATCTGGAACTTGTAATGCGATCGAAGCTTGCTCGATTTTTTGATCGACTTCCCAACCGCCCAAGGCTTCGATTTTTTCTTGTAAGTCGCCTTGTTTTTCGATCATTTTCGTCATCTCGTCCGGATCTAAATCAGGATCAGAGAATTTATCGTTGATCGCGTTGTAGTCTTTCATTAACTGCGGAAGTTCGCCCATGCCCGAAAAAATATTATCGCGAACCGTTGCTTCTTCATCTAAGTGAGGCTCTTGTTCTAGGTAGCCAACTTTCATTTTCTTCGCCGGAAAAGCTTCGCCGATAAATTCATTATCGATCCCCGCCATAATTCTAAGCAAAGAAGATTTTCCTGATCCGTTCAGTCCAAGAACGCCGATTTTCGCACCGTAAAAATAGGATAAGTAAATATTTTTAAGAACGTACCGGTTGGGTGGGTAAACTTTCGAAACACCCTTCATTGTATAGATAATATCTTGAGACATATTGAACCTCTTTTATTTATTAAAAAAATTCGTATTTTCGCTTGTCAGTTATGAATGGGAACACTAGCATGATGAATATTGATGAGCAACTTGTCCGACCGTAATAAGAAATCAAAAAAATCCGTTAAAAGTGGATCAAAGAAAAGCGCATACGCGTCTATTTCTGATGTAACGCCTTTATCAACCCATCCAAATGCACATACCGCGAACGTTGGAGCCACGCCAGACACAAATGGTAAGTTAAAACGCTGGTCTTTTATTCAAAATGATCTAGAAAAAGCCCTAGACACTTGGGAAGAGTTAGAAAAAGGCGACGTGATCCTTAGCCCAGAAGAAGAGCAATTACAAAAAATAAAAACCATCATCGGCCAATTAAAAGACAAACTGAACCAGTTTTAAGCGCCACTTCAATGGTGCTGCTATCTTACTTCAGCGTTTTCCAGAAGTTACGTAACTTTGCTACTTCGTCGTCAGCGGGGGATCTGCTCAAGGTCCAAACCAAAATAGTTAACCGACCATGGATAAAACCAGAGATGGCGTAAGCGTAAGGTTTTTTTGCCCGAGCATAAGTATCTTTTAATTTATATGCGCAAGCTTTTCCAACTGCCGTATCGAACAAAACTAAAGAATCTTTCATTTTTAGTGCGCGATCGGATTCAGGGCCAAAGATTTTATCAGCGTAGGTATTGCAAAGCTGTTCTGACATTTTTGATCTTGCTTCGCCACGAAATCTATATAAATCAGCCATACTGAATTGCACGGCTTCTTCGTCTAAGCGCACAAGCTGTCCTTCAAACTCGTCAATTTTACCAAACTCTGAAAATGGTAAATCTTTTTTTGCATAAAAAGCAATTTCATTTGAAGATTTCAAATTGATAGAGGACGGCTTTCGTTTATTGTCTGCAAATAAACTTGGAGTGAAAAATATAATTACTAAAATAGTTTTTATTTTATAAATCACTGCTTAGCCCCCGACGATATGGGTACGTTCAGTGCTTTTGATTCAGGTGAATCATCAAGTGTTTTGGCAGCAATCATTTTTAACACTGTTTTATACTGAGCTGAATCTACTTTTTTGATTTTAACTCCGTAAGTGACAATCATGGTATCGCCATCGATCCCAAATCGTTCTGTTTTTTTATTTGAAAATGTAAGCTTAACTTGATTTTCATTGGCGCAAATACTAACAAGTTCTTGGGGCTGACTATCTATATCGACCGAAGCTTGTAAGTTAAAACGAATTTTAGTCTCAATAAATTGCATATTGACCACAACCGACACTTTTTTAAAAAGTACTGCGGTGTCTTTTACCGCAAAATAAACTGGAACTTCTTGTAAAATTTTTGGTAATTTATCTTTAACAGTCTTGTATTCATCTTCATTTTTAAAACAAGCATACTCGGAACCCAAAGAAACAATATTGATGCTCATCAAAATAAGGAATGCGATGACTGCTTGCATTCGTTAATTGTCGCTTGTTTTAATTGTAATTTCCACTAGCCCTTGGTCGGTTATTTTGCTCTGCCCCTTGTTCAATATCAACAAAGTACAAAGCTTGGCACTTCACACAGCTCGACTTAAACGCTTCATACTTCCTAAAATTTAACTGACGGCATTTTATCATCGATTGAAGAGAAACTACTATAAATAAATTAATCTACAATCTCGGTCACTACGTAAACGGAGCACGTTTGGGCTAACCGAGTGTCGTCAGTTCCATTCGGGTTGTAAACTTAAAAAGGGCTACTTTCTGCAGCGCTATCTGCGGTAAAGTATCTGAATACTATCGTTTGCGCACCAACCGTCGCGTGCTCCTTGATTAAGGTTAGTTGGATATACTTTCACATGAACAGATGTCGCGAACATCACACCCTGAGTGTTCGTTTCGGTGCCCAATCCTTACTTTCCACCGTGAGTCATCGCTTTTGTCGTCGAACTATATTTTTGCTGACCCTTGTTCGTTGCATTACACGTTGAAGATGTGTGACCGAGCTTCACTTTGTTCGCCACGTCAAGCTTTGCACATGGCGTTGCGGTTCCGGTACCGACAATTAGCGGATTTTTCTTTTATTGAGAAGGAACAATTTGGATCGGCTTTGAGGCTTTTCTAATTGCCAACCTACTGTAATAAACCTCGTCATGCTGTGAAAATCATTTTTTTTGAGTTATTTTCCAATGTAAGACATATTCCATTGCATACCATAACCGGTAGATCCACCGGATAGGGTCGCGGCAATCGCAGAATACATATGGATTTCTATATAGTCAGTAGTTCCATTCATGTATACGATTGTATTAAACGGCGCGAAGGGCGTATCGCCCACCGAGTAGTTTCCGCCTGTAATTGTTTCTTGCGATCCGTTTTTCAAAAGCGCAAAGCCATATCGATCGCCTGTCGCGGAAGAAGCTGTAGAGTAACCTGAAACGCCGACTTGATAGTATCCACTACGTGAAGCTGTAAAACGGTTATTGACCGTATCAAAAGCTCCCTGCAACGTATTGAAATAAGTAGCGTTGAAAGGGATCTTCTCCCAGGTAGCGCCTTTTGAAAAAGATGTTAAGAGATAGGCTCGGAATACTTGAGCATTCCCGACAACATCACCCGCCACATCTAGTTTTGCGGCCGGCGCTGTCGTTCCGATACCTACGTTTCCGTTGCCAAGCAAGATCATCTTTGTTGTCCGATTATTTGCAGTCGCGCCACTTGCCTGCGGGGTAGCTGTTTGAAATTCAATATTAGATGCGCCTGTTCCGGTCGATTGCCCGCTTCCGATGAACAATGTACCACCCTCTTTATCCGTTGCGGAATAAGCCGCATCCATAGCTAGCAAATAAAGCGGAGCTCCAGCGGTATTTGGCGTTGATTGATAGCCAGCTATTCTGAAAACACTAGGACTTGCAAAGAAATTCCAGTAGAGATAGCCCGATTCCGTAAAATCAAATCTTGTAGATGACCCAGGCTTATTAATAAAATTAAGCCAAGTTGGAAAGAGAGCCCTATTATCACTAAACTGAGCAGTAAAGGCATTGTTGGATCCAACGGGGTTCGATACATCTAACGCAGCACCATTCGGGGCAACATTGATTCCAACACCACGAATTCCAACAACCATTCGTGGCGTAGGCGCCGAAGCTCCTAAATCTGTGGTATTAAATTCGATTTGACTAGGAATTTTACCAGTAGAAACACCATTCGCCACCCGCATGGTCATAGATGCAGTGGGTATGTAAGAAGTTCCATCCCAAGCATTAAACTGCATCCCGCCTAATGTATCGTAATACGAAACAGCAGTAGGCGCCAACGGGGTGTTCCCTGAAGAATTAATTGTAATTGTTGATGGGGTGATTCCTTGTCCCAACGTCAAACCATCAGTGCCCATAAGCATGGTCCGTTGAACAACGCCGGAAGTAATGGCATCCACCTCAAATGTTCGCGAGGGCGCAGTCGTTCCGATACCGACGTTGCCACCAATGTATGTGATGTCACTACTGGCATTGGTCACCCATTGGGAAATAGTTGGCGTGTACGTCAACGCTGTCGTGATATCAGATGAAGTCATCGTGATACCGTGACCCGACAAAGTTGTAGGAACGCCAGTTAACTTACTAAAAGCCATCGAAGTGATTTTCGAGTTTGTCACCGCACCCGCCGCAATCGTGGCATTCGGTAATGTACCCGTTAAATCTCCGCTTAAGCTGGTCGCTGATTGAAAAGCTCCGGTAATACGTGCATCATTGCCCGCCGCAACCGTATTGATGCCTGTACCGACGTTGACGGTTAATACAGGCGTTGTTCCGCCGTTAGCGATACTTAAATAACTAGTAGCACTGCTAACGTTACTGACGCCGCTAGCATTCGAGTTATCCGTGGATGCTGCCCAGCTAGTACCCGTCCACTTTAATACTTGGCCGGGCGTTGCCCCGCCTTGTAAAATACCGCTTGCTGGAACCGTCTCTGCCAGTTCAGCGAACATCGCAAAAGGTACGCTATTGATATCCATCGGGGGTAAAGTTTGCCAACCACTTCCGCCACCATCATTGAACTGCATCACCAGTCTGCGGTTATCGATGAAGCTCGGAGAAAAAGTTCCCGTGGTCTGACATGCGTAAGTGGGTGTCGTGTTATTAAAAGCATCGTACCATTTCATGCTGCCTGAGGTGGGATAAGTACGTAACGCTTTAACCGGATCACCTAAAGCTAAAACAACACTGCCGCCTGAACTTGATAGATCTACGTTCGAAAAAGTTTCTGAATAAATCACGCACGTTGATAGAGGATTCATTAATGAGAATTTAAATTGCACCGAGGTTGCTTCTAGCGGGGTACCATCAGGCTTATAGATCTTCGTTTGAAATGAAATTAATTTCGGTGCGGCAACCGCGATCGATACAGAAAATACGCTCAGAAAAACAAGCGTGAAAAGAAAAAAAAATTTCTTTAAAAAGGTTATAAAGCCTAAACAAATCTGCATGTTTACTTATCGGCTAATTTGTTGAAATACTTTACGGGTTAGGACTTAAGTCGAGCAATACGAATACGTGCGAATACGTAAGCTAGTGTTTTACTTTAATTTTTATCATATTCCATTCAAACAAAACTAGCTACTTACATCTAGAAGCAAATAAATGCTGATATCCGTTCGCAATCTGAAACGCTTTCCAGCGCTTACATTGCAGTAGCGTTATAAAATCATTTGAATTTACAATCTTTTAAGTTCTCAACCTCGCTCATAGTTGCCTATGATGGTGATAACGACAAAGCTCCATTTTTGAGGATTGTTGCGCAGTCTTAGAATTGGTAAAAGGTGGTTTGTGTCCGACGATTTCGTCTCCGAAAATGGCAGTTTTCTAAAAATTGCTAAAAATAAAAGGACACCTGTCGGACACAAACGCGATTTTTTTGAAATTTCGGACACAGAAATTTTTCAGTTTTTGTGTCCGAAAAGATTCTCTGAGGGCCTCTTTTTGGGCTTAGAAATGAGCCTAAAAAGAGGCTCTCAGATCATCGGACATTCAAAAAATCGGACACCGGAAAACGCCACGATGTAAAGTGCGTTTATTTTGAGTTGAGAGCTTTTTCGATTTTATCTAAGCGTGCTTTGATTGCGGCGTTTTCTTGCTCAGTTTTTTGCACTTTAGATTTAATTGCAGCATTTTCTTGTTTCAGTTTTTCAGAGTCGGCTTTAAGTTGCGCGTTCTCAGCCTTGATAGAAGCAATATCACGCGCACCGTTACCACCTAAACCGATTCCAACGGCTACGTTGACACGCTTTAAGCCCTCATCATTAGACGAAGCCCACGCCGTGCCCACTGCATTTTTAGCCATTGCAAGACTCACAAGGTCTCTTGATACGGCAGAGCCTGTTCCGTCGCCGTTTGCGACGATCAGATCGCCTTTGTGAACAACGCCACGGACAAGAACTGGTAACTGACCAGCAAAAGCTACAAGGATTGCGTGTTTTGGATCTTTGGTGTCGTTACCAACGAATGCTGCTGTAAACGGTGAAGAGACAACAACATAGCCACCTTTGTATGAAACGATTGAACCCATTTCAGGTTTGGTTTCTGATGACCAGTCAACCCATTCAGCAAAGTCAGCGCCGCCTGTGCTGACAGTTCCTGAAGCATTGATTGAACGACCAGTGGCAGTATTAGATCCAACGTAAGAACTGAATTGGCTGCGTTGTACGTCGAAGTAATGCCGCCAGCGGGGTTTAAAACTTTCAAGAAATTTGTTCCAGCGCTTTCCGCTAAGATCGCCGCAGAGCCGGCAGTTGTTTGTTGTATATCAAGCTTCCCGAGTGGTGTGGTCTGACCAATACCCTCGTTCAACACACACCAAAGCCCTTGAGATATCTTACATTTTTGTGATAGCGATCCAAGTCCAAAGCGAGTTCGCCGCTATAGTGTCAGCATTTGATTGAGAACTTCTAACGCTAACAACATCCGAAGCAGATAGTTGGGTCATTGTACATCCTGTAACAACTGCGCCACTCGGCTGAAACCCAAACCCATGCTGACGCACACCATTTATAAAAAGATCAATTTCCCAGTTTGTCGGATTCCCGGAAATCAGTGACGTACAAATATTGTAAACCCCAGTAACCGGTGTAGTGTATGTGGTTCCATTGAATGCATTGTGGGTATCATAAACTTTAGTGCTGAATTGAATACTACCAGAAAAAGAACCCGCTGGTATAGACGTTGTACCACCTGCATAGTATCTCATAGCGACAGCACCGCCAGACGCCGATGTTTGAGTTGTGCCATCGGGAAATTTGACTCCGCCCGTGGTCGATTCAATTGTTCCGCTAACGCTTAGCTTGCTGGACGGCGTTGTCGTGCCAATACCCACGTTTCCGCCAGAAACTGCAATCGGACTATTTCCTAGTGAGGTGCTGTTCGCCCATAATGGAATGTAATTAGCTGTTCCGCTTCCCGCGCTGGAACTTGTGGTGCCGTTTGCGGCCTCTATGGAAATTCCACCATCTTGCAGATTTAAAGGCGCGCCAGAAGCTTGATAGACCGCGATTTGTAGGTAGTCACCAGAAACAACCGGGATCGGAGGCGATACAACCTGCCCCCGTCCAGCCGAATCAGAAGTAGCATCCATCGTTGTTATATAGGGGCCGCCAGCAACACCATGAAAAATCGCGGCTCCATTTTTAAAAACTTGTATATAGCGGGGGCCCGTGGAGTTAGCTGCCCATGCCATATATCCTGTGACTCTTACATAATTAACTCCAACCGGAATTGTGAATCTATCCGGAGCCCCAGCCGACCAAAAACCGCCCGTATCGTATTGATTTACAAGATTCGAAATTATAGTCCATGTGGCATGTGCAGCCGTTTGCGCCGTTGTTGTTCTTGATTCGGCAGCTTTATAAGGTCCGCTTCCTGCCGCTGTCGCCTGAACTGTACCATCCGGAAATTTTACACCACCCGATGTTGATTCAATAGTCCCCGCCACCGTTAGTCTCTGACCAGGCGTCGCAGTGCCGATGCCAACGTTACCGGCAGAGTACGAAGCATCGTTAGATGCATTTTTACTCCATGCCACATTCGATGGCGTGAAACCCAAAGCCGTCGTGACATCAGCTGAATTTAAACTGGTCGAAGCCGTCACGCGGCCTTTGGTATCGTAAGTAATTTTTGTTCCCGTACCGCCCGCACCGATCGCGGCTAACGCGGGCGATGGGTACGTTCCGGATAAATCGCCACTGGCTGTTCCCGCTGGAGCGCGCGAATTTGTTAGTCGCGTATCTGTACCCCGAACAATTTCACCAACGCCCGCATCGCCCGCTGCGGGTATATTTAACGCGGCAGCAGTTCCTAAACCAAGATTTGATCGCGCGGTGCTTGAGTTATTAAAAGTAATTATTCCTAAATTTGAAATTGTCGCATCACCCGATAACGCTACGGCTGTTGCCACATTCGATGCATTACCGACAAAAATGCTTCCGTTGGCTAATGACGAGGAGCCACCACCGCTACCGCCACTAATTAAAAATCCCTGAATAAAGTTACCGTTATCAAGCGCTGCTTGATTCAAAGTACAGGCATGCGAACATAAGACTGAAAATTCTAAATAGTCTGTCGTGCCATTCATCTGTATCAGATAAGTAGTCGTCACTGTCGCATTAACAGATGGCGTTCGCGTGTAATTATAGGTTACACTGGCTCCATTTTTGATAATGTAATGTTGAACGTAACTATCAGACGCGCTCGGCAATCCACTGGCAAAGCTATTCAAAATAATTAAATATTTACCCGCTACTAATGGTTGAAAGCGATCTGAAGTTAAATTGAAAGCCGAATTCGTATCAAATGTTTTCAAATCCCAGTCAACTTTAGTTTGAGTTGTTGCTGCCAAATTTTGGCTTACCACTTGTCTTACAGAAAAACTAACTTCTGAAGTGTCAGACACTTTTGTCCAAATCGAATTTTTAAAAACATAAAGATTCGAATCAGTCGTATCGTAAACAATCAAACCCGCTGCTGGCGAAGTAATCGCAGCTCTTTCCACTGCAGTCATCCGTGGAGGCAAAAAACCTTTTGTTGTGCTTGAAATATCTAATATTGCAGAAGCTGCTGGTGTTGAGTTTCCAACACTAACACTTCCAGCAATGTACGAAATGTCGCTGCTTGCATTCGCAGTCCATATTGAAGTTGCTGGTGTATAGCCAAGCGCAGTGGTCACATCGCTTGAATTAATATTCGTCGATGAGATTACGCGACCTTTGGTATCGTAAGTAATTTTTGTTCCCATACCGCCACCGTTAATCACGGCTAGTGTCGGAGATGGATAAGTTCCTGATAGATCGCCAGACGCAGTACCTGCAGGTGCGCGCGGATTTGTTAATCGAGAATCATTTCCGCGTACAACTTCTCCGGTTGCTGCATCGCCCGCTGCGGGTACGTTAAATACCGCTGCCGTTCCTAAGCCTAAATTCGTTCGCGCTGTTGCATTGTTATTAAAAGTTAATATACCTAAACTTGAAATCGTCGCGTCGCCTGACATCAATCGGCTTTCTGCTAGGTTCGTAGCATTACCAACAAAAATATTTCCACTCGTTAAAGCGGGTACTCCGGCGAAGTTTACGCCGTTCACTTTGAAGTTACCCGTTACGTTTACATCTCCTGAGACCGATAACGCATAAGCTGGCGTTGACGTTCCGATACCAACGTTTCCAGTAGCATCAATACGGATTCCTTTATTACTACCGTCACCAGATAACCAATACGAGCCAAGTGCAATGTTTTGTGTTGCAGTATGATTTCCTAAGTTATCAGCGCCACCACCGCCGGGACCGGATGGCACAAGCTCGGTCACAGTAAAATTAGTATTCCAACTACCGTTCACGACTCCAGTTCCAATTCCATCATCGATTACTCTGATCGTGATCGTCTCATCGACTGTCGGTTTGTAAATTTCCAGAATACTTGATTTAAAGCCATATGCTGTTACATCGCCCTCGCCCGTGTAAGCTGTTCCACCAAAAAGAGCAGTTCCGTTGTGTAATCGATAACCTAAATAATTATTTGAATCTGAAAAATTAATATCAATTGCAGCTTCGATACGATAAGTAACGCCCGCCTTTAAATTAATTCCGTTACCTGTACTAGTCATCCCACTACTAGCTTTCACACTATCGAAACTAATAATATTTCCGTTATCTACTGCGAGGTTTCCTGAGCTCACTCCTAATTTAATGTATTTAGGTGAACCATTTAAACTAAACCAAGCAGCACCATTATAATAATCAATTGTGTTATCATCAGTATTGTAAACCATAAGTGCCTGCGCAGGAGAAACTATAGCGTTTCGCTGTGCACGCGTCATTCGTGGCGGTAAAAAACCTTTTGTTGTTGACGATACATCCAGCAAAGATGAAGAACTCGGCGTTGTCGTTCCTATGCCGACGTTGCCACTCGATCTTGAAATATCACCACTGCCGTTTGTAACCCATTGCGAAGAAACTTTGTTATTGAACGTCGTAAAATCACTTGATGCTAAGTATCCATTTACTAAAGCCGTCGCTTTTGAGATATCGATTGATGGCGAAGTGCTCGATGCACTCACCGTGATCGGATTTCCCGAAGTAGACGCTGCCGTTGCACTTATTACTGATCCAGAACCTTTAGCAGAAAAGATTGTAAAATCTGAAGATGCTAAATATCCGTTTAATGAAACCGTCGCACGCGAAATATCAATCGATGGCGAAGTGCTCGATGCACTCACCGTGATCGGATTTCCTGAAGTAGACGCTGCCGTTGCACTCGTCACTGATCCGGAACCTTTAGCAGAAAAGATTGAAAAGTCTGAAGATGCTAAGTATCCGTTTACTGATGCCGTCGCACGCGAAATATCGATCGATGGTGAAGTACTCGATGCACTAACTGTAATCGGATTTCCAGAAGTCGCAGCTGATGTAACTGAACCAACAGTTCCTCCACCCGAACCGGGCGTATAACCAAGCGCCGTCGTAATATCTGCAGAATTTAAATTCACCGAAGCCGTTACGCGACCTTTTGCATCGTAAGTAATTTTTGATCCTGTACCCGCCACTACAATATTTTTTAATATT
>JACMRL010000020.1 GCA_014376435.1 Bdellovibrio sp. | reverse complement strand
TCGCAGTTTTGCGAAAAATCCGGATGGATATGATCCTTCGTACCATTTTGATTTAGCCATTGAATCGGGTTGTAATGCTTATGCGGCACCTTTGGGAGCACTCGAAGTCTGCGCGCGTGATTATGCGGGCGAAATTCCATTAATTCTTAAGATTAATAATTCTGATGTTCTTCACGGATCAAAATCACCGATTTCGGCACTAACATCGTCCGTAGACGATGCACTAAGATTAGGTTGCTCGGGAATTGGTTTTACAATTTATCCGGGATCGTCTCACCGAAAGCAGATGTACGAAGAAATCGCGCACGCTTCAAGTGAAGCCAAAAAAGCGGGACTTGCCGTCATTATTTGGGCTTACGCAAGGGGTGAAGGAATTTCAAAAGAAGGCGAAACCGGGGTAGATGTTATCGCCTATTCGGCTCACATTGCGGCGCAACTGGGTGCAAACATTATTAAAGTAAAACCACCGTCGGCATTTTTAGAACAAGCCGAAGCAAAAAAAGTTTATGAAGCGCAAGGGATCAAAATAAATTCAATGGCAGATCGCATACGACATGTTGTGCAATCGTGTTTTAACGGGAAAAGAATTGTTATTTTTTCTGGCGGTGAAGCCAAAGGAACTCCGGAACTCATTGAAGAAGTCAAACAGCTGGCTCAGGGCGGAGCGTTCGGAAGCATCATGGGTCGCAATGCATTTCAACGACCTAAAAAAGAAGCGATCGAATTATTGGGCCAAGTGATGGAAGCCTTCGCTGGTAAAAAAATATGAGTTTAGATCACCACGATAATCCAATTAAAGCTGAGAAAAGAAAAAAGCTGCATGCCCTGCGCGCAAAAGGAATTAATCCGTATCCGTATTCGTTTCAAGTGACCGCAAAGACGGAAGATCTGATTAAAGATTTTTCCTCGCTAGCCGCCGGCGAAAAGAAAACCGAGAACCGCTTTTCAATTGCGGGCCGATTGATGACCTTACGAATGATGGGTAAAGCCAGTTTTTTTAATATTCAAGACGCGACCGGAAGCCTTCAGTGCTACATTAAAACAGAAGAGCTTGAGCCCAACGACAAGATCGCTTTTGATTACATTGATCTTGGTGATATCGTAGGGCTAGAGGGTTACATATTTAAATCACAAAAAGGCGAGTTAAGCCTTTATGTTCAGAAGTTTCAGATTTTAACAAAAACATTAGAACCTTTGCCGGAAAAATTTCACGGTATCCAGGACGTCGAAATCAAGTACCGCCATCGGCATTTGGATCTAATTTCTGATGTAGACTCTAAAAAAGTTTTCGTAACTCGCGGAAAAATTATCAAAGCTATTAAAAAGTTTTTAGATGACCGCGGCTTTATGGAAGTTGAAACGCCGGTTCTGCAACCTATTTACGGGGGGGCTGCGGCCAGTCCGTTCACCACGCACCACAAAGCACTGGACATGAAACTTTACATGAAAATTTCACCCGAGCTGTATTTGAAACGATTGATCGTCGGTGGATTTGATAAGGTTTACGAAATC
>JACMRL010000019.1 GCA_014376435.1 Bdellovibrio sp. | reverse complement strand
TAAAACTAAATACAAAAAAACTAAGCCCTCTTAGTTGGAGCCCGTGATCGGAGCCGAACCGACGACCTCACCCTTACCAAGGGTGTGCTCTACCATTGAGCTACACGGGCATTTACCCGTTTTAAACTTGGAGCGGGGAACGGGTCTCGAACCCGCAACCCTCTGCTTGGAAGGCAGATACTCTAGCCAATTGAGCTACCCCCGCCCTTAAAACACAAATTCTTGTGACTGCGTATTTAGGTGGTGGGCAGGGAAGGATTCGAACCTTCGAAGACGTAAGCCAACAGATTTACAGTCTGTCCCCTTTAGCCACTCGGGCACCTACCCACAGTCAAAAACATACAAACTCACAAAAATTTGGAGCTGGTTATGGGACTCGAACCCGCAACCTGCTGATTACAAATCAGCTGCTCTACCAATTGAGCTAAACCAGCAACATAGATATAACTAGACCAAAAAAAACTAAGCTAGCAACACCGTAAGATGAAATTTCTACTTATATTTTGACATGAGGTCAAAATAAATTTGAGTAGGCGTCACTTTTTTAAACTTCACCACCTATTTGTCTCGTAAAATAGTCAAATTCTGACCTTAAGCACCTGCTACTATTATGAGCTGGTAGCCAAATAATTCGCCACGACCGTGGATTTAGCCTTCTTCATGCGATTTATAAACGGACCGGAAACTATCATGTATTTAAAATTGCTGATTAGGGCGTGAACTGCCGTAACGCCAAAATTCAAGATTCAAAATTAGAACATAGAGACTGATTTAATGAAGAAAGAATTAGCGACTCTAAATAAAGGGCCGCCTCTGGAAATTACTTAGAAACTACTTTTTTACTGTTTGCATTCCACTGACGTTTTGTTTCCGCCAACGCCAAGGCTGCAGAAACGGAAACGTTGTAGCTGGCGCTGGGTGACGCTTGCGGGATACTGACTAATTCATCACAGATTTTTTCGGTTGGGCCACGAAGACCTTTATCTTCGGCTCCGAGAACCCAAATTACTTTATCGGGAATTGTCATATCGTAAATGCTTTGGGTTGCTTCGTGCGAAAGACCAAATACCCAGAAGCCATCTTTTTTTAATTGTTCAAATGAAGGTGCGAATTGATTAGCGCGCAAGATAGGAACATGCTCTACCCCACCGCAGGCTACCTTGTGAACGGCCGCCGTTAAACCCACTGCGCGGTCTTCGGGAATGATCACTCCGCTGACTCCCATTAGCCAGCTGGTTCTAAGAACTGCGCCCAAGTTATGCGCGTCTTCGACGCCGTCTAAGGCTAAAACCAAACCGTGTTGACCCCAAGTGCGTTTGTTAAATTCAAAAGTTAAATCTAAATCGGAAAACGCTACAGCTCCTTGATGAGAGCGGCAAAGATCTTGTAATTGCATTTCGCTTTTTTCTTCAACTTTGATTTTCTTTTTTTCTAAGTTGGCAACTAGATCGCGAAGCTCTGCGGACGTTTTCCAGTTTGATTGCACCAGTACGACTTGTACGCTTTTAGAATGCGTTAATAATAATTCGTTAATTGCGTGCGTTCCGGCAACTTGTCTCCATGAACGTGGGTAAAGTGGCTTATCAGATTTTTTTGGAGCTGCATCAAAACCTTTTGCGCCACGGCCCGCTTTAAGATCACGCTCTGCTCGGGGAACATGAGGTTTTGGAGGTGGCTTTGGTGAGCTACCAAAATATTTTGTGGGCTTTTTTTTCGGCTGGTAACTTGATTTTTTCATGATGAGCAACTTTCCAAAATTTCTAAAACAGTTTGTCTGGGGTCTGATGATTCAAGAATTGGGCGACCGACGACCAAGGCTTGTGCTCCGGCTTTCATGGCTTGCTTTGGAGTCATAACTCTTTTTTGATCTTGCGCTTCATCTTTTCCCGCATCACTCGATAGGCGAATGCCCGGAATGACTTTGAAAAAATCTTTTTGCGAAATCAAATCAAGTTCGTGCCCAGAGCAAACAAGGCCACGAATTCCCGATTGGTAAACAAGCTGAGACAGGGACTTAACATGGTTTTCAATCGACCATGAATGAAAATTTTCTGGTAAGGAAGATTTTTCCCAGCTGGTCAGTATAGTCACCGCTAATATTTTAAAAGGGCGAATACGGTTTAGTTCCATTTCAAGCTGCGCAAGCTCTTTCAAAGCCTGTAGGCCCGACATCGCATGAACTGTCACCAGGGTTGCGCCGGCATCAAAGCTGGCCTTCACCGCGGATTTCATGGTCGACGGGATATCGAAATATTTATTATCGACAAAAACGGAAGTTTGCGCGGCGACTTTTGCAATAAAAGGTGAACCGTAGCGGTAAGCTAACCGAGGACCAATTTTTACGCCGCCAACTAAATCGATGACGGGTTTCAATCTTTTGAAAGCCTCTTCTTCAGAATCTACATCTAATGCAAAAATTAGAGGATTCTTCAGAAGTCTCATAAGATGGCCAACACTTTTTCAATCGTGGCAACTACTTGATCCGGAGAAACCTTATGAACTTCTTTTGTTTTACGATTTACGACTTCGATTTCGTTTGCTTCAAAACCTTTTTTACCGACGACGACTCTGACCGGAAAACCTAGTAAGTCGGCGTCTTTAAATTTAAAGCCTGGGCGCTCGTCACGATCGTCGACGAAAACATCATAGCGTTTTTCTGATAATGATTGATCTATTTTTTCTACGTACGCGGATAGGTTTGCGTCTTTTGGATCTAATAAACAAATATGCACGTGGAATGGCGCAATCGCCTTTGGCCAGATGATTCCGTCTTGGTCATGGCTTTGCTCGATACAAGCCTGCACCGTGCGCGTAACGCCAATTCCGTAACAACCCATCTCGTAGAATTGGGCGCGACCATTCTTATCTAAAAAATTTCCATTCATTTTTTGTGCGTACTTTTGCCCTAAGTAAAAAACATGCCCGACTTCGATTCCGCGGTACGATTTTAAGCGCCCGTCAGATTCAGGGCACTTGTCACCTTCGCGGGCCATGCGTAAATCCGCGAACTCAGTCAATTTGTAATCGCGGTCGTGATTCACATTCTTGATATGATAATCGTTTTCATTCGCGCCGACGATATAATTTTTTAAGTTTTTAATTCCGTTGTCGGCGTAGATCGGAATTTTTAGACCCACCGGACCACATGAACCTGGATTTGCTCCGCTGATGGTTTTTACCTCTTCATCCGTCAATAATTGAGGAGGATTAGTCATCTTTAATAAGTTTTTAACTTTAATTGGATTTACTTCATCACTGCCGCGCAACAAAATCGCGAATGCTTTTAATGCCGTATCTCTTGCATCAAGGCCATCGTTCGCTGAGAAGAAAAGTGTTTTAACTAATTCGTTGGCTGGAACACTTGTGAATTTTTCTAAATCCGCGATTGTTTTTTGACCGGGAGTCGAGAACTTTTCTACGGCTTTAAGTTCAGTATCTTTTGATTGGTATGGAACCGAATCAATCGCTGGGCAAACTTCGATGTTGGCCGCGAAGGAAGTTTTATCACTGACTAAAAGTGAATCTTCGCCGGCGTCCGCTAACATTTGGAATTCGTGTGTTTGGCTGCCGCCGATATTTCCTGCGTCTGCTTGCACGATTCGAAATTGTAAACCTAAACGATTAAAAATATTTTCATAAGCTTTGTACATTTTATCGTAAGCCACTAATGCCGAAGTTTGATCGACGTCAAAGCTATAAGCGTCTTTCATGGAGAATTCACGACCGCGCATTAAACCAAAGCGTGGCCGGATTTCGTCACGGTACTTCGTCTGAATTTGGTAAATATTTTTTGGAAAATCGCGCCAAGATTTTAATTCATGACGAACGTAATCAACCACGGCTTCTTCGTGAGTTGCACCTAAGCAAAATTCATGATTATTACGGTTTTTAAATTTTAAAAGACCCGCGCCCATTTCATTCCAGCGATTTGTTTCCATCCATAATTCTTTCGGATGAACCATCGGCATTAAAATTTCAACTGAATCAACTTTTTCTAACTCATCACGGATGATGCTTTCGAATTTACGAATGGCTCTTAAGCCCATGTTTCCGTAGGTGTAAAGACCCGGCGCTAACTTTTTAATAAATCCGCCACGAATCATTAGTTTATGTGATGGAATTTCTGCATCAGATGGTGCTTCTTTTAAAGTGAATAAGTGAGTTTTTGACCATTTCATAAATTGACCTCAATTCCGTAGGCTTTAATCTTGCGGTGTAAATAACTTCTTTCTAAACCGATCGCCTCTGCCGTTTTAGAAATATTTCCACCGTTTTCTTGAATTTTTTTAACTAAGTATTCTTTTTCAAATTCAGCGCGTGCTTCGCGGAATGTTGACATATCCGTAAACTCAGAAGACATCGGGGCTGAATCACGTTTGTCAGCCAAGCCTGCAAAACGTAAGTCATGTACGTCGACAAAATCAGAAGGCGTTAAAATATAAACGCGCTCGATAAAGTTTTTTAATTCGCGCACATTACCTGGCCAGCTGTGCTTCACTAATAACTTCATTCCTTGTTCAGAGATAGTTTTTCTAAGCGAAGCCATTTGTTTTGCTACGAAATCACTGAAGTGAATCACTAATGAATGAATATCTTCGGCGCGCTCACGTAGCGGCGGCATTTGCATGACTTCCATTGGTAGCATTTGGGCTAATTCGGGATGGATTTTGTTATTTGATTTTAAATTTTGGATATTTGAAGTTGTAGTTAAAATTAGTCTAACGTCGCTGGTTAACTCATCTGAGCTGCCAAAACGTTTAAACTTTTTAGTTTTTAAATAACTAACTAATTTTTCTTGTAATACGAAGGGCATCTCTTCGATTTCTTCGATCACCAAAGTTCCCGACTGCATCAGTTCAATTTTACCGCGGCGAGTTTTATCAATGCCTGGTAAGGTTCCTTTTTCGATTCCGAAAAGTTCGATTTCGATTAGGTCTTGCGGAAGAGTGCTGCAGTTAATTTCTGAAATTGGGCCGCTGGCGCGCGAGCTCATGTAGTGAATATTTTGCGAAACTAATTCACGACCCGAGCCAACTTCACCTTCGATTAAAAGTACATTTGAATTTTGCGCCAGCTGAGTTACTTGGCCACGAATTTTTTGCATCGCGGAAGACTCACCCACCAGCGCGATACTTTTTCTAAGTTTATTTAACAGTGCATTTTTTTCATCGCGTTCGGCTTTTAATTTTACGATGTGATCAATCGCAATCGTAATTTTATCTAGCGAAAGCGGTTTTTCGATAAAATCCCAGGCGCCGATGCGCGTAGCTTTGACCGCGGTTTCAATCGTACCGTGACCCGATATCATTACAAAAGATGTATTAGAAAAAAGTGGCACTGCTCTAGCTAATACTTCAAGCCCGTCCATTTTTGGCATCCAAATATCTAAAAAACAAATATCGGGTTGAAAAGTTTTTAAAACTTCTAAACCACTTGGACCATCTGGCGCGACCATCACCTCAAAACCATCGTCTCTTAAACTTTCAGACAGAACTTCGCGGATTGGCCCCTCATCATCGATGATCAGAATTTTTAATCTATTTTTTGCAGCATGAAGTTCCATTTATTTCTCCTAGTCGATTAACGGTACAATCGGCATCTCGATATACATTTGAGTGCCTTGGGGATTATTTTCAAGCGCCCGGATCACTCCGCTATGGTCCTCTATAATACTCTTAACAATTGGTAGTCCCAGTCCAGTTCCTTTTTCTTTTGTAGAGAAATAAGGTTCAAAAACGCGTACTCGGTCACGTTGCGGAATGCCCATCCCATTATCACATATTGAAATTTTAAGCACCTGCTGCTGAGATTGGTATTGAGTACGGATCGTGATGCGCGGTTGCACCTCGGTTTGGATTGCGGCCACCGCATTATCGATTAGATTTACAAAAACCCGCTTCATCTGGTCGGGGTCAAATTTAAATTCTGGCAGTTTGGGATCTAACTCAAGATTGAATTGAATATTCGGTAAGGCTTCTAAATAAATTTGCGCCGTTTTATTAAGTACATCATTCATTTGACCCGGCAAAGGTTTTAACTGCGGTAAACGTGCAAATTGACTGAACTCATTCACTAATATACGCATATCGTCCACTTGCGTAACAATCATACGGATTGAATCTTGGAATGCAGGATCTTGAATTTGCCCGCCAAATTTTTTTGCTAAACGTTCTGCCGACAAGCGAATGGGCGTTAGTGGATTTTTAATTTCGTGCGCGATTCGACGGGCAACTTCTGTCCAGGCGGCAGCGCGTTGGGCATTCACGATGGGTGTCATATCATCAAAAACTAAAATTCGACCGATCTCTTCGTTTTCTTCGTTTTTAAGAAGAGAAATATGAATTGATAACGGAATTGTTTCTTCGCCCACGGTAATGCGAACTTCTTTTTGTAAAGAAACTGAATGATTTTCTTGCATCGAACGAACGATTCCAGAAAATAAGCGGTAATTTTCTTCGCTCATTAATGTACGCACGTGTTTTCCTACGCTGGTCTTGGGATCAAGTTGTAGAAGCTCACAGGCACGGCGATTAACGGTCGTCGCGTGACCCCTCATGTCGACCGAAATAATTCCGGCGCTGACATTTTTTAAAACGATTTCTACGTAGCGAGTGTATTGATTTAAATTTCGTAAAGTTTGTTGAAGTTCTAATTCAGACGAAGATAAATTACCGATCATTTGATTGAAACTTCCAATTAAGCTATTGATCTCTTCACTGCCCGATTCAATTTCAAGTTGAGTGTAATCACCCGCGGCGACCCGCTTGGTAGCCCGGCCCAGCTGCACCAGCGGAATCGATAGCTGCCTGGCAAGGTAGAAACCAAACCATACGGCGGCAAATAAAATTACCAACGTCATCACGATCAACATGATAAAATAAATTGATTTTAAGGGGTATTCGACCATGGAATTACTGTGAAATTCTTGATAGGCCCCCACGATGTCATCGAACTTCGAACCGGGCGTTAGGTTTAAAAACTTTGTTACCACCATCACACCCTGGCGAGAGTTTTTATCCAAGGGCACCATCACCCTGAGTAAATTATAGTCTCCAAAAATTTGAATCGTGCTGGCTTCATCACCATTTACTAATCCACGTTGTAAAAATTCAACGTTTAAGGGTGGCACAAGTTCTGAGTTTAAATCTTTATCTTGGGCAACTAAGCGGGTTTTTAAAATATCTTCGTAATATTCGATTGCATCTAAACGATATTGATTTTGAATTCTTTCTAATTGAATCTGTCTGCGCGCTGGCTGAATTTTTACTAATTCTCGCGATGAAATTCGGGCGTATTCATAGCCACGTTTTTTTTCATTCGAGATAAAGGTGTCGATAACTTCCGATGCATTCCGTAAAATCGAAAGCATTCGCTGCGAGAACCATTTTTCGAAGCTGCTGTTCAAATAGAAAACTGAAATAATAAAAACTAATAAAGTGGGTACAACCGAAAAAGATACGAAAGATAGAATAAGCTTTGATTTAAGGCTAGAGCCGAAAATCTTTCCGCGTCTTTCGATAAAAACTTTTACGATATTTCGAAAAATTAGAAATAATAACAACAGTACCAAGATTAAATTTACGTTAACCAAGCCGATAAAAAATAAAACATATGAAGGTGGAAGATTTTGACCCGAGCGGAAGATATAAACTTCAACGCCGATTAAGAACGCCAACAGAATTGAAATAGAAAAGATAAAAAGAATCTCTTTTTTTCTTTTCTTTAATTCGTGCTTGCGCTCGGTCTGTAAATCTTTGGTCTTCGCCATTAAGCCTTATTTTCCGCGGATTTCTTTAAGAAGTCCAATCATCTCGACAACCACTTGGGCGGCTTCTTCACCCTTATTACCGTGTTCGCCACCGGCGCGAGCTAAAGCTTGGTCTTCATTTTCAGTGGTTAAGATTCCAAAACCGATTGGTTTTTTATATTGTAGCATCAAAGTTGTACAGCCGCGCTCAACACTTCTGCACACCTCTTCATAATGAGTGGTTTCGCCGCGTATTACTACGCCTAAGGCCACGGCTCCATCGATTTTTTGTGTATCGAATAAGGCTTGAATTGTAATTGGAATTTCAATCGCGCCTGGAACGCTAACGGCTAAGATTTCGCAATCTAAGCCTTCTAATAAATCCAGAGCTGCCATTTCAAGTTTTGAAGTGATTTCGCTATTGAAGCGTGCGGTCACAACCGCGATTTTTAAACGAGGGGTTTTTTTAACTTTTTTTACGCTAGATTTTTTTTTCATAATTCATTCTTTCTGCGGTATTCAATCAGATCAGCAATCGAACCTATTTTAATATTAAATTTATCGGCAAATTTTCTTAGATCAGGTAAACGCGCCATTGAACCATCTTCATTGATCACTTCACAAATTACGCTGGCTAGATTCAAACCGCATAACCGCGCTAAGTCGACACTAGCTTCGGTGTGACCATTTCTACCTAAAACTCCATCCACATTCGCACGTAATGGAAAAACATGTCCGGGGCAAATGACATCTGATGGTTTAGCATCCGGGCGCGAGGCTACAAAAATTGTATGCGCGCGGTCGTCCGCTGAAATACCGGTGGTTACTCCGTGGCTGGCCTCAATACTCATCGTGAATGCGGTTTCGGTTGCACCCGCTTGGTGCAAAGCTGATGTCATCATCGGAATTTTAATCTGTTCAATTTGTTTGGCTGACATCGATAGACAAATTAATCCGCGCGCTTCTTTAGCCATAAAGTTTACGGCGGCGGATGTGATAAAATCTGCCGCAATAATTAAATCACCTTCATTTTCGCGGGCTTCGTCGTCTACAAAAATAACAAACTTTCCTGTTTTAAAATCACTGAGAATTTCTGAAATTGAATTAAGCAAAGGATGCCTCTTTTTGTTGGAGATAAGCTTTCGCCAGATAGTCAGCTTCGATATTTATTAAATCGCCCGCTTGGTAACTAGATAAATTTGTTTTTTTAATTGTTTCTGGAATCAAGCAAATATCGACGAATGCAGTTTCACCATTTCTATGAACTTCGTTTATGGTTAGACTGACTCCACTTAAGCAAATCGAGCCTTTTTTCCAAAAATAGTTTTTAAGTTGCGCGGGGATTTCAATTTGCATTTGCCAGCATTCGCCATCTTGATAAGCACGATGTACTTTTGCGGAGGCATCGACGTGCCCCGTAACTAAATGGCCATGAACACGGTCACCCAGCTTTAGCGATCTTTCTAAATTCAGTGGGTACTTACTCCATAATTCAAACGATGAACTTAGTAATTTTAAAGTTTCGGCGCCCAAACAAAATTGAATTTTTTGATCGTCGAATTTTTCGATCGTTAAACACACGCCATTCGTGCAAATACTATCGCCGACTTTAAGGTCATCAAACGAAACGGGCTTAGCAATTTCAATGCGAATTGTTTGATCTTGGTAAGATTGATTTTGTATTCGAGATTGAGCTTCGATAATGCCTGAAAACATGTTGGCTATTATCTATCACATACCCCAACGGAATGATGGGGTTATTGCATAGCATTATTTAGGATTAGGTTTTGCTTCTGCCTGAGCTGCAGCAAGGGCTTGTACTTGCTCTGTGTACATATGCAGTTTTACTAAGGCGCCTAAATCAACTGACGAACCATCTTTTACATTTAAGATATGCGCTTTAGACATTAAAGTGCCGGCATCATCAATTTGGACAATCCAAGGATCTTGCGCATCTGAAACCACGGTTGAGCCTGTTAAAATTGAACTTTCGCCACAAGCCTCACCGTGCCAAGTATGAATTTGGTTATAAATTTTAAATTGGTCGCCTGGTTTGATACCTAATTCAGCGCCGCCTAAGATAACAATATTATTATCTCCGCTGTAGATCACTCGCGTTGACCAGTCTTCACCCGGACTTGATAACAATTTTTGTGCTAATGAGGTAACCGATGCACGTAAACCGGCTAATGTGACTTCGGCCATTCCCGTTACGCGGTAGAATTCTGGACCAATATGAATAATTCCTAAATCAATTCCGAAACCTGCTGAGTAATCTTTTTTAAATGCTTCTGCATTTACACTACCAACAACTTGTTGAGTCCACGGATTGTAAGCGTGGAATGAAAGATCCATGCGCATTTTATCCATTTTAAATTTAGCTTCGATTGGTAATTGAACAAGTGATTGGTTAAAACCAAATTGAAATGCAGCTCCGCTGTAAGCTTCTAAAGAATTAATTTTACCCGCGATAAAATGTTGCGGACGAGAAATTAAACAAGCCGAATTTCTTGAAAATGCTAAGTCTTGTGATTTAGCTTGGGGAAACCATTTTTTAATTTGCGCAACTGTCGGACTAACGGAAATTTTATCAGCACCCAATGAAGCTTTTTTTACATTGAAATAATTTTGATCAGGCAAAACCATATCTTCTAAGCTGGGGTAAACATTCCGCTCAAAGAAATTATTTTTTTCAAATAAAACTCCGGAAAATTGGCTTTTAGCTACTTCGGAAAAGTTAAAGCCCGCATTATCTAAGAAGCTTGAAGCTTCAATCTGCATGACTTTAATATTTTTCTTCAATGCGCGTTGTTCAACCGGTTGTGAACATTTCGTCGCGCTCATGAAAAAACCTGCGCAGGCCATTAAAACAGATGTGTGTAAGATTTTGCTCTTCATATTAAACTCCATGCTAAACATAAGTTCGGTGCACTTTAGTCTAGTCTAGAGTCTTTTTCGCAACTTTCGCGATATATATTTGAAGTAGAAATTTAATGAAAAAAAGTTCGACACTCTGACCGGAATTAGAAGCTAAAACCAGTGCCGCCAGACAAAGTTATAAAGTAAATAAGATCGTCACGCTTGGTTTCATTGCCCGCCAAATCGATTTGTAACTTATCGTATTTTAAATACTTTGCTCCGCCGCCAATTCCAAAACGTCCAACCGTTAAGGCTAAACCGGCCTCGCCTAGTAAGGCATTTTTTTCTGATGGATCGGCAAAACGATAACCCGCACCCGCAAAAACTCGTACCGCACTGCTGTCAAAGCGGCTGGTGTTAATAAAGCGTAAGGTCGAATCAAGGCCGGAAATATCTTTATCACCTTGGCTACTAAATCTTTTAAAAGCCGCATTTCTCCAAGTAAGCCAATCTGTGAAGTTAAGATTAACCCCCAGATTGATCTCACTAAAAGATCTTCCATTATATGTTCCGGCAGACCCACCAATGTCGACATCAACTAAAGGTTTTTCACGCGTATTCAGGTTGGCGGATTTCGAAGCGGCTATGGCTTCGCTACCCATGATTAAAATACTTAGAATAGATAATAAAAGAGCTTTCAAATTTTGAATAATTTGTTTCCTTTGTTAATTTCTGGACAATAGTAACCCGCTATTACCCATCTACCGTTCATACGGCAGCCAGTCATTTTTACTTCTTGAGGAATGAATGTCGACATCATCGCACACTTCTCAGTCGCTGAATCGTAATCATAAGCTATGATATACTGACCCCAACGTTGACGGAAAGCAAGCGAGGTGGTTTAAACTTTACGCCTGACTTACAGCAAACGTAAGATTTCCCGACTTCACATCTACTTTTACTTTTGAATGCGGTTTGATCTCTTGCGCGATCAACTTTTTTGAGAGTGGATTTAGAAGTTCAGACTGAATCAAGCGACGTAATGGACGCGCTCCGAACTGCGGATCAAACCCACGCTGCGCCAACCACTTATACAATTCATCCGTCATTTCTAACTGGATTTGTTTATCAGCCAAACGTTTCACGATCTCTTGCAGCTGAATTTTCACGATGCCCGACATATTATTCATCTCGAGAGATTTAAATTCGATGACTTCATCAACACGATTTAAAAATTCTGGACGGAAAAATTGTTTTAAAGCTTTTTGAATCGCTTCCGAGCCTTGGCCGGCACCTAAGTTTGAAGTCATCACGATGATTGTATTTTTAAAATCAACCGTTCGGCCTTGGCTATCGGTTAAACGTCCCTCATCCAGCATTTGTAGTAATACATTGAATACATCACCGTGAGCTTTTTCAATCTCATCAAATAAGATGACAGAGTAAGGCTTTCTGCGGATGGCTTCAGTCAACTGACCACCCTCTTCGAAGCCCACATATCCCGGAGGCGCGCCGATCAGACGAGATACCGAGTGTTTTTCCATGTATTCACTCATATCGATGCGTACGATCGCCGTGGGATCATCAAATAGAAAATCTGCTAAGGCTTTAACGGTTTCCGTTTTACCCACGCCGGTTGGGCCGACAAAAATAAAACTTCCCATCGGACGATTCGGGTCACCGATTTCAGCGCGCGATCTGCGGATGGCATCAGAGATAATTGTTAATGCATGATCTTGTCCAATCACACGTTGTTTTAAATCATCTTCCATACGCAAAAGTTTGTGCGATTCGCCTTCAAGCATCTTCGTCACTGGAATTTTTGTCCACTTCGAGATGACGTCAGCGATATCTTCCGCGTCGACTTTTTCTTTTAACAAAGCAGATTTATTATTTTTAATTTTTTCTTCAAGTTGATTCAGCTTTTTCTCTAATTCTGGCAAACGGCCATACTTAAGCTGAGCTGCTTTCTCGAAATTCGCTTCGCGCTCAACGATCGAGATATCGTTTTTTACCGTTTCAATTTCAATTTTAACTTTTTTTACATCGTCGATCTGGTTACGCTCCAGCTGCCATTTTTCTTTTTGGGCTTGAGACTGCGGCGTTAAGGTTTTTAACTCGTCTTCGATTTTTTTACGACGCTCGACCGATTGAGCATCCGTTTCTTTCTTTAAAGACTCGACTTCAACCTTGAGACTTAAGATCTTACGGTTAATTTCATCGATCTCTTCAGGTACGCTGCGATTTTCGATATTTAGTTTACTAGCCGCTTCATCAACTAAGTCGATCGCTTTATCTGGTAAAAAACGATTCGTAATATAACGATGCGAAAGTTTAGCCGCGGCAACTAATGCGCCATCGGTGATTTGCACGCCATGATGCACTTCGTATTTTTCTTTTAAACCACGTAAGATCGTAACTGTTTCTTCAACGGAAGGCTCGTCCACTAAAACAGTTTGAAAACGTCGTTCTAATGCCGGGTCTTTTTCAATATTTTTTCTATACTCGTCTAAAGTAGTTGCTCCGATACAACGAAGCTCTCCGCGGGCTAGCGCAGGCTTTAGTAATTGCCCGGCGTCCATTGCACCTTCGCCTTTACCCGCGCCGACTAAAGTATGCATCTCATCAATAAAAAGAATAATTTGTCCGTCACTGCCCGTGACTTCTTTAATAACTGCTTTTAAGCGGTCTTCAAATTCACCGCGGTATTTAGCGCCCGCGATTAAAGCGCCAATGTCTAATGACATTAATTTTTTACCAACTAAGTTTTCAGGAACGTCTTCTTTAATGATACGGATTGCCAAACCTTCCGCGATTGCAGTTTTACCTACACCGGGCTCGCCGATTAAAACGGGATTATTTTTAGTACGACGCGATAAAACTTGAATCACCCGTCTGATTTCTTCATCACGACCCACCACCGGGTCTAATTTTCCGTGGGCCGCAAGTTCAGTAAGATCGCGTGCATATTTTTTTAAAACTTCATATTGATTTTCTGGATCTTCGCTAGTCACTTTTTTATTTCCTTTAATTTTTTTCAAAGCCTCTAATATGACGGGTAACTTGATATTAGCTTCTTTAAATAGTTTTTTAAGTTCGCTGTCTTCTGATTTTAGCATCGCGATCAAAAAATGCTCGGTTGAAATAAGCTCATCACCCAATTGCCTAGACTCTTTATCAGCTTCTTGAAAAATTCTTTGTAAACGGTTGCTGGCATAAACTTGTGAGTTCGCTTGCGCTAGCTTTGGCATTTTTTGAAATGATTGAATTAAATTAGTGATTAAGTTTTTAGGTTTCACTTGCGCTTCTTCTAAAAGGCGCACGATCAGACCACCGTCTTGCTCGGTCAGTTCTTTTAATAAATGCTCAGGTTCAACGACTGAATGCTTTGAGTTTTCTGCTGATTTTGCAGCAGCCTGCATGGCCTCTTGGCTTTTATGGGTCATTTTTTGAAGTTCACTGCTCATTTTTAACTTTACCTCACTTATAAAGATGAGTTATGTCTGGCAGTTGTCAATGTCAGATAAAATACAAACTCCAATTAAGCCCCTTTTTAAAAAGCCTAAAACGCCAAAGCGAATAGGTTCATCTATAAAAAAAGAATTTGTTCACCCACGTGACTATAACGCATATTCTTTGCCGTTCTCGTGCGAAGATTGCTCTCACTTTGCCTCTGAAAATGAGAATTGCACTTTAGGTTTACCCACAGAGGCACACTTAAAAAGAAATCAAATTCACTCTTACGATCTATCTGGAAAAATTGCTTTTTGTCGCTTTCAAGAAATTGACTAGATCAAGACTTGACCAAAGGTATTTACAGACTCGACAAACAAATTAAGACGTAGACAACTGTCCTGAAAACCACGACTGAAGCAGGATCTAGATTCATCATTTATCCATGAAAATTGTATTTTTCTATTCTTGAGTCCTGTCAAGATCACTTCACAAATCCCGATCAGTTCTATGAACAAACAAAACAGAGGCAGGATGTCTCTCGAGCAAAAAGTGCCAAAAAAATTCAGGCACCGATTGCTCTATCTACTTTTGAAGGAGGACTCAAGGACGATTTTAAGGAAGAGTAAATTTTTTACGGAAGAATTACTTAGCAAATTAAGCAACTAAACAATGATTGGCTAGGATGCCATGAATAACTTTAAGGAAGAAGAAGATATGAAATTAATAACATAATAAATTAACTATAAGTTAAAATGGAGTTTACAAATGGGAATGAGAATATCAACAAACATAGCCGCGATTAATTCACAACGGAACTTAGTGAATACTCAGCGAGGTCTTCAAAATTCAATGGCTCAGTTATCATCTGGTTTCCGCATTAATAAGTCGGCAGACGATGCGGCCGGTCTTGCGATCTCCGAAAACATGAAAGCACAAATTAAATCTTCTAGCCAAGCACGTAGAAATGCCAATGATGGTATTTCATTAGTACAAACAGCTGAGGGCGGCT
The DNA here is from genome assembly GCA_014376435.1 of Bdellovibrio sp. GTDB lineage: Bacteria > Bdellovibrionota > Bdellovibrionia > Bdellovibrionales > Bdellovibrionaceae > Pseudobdellovibrio. The sequence goes on along the minus strand of JACMRL010000019.1, from coordinate 100,679 downwards.
TAAATGAAATTTCAAACATCGTAACCCGCCTTCGCGAACTTGGTATTCAAGCAGCTTCTGACACCGTGGGTGATCGTGAGCGTGGTTTCATCAATCTAGAAGTTGAGCAATTAAAACAAGAAACAAACCGTATCGCGAACACGGCAAGCTGGAATACCACTAAGTTATTAGATGGTTCAACACCAATGTTTGATTTCCAAGTGGGTCTTTATGCGACTGAAAATGATGTTATCCAATTCGACTCATCACAAAACGTTGCAACTTTAGATGCTTTAGGATTAGCAGAGGTAAATTTTTCTTCTAAAGAAGGCGCGAGAGCTTCTTTGCAAGGATTAGATGACGCGCAATCAAATATCAACGGAATGCGTTCAAATCTTGGTGCATTACAAAATCGTTTAACTTCGACGGTTGATACTTTAGCGGTAACGGAAGAGAACTTAGCCGCAGCCAATTCTCGTATCCGTGATACAGACGTAGCCGCAGTTTCTTCTGAGTTAGCTCGAAATTCAGTATTACAACAAGCGGGTGTTGCGACATTAGCACAAGCGAATCAATCGACATCTTTAGCTCTTAAATTATTAGGATAGTTTTAGTTTAGCTTCGACAATGTAAAGAAATTGTCGAAGTTCTGAACAGAATCGGAAGACCCTAGGTGAAAACCTGGGGTTTTGCTTTTTATGTCGATATTTTTCATATTTAGTTATTTAGACCTTCGTCCGATCCATGCAATGAAGCGAGGTCTTATGAAAAAACAAATTTACCTTTCACTTTTTTTTGCAAGCGTACTTGTTATGTCTGCTTGTTCGCAAAAAGGTTTTTCATCAGCCAGTTTAAATTCGACAAGCCAGGCTTCTACTTCTTTTGATTCTGGTAATAATGGCGGTTTAGATAATCCAACAAATCCAAATCAACCCGCCGCCGATCCTTTAACAAAAATTGATTTGAAAGGCCGAGTCGATAGCGATAATTCTTCTTATAGTAAAGCGTTGGCATTTGATTTTGATAAAATTCGCGGCGAGTTTATCATTATGGTACCTTTTCCATCGGGAGTTATGTTTACTCCGGCGGGATCATTTTCTAAATATCCAGATATCACTTTTTCACCAATTATCGATGCGGAAGGCCGCATGAAGTTTGCGGTTCGTATTCCCGTAAAATATATTATTAAAGGTTCTGGTTTTTTACCGCCCACTAGTTTACCGAACGGCGACGCCCTACCCGCAATGCCCCAAGGTTACGGCGAACTTCCTTCTTTAGGTTTGAACTTTCCGGCCCACGATAACACCCAAGTGACTTTGTACATTGGGGTAAATGCCGTTGGTCTATTCGTTACTTTGCCACCAAAAGCAGCACTTCCATTTAAGTTTTCGTTCCCGATTAAAAATGCAGATAAGTCGAAAACCTTCGGTTATCTGTCTTATGTTCCCGCTAAAGGCACTTATCCCCCGGGAATGTTTGTTTCGACCATCATTCCCCCAAGCGTATCCCGTATTTTGGAAGACTATTTTCACTTGTAATTGATAAATTAAATTTTAACTTTTAGCCATCACTTGCCGACCTAAACAAAGCTAGATATTCTCTAGTCGGTTTTTACGATTACTCATTAAATCTATTATAAAAGAGGTAATACATGGCTAAGAAAAAGAAAGTTGCGGCGAAAGCTAAAACTAAAAAAACGGTAAAAAAAGTAGCTGCCAAGGCTAAAAAGACGGCAAAAAAAGCAGTTAAAAAATCTGCAAAAAAGGTCGCTCCGAAAAAAGCTAAAAAAGTTGTAGCAAAAAAAGCTCCCGCTAAGAAAGCAGTTGCGAAGAAAGTCCCAGCAAAAAAAGTCGTTACTAAAAAAGCTGCGAAACCTGCGGCGAAGTCGGCTGCTAAAAAACCCGTTGCAAAACAAACTACTAAAAAAACAGCTAAAGGCTCTAACTCAACTTCAGGCGCCGCAGCTGGCTTAGCAAAAGATTTAGTAAATGAATTCGACGATGAATCTGATTTAGATTCTATGGTTGGATTAGAAGACGAAGATGCGTTATCAAACGCCGAACCTTTAGAAGATGACGAAGACGCAGAAGAAGATGCTCAAGGTACCTTCGAAGATTTAGAAGATGATTCTCAAGAAGAAGATCTTGAAGACGACATGGAAGATGATCTTGAAAATAAAGAAAAAGTAAAAGAGGAAGAAGAAGACGACGAAGGTTACTTCTAATTTTTTAATCAATATATGAAAAAGGAAGCTTTACAAAAGCTTCCTTTTTTTCTTGCGACTTTTATAACTAAAAAAACTATTTTGATCCATCAACGTGTCCATATTCAAAATAGCTAACTACACCGTCCAACAACGTGCCTTATTCGGTGCCCATCTAACTTAACAGCAGATTAATCTTTAACGGGCTTTGAATGAACAGCGTATTTTTCAAACTCGCCGTACTCATGCAATTTATTATAAAGCGTCTTAATCGTAATTCCTAAACCTTGCGCCGCTTGCGTTTTGTTACCGCCGTAGTGACCCAATGCTTTTAAAATGTAACGCTTTTCTAATTCATAAAGTGGAATCAATGGATCGAAATCAAGACCCTCGTCTTTAACTTCTGGGTTACGGATAGAATCTGGTAGATCATTGATCATGATCATGTGACCTTCAGATAGAATCTGTAAACGCTCGCACACGTTTTGTAACTCACGAATATTTCCTGGCCATTCGTATTTAGTTAAAATCGCCATCGCTTCTTCATCGATTGTTTTACCGCGATTTAAAAACGTTGGTGAACCCGTGTTTAAAAAATGATTTACTAAAATTGCAATATCTTCTTTACGACGGCGTAATGGCGGAGCACTTACAACAATGGTATTGATACGATAAAATAAATCTTCACGGAAAGCGCCACGTACAACTTCTTGGTCTAACTCACGATTTGTTGCACACACTAAGCGGATATCAACTTTGATTGAATCTTTTCCACCGACGCGAAAAATTTCGCCTTCTTGGATAAAACGTAAAAGTTTTGCTTGGATGGATAACGGAAGTTCTCCGATTTCATCAAGGAATAATGTTCCACCGTTAGCGGCTTCAGCTAAACCGATTTTACGACTGTAAGCTCCGGTGAATGATCCTTTTTCGTGGCCGAATAATTCTGACTCTAATAAAGTTTCACGTAAAGCACCGCAGTTGATCGCTACGAATGGTTTATTTTTACGGGTTGATTTTTCATGTAGAGCGCGGGCTAGTAACTCTTTACCCGTTCCAGATTCTCCTAATACAAGTACGTTTGCTTGTGATGGAGCTACACGTTCAATCATCTTCATTAACTGTGACATCACATCAGAGCGATAGATAATTGTTCTAGACTCAGAAGATTTCGGTTGAGGCGCCCATGCACCTTGGGCTTGAGCCTGGGACTGCGAGCTCGGTAAGTGAGGCAATGAAGAAGCGTTAGAATCTGACATACATACCACCTTTCGAAGAGTTGTCATTAGCCGGGTCCGTAGTGTTTCTTGTTGAGGGGATCTCAATTTGATACACTGCGTTGCTGCATTGCAATATAACCAAGGTCGGGTAATAATTGCAAGAAAAATATTGCATTGCGCTATATTTTTTATCTGAATTTCTGGCCTTTAAACGTTTGTCAGAACAAATGATAATGATTAAATGTCTTTAAACCCCGCGGAACTTATAACTAACTTCTTGAAATTCCAGGAGAATATCGAATCGAGTTCGCCGCTGACAATTAGGGCCTATCGATTAGATCTAACCCAAGCTTTTTTAAGTTCAAAACAACCGACTATTTACAATTATGACGAGCTTTGGGCTATGGCCAGACCCGCTTTAGCCAATTGGGGCCAGCTAAGTTTAGCCAGTCGAAACCGTAAAATTGCTACTTTGAAGAGCTTTTTTAATTGGCTTTATAGAGAGAAATTAATCGATAAAAATTACGGTTCGATGTTGATTTGCCCGCAGGTTCCTAAAAAAATTCCGCACTTTTTATCAGTGGATGAAGTGATTTCGATTCTTCATTTTTTCAATCAGCAAAGCATCGCTTCCAGTGACTTAAAAAAACAGGCGTACTTTCTAAAACAGAAAACTTTATTTCTTTTATTATACGGCGGTGGCTTACGGATTAGCGAAGCTTGCGCGGTTCAATGGAAAGATACCCAACTTGATCAGCGCAGGATTTTAATTCTGGGCAAGGGCGGTAAAGAACGTTACTGCGTGCTGCCCGTTTTTTGTTTTGACCATCTACAAAAAATTTCTAAGCAAAAAACTAAGTATGTATTTGGTGAAGCACCACTGCATACGCGCATCGGCTACGAAATGATTCGAGATCTGGGTAAAAAAACAGGATTGATGAACACGCTGCATCCGCATGCGCTTCGTCACAGCTTTGCGACACACCTACTAGCTAGCGGAGCAAATCTTCGAACCTTACAATCTTTATTAGGTCATGACAGCTTAACGGCGACCGAAAAGTATACGCATTTAAGCGTTGATCACTTGGCGCGCTTGATTGATCAAACGCACCCTTTAGTAAAATTAAAACTAGGTAGTTGAGTCGTAGCTAATGGGCGCCGCGAACTTACCGAGCCTTTGTTGATTTTTCTTCAAACGAATTTCATTTAAAATCAGATAAAAAACTGGAACCACAAATAAAGTAAATATTGTCGATACGATTGTACCGCCCACGATCACTAAACCCATGGGCTGACGAGTTTCGTGACCCAATCCTCCACCCAGCACCAGTGGTAATGCGGCAAACACGGTCGCCACCGAAGTCATCATGATCGGACGTAAACGTACGGGACAAGCTTTTAACAAAGCTTCATGCCATGAAGTTTTATCTTTATGTAAAACCTGCGTAGTGAATTCAACTAACATAATAGAATTCTTTTTCGCGATGCCCATCAGTACGATCAAACCAATAAAACTGAAAAGATTTAATGAAACATCAAACATCCATAAAATCAGTAAGGCTCCACTAAACGAAAACGGTAACGCCATCAAAACCGAAATCGGATCGCGGAACGAATTGAACTGCGTAGCCAAAATCATGTACGCCACTAAAATACCAATCATCAGCGCCGAGAACATATTTGAAAAACTAGAGCTGAATCCGGCTGAAGCCCCCTCTAGATTAAATGTATAACCAGCCGGTAAGTTTTTTTCTGCGATCTCTTTTGCTTTTTTTAATACGACAGACTGTGACTGACCCGCATACAGATTTCCGTAAACTGAAATCGCACGTTGGCGGTTGATACGATTAATCTGTTGTAAGGCTTTATTGTCTTTATCTTTTACTAAATCAATCAACTGAATTAAATTTCCATAGTTATTTCTAACGTAAAGTTTTTTAACGTCATCGCCGTTAGTAATTTGATCTTCTTTTACTTTAAAACGAATATCATTACGTTTACCATCCACTAAAAATTGCCCCGCGCGTACTCCCGCAATAGCCGCTTGCAAAACTTGTGAAACCGCATCAACGCTAACACCTTTTCTTAAAAGCTCATCCCTGTTTGGACTTAGAGCAAGCTCAGATAAACCAACACGGTAATCAGAATCGATATCGACCGCTAACTTTTGCTCGGCCAATTCTTTCATGATTTTTTGCGATTGGGTATTTAGTACTTCTAAGTCAGGCCCTTGTAAATTAAAGGCCATCGGATTTAAACGACCCGTCGTTAAATTACGAGATGAAATGTCACGCATCGAAATACGTAAGCCTTTTATTCCCTTAGCTTGTTCGCGAATTTTATTCATTAGCTCAACATGGGTGATCGAGCGTTTTGATTGGTCGACTAATGTGATGGGCATAAATAACTGACCCGGCCCCACTGCCGTTAGAAAGCCTTGAATCTCGGGCATCGTGTTTAACAATTCTTCGATTGGTTTAACCATTTCTGATGTGGCTGCTAATGAGGTACCGGTTTGCGCCTGCGCATTCAGAATAATAATATTTTGATCTTGCTGAGGCACAAATTCTTGTTTGATCTTTTTGATTAATGTTAAGGTTAAAGCAAAGAAAATCATCGAAACTGTCAGTACGATCCACTTATGATTTAAGCAGCGATCGAGTAATCCTTGATAACCTTTTTCTAATTTTTCAAAAATGTGATCAAGCTTTTGCTCCATCTTTGTCATTTTAGAATCTTTTCTTAATAAGGCCGCTGCACGCATGGGCGTGATCGTCACGGCCTCAAGTAGCGAAAGCAATACGGCCGCGGACATCGTAATACCAAAGTGGAATAAAAATTTTCCAATCACTCCGTCCATAAAAATAACCGGTAAAAAAACTGCAAGTACAGCCAAAGATGCGGCGATCGCAGCCGGTAAGACTTCTTTTGAACCATCTAATGCTGCATCGTAAGGGCTTTTTCCCATTCGGCTATGTCGCACGATATTTTCGAGAATCATAATCGCATCATCAACCACGATCGAAATTGAAAGCGTTAATGCTAACAGCGTAAATAAATTTAGCGTAAAGCCCGAGAAATAAAGAATAATAAACGTACCTAAAATTGAAGTCGGAATTGAAAATAGAATATTAATTGAAGAACGAAAACTCCCTAAGAAAAAGAAACAAACTAAGATTGTAATTAGTGAAGCGGCCCAAAGTTTTTCAATCGTTAGGTCAACCGTAGCTTTTGTTGATTTAGTGTTATCCACATTTACTCGGTACTGCATGCCGGTAGGATATTTAATCTCGGCTAATTTTTTTAGAACGGCCTGCGCCACATCAACTTCATTGGTGCCACGTTGCTTTTTTATTTGCAAAGTTACCGCAGGTTTATCACCCACTCGCGCCACACGCTGCACGTCTTCAAAACCATCTTCAACGGTCGCCACATCGCGGATGTGAAAAATTTTGTCCTGAATTAGCTGGCCGCCACGTTTTTGTATGGGAAAGTTTTCCATCTCTCCAATCGATTTAGCTTCGCCTAAATAACGAACTCGCACTTCTTGCTTATTATCAACGTACTGACCCGCCGCACTTTCTAAGTGTTGCGAACGAACTGCATCGATCACGTCGGTAATAGCTAAATCGAAAGCTTTTAATTTTTTAACATCAATCCAGACGCGCATATTACGCGCGGGAAAACCACCCGTAGTTACTTCGCCGACGCCGGAAATAAACTGCAACTGATCCATTAAGCTATTTTGTACAAAGCGTATAATTTCTTTTATTTCAGCTTCACCATAGACCGCGACAATGAGAATTGGATCTTCTTCGGGATTAGACTTACGGATGATAGCCGGATCCAATCCGGTTGGTAGACGTAGCTGACTAAGCGCCGTTTGCACTTCTTGCAAAGCCACATCGATATTACGGTTGATATCAAATTCTAAAGTGATACGCGCTACGCCTTGAGTGGCCTGCGAACGCATTTCTTTGATACCTTCAACTGAAAGTAAACGTTGTTCAGTGATATCAATGATTTCATTTTCAATCACTTCGGGAGCAGCACCCGGATAATTAATCGTGATGGTCAAAACTGGAAAGTTCACATCTGGCATCTGGCTTACACCTAATTTATTTAAACTAACGGCACCAAAAATAATAAGCGCGGCCATTAAAATCCAGGCGAAAACTGGACGACGTAATGAAATCTCGATTAAATTCACGAAAACCCCGCGTCTGCTGTTTTAATATATTGAAGAATAAATGATTCCATTGAATCTAGGTAAGTCTCTAGCACATCGTGTATGTTTTCGACTTTTGCTAATTGCGTATTGTCGGCGATATTTGTTTTTAAAAAAGGAACCATCCATGGCTCCATCGAAATGACACCTTGTTGATGAAGAAACTTAAGACAGAAATGCAGCTTTAGTAAATCGGGATTCAGCGTCGTGCTAACGGCGCGCAAACTATGCCCGGTTAAGTTAAATAAAAAATCTGAATTAGCATCGCCCTCTTGGCTAACGTGCGAAACGCAATTCACCACAAAAAGTGCTAGCTCAAGTTTAGTATAATCCGAACGAATCTCTTTAAAGTCGTCGATTAAAATAGCTTCGTTTAAAGTTTTCATTTTTCCGGGTTCAGAACTTTCCCGGTAAGTTAAAGTAACGTAGTGAATAGGTTCTAGAATTCCGCCACCAAATCTTTTTTTACTTTTCAAAGCACTACGAGCCATGAAAGAAAACTTTGCACCATTTGAGCCCAATGCATGAATAATTAAATCAGCTTCGCCGTACTTAATTTTTCTTAGAATGATAAATCGGTCTTGCTTTTCGCTCATTCAGCACGATGGTAGAACATTCCTTTGGTTGTGTCTTTAAAAACACGGACGAATGTCTTGTTTTGGTTATGACTCGCTTCACCTTGGACTCTCATACAAAACCACGTTTAAATAAACGCACGAGGTATAAAAAATGAAAACTCTATCAATTAAATTATCGGTTATCGCAATCTTTTTAATTCCACTAAGCGCACACGCTTTATTTGAGGCGCGCGCTACTTACGGTATTCAAACGGCAAAAACAACCGCGACTGATTTATGTACAGGATCTTGCGCCGCCCCAGCAAACGCACCTAGTCTGTTAGGTTTGGGTGGGTTTGGCGCAGATGTGATTATTACACCTCCGTTATTTCCAATTGGGTTTGGCGTACGTTACGAAAATATGAGCATCAGCCCAAGTGTAAATAACTTTTCTGCAGAGTTTAAGGCAACCCGTACCGCAGTCATTGTTAATTACCGCCTGATCGATACGATTATTCATTTTGGACCGATCCTGACTTATGGAATTTCACATTCTGGCAGTGCGAACGTAAAGGAAAATGGGGTTACACGAATTGATTTCAGCACCAGCAAAGCGAGTTCTTTCTCTGCCGGATTAGAATTAGGTGTAAAACCTTTAATCGTAATTCCAATAACAATCGGAGTTGAAGCTGGATACCTTGGCTATAAATGGGACGATGTAACTAACTCGGTGGATGGAACGACTAAATCTTTAGATCTAAGCGGCACTTATTACAAAATATTTTTGGGTTTATCAATCTAGCAAACCCTAGACCTGCGGTCAGTACAGACACAGCCGTGTTGTTCCGAATAACTATGCATGAATCGTAAGTTCAAAATACCGTACGTTGCTGGATTATTTTTATCGTTATTCGTTAGCACAAATACTTTTGCGCAAACTTATCGGATGGATGCTTCGTATTATTTACGTAGCAGCAGCGATTCAACCGGTAATATTAACAATATCGTTGGTGTATTAACCCCGGGTAGTGAATTCAAAGTTTTAAATAAAAAAGGCAATGCCCTTCAAATCGAAATTACAAATCTAGCCAGCAAAAGTAATGTAAATAAAACTGAGCAAGTTTGGATTTACAAAGGCAATGACTCACATTTTACCGAAGTAACAAACGGCCCAAGTACCGATACTCAAGCGCAAGTACCTGCCGTGCCGGCAACTTGCCGTGGTTGTATTGCCTCGGCCGCAAAAGAATCTCAGGCCCAACAGAAACAAATAAATTCAATCAAAGAAACAGCCCGTGAAATTGTCGCGGCCGCAAATCAACCGCAAGGTAAAATTACTTTACCTCCTGGAGACGTGAAACCTGTCACTTTATTGGATGAACAAATTAAAAATTACAGCAATAGCGCTGAAGTTGCGGCAGCAGCAAAATGGGCTGAAAAAAATAATGGCTTATTTTCCTATAGAAAATGTTATCGGCAAGTAAAAGCAGCTTTATCGGCCAAAACAAAAAGTGGAAAATCACTTATTCCGGGTTGGTTCTCTGATGAGGCAGCTTTGCGTGCAAAAGAGAGTCTAAAGAATTACGGCTTCATTAATTTGATGGATCAAGAACCTTATAAGTCTGAAATGAAAACCGCTAACCAGGCTCCTAAAGGAGCCGTACTGGTTTATTCGAGTAATTTAGATTGTCCGCGCACAAAAACTCCGGATTGCGGCCACGTGGAAATCAAAGCTTCAGAGACGAGTTATGTAAGTGATTACCGATCTGCCTATGCAATCAATGAAACTCCCCGCGCAAAAAAAGTGGGAAGCCGTTACAAATTAGTTGGAATTATGGTTAAGCCAATGGAGAGCCCATGAAAATAATTTTTATTTTATTTACATTTATTGCTTCAATTAGTTTTTCACAAAACTTATCTGGGCAAGACCGTGGCAACCGCGCCGGCTTATCCATTCGCTTAGCAAACTTTGTAAGTCCAACGTTTAATACAGACCTAGAATCTTTTTCCACCTTAGCGCTGACTGAAAAAAATGATCTTGAGCTAGTAAAAAATGTTTTAAAGACGCTCATCAAAATCGAAACGACTCCAGAGGCCGACGGCGGAGACCGCTCGCGCGATTCATTAGACGTCATTTTTGATAGCTACAAAAAGCACGCCGCAATTTACGATAAAGCGATGAAAGCTTTAAGCGTAAAGAATGCGAAAAGTGAAAAAATATTAAAAGAATATAAAGAGATTTTATCTAAAAAATAAAAGCGGGATTAAATCCCCGCTTTATGTCTGTCTTGATCGTCTAATACAGACTGAATTCCACCTTTAAGAGCCGGGCGATAAGCTAACTGATTAATATCGTAAATGAAGTTTGCGCCGTTTAAACCTGGAGTTTGCCATTCAGGTCCTAGACGAATTGCATCCACCGGACACGCTTCTTCACAAAAACCGCAAAATACACAACGAAGCATATCGATTTCGTACGCAATCGGAAATTTTTCTACTTGCGCATCTGGATGTTCACTGGCCGTGATCTTGATACAATCTGCCGGACAATTCGTTGCGCACAACATACAAGCCGTACAACGAATGGCGCCGTCTTTTTTTACGGTTAAAATGTGATTCCCTTTAAAACGCGGAGAATACTCATGTTTTTCTTCCGGGTAATTCAACGTGATCATTTGCTTTTTGTTGAATAAATTTTTCAACAAATGCTTCATCGTAATCACTAAGCCGGTAAAAATTCCCGGCAAGTACCATGCGTTGTCGTTATTCTTTGTTACAACAGCCACTATAACCGCCCTCTGTTAAATACGAATTCATTCTTTTTACGGTGCTCTAATTGAACTTGGTCTTTACGTTCGTGCGCCGAAGTAAAAAGTTGTTTTTCTGTAACCTGTTTAATTCTAATCTCGGAACCTGCTAACAACTGCGCTGCCTCTACGCCCGTTAATGCTTCACTGACGATCGTGGTCGCACGTTTGAATGATTGCGCCTTACCTTGGAAATTAACGAATGTTCCGTCTTTTTCTACGTAAGTTTTTAAAGGAATCAACGTGATTTGGTTAGAACTAGCATGATTTTTCAACTGCGGAATTGCGGCCGAAGTAAAGTAGATTAAATTTTTCGCCGTTGCAAAAATATTTAAATTTTGCTGTAGATCTGGAAATACCGGTAAATTTTCTGGGCCAAACACAACTAAGTGAGTGATTTTTCCAGATTTTAAACCCTCTTCTAAGTTTTTCCACTGAGAAGAAATTCCGTGCTTAGCTAAAACATCTAATAAACCTTTCGTATTTGGATTTTTATCTCCGCGTAATAAAAGTCCGTCGAAAGATTCAAAACTTTCTTTGTTATTCACCCAGTGAAAAACATTCTTAGTTTTAAACTTATCGTTAAAAGTTGAAACGATTGCCTCGTACTCTTCAACGGTATGCTGACCGGTTAATACCACCGCGATAGAGTCACCAGAAGCTTGCGATAATGCTAAGTGCGCGTCTTTAACCGCCGCACCCGCATGCATTTCAGCCTGCCATGTACCGTTTGCAAATTTTTGTCCCTTTAACAAACGAACTTCTTTATTTACAAATTTATAAGTATCGCGACCCTCGTCACACATCCAGTGGCCATTTACTTCCATATTTACGCGTGGTTTAACGCGGAAAACGCCTTCTTTATTGAAGTAAACTTTTGTATTACAGCCCGTTGAACAACCATTACAAATTGTATCGGCATCTTTTAAATACCACACGCGTTGTTTGAAACGGAAATCTTTAGAGGTCAATGCACCCACCGGGCAAATATCAACCGTGTTTAAAGAATATTTATTATCTAATGGTTTACCATCGTGCGTGCCGATTTCGGAGTGGTCACCACGGCTGAAAATTCCTAATTCATGAGTCTTCGTTATTTCAGACGTGAAACGAACGCAACGTGAACAAAGAATACAACGTTCAGAATCTAAAACGATCGTTGGGCCCAGATCGACAACTTTGCGTTTCCTTTGTTTTCTTTCAGCCATCTCTGGATCGTATTTTCCATACTCCATATATTGGTCTTGTAATCCGCATTCACCCGCCTGATCACATACCGGACAATCGAGTGGATGATTAATTAAATGAAAATCTAATCCCCACTTAACCGCATCTCTTACTTTAGCCGAAGTATTATTAATTTTCATACCTTCCGTAATCACGGTATTACACGCGATTTGTACGCGCGGATTTCCTTCGATTTCGACCATGCAAAGACGACAAACGCCGGCGATGCTTAATCCGGGATGCCAGCAATAGTGCGCAATACGCTGCGCATTTTCACTCATCGCTTCGATGATGGTTTTGCCTTGTTTTACTTCAAGCTCGACGCCGTTAATTGTACATTTAATGAGTGTGATCGGCGACATACGCTACTCCTTTAACTTTCGATTTGCCTTCGCGAACGAAGTATTCAAATTCATCTCTGAACTTAGTCACAAAACTTAGAACTGGTAAAGCCGCCGCGTCTGCAAGAGCGCAGATTGTTTTACCTTTCATATTGTCAGCTATTTTAATTAATAATTCGATGTCTTGCATGCGACCTTTACCCGATAAAATCGAATGAACGATTTTATCTAGCCATCCCGTACCTTCGCGGCACGGCGTACACTGGCCGCAAGATTCATGGTGGTAAAAGTGCATCAAATTTGCTAAGCATTCGACCATGCAAGCTGAATCGTCGATCACGATGATCGCGCCGGAACCTAGCATGGTTCCCATTTCTGCTAAACATTCGTAATCAAGCGTCGCTTTTTCTGCTTCTTCCGCCGTTAAAACCGGAGCAGACGATCCGCCCGGAATAACCGCCTTCAATTTACGACCTGGTTTAAAACCACCGCCCAGTATGTAAACCATGTCTTTTAATGGGTAACCCAACGGAACTTCGAAATTTCCAGGTTTAATGATGTTACCGGATAATGAAAATAATTTTGTGCCGGTTGATTTTTCTGTGCCGTATTTTTTGTATGCCGCGGCTCCGTCACGAATGATGTATTTTACGACCGCTAAAGTTTCAACGTTGTTCACGATGGTCGGTTTACGCAAGTAACCTTGAACCGCCGGAAATGGTGGTTTTAATTTCGGTTGGCCTTTTAAACCTTCAAGTGACGAAATCATTCCGGTTTCTTCACCGCAAATGTAAGCGCCCGCTCCGCGGTACACATCCATATCGTGATCAAATCCAGAACCTAAAATATTTTTACCTAAGTAACCGGCCTTGTAAGCTTCTTGAATCGCCGTTGTTAAAGTATTGATTGATTCATCATATTCACCGCGCACGTAGATATAAGATTTTTTTGAATTAATTGCGTAACCAGAGATGATCATTGCTTCAATCAGCTGATGCGGAGCTTTTTCCATCATCATACGATCTTTGAATGTGCCGGGCTCGCCCTCATCGGCGTTGCAAAGTAAATAACGGGGTTCATCATTTTTCGGAAGAAAACCCCATTTCATTCCGGTCGAAAAACCTGCGCCGCCGCGACCACGTAAACCTGAAGCTTTCACTTCATCAATAATTTGTTGTGGCTGCATTTTTAATGCTTTTTCTAAATCAACGTAACCGCCATTTTTTTTGTAGCCGTCGATACCTTTAAATTCTGGCAAGTGGTAAAATTCACTTAAGTATTTTGTTTCGCTGGTTTGCTGATTCGACTTCGTCTCATTTACTGTTGCCATAATTACTTCATCCCGCGTAATAAGTTCATTGCTGATTCAGGCGTTAAGTTTTCATAGTACTTATCGTTGATTTGCATCATTGGCGCTGTACCACAAGAACCCAAACACTCTGCTTCAGAAACTGTGAAGCGACCATCGCCGCTAACGTCATTTAATTTTACGTTTAATTCTTTGCATAAATGCGCCGTTAGTTCTTTTGCACCATTCAACATACAAGATAACGTACGGCAAACTTGCACATGGTATTTACCAATCGGTGTTTTGTTGTACATCGTGTAGAATGTGAAAACTTCGTTGATGTGCGACTCAGGAATTTCCATCACGCTAGATAATGCTTTGATCACTTCCGCGTTGATGAAACCTTTGTTCTCGCGCTGACCGATGTAAAGAGCCGGCAGTACCGCAGACTCTTTTGATTCGTAACGCTTCAATTCGTTTAACACTTGTTGTTTAGCTTCGGCTGATAACTGAAACATTATCTATCCAATTCCCCAGCAATGACGTTCATGCTGGCTACGGTTGCAATCGCATCCGCAAGCATCGCACCTTGTACGACGGTCGGGAAAGATTGATAAATTGCAAAACATGGCGGACGTACTTTTAAACGGTACGGGTTCGCTGAACCATCGCTGATTAAGTAGAAACCTAATTCACCGTTCGCGGCTTCCGTGGCATCATAAATTTCACCCGCCGGTGGACGAAGACCTTTAATGACCAACATAAAATGATTCATCAAGCCTTCGATATTTCCGTAAACATCTTTTTTCTCAGGTAAAACAATTCCTTTATCGCGGATTGTATAGTCGCCGCCCGGAACATTCTTACAAGCCTGTCTGACAATGCGAACGGATTGACGCATTTCTTCAATACGAACTAAGTAGCGATCGTAGATGTCGCCGTTTGCGCCAACTGGAATATCGAAATCATAATTTTCGTATCCATAATATGGATTTGATTTACGTAAATCTAAATTAACACCCGAAGCGCGTAACAATGGGCCCGTGTAGCCCCAAGCAATTGCGTCTTCTTTAGAAACGGGGCAAATGCCTTGCGTGCGTTTGATGAAAATTTTATTTTCTAATAAAAGTTTTGTAATTTCGTCGATACCATCGCTAACTTCATCACAGAAAGTTAACACATCTGTGAACCAGCCGTCGGGTGCATCTTGAGCCATACCACCAACGCGAGTCATGGAGACAGTTAAGCGGGCTCCGCAAAGTTTTTCGAATAAGTTATAAACTTTTTCACGGTAAGTGAATAAATGGAAGAAACCGGTTAAGGCGCCCAGATCTAGTCCGCCCGTTCCAACCGAAACAACGTGGTCGATAATGCGCGAAAGTTCGCACAAGATGACACGCATCGTTTGCGCACGTGCCGGAATCTCTACGCCCAATAATCTTTCAACCGTTTTACAATATCCCACATTATTCATTGGCGCCGAACAATAGTTCAAACGATCGGTGAACGGAATGACTTGATTGTACGGATGAGTTTCCGCCATTTTTTCAAAACAACGATGTAAAAAACCGATGTCGCAATTTGCGCGTACGATGGTCTCGCCGTCTAATTCTGCCATTACACGTAATGTTCCGTGCATCGCCGGGTGTGAAGGCCCGATATTGATCGGAACAAAGCGGCTGTCTAACTGATCACCGCGCTGTTCCGGTGTATTATTAAAATGCACCGGTAGCATCGTCAAACAATGTTGTTGAGCATCGGCTTCGTAATCTTTACGTAGCGGATGACCGACAAATTCATGGTGGGTTAAAATTTTTCTTAAATTTGGATGACCTTCGAAAATAATTCCGAACATATCGAACGCTTCACGCTCAAACCAATCGGCACCTTTCCAAATAGGGATAACAGTTTGTACAGAACCACCCTCCGCTACTTGCGTTTTTACACGCACGCGTGAGGATTCTTTTAAATTAAATAAATGGTAAACCACGTCGAAACGTTTTTCGCGATTTGGATAATCCACTCCGCAAACGTCCATCAGAAAATTAAAGCCGGCGTATTCTTTTAAGTAACGGAGTAACGCCGGGATAGATTCTTTTTTGGCTTCGATTACATGATCGCCAACCGGCGTGGTTGTAAATTTAAATTCAGTCGTACCAAACTTGATGATTAAATCACTTTTTAAAACTTCGGGGAAATTCATTGCTAAACTCATGGCGCAACCACCGTTCCAGCCGGAGATGCGTGCGAACCACCCGTTAACATGGGCGAATGCCAGTGGTCTTTCCACGGACGTGGCGTACGGTCTTTTATCATTTTTTGTAAGGTCATGATTCCATCTAGAACAGCTTCTGGAGTTGGAGGACATCCCGGTACGTAAACATCGACGGGTATGACTTTGTCGCAACCCTGAAGAACATGGTAGGCACGGTAAAATCCGCCCGAGCTGGCACAAACTCCCATTGAAATAACATATTTTGGTTCAAGCATTTGTTCGTAGATACGAACTAAAACTGGCGCCATTTTTTCCGTGATTGTTCCAGCAACAATTAATAAATCTGATTGGCGTGGAGAAAATCGAACCACTTCTGCTCCGAAGCGAGCTAAGTCATATTTCGGCCCCATCACCGACATTAATTCAATTCCGCAACAAGCTGTTCCGTACGGCATTGGCCACAAAGAATTTCTTTGTCCCCAAGCTGCAAGTGCGTCGAGTTTTGACGTGAACGCGAGTGACCGCGACATATCGTCAACAGATTGTGTAGCCAGTTGCGTGTTTGGCGAGTTCATACAAAACCTCTTTTGATTTTCATTTAGTTTTCATTGGACATCATGACAAAAACTAGGAATGAAGACAACGAGATAACTACTTTTTCATGGCATTTTGACTTTCCACAAAAACTTCAACGCAAATGCTCAAAAGTGAAAATTTCTAAAATTTTGTTTGGTGATCTGCTTTGTTTCTTCCTAGACTTTTGGGTAGCATAAAAACATTACTCACGGAGGGGTCCATGAAATCATTTTCAACAGCTCTATTGCTAACTGTAGCACTGGCAGCTCAATCACACGCAGAAGATTTGCTTGTGAAAGTAGCAAATCCTGTATCGACAAAACATGCCGCGATTTATTTTGCTTCTCAAGGCTTTAAATCTGAAGCCTTAACAGACAACTGGATTCAAGTTAAAGGCAACGTAAACCAAATCGGAATGCAAAAGTTCTTAGAAAGCGGATCAGTCGTTTATGTTCAAAAGAATTACAAAATTCATCTTCAACAAAACCCTCATCTACAAACTGAATTAAAATCTTATTTAGCCGCGCACCCTGAAGCGGGCAGCCAACCTTTGGCTCCACAAGTTGATAATCCAGAAATTCCACCAGCTCCCACCGCAACAACGGGCGCAGATCCACTTTTTTCTAGCCAATGGGGAATGAACGATATCGGCACAACGGCTGGTTGGAATATTAATCGCGGAACAAATAAAGTGATCGTAGCCGTTATTGATACGGGCGTTGATTATACTCACGAAGATCTAATGGGTAACTTATGGAGAAATCCAAAAGAGATTCCTAACAACGGAATCGATGATGATAACAATGGTTACATTGATGACATCATCGGTTGGGATTTTTTATCAAACGACAATAAACCTTATGATCTAGCGGCAGCAAGTTTAATGGATTTATTAAACGGCGGTAACCCTGGCCACGGCACACACTGTGCCGGTAACGTTGCGGCCGTTGGTGGTAATGGAAAAGGAATTTCTGGAGTTGCACCGAACGCACAAATCATGGCTTTACGCTTTATCGGCAATGAAGGTGGGACAACAGCCGCGGCTATTAAGGCAATTAAATATGCCGTAGATAATGGCGCAAAAGTTTTATCAAACTCTTGGGGTTCTGAAGGTGAAGATCCAGCGGAAGCAACTGAAAATCAAGCATTACAAGATGCAGTTCAATATGCCAAAGATCACGATGTTCTTTTCATCGCCGCTGCCGGAAATTCTTCTAAGAATAACGATACGGACGATAAAAAAAGTTTTCCAGCTAGCTACACTCACGACAACATTATTTCAGTCGCCGCGATTGATTCGGCTGATAACATCGCTTCATTTTCGAATGTGGGCGCAACTTCGGTTGATATCGCTGCACCGGGCGTAAAAATATTCTCGACAACTGTGGGCGGAAAATATTCTGATACAGTAATTGCTTTACTAAATGCTACTTGGGATGGAACTTCAATGGCATGTCCGCACGTTGCCGGCGCAGCGGCTCTTTACTGGTCAGCGCACCCTGAAAAAACATATGCGCAAGTTCGCGATGCGATTTTAGGTTCAGCGAAATCAGTACCTAGCGCACAAGGAAAAGTATTAACTGGTGGAAAATTAAGTGTTGAGCAGTTAATGAAATTTTAGTTTTTTCTGGATATAAAAATGTAAAAAGGGAATCTTCGGATTCCCTTTTTTTTGCTTTTTTTTACCGCTGATAAACAGCACTGTATTATGACAAGAGCAGACTTTGGTCCATACGAATCTAGCCCAATAGACCGTATCAATCTGATACGCCTGAAAACAGCATCGCCAAAATAATAAAAATCTTCTACAATATTAGTAGGTTATCGAATTATTACTGGGGGTTCACATGCAGTTAACTATCAAGCGAAGCTTTGGTCATTTGACCGCATTTATTTTTTCCTTAACAGTTTTATCAACGACTGAATCTTTCGCACAAAAGCATAGTGGTGGTGGTTCAAATCCAAAATTTTCAATCGGTGCAACCGTAGAGGCCGGACAAGGAAAAATGGGTAATGGAGTTGATGTTCCAGATCGCGCGATGATCTACACCGGGGCAAGCGTATTTTTTGGTTACAATATTTTTAGAAAACTTCGTCTCGGAGTTAATTATGATTACTACATGGCTGGCCAATCGGTTGATCCCGCGGAAGTTAACGGGCAAAATATTTCGGGTAAAGGCAGCTCACCCGGCATACGAATTGATTATTATGATGGTAAACAATCTTTTGGCGCGATCTACCGCCTATCTGATACTTTCACTTTAGATAAAGCTACGCTGCAGGGAAGCACGGCAGTTTATAAGTCTAAAAGTGGTTTTCAAATTCAGTATTACCGCCAAATTAAAAAAAGATTTGGCTTCGTCATTGATTACACCACCGAGACTTTCGATGACTCTTTAACAAATTCAGTTAAATGGGACCGCGTTGGTTTAGGAATTGTTCTGACTAATTTTACAAGTTCTAAGTAGTTTTATCCGTAAGTAAGGAGTGCTGAGTGAAGAAAAATTTAAAAGTTTTAACGTTTGCATCCATCACTGCTATTTCGGTGATTTTATCTTTTACTCAATGTGCAAAAAATTTCGATAGTGAAAGTTTTGCTCCGGCAGAATTTAAGGCGAAAATTAAAGGTGCTACGGCAAATGGGGGCGGCGCACTTTATTGTAGTATTTCAGGTGGCTGCCCATTAACCGTCACCGGTACAAATTTTTATGCGGGCGCGAAAGTTTACGTAGGCCCCTATGAATGTTTGGAGTCGAGCGTAAATGGCGATAACACCCAGATTTCTTGTAAAGTGGGCCCAGGAAAATCTGGAGTTTTTGATATTTCAGTTAGAAATCGCGACGGTAACGGTAGCATCATAGACCCCAGCGTGAGTGACCCCACAACCTTACAATTTTCATACGCTTCATTTTTGTATTTAGCTAATCAATCAAATCCCGGACGCGTTTATGGTTACGCACAAAATCCGACAACGGGTGCGCTTTTAAATATGGGCGCGGGAGCAGGCTTTGCAACCACGGGCTCAACCTCTTACGGAATTGTTTTACATCCCAATAATAAATATATTTACACAGCTGATTATGGTTCTGGAGGAACGATTTCTTTTTTTAGCATTAATCCATTGAATGGATTTTTAACCCTGGCAGCAACTTATCCTAATCCTTCCGCCAGTGGTCCCGCATTTCACCCGAGCGGAAAATTTTTGTATGTGGCCAACGTTCAAACTAACAATGTTTCAGCTTACGCCGTCGCCGACGATGGTACCTTATCAACAATCGTGGGCGCCCCATTTGCTTCAGGGGTCAGTACGACTGAACTTAATTCTTCGGTTATCGATCCAACTGGAAAATTTTTATACGTTTCAAATTCGTCAACCTCGGGTGGTGGTGGAGTGATTGGTTACGCGATTGACCAAACGACCGGTGCTTTAAGCTTAATTCCCGGAAGCCCCTTTAAAAATATTTTAGGCTCCCCGGTCACACCGAGCACCGGAGATGGAATCACAATTCATCCGAACGGACGTTGGTTATTTATCGGCGGAATCAGACAGAAAAAAGTTATTTCTTACGAAATTGATACTACTACGGGAGCCCTATCCGGTTTAGAAATTCCCGTTAGTAATGGTAACTTAACTGACTACGGAACATCCCCGTTTGCATGGGGAGGTTCTGGCGTAAGTATTTCTCCGGATGGTCGATTCTTATTTGGAACGGCGGGCAGCCCGTCTACAGCAGATAAATTCGTGACGGCTTATACAATTGACTTAACGACCGGCTTTGTAAGCCGTGTAAGCAACACCAGCCCTACTGGACAGTACTTCACGAACGGTTCACCGAATGATATCAAAGTTGATTCAAACGGCGCCTTTGCCTACACTTGTAACCCGTATAACAACGCTTCGATTGACGCTTACCGAATTAATTCTTCGACGGGTCAACTGACGCATTTAACACCGTCAAGTTATGCGATTCCGATCGTGGGTAGTGGCCCCGGTACGATGGTGATTCAAAAATAATTTAATTCTTTAACCTTAGCTAGCGTTAGCTGGGGTGTAATCGACACGAATTGACATTCCATCTGCCGGTACAGCGGTTCCATGAAATTTTACATAATAAGTTTTAATTCCATTTGCATCGGTTTCATATTCTAAAGTCCATCCGTTTACCGCACCTTCAGAAATATTTACCCCACCAACACTTACTTTGATCGTTGATTTATTTGGAGCATCCGCTAAACGATATGCGGTGATTTGATCAATGATGCGCGCCTTGATATTAGATACGGCTGCCGTCAGATCACCCACGCAAATTGATTCTTTTACGCCTTTAGATGCATCGACTAGTTTTAAATAATTTGTACCAATCGAAACGTGACCCCCTAAAAAATCACAATTCTGATTTTGAATCGTACCAATGTAATTTGCAATCCACGCGCGACCGCCATCTTTGAATTTAGGTCGGAAGGCATTCATATAATTAACAAAATCGTTACTGCTTCCTTGACCCATCTCAACACTGTTATCGTTTTCATCCGCCAAAATGTTAACAACGAATAAGGCATCCGTACGTAGAAATCCTGCGGCATTGGTGCTGGCATAAGAGCCCGTTACGAATGCTAATGAATCTAAACCCCGCTCGTTATCAGAGCCGGAATCACCCACTAACAAACGATCACTTAATAAATGAATATTACTTCGAGTTAAATATTTAGGCTCACCCAAAATTTGCCTAGTCATCGCGTAGTCAGAATTTTTAGTCATCGTCGTGGTCGTTACCGCAATATGATAATCCATACCTAAAGAGTTTAGGGCCGCAATCATATCTGGAATACGCGCGGATAAACGCTGTTGATGCTGCAACATTGATTTTGAATTATCGATAACAAATAAAATATCAACTTTGCGATTGTAAGTAACGGCTTGGCCAAAAGATTCATTGATCGATGGAAGTGAAAAACTAGTCGGTCGATCAGAGCATGAAAACACCATGAACATCATAATGACTAAAAATGTTGTTGAAAAAATAACTCCCACGATAAATCCTTCGCTTACGATGCTTTATTTGTATATTTAGTAATTAAATCTTTTGTCTGAGCCGCAATGTGCATGAAACGTAAACCGTATTTGTTTCCAGAAATACTCACTACGCAGCAAATAGCATTAAATGCCGGAACCGGGCCACCCGGAGAAAAATGTAAATACAGCTGCTGATCCATTTTAAACTCCATCGCATCAACAATAATCCCTGCGCCGCCCGCACTAATCTCGAAGCTTTGTCCTTTAAAAATCTTTTTACGGTCGTGCAAAATTAAACTGCAACCATATTCAGATCGCGCATGTCGGCGCCTAAAAAATATTTCCGTTTCGCCGGCCGCAACTTCGAAAATTTTACGAACTTCTTCTGGTTGAAAATCATTTACCTCTGATAACCGTTTCCACGAAGCTAAACCTTGCTTCCACACAAAATCAAATTCAAACAAAGTTTTACTTTGTAACATTTGAATCATTTCGCCTTTAGAAAATGGCCCATAATTATTGTTTTGTTTTAGAATATACCAAGCACGATCACGCAGTGGATCTTGATGATTAATCACGGGTTTTAATACATTGATGGGATTTTTAAAGCTTTTATTGAATAAAGAAGTTAATAAAGGAAATTCTAATAATAAAATCCAATCTTCATTTTTCTCATCGTAGATATAATCATTCCATTGAAGATTTTTCTGGCTCAGTTTCGAAGAAATATCATCCAATGTAAATGGACCCGATTGAATCCCCTCGTGCGCAATAAAAAATTTTTGCATGATATCCTCATTCCAAATAAATAAGCTTCGTCTCATCATGCGTGTCGGAGCGATTGGGTCTAGCCTTAAATGTAGGAAAGAGTGGATAACTTTTCGACAGTATCTTCGCTGGCTATCTGCAGTTAGGCAGTTGCTGAATCATGATGATTAAGATACTTTTTTAACAACTTCGTTTTGAGTTTCTTCGTTGGTGCGTGCTTTACGCCAAAAACGGTGTGAATTTAAGAAAATAGTTGCTAGCTGTTTATCAAATTGAGTACCAGCACATCTTTTTAATTCAGCATAAATAATATCATCAGTTAAACCGGCGCGGTAAGTTCGTGTTACCGACATCGCATCGTAGGTATCAACTACGGAAATAATTCGGGCAACGAGTGGGATTTCATCACCGATCATTTTATCTGGGTAACCAGTGCCGTTAATAAATTCATGATGGGCGCGAACCGCAGGTTGAACATCTTTAAAAAATTGGTGAACTTCAGAAAGTGGTTTGATGAAATCTTCACTAGCTAAGCTGTGACTTTTAATGATTTCATATTCGATCGCATTTAATTTTGAAGGTTTTAATAATATATCTAAATCGATCGAAGCTTTTCCGATGTCGTGCAGAATACCTGCCGTTTCGGCAACTTTTTGTTGGTACTCATTCAAACCAGCATAGAGAGCCAGTTGTTTAGAGTATTCTCCAACTCGCAAACAGTGCTCGTATGTACCCGGTTCAATATGCTTTAAGATCTGCAATAAGCTTGCAACCGAAGCACCTGACCAGTTTGGAATATCTCCCCAATTCATTCTACCGCCTAGATATATTAAATATCGGTGGGTTTTCATAAGTACTTGATAGTAATTTGATATCTAGGTGCTGTTTATTAAATTAATTCTTATATTCTTAAATCGAGACAATGCTTAAGTCGAGTGACCTACCGCTAAACTCCACTCGGGAGTGGGCAGAATCAACTTGCGCGCTTTTAAATCGAAAAAGCCAACCGTCACTAAAAGTTCACAGGCAACTTCGCCACGAGGATTAATCATGGTTTGTCTTAGTTTTGAAATTTTACCTTGGTAAGAGATCAGCTCTAACGTGATTTTAATTATTTCACGCAGCTTTAGCTCTTTTAAAAATTTGATATTAGCCTCTAAAATCACGGGACCTTCCCCGGTTTCATGAACTTTTTTATAACCGTAACCACGCTGAGTAATAATTTCCCAACGAGCTTCTTCAAACAAAGATAGATAAGTCGCATTGTTAACGTGACCGTAAGAATCTAAATGACCTTCACGGATCAGAAGCTCGTATTCAAACATTACTTTAAAGCTTCACGGATGTAGGCAGATGCTTGATCCATCAACCAAACCACGGCCGCGATAACCACGATAATTGTTCCCACTTCAGGCCACATTGCTTGGCCTTGGTATTTAATTAACATCGTACCGATACCACCACCACCGACTAAACCGATGATTGTGGCCATACGCACATTAATATCCCAGCGGTAAACCGTGAATGAAATGTACGGAAGCACTACTTGTGGCACGATGGCGAACCAAATAGTTTGTAGCTTACTGGCTCCACAAGATTGAACGCCCTCGATCGGGCCATCGCTAACGCTTTCAACCATTTCAGAATACTGCTTGGTTAATGAAGCGATCGAGTGAATCATTAAAGCCAGCATTCCGGCAAATGGACCAATCCCCACCCAAACTGAAAAAATAATCGCCCATACTAAAGCTTCGATCGAGCGAGTGACGTTTAATACCGTACGGATAAATAAATAAACTGAGAAAGCTCCGGGGCCTTTCATTACATTTTTTGCCGCCATAAAGCTTAATACAAATGCAAATGGAATCGCTAAAATTGTCGCCATAAACGCCATGAAAATAGTTTCGATGATATTTAATACGGCCGTGGGTAAAACATCCCAGTTTGGCGAAGCTAATCCGGCGAATAAACGTTTTGCTCCGGCAAATCCGTCTTCATTTAAAAGTTCATACATTGAAAATTTTGTTTTATAAATTCCCACGATAAATAAAACGAAAACGGTTACGAAAAAATGCCAACCCCAGAAAGTTCTGAAAAAAGGCTTGGCTTCCCCCTTGGCTTTTTCATAATCGGGTTCGAAGATATTTTCTCCAAAAGTTTTGATCCCTTTTGCATTTAACACGAAGCTGATGATTGCTCCTAATACCATTCCGCAAAGAAAGATAAATGAGATCATTCCCAAATCATGCATTTGTGCATCAGTGGGATTATAAATAAGTGTTAATGCGACCGATAAAAAAACGGCAACCGTTAAACCATCTAATAGCGAGCGACGAACGATATAAGGCTTCATAACTATATCCTTTAATTAATGTGAACTTCTTTAGCGCCTTGACCATAGATTTTTTCAAACCAGGCCTCGTCGATATTCTTCGGATCACCCTCGTAAACCAGCTCACCATTTTTGAGTGCAATTACGCGTGTCGCGTACTGACGTACTAATGATAAAAAATGAAGATTACAAATAACGGTAATACCTAGCTCTTGATTTACTTTTTTCAAGTAATCCATCACCGTGTGGCAAGTCGCAGGGTCAAGTGAAGCAACGGGCTCGTCCGCCAGTAAAACTTGTGGGTTCTGAGTTAAAGCCCGCGCAATCGCTACGCGCTGTTGCTGCCCGCCCGATAATTGATCGGCTCTGATGTGGGCTTTTTCAGAGATACCAACTAGTTTTAAATATTTCATTGCTTCCGCTTTATCGCTTGCTGACCATAGACCGAAAATACTTTTCCAGTTGGTGGTGTAAGCTAATTTACCCATTAAAACGTTCGCTAAAACGGTGTGGCGCGGAATTAAATTAAAATGTTGGAAGATCATCCCTACTTTTTTACGTAAATCACGAATGGAAGCTTTCGTATGTAGATTCATAATGTCGATGGAGTGCCCTTGATGATCCGTTTGGAATAATACTTCCCCACTGCTTGGATCATGCAGACGGTTCAAGCAACGCAGTAAAGTTGATTTACCCGAGCCACTGAGACCAATGACCACTAAAAATTCTCCGCGTTTAACGTCGAAGCTTACACCTTTTAATGCTTGCACACCATTAGGATAAGTTTTTTTTAGGTCTTTTACTTTCAGAATCGGTTCAGAATTAGAATTGCTATTCATATTCGGCATTCCTTATTTTTTTTGTACTAACTCAGAAGCATCTTTACCTAAAGCTTTTAACATTTTACGCACGGGTTCATAATCAGCGTCAGTGGCTTTTTTCATCGCTGTCACACCATAAATGGCTTGGAAAGCTTCTTTGCCTTCAGGTGTCGATACGAATGATAACATCGCATCGATGATTTTAGTTTTCATCTCTTCAGACATTTCTTTTCTGAAAACGACCGGATCGTTTGTGATTGGCTCAGATAACGAAATGATCACTACTTTTTTTTCGACATCGGGATATTGAGTTAATACTAAACGGCGCGCGTCTTCGATTTTATCGCCGCCCTTAGCGTCTTTTGATGGGGGAGAATAAAAAGTGGCTCCCGCATCAACTTGGCCTTGGTAAACCATTGAAACCACATTGTCGTGTTTGCCGGCGAATACGATTTCTTTAGCTTCAATGCCTTTATCTTTTAAAGTTTTTAACGGAAGTAAGTAACCCGATGTTGATGAAGGCTCAACGAAGGCAATTTTTTTACCCGCTAAGTCTTCAACTTTTTTAATTTTGCTATCTGCTTTAGTAATGAATTGAGATTGGTAAGTTGATTCGCCGTGACGGATGACCGTTAAGCGAGCCTCTGCGCCGTACTTCTCGTGAGCTAGTACGTAACCAAAAGTGTTGATGGCCGCAACATCCGCACGTTTTGTTCCGAAAGCTTCAACCACCGCGATAAAAGATTGCGGAATTGTTACTTCATATTTGTACGGAGTATTTTTTTCTAAATAGTCTTTAAATTTTACCGAATTATCTTCGATTACTTTGGCATCAACCGAAGGAACGAAGTGAAGTTTGATTGGATTATCTGCGGTACCCAATTCAGCCGTTTTTTTAATACAACCACTTAAAACAACTGCCACTAAAGTAATTACGATCGCGAATAGTTTCATACGAAGTTTCTCCCAGAATTAGCCTTGTTTATCGAGAACAAAATTTGTTCCCGAAGTTAACAAAAGTGCAGGTTCTTTCCAACCTCTTTGTCAGAAAAGACTTTTCTTTTCAGCCTATCAAAGACATACTCGGTCAAAATGAGTGCAAACCATTCAAAACTTAACGAAATCATTAAAATCGCTCAGGATTTACGTGCTCAAAACTTGCGCACGCTGGCTGTATTTGATCTCGATTCCACGCTGTTTAATGTCAGTCACCGCACTAAAAAAATCCTATCCGAGTTTGCAGAATTGCACCAACTCGTAGAGCTAAAAAACGTTGAAGTAAAACACGAAGACTGGGGAATTAATGAGGCCGTGCTACGCGCTGGCTATCATCCCGAGCGTGATTTAGAAATGTTGAAAAATTTACGAGACTTTTGGTTTGAGAAATTTTTTACCAACGAATATGTCCACTATGATGTTCCTTACGCGGGTGCGGTCTCTTACGTATTAGAGCTTTACCAAGCCGGTTGCGAAATTAAATATTTAACCGGTCGTGACATGCTTCGCATGGGAATTGGTTCGGAAGAAGTTTTAAAAAAATGGGGATTTCCGTGCGAACCCGGGCAGCTGGTTTTGAAACCCGACCGCGCAATCGATGATGGCTTTTTTAAAACAGACTGGTTTACCAAAGTTAATCGCACTCAGTACGAAAAAATCTATTTCTTTGAAAATGAGCCCGTCAATATTAATGCGGTTTTAGCTACTTCACCAGATGTAGAAATTATTTTCTTAGAAACGACGCATGCCAGACGTGAAACCGTCACGGCGCAGTTACATCGTATTTTTCACTTTGGTAGGCCCTCATGTTAACTTTAATTGCCACTCCAATCGGCCGCACGGACGAGATTACTTTACGCTCGATCGAGCTTTTTGAAAATGCCGACGTAGTCATTTGTGAATCGACCAAAGAAACTTCAAAACTTTTAAAAAAGTTAGAAATCAAAGCAAAAAAATATGAAGTTTTAAGTGAACACACCACGACCGACGAAGTTAATTTGTTAGTTGAAATGTGTAAAACCCAGAATGTCGTTTTAGTTTCTGATTGCGGAACTCCTAGTTTTTGTGACCCGGGTTTTCAGGTGGTTGCATTATGCCGCAAACAAAATATTTCGGTACAAAGCTCTTTAGGTGCTTCTAGCTTAATGGGATTATTATCTTTAAGTTCGGAGCGCATTCAGCAGTTTTTCTTTCGTGGATTTATTCCGGCCGAAAATGTAGCCCGTGAAAAAGAATGGCAAGTTTTGAAAAAAACGAAAGAGCCCTTGATTTTAATGGATACACCTTATCGTTTACGAAAAATGTTAGACGAATGCTGTTTGCATTTAGGCGACCGCAAAATGTTATTAGCTTTGAATATGTCGCAAGAAACTGAAGTCATTTTAGAGGGCTCGCCCGAATCAGTTCGTAAACAACTAACGCTTGAAAAAGCGGAGTTTATGATTTTAGTGTATGGAAAATAGATTTTCATTACCGATTGACCCTTATCTTTCGCAAATCGTTGAAAGTTTTCATCATAGTCCGAATCTAATTTTAACGGCTCCACCGGGGTCTGGTAAAACCTTACGGGTACCGGCGGCTTTACTTAAAAGTTTTATTGAGAATAATGTTCAGCGAAAAATAATTGTTTTAGTTCCGAAAAGAATTGCCGCGGTTTCGGCTGCAAATTTTATCGCCGAAGAAAATTCTTGGATATTAGGTAAAGAAGTTGGTTACCAAGTGCGATTTGATAATAAAACCACGCCTGCCACCCAGCTTATTTTTATGACCGAGGGTGTATTCATTAAAAAAGTGAATGATCCTGAGCTTTGGAAAAATTTAGAACTGATTATCTTTGATGAATTTCACGAACGATCTTCGGCCAGTGATATGGCCTTAGGTATTTGCTACGAACGCCAGGTGTTGGAACAAAACTTAAAGATTCTTGTCATGTCGGCCACCTTGGATGTCGCACCACTAGAGAAATATTTAGAAGATTCGCAGTGGATCGACGTTGATAGCCCACCACATCCATTACAAATTATCAAAAATAAAAAAAGCCACCGAATTAATTTTGATTTTACTTTTGTAGATCAAATCGTCGATACCTTGCGTGAAGCCCTGAGAAAGTCTAAAAAAGATGTTCTAGTTTTTTTACCGGGCTTACACGAAATTAGAATGGTGCAAAACCGGCTTTTACAGACCGGCATACAAACCCAGACCGAAATTTTACACGGCAGTATACGCTTGGATGAACAGCGCCGTATTTTACAGTCTGCAAATCACCGCCGGATTATTCTTTCGACGAATATTGCTGAATCATCGTTAACTTTACCTTCGGTGGATTGCGTAGTTGATTCAGGCTTACAGAAAAACTCGGTCACCGAAAGTAAAATTGGTTTTAAGCGGCTCGAATTAAACCGAATCTCTCACTTTTCTGCAACCCAGCGTGCGGGCCGCGCCGCCCGCCTTGGGCCGGGAACTTGTTTTCAGATGTGGCACGAAATAGATGAGCGCTCGATGCCCGCGCAGATTGAACCAGAAATTTTACTCAGTGATTTATTAGAAGAATCGCTAACTCTGTTATCCATGGGCGTGGAAAAACCAGAAACTTTTAGCTGGCTTGATCAGCCTAGGAAATCATTCGCGGTCGCGGTGAAAAAATTGAAAAGTTGGCAACTGATTACAGATGATCGCAAAGTGACTGAAAAAGGTTTTCTAGTTCAAAGATCACCGCTTGATATTGAGCGTAGTGTTTTATTCGTTGAACTTAGCCAACGTGGCTTTCAAGGCCAAGCTAGTCAATTTTTAGCATTCTTAGAAACCAACGATTTTTCTAAAGGTGTTCATTCGTTAGATATAGATGCATTACCATTGAATGAGATGGGTAAAAAAATTGAACGACAATTATCTGGGCTTTCGATTAAGTCTGTTAAAAGCGAAGTATCTTTTCGCTCGGCCTTGATTCAAGTATTCTTAAAATATTTTCCTGAAAAAATGGCTCAGCATAAAGAAGGTTTAAGTGGTCTTTCTAGTTTAGGTCGCGGCATAGAATTTGCGGCTAGCCTTGTTTCTAAAGAATACGATTATTATTTACTTTTTCACGGTCGCGATACTTCCGATAGCGTTACCAAAATTGATTTTGCTTTGGGATTTTCACAAGCAGAATTTGAAAGATACAGCTCGGGCAATCAGACCATGCAAGTCAGCTATCAGGTCGATTTTGAAAAAAATAATATCTATAAAATAGAAAAACGTATGTCGGGTTTATTTGTTTTATCTGAAAGCAGCCGTATTCCGCTGAATTTAAAATTAGATTCAGGAGTTTTTATAAATCTTTTCCTTGAACAAAAAGATTTATTTCTTGAATCACATCCCGGATGGAAACGTTATGTTACACGCATTTCATTTCTTAAAAAGAAAGCGTCTGACTTAGGTTATTCGGCTAGTTCATTTACTTTCTTAGATCAGTTAGCAGATAAAGTAGTGGAAAGTATTGCCGATACATTGGCTTCGCTAAAGGAGTTCACGAATTATGATTTATACCAACTACTCATTTATTTAACTCCCGACGAAATTAAATCAGATTTAAGCCAAATGCCCAGCGAATTTACTTTGCCGAATAAAAAAATTGTTACGATTGATTACGAAAGCGAATTAGCTCCGCTGATATCCGTGCGTATTCAAGATGTTTTGGGGCAATTAAAAAATCCGACTATTTTAAATGGTAAATTACGAATGACGATTGAATTACTGGCTCCGAATCGCCGCCCGACTCAGATCACCAGTCAGCTTGAGCAGTTCTGGTTATCTAGTTATTTTGAAATTCGGAAAGAATTGCGTTCGCGCTACCCAAAACATGATTGGCCCGAAAAGCCGCTGGAGTGGAAGCCCGTACCTTGGGTTCCCTACGTGCGTAAGAAATAATTTAGTGTTTCTTCTCGATTTCGATACTTTGTGGAGCAACGATGATTCCGCCCGGTGAAACTTCTTTCATTACTACCGCATTCGCACCAATACGCGCATCATCGCCAATTTTGATTGGACCTAACACTTTAGCGCCGGCGCCGATTAAAACTCGGTTACCCACCGTTGGATGACGTTTAACCGGGTCGAATTTAAGTCCGCCCAAAGTAACTCCGTGAAATAAAATACAATCATCGCCTACTTCGGCCGTTTCACCGATCACGCAACCTACGCCGTGATCAATCACCAAACGCCTGCCTAATTTTGCGCCCGGATGAATTTCAATTCCGGTGCTGGAACGAGAGATGTCTGCGATAAATCTAGCAATAAAATAAAGTCGAATATTATAAAGCGCATGCGCGATACGGTGAAAAAAGATCGCGCGTGGTCCCGGATAAAGTAGAAAAATCTCTAAATAAGATTTAGCGGCGGGATCATAGTTTTTATAAGCTTTTAAAAAATCGATCATGTTATGTCCAGCGTCCTTTTAAATTCTCTAAGAAAAAATATCTTTCAAAATTTTCATTGTAACGTGACCAGCTTTCGCCCGTCTGGCGCTCTGATTCAATGAAGCCTTGAATGGTATCTACCTTTGAATCTAAATCGTCAATCATCGCCACCATAAAGGCTTCCATAAAATAAGGGCGCACAGGTGATCCGTACTCTAGTTTTCCGTGATGCGATAAGACGATATGTTTCATAATCTCGCGTAAGTCTTCAGGAAATCCTAATATACGCTGCGCTTTTTTATCGATTAGCTCACAGGCTAATTGCATATGCCCCAATAGACGGCCTTTATGAGAATATTGGATTTGTTCTTTTTGAATGTCTAATTCCCATACTTTTCCTAAATCATGAAAAATAGCACCAAACATCAGTAAATCTTGGTTTAAAAATGCGTAATGTGAAGAAATCATCTTCATCAGTTTACAAATTGAAACCACGTGCTCTAATAAACCACCGCGATGTGCGTGATGGATGGTTTTAGCCGCCGGAGCTTTTAAAATAAGAGGTTTAATTTCTTCGTCTTGTAAAGAATCTAAAATTAATTGGCGAATCGGTGCTGATTCAATCTGATTTACCATCTGAATCAATTCTGAATATAAAGCGTGCGCATCGATTTTTTTATCTTCAATGGTAAAATCTTCCTTATTAAATTGCTCGGCTTGCGCTTTTTCTACTTTGTGAATAATAATTTGCTTGCGGCTTAGATAAACCTGCACTTGTCCTTTAACTAAAATAATATCACCGATTTCAAAGGCTTCAGAAATTTCGTCAACCCGGTCCCAAACCCGTGCATCAATGTGCCCTGTTTTATCTCCGATTAATAAACTTAAAAAAGCCCGACCGTTTTTACCCATGCCTTTTACTTTGTCTTTAACTAAAAATGGGCGATCGTTCATGTTGTCTTTATCATTTAAGCTGCGAATTGGTGTTAATGCTTTTTCGGTATTTGAATCAAGACTCATTCGTGGGCTCCCGTTTTCGGAAAACAAAGATCATTTAAATATCTTGAGTCAGTGATGGTCAATTGGCTTAGCGAAACTTGATTATTTTCACGAAAAACAAAAATATAATGTCCGGCCAAAACGTACAGGTGGCGTAAGTGAGTGGTATTTAATTTAAAAAACTCATCTTTTTGAAGATTTTTAAATTGTTTTTTAATATCTATAAATTTACCACAGCCTAAGCCAAAGTTTTCTTGATCAATTTTTTTGACTGGCGCTTGGCTGACATAATACAGATGTAAAAGTTCCGGCAATTTTGCAAATTGTTCTTTCGGGAAGTGAAGGTAAAAACTACCCTGTCCCACGACGACATCTTTTAAATCTAAAATACCGCCGCCTTTAGGAAACGAAATCGCTAGCAGATTCGTTTTTAATACTCCAGTATTTTTTTCGTGTAATTCAATTTGCAAAGGTAGAAATAAATAAACGGGTGAAATTAACTTCGAATCTTCGCTAAGCTCTTTTTCGATTTCGGCCATAATCGCTTTAGGAATTTGAATATCTTGCGCCACGGTAGACACGGCAGTTTTTGCCGTCTCGGTTTCGTGTTTATTTTTAAAACATGCCGTAAATACCAAACAGCAAGTGATCACTAGATATTTTTTCATTCTTATTCAACCAAACTTCGGGCCTCAATGACCGGGGCAAAATTATCAACTGTCATCAAGTGTTCTCGTAAAAAGGGTTTAATTTTTTCGAGCTGTTTACTTTTTGTAAGCTGCACCAGCGTAATCCAATCTTGGCAAAATACAAGTTTATGGTCTTTTAAATAATCAATGTGAATAGAAATATCACTGGCCGGGTTTAACTCAATTTTAATTAATGCCAAAAGGATATGATTTAACTCGGACTTCATATCTAATTGACCGGTTTTTTCTAAAGCTAAAATTTCCGTTCGCCTAGCCTGCGAATTAAGAATCAACAGCGTCATTTGTTGCTTAACTGCTTTTTCTTTAATTTTAGCTAAATTATTTTCTGAATATTGATGAGCCGCACTGACTTGCGACATTTCTAAGTAATTATGAATTTCAAATAATGTCACTTCTTCGGGAGTCAGGGCCGCACGAACCGCTATTTTATACTCTTCAAGTTCCTTCCACTGATACGACGCGCTAAGGATCAATAAAGATTTTCTAAATAAATTTGATAACTGCACGGGAGTATTTAAAAACTGACTCCAGGAAACCTTAAATAACAGATCGTTTTTATTCCAACGAGCTAAAGCCATTTGCCCCAGAAGTAATTCTTTTTTGTAATCATAGTAAACTGAAGTGTGAGCTTCAATCATTTGACTGAGCGGTTGCAAGTATTTAGCTTTCTGTGCCGGAACAAGTCCGGTAAATGCCTGCAAACTAC
Source organism: Bdellovibrio sp. (assembly GCA_014376435.1). Classification (GTDB taxonomy): domain Bacteria; phylum Bdellovibrionota; class Bdellovibrionia; order Bdellovibrionales; family Bdellovibrionaceae; genus Pseudobdellovibrio. Next base: position 67,298 of record JACMRL010000019.1, on the reverse strand, counting down.
CTAATAAATAACGCCCTAATTTTTCTTTGCGGTATAAAGATTGGTAAGCATCGAAACTGGCTTGAAAATTAGACTTTTTTAAATCCAGAATTGCCGTATTTTCTAAGACAATATCCGACGCTGGCTGCAGCGCACTAGCTTTCGCGATCGCTTCGGTAGAATACGCTAAATTTTGATTTTGCATAGCTGCTAAAAAGTAAATCAGTTGAATAGTAGTTTTTTGTTCAACACTCAAATCACTTGCTTCAGAAATATTTTCAATGTCTTTTAACTGCGCCAGATGTTCGGTTTCTAGGACAGGGTAAAGGGCTAATACCTGCGGTAAAACTTTTTTCTGATTCATATCTGGCAATTTAGAATAAAGTGTAACGGCTTTTTGGTTGAAACCTAAAAATTCGTACTTTTTTATCTGTGCCATCCATTCTTCTTCTTGCATACGCACGGATCTTTTTTGATAAAACACAAACGATCCGGCGGCCAAACTGAAGAGTACTAAAATGATCAATAAATAAATTAAATTTTTACGTTTGGAAGAATCAACTTTTTGCTGAAAAAATTGATCTTTGGGTAAACCGTATATTTTTGCTTTTTCTTTGGTGCCCAAAGCTTCTTCCGGAAGTTTTTTGGCAAAATTGATTTCGTTACGGACTTCGTGAATCACTGACGCTTCTTGCACATCTACTTCGGTAAACTGTGGTAGTTGAGCACTGGTTATTTGCCCAACATCCGTAATTGTTTTGGACACCGTTTGATGCGTTTTTGTGTTTTCGTTTTTAGAATTAATTTCTTTACGAATTTCTTCGACGACCATTTTAAATTGCGGATTTTCGCGGATGTATAGCCAGCGGGTTTCCGTATCACGAATTTCATCGATTAAGGAAATTTGTCGTTTTTTGAGTAGATCTTCAATTTGCTCGAAATGAAAAGGTCCCAAAATTTTATTTTCAGATTTAACTAACCATTTTTTTTCAAAAATTTTATCTAACATAATATAACCTAATGCTTAAAGTGGCGCGTTTGTGTTACGACCATATTGATATTATTTTTTTCTGCCGCTTCAAAAACGCTTTGATCGCGGTTTGACCCACCCGGTTGCACAATCCATTGAATACCGGTCTGCGCAATTAATTCGACCGAATCTGCGAATGGAAAAAATGCATCACTGACTAAAATAACTTGCGCCATCTTTACCGAGTGTTTTGTTTTAAATTCATTCATCCGCACCACCGCCTGTTGAACGGCATCGACCCGGTTTACTTGGCCCATACCTAAACCAATCGTTTGATTTTGATATACGATTGCAATTGAATTACTTTTTAAAAAACCCGCAACTTTTTCTCCAAATTTCATGGTTTCACATAGGGCAGCGTCCGGTTTTTGTTTAAAGTACGTCCATTCAATTTCTGGAAAACGATCACTATCTTGTACCAGCATCCCGCCCGACAAAGATTTCATAGATAAAGTATTTCCGGTGCTTTTATAATTTGGTAAAGATAACACGCGCAGGTTTTTCTTATTTGAAAGTAAGCTTAAAGCTTCAGCCGTAAAACTTGGGGCTATTAAGCATTCTAGAAATAGATCTTTTAAGGCTTCGCAAACGCTAACATCAACTTCACGGTTAAAGGCGATAATTCCACCAAAGATACTTTTGGGGTCTGATTCAATCGTTTTTTGTAATGCCTGCAATAAGCTTTCGCCCATCGCTGCGCCACACGGATTGTTATGTTTAACCGCTACACTGCCCGGTTTATTAAATTGTTGAACTAAACCAACTGCGGCATCTAAATCGAGTAAATTGTTATACGAAAGCTCTTTTCCTTGGTGAATATGCACCTGGCTTAAAGATGAATTAAATAAAGGATTTTCGTACCAAGTCGCTTTTTGATGTGCATTCTCTCCGTAGCGAAGCTCACTTTTCTTTTTGAGCGGAATATTCATATATTTTAAATCGTCAGATGCTGAACTTAATTTTTGTACAATTAAAGCATCATAATACGAAGTTAAAGAAAATACTTTCAAAGCTAACTTTTTACGGTCTGCTTCAGTTAGTTCGTTGGCTAAAATTTTTTTTTGCACCCAAGCGTAATCATCCGGATCACTGACGACAATGACGGAATGATAGTTTTTTGCAGCGGCCCGTAAAAAACTAGGACCACCAATATCAATGTTTTCAATTAGGTCTTCAAAGCTTGCATTTTCGTTTAAAGCCGTTTTTTCAAAAGGGTATAAATTACCGATCACCATATCAAATGCTTCAACCTGATGATCTGATAACTGCTGCATATGCGAAGGATTTCTTTTATCGGCTAACAAACCCATGTAAACGGCCGGATGCAAAGTTTTAACCCGTCCGTCTAAAACTTCGGGAAACTTTGTCACTTCAGAAACATTAATGGCCGGTAAATTATTTTTTTTTAAGAACTCAAGTGTGCCACCCGTAGAAACTAAGCGCAGACCTTTTTCGCAAAGCGGTTTTAAAAATTCGACAAGCCCTGATTTGTCCGAAGTACTAATCAAAGCTCGTTTCATTTAGAAAGGTGCTTTCGTCAGAAGAAGCTTCAGATCATCATTCGTTAAGTAAAGACCCGCACCGAAATAGGCTGATTGCGCACTACGTTTATTTAAGATGTCGTTGTAACCACCGACTAAATAAAATCCGTAGAATAATTTGTAATTAATCGCCGCTCTCCATTGAACTTGGTCGAAATCATAAAAGTCATTGGAGATCGATGCTTTATCTCGGTAGAAGTTGTAATCGACCCCAAAACCGCCCGTATTTTCCATCAAACCGGCACGCAATGTCCAATCAAAAAAGTTTTTTGCGTATAACAGACTAAATTTGACCTTACTTTTATATATTTTCTTTTCAGATTGTCGAATCGGCGTGCCACCATTGGTTGTAGTTTCAATCGTTGATTCGTCGACCACTCCGGCAGGATCATTCACTACGCCTAAATAATAATAGCGGTCCAGACCGGGTTGAATCGTGATTCCCACTGCTGAACGGGCCCCGCCAACTTGATTTAAATAGTACGAGTTGAAATCAATTCCGGTCGTAATTTTATTAGCCGAATCAACTAAACCACTGATGCCTTCAATCGCCGAAGAAACATCTTCGGCCGTTTGCTCATCCGAAACTAATTTTCCGATCGTGCCTTCACCATTATTAATTTTAGTCGTGATTTCATCGATATTTTTCATCGAGTTATCTAGTCTAGCTAAAGTTTTTTTCCAGGTTTTTTTCAAGCCCGTATCGCTATCATCATTGACCAATTCATCAATCGTGGAGGTGATCCCGTGAACTTGATCAACGATTTCACTGATTTGTTCTTTATTTTCAGAAGTCATTTGCGCTAAATCGCGAGTTAACTTTTCTACATTTTGCACGACGCGGCCTAAAATATGTTTATTGGTGCCGTCTTCACTAACGGCTTCTTTTAAATTTTGAGCTACTTCCTTTAAGTTATTCGTAATTTCGCCCACTCGTCCCATCACATCGTCTAACGAACCACCAGATTTAACATTAACAATCTGGCCACCGTCTTCAAGTTCTGAATCGCCGATAGTTCCGGGATTTACATCAATGTGCTTATCACCTAAAATTCCGTTTGCGCGCATTTCAACTGCCGCCGAACGTGTTAAACCCACATCTGATTTTACTGTGACATCAATTCGGGCTTGTCCGTCTTGTAAACGAATATCTCTGATTACTCCGACCGGAATACCGGCAGATTTAATGGCTGAGCCTTTGATAAGTCCGTTTGCATTGGGCAAAAGAAACCACGCTTTTTTAGATCGCCCCATATAACTTGGATCATCGCTTATTTGCATCGACATAAATGCAATCAAGCCACCGATAGCTACAACCAAGGCGCCAACTTTTACTTCTGCTAAACTTAAAAAACTCACGCTAGAATCTCCACGAGATGATCATCATTGATGTTTGATTCCTTTGTCCACGAACCGTCTAACCAGTTCAATGTCCGTTTTGTAAAAATCTTCAGGTGTGCCCGCTAATAAAACTTTTCCCGAATCAAGCATCACTACAAAATCTGCAATACGAAACGCCGCTTGCAAATTATGCGATACCATGATCGAAGTCGTGCCCGGTCGCGCCTGGTGAGTTTCTACAATTAAATTATCTACCATTTCAGTTAGAATGGGATCTAATCCTGTCGTAGGTTCATCGTAGATTAAAATTTCTGGATCTAGGGCGAGTGCTCTGGCTAGACCTGTTCTCTTCTGCATACCACCCGAAATCTGACTGGGTAGTTTTTCGTTATGTTTAGGGTCTAGGCCCACCATCTTTAATTTCTGCAAAGCGATTTGAATCACTTGTTCTTTGCTCAATTCACGACGATGTTCTTCCAACGGAAAACAAACATTTTCTAAAACTGTCATGTCATCGAATAACGCCGCACTCTGAAAAAGCACTCCGTAATTACAACGAAATTTGGTTAAGGCATTTTCATCCAACGTTGAAATATCCGTGCCTAACACGGTCACTTTTCCCGATGTTGGTTTAAATAAACCCAACATATGTTTTAACATCACACTTTTTCCGGTTCCCGAAAAACCAATGATCGAAGTCAAACTGCCCTTCGGAATTTTTAAATCAATTCCCTTTAAAACAAATTCTTTTCCGTCAAAAGTTTTTTGTACGTTTTCTAGCATAACGGCATAATCGCCCGTGTTTTTTAAACTCATTGGCTCATCCCGGTTAAAACGTAAAAAATACGGATAATATTCATCAGGTAATAATCTAAAATAATAATGCTGACCATACTGATCACGACGCCGCGATTCGTAGCTTCACCCACGCCTTTAGCACCGCCCGTGGTATTAAAACCTTTGTAAGTACAAATCACCGCAAACATAAATCCAAAGATCGCGGCTTTTATTAAGCCTTCATTAATATGACGCATTTCAATCGTTTCACGAATTTTTTGCATAAATACTGCGTGATCAAGTCCCACTAATTTTGTACATAAAAACCAAGAGCCAACCATCGCCATAAAATCAAATAGCGCCGTCAGTAATGGCATACAGATAACCGCCGCAATTAATCTGGGAGCAATTAAATACTGTTTGGTATTAACTCCCATCACATCAAGTGCATCCATCTGTTCATTCACGCGCATGGTACCCAGACGGGCCGCCATAGCGCCGCCGGCCCGAGCCGACACGATTAGGCCGGTTAATACCGGGCCTAATTCTCTCGAAATTCCAAGTGCCACGGTCGGACCGACTAAGTCGGTGGCATTAACTAATTTAAACCCTAAATAAATTTGAAATGAAATCGCCAGTCCCGTGAATACACTTGTTAAAGCGATAATTCCGATCGACTGATTGCCGATAAATTCCATGTGCTTTAAAATTTCACCGTAACGATAGGGTTTTGCAAATAGTAGTTTTGTGCTTTGCCAAGCAAAGATCGCAATCAAACCGACTTCTTTGATAAAGCCGCGAAACCCGTTAATAAAATAAAATATAAAACGATCTAAGGTATCAGCAACTTTTTCAATCATGGCTTCTTTAATCCTCGGTAATGTCGGGGAACTCGCTCGCTTACGGAAGTGAGAGTTTCCCATACGATGGTATTTGATTGTTCGGCCATTACCTCGGCCGAAAGAAATTTATTATTTTCATCAAAACCAAATAACGTAACTTCTTCTTCATTCCATTTAGTTAAATCATCACCGCTAACAATGTGGGTTACATCTAACATTAAAAAATCCATACAGATACGTCCCACGATGGGCGCAAGTTGTCCGGCAAATAAGGCTTGGGATTTATTCGAAATTAAGCGGTGCACTCCGTCCGCGTAGCCAATCGGCACAACGGCTACTTTTGAGGGAACTAACGGGGTCCAAGTGCAACCGTAGGATACGCTTTCACCTGGTAAAACCGTACGAATATTATTAACCACCGATTTTAAAGTCATCACGGGTTTTAATTTCATTTCCTTAAATTGTGGCGCTGATTGGTAGCCGTACAAAGCTAGGCCCGGGCGAAATCCCCATTTTTTTTGTAATAGAAAATGATCACTGACATTATTTTGTTTTACTTGCGCCAGGCTTGCGATACCGCCCGAATTAAGTAAGTGCGCATAAACATCGTGACCTTTAAAAAAATCCATGATCTCTAAAAACGTTGCAGTCTGCTTGGCAGAAAATCCATCTTTAGAAACGGCATCTTCACCCATTGCATAGTGAGTTAATAAAGCTTTTAGTTTAAGTGATTTCGATTTTTTAAAATAATCAGAAAGTTTTTCAGACTGATCGGGATTAAAACCAATGCGGTTCATTCCCGTATTAAATTTTACATGTACCTTAACCGTTTCATCGGCCACGGCTTCCAAATACTTAATTTGCTCCCAAGTGCTTACCACCGGAGTCATTTGGTATTCCAAAATCTTTTCTGCGCCCCGTTTATCAAAACCGCGAAAAACTAAAATTTCTGAATTAACACCCGATGATCTTAGTAATAATCCTTCTTCGATCAAACATACACCCAAAATACCTACGCCTAATTTTTCAAGCGCTAAGCCCGTTTGCACATCTCCGTGCCCGTACGCGTTCGCTTTGATCATTGGGCAGATAAAACGATCGTCGCCGGCCACTTTTTTAATTTCTGACCAGTTTGCGGCTAAAGCATCTAAACTGATATCGGCATAGGTACTACGAAACATTTCCATTAATAGCTCACGTATCCACCTGAAAATCAGGCTGATGACCTTGCGGAGCTTTAAAAATGCAAATCTTATCGGGACCCTTGGAAGAGATAAAGTCTAAAGCTTTTCTAGCCGAATCATTCAATGCTTCGGCTGATTTGGTTAACGTTGGGTATTCGCTGATACCTTGGCTAACGGTAATCATAATTCCCGCTTTAGAAAAACTTTCGATTCTAAGTTCTTGCCGAAGACGTTCCGAACGTAAAGCCGCACCCTTACGATTACAGTTCGTTAAGATGATCGAAAATTCGTTCTCGGCCGTTCGGCAGGCGTAATCTGGTAGGCGGCTGGTTTTTTTGATTACGTTTGCAAGCTTTTTAATAACTTCGTCACAGAAATTTTTTCCCTGGCTAACTTCAATCTCGCGGAATGAATCAATCGCAATTTTAATCACCGAAATCGGCGCGAACGAACGCTTTGACCGATCGATTTCTTTATCTAAAACGCGTTTATAAAAAAGTTGATTGTAAAAACCCGTCAATGAATCTTCGACGTCTAAAAACTGCGGCTGCGCTTCAAGCGAAAGTAATGCATACACTAAACTCATCAAAGAAAAATCTTCCGCAACCGTGGCTGAAATATCTTGGGTGGTAACAAATATTCCTTCAACTTCTTCTTTAATAACTAACGGAAGTATTTTAACTTTATCGACTTCCCATTTAGACTGCATGTATTTAACTAGTCTGTCCGGAAATTCTCCGACGATCACCTGGCGGTTAAAGTTTTCTTCTTGGATCGAAACTTTAAATGATAAACCCTCAACCCAATTTTCTGGCATATTCTGATGTGATACGGCGATGTAAGTTTGAATTGATTTAATATATTTTAAAAAAACCCAGGACTGATCAGAGGTTTGACGGAAAAAAATCTGTAAAAGATCTTCTTTAGATTCAGCCGTGCGGTATTCCGAAATTCTCATTTGAAATGGACGCACCTGTGGCCCAGAACGTTCTTGCTCAACCGTTTGTTCTAGCTGTAACAGATTATTATTTTTACTTACGTAAGACTCATAGATCTGTTCGTTTTGATAAAGGCGAAATAAGCTTTCACAACTTTGATCAACGCCGCACAAAACTTGTAACGCAACTCCGGTAGCAGCACGGTCGTAAAACTGCACCATATTATAATCTTTAAATGCTGCAAAATTCTGAAAATACTCCGGGTTTGATAAACAGATCATTTTAATTTCTGCGGAGACACTTAACACTTTTTCAAAAAATTCACCCAACGGAAATACTAAGGCTTCATAATCAATGATTACCAAATGCGGGGGCGTGATTTGCACGCGCGTGTACATCTCTTCAAAGTCTGCGAAGAAGTATGCATCATAACCCGCTTGCGATAAGTTTAATTTTACGCGCGAGCCCAGATCGGCATCTTGCGATAAAATATAAACTGAAAATTCGGCGGCGTGTTTTCTAATATTCATGATTTACTAGTTCGCTCCGCATTAGGACGCCTGATGCTGACGCTCATCTCGTCTACTCTAAAATCTTTTTTATCTAAAATGAATTCGGGCAGTTTCATCGGCGTGGGCTCAGTCGAAGTCTTGAAGTTTTTTGAGGTCATCGCCGTTTTAATTTCGGCGGCGGGCTCAACTTCGATGTCGTCTAAAGACAAGGCTTGGTCTAAATCGATTGAATCTTCCATTTCGATTTCCGACAGATCTATTTTTTGCGTGACTTCAATTTTATCAAATTCTTTATAAGTATTTTTTGTAGAATCGGCGATTTGCGGTTGCAATACCAAGGCTTTTTTCATGATCATCTTCATTAGAACTCCACTTGGTTCTGCTTTTTCAAATGTTAAATCTGCGCCGGCCTGACGAATCAATGATAACGCCTCGGTTAGATCGGCATGCAATGCCTGGATAGACGGAAGGTTAATGCCAACGTCTTTGATTTCGATGACCGAAATATTTTGTTCAATATCGTAAGCACGCACTACGATTTTTTTATAAGATTGATCACGTTCTGAGGCCGCGCTGTTGTTAAAAATAATTTCAAAGGCTTTGATTAACGCTGCAAAAGGCAAATCATAAGCAATATTTGTATTAATTTGTTTCTCGATTGTAACACCGGCGCTCTTCAGCGCACGCTCGGTATTAAACAGAGCTTGCTGCAATGGCAACATCAAACTGCTTGAACTGGTAGAAAAATCCATTGGCTGCGCTAGCTCTATCTTGGCTTCAACCACCAGCGCGGGCGTAATTTCTTTAATCATTGGCTTAGCCGTCTCTGGTGCTTTGGCTACAACCGAAGTCTCTTTTAAATTTTGCTCTAAAGTTTCTTTGAAAATTTGTTCGCGCTCTTGTTTTCTGTAGCGCTCAACTTTTCTTTCGATAGGATCAAGTCCGTAAAATAATAAACCAATTAAAATAAAACCAAACCCTGAAATTAATCCTACCACGCTCCACGGAACGACGAAGCCGCCAACCAGGCCCGCTTTAGAAATATAATTCATCGCTACTAAGTTAGTTCCGGCGATTTCTTCTTTTTCGATTAAATATTTTTTTGGCGATAGCGAAGCTTCATCAGTCAAAGTCGCCACGTAATCGGCCTCGTTGTGCGCTGCTAAAACGTTATCGGTGGTTTTTAACAGCGAAGTCATTTTTCCGCCGCGATTCAAATCAAAATATTTTTGAAAATAATCGGCCGATCCAACTACAACCAAAGAATTATTTTTATTATTACTTCCTTGAAAACTAACGGCTAAGAATCGCCCGCCTTGTTTATCACGAAATAATTGAACCATGATGGGGCTATCATCATTACTTTTTCGAAGTGTTAATGCTTTTTCTAAGTAGGCATTATTCCAGCGATCTCCCACCGAGCCCGAACGGCCAATGTATTGGGTGATTTTTAAACTGTTTCCTGATTTTTGCGCCTTGGCGATTCCAAAAAAAGGATCCAACTGTACCCAGTTTATTTTACTTTCTGCTAAATCGGTCTCGTAACTAGATAAAATATTTTTAAGTTGGTTAAGCTGGCTAGATACCGCCGTACGAGTTGATACAATCTGCGTGCGAAGTTGGTTTTGAGCCAGGAACCATTTTTCTTGTTTGAAATAATCGTTCATTTTGTAAAGCACAACGGCTAACAATAGAAATAAGGCGATTGAAATTTTGAAGACAAGTCCTGTCTTCGCGGATGGCTGCGTCCTTGCTTTGCTCATACTCTTATTGTAGTTATGTTTCCTGCGAGGAATCAATAGATATGAAAATCGAAACTGATGTTGCAATTGTTGGTTCGGGAGTTGCCGCCCTAGCGGTCGCTTTAAAAATGGCCGATGAAAAGAAAATTCTGATTCTGACGAAAGATAAAGCTCCTGCCACGAATAGTGCGATGGCCCAAGGGGGAATCGCCGCCGTCATGGACAAAGATGATAGTTTTGAGAGTCATATTGAAGATACGTTAGTTGCCGGGGCTGGCCTGTGCCGCCTTGAAGCGGTGCGTAATTTTATTGAACAAGCACCTGAAAGAATTAAGGATTTATTAAATTGGGGAGTTAAATTTGATGCCGATTTAACTCGGGAAGGTGGCCATTCTTTCCGACGCATTTTACATCACGAGGATCAAACCGGCGCAGAAATCCACGGGCGATTGTTAGAAAAAGTTTTAGCTCATCCCAATATTCAAATTTTAGAACATCATTTTGCAATCGATTTATTAGTAAATAAAAAAATTGATCCCTCTCTGACGGGCGCAACAAGTATTACGGGCTTGTATGTTTTGGATAAAGTTTCCGGAAACGTAAAAATCATTCAAGCTAAATCAACAATTTTAGCTACGGGTGGCGCCGGAAAAGTTTATTTATACACTTCTAATTGGAGTGGTGCGACTGGTGATGGAATCGCGATGGCCCACCGGGCGGGCGCACGCATCGCTAATTTAGAATTTATGCAGTTTCACCCGACTTGTCTTTATCATAAAGATTCTAGAAATTTTTTAATCACGGAAGCCATTCGCGGAGAAGGTGGCGAATTACTAAATTCTCGAGGTGAAGCTTTTATGAAGAAGCATCATCCGCTGGGATCTTTAGCCCCACGCGATATTGTCGCACGCAGTATTGATGCCGAAATGAAAAAAACGGCCGAGCCTTGCGTGTACTTAGATATTACTCATAAGCCCGTTGAATTTTTAAAAAGTCATTTTCCTCATATTTTTGCGAAGTGTGCTGAGTACGGAATTGATATGTCGAAACAGCCTATCCCCGTCGTACCAGCCGCGCATTATCTTTGCGGCGGAGTTGTTACCGACGTAAATGGGCAGACTGATTTAGTCGGCCTTTTTGCCATTGGAGAAACGGCTTGCACCGGTTTACATGGAGCCAATCGTTTAGCATCAAATTCACTTTTAGAATGTTTAGCAATGGCGCATAACTGCACCGAATATTTAAAAAATAATTGGAATGCTGTTACGGCAAAAACAGTTTTAGAAAAAGAACCTATTCCGTGGAACGAACCCGTTGCCACTGATTCCGATGAGATGGTCGTGATTTCACATATGTGGGAAGAAATTCGCCGCTTGATGTGGAATTACGTAGGAATCGTACGTTCAAACAAACGTTTAGAGCGCGCCCGCAATCGTTTAGTTAATATTAAGTCTGAAGTAAAAGAATACTATTCAAATATGAAAGTTCATTCCGATATTTTAGAACTTCGCAATATCGCGACCGTGGCAAAATTAACCGTCGAGTGCGCTTTACGTCGTCATGAGTCGCGCGGAATTCATTATTCAATCGATTATCCGGCAAGCCAGCTCGACATGAGTCGTATCAAAGAAACTCAAGGAAGCGATACAATTATCTAGCGTTTGACTTCGTTTCTATTCGACGTCAACCTAGACTCTATGTATCAAAGATCAGAAACATTTTTTAAAGGTTACGACAATACAAAACTTTTTCTACAAAAGTGGATCGCATCTAACGCAAAAGGAACAATTCTTTTTACGCACGGCCAAGCAGAACACTCAGACTGCTATCAACGTTTTATTGATGGTCTTGATAACCAAAAATGGAATTTTATCGGTTGGGATTTACGTGGGCACGGAAGATCAGATGGCATACGCGGGTACGCTAAAGACTTCAATGAGTATGTTTTTGATTTTAAAATTTTTATCGATTTGTGTTTAAATTTTTCTGAAGTGAAAGATAAACCTGTCGTTTTACTAGCGCACTCGATGGGTGGCTTGATTCAAACTTGTTCTTTACTTGAAAACTTGACTCCGAATATTTCTGCGCAAGTTTTAAGTTCACCGCTTTTCGGTGTATCAGTGGAAGTTCCCGCCTGGAAAGATGCGGGTGCCGGCATCATCAACGCGTTTTTGCCAAAAATTACGATGAGTAATGAAATCAATGCTTCGCAATTAACTCACGATCCAGAAATTATTCGTGAGTATGAACAAGATACCTATCGCCATAACCGCATTTCTTCCGGCGTCTATTTAGGATTCAAACGTGAATTTCCTAAAGTTTTAACCCGTGCTTCTGAAATCACGTTGCCCACTTTATTACATGTTTCAGATAACGATCCGGTGATTTCCAGCCCCAGTGCTTTAAAGTTTTTCGAAGAGCTGGGAAGCTCGCAAAAAACTTTAAAAATAATCGAGGACGGTAAACATGAGCTTTACAATGATACCGCCCGAAAAGAAGTTTACAAAACAGTGATCGATTTTTTACAAACGTTTTTAGCTAATTAAGGTGCGACCATGAAAATACAATTTATTTTATTATTATTAGCTGTCTGTTTTGTTAATACTTCCTGCGTGACTCGTCTTAGTACTCCAACAGGAATTCCGGACGTCAGCGTTTCTGAGTATGAATCCATGGTTTTGCAAAAAACTAAAAAAATTCAAGTTTACGATGGTTTATACAATCAATTAACGGTGCAAGCGACCTGGATTGATTCTGCATTAACGGAGGCGGCTCTTTCTAATAACGCTCGCCTTTACCAATGGACTGAACAAAAATATAAAGAAGAAAAAAGTAAAGCCATCAGTAAACACGCCGAAAAAACTGAATTTTTCATGAGCTTCTACACTCCCGAAAGAAAACACAATGATCTTTCTAAAATCAGCACCGTGTGGAAAATATTTTTAGATGTAAATGGTCAACGCTACGAAGGCAAAGCGACCAAGGTAAGATCTTTGTTTTCCGAAATTCAAGTGATGTACCCATACCATAATCGTTGGTCGACTCCTTATATGGTTACTTTTCCCGTGGCGACCGGCTTAGTAGAAAATAAACCTGCCGTGGTTACGTTAACAGGTGCGATCAGTACGACACAGTTGCAGTTTTAAGATCACGTGAGTTTTGGAAGAGCGAAAGTTGTTTTTCATTGCCCATTCTGATTTCAAAAATGGGGCGATGCCCTCAAAGCTTGGAAACAATGCTATGCAAGGACCGTAAAGCGGCGTGTGTCAAAAATTTGTACAGGTATTTTTTACTAAGTCGACTCTAAGACATCTCATGCTGGTACAGAATTCGTAAAGATCTTTGGTGAAACAAAAACTCAAGGAGAATTTATGAAAAAGTCACTCATTGCATTAACAGCTGTTTGCTTACTAGCTACTTCTGCCCACGCGGAAAGCTTTTTATGTAATTTCTCAAAAGATCCGTTAGCGGATATTATTTATAACTCGTCAACTCAAGAATTATCTAGAACTTCTTCCGGCAAAGTAACTTCGGTTATTAGGGGTGCTACTTTAATAACGCAAGCTGCAGGTCAGCTTGTTGTTAAAGATAAAGACGGTGAAACTTTATTGGCGCTGGAATTAAATCATAAAGGCAGCGATGGCATGAGTGCGACCGTATTTCCTTATGAAGCAATGATTGCGCAAGGTGATCGTTTATTAAACGGTGGATGTGAGTCAGACACTTTAAAAGCAAAGGCCGGCGAACGTTTATCAGTTGAAGACTAACGTTTAAATTTTTGTCCGACTCCCCAGTTGAAAATTCCTTTAAAATGTTGGGCCATTTGGAAAGCAATTCCGGTGGCTCCTTTAGGTTCTAGGTAGGTCCAATCTTTTTTTACCGCGTTTAAAATTTTCTGTGCGTATTCTTGGGGAGAAATAGAATCATTCACCACATCAATATTTTTTGAATAAAGTTCATCTATTTGATCAAACATTCTAGTTTTAATTCCCGGAGTGAAAAGACAAAGGGTTGAGACACCCGTGCCTTTTAATTCTTGCTCAATGCAGTCGGTAAAAGCCCATACGGCTGCTTTTGAAGCCGCATAGGTACTGGCACAAGGGAAATGCATCACCGCCGATACGCTGGCGTGGTTAATGATTTTACCGCTTTTACGTTTAATCATTTGCGGAAGCACGCTTTGAGTTAAATGCACCAAAGCATTTACGTTCACTTGAAACATTTTATAAATATCGTCCAAGGGTTGGGTTTCGATCAGGCCGCCCGTCAACTGGCCGGCATTATTAAATAATAAATCGATTTCGCGCTGATTCATTTTCTTTGCTAAGGCTTCAACACCCTCGCGCGAGATTAAATCGCATTCGATAATTTCTACCGAACTTGCGCCAAGTTTTTTTAAATCTTTTATTAATTTATCATCGGCTTTACGAATCGCTAAAATTAGGTGAGCTTTTTCTTTTGCGCAGGCCTCGGCAAACGCATGACCAATGCCGCGATTGGCGCCCGTGATCATAATTTTTTTATTGGTAATTTCCATTAGCTGACTCCCCAAGATTTTTTAACTTGTTCTTCTTCTGCGTGACTTGAAACTTTTTTGAATTTTGCTGCGCGACCTTTTACTTTAGCCTCGCATTCGCTCCAAGTATTATGTTTCGTTAATACTCCGTTGATGTAACTGATATACCAAGCAGGTTTCTTAGGACCGCTATCTTTTTTCTTCATTTCCGGCAGTGGTTTTAGCTCGGGCATTTCGTAAACATCGAATAAATAATTATCTGCACTGCCCTTGTAAAGATCGACGTAATCGTCTTTGGTAAATGCCACCGCAATTTGATCACAACGCTCATTTCCGGCAATGCCCGCATGACCCTTGACGAAGCTCCACTGCATTTCTAGATTTGGGTTTAAGGCTTTTATTTTTGTAACGACTGCATCTAATTCTTCCCATAAGTCTTGATTTGACACAGGTTCATTAGCAGCTGTTTTCCAACCGCGTTTTTTCCAGCCAAAAATCCATTCGGTGATTCCGCGAATCACGTAAACTGAATCCGTTAACATGATCATTTTTTTTGTAGTTAAAAGTTCTGGTGAATTTGCACATAAAATTAACGCGGCCAATGAACCGGTAATTTCCATACGATTATTTGTGGTTGCTGGTTCTGCACGCGCAAGCTCTTGCACGTATTTTTTATTACCAAAAATAACGATACTGGCCCAACCACCCGGTCCCGGATTTCCTGAGCATGCACCATCGCTATAGATAACAATCTGATCTTTTAACATGGGTTTACTTTTCTCATGATTTTGAATCATAATCACGATTTATGTTTCTATCATGCGGAAGCTTATTTAAATAATTTCCATTAGGCACCAGTGGGTTTTACAAACAAAGTAATTAGTGTTGGCTTGGATTTTTTTGAGCGTCGCTCAATTTTCGTTCGAAAGCGATATTCACTTTTTCAGCTAATCCTTTTAAATTATCATCTTGACGGAAGCTTACGTGCAATTTTCCGCCGTTTTCGATGTATTTATCTAATTCACGCTCTAAACGAAACAAAGGTCCTGCAAATCGGTTTGAAATAAATAGTAATAAATAAAGCCCTATCACGAAGTTCACGATGATCGGAATAACAATCGACATGTATAATAAGTTTTTCCAAGGTTGTAACAAACGGTAATCGACCACTAATTCAACCGCCATTTGAGTTTGGTATCTTAACCAAACCATGGATAGCGAAACACCGAGAATTTGTAAGATCGAAAGTAGAAATAAAGCTCCCATTACTTGCTTCAGTAACGGAGTTTGAATTTCAGGGTAGATAAAAAGTTTTCTTCTAAAAACGTTCATGTCTTAATTGCACATTCATCTACGATATTTTTCAATCAAATAATTCACGAAGTTTCAAATTAACGCCTTTTTCAAATTCAGTGGCATCCAAAAAAGTTTTTTGGACAATTTTCTTTTCAACTGGATAAAGAATTGAATGCACGATTTTTTTATTGGTCGCAATTTGTTTCATTTTAATCAAGGCCAAGGTGTACAGCGCTAGCTGGTCAAATGCCTTATCTGAGTAATCAGAACTACCGGTTTTGTAATCTAACACGTGAATCTCATCTTCTAGCTCAGCCCAAGCATCAATTTGGCCCTGCAGAACCCCGCTTTTGATTTTAATTCCGAATCCCCATTCGTTATGGCCCAATTCTAAAATTTGCGGCAGATTAATTTCAGGCTGCGTCATAAGATGATTCACCAATTCAAGCTCGGATGAAATCATCGTATTCTGTAAAAATTCGTATGATCTATATTTCATCGCTTCAAAAATGCGATGAAGCTCGGTTCCTTTTTGTGCTTTCTTCAATGAACTCGTCAATTTGGCATAATCAATTCTAGTCGCTTCGTTATTCGCGGCGGATAAAACGTTGGTAACCGAAGATTGCTCACTCATTGCTTTTGTACCGATATCCATCCATTTTTTTCGCGCCGTTATTAAAGCGGGAGGATAAGTTTGCAACTGATTTAGCTGATCATCATAAAGTAATGATTGTACTTTGAACGCTCCATCTTCGATCGGAACCTCTGTGACTGGCCAATTTATTTTTTTATACCAAGAATCTTTCCAGAAAATTTGCTTCTCATTTCCACGCGGTACTTTTGCAATGAGACTAATAGATTCCTGCGCACGTGTCATGGCGACGTATAAAACCCGCTCGTTTTCGGCCATTTCGCGACGGTTCAATTCGTGACGAAGCGCCCGGGACCACACGGAAGGTTGATGCTTAGATTCTGCTAAGTCAAAGACAGAGAGGCTAAATTTATTTACTGCAGAATCATAAGCTAAATTGATTTGATTCGTAAGCTTTGGCTTATCTGACATTCCGATCACAATAATATTTTTAAATTCTAGGCCTTTTGCAGCATGCACAGTCATTAATGACACACAGTCTGGCTGAATTACCGGCTGCGCTTCACCGGCGGCCGAGCCCAAATCTGATTGTAAACTTTGAAAGCGATCTTCTAAAAATAAGCCTAAAGAAAAACCTATTTCTTTTTCTGCCGCAGTCAAAGTTGTAACAAATTTCCAGATATTGGCTTCGCGCTTACCCGTTGAATCAAGTAATCCAGAAAAAGCCATAAAACCGGTGCGCTGAATAAGCTCTTTTACGGTCAGTGCTGCCCCTGCACAATCATAATATTTGAGATAATGGCTTAAGGAATCTTTAATTTTTTCAAAATTTTTCATGATCGAAAACCAAATTGAATAAGCTTTTGCATCGCTGCTTTGGCAAATTTTAAAAAGTGATTCGTCATCCACGTAAATCCATGGGCTACGTAGCAAGGTGATTAAGTTTTCATTATCGTGTGGATTGACTAAAAATTTAAGAAAACTAATTAAATCTAAAATTTCACGCTTTAATTCAAAGCCATTCGCCGTCTGTAATTGAACCGGAATTTGAAAAGCCTGAGCCTTTTGCGCAATTTCTACTAAACGAAGGTTACTTTTCGAAAGTACGCAAATATCTTTTGCCGAAACACCTTCGGAAATTAAAAATTGAATTTGTTTTAAAGTAGCTAAATCTTCATCATGAGTTTTAACAAAATACGCATCCGTGGGTAGCTGACGCTCCGGCTTTGCTTCCCGCACCTGCATGGGCTGAAACTGTTTGCTAAAATCTTTAAAAAAATTATTCATAAAAGCCATTAAACTGGGCTCAGAACGATAATTACGGTCCAAAATACGGGTTAAGACCTGACGCGCTTTTAATTCATTTTCTTTATTTAAAAAAACCTCTGAGCGGGCACCACGAAATAGATAAATACTTTGTTGTGGGTCACCCACGATAAAACAAGGCCTATTCCGCACCAACTGATTTAGCAAATTAACCTGCAGCGGAGAGGTATCTTGATACTCATCGACCATGAAGTAATCCCAAGAATCTGAAAATTCAACCGCCGATTCCGGATGCTGGCTAGCTAACTGCCAAGATAAATTCTCTAAATCGGAAATGGTTAATTCACCGGTTCTTTGCTTGTGTTCAAAATCTAAAACAAAAAGATCGTTAACGAAGTTAAAAAATAGACTGTTCAATTTTTCATGTTCAACACGATATTCAGTCGTATCTTGCACGGTGAAAATATCTAGCTCTTTAATTTCTAGGATTAAATCGTAGGCCCGTTGTTCAAACGGAGGTTTCTTTTCAGAAAAAACTGGTTTTCTAGGTGCATTATCTAAAAGATCTAATAACTTTGCTTCTTCACTTTGAGAAAAATGGTTCAAGATGCCGCGCAAATAAGAAAAGTATTCCATCCACTTATCTGGAATTTCTGGCACCAGGCTGAAGACCTGATTAATTTTATCAATGACTAATTTGTGGTTAGCTTTAGATAAGTTTTCTAACTCAGCTTGCGTAAGATATTTAAAATCTGGATGTTGAGCCTTCAAATCCAGGGCTTTCTTAGAAAGATCAATTAGCTGGGAAAATGGGTAGCTTTCTAACAAGTTAACGTATTCATTTTTTTTCTTCATTAGCCGATGAATATTTTTTCTTAAATTGCGTGTGTACTGAATTCCATCAACGATACGTATTTCTTGCGGCAGCTGTAGTAAATCGGCAAACTGGGTTAAATACAAACTTAGTAAACCGTGGATCGTTGAAATATGCACAAACGATTTACGATTGATATATTCAAAAATATTTTTTTCATTTTGCTTAAGTGCACTCACTAATAAGCGCTCTTTAACTTCTTGAGTCGCTTTACGAGTAAAAGTTGTAATTACAACCCGCGGAAAACGCTGATGATGTTGGTGAAAGTCTTTTACGAATTCTAGAAAAGAACTAATCAACTGCGTTGTTTTACCCGCCCCGGCGCCCGCTCGAATAAATTGCGAGTGATCTTTTAGTTCAGATGAGGGGCTCGACATAGCTTCCTCCAATCACATTCTTCACAAATATCAATTTTAAAAGGCAACGCCTTAAATAGACCTTGATGAAGTTTTTCAAAGACCTCAGAAATAAATATTATAAAATCTGCCTTTAAAGCTTCGTGAGTTTCATCCGAAGATAAACTTCCATTTGATTTAGACAATCCAAAATGACTTAAACCCACTTCAGTATCAACGTAACCCTTCGACAGATCAAAATTTTTATAAAGGTAATACAATGCCCCTTTGACGGGGATTTCTTCTGCATAGGCTGCTTCAAAAGCTAAGATATAAATTAATAATTGAAATTCGTACTCAGACATCCACTTCTTGTAATTATGAATGCGACCACCCGAAGACTTGTAATCGTAAATAATATAATAGTTTTCAGAAATGGATTCATCAACGCGGTCTATACGACCGCGTATTGTGATGCCATCGATTGGTTTTTTAGAAGTAAATGCTTTCGCATTAAAGTCATAAAAAACTTCAATATCTATTTCAGTTTCTGCACGAAATTTAGTTTTGTGCGTACTTTCAAAATCATAAAATTTTTGTGCTAGGTTAAGCATTTTTGACTTCTGAATATCCCAGAAAAGATCTTCATTTTTAAATAAGTTAGCCTCTAGGCGCTTTGCTTCTAAAAATTCGTCTATACGAGCTAAAGTAAATTCACTACTTTTTACCAGCTTCAGTGCAAACTCGAATAAAGCATGGGCTAAAGTTCCTTTTTGGCGTGGATCTAAATCAATCGAAGCATGCGGCAAATCGCGCAAACGAAAGCCTTTTGCAGCCAATAATTTAAAAGAGCACTTCGCGTAATTTTCAATATCACTGGCCGATACGCTGTTAAACACGTCTGATTTAATTTTAATCTGATCACCGAAAACATCTTTTTGAATACGCTCGCCGGATACGTAACCCTGATAGCTAAGAACTTCGAACGCTTGGTCGGGACGGGTATTCACCGCCAATAGTTGCTTTTGTAGCTCGTCGACTCGAGTCAGTTCTGGGTTTACAATCGCCGAAGTCGGATTATTTTCTAAAAAGTAAAGTGAGGCCGTTAAGGGCTCTGAAGAAAAGCTCAAATGCGGAGTCGTGTAAACTTTATTTTTACAGGTCGACATACTTTGCCAGCGTAAATTAAAATCAAGATGGCTTTCGTCTGGATAATCTAAAGCTAAATCAAATTGATTTTTTAAAGTTTCAATATCTTTTAACGGTAAAATTGATTTGCGTACTTTGCGAAAAGCCTCTTCATAAATACCCATATAAATTCGGTGGCTCGCGCTAATCATTTGCGACCACATCAGCGGGATCACGATCACTCCATTGCCAATTCCTAAATTTACTTTAATTTCTTTACGGCTAATGCGAGATTTTAAGAACTGATACCAGCGATTAAACTTCATCGGCATATTCAAACTTTGACTCAGTAGATCTTTAAGTAAAGTTTCAAATAATGAATTCAAAGTTTTAGAGTCCGGCAAAGTCGACCATAATTTAACAATTAAAGATAAAAAATCATCACGGGTTAGTTCGTTTTGCAAATCAATTTTTTTATAGAAAAGATTTTTGATTTTCTCATCACGCTTCAAATCTTCTTCGTCGAAAATTTGGTAAAATAAAGCTTTAAACTGTTCATATTTTATTGGGGGAATACTGCCCGATTGAAAAACGTTTTTCTCTAGGCTATCCCACGAAACATCTTGGGTTAAATTTTTTAAACTGGATAAAAATGTTTGTACGTCGCCTAAACTATTTAGCGGAGCGACAACATCTTTTTGAAAAGGAATTCCCTCTTCGGTTAGATAGTGCTCTAAAGCCGGCCAATACACTTCAATATCCGGAGCCATAATCGCGATATCTGCAGGATTTACTTGATCGTTTTCAATCCATTTTCTGGCCCGGGCGACGGCAAATTTAACTTCAGATAACTGCGTCGACAAACGAACAAATTGTGATTCACAGTCATTTGATT
Organism: Bdellovibrio sp.; assembly: GCA_014376435.1. Taxonomy (GTDB): domain Bacteria; phylum Bdellovibrionota; class Bdellovibrionia; order Bdellovibrionales; family Bdellovibrionaceae; genus Pseudobdellovibrio. Next base: position 46,510 of record JACMRL010000019.1, on the reverse strand, counting down.
TTTCTTCTGGTAAAACTTTAACTTCGCCGTAACCTAAATTTTCAGTGTAAGTTTTTAGTAAGTAAGGAAACTTTGCTTCCCAGCTTGGACTGGGTACATACACAATTACTTTTTGGCTTTGCGATAAAACTTTGAATAAACCCATCTCGATTGAACTTAATTCGGTTCCTAAATCGATAATCAGTTCGCGCTCCCATTTAATTTGATCAAAATCAATGGTTTGCAAATAAGCCGCCGACCATTTTTTATCAATCACTTTTTTTTCATCAACTATAAAACGTATGCACGTACGTGCACGCAAATACCACTTAATCCATTTTTTATCGTCGTCTTGGGTTTGCATCCACTCTTTTAATAAGCCATCGCTTTCGGGATGCAGTAATAATGGCGCAAGCTCTTGCACCGATCGGTCTAAAGTTGAAAATTCATTTTCAGAAATTTCCAACACATTGCCATAGGTTTCGATAAAAATTTGCACCAGCGTTCGAATAAAGTCGCTGGATACAACTTGTAAGGTAGGTTGTAAACGGCGCAACCAGATTTGCCAAAAATCACTAACCTGTAGAATTGAATCATCCGTGTAATAACCCATTCGGGCGATCGATTCATTTTGAATTTCACGTTTTGATTTTAAATCGGATACAATCCAGGTTTGCTTTGTTGGATCAAAGTTTTTTAAAAGCTTTTTGATTTGATCTGGATGTTGAACTTTTACAAACTCTAGCATTCAAGAATTGTAGCTATCTTCTTTGCTTAAGTCTTCTTTTTTTGCCGTCTAAATTAAGTTTGAAACTTTGGTCAAAATCAAAGTTAATTGTCACACTCGCTTGGTAGCGGTCACTTTTAGTTTGGCCCGCGTAAGTGCCTAATTCGGTCGAGTAAAATGCGACGTCGGCTTTGATCAGCCATAAATCTACTCCGGCACCATATGTCAAATAGCCTTGACTCACCCCTGCTCGTAAATCAATCAAACCAAAAGAAGCTTCTGTTCCTAAATGAATTTTTTTACTGAAGGTTTCATTTTCCGTCGTAATAAATTTATATTCAAGCGCATGTGTAAAGGTCACGTGCGGAATTTCATGCTCAATCGAAGCTCCAAAAATTAAATTATCTTTTTGACTAGGCGGCGCTTGCGTACCCGAACTCATTTCAAAACGTGTTGAGCCTACGTCTTGCCAAACCATAGCAAGAGTTGGCTTTAACGAAGAAGGAAAAGTCGTAATAAAAGAAAGATCTAAGGCGTTACCTACACCGTGATCTTGAAAAGTTTGATTAATCAGATCACGGTCATTATTGCCGACTAAATCAGTTACATTAATATCTTTATTTCCGCCCCAACGCTTAACGTGCCGCCCGGTTACTCCGAAAGAAGTCGTTGGGCCTACCGGTATAGCGCCCGCAATTGCGTAGCCGTAATCACTAATAAAGTTTGCATTGAATGTCGGAAATGTCGGGTTACTAAAAGTTTCGACTAAATAGTTTTGACTGTAAGCCCCTACTCCAAAGTAAGGCATGACTAAACCTGATCGAGCTGAAATATCCGCCGTTAAAGTTTTTCCATAAAGCTGACTTACGTCAGCTAAGGTTAAATTACTTGAATTACCTTGAGCTTGCGTAATAAAACGCTCGGCATCTTTTGATACGCCACCTTGAACCTGTCCCACAATAAAATCAAATCCTTCGACGCGCGCTAACGCCGCGGCATTCACAAACAAAGCCTGTGCCCCACGGGTATGTGCTATACAAGTTCCACCCATGGCAAAACAGCGGGCCGGCATGGCTGGCTGGTATAACTCAACCGCTTGCACAGTGACATGTAAAAATAAAATGCTCAGTAAAATATTAATTATTTTCACGGGCACGATCCAGGAATCGCTAAATCATTGGCCGGATGAAAAGTTCCAATGCCGTAGTCTGATGTATTCATTAAATCGCGAATTGTATCGCGGATTGGGTTTGTAATACTCGCGGGGTCGGTAATGCTGCAACTGCCGCCCGCAATCGCTACGCACTTCGAAATAATTACATTTAAACTAGTTTGTGAATTAGAACCAATTTGGGAACTTGATAAAGCAGAAAAGTTTTGGGACATGAAGCCAAAACCTAAAATAATTAAATCCACCTGAGTATTGGTTAAGGAGCAAGATATGCCATTCGCATCTTGAGTGCCATCACCATAATTGTTGATACCGTCAATATCAGTTGAATTACGAACTCCGGTTCCCATTAAAGACATTCCGACCACGGCTGCAAATGCATTTTGGCTCGAAGTACGTGAAGCATTCGGTGCAATACTTTCTAAAGTATTTAAAGATTGTAAACATGATGTCGGATCTATCGCGCGACCTACGAAGGGAGCTGATACGATTTTAAATGCGCTGGTACTAACCGTGCTTGAAAGACTGGTTACAAAATCGATAAAATTTAGACCGCAACGACCCGCATAACCGCTAGCTAAAATTTCTTTGGCTAAAACTTTGCTACGCCCGCCCGAACTTACTTTTAAAGTGATGATGTCGATGGCTGATTGATATTGTTGAGCATTAACTGCTTTTTGTGCATCTTCCAAAAGTGCCTCGTCAGTGGTTTTAGAGCTCAAATTGGTCAAAAGATTTTGCGAACATCCACACGCAAGGATTAAAAAAACTAAATAAGATTTTTTAAACTTCAACCAACTCATTAAAACCTCAAGCTAAGCTTTGTATTCAACCGACGATCTTCCCGGGGGCTATTTTCAGTACCGATTTCTTCACCGTAACTGCTGACTTGCCATTGCAATTTTTCGGAAGAAATTTCAAAACCCGCTGTCCAGTACCTTTGATTATAACCCATCCGTAGGAAAAAAATATCGCGCGCATTAAATTCAATTCCTACGTGCATTCTCTTGGCGTTGTCTGTGTCAATTCGAGAGTTTGTCACGTCACTGTATTCTAAAGTCCACACACTACGAAATTGATTTCCATGAATGGGAAAAATCGCAGCGGCCACATCGACACTTTGCTTAACTGTTGTCGGACGCGTGGCCGTTTTTAAACGTAAGCCATCGTGCTTATCAAATTTGGTATCGCCAATATCTCGGATCACCGCGCCTAGCGTAGGAATAAAAGTCCACGGAGCTTGCAAAAGAATTCCAGCATCGAAGGCAAACGCACTACCCTCCGAGCCAACCGTTGCTAAATCAGTAGAACCCGCCGTCGATAACGCTGGATTAATTGCTTCGATGCGATTAATAAATTTTGCGCTAGCACCAATTTTAATTCGTCCATCAAATAAACGTAAATTACCGCCCAATACCGCCGCAATATCGCTTTGATATTTTAAATCTAATAGTGTACCGGCAGTATTCATTTCAGCACTCACATCATTTTTGTATAAAAGACCAAACCCTAAATTTCTTCTGACTAACGACGGAGAAAGCTGCGCCTTTGCATGATAATAACTTCCGCGGTTACCATCTAATACACTTTTAATTTCGTCGATCTCAAATGTTTTGCCCGTGGACTTACCCGTTACTTGTCCCGTAAAATTTGATGAGGCTTCAAGTTCTGGGTCAAGAATCGTTCCGTAAACATCCCGGATACTGCCTAGGTTGGCAGGATTACGATACAACGCTGTTTCATCGCTGGTCACGGCGATCGAAGCACCGCCCATTCCTAGAGAGCGTGTATTATTATAGAATTCAAACCATTCATTATTTGCCGACGCTATTAACGACGTGAATAAAGCTAATAAAATTGTGACACATCTTGTGCCGGTTGAAATCCGTTTCATATATCTTCTTTTCGGCTTAATTTATGATTTGCTTGAGTCAGGTTGAGACAGTTCTAGCCGATTACTAGCCTAAGGTTTTGATCAAGTAATTAATTTGAATTTCCAAACTATCTAGGTCGGTTGAATTATCGACACAGTAATGCGCGTGACGTACTTTTTCACACATCAAAGTCTGGGAATTTATTCTTAACTCGGCTTCTTCTGGGCTAAATTGATTACGAAGCATAAGACGAGTTAATTGCTCTTGTCGGTCACACCAGATCAAGACGACTCGGTCAAAAAGTTTTTCCAGATTTTTTTCAAATAACAAAGGTACGTCATAAAAACAAATTTGGTGGCCCGCCGCCTGATACTGCATTTTCAACTTTTGTACCTTAGCTTGAATCAGTGGATGAAGAATATTTTCTAATTTTAATCGGTGGTCGATATCCGCAAAAATAATCGAGCCCAATTTTTTTCGGTTTAAGCTTTGATCCGGATTCAAAATTTCATTCCCAAAATGAAACACCACTTGACGCAAGCCTTCGGCGCCTGCCGCGGTAACTTGATGAGATATTAAATCAGCATCAATCACCGGAATACCTAGACCTTCGATCAGCTTTTTCGCTGTCGATTTGCCAGTTGCTATACCTCCGGTTAGTCCAATCCACTTCATTTGCCACTTCTCCTTCAAGAATCTGTATTATTAAACCGATATTTTAATGAGCCGTCACTAAAAACAGGAGCCCACTTAGGCATGTCAACAAACTATGAGCAATTTGGTAAATACTTATTATTAGAAAAAATTGCTGCGGGCGGCATGGCAGAGGTTTATTTATCGAAATCAGTGGCTGCAAATGGCCTAAATAAATTTTTTGCGATCAAACGTATTCTACCACAATTCTCTACGAACGAAGATTTCGTCGCTATGTTTAAAGAAGAAGCTAATGTCGCAATCAATTTAAATCACAGTAATGTGGTTTCAATTTTTGATTTTGGTATTGAGAAAAATCAATTCTATTTAGTGATGGACTATGTCGAGGGTAAAAACTTACGACAAATTATCAACGAACTTAAAAAAACAAATAAAAGTTTCACGATTGACCAAGCTCTTTTTATCGTTAAAGAGGTGGCGGCAGGTTTAGATCATGCCCACCGCTGTACCGATTCAAAATCAGGACGGCCATTGAATATCACTCATCGTGATATGAGTCCGCAAAATATTATGGTTTCCTTCGAAGGTGAAGTTAAAGTCATCGATTTCGGCATTGCCAAAGCAGAAACGGAACAAGAAGAAACCAAAGCCGGTACTTTAAAGGGTAAATTTGGCTACATGAGTCCCGAACAAGCGGAAGGTTTATCAATCGATCCGCGTACGGACGTTTTTGCTTTAGGAATTGTTTTGTGGGAATTACTAGCGAACGATCGGTTATTTACCGGCAGCAATGAAGCCGCAATTTTACGTAAAGTACGCGATTGTCAAATTCCATCGATTCGAAAAGTAAATCCCACAGTTCCTCCTGAATTAGAGCGAATTGTGATGAAAGCTTTAGCGAAAGATCGCAATGTACGCTATCAAACCGCGGCAAACTTTCATCGAGATCTTAATCGCTTTTTAAATACTCAATTTCCAGACTTTTCTTCACAAGATTTCAGCCAATTTGTAAAAGAAAATTTTAAAGCTTCGGTTACCGAAGGTCGTGAAAAATTAGTCCACTTCTCGCAAGCAGAAAACTCTAGTTCAGACGAAACAATTACGGCCCCACAAGCACAATTAAATAAAAATAAAGATTCATTGCCCCCAACACCTAAAGCGCAAAATGCAGTTGCGGAATCTAACCCACTTCCGGGCTTTCAGCCTGACAAACAAGTCAAAATTAATCTTGACGGTTTAATGTCCGCGAACGTTGGCAATATATCTAAACCGAACGCAGCCCCAGCCTCCGCGAATCAATCAAAAGCAAATTTTAATCCGAACAAAACTTCGATCACCAATATTCACCAGACGCGCGTCACGCAAAGCTCGCAGTATAAAAAACCCGCCGGCTTTGGCGATTTTATGGAACTAGGTATAAAAGGTTTATTTGTAGTTGCACTTATTTATGGTGGCTATTGGGGTTTCAAAAATTACTACACGAACAACAATATAACGCGCAGTTTGGCGCAAACGCAAAACCAGAAAAAAGTTAAGGAAACCGAAGTGCGTGGCCAAATTGATATGGCGGCGACCGCGGCAGTTAAAATCTCGATTAGTAGTTCGCCTCCTGATGCACAAATCTATTTAGATGGTCGTGATACGGGTTACAAAACTCCCGCGATTATTTCGGTAACCGCTAATAAAGAATCAGTTTTTGTTTTTCGCAAAGAAGGTTATTTAGAATATCAAACTTCGCAAAAATTTGCAGAAACTGGCCAACTAGCTGCTACTTTGCAAACGGCCGCACAAGCCGCTTATTTAAATATTTATTTATCGAATGGCGGACCGAATACAAAAATTACCGTAAACGGTAAAGAATTAAGCGAGAAAATTCCGGTCATTAAATATCCGGTGATTGCTCAGTCAGATGCGATCGTCACCGCCTACAACCCGATCACCAAACTTTCTGATGAAGTTCGTGTAAAAGTAAAAGCCGGCGAAAGCCGTAACGTCGAACTTATTTTAGGTCGTTCACAGACGGGCGCAGTTAAAAAATGAGTCTTGGAAACTGGCTAAATAATAAAGAAAATAATTCAGGTATTGCCGTTGAATATAAACGCGGACACACGTGGCATCAGATTACGTGGCACGAATACTTAAATAAAATTGTTTTAGCCGGCGAAGTCTTGTTAAAAAACGGTTTTAATCCTAAGCAACACGTGGGTATTATGTCTTCGACTCGTTGGGAATGGGCCGCTTTAGATATGGCTATTCTTGGATTACGCGGAGTAACGGTTCCGATGTATCCTAATCTAAGTGATGACGATTTAATTTTTATTATTAACCAATCCGAAATCAAAATTTTAGTGGTCGAAGATGAAAAAGAATACGAGCAAGTCTTAAAAGTCAGAAAAAAACTTGAACACAACCCTATTCTAATTCGCTTTATCGATATCGACTTCGATCAAAACGTTGAAGATGTGCAAAGAAATTATTATTTACAATCTTGTTTAAAAATAAAACCTAAAGATATTGCCACGATCGTTTACACTTCGGGTACCACGGGGCAACCCAAGGGCGCCGTACTTTTGCACGAGGCCATTATTTCTGAGGTGACCGAGTCTTTTGATTTATTCGATGTAAAGCCAAATTTTAAAAGTTTAACTTTTCTGCCTTACGCCCACGTTTTAGGGCGCATTGAGCACTGGGGCAGTTGCTACAAAGGTCACACTTTGGCTTATGCTGAATCTATCGAAAAAATAAAATCTAATCTGCTGGAAGTAAAACCCGATTTTTTAATCGCGGTACCACGTATTTTCGAAAAAGTCTATTCCGGCATTATGGCAGAAGTTGAAACCAATGCCATTAAACAAAAACTTTTCTCTTCGGCCTTAGCCGCAGCAAAGGAAGTTCAACTTTTACGTAGAACCAAACAAACGATTCCTTGGGGTCTGCTTTTAAAGTATGAAGCTTTAAGTAAATTAGTTTTTTCACCCATCCACAAAGCCTTTGGCGGAAAATTACTTTTCGCGGTCAGCGGCGGTGCACCCTTAAGCCCACAGTTAGCCGAATTTTTTTCGAGTTGTGGAATTAATATTTTAGAAGGCTACGGTTTAACCGAAACTTGCGCGGCGATCGCGGTGAATCAACCATCAAATAATCAACCGGGCACCGTGGGTAAACCCATCGGGGATGTACAAATTAAATTTGCGGCCGACGGAGAAATTTTAGTTAAAAGTAAAAAATGTCTGGTTGAGTATTATAAAAATCTGGAAGCGACCAAGGCGTCGATTCAAGATGGTTTTTTTCTAACGGGCGACATCGGAGAATTAACCGACCGTGGATTTTTAAAAATCACCGATCGCAAAAAAGATCTAATTAAAACGGCCGGTGGTAAATACGTGGCTCCACAAAAACTAGAAGGCTTAGTCAAGCAAGACCCTATCATTTCACAAGTGCTGATTCATGGAGATCAAAAAAAGTTTGTTTCAGCGTTGATTTCGATTGACGAATTACCTTTAAAAAACTGGGCCGACTCGCAACAAATCACCTATTCTCACGTCGCAGATTTGTACCAACACCCCGCTTTAAAAGTCCGACTTCAAAAACACATTCAAAGCGTGAATTCAACTTTAGCTAGCTTTGAATCAATCAAAAAATTCGAAATTATCAGCGAACCTTGGACGGTAGAAAACGGCAGCCTGACCCAATCACTCAAAGTAAAACGAAAATTCCTCGAGGGTAAGTACGCCGACACCATCAAGGAAATCTACGACTAAACGACTGCTTTCTTGTCGACTACGCCGACTTTTCCACGAAGAAAGTAACATTTTAGAGCCGCTGTCGAATAGTTTAACAATCGAACTTGTCTCAAAGTAAAGCCATGCTTGCCTCAGCCTGATTCACTATGGACCGCAAAGTGAATCTATTTTCTCTTATAGAAATGTGACTTGTTCAGAAATTGATTGAGGAGGCTTCGTGAAAACAGTATTTTTGGTATACATTGCGTTGGTCGTGTTAGCGATGTCGTCATGTCAAAAAGAAAATAACGACACTGCAACTGTACCCGATATGAATGCACAGTGCATTAGTAACCCATCGCTATGCCAACAGAATCTGTATCAACAGAATGCAGGATTTAATCATTATAATAATCCGAATCAAAATGGCTACCAGAACGGCCAATACGGAAACCAGTATGGTACTCAATACGGCGGCGGATATTATAACCAAAACAATTTATCTAATTTATGTAACTGCCCTGACGGTTCAATGCCGACCTATAATAACTACGCCGGGCTTGGCTGTGTTCAATCGAATCAAATTTATGGTTCGGGCTACGCATATTTTAGCTGGGGCGCAAGCAATACTCACTGGACGAATGTTCCACAGCTCAGCAACGTTGGAAATTACTCGCAAAATACTTGTTACAACGGTGTGGTCCAATCTTGCCTAGTTGATCGAGCAAATACTTGTTCAACTGGCTACACGTGTCGCGTATCAGCCGCAAGTTCTCGTTTAGGACTTTGCGTTTCTAATACGAATACTTCGAACTCAAACTACGGCCAAACTTACAGGTAGTGAATATGATCACGATGACTTCAACCTTTATAGCTGTACTATTTAGCATATCAGCCTACGCGACCACGCACACCACTCGCAACGTTGAATGTACGAATGGTGATACGACGGCGCTAAACCGTTTCACGATCCAGGGATCTTTAGACATCACAGGAAAAAGTGTGGCTACCGGAGAAATCTCATTAACTACGCAAATGGCCGGTCGCGATACTCTCGTTAGTGAAACCATTGTATTAAGCTCTACCGGCACCTTTCGCACGTACGCCGCGCGAAGCCTAGGCAGCCAAGAGGTCACCCTCGTTCAGCTTAAAGCGCAGGCGCAAGGGCGCTTGTACAACCTAACGATTGCCAGCGGGTTAAGTGGCGCACAATCCACTTTAATCGTGCAAGGAATTCCGTTTCGCGCTGAGTGTAAATTGAAGTAATTCCTGACAGCTTTCTAGGGTCGTGATATGAAATTTATAGGGCTAATTCCCTGGAGTTTCATATGACAAATACAAATCAAAACGACAGCGTTCTATTAAAAAACTCAACCCTTAAAGATGGCGCCATTCCATTCGACCAAATCAAGGTTGAAGACTATATGCCCGCAATCGAAGTTGCGATTACGGAAGCAAAAAATAATATCGCCAGCATAAAGGCGCAAAAAGAAATTACTTTTGATAATACGATCTTAGCTTTAGAGCTAGCTTCGGAAAAAGTAGACCGCATTTCAAATATCTACTTCAATTTATTTTCCGCCGAAGCAAATGATGCGCATCAAGCTTTAGCACAGAAGATTTCACCAATTCTTTCGGCATTCTCTTCAGACGTTTCTTTAGACGATCAAATTTTTCAAAAAATTAAATTCGTTTACGATAACCGCATCAAGTTAAATCTAAAGGGTGAAGACTTAAGTTTAACTGAAAAGTTATATAAAGATTTTTCTCGTAACGGTGCTTTATTAACCCCTGAGAAAAAAGATGAATTAAGAAAATTAGATCAAGAGCTTTCTGTATTAAGTCCACAATTCTCAGAAAATGTTTTAAAAGCCACAAATGCTTTTGAAATGTGGATCACTGATGAAAAAGATTTAGCTGGCTTACCGGAAGGCGTGCGCGAAGCAGCGGCGATGTCGGCAGAGCAAAAAGGGAAAAAGGGCCAATGGCTTTTCAACTTACAAGCTCCATCACTCATACCTTTTATGACATACTCAGCGCAACGTCACCTACGTGAAAAATTATGGCGCGCTTCTTCGTCAAAAGCATTCGGCGGAGAATTTGATAACCAAGAGGTCATCAAAAAAATTGTTACTTTAAAATATCAACGTGCGCAGCTGTTAGGTTTTAAAGATTACGCGGAATACGTTTTAGAAGAACGTATGGCGAAAAATGAAGACACCGTTTTTACTTTCTTAAAACGCTTGATGGAGCCCGCGAAAAAGGCGGCGGCTAACGATTTAAAAGAAGTGCAAGATTTCGCAAAAAAAATAGACGGTGCAGCCGAAATAAAACCTTGGGATTTTGCTTACTACTCTGAAAAATTAAAAGAAGAAAAGTACGCATTTAATGAAGAAGAGTTACGTCCGTACTTTAAATTAGAAAATGTGATCGAGGGAGTTTTTGAACACTCGCGTAGGCTTTTCCAATTAACTTTTAAACCAGTAACAAATATTCCGGTTTACCATCCTGATGTTAAAACTTTTGAAGTTTATCACGAGAAGACAAATGAATACATTGGTCTATTTTATATGGACTTCTTCCCGCGCGAGACTAAAAAAGGTGGCGCATGGATGACGAACTACCGTGAACAAGGAATGTATTCGCACGAAGTGAAACGCCCACACGTCAGCATCGTTTGTAATTTTACCAAGCCTACTCCGACGAAGCCTTCGCTATTATCTTACGATGAAGTCAGAACTTTATTTCATGAGTTTGGTCATGCTTTGCACGGTTTACTTTCGCAGTGTAAATACCGCACCTTAGCCGGAACAAATGTTTACTGGGACTTCGTTGAACTTCCATCACAAATTATGGAAAACTGGACAGAAGAAAAAGAAGGTTTAGATTTATTTGCTCGTCACTACGAAACAAATGAACCAATCCCGGCTGAACTGGTGGAGAAAATTAAAAAATCTTCGCTGTTTCAATCGGGCTGGATGACTTTACGCCAAGTGCAGTTCGCATGGCTTGATATGAAGTGGTATACAACTAAGCCAGATCAAATTAAAGACGTCGATCAATTCGAAACGGATGCAACCGCCTTGACTCGTCTACTACCAAAAGAACCCGGAACAAATGCTTCAGCTAGCTTTGGTCATATCTTTGGCGGAGGCTACGCCGCAGGATATTATTCTTACCATTGGGCCGCGGTTTTAGATGCGGATGCATTTGAATATTTTAAAGAAGAAGGTCTTTACAATGTAAAGGTCGCCGAAAAATTTAAAAACAGCATTCTAAGCCGCGGCGGAACTTCGCACCCGATGGATCTTTACAAAGAATTCCGCGGACGCGAGCCCGATCCAGATTCATTACTTCGCCGTAATGGGCTTCTATGAAAGAACGCAAACTAACTCTCAAGGGAAATAAAAAAATCGCGATCGTGTATCGCCTTCATTCCCCGGCGGCGGTAAAAATGTCGAAGCAACTTGCGATCAAGCTAAAAGCAAGACGCTACAAAGTATTTACCGCGCCTGAACAAAAGCAAATCGCAGATACGCAAGCTTTAGTTAGCTCAAACGACCTAAAAGAAATGGCGTTAGTGATTGTGCTTGGCGGAGACGGAACTTACTTACGGGCGGTTCGTTTGCTAAAAGGCCACCCCGTTCCGATTTTAGGATTCAACATGGGCTTCCTAGGTTTTTTAACCGCTCACTCCATTGATAATATTTTTGCAACGGTAGATCAAACATTGAAAAATGATATGGTCGTTCATTCACGTAGTCGCTTACATACTCAGGTTAAACTAAAGTCTGGCAAAAGACTTTCGTTCGATGCACTTAATGATATCGTGATCGAACGCGGCTCATATTCGCAACTGATCAGTACGTCTTTACATTTTGATAAAGCTTTAGTGAACCACATCAAGGCTGACGGCTTAATTATCTCGTCACCGACGGGGTCTACAGCTTACAATTTAGCCGCGGGTGGACCCATTCTTCATCCCGAAGTAAATGCGATCGTGGTGACACCAGTTGCGCCGCATTCGTTAACGACTCGTCCGCTGATTTTTCCGGATAATAAAAAGTTAGTTTTACGTATTGATCAACAGACCACGCTGGCCCACCTTATTATCGACGGACAAAAAGTTTTAGAACTTTCGCACGAAGATGAAGTGACCATTACTCGTAATCCGGTTGATCACTTGATGATTCGAAAACCAAACCACAATTTCTTTGATCTACTCAAAGACAAACTTAAATTTGGAGACCGCTATGTTACAGGAACTTAAAGTTTCTCAGTTTGCCATCATTGATCATTTGCATATCGAATTTCAAAATGGTTTAAATATTCTTTCGGGCGAAACGGGTTCAGGAAAATCTGTCCTATTAAAAAGCTTAGCGCTTCTCATGGGGGAAAAAGCTTCTTCAGATATTATCCGTACGGGTTCAACTCAAGCGTTGGTTGAAGGTTCTTTTGATCTTAAAAAAAGACCCGATATCAAAAAAGCTTTAGACAATGCGGGCATTGATACTTCAGAAAATACTCTTATTGTTAAACGCGTGATCTCTTCCGGCGATAAATCAAAGGTTTATCTCAACGGCAGCCTCAGCACACTCCATCAATTACGCGATATGGTTTCACCAATGATTGAAGTGACCGGCAACAGCGCGCCTTTGATTGAAATGACTGGCCAGCACGATAACCGTAATCTTTTATCAAAGGCTTACCACCTAGACTTATTAGACCAATACGCCGGTCACTTTGATAAACGTAATGCTTACGAAGCTAAATACGAACAATTAGGCGTGATTAAATCGAATATCACGGCTTTTGAAAAACAGGCGCAAGATAAATCTCAGAAATTAGACTTCTTAAAATTTCAATTCGCTGAATTAGATAAACTAGATTTAGATCCGGAAGTTGATTCACAAATCGAAGCCGAAATCAAAAAAATGAAAAGCTCGCACAAAGTTTTAAAATTTATCACTGAGTGCGATGATATTTTATTTTCTGATTCAGATTCGGTTATTTCACGAATTAAAATGGTGCAAAAAAAATCTTTAGAATTATTAAATATTGATTCAACTTTACCAGATAAAATGGCCGCTTTAGATCAAGCTAGCACTTTAATTGAAGATACTTTTTTCTCTTTGCGTAAAGATCTTAGCCAATACCAATTAGACGCCGAAGCGATGGAAGAAAAAGAATCTCGTCTAAGCATGATCCGTAAAATTCAAAAGAAATACGGACCTGACTTAAATGAAATTCAAGCCATCTTTGAAAAAATGAAAAAAGAAATTGGTGACCTAGAAAACTCTGATGAGCACTTAGAAGGCTTAAAAAAACAAGCAAGCCTGCTTGAGCTTGAATTAAAAAAGATGGCCGAAGAATTACATAAAACCCGCTTAAAAGCCGCAGATAAGCTTTCTGATACCGTTAATAAAGAGCTTTTAGACCTTAATATGAAAGGTGTTTCATTCTATATTCAAACAAATAAATTGGACCACCTCACTTCAGCGGGTAATAGCGATGTAGAATACTTAAGCCAGATCTCGGCTAAAGATCCGAAACGTCCGATTGCAAAAGTTGCTTCGGGTGGAGAGCTTTCACGTATTTTATTAGCGCTTAAAAAATCGGTGGGCCAATCAGAATTTCCGCGCACTTATTTATTCGACGAAGTAGATACCGGAGTTTCTGGTAATACCGCCGAAAAAGTGGGTCGCAAATTAAAAGCGATCGCCAAAGGCCAACAAGTTATTTGCGTGACGCATTTACCGCAAGTGGCAGCTTACGGGGATGTTCACTTTTCAATTCATAAAACGAATAAAAAAGATTCTGTGCAAATGGATGTGACCGAGTTGAAATCAAAAACTCGCATTGAAGAGATCGCACGTCTGATTTCTGGAGAAAAAATCACCAAGACATCACTAGCTCACGCTGAACAGCTATTAAGCGAAAGCCGTTAGTACGTTTGTCTAGGCCCAGGGTTGCGCGAAAATCCTGGCTCGTTCATTCTGTAAAGGCACCGAAACCCCAAGGAGCCTACGAATGAATTTCCGTAAATTTTCCCTGATGAGTATTCTAGTTTCTGCTTTTATTTTTTCCCTTCCGCAAAGCGCAGAGGCCGCAAAGAAAAAAGGTGGTAAAGGTGCATTCGCCGGTGGTTCACTATCACTAGGTTTTGGCGTGGGAATCGTGACCGCCGACCAATCAGGTTTAAATGGCATGATCCGCGATGCAAAAGCCGCCAACGGTGCCTCGACAAGTGATTTCAATTCAGGTTATGAATTCAGCGGACAACTGACTTTTCGCTTTTCAAATAATTTAGTCGCGATTCAGCTTCGCCCTTCTTACATTATGCAATCAGCTTCCGGCTCGGCTTCAGACGGCTCTTATGATTATAAACTAACGGGCTTTACTTTATTTCCGTTAGTTCGAATTATTCCACTTAGCAATGACATCATCGATTTTTATCTTCAAGCCGGTTTAGGCTATGGAAAATTAGACGGCGATATCACGAATGGTCCGCGTAATGCAAAATTTAGCGGTTCTAGTTTTGGTATGCAAGTGGGCGTGGGCGCCGACTTTTGCTTGGTGCCAGATCACTGCTTTGGCGTTGAAGGAAATTACCGTTACTTACCTATTGTCAGAAATATTGTCAGCAGCGCCAGCGCTTCAACTGTTTACGGAGCTTCTCAAGCTGCCACGGATCGTGAATTAGAAAACTTGAATGGATCAGATATTGCCACGTCTTTAACCGGCATTTCCGGCGCTTTATCTTACACTTATAATTTCTAGTTTTTATTCAATAGATTATGCAGGTTCACGACCTGCATCTGTGCATTTTCAATTCGTAAAGCGCGCGGCTGATCCAGCCAAGTGCCTAAATTAACCGAGCGTATTTTTTTTCCGTCACGGCTAAATTCATAATCATCAAAAATATGCATATGCCCGGTGACAACTAAATCGAAAGGTTTTTCTGCATAAACTTTTTCAACGTGGGTATGGATTAAATTTTTAACTTTATCAGCGTTTTGAATCATGTAGCCGACGCTTTTTTTACGGCTCTTTTGGCTTTCTTTTTCGCCAAACCATTTCCAAAACCAACCCGGCACCATATGCCCAATCGGTTCGATAAAACGATGACGAACGATCGAGCGGTATTTTAAGTAAGCCACATCATCAGGATTAATAAAATCGCCGTGCTCTAAGCGCACCTTCATTCCGTCAATATTAAAAAAAGCTTCGTCTTCGTAAACGGGAATATCTAAATACTTTGTCCAGAACACATCGACGTGAAAATCGTGATTTCCTTCGAAGTAATGAACTTCTCCGCCCGCTTTTTTAAATTTTTCAATTTGAGCAATTAAGACTTGGTAATGATCGCGAAAGGCTTGGCCGTTTGATAACCAGAAATCAAAAATATCACCCAACATAAAAAGACGATGTTCTTTAGGATTTTCATTCAGCAAAAACAAAAAACGCAACAGAGTGTTTCCGTTGCGTTCATTGACATTTTTAAGATGAATATCAGAGATAAACCAAGAAATCACTTTTACTTAGTTTTGTTGTAAATCAAAACCTTGTTTTTTGCGGATGAACGCGGGCACTTCTAAAATATCGCGCGCCATTTTACGGGCTTCTTCCACTTGTTTCTCCTCATCCATCATCGTTAACTGTTCTGGATGAAAAGATTTTTCTGAAGCTGCGGGTTGAGTAACTTGCGTTTCGCGGAATGCTTTTGCTTTCGCTAATAACATATCACGAGCCGTTGATGAATTCGCCGCGACCGGAGAAATTTCCGAAGTTAAATCGGCTTCGTTAGCAACCGGAGTTGGTGTCGTTTCAATATGAGCTGCGTGCGCTACTTCCGTTGTGAAAGACTTAATTGTCTCTTGCACATTATTGATTGAAGGCAAATGTGGAGGAGCAAATTGTTGTGGGATTGATTGGTTATAAACTGGCTGAGTCGGCATTTGCGGAGCCATTTGTTGAGGCTGCTGTTGGTAATAACCCTGCTGTGGTTGCTGCATCGGCTGTTGAAATTGCGGATACATCTGTGCATTTGGTTGCTGTTGGTAACCCTGCATTGGCGCAAAACCTTGGCTTTGCGGTTGTTGCTGTTGTTGCATTCCAGTGGCTGGCATACCCGGCATATCAAACGTGATCGAAGGTGCCGTGTTCAAAAAACTTTGCATCGAATTGAACGCACCGATTCCGTCACGTTTGTCTTCGCGGGCAAAACCCGTTGCAATAACAGTTACGCGTACTTCATCATCGATTGTTGGATCGATGACCGCGCCGAAAATGACTTCCGCGTCTTCGCTAGCGGCCTCTGTAATTAAAGTAGAAGCTTCGTTCACTTCGTATAAAGAAAGATCAGATCCACCCGTTACGTTAATAATGATGCCTGTTGCACCGTCAATTTTTACATTTTCTAGTAATGGAGAAGAGATTGCCTGAGTCGCTGCTTCAACTGCGCGATTTTCACCTTTAGCTGAACCCGTTCCCATTAATGCTAAACCTTTGTTAGCCATTACCGTACGAATATCGGCGAAATCTAAATTGATTAAACCGCGGATATTGATCAAATCAGAAATACCTTTAACCGCTTGCAGTAAAACTTCATCCGCTTTTTTAAATGTGTCTAATAACGGAGTTTTATCAGTAGAGATTGATAATAATTTTTGATTGGGAATTACGATTAATGCATCAACATTATCTTTTAATTCCGCTAAGCCTGCTTCGGCGTGTTTACTGCGTTTTTTTCCTTCGAACATGAAAGGCTTCGTTACTACACCAATCGTTAACGCACCTAATTCACGCGCAATTTTTGCTACGATGGGCGCTCCGCCCGTACCTGTTCCGCCGCCCATACCAGCTGTTACGAAAACCATGTCGGCACCTTTTAGGTGATCAACGATTTGGTTATAAGATTCAATCGCACTTCGACGACCTACATCTGGATTTGCTCCCGCGCCTAAACCTTTAGTTAGGTCTGCGCCTAATTGAATTTTTTGTCCCGCTTTACTGGAGTTCAAAGCCTGGATATCCGTGTTTGCAACTACGAATTCAACATTCGTCATGCCGCCTTCGATCATCGTCGTTACTGCATTACTTCCGCCGCCGCCAATACCAACTACTTTAATATTCGCGCCAATATTTACGTTTTCTTCTAGTTCAAACATATCATTCCCTCCGTAGAAATAGACTTTTTAAAATAAATCGTTAAAAAACTTTTTAACCTTCGAAGAAATATCTCCGAAAGAGTTATTCATATTATTTGAAAAGCTCATGCTAGAGTCTTTTCGAACATAAAAATCTTTTTTAGTTTCAAGTGCGTGAAATAAAAGACCTACGGCCGTCGCAAATTCGCCGCCTTTCACTACGTCTTTCAATCCACCTAATAATCTTGGAAAACCACGGCGAACTGGGATATCAAAAACAAATTCTCCCATTTCAACTAATCCATCTAAGCTGCTAGATCCGCCGGTTAATACAATGCCCGAACCTAAAAGCGGCTGTAAGCCACTGATCCGAACATCATTTGAAATCATATTTAAACATTCTTCCGCACGCGCTTCGAGAATGTGGGCTAATTCTTTACGTGCGATTGTTCTTGATTTACGACCACCCACGCCCGGAACATCCACCGTTTCTTCGTCAGAAACTAAAGATGAAACTGCGCAACCGTGTTTGCGTTTTAATTCTTCAGCCGCCATTTGCGGAGTTCTTAAACCCACCGCTACGTCATGCGTGAAATGCGTTCCACCGATTGAAATTAAAGATGTGTGCGCTACGCTGCCGTTGATAAAATAAATTAATTTACTAGATCCGCCGCCGACGTCGACTAAGCAAACACCTAGATTTTTTTCGTCATCGCTCAAAACCGCTTTGCTAGCTGCAATTTGATCTAAAACAATACCCGCCACTTTAAAGCCGGCTTTTTCAATGCACTTTACTAAATTTGAAATCGCTGACTGACTTGCGGTTACAATATGAACATTCGCTTCTAAACGAACGCCCGCCATGCCGATTGGATCAGAAATACCATCTTGAGAATCAATTTTATATTCGCGTGGAATCACGTGTAAAACCATGCGATCCGCCGGAACAATAATGGCCTTTGCTGCTTCGATCACGCGTTCGATATCTTGCGTATTCACTTCTTTATTTTTAATCGCCACCATTCCCTTAGAATCGAATGATTGAACGTGTGAACCCGATACTGAAACCCAAACTTCGTTGGTTTTGTATCCCGACATCAACTCGGCTTCATCTTTCGCTTTACGAATGGCTTCGGTTGTTGTTTCAATGTTAACGACTACGCCTTGTTTCAAACCTGAGTTTGGTACTAAGCCTACGCCGACCACGTCGATTTGATTTTCTAAATTAGAGGTTTGAGTCACGATGCTATACACAAGTTTAACTTGCGAAGAACCGATATCCAGAGAGGCCAATACAGGCCCTGTATTATTAGAAGTACTCATCCTTAAGTCCTTTAGTCGACCGAAGTCTTTAAATTGATTCGAACTCAAAGCCCATCCAATCTTGTTGAGAATCACGTTGATGCTTTACTCAGTTGTGCAAATCATATGGACAAAAGTCTTCCAGACTGAAGTCCCTACGACTAAAGCTTAGGGAGTCTGATGCAACCTGACAAGAACTTTTTTTGATAGATTTGCGTCTATGACGCGAGCTTTCAGATCTCGAGACTCAAGATAATCGATCACTTGAGAGACTCTCGCAGATTTAATTTCAAACTGATCTTCACCTAAATTAATCTTCACTTCGGATTGTAAAAGACGAATCCAGTAGCCTTCTTTTTTGTCGTAACCAATTTCCGAAACTTGCGATTGATGAAGGCGTCCTTGCGTGGGCAAAGATTTTAAAACTGTCAAAGCTCCGTCACGAATTTTTTTATTTTTTAATAACACCACATCATGGCTGATGATTGCGTTCGGCGCTTCTTTTGAATCTACTTTATCTAACACCAATCCCGATTCTGATACCGGACTAAATTTATCTTGAGATGACTGAATTAAGAATGAAACGGCCTGTGGTTCGATCTCAATTTCAAGACTCGAAGGCCACGAACGCGACAGGCGAAATTCACCCACCCACTGTTCATCTTTTAAAATCGTGGCAACTTGGCTTAACGGAAATCTCCATAAAGACATTCCTTTAAAAGCACTTAATTTATTTTTTAAAATTTCAATTTTCGGCGCGATAAAATTCTTTTGCGATTCAGAAGTCGTCACATCAATTTTGATCTGATCAATTTGAAAAAAACCTTTTTGATCCAGCGAATAAATTGATAAAAAAAGCACCGCGGGGAGTATTACAAAAGCCGCGCAAAATTTAATCCATTGATTCGATTTCATCTAATTTTATTTTAGATTAAAGAAGGATTGGGGGCATCTAGAAAGCTTATTTTGGTTTGCGAATACTGGGCTTCGGTCTAGGTTCGCGAAAAGCTAGATAAGGTTTTTTATATGTAAAAAGTTTTAAAACTGCCCCAGCTTAACAACCTCGTTCGTTAGCTGAATGCCCGTTTTCTCTAACACCGTTTTTTGCACATGCAAAATCACATTCAAAATATCAGACGCTTTTGCCTGATCAAGATTTACAATAAAATTTGCATGCTTTAACGAAACTTGAGCATCACCTATACGGAAACCTTTAAGGCCGCACTGATCTATTAACTGTGCAGCTTTGTGACCTTCTGGATTTTTAAATACAGAACCACAGCTGGGCATATCTAAAGGCTGCTTAGACAACCGAACTTTATTGGCATCACGTACTTTCTGTAAAATCGAAAGATCTTTTTCTAAAGGCCAGCTCATAAAAGTTCGAATTACAATGTCAGGCTGCCAACCATCGGTATGACGGTAACGAACATTTAATTCGGACTTTTCAATTTTTTTAATTTCACCGTCTAAGTTCATCACTTCAATCGCGTCTACGAGCTCCATAAATTCGCGTGGCATAAATGCTTCAGCCACCCCCGCATTCATTACAACACCACCACCCACGTCGCCGGGCAGGCCCGCCAAGAACAATGCCGGAGCTAATTGATTTTTTAAAAATACTTTTAGCAATTCAGACTTACCGGTCCCCGATAGACAGTTAATATAAATACGATCATTTTTAATTTCAGTCGAAATTTCAGAAAAACGACGGAGACAAATCGTCATGCCGGGAACACCTTGGTCAGAGACCAAAACATTAGATCCGCCACCTAAAATTGCAACTGGTAATTGATTCTGTTTAACAAACTGCAAGGCTTCTTTAAGTTCATCGACTGTGGTAGGCAAACAAAAATATTCAGCCTCGCCGCCAATGATCCACGAAGTGTAGTCAGCTAGCTTAACGTTTTTTAAGATGCTCAAGGACATCAAGACCCAACTTCCAGCCGTCACCGGCACCTAAAGTTAAAAATACATCGCCCGCTTTTAATTCTTTTAAAATATCTGAAACTTGAGAATTAGATTTTGAAGAAAGTTGAGAATGTGGATGATTCATTTCACTAAGCAACTTTTCAGAAGTAATTCCTGGAATCGGCGCTTCACCTGCGGGATAAATATACGTTAAAAATAAAACGTCAGCCTGTGCGAAACAAGTTTTAAAATCTTGCCAGCAATGTTCGGTTCTTGAATAACGATGTGGTTGGAAATAAATCACCAATCGGTTCTTTTCAAATTTTTCACGTAAAGCTTGTAAAGTAGCACGTACTTCTGTCGGATGATGGCCATAATCATCGTAAACTTGAACACCCGCCGCTTCACCCTTGAAGTGAAAACGACGATCAACCCCTTCAAAATGCTCTAAACCTTTAGCGCACATTTCAAAATCAAGTCCGGCTGCGATTCCTACCGCTAAACTGGCCGTCGCATTTAAAGCATTATGGCGTCCGGGAGTATTTAATTTGAAACTGCCCATTTTTTCTTTTTTTGCGGTCAGCTTATTATTTTTATAAACGTCGTACTTACCTTTTTCGCCTTCAAGAATATAATCATTATCTTGGTTGAAACCGTAAAAAATAATTCGTTTAGAATAGTGGTCAAAAATATCTCGTACCGCGGGATCATCTCCACAGACGATAACTACTCCGTAAAATGGTACGCGGTATGCAAAATCTAAGAAGGCACGTTTTAAATTTTCAAAAGTTTTAAAATGATCCATGTGATCTGAATCAATATTAGTAATTACGGCGATTTCCGGAGAAAGTTTATTAAAACTTCCGTCACTTTCATCGGCCTCCGCAATCAGCCATTCCCCAGTTCCTAATAAGGCCGTCGACTTAATACGCTCGAACCTTCCGCCCACTACGATCGTGGGGTTTTGGCCGGCTTCTAGAAAGATCGAAGAAATAAGACTCGTTGTTGTGGTTTTACCGTGCGTACCGGCCACCGCAATACCGCGACGAAGACGCATAATTTCAGCTAAGGCTTCGGCTCGTGGGATGAGTGGAATTTCTTTTTTGCGAGCTTCCATCATTTCAGGATTTGATTTTCCAATCGCGCTTGAATAAACCACCACGTCAGCTAAACCAACATTGTTTGCATCGTGACCTTTATAAACTTTAACGCCTAAATCTTTAAGTCTTTCGGTATTTGCATTTTCACCCGCATCTGAACCCGATACAACGGCGCCAATATTATGAAGTAATTCGGCTAGACCACACATTCCGATCCCGCCGATGCCAATAAAATGAAATTTTGCTTTAGATAGTTGTGATTCAGTTTTCATATGATTTGATTTAAAATATCCTTTGCAATTGCTTGAGCGGCCTGATGAGGTGCTAACTTTCGCAGATTTTGAGACATTTTCAAACGAAAATCAGTGTCCGCTTTTAATTTCATAATAATATTTGAAAAATTACTTTCATTAAAATCGCTCTGCTTAAATAAATAACCCGCGTTTTGCTTTACTACGACTTCGGCATTTTTTAGTTGGTGATTATCTGCCGCATTTAACGGAACTATTATTGGCACAACTCCAAAAGCCGCGGCTTCCGCAATCGTACTGGCGCCGCCTCGGCAAAATTGAATATCAGCTTTTTCATAATAATGAGGCATATCGTAAATGAACTCATGCAATTCAACATTTGCGGTGGTTCCGTACTTAGCTTTCATTTTTTCAAAATCTAAGGGTCCCGTTTGGTGAATTAAATGAATTTCATTTTTTAATTCTGGATGAGCTAAAATAAAATCAGAAATTTTCTCATTTAAAAAAACTGAGCCTTGGCTTCCGCCAAAACAAAGAATACTTAATTTGTTCGTTTCAACCGCGCGCGGAACCGCGTTTGAAACGGCCGCATCGATCTCGGCCCGTAAGGGCATACCGAAAACTTGTACATTTTTTGAAGAGAAATATTTTTTTGCATCGTCAAAAACTAAGTAAGCTTTATTCACTGATTTAGATAACAAACGATTTGCCATACCTGGATGCGCATTAGGCTCCCATAACGCCGTCTTTTTACCCATCAGTGAAGCCATCATGACAAATGGAGCCGATGCATAACCGCCTACACCTAACACGAACTGGGGCTGATGCTTTAAAATTAGAAAAAATGACTGCATAAGACCAATCGGAATTTTCACCAAAGTTTTTATCTTTTGCATAATATTGCCTGAAAAATTCAATTTACCACTCAAGATCAAATCAAGCGGTAGCTTTTCGCGCGCCATAATTTTTTGTTCCAAGCCTTCTTTCGTGCCCACATAACGTATTTCAAATTCAGAATTTAGCTGAGTAATTGCTTTACCAATGGCGATGGCCGGATAAATATGCCCCCCGGTGCCACCACCTGAAATCATAATTATTTTTTTAACCGTATTTTTCAAAACGCTCTCGAGGATTTAGAATAGGTCGATTCAGACATTTCAATATTTAACAAAATTCCAAATAAAAAGCTCAACACCACCAGCGAACTTCCGCCGTAGCTCATAAACGGCATCGTTAAGCCCTTGGTTGGAACTAAACCCATGACCACGCCAACGTTGATAAAAACTGAAAACGCAAAAGTTAAAATGAGACCCAAAGCTAATGTCTTTTTAAACATATCTTCAGTTTTCATCACGATTTGAAATCCGCGAAATACGACAAATCCGTAGAGTGCTAATAACATCGCAACGCCAATAAAGCCCATCTCTTCCGAAAAAACCGCCATGGTAAAATCAGTGTGCGCTTCCGGTAAGAAAAATAATTTACCTTGGCCTTGGCCAATACCCTGGCCAGTTAACCCACCCGAGTGGACTGAAAGCATACTTTGAATAACCTGAAATCCTTTTTGACCAGGATCCGACCATGGATCTAAAAAAGCTTGAACGCGGGCACGACGGTAAGGCGAATGCCAAACAAGTAAATAAAGCGCGGGTAATGAAGTTAATCCGCCTAAGACTAACCATTTCATATTTAAACCAAAGGTGAATAACAAAGCCGTACCGACTAATAAAATAATCGCAAAGCTTCCAAAATCAGGTTGCTTAAGTAAAACTGCCAATGGTGCCACGATCATTAAAAAGATCCAACCCCACTTCATTTGCCCTAAAAAATTTTGATGGCGGCAAACTAAACTGGCAAACATAAAGCTAAAACCAATTTTTAAGATCTCGGAAGGTTCAAAACGAATTCCCAGTGGCAGCTGAATCCAACGAATGGCCCCACCCACTCGGACACCCACATGTGGAATAAAGGTCGCGCACAATAAAACAAAAGCCGCCGGCCAAATGCACCAACTGTATTTACGAACAACTTCAAACGGAACTTGCGTCGTCGCAAAAAGTACAGCGGCCGAAATTAGGGTAAAAATAAGTTGGCGTTTAAAAAAGTACAGACCGTCTCCAAAAGATTCGGTCGCGAAGATGTAGCTAGAACTGTAAACCTGCACCAGTCCAATACCGAACAGGGTTACGATCGAAAGAAATAAACTAGAGGATAAGAATTTGGTCTTCATTGACCTCATTTGCGGTTATTGCCGTTGCAAGCGACTGCCGGCTTGGCAGTCCGCTAAATCATTTAAATTTTTTGACGATCTCTTTAAAATAATCGCCTCTCTCCTTATAGCTGTCAAACATATCGAAGCTTGAACAACCCGGAGACATCAAAACAATGTCGGCAATCCTAGACTTTTGGTAAGCGATGAGAACGGCTTCCTCGAAAGTACCAATCAGGTAAGTTTCAGAGAAATCACCCAAATCACGATTGATACGCTCTTTTGCCTCACCGATTAAGATCAAAGTTTTCACTTTGCGCTTGATCATGTTTTGCAGCGGAGCATAGTTTAGATTTGTATCTTTGCCACCCGCGATCAAAATAACATTTTCTTCAAAACAATCTAAAGCACGCATCACCGCATGAACGTTGGTTGCTTTTGAGTCGTTGTAGAATAAAACTCCGCCCACTTTACGAACGTATTCTAAACGGTGTTTCAGGCCGATAAAGGTATCGATTACTTTTTGAACCGCTTCATGAGTTGCCCCGTGTTCGCGCGCTAGAAGTAAAGCCGCCATCATGTTTTCGATTGAGTGCTTACCTTTAATTTTCATATTCTTAATCGAAAAAGTTTCGATCTCTGGACCCGTGCGTACACGTAATTCATCACCAACGTTAACGGCTCCACCGATATTCATAATTTGTGGTTCTAAAGCAGGCTTACGTGAGAAGTAAAAAATACGTCCACGTTGCACCGAAGGGTCACGCGCTAATTCAACCACGGCATTATCATCCGCGTTTAAAATTGAAGTGGTTGCTTGATTGGTATTTTTGAATATGCGGCGTTTTGCATTTACGTATTCTTCCATCGTGCGATAACGATCTAGATGATTTTCAGCTAAATTTGTGAAAACAATATTTGCCGGAGCAAATTCCGCAGCGTGTTCTAACATAAAGCTAGAAACTTCGGCCAATACAACTTTAGCTTTTTTATCTTCTAAAAGATAATTTGTTAAAGGCACTTCCGTGGAACCACCCACCCAAACATCGATTCCGCTGGCTTTAAACATTTCTTCGGCTAAGCGCGCGACTGTTGTTTTACCGTTCGTTCCGGTAATGCCCACGATGGGTTCTTTAATAAACCCAGAAATGAATTCAAATTCACCCGTGATTTTAATTCCTTGTTGGCGCGCGTATTCAAAAATCTTTAAATGCGGAGCCACACCCGGAGATAAAACCACTAGTTCTTGCGACAAAAATGTTTTTGGCGAATGCGAGCCTAATTCAAATTTAATATTTGTATAACCATCCAACTGTTCAAGTTGAGCTGATAATTCAGGTTTTGATTTGTGATCAGTCACGGTCACTTGGGCTTCGTGTTTTGTTAAAAACTTAGCTAAAGAAACACCGGTTTTACCCAGTCCCACGATTAAAATTTTCTTATCTTTCAGTTCAGCAACTTCTTTCCACATACCAAAGGCCTCTTTCTTACTTATTTACTTTCAATTATTATCTTAATTTAAGAGTCGCTAAACTTAGTGCCGCTAATAAAATGGAAATAATCCAAAAACGAACAATAATTTTTGTTTCGGTCATTCCACCCAATTCGAAGTGATGGTGAATCGGCGCCATTTTAAAAATTCTTTTGCCGGTTAACTTAAATGAAATCACCTGCGTGATAACCGATAAAGCCTCAACCACAAAAATTCCGCCTAAAAAAACCATCAATAATTCATTTTTAGTCACCACGGCCATGGCTCCCAAAAAACCACCCAGGCTTAAGCTACCTACGTCGCCCATAAAGACTTGGGCCGGGTAAGTATTAAACCACAAGAACCCTAAACCACCCGCTACCATTGCCGCGGCTAAGGGTGCAAGTTCGCCTGCTCCCACCACGTGTTGAATTTGTAAGTAGTTAGCAATCGAAGCGTGACCAACGATGTAAGAAAATAGTCCTAAAGTTGTGGCCGCGACAATCACCGGAACAATCGCTAATCCATCAAGACCATCCGTTAGATTAACTGCATTAGCAGTCCCAACAATCACGAACGAACCAATGATTGCGTAATAGTAACCAAAATCCCAAGCCACTTGCTTAACGAACGGAACCGTGATGTCGGTGCTCATGTTATGATAACGAATTAAATAAACAATTACTAAGCCGGAAATTAAAAACTCTGCCGCCAGACGCACTTTTCCGGGTAAGCCCTTCGTGTTTTTCTTAGAAACTTTTAGGTAGTCATCGAAGTAACCAACTAATCCAAAACTCCAAGTAATAATCACCGTGCCCATGACGAATGGATTCAAAATATCGATCCACAAAATTAATGGCACAACGGTACTTAATAAAATAAGCCAGCCACCCATAGTGGGCGTGCCTGCTTTTTTCTGATGAGTTTGTGGCCCATCTTCACGAATTAATTGTCCGAAATGTTTTTCTTTTAGTTTTTCAATAAAGCGGGGTCCCCAGATTAGGCACAGGAAAAAACCCGTAAAAAATGAGATGAAAGTACGAACCGTAATATATCGAAACACGTTCATGACCGAATACTGATCGGCAAACGAGTAAAGCCATTGGTAAACCATTTGTTATTCCTAACACATCTAGCCTACAACATTCAAGAAAAATTTTCTAAATCGTTGAAATCATTGGATAAATGTTGCTTTATAAGCTTCTCTGCTTTACTACCAAAAGCATGAAAAAAACCTCTGCCCGCTCAAAAAAAGAACTTAAAAATTTTGCCCTAGGTGAACAAATCACAACTTATTCGCAAAATTATGATCCAAATCTTTTACAAGCCTTCGATAACAAGAATCCAAAAAATGTGGCGTGGACCACTTTTATCTGCACCGAATTCACTTCGCTTTGTCCAAAAACTGGTCAACCTGATTTTGCCAAAATATTTATCAACTACATTGCCGATAAAAAAATGGTCGAAAGTAAATCTTTAAAACTTTATCTATTCAGCTTTAGAAATCACGGGGATTTTCACGAAGATTGCATTCAGAAAATTTGTAATGATTTAGTGAAGTTGATGAAACCAAAATACATCGAAGTCATCGGTGAATTCACTCCACGCGGAGGCATCGCAATTTTTCCATTTGCGTCTTACGCAAACAACGACGAAAAATTCCAAGGTATTTACACGGAGCGCTTAATTAATTACTCTCCGGGAAAATACTCTACCGATCTTTCAAAAGTTTATTAACGAAAAGAATAAAGCCTGTAAAATGCAAAAAGCGAGGATGGGTACGGCCGGCCAGAGTAGCCCACTTTTTAATTCAGAGTGCGCGACTTCACTGCGTAGCCCATGTACGAAAGCATTAAGCTTTTTGTTAATTCAAAACGTAAAGACTTGGGTACGACTCCCGAGAATATGCTTTTTATAGGTATCGAAGCGAACACCGGCTTGATTCCCACCATTTTTTCCACCTTCATATTTGCTTTTGCGCAGTAATTAGAAAGCTCACTCGGTTTAATAAATAAACGAATAATGTGCATATGCTTCGGAGTATTTTTGACTAGCCATTCGACCATTTTAATAATCACTAAATGCGCTAATGGGTTACGGTTGAAAGTGTGGAAAATAAAAAGGCCGCCCGGCTTTAGCACGCGCGAAAATTCCTGAATAACACCGGCTGGGTCTTCGACGTGTTCTAAAAAATCCATTGCAGTTAAAATATCAAAACTTTGATCTGCAAATGGTAAATGGTAAGCGTCCGCCTTTTGATAATTAACGGCTTTAGTTTTATCATATTGGGCCGCAACGCGTAGACTTTCTTCGGAAAGATCAACGCCCGTTACCTTGAGTCCGGCCTCTGACAAAGCATTGCTAAGAAAGCCGGCCCCGCAACCCACATCGAGTACGCTGGTGTTTTTATCGAGTGAATAATGGTTCTGAATTTTATCTATGATCCACGGAGTTTTTGTTTTAGATTCCGCGCGCAGTAAAGCAACTGGGTCGTCGAAAGCCGTATACCAACGTTCGCCGTAGGTTTCATAAATGTCGTTATTAACAGCGTCTTTTTTTAGGCTTTGATTTTTTTCCAATTAAAACTCCAGTATAAAATTTGATAAATCATAAAAAGAAAAATAATAGTCGATTGAATTAAAAGAAACGATTGATCTATCTGGTCTTTCCATACTAATGACGCCGCTAAAAAACAAACTGGATGAAGTACAAACAAAATAGCATGTAGCCAATTTTCTTCAGCACTACAAACTTCCGTGTGAACCCATTCATCTTTTGTTATGAATAGACATGAAAACACCGCCAGCCCGATAAAAATATTCATATTTGTTGCGCTGTACGGTTGAGTGAACAAAAATAAATAGCAGGCTAATACTGTCAACGTATCTAGTGGATGCCCCACTTTTTCCCAGCGCGCTAGTCCACGACGATGATGAAAATAAAATTCATCGAACATCATTGCCAGACCTTGAAGTGCAAAGGGCAGATATAGAAAAAACATCAACAGACCTCAAAAACTGAGCCGAACAAAGTTAGACCCGGACCGAATGCAAAACTAATAATACGTGTTCCGCTTACTAGATCTGCGCTCAAAATCTCATTCCAAACATGAGGCAGGGTTGCTGAAGACATATTACCACGTTCAAATAAAACTTTTTTACTTTGTTTTGTTTGCTCATCCGATAATTCTAAAACCTCTTGCACTGAACCGATAATTTTAGGGCCACCCGGATGAATCGCAAAAATTGATTTCATCGCTTCCGGTAAATTAAGTTGAGCTTTAGCTAAGAGCTCCGAAAAAAATGGTTTCAGTTGCTCTTTTATTTTAGCCGGTACTTCGCGAGATAAATTCATCTGCATCCCCCAGGGGGCAGGAACCCAGCTCATATCTTGGGTTGAATCTGCAATTATTTTTTCGTGGATAGCGATAATTTTGAGATTTTTTGTGCCCGAAACTTTTTCGTGAGAAGCCGAATACTTCATGTGGCCGTCTGCAAATAAAGTTTGTACAATTGTTTGTTCCGGAGTCTGCGCAAGGGGGTTCATGTGCAGGCCGCACATTTCTGTGTGGACAATATCGACACGAGTATCACCTTGGGTTACCAGAGCTTGCGCTAAACGAATCGATGGTAACGCCGCGTAACAGCCCATATGGTAAGCGTGCGTGACTGCCGTCACTTTTTGCCATAAGTCTTCGGCCACGATACGCTGCGGAGCACTCGGCGATATATATCCTGTGCAAGTCACGTGAATAAGATGATCCGGTTTTACATTTGACTGATAAATTTCTTTGAATATCTCATAAGCTCGAGCCGCAAAAAAATGAGTTCGTTCTAAAATATTAGTACCACTTTGTATTTCTTTATCGATTCGGTAAATTTCAGCGTTTGAGTAACTTTTTGAAAAAACATCATTACATTCAAAATATCGTTGCGAAATTTGGTTTTCTTTAACCGCATAACGATCAAAAAATTTTTTAAGGGTTACTAATTCTTTTTCGTCAAATGTCGATTTTGGATTGAGTCTTTCAGCCTGAATATGGCACTCTGCCGTCCAGTCGATAATTTCTTTTTGTGATATTTTATTTTTAGGTAAAACTTGAAAAAAATTATTTAGGTAAACCGGTTCTTGTTCAGTTTTTGTCATAAAAAGTATAATAACAAACTAAAGTTTTAATAAAAATCAAATTTCAAAAATTCTTTCTACAAAATAAAAAACAAGTAATAAAAAATCTCTACTAATGCGTAGTCAATACAGCAATTTTTAAAGCTTTCGCTCTATATAAATAGTGCCTATAAAACATCTATACAGTAAATAGTTTTGTTTTCTGACGCCGATTCGAGTTTGGTGGGCTTACTTCTTCGTTGACCAATTTTTGGGTTGGCAGAACTCAACGAAACGTTCAGTTCCCGCCCCTCGCGAGCCTTTGATGACCACGATGTCACCCGCCTTAACCGAAGCTTTCAACTTTTCGCCCAGCGTATTTTCAAATGCGGGCTTGATAAAAACTTCGCCCGTATATTTAGTGGAAGTAATACCTTCAGAAAAATGTAGGTGATCTTCACCGATGAAATAGATTTGTTTAAAACCCGCTTCAGCCGCAAGTTTTCCTAACTCTTCATGTGCCACTGGTGCTAAGTCTCCTAGTTCTTTCATCTGGCCAAAAACACCTATTTTATTTCCAGCAGCTTTTAGCAGCGGGATATTTTCTAGCAATGCTTTCATGCTATCAGGATTTGCATTGTAGCCATCAAATAAAATCTCGACCCCTATTTCAGTTTCGATAAACTGATTTCTACCCCAAGCCGTTTTACAAAGCGGCAAAGCCTTCCAAATTTGCTCGGGGTTCAATTTACACGCGTAAGCGATCGTGGCCGCGGCCATCAAATTGGTTAAATTGTGTTTTCCGAAAATGGGAATTTGCGCTTCGCCTTTTTCTCCGCCAATCATGCCGCTAATCTTCATACCGCGCATATTAAGTTCTTCGATTTTAAAATAAACGTCGGCTTCATTATTTTTTTCAGAAAAAGTGAGCATGCGTGCGTTTGGATTTTTTCGCGATGACGGATACATCATGTCGTAAGTTAATTCTTGATCTTGATTAAAAATACGCGTGGTGTACGGACCTGATTCTAAATAAATTTCGCTTTTGGCCAAAGCAATATTTTTTTGAGTTCCGAAAAACTCGATGTGCGCCGTTCCCACCATCGTGCAAACGACCACATCTGGTTCAGCAATTTTAACTAGTTCGGTGATTTCGCCCGCATGATTCATCCCCATCTCGATGACGGCAAATTCAGTATCCATTGGCATTTTTAGTAAAGTAATTGGTACGCCCCAATGATTATTGAAGCTTCCGTGGCTGTAGTGTGTTTTGCGATAAGCACCTAAAATTTGTGCCGTAAATTCTTTGGTTGTGGTTTTTCCATTTGAACCGGTAATTCCTAAAACTTTAACGGGTAAAGCTTTACGGTATCCGCGAGCAAATTTTTGTAATGCGATTAAAGTATCGTTAACTAAAATGATTGATACTTTTGTTTTCAAATTTTCAAAATGCGCCGGAAGTTCGTGCACGATTAAAGCTTTGGCTCCTTTTACGACGGCTTGATCTAAATACAAGTGCGCATCGTAATGATCACCTTTTAAAGCGATAAAAATCTGTGCGGTTAAATCTTGTCGGGTGTCGGTACCGATTTCAGAAAAATCTGTTTCCACGGAAGATAAAATTTTTCCTTCAGTCCATTCAGCAATCTGGTTTAAATTCCATTTCATAAATACTTCCTAGCTACATCAAAATCGCTAAAATACTTTTTTTCTGTTCCGATAATCTGATAATCTTCGTGGCCTTTGCCCGCAATTAGTATGACATCTCCGGGAAAGGCCTGAAGAATGGCCGCTTGAATTGCTTTTTCGCGATCGACCTCAATATTAAAATCTTTAAAATCAGTTGGTACGCCGTGCTCGATCTCTTTTATAATAACGTGGGGGTCTTCCGTGCGAGGATTGTCAGAAGTAATAAAAACTTGATCACTTAATTCACACGCAATCTTAGCCATTAACGGACGCTTTGATTTATCGCGGTCACCACCGCAGCCAAATACGGTAATAATTTTATTTTTAAGATTTGAATTCTTACGAACTTCATTTAAAGAATTTAAAACATTCTTCAAGGCATCTGGCGTATGGGCATAATCAACAAAAACGGTTTTATCTTTATTTAAATCTACGATTTGCAAGCGCCCGGGTATTCCGCGAAAGTCTTTAAGCGACTGAAAACTTTGCGCCAAAGGTACTCCGCAACTGAGGGCCGCAACCGCACTAGCCACGATATTATAAATCGTATGCATTCCGCTAAGGGGCACCGTTAACTTCATCATTTCAAAAGGAGTTTTAAGTTCAAATTCGGTTTCGGTAAAACTCATTTTTAAAATTTTGAATTGAAAATCAGATTCTTTTTGACCATACGTCCACGTCACAACTTCATCAGCCACTTTTAATTTGCGACCATATGAATCGTCGATATTAATAACTGCAAATTTAGGTTTTTTAGTCGAACTCCACATTTGATCCGTGAAAAGTTTTTGTTTAGCCTGAAAGTAGCTTTGCATCGTTTTGTGATAATCAAGATGGTCTAAAGTTAAGTTCGTAAAAATCACCGTATCAAAGTGTACACTCTCGGCACGCTTTTGCTCTAAAGCATGTGATGAAACTTCCATCGCGGCAGTTACGGCGCCTAAATTTTTAAATTCACGCAATCGACTTTGCAAAGTAACCGGGTCTGGGGTGGTCATTTGCGAATTCCATATTTTCTCACCTACGCGGTGATTAATGGTGCCCATGACTCCAGTTAATTTATTATTCGCATTTAAAATGTGTTCTAATATATAAGTAATCGAAGTTTTACCGTTTGTACCGGTAACACCAATACAAAAAAGTTCCTGCGAAGGAAAATTGTAAAACCTTGCGGCCAAAAGATCTAAAAATTGACGCGTATCCGGGGCTTCAACCACTAAAAATGATTCATTGTTTAAAACTTTGCTTTTATTTTCAACAACCACTGCGATCGCGCCATTTTTAATCGCTTCGTCGATAAACTGGTGGCCATCTTTTTCATTTCCCTTGATTGCCACAAAGACTGATCCAGGCGTTACTAAGCGCGCGTCGAAAAACAATCCCGTAACTTCCTGCTCGAACAAGGATTTGTGCTGCTCGTCGGCAGATGCTTGGGCTGCATTCAGATCGAAAAATGAAAATAACTGATGGAGTTTCATGCCCATTCAGCTTAATATTTCAGTCAGAAGTTTACA
This sequence comes from Bdellovibrio sp., assembly GCA_014376435.1. Classification (GTDB taxonomy): domain Bacteria; phylum Bdellovibrionota; class Bdellovibrionia; order Bdellovibrionales; family Bdellovibrionaceae; genus Pseudobdellovibrio. The sequence goes on along the minus strand of JACMRL010000019.1, from coordinate 13,683 downwards.
AGAAAGATAACCCATGCGCCAAGCCGGACCCCTACAAGCTATCGAAGTGTACAATGACCCTAACGCTAAATGGGTGGTTATGTTTCATGGCTATGGGGCTGACGCACAAGATTTAGCGGGTTTGGTTGATTCTTTTCATTTTAAAAAACCCTGTAATTGGCTTTTCCCGAATGGAAGTCTCAGCGTACCGATTGGTCCGGGTTTTACCGGGCGAGCTTGGTGGAATTTACAAATGAATAGCTTACCTGGCGATTGGGCTTTGCACCGCCCAACTGAAATGAACAGCGCCGTAGATAAAGCGATGAAAATGTTTACTTCAATGAAGTTTGATTGGAAAGATGTGATCGTCGGCGGATTTTCCCAAGGAGCCATGTTAGCCACGGAAGTTTTTTTAAAAGCTCCGGTAACTCCAGCTGGTTTAATTTGTTTATCTGGCACTTTACTAAGTGAAGCTGAATGGACGGCTTCCGTGGGTAATCGTAAAGATTCAGCAATTTTGATGTCGCACGGTGAAATGGATCAGGTTCTTCCACACAAAGGATCAATTCGCTTACAGAAATTTTTTGAAGACAATAAAGTCAAAACAAATTTTGTTTCATTTCGCGGGGGTCACGAAATTCCGATGCCCGTTATTCAGAAAATGAAAACTTACATCGAAGAAAGACTGTAGTGATATGGGTTCTGTAATTGAGACCGAAAATTTAGGCCGAGTTTACAAAACTTATTCTAAAAAAGAAGGAATTCTTAATTCTTTAAAAGGCTTTTACGACCGTAAATACATTGAAAAAGTAGCTCTTAAAGACGCCACTTTAAAAATTGAAGCCGGTAAAATTGTGGGCCTGGTCGGTTCAAATGGTGCGGGCAAAACAACTTTACTTAAAATTTTATCAGGCCTGATCTACCCCACTTCTGGAACGGCAACCGTCTTAGGTTATAAACCTTGGGATCGCGACAATGAGTTTTTGAAACAAGTCAGTATTTTATTAGGACAAAAAAATCAGTTGTGGTGGGATATTACTCCCCGCGATAGTTATTCTTTGCTTACGAAAATTTATGATCTAGATACAAATGTGGCCCGTGCCCGCGTGAATGAATTAGCGCACTTATTAAATTGTACTCAAGTGCTAGATACACAGCTTCGTCGACTTAGTTTAGGCGAGCGTATGAAAATGGAAATTATTGGTTCATTATTACATGCCCCTAAAGTTTTATTTTTAGATGAGCCCACGATTGGCTTAGATATCGTCGCCCAATCAGCGATTCGTGATTTTTTAGAAAGATACGTGAAAGAATATCAACCGGCGATTATTTTAACTTCGCACTATATGGATGATATCGCGCAATTAGCGGACCAGTTGCTACTTATTTCTAAAGGGCAAATCGTGTACGACGGAACTGTTGAGCACTTTATGACGACATCCGATTTGAAAAAGAAATTAATCTACCGTTTGAAAAATTCAACGGAAGAAAAAGAAAAACTATTTAATTCACAAGAGCTTCCCATGGTTTTAGCCGAAATGGCCGGCGCCGGGGAAGTCGCGGATATCAAAGTAGAAGAGGTTGATTTTGAGGACGTCATTCGCAGCTTTTTGGCGAAGGAATCTAGCACTCGCTAATTTGGGAATCGTTACCAATCTCGAGTACAGATTCAATTTTATCATCGATGCTTTTATCCAACCAATTTTAACGGTCGGAATCGAAGTTCTATTGTGGTTGGCGATCTTTAAAACGGCCGAACACGCGCAAATCGGCGGGTTCAATCGCGAGTCCTATTTAGCTTACGCCGTATGGGCTCCATTTTTGGGCCGCATTACCATCAGCTGGATGTATGAATCGATGATGGCGGAAGAAGTGGCTTCGGGTTCCATCAATACAATTCTTAGCCGCCCGATTAGCTTTTTTGAATATTACTTAAGTCAAATGATCGGCTACAAACTGATTACGACTTTATTTTCAATGATGGTTCCCGTGGCCGTCAGTATTTATTTTAAACTTCCGATTTTTTACGAACGTTTACCGATTACTTTATTACTTGTTACTTATTATTTAGTTCTCGTACACATCATGAGTTTTTTAGTTTCGATTTTAGGTTTTTATTTAACTCGCGTTCGCTCATTTACCATTCTTAAAAATTTAACTTTGATGTTACTAAGTGGCGAATTAGTCCCGATCGATTTAATGCCAAAAAGTTTAGAGAAATTATTTTTATTTCTTCCCTTTTCATCGGGCGTTTATATTCCGCTAGCTTATTTATCGGGCCGCGGAGATTTTGAGTTATTAAAAACTGGGTTTTTTAATGTGACCTGGGCGATTGCCGTTTTGGGCTTATTTTCAATTATTTTCTGGAAACGCGGCGTACGCCAGTATACGGGAACCGGCGCGTGAATAATTTACTGAAATACCTTAGTATTTATAAGGCCTTTTTTAAAGCTAGCTTTGCCGCTGATATCGAATACCGTTTAAATTTTGTATTTTTAATTATTGCCGAATTTGTTTGGTACTCAACTCAGCTTATTTTATTTGAAGTTCTTTACCGCCACACGAACGTTATCGGTGATTGGAATTTACAGCAGATGCGCGTCTTTATTTTTCTAGCTCTATTTGTTGATTCGATTTACATGATACTCTGGGATCAAAATTTCTTAGCCTTTAACGATAACGTGCGAAAAGGCACGCTCGATTTACTGTTGATGAAGCCAATAGACTCGATGTTTATGCTAAGCTCGCAACGTATTTCGATTTCACATATTCCATGCTTTTTTATTACGGCGGCCGGCTGCATTTGGTCCTTAGCGCAGTTACCAGATTTTAATTGGCTTAAATTATTGTGGCTGATCTTTTTGGTTCCCGCGGGCCTTTCCGTCATTTTCTGCGGACGCTTTGCCTTAAACTGCACGGCAATTCTTTTTACCCGCGCTGATTTTTTACAATATGTTTGGTTTTCACTTTTTCGTTTAGGTTTAAGACCCGATGCAATTTACTCGGGATTTTTACGTATTATTTTAATTTTTGTAGTTCCCTTTGCCATGGTGGCTTCAATACCTGCACGTATTTTACTTGAACCGACTCAGTACTGGATGATTGCCTGGGGAATCGTTCTGCCCTTTATTTTAGTTACGCTGTTAAAAAAATATTGGCGTTACTGTCTCAGCCAATACTCAAGCGCTAGCAGTTAGTGATTGTTATCAGGTAAATTGTTCGACTTTTATATCCACTAGTTTAATCTACTTTAAAAAAATGGTCATATGTCGGTCCATTGGTAACTGTTCACCGGCCTCTGGCCAAGTTGAATCAACTCGCCCCGCGCCGACAAATTTAACTTCAATTTTTTGATCTGCGGCCCGCGCTAAAACTTCACGCATTGTTAAAGCTTTTAACTGCGGAGTGTCCGTAGCTAAAACCGCTTCACTCGTTTGCGTTGAATCATCTAAAGTAATTTTTTTATCTTCGACTTGTGGTTTTAATATCATGCTATCAATCTTCACTTTAGAAAGTTTTTTCTCCGTCAAAATTTCCGGAGCTACACCGTTGCGGCGAACTGCATAAGATGCAATCTTAGAAAATAATGGAGCCGCGACTTGCGCTCCGTAATAACCTTTGCGTGGATGATCAAGCGCTACAAAAATAACTAACTGTGGATCATTCGCCGGAATAAACCCCGAAAAGCTAGCGATGTATCCGCCCTGCATATACCCGCGGCCAGCCGTTTTTATTTTTTGTGCCGTACCGGTTTTTCCGCCTACGATATAACCCGCAACGCGTGCGGCTTGGCCCGTACCTCTATCACCGGTCACTTCGGCTAACATTAAACGCATTTGCGCGGCCGTTTCCGCCGAAATTACGCGACGAATTTCTTTTGGCTGCGTCGTCGTCGTTTCGTTTGTTTCAACATCCGTGATACTTTCAACAATGTAAGGCTGATTTAAGATTCCACCGTTAGCAATGGCCGCATAAGCGTTTGCAATTTGTAGCGGAGAAACCGTAATCCCCTGCCCAAATGAAACGTTCGCAACTAGATGATCTTTCCATGGTAAAGGAACCGTAATTCCTTTTGCTTCACCCGGCAAATCAACCCCTAATTTTTGTCCGAAACCAAAATTAACTAAACCATCTTTTAATTTTTGATCACCTAACATTAAAGCAATTTTCGAAGTTCCGATATTTGAAGAGACTGCTAAAACTTCCGTAACTGAAATCGTTCCTTGCGCATGGGCTTTTTCAGCTTCATGAATCACACGTTTTCCTAAGCGAAACGAACCATTTTCGCAAAATATTTTAGTACTTGGCTTAACAACATTTCGTTCGATGGCGTCGGCAATCACAAAAGTTTTTAAAGTACTGCCCGGCTCGAAGGTATCGGTGACGCAACGATTACGACGTACCAATGACGTTGAGGCACCCGGCTTATTCGCATCAAAAGTTGGTAAACTTGAAATTGCGCGGATCGCAGAAGTTTTTGCATCGAGTACAACGACCCACCCACCATCGGCTTCATATTTTTTAATCGTTGCGGCCATTTCAGATTCAACGAAGTATTGCAGATCGGCATCAACCGTTAATTTCATCTCTTTACCTTGCGGAGTTTCGGTAAATAATAATCCATCTTGAATCAGTGGACGTCCCCGAGCATCTCGGCGCAGGCTTACTTTTTTCTTTTCACCTTTTAATACATGATCGTAAAAAAGTTCAATCCCCTCTAACGCTTGACCCTCTTTTCCGACGAAGCCAATCGTTGAAGCTAACAGACTATCATTTGGGTAAACGCGCTTCCACTCTTCTACCAAACCTAAACCACGAACTTTTAATTCACGAATTTCTTCGGCGGTTGAAGCCGAAATAATACGGTCTAACCAGATAAAACGTTTTGAACCGTCTTTAATTTTAGAATAAATATCGCGGTAATTTCCGCCGGTCATTTGCGCCAGTTTTTTTGCGACTTGTTTTTTATTTTCGATAATTTTCGGATCAGCGTACAAAGAGTAGGCGGGCGAAGACATCGCTAACTCTTTACCGTTGCGATCAAAAATTGATCCGCGACGCGCCGGTAATGTAATAACCGTCTGAAACTGTTTAGCTTGTAAATTATTTAATTTTTCGTGGGGTAAAAACTGCAGATACGCTGTGCGGAAAATAAGTAAAGTCCATAGGAAGCAAACCGCAATAAAAAGCGTAACTACTTTAGATTTCAAGACCCGTCCTGGCTATTATTTGTGTCGGAGTTAAGCGAATGATCTGATTAGGCGTCACACGTTTAAGCGTTAATCTTTGTGTGGCCAAATTTTCTAATAGCTGGGGGCGTGTTAACTTAGCTAATGAAATTTCTTTTTGTCTTTTCATTTCAATCGCTCGTTTGTGTTCTTTCGTTAGCTTTAAAACGACGTATGAAATTCGACGTTCTTCCATTTTGATAAAAACTAATCCTAGTAAAGTACAAATGACAAATAACAAACTTAAAAAGGGCCGCAACTGTTGCATCTGACCGGAGCTCATCCTTGACCTCATTGGTAATATTTACGCACTAATCCTTAGTACGTAAAGCACGTCGTGCAGCAAATTTATCAGGTTTTTCAGGCGTCTTGCCTTTTTGAAAAATCCTGAGCTTTGCACTACGTGCCCTAGGGTTTATTTTACATTCTTCATCGGTGGGTACAATTACTTTTTTATTTACTAAAAAACCTAGCTCTGAGTCCTTAAATAAATTTTTAGTCAGTCGATCTTCTAACGAATGAAAAGTAATCACGCTTAACCGACCTCCGTCCTGTAATTGATCAATCAAAAGAGGAATTGCGGTTTCAATAACTTGTAATTCACGATTCACTACTAGACGTAAGGCCATAAAATACTGAGTTGCGGGGTGGAAACCTTTTTTTTGCCATCCATCTACGCGCTCAATCAGCTGGGCTAATTGCAAAGTGGTTTCAAAAGGTTTCGTTACTCGGTCATTTACAACAGCTCGAACCACGCGTGCCGAAGTAAATATTTCTCCGTAAGATTTGAATATTTCGATTAAATCTTCGGCCGAAAATTCGTTAATTATTTCGGCTGCCGTTAATTTTGCGTTTTGATTCATTCGCATATCTAAAGGACCGTCTTTGTTAAAGCTGAAGCCACGCTCGGCCTGATCTAACTGCGGAGAGCTTACGCCTAAATCAAGTAATACCATGTCTAATTTTTGCTGGTTATTTTCGGCAAATTCAGAAAAATTTTGGTGAAATATTTTTACCTTATTTTCAGAAATTTCTTTTGCCCAATCTAATTTAGCTTGCGCAATGGCTGAAGTATCTTGGTCTGTTAATAAAGCTAATGAAGGATTATATTTTTTAACAATTTCGCGAAAGTGACCGCCACGTCCGTAGGTTCCGTCAAAATAAACTAAATTTTCGCGCGATGGTAAATCGGCAAAAGATTTGAGTACTTCGTTCAATAAGACAGGTACGTGTTTTTCATTCATTCTTAACATTTCCTCGACTAAAGTATAATGTTAAATTCCGATAATTTGTAGGTCAAGGCAGAATCACCTATCCTATACGCAGGAATCAACAACATGCTTACCAACTGCCCTCGATGTGGTTTTTCACAACCAAAAGATCAATACTGCCCCCAGTGTGGTGTTGATATGCTATCCTATAAGCCTAAAGCTGAACCGCTGGTAAAAAGAATTCTACAAAGCGGATTATTTCAAATTTCATTTTTAATTGTCATTGCGGTTTTACTTGGTCTTTATATTATTCGCAGTGATCAACCGCAAAAATGGGTTCAAAAAATAACTCACTTTCAGGGCGTTACCAAACCCGCTGGCCGCGCTGCGAATATTCAAAATAATAATCAATCTTCGCTTAAATCCAACAACGAAGAAGTAACTTCGGAAAACGAATTACAGGACTTGAAAAATCAAGAAATTTCTATTCCTGTTGCGCCTGCTCAAGCTTTAATAACCAATAGCGTCCCTGCTTCCGGCAATGTAGCGCTCGTCGCTAAATCTGCAGACACAATAATCGAATCTACCTCCTCTTCTTTTCGGCTGACCTACGCCGAAGTCAGCCGAGAAAATTTAGCCAAGTGGATTAACGACAGTTCAAATGCGGGCTTGTATCAAAACTTGCAAGAGTATTCGGCCGGCATATTAACTGATTTCAGAAAACGATCTGATACGATGATGACCGTTTTACTGAACACGAATAAAAAATTATCTTTAGGCCAGTCAGAAACCGTGCTTTCAGGTCTGATCACCGAAGATGCCAGTTCTCAAATGTTAGGTTTGGTCAGCGCCATTGAGTATCGTACAAATGAAAATGGCGTGCTTCATGGTTCGATCCTGGTTTCTAGAAATAACCGGCAAGTGCGTGAAAACTTTCCAGCCGAGTATGATTTGCCCCGTGGAGCCGTCTTTTTCTTGATTGGCGCTTTAAAAAGCAACAGTTTTATGAATGAAAAAACTCGTTTGACGATGCCACCATTTCAGATTCTTCGCTCTCCTGATTTTATGACACAGAAAACAGAGTTTGTTATTATTCTAGAACCCGAATATAAATAAAACTCTTATGAATATTGAAAATCACCATTATGGACCGCAATTTCATCTTTTAAATAATGTTTTTTTAGAGTCTTTATTAACACGACTTTGCCTGAACGAAACTAAGCAGCCTGAAATTAATCGCCTGATTGAAAAACTTTATCATGGCTTGATCGAAGCGGCGGTTAACGAACTCTTTAAAAAAGATATTAAGAATTTCAAGACTCGTATGTCTGAAATACATCCCGAAGTTACTTTAACCGCTCAAGTCTTTTCACAGATCACGAAAGCTGTCTCGGTTAATTTAGCACGTGCCGGGACTTTCCCTAGCCATATTTGTTATGATTTTTTACATACGATTTTACCCGCCGAAAATTTACGCCAAGATCATATTTTTGCCGCACGCACGATGAACACTTCTCATCAGGTAACCGGCACAAATTTAGGAGGTTTTAAGATCGGCGGCAGCGTGGAAAATTCTCACGTTATTTTTCCAGACCCCATGGGCGCAACCGGTGGCACATTAGCTTCGGCGATTGATTACTACGAAAAACAAATCGAAGGTCCGGCCAAAAGCTTTATTGCTCTACATTTAATTGTTACCCCTGAATACCTAAAAAAGGTTCTTAACCACTCTAAGCGCATTCAGGTATTTGCATTACGAGTCGACCGGGGCTTATCTCCAGCCGAGGTTCTAAAATCACCTTTAGGGCTTTACTGGGATCAAGAAAAAGGTTTGAATGAGCATCAATATATCGTGCCCGGCGCGGGCGGTTTAGGTGAGTTACTAAATAACTCATTTGTTTAAAGTTTTGAAAATACTGGAGCAATTATGAACGCAAAAAGCCTTGAATTAAAAACATATCTTTCTGAAGAAAAAATTCAGCAAAAAGTAGCCGAAATTGGAAAAGCTTTAACTGAAAAGTTTAAGGGTAAAAAAGTGACGGCGGTTTGCGTACTTAAAGGTTCATTTATGTTTTACTCTGATTTAATCAGACAAATCAACACCGACATCACATGTGAATTTTTCGGCGTATCAAGTTATCACGGTGGAACTTCTTCTTCGGGTGAAGTGAAAGTAACTTTAGATTTATCTTCACCGATTGAAGGCCAACACGTGATCTTAGTAGAAGATATCGTAGATACTGGCTTAACTATGAATTATTTAAAAAAATCAATCGAGTCTCGTAACCCCGCTTCATTAACGACGGTCGCCTTACTCGAAAAACCAGAAGCCTTAAAAGTCCCGTGCAAACTTGATCACGTGGGTTTCAAAATCACGAATGAATTCGTAGTTGGCTACGGTCTTGATTACGATGGTTACTACCGTAATCTCCCGTACATCGCGCAAGTACAAAACTTACAATAAATTTTAGGCCATTGGGCCAAGCCTTATAAAAACACTCATCCAGAAGGAGTTGGATATGAAATTAGTATTAGTCGCCATGATTATCGCCAGCGTAAATTTTGCCGTAGCCCAAGATCAGTCTATGACACCGTTACCTCGTAAAGTTGCGCAGCAATCAACAAACGAAGTTGAACCTAAGGTAAATCCTGAGCAACCTGAGCCTCCAGCGGGAACCATTGTAAAACCAACTAAAGAGCAATTAAAAACTGTTCCCAAAGCTCCCGTTAAAAAAAAAGCCACTGAAGAAACAACGACGGAAATAAAAACAGAAGAGACCACAACCACAGTTGAAACAACTCCCGCCGTTGAAACTAAAAAACAAGAAGTGACAGCGGTGGAGGAAAAACCTTCTACCAGCAAACCACATCTTTTTGGTTTGCATGCGGACGTAAATATTCCGCATTTGATCAACTACGGTTTGGATTACTGGCATTCTTCAAGATGGTTTTCGGCATCAGCCAATATGGGTGGCGCTAGCGTACCAAGTAGCCTAGTAAAAAGCGCGATCAGCGACATCGACGATCCTTCAATTAAAATTTCTAATATGGAAGGCGTACTACGTGTGCATCCATTCGCAGGCTCATTTTATATCGGCGCAGCTTACGGTAATCATAAAATTGAAGCCGCGGGAAATAAAACGATTACAATTACATCTCCCGCTCCAGGTAGTGCAACTTTTCGTTTAACAGATACCATCAAAGCAAATTATTTTACTCCGCATATTGGTTGGTTATGGAAATTAGATATGGGTTTAACTTTTGGTTTTGATCTAGGTTATTTGAATCCATCCAGCGTATCAGTTGATCTTAAAGAAGAAGCGTTAACACCGCTACCGGGCGGCGCAACGTTGGCCGATTTCCAATCGACGGCTGAATATAAAAAAGCTAAAAAAGATATCGTTGATGGTTCAGAAGATGTGGGTAAAAAAGGGCTTCCGTACCTAGCTTTATTCCGCATCGGGTACATGTTTTAATTTCGAATTACAAGCCAACTAGGTTTGTAGCTTCTGCTGCAAACCTAGTCTGGTTGCCGTTTTCAAAAGTTTTTTTGTCCAAATGAGATACGCCGCCTTTGAGCCTGCTGAAATCATATTCATCGCTCATTTCGCATTGCGCTCAAGCCATCGAACTCTCGACAAATCCCGCAGTTCCGCGACAATAAAGTGAGGGGATTTCATGAAACAGTTTCACGATTTATTACATCACGTATTGGACCAGGGAAATATTAAATCGGACCGCACCGGTACAGGTACGGTTAGCGTATTTGGCTATCAAATGCGATTTAATCTTCAAGAAGGCTTTCCACTTTTAACCACTAAAAAACTTCACACGCGTTCTATTTTTCACGAATTACTTTGGTTCTTAAAAGGTGAAACGAATATTCAGTATCTAAAAGAAAATAAAGTTTCTATCTGGGACGAGTGGGCCGATGAGCATGGTAACTTAGGTCCAGTCTACGGAAAACAATGGCGTTCATGGGAAACTGCGGATGGTAGAACCGTGGATCAAATTGCTAACGTTATTCAACAAATTAAAACAAATCCAAATTCTCGCCGCCTGATGGTGGTTGCGTTTAACCCTGCTGACGTTGAAAAAATGGCCTTACCGCCTTGCCACGCCTTTTTTCAATTCTACGTCGCGAACGGAAAACTTTCTTGTCAGCTTTACCAACGTAGCGCAGATATTTTTCTGGGTGTTCCGTTTAATATTGCAAGCTATGCCCTACTCACTCATATGGTGGCGCAAGTTTGTAATCTTGAAGTAGGCGAATTTATCCATACTTTGGGTGATGCACATATTTACTCAAATCATATGGAGCAGGTAAAACTCTTGTTATCTCGTACTCCAAAAACTTTACCCACACTTAAGTTAAATCCGGACGTGAAAGATATTTTTGATTTCAAATTTGAAGATATTGAAGTTTTAAACTATGAGCCTTTACCAGCCATCAAAGCTGAGGTCGCAATTTGATCTTATCCCACATCGTGGCGGTTAGTGAAAATGAAGTGATTGGTAAAGATAATAAATTACTGTGGCACTTTTCGGAAGACCTCACGTATTTCAAAAAAAGAACCAGCGGAAAAATTATGATCATGGGTCGAAAGACCTTTGATTCATTAGGTAAACCTTTACCAAAGCGTTTTCATATCGTGATCAGTCGCTCCCTCATTAATTCCAACAACGATCAGGTTAAATACGTAAGCTCTTTGCAAGACGCTTATACCTTAGCTGAGAAAATGACTTTATCTGATTCATGGCCCGAAGAAGTAATGATTGTTGGCGGGGGGCAAATTTATAAAGAAAGCTTAGCCGATACAGATTTTATTTATTTAACTCGTATCCCGGGCGAATTTAACGGAGATATTCATTACAGTTTAACTTTACCCAAAGATTTTGGTCTAGCATACAGCCAATTCAGCGATGCCCATCCGGGCCTACGCTATGAAATTTGGTCTCGCGAACGCAGCAGCTCTGAAGACTAAGATTTCGTCTAACTTGTAGTCGAAAAAAAATAAACAAATATTTAAGTCGCGGGGTACTTGCGGCCGATTTAAGATAGAGAAATGGAGCTATTCATGCAACATACATCATCGAGCGAAGCAATACAGAGTGACCAAGCACAGGCCAAACGTTTTTCGACCAAAGAGCTTGCGCAGATCGAAGTTTATGGACGCATGGGTAAAGTATTTTGCAAAATGGCAAACCTTTCTCAGTCTGGTGCATTCTTTGAAATTATAAATTCTAACTACATGCCACGTTCGGGTGATTTAGTCCGAGTGACCGTGCTGCTTCGTCAAATTAACAAAACCCATATTCTTGATGCCGAAATAATTTGGTGCAAGGGGCTTAGCTTAGGGATTAATTTTTTAAAGAAATCTGAGCTGATGCAAAAACTTGCCGGCCGTCCCGCACTAATATAACCAACTGTTTATCAAACCTTAGTCTAGGTTATTACACTTCAATTTCTTAGCGTTGTTCAATTTTGTGGCCGTTGCTAGCATTTTATCTTGCGCCACGGAAGGACGTTATGAAAAAAAAATCACTGGTTTTATTGTTAGCCGTGTTTTCAATCTTCACATTTTCAGCTGTTAAAAAAGCGCAGTCTACCGATCATAATTACTACTGGATGAAAATTTCCGCGAAAGATAAGTTCGAAAGATCAATCATCGCAAACCTTGGGGTCGCGATCGAAATCGTTAAAGAAGATTACGTGATCGCCTACGGTAGTAATGTTGAGTTAGAGAAAATTCAACAGCTCGGAAAATTAGAAGCCTCATCAAACTTAGCTTTAGAAAATGATTTTCCCGCTAAAGATGCGGGCTACCATAATTATGTTGAACTAACCTCCGAGCTGCAAACCCTGGCGACACAAAATCCTGATCTAGTGCAAATATTATCGATCGCAAAAACAACCGAGGGCCGCGATATTTGGGCTTTAAGAATCACCGCCGATTTTTCTGAAGCTGAGCAAAAACCTGCCATGATCTACATGGGCGGTCATCACGCACGCGAACATCTATCGGTCGAGCTTCCGCTGATGCTGGCGCAATATTTAGTGAATCAATTTCGCGCCGGAAATCCTCGCATCGTCCAATTAGTTAAAACACGCGATATCCACATTATTCCAACCGTAAACCCCGATGGAATGGAATATGATATCAAAGATGCTTCATACAAAATGTGGAGAAAAAATCGTTCGAAAAATTCAGACGGAACATTTGGCGTTGATCTAAATCGTAACTACGGTTTTCAGTGGGGCACCGGTGGATCCTCTAGCGACACTTCTAGCGAAACCTACAAAGGTCCTTCGGCATTTTCTGAAATTGAAACCATCGCGGTAAAAAATTATATCGAAGCACATACTAATATTTCGACGCTGTTGTCATTTCATAGTTTTTCAAAATTAATTCTTTATCCGTGGGGTCATAAATACCAAGCCATCGAAACGGCCAACGATCAGGCCGTTCACGAGACGATGGCTAAAAAAATGTCTGACTGGAATGGTTACGAACCACAGCAAAGTTCCGCGCTGTATATTGCTAGTGGCGACACCACAGATTGGTCTTACGGAGTTCACAAAATTATTTCGTTTACTTTTGAGCTGGATCCCGCGAACACAGGTTTTGGTGGTGGTGGATTTTATCCCGGCGTTGGCGTGATTAACCCAGTTTTTCAAAAAAATCTAGAGCCCATGCTCTATCTGCTAGAATACGCCGATAATCCTTATCGGGTATTGAATGTAGGAATTGGGCCGATCACTCGCTAGTATCAAAATAAAATCCGTTTTTAATTATCTGTTGGTGTATCTTCATCAGAACACCACATATCAAATTTTTTGCCATTACTTGATATAACTGTGATTCCATCTTCGGGACCACCCGTTGAATAAAATTCTACAACCTTTACCTTTTTACCATTCAACAACACTAAATCATTAACTCGAATATCCTTTATCGAAAGCTCTTCTTTGTTAATGCTTAATAAGTCGCCTTCACCATTCTGATCACTACTGCAACTAGTCGCTGAATAGCTAATTAATGGAAGTAGTCCCGTTAGACAAAATACCACGATAATTTTTTTCATAAATAATTCCTTTTCTTCGACTCTTATTTTTATATTTCTATTTGTGCTGTTTTTTCTAGAGCGAGACTTTTTTCACAGATTTAGTGTGATTGGTTAGTTTGTGATTTTGTTTTCCAATAATTCTTTCGTTCTGTCCAGCATTTTATTTTGAGACACTTTAGTTGTTTCAGTAATTCAGT
>JACMRL010000018.1 GCA_014376435.1 Bdellovibrio sp. | reverse complement strand
CAAATGCCCCCATCAGGTCACGAATCTATCATCGGATTACCGAATTATAAAATCATTTCCTACCAAGGAACAAAATGCGTTGAAATCACTGCAGAATACACCGGATTGATTGGTTGCATTCACTGCGGCTCGATGAATCTTAGAAAAAAAGAACGCTTCCAGCGAGTTTTAAAACACCACAGCATCGGCCTTGCAAAAAGTGTTTTAATCATCCAAACGCATAAGTTTTATTGCCGTGATTGTAAGAAATATTTTAATCAACGAATGCCAGGAATTTTACCGTATCAAAGATCGACCGAACCTTTCAAAGATGAGGTGAGTTTAAAGCATCATGACGGCGTATCGGTATTAAAAGTGAGCCAGCGACTTGGTTTAGGTGAAGCGACTGTTGGAAGGTATTACCGAAAATATATTCAGCGGGAATTTAACGAGCATAAAAACGCAAGCTGCCCAAAAGTTTTAGGTATTGATGAGAAGAAATTTAATAAAAAACTAGATTATCAAACAACGCTTGTGAATCTTCAAAAACATACGGTCTTTGATATTACCTTAGGCCGTACAGAATCCAATCTAGGCAAGTATCTGCGGCGGATGCCAGACAGGAATAATTGCAAAGTGATTGTGATGGATTTAAGTGAAACTTACCGCAAAATAGCACGTGATTATTTTCCGCGGGCGATGGTTGTTGCAGATAGGTTCCATGTGGTTAGGTTAGTGAATCAACACTTTTTAAAAACCTGGAGTCAACTTGATGAAGTTGGAAGAAAAAATCGAGGGCTCATGTACTTAATGCGTATGCATGAGTGGACGAAGATGAAAGATAAATCACGCAGTAATTTAATACGGTATTTGGATGGAAGCCCTGCACTCAAAGCGGTCTATGGTTTTAAACAAAGCTTAATGAAATTAATTTTAACCAGAGTATACAATCGTCATCAAGCTGTTCCAAAAGTGAAGGAATTTTTAGACAAAATTGGGGCCTTAAAAATGTCGAAGTTCAGAAATTTAGAAACGCTTGGAAATACTTTAGAAAGTTGGAGTGAAGAGATCGCTCGGATGTGGAGATTTAGTAAAACAAATTCGATTACGGAGGGTTTACATCGGCGAATGGATGAGATACAGAACAGAGCTTACGGAATGCATAATTTTAACAATTATCGTCTAAGAGTAAAAGCCTATTGCGGCTAACAGAAACTCCAGGTGCCCCTACCTTTGGAGGAGAACCCGCTGGTTCGAACAGCTTGAAAAATGGTAGGGAGTACAGGATTCGAACCTGCGACGTCCACCTTGTAAGGGTGGCGCTCTACCAACTGAGCTAACTCCCTATTAAATTACTTTGTGGTATCGATCGGCTTTTTGCAGACCGCATTTAAATCGTCAGAAACTTTTTTCAGAACCATATTTTGGGTCTGTGCTTCACGAGTGCTGCGGTAAATGTTTTCGGCCTTTGGGGTTGTGCCGAGGATTTTTACGGTCGCCGCTAAAATGTTTGGTCCGCAGACGTTCGCATCGATTTTAAGATCGCGAGCGTCGAACATTCCCAATTTAATTTGGTAACGATAGATGCCGTCTGAAAGAACCGCGCGGACTACATTTTTTTCTAATGAATCAATGTAGCCGGTGCCTGAAGCTATGGGTTTTGCGCAGCGATCTACCGAAACTAAAGAAACATTTAAGATTTTACGGTTCTTTGTCGAACTGATTACGCGGGCTTTTAAATACATTGAAGAATCGCTACTTAATTTCCATACGCCTTGAATATCGCTCCATGGAAATGGATTAGCGACAGACCAAGGAAAGTAATCTACGCCTTGTGGTTTGTAGTTACACTCGAAGGTATCGGCTACTTGGGCCTGCGCATGAAGACCCGCAATTAATAGTACTGTCGCAAAAATTCTAGAAATCATAAAGCCCCCTCAGCTCGTACTTCTTTAAGTTCTACTTTAGCCGTTTTATTTAAATAGTAGCCATTTTTAGCCCTAAAAATATATTTTGGTTTGTCATAATCAGGCTCAATTAGTTTTCTTAAGCGCTTGATCGTAACATAGATCTTATTATCGTGAATGGCAGGATCGTAGTTTTGCTTCCAAACTTGTTCAACTAGGTATTCTTTAGAAAAAATTTGGCCTTGGTTGCCAATGAATAATTTTAAAAGATCTAATAAAATAAATTGGTTTTTAAAATCAATCGAGCCTAAATTCTTTTCGATCACTGAATGCTTTTCTAAATCGAAAACCAAATCACTAGCCGTTGATTCGTTTGCATCAATTTGATCTAAGTACTTAGTTAAGCTGCGGTAAAAAAGTTTATTATCTGCAGGGTTGATCGTTTTAGCGGCCAAATTTAAATAAATTTTAGCCGCATCTTTTTGGCCGAGCTCGAATAAGACTGTTCCGATATTTTGTAGAATCGCTACGGCACCGATTAATTCTTTAGTATGTTTAATCTCATCGTAGGCGACCCATAAAACATCTAAAGCTTGATCGTACTTTTTTAAATCCATCAAAATTCGGGCGTTTGAGTTAGCTGACGCAATTTTTAGCTCAGTTAAATTTAAAACCTGTAAAAAAATGTTAAGATTGTAAATTTCTTTTAAAGCCTCGTCATAACGCTTTTGTTGGCGATAACAGATTGATAAACCAAGGATGGCGTTACACATGTCCTCTTGGCTATTCGCTTTCAAACCAAGCTCTAGGGCGCGTCTGAAGTAATCCACAGAACTATCTACCTGGCCTTTGTAATTTGCGCAAACGCCCAAAGTGTAAAAAGTCTTAGAGCTTAAGTCGATACTTTCACGAATAACTAAATCATGTAGATTTTCTTTGATGCGATTAATTTCTTCGTGCTCTTCGCGTTGGGCGTGGATACGTAAAATTGCTTGTAGGCTTTTTAGATAGTAGTCAAATTTCTTATCATTTAAGAAACTTGCGGCTGCATCAACAAGGTTAGGCAACGCCAGGCTGTAGTCACCACGGTCGCAATAAAGTTTACCAATTTCGTAAAGGCGGTCTGCCTGAATTGTCATGAAATAATCCTCTGAGAAGATAATTTCTTACAGATTCTGAAATAGATGGTCAATAGACTTTATTTTTCGTCGAAGAAGGCAGTCAAATTTCGGATAATTTACAAAGAGTTTAAGGTAGGATGCCTGCGAAAAGGGCTAGCAGAGCTGGATCTGGTGTTTTTAAGCACCAGATCCCTGTAATAACTAGTGAGTCGCGTGGTCTTGTTGACCTGTATAATGAGCTTTGATTCCGAAAGCACGTTCGTTGTGAGCTTTAAATAAATCTTTAGGATTCTTGATATCTAAAGCGTTAATCAATACCTGATCAACGTGATCAACCAAGATAACTTTAAGTTCTTTTAAAACTTCCTTAGGAATGTCTTTCAAATCTTTTTCATTTTCTTTCGGACAGATGATCGTTTTAATTCCACCGCGATGGGCAGCTAAAACTTTTTCTTTTAATCCACCGATTGGTAAAACTTTTCCGCGTAATGAAATTTCACCGGTCATCGCTACCGTGCGCTTAACTGGAATTCTCATCATCGCTGATACGATTGAAGTCGTTAAAGCAATGCCGGCAGAAGGACCATCTTTCGGAGTTGCTCCATCCGGGAAATGGATATGAATATCGATATTCTCGTAATATTCTTTTTCCAAACCGAATAAAGGTCCGCGGGATCGGCAGTAAGACATCGCGGCTACGCACGATTCTTTCATCACATCACCAAGTTGGCCGGTAACGGTAAATTTACCTTTTCCGGGAACTGCACTGACTTCGACCGCTAAAAGATCTCCGCCCACTTCTGTCCAAGCCATGCCGTTGGTTAAACCGATTTCGTTGTTCTTTTCAATTTCACCATATTTGTATTTATGCGCGCCAATGAGCTCGACTAATTTTTCTGGAGTGACCACGTAGCCTTCAGAAGCCCTTTTCGAAGCTTTTTTACCTTTAGCGGTTTTCGCGCCTTTGGCAACCTTTGCAGCTTTAGCGCCTTTATCGGTCGTTTGCTCTTTACGAAACTCTTCAAGAGACTGCGACATAACGATGTCTTTAGCAACCTTACGGAATACATTGGCTAATTGTCTTTCTAAATTACGTACACCTGCTTCACGAGTGTAGTAACGAATCACATCACGAATCGATTTATCTTGGATGCTGATTTTAAAATCTTTCAATCCATGAGCTTCGATTTGTTTGCTCACTAAGTAATTTTTAGCAATGTGAAACTTTTCTTGTTCGATGTAACCGTCTAAGTAAATGATTTCCATACGATCAAGTAGCGGACGCGGTACCGCGCTTAAATTATTTGCCGTAGCAACGAACATTACTTTAGACAAATCGTATTCTAGCTCTAGATAGTGATCGGAGAACGTTGAATTTTGTTCTGGATCTAATACTTCTAGCATTGCTGACGCTGGATCTCCGCGAAAATCATTGGCCATTTTATCGATTTCATCTAGTAACAATACGGGGTTACCTTTATCAACTTTACGTAAAGCTTGTAAGATTTTGCCCGGCATCGCACCAACGTATGTTTTTCTATGACCACGAATCTCAGCTTCATCACGTATGCCACCTAAAGAAATGCGCGAAAACGGGCGACCTAATGATTCTGCAATCGATCTAGCTAAAGATGTTTTACCTACGCCCGGAGGGCCGGCAAGACAGATGATCGAACCCTTCATGTTTTTCGATAAAGATAAAACAGCAAGATATTCTAAAATACGATCTTTAACTTTTTCTAATCCCCAGTGATCGTGATCTAAGATTTTCTTCGCATTCTTAACATCATGACGATCTTCTGAGTATTCCTGCCAAGGAAGAGATAGAACCCAGTCGATGTAATTTCTTACAACCGTTGCTTCTGCGCTCATCGGCGACATTAATTTCAGCTTCTTAATTTCTTTATTAACTTTATCTTTTGCGTCTTGAGGCATTTTTTTATCGCGAGTCTTAGTTGATAGATCTTCAAGCTCCGCTTGGTAATCATCTTTTTCACCTAATTCTTTTTGAATCGCCTGCATTTGCTCATTCAGGTAGTATTCTTTTTGTGATTTTTCCATTTGTTTTTTAACGCGGGTACGGATTTTCTTTTCTACTTCTAGAATTTCGATCTCTCCCGTCATTAAGTTTAACAAATGCTCTAAGCGTTTCGTTGGGTCTAAAATCTCTAGCACCGCTTGTTTGTCTTCCAGCTTTAAATTTAACTGGGCAACAATGATATCGGCTAACTCTCCCGGGGCCTCAATGCTTGATACACGCATTAAAATCTCAGGTGGGATGCGTTTATTTAGTTTTACGTACGTCTCGAAAGTTCCTTTCACGGATCTAACTAAGGCCGAAGCCTCAGTTAAGTTAGAAACGTCTTCGTCAATCGCTTCACAATTTACGATGAAGTGACCTTCGTTCGAAACAAAGTTTTTGATACGTACACGGCGTTTACCTTCGACTAGAACTTTGACCGTTCCGTCGGGTAAGCGTAGTAGTTGGATGATTGTTCCAACGGTACCCACTGCATAAATATCTTTTTCGTCAGGATTATTCGTCTTCGCATCTTTTTGTGCGGCAAGTACGATGTCTGATTGTTTGCTCATCGCATCTTCAAGGGCATTGATACTTTTTTCTCGTCCTACAAATAGGGGCATCATCATATGTGGAAATATGATTAAGTCTCTAAGTGGGAGTAGTGGTAGTTGCTGTGTTTTCGGTTCGCTCATGAAGACTCCTTCCGTTTGAATCTAAGAACATATTGCTACTTATAAGCTTAGAGGTTTTCATGATTTCGGCAAAGGGAATTTGTTGAATTGTAATAATAATTCACTGGTCTAGGTCGTAATACAACGAGCCAGAATTATTGTTGGTATTAGCGTTTATTTGGTATGAGTATTTTGGCTCAATTTCTCTGCATGAAACGTAATTATTTTTGTTTTTGACATAGAAAATCATGAATTGCAGAAATAAATCCAAATTGCTTTAACCGAAATAACTAATCGAATTACTAAATTTTGAATCAAAAAGCCCACGAACAAATCTGTAGACATGAAAGACGATGTAAAAACAAACGCCTGTTGTTAAGCGGCCAAAAACAGTGGCTCAAAATGGGAAAGTGTCTAACAACTTACAGTTTGTTTCGTATGATTCTTAGCTTTTAAGATGTCTAGACCAATTATATTGCATTAGGCAAGTGTTTATGACTTTGCAAAGAGACTCCTAACAGCTCTTAACAGGTGGTACGTAATGAAGTCTCAATTAGTTGTTGGTTTAATATTATCGATGGGTTTACTGGCGAACCAGGCGCACGCGGCAAAGCTGAAAAGCTTTTGCACGGTGCCCGAGAATGGTGGGTCTGTCACCGGTATCAATATTGAGGAGCGTTTACCGATCGCTTCGGTCTCAAAAGTATTTACGAGTTTGTTTGCGATTACACAAATGCCGATTAATCGTAAAGTATACACTCAGTTCTATTATACTCACCTAGGTAATGGAGTTTATGATGTACATATTCAAGGCGGTATCGAGCCTTATTTTAATCGTGAATCAATGCAGTGGTTGATTTCTAAATTAAATGAAGTGGGCGTAACGAAAATTAATATATTAAGTTATGATGAAAACTTTAAATATCTTCATTTAACCGAGAAAGCTTTTAGCGTTACACGTTTAGCGGTTGATCCAGTTACTAAAAAGAAAAAAAATCGTCGTCTTTTTTACGATCCCGTATCAGGTAAAAATGAACTTGCCGGACCAAATCCCGATGCAGTTGGATTTCAATTAGGGCAGACAGCTTTTATTCTAGCTAATTATAATGTAACAAAAGCAATGGCCGCAAAAGATGGCAAAACTTTAGTGAAGCAATTATTTTTTGCTCCGAAAACGATTAAGTTTGTTGCCGTCAACGAATTCAAAGCCGCCGCGACCACGAAAAAGGCGTTCATCGCATCACCTGATTTGTTGCACATGATTAAATTAATGAACTGGAAATCAAACAATCACGCCTCTGATAAAATGTTATTATTGGGCGGTGGTTTAAGTAAGTTTAATTCATTTTATCATGGTAATATGAAGTTTACGGAAAGCGATTTAAGATTTATCAATGGCTCTGGTCAAAATGCTGACCTAGGTGGCCGTTTATATAATGAAGCAACGTGTTCTAGCGTACTTCGTGCATTAAATGGCCTGAAAAAGAATTTAGAAAAACAAAATGCTAAACTTGAAGATGCGTTAGCCGTAATTGGCGGCGATATCGGCAGCACATTTAGCGGAAAATATATCACGGACGCAACACGATTAAGCGTGATCGCTAAAACGGGAACCGTGGGAACAAATGTTACTTTAGCCGGAATGATTTCTGCTAAAACGGGTAATCATTTTTTCTTTTACAACGTTGAAACTTTAGCGGCGACGGGTCGCCAAGGTAAAGGCAAAAACTCTAGCGCGGTCGAAGCCAACCGAAGCCGTGCCATTATTGCCCAGCATTTAAATTCACTGATTCAAAGTAAAGAATTCGGTGGCCCCAATCCGATCAATTATAAAATTAAAGTTTACGATACTGAAAAGTTTGATGAAGAAGGCACTGAGGCCGAGCTAGTTGAAACGATTAGTGAAGAAGGTAAGTCGACTTTGACTGCCGCGGACGTACCCGTATTTGCGATTGATAAAAATGCGCCACCAATCGGAATTGTTTCAAAAGCAAAACCTGGCGCCAAGCCTGCTGTTAAACCTGCAGTCGTAAAACCTGTTGCGGCCAAACCAGCGCCAGCTAAGCCCGCGGTGAAATCAGCGCCAGCGAAGGCGATCAGCAAAGCCGTTAAGCCCAAGGCAGATCTTGCAAAACTGGATGCGTTGATTCATTCACACACGGGTCCGGACTCTACCGTAAACAATTTCTAACTTATAAAAAAAGCGGCGTTATTTCTAACGCCGCTTTATTTAATACTTAAATTTTGTTCTTAAAAAGACTAAGCAGATTCGCTTTGCTTTTTCTTATCTGCCTCTGCACGCGATTTCATTTCTTCGTCTGTGTAGTAAACCATCATCGGCTGTGAACCTTCGCGGATCACTTTATCGTCGATAATAACTTCCTTCACGTTTGTCATGCCTGGAATATCAAACATTACATCAAGCATTGAAGATTCGATTACGCCGCGCAGACCGCGGGCGCCGGTTTTACGTTTTAAAGCTTCTTGCGCAATCGCTTTTAAAGCTAAATCTGTAAATTTTAAATCAACGTTCTCGAATGAGAAAAGCTTTTGGTATTGTTTAATGATCGCATTTTTAGGGCGAGTTAAAATATCCGTTAAAGCACTTTCATTTAATGGAGCCAAAGTTGCGATCACCGGTAAACGACCAATGAACTCAGGGATTAGACCAAACTTAGATAAATCATCTGGCTCTACTTTAGAAAGTAAATGCTCTGTATCTTCGTTTGCCCCCGTGCTGAAGCTTCCGCTAATACCCATTGATTTATTTGTTGTACGGTTTTCGATAATTTTATCTAAACCAGTAAATGCTCCGCCGCAAATAAACATAATGTTTGTGGTATCGACTTGAATAAATTCTTGTTGTGGATGCTTACGGCCACCCTTCGGGGGAAGGTTTGCAACCGTGCCCTCTAAAATCTTGAGTAGGGCTTGCTGAACACCTTCACCGCTGACGTCACGAGTGATTGATGGATTTTCTGATTTGCGAGAAATCTTATCGATTTCATCCACGTAGATAATTCCGCGTTTTGCTTTTTCGATATCATAATCTGCGGCTTGTAATAAATTAAGAACCACATTTTCGACGTCTTCCCCCACATAACCGGCTTCCGTTAACGTTGTGGCATCTGCCATCGCAAATGGAACGTTTAAGATACGCGCGATTGTTTGAGCAATCAAAGTTTTACCCGAACCCGTTGGTCCAATTAGTAAGATATTTGATTTTTGTAATTCAACATCTGAAATCTTTTTGTTCGTTAAAGCATTCACGCGTTTATAGTGATTGTGTACGGCAACCGCGATCGTTTTTTTCGCTTGCAGTTGACCAATCACGTAATCATCGAGGAAGGCTTTAATTTCCATCGGTTTAGGAACTCGAAAAGCGCCTTTGACAGCAACTTCTTTATCTTTTTCTTCGTCAATAATATCCATGCATAGATCAATACATTCATCACAAATGTAAACACCTGGGCCGGCGATTAATTTTTTAACTTCTTTTTGACCTTTGCCGCAGAATGAACAACGCAAAGATGAATTGGTAGGAGTCGACATATTTTACTTATCCTTTTTCGATTTACGAGATTGAACGATTGTATCTAACAAACCGAACTCTTTCGCGGTTTCAACATCCATAAAGTTATCGCGCTCCATCGCTTTGAACAACGTTTCGTAGTCTTTACCAGTGTGAGTTTCATAAATTCGAGTTAATTTTTCTTTTGTCTTCACTAATTCTCTAGCATGAATTTCGATATCTGTAACCTGTCCAGATAGACCACCGCCATGAAGCAAGGGCTGATGGATCATAATTCTTGAATTTGGCATTGCGTAGCGTTTGCCTTTTGTACCGGCAGTTAAAAGTAAAGATCCCATGCTGGCGGCCATACCCATGCAATAAGTTGCAACGTCGCATTTTACGAATTGCATAAAATCATAAATAGCTAATCCCGCAGTAACGCTTCCGCCCGGTGAGTTAATATAAAAATGAATATCTTTTTCTGGATTTTCCACTTCCAGGAATAAAATCTGCGCGATAATCGCGTTCGCAACTTCATCCGTTACCGCGGTACCCAAGATCACAATGCGATCTTTTAATAAACGCGAGTAAATATCGTATGAGCGTTCGCCCTTTGAGGTTTGTTCAATGACATAAGGTATAATCGGCACGGCGTCTCCTGTAGCAAGTGGTTGATGAGCTTTACAATTCAAATTCGGCTTAATGCATTGGATTCTTTAAGTTTCTAATGGCGTAAGTTGAATTAACACGGCAAGTCTAGTCGAGTTTGTTCAGATGTGAATATTTATGATTCAGTTTCTCAAAAAAAGACGGGCTTTTCGCATTGGGGAAATAGGTTATTGATTGATGAAGCGCCCTGGTTGGGAGCATAATTTCCTGATAAATAAAGTAAAAGGAGCCCTTTCATTATGGCAAACATCCAAGTTCACTTACACGCAAAAGATATCTCAACTTTAAACGGCGATACATTGGTTGTATTTACAAAACCAAATGCCGTTAAAGATAAGCCAGCTAAAATTACCCATGCTGAGACTTCAAAAGCTTTAGATAGCGCTTTAGAAGATAAAATTTTAACGGGAGTAAACGGCGAAGTACTTAGCTTTCGTGAAGCTCGATTTTTAGGTTTTAGAAATGTGATCAGCATCGGTTTAGGCGCAGACAACAAAATGACTCATGAAACGATTCGTCAAGCGGCCGCGGCTTTATACAAAGAAGCGAAAGCGATTAAGACAAAAGAATTTTTTGTTCACCTAGATGGTATTGCGACGTCGCAAAATGATTTAGTTGAATACACAAAAGCATTTGTTGAAGGCTTACACCTTTGCTCATACTCATTTAACGAATTGAAAACGGTCGATCAGAAAAAAACGGAAGTGATGCAAGCTCACCTGGTAACTAAACTTGGAAAAAATAAAGCGATGCAAGCGGCCTTCAATGAAGGAACCATTTTAGCAGCGTGCACAAATTTCGCAAAACGCTTAGGTGATTTACCCGGTAATTTAATGACGCCCACAATTCTAGCTGAGGAAACAATCGCGGCCGCCAAAGGCACTTCATTAAAAGTAACGGCTTGGGATAAAAAACGTATTGAAAAAGAAAACATGGGCGGGCTATTAGGAGTGGCGCGCGGTTCGGCGGAAGAACCACGTTTTATCGTGATGGAATATAAGGGTGCGGCAGCCACTAAAAAACCAATCGCATTCGTAGGTAAAGGTTTAACTTTCGATACGGGCGGTATCAGCATCAAGCCAAGCGCAAAAATGGAAGAAATGAAATACGATATGTGCGGCGGAGCCGCCGTGATCGGAACGATGCTTGCGATTTCTCAATTAAAATTAAAAGTAAATGTAGTAGCTTATGTTCCGGCAACTGAAAATATGCCAGGCAGCCGCGCGACGAAGCCAGGCGATGTGCACACCGCGCGTAACGGAAAAACTTTTGAAATCAATAATACGGATGCGGAAGGTCGTTTAATTTTATCAGACGCCTTAGTCTATGCGTCTGAGCAAAAACCACAATTTATCATCGACACGGCAACATTAACGGGTGCAATCGTTGTCGCATTAGGAAATATTCACACGGGTTACTTTACTCGTAACGCCGCTTTCAAAAATAAAATTGAAAAAGCGGCCGTTGAATCAGGCGAACTTGTTTGGAATATGCCCTTAGTAGACGCGCACGTTAAAGATATGAAGGGCACTTTTGCTGATCTATCGAATGTATCGAGTGCGGGTGGTGCCGGTTCTGCGACGGCAGCGGGCTTTCTAGAACAGTTCGTTGATGCAGACATTCCTTGGGCTCACTTTGATATCGCGGGCACGGCATGGGCTTGTGGTAACCGTTTAAACTATTGTACGTCGAAGGGCGCAACGGGAGTCATGGTTCGTACATTTGTTGAAATCGCTAAACAATATGTTTAAGCAATTATACATTTAGCCAGAAGTTTAGCTCAAAAATTCAGAATAATTGGATGCTCGCCCGAATGATCTGCGGCGAGTGTTCTTTCAAAGAAAACTGACTTATCATTTCCAAAGTTATTTTTAAATAGTACTTTTGTTAAAACCCACTCTCGCGGCCATTCATCTGAAGCATTTTTAAATTCAACTTTAGCAACAAAGCCCGCAAACTTATATTCAGCACTGCGTGGTTTCTCTTTTAATAAATTCTCGATTGGTAAAAAAATTGCGGCCATGTCCGCTGGATCTTGGCCAGGTTGGCAAGGTGAAGTCACTTTCATTATTGGGGTTTCACCAGCCACGGCAACGCCTTCTGCTTGAAATTCCATTTCGATTTCAGGATATGTTTTACATAAAGCCGAAGAAAATCCTGAAAATTGAATCGACTTCTTACCATCGGCCGTCGTACGAACTTTAATTTTTTGCGAAAGCTGAGCTTTGATTTGTTCAGAAGATAAGGTCGAGATCTGAAATACTTTTCCATCGATAGAGGCTGGGTCGCGGGCGATATCAAATTTTTCTGAGATCGAAAAAAACACGCTTATTCCCAAACCAAAACACAGAATAAAAAAACCAAATGTTTTTAACTTTGAAAGCATTTTCCGTCTCCTGCTAACAGGGTAACATAATTTGGATTAAAATGGGGTTGTTCGGTTGGTAAAAGCTAGACCTTTAGCGGGTGATCGTATGTCTTTGTTGAAGTTAGGCTGCGAATTTAGATTGTCGGCTACGTCGGCCTTTTTTATCTGGATTCGGGTTTAGTTTAATTTTCGATTTATCAGCCTCAAACATTTTATAAATTTTAACATCCTTAGCGATTAATGCATGATCAACATCGCGCAACTTGTAATCAAAATTTTCAGGTTTATCTTGTTTACAGGAAATAGAAACCTCATCTTGTTCTCTTCGAAACAGAAGAGTAAATTCATTTTTATTTCGATTGAATTCAGCGTCGCGCACGTCTGTTTCTAGTTGAACGGGTAATATTTTTTGCGGTTCTTCTTTGTAAGGAAGAATCGTTTCCACCAGGCAAGAAAATAAATGTTTATTAAGATTTATTTTAAATTTTGCTTGATAAGTAATTTCGTAAAAGTTTACTTTTCCGTAGGTTACTATTTTTGTTTGAACGCTAACTAATGTATGCGATTTTAAAAACTGTCCACGTCCTTTTATTGGCTCTTCTTCTGCGCTTAGATTTAGACTGAGGCAAAAGAAAAAAATAAGCGGAATCAGTTTCATTCGTTTAAATACTGCCGCAAGCTGCGTTCGTGTAACGATCAAATTTGATATTCATATCTTGCGCTTCTAGTCCAATCGCTAATAACCCAAGCTTGGCTGACCAACCATAGACATTTTCGCGCGGGCATTTCATGCGGTCATCGTAAAGATCTGTTACACAAAGTTTTTTGTAAACGGCGCCCGGAGAATTAAGACTTTCCGTCGAAGATTTTTCGGCGTGCGTACGTAAAAATCCACCAGCTAATTCACAGCCAATCATGTAGATAACCGGTTCAGCGGCTGACGATTCGGACGTTACGATCGAAGGAATGCCTTCTTGAATAATCACTTGCTCGATACTTTTTCCGCCTTTAGCGGCCTTCATTTTTTTTCGAGCATTGTAGGTCCATTCTTTGATTTCTTGCGCTGAACTAACTTTAACTACCCCTAAACCATAAGTTCCTGAATTATTTTTTACAAAACAGAATGGTTCTTGTTCAATTTTTTCTTGAGCGTATTTAACTTTTAAATTTTTTAAAAATAAATCAACTTGATTCGATAAGTGATCACGACTGACATCGCTTCCGATATCAAATTCAGTAAATTCTTCTGTCTCAACTCGCATTAAAAATGGATCGATCTTAATAATTTCAGAAAACTCATTGGTTAACTGGTTATAATTTTTAAAGTAACGTGATTTTTTACGTTGATACCAGCCAAGCTCGCGGGGTGGGTTTAAAGGGGCAATAATTTGTTTTCCCCAATCTTCAAGCTCCAGCGAGAAATCATTGTTACTGATAATTAAATCAGGTTTAAAATCTTTAACCCAGGCAGAATTTGTATAGCCACTACCAAATTCTAGCTTGCGACCAGTCACAGATTCTAAAATTAAATTCTCAGGCAAGTCTTTTGGAAAAGCTAAGCGAACTTCAAAACCGCCTTGCTGTAGTAAGTCTGCAATTGTAGCGACATTTTCTAAATAATACGGATTTTTAGTGTGTTCTTCTGTAATTAATAAGATTTTTTTGACGCCCGACGGGTAGTGAACGTTAATATATTTTTTGAACAGATCAACCGAAGTCTCTTTATCTGTTGGGCAGATATTGTTAAAACCCGCGGGGTAAATATTTGCATCGACGTTGGTCACTTTGTAACCTGAATCACGAATATCGTAGCTAGAATATATTGGGTAAGCCAACTTTTTTGTTAACGTTTGAAACCAAGCTTGTAGGTCATTGTAATGAAGACAAGTTTGTTGGTGAATATATTCACGTGCTTTTGAACTATCTAAACTCATTGGTGTAGCCATTCCGTAATTAATTTTTGCTTTTTTTCCGAATAAACTGAAAACTTTGAAACCGTTTTTAAATTAAGATTAAGATCGTCGATTTTGTAGCGGTCAAATCGGCGTAAGAAATCAAGTAAAGATTCAGCCACCTTACGTCGGAAATCGCGGTTCAAAGCGTCTTTATTTAATAATTCATACGTACGGTCGCCAATCGAAATTAATAAATCAGTCGCCTGACTATTAACAGGTTCTTGGTTGCTTTCCATGACGTAAACAAAATACTTTTGAGTTTCGGCAACAAACTCAAGCTCTTCTAAAACTAAATAATCGTAATTCAACATCGTTGTTGCAGCTAGGCCTTCGTAGATTTCTTGTTTGTTGTAGCGAACCAACGGCTGAGTCGCATCGATTTCTTTACGAACTTCATAAGCTTGGTAGTCATTTAAAACACGAAAGTGATTTTTCATCTCGGCTAACTGAATTTTGAATAAAGAGATTGTTCCGCGATTCACTTTTTTTAATTCTTGTAAGGTTAACAGGGCTTTTTCAGGGGAACCTAATTTTTCAAACGCGACAGATAAGTTCCATAAAGAGTTTTCATAGTGATTGTCTTTTAAGCCAGGCGGTTGACGCGAAATTTTTAAAAAGAAGGGTAGTGATTTTTCATATTCTTGCGCATCGAAAAAAGCCTTACCTTTTTCGTAAGCGTAATCGCGCTCGGTCATGGGCTGTACTTCGTGAGTTTCTGAAAAATAACTACAGCTAGTAAAAGTTAATGAAGTAACAATTACGCTAATTAAGAGAAACCAATTCGTCAAAGTTTTTTTGTAAGCTAGCCACATCCTCAGTATTCTGTCTTAACTCGTAGCATTTGTACACTTTCAGTTGATTTTTGAATTGGGTAAGACGTTCTTGCAGGTCGTTTTCCAGACCTTGATAGTAACTAATTAAATTTTGTACCCGCGGAGAGTCTGTGGAAATCTTCGTTGATAACCAAGCGGGTACGCGGTTAATCACCACGGTTGTAAGTTTATAGCCTTGAGTGCGTATTTCACGGCTTAGTTTTTGTGCTTCGATCAGACGCGAAGGGTCTAGGGCGGTCACCAGAACAAATTCAGTTTGGGCTGAGATTAAAAGCCGGTGGCAATTCAAAATATATTCTTCCAGCGGCCTCTGCCATTTCTGAATCGCCTGAAAGAAAGCGGAAAGTTCTTTAATAAACTGGGAACCAGTTAGTAATTCGAGCGCTTTTAACACCTGCGAGGTTCCAATATTGACGATTTTTTTTAACAAACTAGTACTGACGCCGTCAGCTTCGCGAAACCATTTGGCAATACCTTCATTAAACAAGGCCGATATTTTTTCTGGCGCGCGCAAAAAATTCCAGGTGTGTTGCGAGGGTGGCGTATCTAAAATAACTAAATCGTATTCACCACTTGTAACATAACGATTCAAAGTAATCAGTGATGTGAACTCTTGCGAGCCACTCAGGCGGCCCGAAAGCTGGTGATAAAGTTTATTATCTAAAAGCTGTGCTAATTTTTCTTCCGAAACTTTTTTCCCCTCAGAAAATTGGCTAGCCGCGTGTCTGATAAAGTATTCAAATGTTTTTTGATGATTCACCACGCAGGCCCAAAGTTCTCCGCCGGAATTATTTTTCCCTAAGAAAACTTTGTGCGGGTCTCCATCCATCTGAATACCCAAAGCTTGCGCCAAACGTTTTGATGGATCGATCGTTAAAACCAAAACTTTTTTACCCTGCGACGCGAAGCCTACGCCCATCGAGGCAGCTAGCGTAGTTTTACCGACGCCGCCAGTGCCGATAAAGATTAGGGTTTTTGTTTGCGCCGTGATTTTGATCATGGCCGTACCTTTTTATTTTCTAAAACTAATGCCAGTTCGTTAATTAAAGTATTCGATTCAAGTGAATTAATTAAAGGTAGTTCGATAAATTTAATTTTAGCATCCATTAATTTTTTAACGGCCATTTTTTCGTTTTCGATTAACGCCGTCATCACTTCAGCCACATCAGGTTTTAATTTCTCAAGATCTGATTTAGTTAAGCCAGTCATTTTATTTAAATAAATATGTGCCACTAATCCGAACTCAGATTTCAAAGTTTGGTAAAGTTCGATTGCCTCGGTAATTGGTAATTCTTCGGCTAAGGTCACAATGTGTAAATGAGTAAACTCAGGATTACGAATCCATTGATCGATTCCGCGCGATTGTTCTCCCATGGGTCCGAATTGAATGGCTTCGGCCATCGCCGCAGGGGCGCGAAATAAACTTAAAAAGTGTCCAGTCGCAAATGAATCAATGACCAGTTGGTCGTAACTCATCGCAGGTCCGTGTGATCGGGGTGATGAAGTTACTTTTCCTAGAAGTGCTAGCTCTTCCAAACCGGGCGCAACCTGAATCAAACTTCTTGAAACAGGATTTTCAAAGAATAATTTATATAAGGTTTCAACTTTTAAAAGGTGAAGGGCGTACTCTTTCAAGCATTCTTGCGGACTCCATTGGCTGATATCGACGCCCGAAACCCAGTTAATGGGCTTGTAGGAAATTCGCTTTAAATTTAGATAGTCTTGAAAAAAGCTGTGTTCATTTAGCTCAGCTAATAGGATTTTATCTTTTCTATTTTGCTCGTATTGGCTTAAATACCGAGCTAAAACCGCTGAAATGAGCGATTTCCCGACTCCGCCTTTACCTGTGATGAAATGAGCTTTTTTTACCATTGCATTTGCCTAAAAAGTACCCTAATTATGCCTGACATATTTGTTTCAGATTCTTCGCTAGAGTAGCATGTAAGTTGAGACGTAAGCTAACAAATTATAGCTGCTGTAAGCTAACAAAATATATGTATTCTAAGCTAACAAATTTTTAAGGAGATCCTGTGAAAGCTCAAATTCAAGTAACGGAAGGTTTACAACGTAAATTAAATGTTGAAATCCCACAAGCAACTGTAAAATCAACTTTTGAGAAAGTTTATCAACAAATTCAGCGCACAGTTGAAATCAAAGGCTTCCGCAAAGGCAAAGCTCCGATTGCAACAATCAAGACAATGTACAAAGACCGCGTGTCTGGTGACGTCGCCCAAGAATTAATTTCTTCAACTTACCCAACGGCATTAAAAGACCAAGCTGTTGATCCAATCAACTACCCTGAATTCGAATTCGAAGATCCCTCTGAAGCAAAAGATTTTTCTTTCTCGGCGGTATTTGATGTTCGCCCTGAAGTTAAAGTTAGAAAATGGGAAGGTTTAGAAGTTGATAAAGAAAAACTAAACACGGACCCTAAAAAAGTTGAACAAGTTTTAGAAAACGTTCGCGCTTCAAAAGTTAATTACGTAGACATTCTTGATAATCGCGCCGCGGCTAAAGGTGACGTTGCCGTGATCGACTTTGACGGATTCGTTGACGGCAAGCCTTTAGAAAATGGCACCGGCCGCGATCAAAATCTTGAACTAGGTTCTAGCCAATTCATTGAAGGTTACGAAGAAGGTATCATTGGACAAAAAATTGGCGAGACTCGTACTTTAAATTTAAAATTTCCAACTCCTTACCATTCAGCAGCGCTAGAAGGTAAACCAGTTGAATTCAAAGTCACTTTAAAATCTTTAAAACGTAAAGAGTTACCTGAGTTAACTGACGATCTTTTAAAAGAAGTTGGCGTTAACCAAACAGTTGAAGAATTCAAAAAAACAATTATCGCTGATATGGAACAAACCGATAAAAAACGGATTGAAGATTCTTTCAAAAACCGTTTATTAAAAAAATTAGTTGAAGCCAACCCGGTTGATGTACCAGCTTCATTGATGAAAGATCAAAAAGCGGCGCTGATCGAAGATTTCAAAAAGCGCATGACTGAACAAGGTATGCAAACTAGCGAATACACAGACTACGTACAAAAGTGGGATGCTGACTTTGCAAAAACGGCTGCTGAAATGATTCAATCCAGCTTCTTGATCGACAAATTAGCGCAAGAGTACGATCTCATTTGCAAAAAAGAAGATTTAGACCTGAAGTTCGAAGAGTATTCTAAGCAAACGAAGATCGAGTTAGAGCGCATCAAAGAATGGTACGCTAAACCAGAACAAATGAGCCGTATGACTTACATGATCACCGAAGAAAAAGTAATCAAAATGTTAACTGATAAAGCGAAGATTAAAGAAGTCGACGCGAAAGACATTAAAGACGAAGCAAATTAGATTCAAAAATTATATTTTGAATATTGTAAAGGAAGCCGCAGCGGCTTCCTTTTTTTATTCGCAGATGATACCCGCGTAAGAACCGTAATTCCACATTTGCGGATTACTGCAAAAAAGTTTTATGACCGAAGACTCTTTTCGGTTTGCGACTAAGTCAGAAGTTATTTGGGACGGACTTTTACCTTTTAAGTGATCGGCGACGGTCAAACGGGAAGATAAAGCCTCAATCATCGCATCCCGGGCAAAACCATTATTTTCCATGTAGGCGCCGGCCGTATTACCAAGGTAGGCATTTTCGATCGGAGACATACTTACAATCGCTAAGCGGTCTTTTTTTGTTACGGTATCGGACGACAATCCCCCCACCGACTTTAATTTTGGAATTTCTTTTTCTGAGCGTTCCCAGATTTTTTTTAATTCTTCATCTGTTTTATCCTGCAAAATTGAAAAATATTGGCTTTGGTTCAAAGGCTCTTTTTTTCCAACGGGCTTAACCGTACTAAGTACTTTTTCGATAAGAGACTCGCTATTTTTTGGAAAAGCGACCATTTGTTCGCTGGCAAAATTAAGTCGAGGCGCCATCGCTTTAATCTCATTCAGCGGCATTTTTGAAACTTTTTCAGCCGTTCTGCGCAAGGTAGCCATGTATTCTGGGTCGCGGCTTAAGCCGGAAAAGTGTGAAAGGTCATGGAAAAATGCCGGACCAATTCCGTTGCCAGAAAAAGCAACTCCATCCGAAATTTCGCCGATTGGAAATTTTCCGCTAGCTAATGTTTTCCAATAATCCTTTTCAGACAACAAACCATCAAAGGGCTTTGTATCTTTTGGCACGATATCAGTCAGTCCGTAAACTTTAATTTCACCTTGCGCATTCTTATAAACTCGTCCGGGACGAAGTACATCTTTTTCGCTGTAGGCGCCTGACTTAACTAACTCTGAAATTTTATCATCGACGTTGCTAAAAATTTTATTTGGAATTAAATTTGAATTCGGTAAAATACCAACTTCTTTTAAGTATAGAGCATGAGCGTCTTGTGACTTTTGTAGCTTATCGAGTGGATTACTAATATATTTTCCAAAACTGGTTAGGTTGGCGTGTTCATCAGCCGTGTAGTAATTCGCATTTGTGATATCGCCTAAATTTTTGGAAAACGTTTTTAATTCAGCGCGTGATTTTAAATATTGTTGAACTTCCAGCGCAGCGCCGGGTGCTAAATATAAGCCTTGCAACATTAATTCAAAATCACAATCCTGCTTTTCTAAATTGCTAATCATATAATCTTGAAGTTCATTTTTTGAGCCCAGGCAGGAAGCCTTCGAAGATATTTTATAGTCACGACTGCTGGCTGAGCAGGCGCGCGAGACCGAGCTACTGGCCGAGTAGGCTCCGGCAAGTCCGCTCATTGAATAACTCATTATCTTTGTATTTCGGGCAAGGTTCGCGGTTGCTATAGCGCGAGAGCCCGCGAATTTCAATAAAGTAAAACCAGTGCCGATCGGAATTAAGATTGCGGCGGCATTTAATGCCAGATCAATTTTTTGCTCGCGCGCTTCTTTTCTGTAACCAAATTTATCGTCAAGTTGGCAATGTAAATTTTTATAGTAAGTTGCATCTAGTACATTTTTGCTAGAGATAATTTTTTGCAGTATCTCGGGATCTTTAATTAAACTTCTTTTAAGTTCGTTTGATGGTTCAGTACTCAGATCACTTTTGATAAGCGCTTGGCGTTGTTGCTGTGCTTCGATAGCGACATTTAAAAGTGTGTTGTAAAATAATTCTTTTTTTCGCTCAGCCGTTTTATCCATTTTTACCAACGAATCTGCAAACTTTCGCATTTGAGTTGTCGAGCCTAAATACATACTTTGATAAGTCAGTTCGATTGTACGGTTCAGTTCACTCTGCAGACGATCATTTTCGATAATTTTTTCTTTGTGCATAGTGGGAGTCAATCTTCCGCGCTCGGCCACTAAGTTAATTAAATGTTTTTTTAATTCGGCAATCAGCTGAGCTTTTTTTTCAGTTAGTTTTAGCAGTTTTTCGAATTGTTTTTCTAACACGGGAGTTTTGTGTTCGGCTAAGGCGTAAATACCATTTTCAGCACACATTAAATCGTCAGATCGATGCGCTAAAGCCAAATTAAAATAAACACGCTCTGCTAGATTGGGTGGCTTAGATACGTTTTTACATTGTTTGCTATTTGAAAGATTTCCGTTTACCAGAAAATCATTGATCGGAACGGCTAGGCACGCGTCGGTATTTTGCGCTTGTACCCATGAAATACTAAAGAATATTAATACGATAACTAATGTTTTAAGCACGCTATCTTTTCGGCGTAAAAAAGGCCGGACAAAGTCCAGCCGTAAGTTATCTGGATGTTGGTCTAGGAATGATTACTTAATCATTCCTTTTAAAGTTTTCCAGGCGCGCAGGTAGCTATACGCTTGGTAAGCTTGATAGTCGGATTTGAATAATTTTTCTTTTTCAGACAGTTCAGAATCTTTCTTGCTGCCGATATCTTTCCACCAAGCCACCGCGTTTTTATCCATCGTAGGCACCGTCGTATTTTTCTTATCCGCATTTTTTTCTTTTTCGCTTTTTAAATGACCCGAGATATCCTTTTCGCGGTAGCCTTTTGATTTGTTGACGGCTTTCGCAAAAACTTCGGCATCAACAT
The DNA here is from genome assembly GCA_014376435.1 of Bdellovibrio sp. GTDB lineage: Bacteria > Bdellovibrionota > Bdellovibrionia > Bdellovibrionales > Bdellovibrionaceae > Pseudobdellovibrio. The sequence goes on along the minus strand of JACMRL010000018.1, from coordinate 6,693 downwards.
CTTCGATTTCGATATCTGGTTTGATACCTTCAGATTGAATCGATACTCCACTTGGTGTGTAGTAACGTGCCACCGTTAATTTTAAACCGCTGCCGTCACCTAGTTTAATAACTGATTGAACTGAACCTTTACCAAAGCTGCGTTCACCCACGATGACCGCGCGTTTGTTATCTTGTAGGGCTCCAGCCACGATTTCACTGGCGCTGGCCGAAAATTCATTAATTAAAATAACTACCGGTATATCGGCGAATTGCGCTTTTTTAGAAGCGTAAGAAACTTCCTTATTTTTCGCGTCGCGGCCTATCGTACTGACAATCACGCCTTCTTTTAAAAATAAGTCGCTCACCTTAATGGCTTGATCAAGTAAACCACCTGGGTTGCGACGTAAGTCGATTAAGATACCTTCGATTTTACCATTACTACGTTTTTTGAAATCAACTAAGGCTTTTTCTAAATCACCGCTGGTGTGCTCGATAAAACTCGTGATTTTAACGTATAAAAAACCATCGTCTAATAATGTCGGTTTTATCGATTTAATTTTAACGCTTCCGCGCGTAATTAAATAATCTAATGGTTTTTCTTGGCCGTCGCGCACCACTGATAGGGTAGTTTTAGAACCGCGTTTCCCTTTGAGTAATGCAGAAGCTTCAACTAAACTGAAACCTTTTGTTGATTGACCATCAATCGCCACAATCTTATCTCCGGGTTTAATGCCCGCGATCCAGGCTGGAGCATCTTCAATCGGAGAAATAATCGTCAAGAGTCCATTTTGAATTGATATTTCAATTCCAAGTCCACCAAATTCACCCGATGTTTCAGATTCAAAATCTTTAAAAATTTCCGGTGGCATATAGTTCGTATGGGGATCTAATTCGCGCAGCATACCTTTAATAGCGCCGTTCACTAACTTTTTAGTATCAACTTCCTCTACATAGTACTGCTGAACCAAATTTAAAATTTTACTGAAGTTTTGTAAATCACTATAGCGATCTTCGGCAAATGCAATCAGCGGTTTTCCCGCAAATGCGATCAACATAATAAAAAGTGAAAGGGTTATAACGTGCTTTTTCATAAAGACTCCTTAAACCAAAGTGCGGGATTGATTGGATTTTCAAAGTGACGTAATTCAAAATAAAATTCTGTTCCGCTGGTGAAGCCAAGCACTTCATCTTTTTCAACTGAACTTTGAACTTTCTTTAATTCGCTCTTTTGATTTTTCATTATGCCCGCATAAACTGAGTAATAGTTATCATCGTGTCGTACGATTAAAGTTTCTCGCCAGTGCGCAAGGTGGTCACGAAAAATAAGCACTCCTGGACCGACTGCTTGAACCGCTTGTCCGGGTTCGGTTTTAAACAGTAAACCTTTGCTGACCAAAACGTACTGGTTCTGCTTATCTGGTCTAGAGCCAAACGGAAGAGTAATTAAACCTACTAAAGGCCGGGTTAACTCTCCCTTCATTTTTAGTAGCGAGTTCTCGTTGGTTGCGACCAGGCTTTGTTTTCGTTGGTTATCGGCAGTACTTAGTTCGCTTTGTTGAGATTGTAAGTTTGCAACGATAGCTTGAAGTTGCTTTTGCGTATCCACTAAATTGATGCGCGCCGAAGCTAAAGACTTTAAAGATATTTTATATTCCTTGAAAATAGCGATGTCGTATTTATTAAGTCGGTCGACAACTTTTAAATTACGCTCGATCAGATAGGGTTCGTCGGAAGAAAGTAATCCACCCCATTGGAAACGCTGTAAATAAGAGAGCGCACGAGCCCGCTGGTTGATTACTTTTTTACGCTCACGAATTTTAGATTCTAAGTCTTTTACTTTTTGTTCTAGCTGCATTTTTTCAGCGTCTACATGGGCTAAGTTATCAACCGATTCAATAATCTGCTGTTCAATTTGCACTGATTCAGTGGCCGCATAGCCCAGGCAAGTGCTTAACATCAGAAAACTAAAAAAAAACTTAATCATACGAGAATTGATTCAATCTTTGAATAGTCGTCTTCAGCGAAATAAATGAGCTTACAAAAATAAATCCGCCGACCAAAATAGCAAAAATAATCATTTCTTGCGGGCTTAAAAATTCCAGACGGTCTGCAAAGTTTAAAGTCATATTTCTTACCAAGAAAACATTTTTTAGATAAATAAATAGACCAAACAAAGTCACAAAAGAAAATACTAAGCTTAAAATCACAAAAGCCAGCATCTCGCGTAAAAATATCTTATATATAAACCATCGTGTGGCTCCAATCAGCGTATAAACTTCAAGTTCAGCTTTCGCATCGTCAATTAAGATTCGCACCATCAGCGCAGATAAAAAGCTTACCGAAAGCAGAACGACCGCCAAAATAAATGTACCGATTGATTTCAAAGTTTGATCTAGCTTAGAAAACTTTTGTAACCAGTCGCCACCAAATGAAACCTCATCAACTCCGCTAAAGTTTTTAGTGGAAGCAATCAGTTCATTAAACACTTCTACTTTTTGCAACAGGCTTAAATCATTTTTTAAGCTCACCACAAATGTTTCCGGTACGAGATCTATCAACTCATCAACAGTTAATAATCCAGCCGAATACTCACCAAATGACTTTTGAAATTCTTTCGCCGCTTTATCGCGATCGACAAATTCGACAGTTTGAACATTCTGATTTTCACGAATTTTAGTTTCAATTTCGGCGCGCTCAGAGCCTAAAATATCTGTTTTTAAATAAACACTTAAATGAGCCGATTTATTCCAAGAGCCTAAAACTGTGTTTAAATTCTTATAAGTTAAAAATCCAGCTAGCACCATTAGTTGTGAAAGAAAAATGATGAACAGCAATGAAATCTTCAGCGGCGTCCATTTCATGCGATGCGATCCTCGACTAAAACGCCTTTATCTAAGCTAAGTACGCGCGCTTTTTTGTTCTGTAGTAAGCGATGATCATGCGTCGCCACTAAAAAAGTTATTCCAGTTTTAGAAAATTCATAGAATAGATTCATCATCGAATCACTTAAAGCGGGATCTAAGTTACCGGTAGGCTCATCGGCGATGATTAATTTAGGTTGGTGAATTAATGCGCGCGCAATCGCCACGCGCTGTTGTTCGCCGCCCGATAAAAAATCAGGAAATTGATCAGCGTGATCTTGTAAACCAACTTTTTCGATGATCTCCAAAACTTTCTCTTTTCGAATATTTTCCTTTTCGCCTAAGATCACTAGCGGCAGTTCAATATTTTCGTAAACGCTTTTGGTTTTAAGTAATTTATAATTTTGAAAAATGAAACCAATTTGACGCCGAAAAAAAGGTACTTGTCCGACGCGCAATTCTTTTAAGTTATGCCCCGAAACAACTAAATCGCCCGAACTAGATTTTTCATAAGCCGAAATCAATTTAAACAGAGTTGTTTTGCCGGCTCCACTGGGCCCTACTAAAAAAACAAATTCGCCTTGTTCAACGGTAAAGCTAAGATCTCGTAAAGAGTGTAATTCGCCGCCGTAGGTTTTATAGATATGTTTTAATTCAATCACACTTTATTTTGTGCAGATTCTGGTAAAAGAAGTAGGCTAGATTTCTGAATACGACCAATCAACGATCGTTTGATGAAACTTCACTAAGGCCAAGCGTCTCAAACTTTCCGTTTCAACTTTTTCAATCTTCTCGTAAGCCAGCTTAAAAGTTTTAAAGACGCTGCCGTTTTTAAATATTCGGCTCATCAAAATTTTTTGCTCGGTTCCCCAGTCTTCAGTCTGGATATGGATTTGAAATCCATTAATGAACAAATCTGAATTTTCTCCAGGAACGATTGAAGTCATCAAATCAAGTTAGGCTAAAGCCTGGGATTCACAATAATTAGTGCGTAGCATTAGGACTAAAGAATTAGGCTTGCCAGAAACTCACGCGAAAATAATCATCAAAGTGTCATTAATCAGGAGAAAAACATGTTTCAAGAATTCAAAAAGTTTATTTCGCAAGGCAATGTAATGGATTTAGCAATCGGTGTAATCATCGCCGGCGCCTTCGGAAAAATCGTAAACTCTCTGGTTAACGACATTATCATGCCCCTGGTTGGTTTAGCTTTAAAAGGCGTAAATGTAGCGGGCCAATTCATCGCCTTAGACGGGGTTTCATACCTTAACATCGAAGAAGCAAAAAAAGCCGGCGCCGCCGTTCTGACTTACGGAAGCTTTATCCAAAACATCATCGACTTCGCAATCGTCGCATTCGTTTTATTCTTAATCGTAAAACAAGCCAACCGATTCAAGCGCCCAGTTCCGCCGCCAGAACCAGTCGCTTAGTTTTCTACTCATATTAACAATTTCTTAAAGCAGTCTATCGTCTAGCGAATGACCAGAAGTCATTCGCAGGTGCAGACATGTCTCAAATTACGACGTAAAATATTTAGATAGCAGAGACAATTTTGGTCTTTTTATTGCTGTACTTACCTAGTAACGGGGGAAATCAAATGAATACATTTTCACTAATCAAAGTTTTAACACTTGTCTGTTTTATGTTAGTCGGTCGGGGCGCGGTGGCTCAGATTGTTGATAAAGCAGATTGTGAGTCAAAGTGTGCCAAGCGGATATTAGAGTTTGAAACCAATTGTAGGTCAACAGTCGGCTCAACTTTCGACAGCAAAGGCAATTCTGCTCAAAATGATATTACAAGTTGTGTGGCTCAAAGACAAAAATTTTGCGAAACGGCAGACAAATGTAGTTCGGGCACTGCAAACCAAGAAGCTTGCACAAAAGCTAAAGATAAATACGACGAAGCAAATATTAAAAGTCGTGGAGCTTGTGGGGCCTTTGATAAAACAACTAAAAAAACAGACGCTAGTCCATCGATTCAATGTGCAAAGAACGTAGCGAATTGCCGTCAGAAGATGAAAAATTTAGTCACTCCAGCAGACGAGCAAAAGCAAGACGACACGAAGTCCGGCACAGATATGTTAGAACAAATAGGTATAGCGGCAATTAATAAACAGCTAGGTATTACCGGTGTAGATCAAAACGCGACGCAAACAAAAAAAGAAATAGCTATGTGTGTAAAAGAAGCGGATTCAAAAGAACGCAAAGACGCTAAAAAAGATGATAAAAAAGAAATTAAAGATCTTAAAAAAGATATTAAAAAAGAATACGATGAGCAAGCGAAGCTTTTAGAAAAACAACGTGAAAAAATTGATGAAATTAAAAAGAAAATTAATGAAGCAGAAGCCGACGCTAAAAAAGAACTCTTAAAGAAGAGTACAAAAGAGCGCGAGCAAACAAACGAAATTAATAAAAGCTCAATCGACAGCGCAAAAAGATTGCGTTCATATGGAACATCTATCACTAAGGAACAACAGTTTTTAAATAAAGAAAATTTAAACTATAATAAAGCTTTACTTGATTTAACTTCTGAAAAAGTAACGGCACGTTGTAAGCAAGAATTTGAAGCCTTAAAAGCTGGTATCGTAAATACAAAAATTAATGATCCAACCAACACGTCCGCAGAACAAAAGCAGTTAGAAGCGTTAGCTAAACAATTTAAAGGTTCATCTTCTGGTACGGCAAAATTATCTGAGCTTTTGAACTTAACCAAAAAAGCTTGTTTTGAAAAAGCAGATTCTCAGCTAAAAGATGTAAATATCGGTAACCAGCAAAATCTTGAAAATATTAACGGGCGAATTGAAGAACTTCAGTCACAAATTAAAGATGAAAAGAAAACAGCGGAAAATAATTTATTAGCTATTGAAGCAGTGAGAAAAGGCTTAACCGAAGAGCGCGCAGCGGAAGAAAAAGAAAAATTAGATAAGCTAGCAGCACTAAATGAAGAAGTAATTAATTTTCAAACTTCAACTGAGGAAAAACTTAAGATATCTAGATCTCATGTTCAAGAACTAGAGGACCAGATTTACAATGTAAAATTAAGAACTGACTTTGATTTCGAGCAGGCGTTCATTGATGCGGAGGGATTGATTGGCACCGCAGAAAACGCTAGGTTTCGTGCGGTTACAAGCTGTAAGTGTCCAAAGAAGCATGTTTCAGGCGAAGACGAAGACTGCTCAAGATTAAGAGATGAGCAAGTAGATCTTAAAACTAAGCCTGATGCAAAAGCTAAAGAAAAAACAACCAACTAGTTCGTCGGTAATAAATCCATCAAGCATTCGCGCCAGTATTCTGGCGCGTCGGCTGAATAATCAATCGCGATAATAAAGCCTTCGTTTTTACCTAAGAATTTCGTGCGGGCAATCACCCCCGAAATTTCTAGGTTCATCTCGTGGATATTAAAATAAACATTGTGACCAACTAAATGATCAATCGTTAAGTGCGCCCGAAGATCTTTATCGACAAAGTCGTCGCGCTTGAATTTGAGTAGAATTCCTGATGATGAAGCTTCAACCACTTCACCGTATTTTGCTAGTTTTTGTAAATTCTCTAATGATGAAAAAGAATCTAGCGTCAGTGGTGCTACATCTTTTCGTGGGGCTGTTCTGTATTTGCGTGCTTTCATAAATCCTCCGGCGAGTATTGATCGTCTTACTAACTCATCGGGCAGACCTAGACTAAAGTTTATGTTAAAATACTTATTTCTTATTTTACGAATTGCCCAGAAATAAATGTTACCGAAGCGGCTCAATCTGAGACCGTTAATTATCAGCCGCTGACTCATTGCCCAGTAAATAGTGTTACCGAACCTGCTAGCCTTAAGTCCTTAGAATCACAAGGAGGTGGTGCAGT
>JACMRL010000017.1 GCA_014376435.1 Bdellovibrio sp. | reverse complement strand
CTTCGTGTCTAAATTCATTTTTTTCTCCTTATCAAATTACATTAAAATTGTTAGTTCAACCTTTTATTCTACTTTTACTATAGCTATAATTAGTTCTGATCGTCCTTCATTTTACCCCATGCTTTTCTAAGGTCTTCTTTAATTTGCTGCCATTTACCTTTAATCATATCTGCGTTCATAAGTACCCCCCTGCAAAGTGAAGTTACTAAAAAACTATTCTTTTTTCATTTACCGACAGAACTGATGATAGAAAAAAACTGACACTACAGCTTAGTGAAGCAATCTTTGTTCCAGCCGAAATGAAATAGGATGATTTTAAAAGTCAGAGGACTACTTTTTATCCCCGAAGACACGTCAAAATTGCCTTGGGGATCATGATTATTTGCTGAGTAGCAGTTAGCAGATTTTAAGACAGATCGTTAATTTCTGGCGTTTCTTGAAGTTTCCTGTACAAAGTTTTACGATCAATTCCTAAAATTTTTGCCGTGCTTTCGCGTGCCCGATTGTTTTTGATGAAAACGTGTTGAATATATTTTTTTTCAACTTCTTCTAAGGGAAGAAAATTTTCTCCGTATTTAAACACAAACGAATTTTTTGTTTCGGCCGTAACGGCTTCAACATCCATCGGAAGCAAATCATCAAAAGCCATGAAAGCGCCAACATCAATCTCTTTCGTTGTGCACAGTACGACGGCCCGCTCGATCGTATTTTCTAACTCGCGCACATTCCCACGCCAAGAATTTCTCATAAGGAACTCCTTTGCGGGCGTCGTGAAGCCCTTGATATCCGTGCTATTAATGGCATTAAACCGCTGTAAAAAGAAATTCGCTAGCGGCATGACATCTTCTTTACGTTCACGTAGCGGAGGGACTCGCAGTGGAATTACATTCAAACGAAAAAATAAATCTTCACGAAATCTTTTTTCCTGAACTTCAACTTTAAGATCTTTGTGCGTGGCCGTAATCACTCGAACATCAATGCTTCGAAACTGATTTTCTCCGACTCGTTTGATCTTACGATCTTGAATGACGCGCAGAAGTTTAGCTTGGAGTGGTAAATTAAGATCACCGATTTCATCCAAAAATAACGTTCCGCCTTCGGCTTCCTCAAAAAGCCCCATTTTTTTATCACTAGCCCCGGTAAAGGCACCTTTGGCGTGACCAAACAATTCAGATTCTAATAAATTATCCGGTATTGCAGAACAGTTGATAGCTACAAACGGCTTATCTTTTCTTGAGCTCCATTGATGAATGGCACGAGCAAAAACTTCTTTTCCAGAGCCACTTTCACCCGTAATCAGGACCGTAGAGTTACTTTGCGAAACTCTTTTAGCCAAATCGAATGATTTTTTAAACGTTTCACTTTGTCCGATAATGCCATCCGGATTTATTCCACGAATGACTTCAACCGTTTTTTTCAACGTAAAATTATCCGCATGCAATTGATTTAATTTAAAAGCACGCTGTACGGAAATAAACAGTTGCGGAAAATGCAGGGGTTTCACGACAAAGTCGTAAGCTCCGGCCTGAATGGCTTCGACCGCGATATCAACATCGTCTGAAACCGTGATTAATATAACGGGAATTTGGTATCCCTCTTCTCGAAGTTTTTTGATCAGATCAAGCCCGGTCATCTGTGGCATATTAAGATCTGAAATGATTGCACCAATATGAATTTTATTTGCCTTGAAATCCTTAAGAGCTTTAATAGGATCTTCGTAATGATTTACTTTTATATCTTTTTGCTTAAAAAAAGCTGTTATTAGTTCGGCTAAATCCATGTCATCTTCGACAAGCAATATTTCATGTATCATAGTGGCTCCTAGGTGACTTCAGTTGTTG
>JACMRL010000016.1 GCA_014376435.1 Bdellovibrio sp. | reverse complement strand
CAGTTGGAAAATTTAATGAGCGAAGACCCACGATGTACAATACTGAAATTTTTGGCACAAATGAGGAAAATCGTCGTGAAATTCATATGGGCATTGATATTGGTGCTCCTGTTGGAAGTCCCATCTATTTATTTTATCCAGGAAAAATTTTCTGTGCTGCTATTCATTCACAGCAAGGTAATTATGGCGGCACAATTATTACCGAACATGTTATTACCGATGTTAAAATCTGGGCGCTCTACGGCCACCTCAGTCGCAGTTCAGTCGAAAGAGCGTTGGGTTTAAAAAAATTAGACGCCGGTGAGACAATTGGATGGATTGGTAATCAAATTGAAAATGGCGGCTGGGCGCCTCATTTACATTTTCAATTATCCGTTCAAGGGCCACCTAAATGTGACATGCAAGGTGTCGTATCTTTGAAAGATCATCAAGAATCTTTAAAAACGTTTTTAGATCCAAGGATTGTTCTTGGTAATATTTATTAGCTTAAACTTCGCGAAATCACTTCGACTTATCATGCACTGAATGAGTGGGTTAAACGGTCGTATTTTCAAGCAAATGTGTTGCAGTGTTGAGGCTAGATAAAAAGTTGGTCAAGATTCTGTTTAAGAATTAGCGGAAAAATTCCTGTTCGTACTTACGAATCCAGCAAAATTTTATGTACACGGCCTTTTGAAGCATACTTCATGCTGATGGCTTGTAGATTTTTATATTGAGGGGTGTAGCCGCAGCCAGATCCGGTATTAGTAACCAACTCAACTTTACCTTTGTACTTATTCAGGCTGATATTTTTCCCGTCAATCGTCGTAGCCGTAAGATCAAAAAAACTTTTAGTATTTGCAGCCACGCAAAACTGATTTTGCATGAATAAAAAAACTGCGATAGGGGCTATAACTTTAAAAAACATAGTGCGCTCTCCTTATCACCAACTACTGCAGTTCAACCGGAGCGTAATTGATATGTGTGTTCATCATATATTTAAAATCGGCTTTAATTTTATCAGGCGTTTGTACAGAATTAAATAGTCTGACCTCATCAAGCTGACCATTAAAGTTTCCGCCCGCGATCGCCGCTCCAATGCGGTCAAATGTTTTTCCAGCTGCAATCGCACCCGCGGTGCCTGATCCTGCATTTGTCTGCACACCGTTCACATAAAAAACTGCAGCTCCGGATGTACTACGGGTGATGGTGACATGTCTCCAAGCATCGTTGTTGATCGCATAGTTCGAACTGGCAACGAACGTGTTACCAATACCAATCGCAATAGAACCATTGGTTATTCCGCCAACTCCTTGCGCTACAATGCCGAAGAAAATATCATCGACACTGGCGCCTACTTCAATCCCGGTTATCGCGGGCGCCGTGTAGGTCAGCGATGTGCCCGTTTGCGAAGTACGCATCCACGTCGAAAATGTCGAGTTATTACCGATCACCGGTTGCAAGTTTGTATTAACGGTAATGTAGTCAGCGCTATTACTTAAATTTGCGCTATCCCCGATAACACCTGTAACTTGCGTGGGTGGCGTGGGGCTGACGGTTCCATTGCGGCCATTTGCAGTTGAATCTTTGTACTGAGGGGCGGCACCGGTCGGATTATCATTCAAATGCCAAACCATCCAATAGCTAGTCCATACACCGGTTTTATTTTGCGCGTCGACCGCGGCGGGATTTTTGTAATACATATAAAAATGAGTCTTATCACTGGTCGCTAGTATCGTCGGAATTCGCACCCATATTTGCGAGTTACCCGTCGGATTCCAACTTTCAATTTCATAATCAAGTGCGGTCACATTATCAGAGGCGACGAAGCGAATATCGGCTCCATTGGTTTTCGTATCGGAATAACTAATCAGACTGGAATTGATCGTGACCAAAACGGGTTGATCCGTGTGCGCCACCGTTTGATCCAAATTATTGATATCCATCCGCATCCGCTTCAGCCAACTGTTGTTCCACCAACTAATCGTTGAATTAAAAAGAATAGTTTCTACTGAGGGATTGTAAGCCGTCGCTGAGGCCGTGGCCGTCACTGATTGCGAAGTCAAATCCATGATATAAACGACCTTCAGATAAGTGCCCGTAGAGACGGTGGTCGTTGTAATACTTGATACGCAACTTGCATCAGAATAATAAATAGCCGCGCCTGTTTTAGCCAAATTCACAGTTAAGTTTGCGCCCACAACAGCAGGAATTCCGTTGGCATCCGTTGTATAAATTTGAATTGGATAACAAACTCCAGCCTTTGCCTCTGGAGGAGCATACATCACAAGGCTATTCGGGTTACCCGTGAAGTAAACATTTTGCGCAGCTCCTGCCAGACCCGCATTCGACGCGACCGCGATTCCATTCGGATCCGATATCGTCGTAATCTTAACCCAAACATCAGCAGAGAACGGAGCCGAAGTCGTAATCGTCGTTGTCGTAATCGTCGGCGTACTTGCATTACATGTCGCAAGCGAGGCATAAAATTGAGGATTCGCCGTATTATAATTAATCGCAAGGTTAATCGTTCTTGATATATCGTTGATCGGATTACCTACATTGTCTTGGGTCTGCACAGTAAATTGAACGCAGTCATTCACTTTAATAAAACTAGGAGGACTGACCCAAACAAGGCGCGTCGGTGTTCCACTGAAGGTGGCCGCGACGTCGCGTGTAGCAGTTTGAGCTACGACTTGGTTTGCGGCATTTTTAGCATTGTAGTCAATTCGAATCGTGGCAAGGCGGGCCCCCGCAGTCGCCCTGCGAGCCGTTACCACAAAAATACAAGAGGCCTGACCCGCCAGGATTGTACCGCAGTTACCGCCCGTGCCAGGAAAAGTTCCACCTTTAAAACCAAAGCTATCGGTATGCCCGGTGAACGCACTGCCGGTGATGCCGGTGACTTCAAGATTACTGGTATTGGTTAATGTAAAAATTTGGTCTGCGTCGATATTGATAGCGATCGTGCCGTAATTGTAAGTGACGGCATCAGAAATAACTAAAGCGGCCAGACTATTCGTACTTCGCCAATAGGAAAACGGAATTAACACCTGCGAAGATATATTTAGCGCGATCAGTTGTATCGCGATAAAGCTCAATAGGAGACAAGTAAGTCTAGAACGCAAAAACTTCATTAACTCTATTATATAGCGAAAAAACTGAAAAGAACAAAACGATAACGGTAGTTATATAAATTATTTTGCTGTTTTTTCAGGAGCGAGACTTTTTTCGCAGATTGAGTGTGTTGGTTATCAGTCTCGTCTTGGTACGTTAATAAATTATATTGTCAGTCTTCGCAAACTCCACCTGATTGCGTGTCGACAACTTCACACAATCCGCTCGCAAGAAGTTTATGACTTGTTTTAATTCCTAGCATTCCCCAGACTGAACCGCCTGAACACTCTCCGACATAGCCCTCAGCCAATAAAAAATCGCCCTCAGTACTTGAAGCAAGAACACCAAATTTTTCTGAAACAAGACTTTTGCTAGCCTCAGCGATTTCATAATCAGTCCCAAGCTCAATGTTGACGTGATTTTGTAACGTCTTCATTTTAAGTTCTGCAGTACAGAAGTCGACATTTGCGAACGCAGATGAAGATAGAACGTAAAGTGCGAAAACAAATAATTTCATGGGTGCTCCTTGGCAGCTTAAAGTTTCTTTTCATTAGCATGAGACGTGCTAAACAATATAGTCAGGATTCTATTTTCTGTAAAAAAGTAATAGTTCTTGCATGGTTTTAGGTAATTTCAAGAATTTAGCTAATGTTTTTCTTTTTATTACCGTGTTGATATCATTTTGAAATGCAAGACAACAAAACCTCAAAGCCCCGTAAAAATAAATATCCCGCTAAAAGCATCACCTCAGAAATGATGGTCACCAGGCTGGTCGAAATTTGCGGCTGGGAACGGCTGGGCGAAAAAATTACGATTCGTTATTTTACTCAAGATCCAAGTATTAAATCAAGTTTGAAATTCTTAAGAACCACCCCGTGGGCCCGCGAGAAGGTTGAAAATCTTTTTCGCTGGCGTGACGATACCGGTTGGGATCCGCGGGATAATCACAAATAAGTCTGAATTTTAATTATACACTGATCGAATTAAAGCTGGCGGCGATCTAACGAAAGCGTGCTAGGTACGCCGTCTAGAGTAAGTGTTGCTTGCCCGTGCCGGATGTCTAGGGCCTTGGCCATGATTTTTGGTCGCACGGCCAAACACATTCTGATCTGGAATGGAAAATTAAAGACCCAATGCCTGATGGGCTGCATCGCTAAAACGGATTCAACCAAATGCGCCGCTGTTTCACTCATCCGCCGGGCTCCGCAGCTGATGCAGAATCCACGGCGTTTGCAACTAAAGGCGATCAATGTTCGAACTGGCACGACTGTCACTGGGCCCGCAAAAACCTGTGTACCAGAATTCCACAACGCAGATACTCATCAAACTGTTTAACCACAAAATCTGGAAGTGGATCACTCGAATCATTTTCTATTTGCTCTTGAAATATCAGCCAGTTGTTTTGGATAATTTTGTAGAGGATCGTTTCGTCGGGCTTGTAGCGGGCGTAAATGTACTGTTTTAGCGCAGGATTTGATTCGACCACGCGATCTAACGCCCAGTAAGGTTCGTATTTTAGATCCTGCCTTGACCAGGTGCTTTAGAAAGCCGTGGCTACCTGGTCGCCGTTATTCCGCCGAGGCTTCCCAAGCAAAGGGTTTAGTTCAGACTTGCAACATTGCAATGCCCAACTTACTCTTTGCGGGATCAGAGTTTTTTAAAAGTTGAAAGGTAATGTTTAATTTATGAAGATACGAAAAGGTCAAATTAATATCACGCTCAGCGAAAAAGAATTCAAACAAAGAATGAAAGAAAAGTTTTACGACCCACAATTTAATTTAGTCAAAAAAGAGTTAGAAAAAATAATCGATGTTGCCTGGAGTAACTACGATGAATACCACAAGTCCCCTCGAGTTCAAAAAGCCGGTAAAGAATTTTCTGATCCTGACTTTGAGCTTGCTATCGAATGGCTTGAAACTAAGCGGAAATTAATACGTGCAGAGAAAAAACAAAAGAATCCTAAAAGTAAGTCAAGAATTCTGGTCATTTGCGCGTCACCTCGAAATGATCAAACATGTCCCGGCGAAATGTCCAAAACCTTCAGGCTGGCAGATTTAGCTTCTAAAATAATTTCTAAAGAAAAAAATTTTGAATGTGATTTTCTTGATTTAAGCAGGCTCACTGCTGAATATGGAAAAGTTATTTTCCCTTGTAAAGCGTGCGTGTCAACCGCGATGCCTTTATGTAACTGGCCTTGCTCTTGTTATCCAAATCACGCTCTTGCACAGACAAATGATTGGATGGCGGAAATCTATGAGAAATGGGTCCTTGCTCACGGGGTCATGATTGTTACTCCTGTTCATTGGTATCAGTCTCCCAGTGTTTTAAAATTAATGATTGATCGATTAGTATGCGCCGATGGTGGTAATCCAGACCCCACCACGACCGGAGGGAAAGACCCTGTTAAAGCCAAGAAGTTGGAACTGAGTGGCTGGAGTTATCCCAAACATCTGGCAGGAAGAGCGTTCTCAATTGTCGTTCATGGAGATTCTGCTGGTGTTGAAAACTTAAAACGAATTCTTACTGACTGGTTAACTGATATGCATCTCATTGTAGCTGGGCCAAGCAGTATTGTTGGCCAATTTATTGGTTACTACAGACCCTATGCCACAAGTCACGATGATCTTGATAAGGACAAAGATATTCAATTGGAAGTTGAAAATGCTGCAAAAAGTTTGGTGAATCAGATAAAAATAATTCGATCTGGAAAGTTCATTAAGCCCGATGCTGGCCTTGAAGATCCCAAGCAAAAATAGCTTCAAAGGTTCAGTTAATAACACTTCATTGTGAAAATTTTTAGTTACTAACAATCCGCTCGAAAAAAGCGGATTGTTTTATTCATCCCTAAAAATTAACTAGAAAAATATTTTTATATGATGAATGATTTATTTTTTAAACGGGCACAAAATTTTAATTCTCAAAAGGTGATCCTTTTGGTCACTTCAGGATAAATACAATTCGCTCTTTAAGTATCTTGTCGAGGCGAAAGCTCGAAAAAAAGTTTTAGTAGTAAATATTTTTAATTCTGAGGTCCAAAAAATTTGGTTATTCGGCAAATTACCTAACTTGAAAAACAAAAATGAAATATACTTAGTTTCTGGTGAATTTCTTTCTATCTCTCTTTTCTTTACCTTAATGAAAGTTTGAAAGAGATTATCTACTTTAACTTACGCTAAATTGCCTTAAGCAGCGTGACTCTTTCTAGCGACATACGCTAAATAAATTGCGATAAACATAGGAACGAAGAATCCCTGATATTTAAAGCGAGAATAGATAAATGCGGCGATTAACGATCCAAGTGTGAATGAAAAGATTGTAGCCACCCGTAGTAAGTTCGCACGTCGCTCAATGGATTTTTGAGAATCAGACAAATTGTGAATTTCAGCTCTCACTATACCCAGGCCAAGATCAGTTGTTAAGCCTGTAAGATGTGTTGTCCTGACGGTTGCTCCAGAGGCTGAACTGATAGCTGCATTTTGCAAACCACAAGCGCCACACAAGCAGGCTAAAAGAAAAAAATCATGCTTTATGTTAGCGACATCGCCAAATTTTCCAAATAACTCAAAGTAACTTCCACCGATGGCTACAAAGCCAACTAAAATCGCTACAAGCCCCATTACTGGAGCATATTTTTGACCATGAACTTTATTTGCGTATTTTTTTTCCGTTAGGTAGCCCGATACGATAACTCCAACAAGAAAAAAGAGAGGGATTGCTAAAGTGCCAAAAGCATCAACCCATGAGCCTTGTTCTAAAGAAATTCCAGAAAGAGTTGCAAAGCCTGTGACGTGCGAAACAAAGCGGCTGCAGGCGAGATACCCACCTGCATTGATATTTCCAGCCAAAAAACTTAAAATGAACCAGTCAAAATAGGTTTTAAGATTTACTTGTTCGTTTAATTTATGCTCAAACATTTGTTGCTTCCTATTGCATCATGATGCAATAATGATATCATAGGTTTAATTGCTTTAGCAAGGTATCGAGACAAATGTACCGTTTTAGTCGGTAAATGAAAATTTGAAAAACCGCCTTTTATCTCTAATCTAATGAGGGCTTTAGTGGGTTCAGATTTTCCAGTCGAGGATTCACTTTTTGATTCATTACTGCCCGAATATTATCAAAAAGTTTCCTCAATTCATTGGACTCCGATCCAGGCGAATCGGCAACTAGCTGAGTTTTTCTCTAATTGCGATGAAAATTCAAAATTTTTAGACATTGGATCAGGATGTGGCAAGCTCTGCATAATATTGTTGTTACTTACGAAAATGAATATTTATGGGATCGAACAGAGACGTGAATTTTTTAAAATCGCTGAAAAAATTGAAACTATTAACGATCTACAAAATGTACATTTTATTCGCGGAAATAGGTTAGACTTGGATTGGTCAGGCTACGATATTTATTACCTTCATAATCTATTTCGGGCGCATATTGCTAGCTTTGGTGATATGCGCATTGATGGACGAATTGATTTTGATCAAAAGTATTATGTGCAGTATACCGCGCAAGTATACAGGCAGCTTTGCTGGGCTAAACCAGATAAGAAACTGATAACTTTTCATGGGTATGGCGGATCTATTCCTGGTAATTGGAGACTGACACAAAGTCGAATTATAGGTTATAGTAATTTTAGTATGTGGGAGAATAGTGAATGAAAAAGCATAAAGAATTAGTTTCTTTTTTGAAATCTAAAGGATTGCGGATGACGCCTTCAAAAGAAAAACTCGTCCAATTTTTTTTATATAATCAAGCTCGACATATTCCGATAAAAGAAATCCAAGATCAGCTGATCTCAACTTTACCAGATGTAGACAGAACAACGATCTATAGAAATATAGAGAAGTTTATTTCATTGGGGCTTATTCAAGAACTTGATTTGCCAAAGAAAGGTAAAGTTTATCAATTTGTTTTTGATAAAAAGGTACAGCATTATTATATCTGCAAATCGTGTGGAAAGATGAACAAGGGAAATGAAGATCTTTTCAAAAAAATTGAAAAAGCATTAAAAGATATTCATGACTTTTCAAAAGCTAATTTATCAGTTTTATTTTATGGTTTTTGCTCGAAATGCGAAAACACATTCGAGAACGAAGCTAATTTATGAATATTGAAACTGTAATGATCGTTGGATTTATATTTTTTGTAATGATTTTATTTATTGCAGGTATGTTCATTTTTCCAGAAATATTTGGTATTTCTAAAAACTCAAAATCGTCAGAAAATGAATCTGATAGCGATGCCAATAAAAATTGAATTTTTAATGGCGTCACAGTCGTGCCGGCATTCGGGACGTTTACTTGCGCGAGGGTGCAATCCCAAAAATATGGCTGAACGAAGCTGCGATACGTTAGGCCGCAAGTACTTCTGCACGTCTTTTTGCCATGCCTAGATGGGGCTCTTCTCAGTTGATGGTGGAATACAAGGTGTCAAAGCTCAATTTTTTCGCGGTCAATATTAGCTTTGTAGCTACTGGCCAGTTCATCGTAGTTCACTAAATCTATTTTGTACGAAAAACGGGAGTTTTCTGCAGCTGTAATGATGCGGACTATTTCGCTATTTGGAATTTTTTGATCTTCGTTTTGAAGGTAGGTCAGATCAACGTCAGAAAATTTTTTAAATTGACCGGTCGCTCGCGATCCAAAAAGAAAGACTCGCGCGCTCATTTTTTTTAAAGGCTGAACAACTTCACTCATTAAGAAATTAAATTCATTTTCGCTTAAGCCATGATTCATTTTATTTTTTGTAACCGGGTAACAAGTTGTTCAAGCTCAGGAATTAATTTTTCAACTTCAAGATAAACGGCCTTGGCCACCTCTTCGGCATAGGTTTGCGAAGTTTTGTTTCTTGCTAAAAGAAAATCAAACCAGATCTGCGGATCATCGATCAAATAATTTTGCGCCATATCTCGAATGGCCATGTTAGGTGCTCTTGTCTCAAGCCCTAAAATTTTCATTGAGACTTTCCATGAAAGCTCGATACAAAATTCAAAACGTTGAATACAGCCGTCACGTAAAGCTTTATGTAATTCAATATTTTGAGGTTCTTGAGTGATCGCGTTTTTTAAAAGATCACTTGAAATTTTAAGCGAAGTCGCGGCTCTAGAAAGTTCTTCAAGAGTACTACTCATCAGCCACCTGAACGAGAAGAAAAATTTGGATGGGGTAGGAGGACTTGAACCTCCGAATGATAGAATCAAAATCTATTGCCTTACCAACTTGGCGATACCCCAACATGATTAAATCTAATTTCGAAGTTAAACCAAAACCCACTGCGCACGCAACAAAAAACAAGCCCGGCGCTACCAAAGGTAGCCCGGGCCCAGCCGCGTAGGCTTTAAGATCAAAAATTTCGCTCATTGGAAGAAATCAGAAAACTAAGAAAGATTCACCGAGCAGGGCTTGTCTTTTTTGCTGTTAAACTCATCAATCGTAATCGTCACCTTGGCTTGTTGGAGCTTTTTGGCGTTTTAGGTTGATGAGTGTTTCTCCCATTGAGCGAAGTTGATTTTCGTAAGCTTGAAAGACCATATCCTCGATATTTTGTCGAGTTTCTTGGTTGAGCGGATGCGCGATGTCGCGGAATTGACCATCTTTACGCTTTTTACTAGGCATGGCGACAAACAGGCCTTGCGGGCCTTGGATAATTTTTAGGTCGCGAACGACAAAGCAACCTTCGATGGTGATTGTAACGTAGGCTTTTAGGCGGTCTTCGTTGACCGGGAAGATCTTTACTTCGGTGATTTTCATAGATGTCCTTTTGTTGCCAATCTGCGTTGCATGTAAGCAATGTATCGGGGCGAAGCAAACTAGGCTTTAGGCGGTAAGAGAAATTTTCGAAGAAATTGATGTTTACAGAAGCAAGTGTTTTAAACTGAAACGAAGTTGTTTTCGACGTGTTACATAATCATTTTCGGTTTTAGTTACCTGTGAAGTGAAAAGGGAACATACTACTAGGGTATTCACAACAAGGAGAGATTTCTATGTCGAATCCCGCATTGAATGAAAAAACATTAACTAAAATTCGTGATCTTGATGACACTTCAAGAATGACCGTTAGCGGAACCATGAACCGTGCAGGTTTATTAATTTTATTAACAATCTTTGGCGCGGCCGTAGGCTGGGGTCAGCAGTCATTTCCGCTGATGATCGGAATGATTTTATTAACTTTAGTTTTATGTCTCGCAATTATTTTTAAACCACATTTGTCGCCAATGTTGGCACCGATGTACGCACTTGCTGAAGGAGTGCTACTGGGTTCAATTTCTGCGGTGTATGCATTTCAATATCCCGGCATCGTAACCAACGCACTCATCTTAACTTTAAGTATCGCGGTTTTGATGTTAGCGCTTTACCGTTTTAAAATTATCGTGGTCACAGATCGCGTGCGTTCGGTCATCATGGGTGCGACGATGGCGATTGCCGTAACTTACGTAATTAACATGATCATGGGTTTTTTTGGAACACAAATTCCGATGATTCACCAAACGGGTTGGGTGGGTATTGGTTTTTCAGTTGTGGTCGTGGGTGTGGCCGCATTTAACTTATTATTAGATTTTGATATGATCGAGCGGGCTGAGCGCCAGGGCTCGCCAAAATTTATGGAGTGGTACGGAGGCTTCGCGCTTTTAGTAACTTTAGTTTGGTTATACATGGAAGTTTTACGTTTGCTTGGCAAAGTACAAAAAAAGTAATTCGTGTTAGCTATTTTATTTGCGCTGGGATCAAACTTTGCTTTTGCGATCGCCAGCGTTTTCTTTACAGAGTTTTCTAGAAAAATCAGTCCGAACTGGGTAAATTATCTAAAAGCGACGGTCGCTTTTATTTGTTTCGTGTTGGTGATATTGCTTTTTAGCATTGATTTATCCATTGCCCAGCGAAGTTTAGTTTTGTTGATTGTCAGTGGGATTACGGGCTTGATGATTGGCGATATATTTTTATTTCGGGCCTTTGCGCATTTAGGTGCCGGGCGAGTATTGATGATTTTTGGTTTTCAGCCATTATTAATCGGCATCGCTTCTTATTATTTATTTGATACTGTTTTTTCTCCGTACCAACTGATTGCGCTTTTCTTTTTGATTGGTTGTATTTTTTGTTTTTCATTAGAATCATTTCGTGAAAAAGGTCATTGGGATAGCGTGGGTATCGCATTTGCGATTACCGGCGTGGTGTTAGATGCCGCGGGTTTATTAATGACAAAGCAAGCCTTCGAATTAACTCCGAATCTATCGCCATTTGTAGCGAATGCGATTCGTTCGGGTGCAACGGTCGTGGGATTTTTCTTGGTTAGTTTAGTGCCGATGTTTCACTTAAAACTTTTGCCACCCTTTAAAACTTTAACTTTGCGCCAAAGATGGCTGGCGATTTTTTCTGGGTTTTTAGGTACTTTTGTAGCCTTAGGCTTTTATTTGAAAGCAATTCAGCTTGGTAATTTACCCGTTATCACGGCGATTGCGGGAACCAGTCCGTTATTTGCAACGCTATTTGAAATTTATCGTGGGCGTAAGAAAATGACGGCTTACTTAGCCGCGGCGATCCTATTCTTCTTGGTGGGTTTTGCCATCTTGATTACCAGCTAGAATTTTGTTTAGCTGAATCTGTAAAGTGCATAGCATTCCGACAGTCTAATAGAAATTTCTTTTGTTTTTTATTCTCTCGCGAACTGCTATGGTTTCGCCTAAGATCAAGCTTGTACAGTTTTAGACGGAGGCCATGGTGAAAAAAGTAATTTCTATTTTAGTAGTTCTTACTGTTCAATTCACGTGGGCCGGAGGTTTCAATATCAATCCGGCGGGGCCGTCTGAGGCTGAGGTCTATGCGAAAATTTCTGAACTTCGTCCCATCATCAAACGTGTTAGCCCAGTGAATACCATCGTAATGTCCGCGTGCGAGACTGAGTCGGGAAAAGATTTTTCGACTTACACGCAAGCGGAACTAGCAAAAAAATCTTTCGTTTACTGTGTGGCAATTACTTCGACATTGAAAGAAGGCGAAGAAGACATGGTAGAATTAATTTCGCGCTTTTCGGTGGGCACCGGTATTTTAGTTAAAGTGAGCCGATCCGATATAAAATATGAGTAAATGTATTCTGGTTATTCTTTTTTTAATCGTTGGTTGTAACTACAGCGTTCAAAAACAATCTCCGGTGGATTTGCCGGAATTTACTTTTACCACTGGAGGCGAGATCAGTTTCGCCACTGTTCAGCAGTATGTCATCGCGCCGGTCTGTTTGGCCTGTCATTCGGTTGGAGGCTCGCGCGGTAGCAATCTAGGTGACATTAACTTAGCTAATTATCAAAATGTTTTCAGTCAACGCGAAGATATTCGTAGTGATATTTTAGATGGATCCATGCCGAAAGATAGCCCCGCTTTATCTGGTTATCAAAAACGATTAATTCTAGCGTGGCTGGATGCGGGCGCATTAGAATTTGCGGGTCAGTCGAATACGGGTGAAGCGCCGCCGCCAACAAAGCCGCCGCCAGAGCCCGTCGTCGTTCCAAATATTCCTGATAGTGAGATTTATTATGACGTGGTCGCTAAGTATGTTTTTTCTACGAACTGCATAAAGTGTCACGGTGGTATACCAGGTAGCAAGCGCCCCGATTTAACAAACTATGCCAGCGTTGTTTTAAATATTGATGATATGAACGAGCAATTAAACACGGATCAGATGCCGCCGGCGCCTCCGAAGGGCATTCCTTTAACGGATGCGCAGAAAAAATTGATTTTTACTTGGCTTGATAAGGGTGCTCCGGAAAAGTCTGCCGCCGCTCAATAATTCAAGCCTAGCGCTTGCCTTTAATCTCGAATACGTCAATCATTGGCTAACTAATCGAGGAGTTTTTAATGAAGTTATTTTTATCAATCGCGATTCTTACAATTTTTACTTCAACAACTTTTTCTGCAACTTTACTGAAGTCCGTCGCGCCCGGAGGTAAAATTGAATTCCAAGCCATCGGTAGACCAAGCATGTTAAAAATCAAAGGCGAAGGGACGGGCGCAACTGCGGACCTGTCTGTCGTCGATCAAAAAATCAGCGGTGATATTAAATTTGATTTAAATTTACTATACACCGGAATTGCTTTACGCGATGAGCACATGAAAGAAAAATATCTTCAAGTTAAAGAAAAAGATTTTGGTACCGCAGTTCTTTCATTCAAGCAATTTCAAATTCCTTTAGGCTGGTCAGCCCAAGATCCCAAAGTCGGTAGCTGGACATTTCAAGCCACTTTAAGATTGCACGGTGTTGAAAAAGTAATTACGGGCAGTTACGCGATTGGCTCAAAAAAAATGGACACAGTGGCTAAATTTGATATCAAATTAACTGATTATGCCATTGATATTCCCACTTATTTAGGAGTAAAAGTTGCCGATGTAGTGAATGTCACAGTTGAATTTCCGGAAATGAAAATCATTGAATCTAGCGCGCCTGCAAAAAAATAATTGTAGATGAAATTAATTTTAGCGTTTTTATTTTTAAGCTCACTGGCCCAAGCATTTCCCGAGATGATTCGTCATCACTATGTGAACTGCAGCGCCTGCCACGTTTCGAATAACGGCGGCGGAGTTTTAAATGCTTACGGCCGCACAATTTCTTACGAAGTTTTAAGTACCTGGGGAAATGATCAAGAAGCGCGCGCTTTTTACGCCATTGACCCCGAAAAAGTCGGCGCCTGGTTAAATATCGGCGGAGATGTTCGCGGTTTACAAGTTCACCAAGAAAATCCGATGATCAAGCGCGGAAAATATTTTTGGATGCAGGGTTCCGTCGATGTATCTGCAACCGCTGCCGACGTAACCGCTTTTGTGACGATTGGCCAAGTGCAAACCACCACGCAAACTTGGCGCGAAATTTCACCGAAGTTTTTTCTGTCGTATCAAGCAACCGATGAATTAGCGGTGCGTGCGGGGCGATTTATTCCCAGTTATGGTCTAAATATTCCGCAGCATCAGTATATGGTGAAAGATAATTTACGTTTAGTCCCATGGACCGAGCGTGACGCTGCTGATATTCAATGGAACGGCGAAAGATATACTTTTGTAGCGGGGTATTCGAAATCACTTTTAAATTCTTTAATCCGTGATGAAGAAAAAGCGGTTAATCTGCAAGCGCAGATGACTTTCGCTGATTCACATAAAGTAGGAATCAATTATTGGGACGGTATTGCAAATAATTACGCTAAAACAATGGTGGGTCTACAAGGCGTATTTGGTTTTACAGAAAAGTTTTATTCTTTAGCTGAAGTAGATCACGTTTCTACGATTGTGAAAGCATCTAATCGTGAAACAAAATCGATTTATGAATTACTAAAAGTTGGTTATGAATTCTATAAAGGCGCGCACTTTCAAGTTGTGCAAGAATTCTCGCGCCCGGATTTGGATGTTAACAGCATCGAAACGCAAAGCTTGGGGGCGGGTGGTATGTGGTATCCGCGTCCGCACTTTGAGCTTGAGGGACTGTGGTCCAAACGCCGTACCCTGGGTACTTCGACGGATTTTGAAGACTACGCCTATTTACTTACGCACTTTTATTTCTAAGGAGATTTTGTGATCGCAATGAATACGATGTTAGTTTACCCGATGTTCGCCCTTTTTTTATTAACGGGCGTAGTCTTAGTAAAAATGTTTCGCACGCGTGTTGCCGCAGTTAAGTCCGGAAAATTAAAAGTAGGTGCGTTTAAAGTTTACGATATGCCGATGCCCGAAGATGTATTAAAAGTCAGTCGTCATTTTACGAATTTATTCGAAGCGCCCGTTTTATTCTACGTCGTGTGCCTTTTAGGTATGATTTTGAATGTTCAAGCGATTCACTTTCTTATCTTTGCATGGGTTTACGTGATCGCGCGTGTCGTTCACGCGATTATTCATATCGGTAGTAATAAATTAAAATACCGCATGCCGATCTACGGTCTTAGTTGGATATGCTTAGTGGTCATGTGGCTAACGATCGTCATTCGCGTTTTACTTACGGCCCAGGTTTAATTATTTCAAATCAAAGTTTAAAACTGTTACGCCCCCCGGGCGTGCGATCTTTACAGAGTTTGCGCCTTTTTTAAACGCTTTAATTACATCGTTCGCGGATTTAATTTCCATTTTATTCACATCGATAATTAAATCACCAACTTTGAAACCCACGCGGCTAGCTGCTGAATTTCTTTCAACTTCAATAATGATTGGCTTATTTGCATCGGCTTGGATTTGCCATTCCTCTCTCAGGTCGGCATTTAAATCAGAAATTTTAAATCCTAAATTGAACGGGGCCTTTTGACCCTCGTATTTTTTAACGGCGGCGCGTGCGCGTTTTGGTTCTTCTGGTCTTTCACCAATTTTTAATTCAGTCGTACGTTCGACGGCTTTATTTTTATCGTCACGTAAGAATTTAACTTTTACTTTCGTACCGGGTTCAAAATCGGCCACGGTGTTCACTAAGTCATTCGCACTTTTAATTTTTTTACCGTTAAGTTCAGTAATAATATCGTAAACTTTGAGTCCACCTTTTTTTGCGGGGCCATCGCCTAAACCCAGGATCACGGCACCACGGTACTCTTCTAATCCTAAGTATGCTGCGGCTTGTTCATCGATATCGCCGGGCTGTACGCCTAAGAAACCTTTTCGGATGCTGCCGCGCTGTTCAAGCTGTGGAAGAATTGCTTTTACTTCATCGATCGGAATGGCAAAACCAATTCCTTGTGCACGCGCATCAATGGCAGAATTCACTCCAATGACTTGGCCTTTCGTATTTACTAACGGACCGCCAGAGTTTCCCGGATTGATCGAGGCATCGGTTTGTAAAAGTGGAATACGATTAATCTCTTCGATCTCGCGACCTTTTGACGAGATAATTCCTTTCGTCATCGAGTGCCCGTGGCCGTAGGGATTTCCGAAGGCTGCGACCCATTCACCAACTTCAACATCTTTTGATGAACCTAAGGCCGCGGTTGGTAATTTTTGATCGGTGGTGATTTTAATTAAAGCGATATCTGTTCGAGCGTCGCTACCAATCACTTCAGCCGTGTACGATTTTCCTGATTCCGTTAATTGAACTTCGACGATATCAGCATCTTGAATGACATGATTATTGGTGATGATCAAACCATCTTCGCGAATGATAAATCCCGTTCCTAAGCCCATGCGGCGTGGTTTGCCGCTTTGTCTAGGCTGTTGAGCCGGAGCGCCGTAAAATTTTTCTAACATTTCTAACATGGGGTCACTGTTTTGACGGCCGCTGGCGATGACTGATGTGGAAATATTAACGACGGAAGGATTAATCGCCTTCGCTAATTCGATAAATAAATTTCCCGGCAAAGGTTCACCAAATTTTAAAGTGGCGGCTTTTTGCGCGATGGCGGGCGGAAGGGCCGCGGGCTTTGCTGATTGGGCGGTTGAAGTTACGGCGAAAAAAAATCCGGTTAATAATGCAGTGATTACAAAAATTGACAGAAGTTTTTTCAAAGCAGTCTCCTATTTCATTTGGATAAATTTCATTTGCAGATCTTGTAAAATATTGTCTAACAAACCTTGTTCGTCAGGCGTTAGATTATTTTTTGTTTTTTCTTTTAAGTTTACTAATAAATCAATATTAAAGCGCGCCATCTGTTTATCGGGATCTGTTTTGCCGGTTGCGGGGTCAGGAGTTAAGCCCATTGCCATCAAAGCGCTCGAAGCTAAAGACATGATTAGCATTGAAAAAGAGGCCTCCAGTTTGTGTTGTTCGCCAGTTACTTCTGTTTTCATTTTTTCTACCTTTCGTATTAGGGTACAAAACCCATTACGTTGATTAATCTTGTTTTTAATTGGGGTTGGCCATGCGTCAGCCAAAATTTTCTTTTCGCTAAAGTCAGCGTTGAGAAAAACTCTCCACCTTTCAGTGAGCCCGTTTTATGAAAACTTAAATTGTGAAGTTTTTGCATAAAGTAACCCATTTCAAAAGCTGAAATATTTGCGCTTTGCATGGTTCGTAAGTCAGCTTTTAATAAAGTCGCGGGAATTCTTAAAACTTGCGTAAGAATTGTGGCAATCGGTGCGATTAAATAATTCAGTCCCCAGAAACCTTGTTCAAAAATAGATAAAATACGCGGAATTAAAAATGAACGTTCGTGCAAATGCGCCAATACAAAATGCGCTAAAATATTTTTCTCGGTTTCGTTCAAGTGATTCAGTAAATCGCGGTGGATCATCACGTGGCCAGACTCGGGGCTGTTTTTCCAGACCAGCGGAGGCGAGGGTTGATATGAATAATGTAATTGTATACTTCGCATACCAAAGTTCTGTTTTATCGTTTGTAACTGTTTTAAAAAACCGGCGGTATCATTACCCCTTTGTTCTTTTACGTTGAGATGTTTTTTAAAAAGCGCAAGTCCGCGGTGAAGCGTGGCATAAATTAAAACCAAGCTGATTAGAAACGAAATAAATAGGCCTCTGCGCCCGCCGAATTGGAAACCGATAAAAAGCAGTACCAAAGTCAGGCTGACGAAGAAGACCCAGACTTGAGTCAAGGTCCGCATAAGAAATTATGATCTATCGACTTGATGTTGAAATCAAGATCATTTGTGACAGAATAAGGAGCTAGAACTGCAATTATTTTTATTCAAGAAAGCACCAGGAGAACGCATGGCAGAAATCGATGTATTAAGCCTTAATCAAGCCGTAAAAGAACAGAGCGCATTTGTCTCATTGATGATGAGCGAAATGAGTAAAGTTGTCGTGGGTCAGCGCGAAATGATTGAGGGCATCACGATGGGTCTACTAACCGGCGGACATATTCTTTTAGAGGGTGTGCCGGGCTTAGCTAAAACATTAACCATTTCGACGATGGCGCAAACCATCTCTTTACAATTTCAACGTATGCAATTTACGCCGGATTTATTACCAACTGATTTGATTGGTACAATGATTTTTAATCCGAAGTCAGGTGAATTCACCGTCAAAAAAGGTCCGATTTTTTCAAATATCGTCTTAGCCGACGAGATCAATCGTGCGCCGGCAAAAGTGCAGTCGGCATTACTTGAAGCGATGGCTGAAAAACAAGTTACCATCGGGGATTATTCATATAAGTTAGATCACCCATTTTTAGTATTAGCGACACAAAATCCGTTAGAGCAAGAGGGTACATATCCTTTACCAGAAGCACAGATGGATCGTTTTATGTTTAAAATCAATGTGACGTACCCAACGAAATCGGAAGAGTTAGAAATCGTTTCACGTATGGGGCTTAATCAAAAACCGCAGTTGCAAACTGTGATTACCAAAGAGCAATTATTAAACGCGATCAATGTCGTTGACCAAATCTACGTTGATCAAAAAGTAAAAAACTATATCGTCGATATCGTGATGGCGACTCGTGAGCCAAAAATTTATGGCCTTGGCAGACTAGAAAAGCTAATTGCGGTAGGGGGTTCACCACGTGCCAGTTTAAGTTTAATTCGTGCAGCAAAAGCCCACGCGTTCTTACGTAGCCGTGGCTTTGTAACGGTCGAAGATATTAAAGCGGTGGTTTACAAAGTTTTACGCCATCGGTTAATTTTAACTTATGAAGCCGAAGCAGAAGGTCTTAAACAAGACGATATGATCAAAGAAATTTTAGCGGCCATCGAAGTAACTGGATAGGAAGCGCATTTGACAGTTCCCGTAGATGTATTAAAAAAAGTTAAACGCATCGAAATTGACACCCGTAAAATGGTGAATAATATTTTTTCGGGCGAATACCACACCCAATTCAAGGGTCAGGGGATGACTTTTGCTGATTTCCGCGAATATGTGGCGGGCGATGATGTGCGCGCAATTTCGTGGGCTTTAACCGCACGGGCGGGAAAACCTTTTATTAAAACTTACGAAGAAGAACGTGAGCTGACTTTGATGTTAGCGGTGGATATTAGCGGCTCGCAAGATTTTGGTTCGAAGAATTATTTTAAAGGTGAAACTTTAACTTATGTAGCGGCTACTTTAGCGTTTAGTGCGGTTAAAAATAATGACCAAGTCGGTTTGTTATTATTTTCAGACGAAGTTGAATTATACATCCCGCCAAAAAAAGGTCGGGCGCAGGTTTACCGAATTTTACGTGAATTACTTTATTTCAAACCGAAACGTAAAGGCACAAAAATCTCTTCGGCCTTAGATTTCTTGCGCGGTGTTTTAAAAAAACGTGCGACTATTTTTTTACTAAGTGATTTTAAAGAAACCGGCGTCGATGGAAAACCGCAAAATAGCTACGATGCTTCTTTACGATTACTTGAGCGTAAACACGAAGTCATCGCGGGAATTATCGCCGATGAAGCTGAATTTTTATTTCCTGACGTAGGAATGATTGAGTTGCAAGATTCTGAATCTGGCGAATATATGATGCTAGACACTTCAAATCCTTCTTTTAGAGAAGAGATGAAATCAAAATTTAAATCTGACTTTGACAAGTTTCAAAAAACGATCGCTCGCTCCGGAGTTCGCTCATTTAGTTTAGAACCCAATGATGAATATCATAAAGCCTTGCTTGCTTTTTTTAAACGCCGGAAGGCTCGCTAATGGCGGTCAGGTGTAAAACTGAAATTCCGGCGATTGAAGGACTTGAAGCCAACCAAATGACAGTTGGCCGGCACGTTTTAATTAACTGCGAAGGTGATTGGGATCAATCTTTTAATTTTACGCAAGCCTTTATTAAATTAGAAGAGAATCAAAAGTATGTCGTGAAAGTTTTAAAAGCCGAAGCTCGCAGCGTAGCTAGTTTTGACGTAGATTTTACATTTTACCAGCCAGGAACATATCAATTCCAAGAATTTATTTTATCGGATGGGACGAATGAAATTCAATTAGGAGCGCAGCAATTTCAGTTGAATTCCGTGGTTGAAAAAACGGCCGACGGAAAACCTCCGCAGCCGTTTGGACCTTTATTTCCATTAACCATTCCCTGGCCGCCAATTTATGCAATCCTGCTGGTAGCGTTATTAGTTACGGGCCTGGTTAATTTAATTTATCAATTACGCCGACGAGCCCGCTTTAAACGTTTAATCGACAGCTTAAAAACCTACGATTCAAGCGTCGGACCCGACGTACAATTTTATAAAACCATGCGTAACTTAGAAAAAAACTCATATCCGATTGATGAAATGGAAAAAGCATTTCGTTTGTATGCATTACGAGTTTATCAAATTCCGCTATTTGATTTAAATAATCGCCAAAGTTTAAATTTTTTACGTAAACGTCGGCCGGAAATTAAAAAACAGCGCGTCGTTTTACAAAAGTTTTTAGGCGATTTTGAGGAGTTGGCTATAAAGGCTTCGGGTCCAACCGCGGAAGAGCGTTTACATGTCGCAAAAAGGCTTTATCGTTTTGTTGATAATCAAACCGTAGGGCCAGGGTCATGAGCCAATACTTATGGGGTCAACCAGTAGCATTTTTATTAATTATCCCTTGGCTAGTGGTAGCTTATTTCTTTTTATTCAGAAAAAAGAATCACCGTGCCGCTTTAAAAATCAGTCATATTGCAGGTTTTAAAAAGTGGTCGGGTCGTGGCCGATTAATTTTTCAAAAAGCGAATCAGTTATTATTACTTATTTCGGTATTATTTTTTATTTTCGCATTAGCACGACCGCAGCGGGCCGATTCAAAAGTAAAACGTACTTTAGAAGGCTTAGATATTGTGATCGTACTAGATATCTCCGATAGTATGCTGATTGAAGATATGAAGCCGATCAATCGGATTGAGTCTGCGAAAGAAACTTTAACAAATTTTATTAAACAGCGTCAGTCAGACCGTATCGGCGTAGTTATTTTTGCCGGCGAAGCTTTTACTTTGGTGCCGCCGACTTTAGATTACCAATTGATTTTGAGCCGCGTTGAACAAATCACCACGGCTGCGCAGGCTCGCATTAAAGATGGAACCGCGTTAGGTGTAGCGATGGCCAGCGGAGCTGCCAGATTGAAAGATTCACAGGCAAAATCACGCGTGATGATTTTTATGACCGACGGAGAAAATAACTCCGGTACCATCGACCCAGAAACGGGTCTGGAAATAGCTAAAGGCTACGGAATTAAGATTTACACGATTGGAATGGGGCGAAGTGGTCCGACAAAAATTCCGACTTACACCCGCGATTTATTCGGTAATAAAATTAAACGCTATCAAGCTTTCGAAAGCACTGTGAATGATGAGTTACTTTCACAAATGGCACAAGTTACGGGTGGTAAATATTTCCGTGCCTCGAAGGAAGATTCTTTGGCAGGTATTTTTAAAGAGATCAACTCGCTTGAAACTACTAAAATCGAAGATAATAAGTACGTTCGCTACGAAGAATTTTTTCCGTATTTTGCGCTCATCGGACTTTGTTTATTTTTATTGAGCCGTGGTTTGGGTTTAAGTCTTTTGAAAGTAGGGCCCTGATGTTAGGTCTCACTTTTAGATGGGGAAATATTCAAGGATTTTTTTGGTTGATCGCCGTAGCCTTGTTTATGATAGCTTACTTTTATTTTGAAAAATCGGCGATTAAAAAATTACAAAAAGCTTTTGGCACGAAAGTCTCTAATTATTTAACTCAAACTGTTTCCTACAAAAAGCGCCGAGTACAAATGTTTATCCAGGCGATAGCCATGGTCTTTATCGTGATCGCCTTGGCGCGTCCACAGGCCGGCGAAAGTCAGCAAGAAGTGAAAAGTGAGGGTGTTGAACTTCTTGTTGTCGCTGATGTATCAGAAAGTATGCTGGCCGAAGATGTGAAGCCTTCTCGCTTAGCGCAGATGAAAATTGAGCTTTCTAAGTTATTAGATTTAATGCCCGGAAATAAAATAGGCATCATTGCTTTTGCGGGCAGTAGTACACTTTTATGTCCTTTAACGAGCGATCCAAATGCGCTTCGAATGTATATCGATTCGCTAGATACTAATTCAGTTAGTTCGCAAGGAACTAACTTTGAAACCGCATTAAGTTACGCAAAAGAAGCTTTTGAAAAGGGCGGAGTAACGCAAGATCAACAGTCACGTACGACGCGCGCTATTTTGGTGGTATCGGATGGTGAAGATCAAGAGCCCGGTGCACTCGAAGCCGCAAAGTCATTTACTAAAGATGGAATTCGAATTTACACGATGGCTTATGGTACCGACAAGGGCGCCGCCATTCCTGTGCGTGATCAGTATGGTAATATGACGGGTTTTAAAAAAGATCGTTCTGGGCAAACAATCATGACCAAAGTTAAAGGTGATTTTTTATCTGAGCTAGCTAAGGCGGGCGAGGGTGATTTTTATTTTGCATATTTTAATGGAGATCACTTAAAAAAATTCGTTCAAGATCTAGGTAAGTTAGAAAAAACTCAGTTTCAAACCAGTATGATGACTCAGTATGATGAAAAATTCACCTGGCCGCTAGTTGTCGGAATTATTTTATTGATGTTTAGCCTACTTTTAAATGATGCGCGAAAAGAAAGTACTGAATGGAAGGGGCGCCATGAAATCTCTTCTTAAGCTGTCAGCTGCTTTTTTAATATTGAGTATGCTTGGCTGCAATGCTTCGATCACTCCCTTAGAAAGCTTAGTGAGAGACCAAGCCGCCGCACGTTTAATAAAACAATCATTAAATGAAAAAGCCTTAGATCAGTATATTAAAATTTTAGAAACTTCTCCGGATGAGCCTAGAGTCCATTTAAATATCGGCGTGATGCTAAACCAAACTCAAAAACCTGACGATGCTTTAAAATCTTTTCAGCTAGCGTTGAAATTAGCGGAAGATAAAAAAGACTTGGCGGCGGTATTTGCGACTAGATATAATTTAGGTAGCTATT
The DNA here is from genome assembly GCA_014376435.1 of Bdellovibrio sp. Classification (GTDB taxonomy): domain Bacteria; phylum Bdellovibrionota; class Bdellovibrionia; order Bdellovibrionales; family Bdellovibrionaceae; genus Pseudobdellovibrio. The sequence goes on along the minus strand of JACMRL010000016.1, from coordinate 126,859 downwards.
ATGGTGCCCTTAAAAAAGTTCCTGAAGCTTTAGCAAATTACCAAGCTGCTTTAGATGTATTGCCCACTTCAAAAGAAACCAAAACGAATATTGAATTGCTCATTCAAAGCCAACAACAAGATAAGAAAAGTGGCGATCAGGGCGAAAATAAAGAAAATCAAGACCCCGATCAGAAAAAAAAGGAAGACGGCAAAAACCAAGAAAATAAAGATAATAAAAAAGACGGCGATCAAAAAAAACCAGATGATCCCAAAGATGGCAAACAGCCTGAAGGGCACGATAATAAGGGAAGCCCTAAGTACCAGCCACGTCCGTTCAAAGGTGACCAGCTATCAGAAGGCGATGTAAAAAAGATTTTAGGGGAATTACGTAATCAAGAGCAAAAAATTCGCGCAAATTTTGATAAAAAAGAAAGAAAAGAAACTAAAAATGAAAAAGATTGGTAACAATTTTCTATTCGTCGTTACATTTTTATTTCCGTTTGTAATGGCTTTCGGGACCGCAAAAATCACCGTACAGGCTAATGTAGATCGTGATCAGATGGCCATCGGAGATTCATTCACTTTAAACTTAGTGGTGCAGTCCGATGAAGAGATTGAATTATCTAATCCGCCGCAGGTATCAGCGGTACCGGGCTTAGAACTATTAAATTCTTGGTCGGGTGGAACACAATCCCGAAGCGGAATGTCAATTATCAACGGCAAAACACAATTTTCAAAAACCGTGATTCAAGACTTTAACTATCAGTTTTCTCCGCAAAAGGAAGGAACATTTTCGATTCCTATGATTGATGTGCAGGTTGGCGGGCAAAGTTATAAAACAAATCCAATCAAAATTCAGGTAAACGAATCATTTCGTAACACCGGTAAAAAACGTTCGCAAAAAGTTCCGGGACGCCCTCAGTATCAAGAGGATGAGGATTCAAATCCTTTGCAACAAGTGCCTGATGCAGACGATTTATTTAATCAGTTAATGCAGCAGCGTCAGCGGTTAATGGGGCAAATCCAAGGGGGGCAAGCATTTAATGGTCATTCTCAGCCGCAAGGAATTCCTAATCTAAAATTTGATATAAATACCAATGAAGCTTTTTTTATTTACGTTGATTTAGATAAGACTGAAGTTTACGAAGGCGAGCAAGTCACCGCTAATTGGTATTTGTACACGCGCGGGCAGATGGAAAGTTTAGATCGCGCTAAATTTCCGGATCTAAAAGGTTTCTGGAAAGAAATCATCGAAGAAGTTCCGTCATTGCAACTTTCGCCGGTGATCGTTAATGGGGTTAATTACCAACGTGCGCTATTAGCTAGCCATGCACTTTTCCCGATTAAAGCAGGGGTTGCAGTCGTAGATGAATTTCGCATCAAAGGAAAAGTTCGTTTACCGACGCAGTATGGTTACGGCCAATTAAATGAGTACACCAAAACCTCTAGACGTACTGCAATTAAGGTATTACCTCTGCCGCAAGAAGGTAAAACCATCGCGTTTTCGGGTGCCGTGGGTTCGTACCGCGTGCAAGTTAAAACTGACGGGGTTTCATTTCCGGCGCACCAACCCTTTTCAGTTAAAGTGCGCTTTGAAGGAACGGGTAATGCAAAGTTAATTGATTTACCGCCGATCACTTGGCCCGAAGGTTTAGAAGTTTTTGATACAAAAAATGAATCGAAGTTTTTTAAAGATGGGCAAAGTTTTAAAGAATTTGAAATTTTATTAATTCCCCGTAAAGAGGGTGAGCTAAAAATTCCTCCGATGAATTTTACTTATTTTGACCCAACACAAAAAAAATATGTAAATGAGCAAACCGAAGCGATCACTTTAAATATTACTCCAGGTAATGCGCAATCGGCGCCAACTGCTGCCGTTACGCCGTCGGAAAAATCTGCGGCCGGTGGCATTGCCGAAGTTTACCGGACTCAGCCGATTTTAGAATTGCCACAGAGTTCGTTTTCTTTTTCAGCCTACCGTTTAACCATTTATGTGGCGATGGCCGCATTCATTTTATTTTCTTTTTTAATTCAATTTTTGATGCAGTTTAGAAAATTTAATCAGGCTCCAGAGTTTCAACAAATGGTTGAAGCTAAGTTAAAAGCGATTGATTACGCATTAGCAAAAAGTGATCACAAAAAAATAGGTTCTGAATCACTTAATCTAATTTATTTATTAGCGGCCAGTCTGGCGGGACAAAGGCGCGCGGATCAAGAGTGGTCAGAGCTTATTAAGGAAATCCCGGCTAAGACGCAAAATCAATTTTTGGGCCGTCTGACAGATCAATTTGATTATTTTCAGTTATTAGGTTTTTCGCCTGAGGATGTGGTTCAACTACTATTAAATTCGAAGCCGCTAACGAATCAAATTACCGAGCTAAAAAAAATCACAAAAGAAATTTCAATCAAAGCAAAAACTGACGAGCGTGAGTAAATAGACAAAGGTCTAGGATGTGAATGATAAAACATGCTTTTAAAGCTTACATTCAGTTAAGAAAAATTGATAAACCAACGGATCGTTTGTAACCTAAGAACTCAGTTTTTAAGTAATGAACGACGTGAGGTTTTATGAAAAATTTGATTTTAGTATTTTCAGCCAGTCTTCTAGTTTTTGGCTGCGCGCACAATGAAACTAAAAGTGACGGAGTGGCCGCTACCGCTAACATCGGCGAACCAACCAAATTTCGCATGAGCGACGTTGCTCCAGAAAAACCCAGCGAAGAGTTAGAGATTATCCCGACTGAGCTAAATGCTAACGTAGATAAATGGATTAATTATTTCCAAGGCCGTGGACGCCCACATATGGAGCGTTACCTCTTACGTTCAACCCGTTACGAAGCCTTAATGAAAAAAGTTTTACGCGATAATAAATTACCGGAAGATCTTTTTTACATCGCTTTAATTGAATCAGGTTTTAGCTCGCAGGCCTTTAGCCATGCGTCGGCGGTTGGTTATTGGCAGTTTATTCGCGGTACGGGCAAACAATATAAATTACAAATCAATCAGCTCATCGATGAACGTCGTGACCCCGTTTTATCTACGCAAGCTGCGGCTCAATATTTCAAAGATTTATATACACGATTTAATTCATGGTATTTAGCTATGGCTGCCTACAATGTGGGTGAGGGCCGGGTGGACCGCGCCGTAAAAAAATATAAGACGCGTGATTTTTGGTTGTTAACAAAAAATAAACACGCTTTACCGCGTGAGACCGATGATTATATTCCAAAATATATCGCGGCTAAGCTCATTGCAAAAAATCCAGATAAGTACGGCTTTGAAGGCGTCGATTACATGCCGCCGATTGAATTTGATCACGTGACTTTAAATCAGCCGGTGAACTTACGTTTAATGGCTGAAAAAATGAACGTGAATTACGAGGATTTTAAAGCCCTAAATCCTAAATTCAAGGGCGAGATCGCTCCGTTAGACGCCGACAATGTTTTAGGCTTACGTATCCCGCCAGGGTCATACGAATTAGCGATGGGTGCGGCTAAAGAGAGTATCACGGATAAAATTGAATACGTGGCCGATCAAGACGAAATTCAACCATACAAAATTCGTAAGGGTGATACGTTTTCAACAATCGCTCGTCGTTATAAAACAACCGTGGCCTACTTGCGTGATATCAATGATTTTGCCCGTAAGAAAAAATTACGCGTTGGCCAAAAGATTTTTGTACCAGACCGCACACCTTTAAAAGAAAAACGTCCGGAACTTCAAGCGGCTAAAGTTTATATCGTTCAGCCGGGTGATTCATTAGCTTCGATTGCGACAAAATACAAAGTTTCGGTGAATGATTTAAAGAAGGCGAATAATTTATCGCGCAAAAGTAAAATCAAATCGGGCGTAAAATTAATTCTGCCTGAAAATGCCGTGATGGAGCAAAAACTCCAGAAGAATTCTTCAAGTCAGCACAAAACTAAAAATCAAAAAGTAGCGGGTAGTGGTAAGAAGCATAAAAGAAATGTAGCGTCGAAGAATTAAGATCTTTTAGGGATTTAGATTAAGCAAAAAAAAACGCAAGCTTCTCATCTATGAAATGCCTGCGTTTAAGGGGAATGAAACCAATCCATGATGAAATTTTTAGAAACTTTTTTAGCTACTTCCATTTGCAGTTTACACCGCAGGTATTTTTAACCCTTTGGTAGCTGGCTAGCACCGTCTTTCGACAAGAGCCCCTGTAGCTTTGCGTCACCTGTTTTCACAGACTTTGCCTTGAGGCAAAGGAAGTATACGGTTTAACCCGTACGTTAAAAGTCCGCTAGTGCCTCCTCTGGTTAAAGATTAACATCTAGAAACAATTATTTGGTAAAATATTTTATTAGGTTTCTTCTTCATTTTGGTGATTTATCATTGTGATCAAATATTCTTCGCTTCACATTTGCCTCCTGTATATCAAACCCACTCTCACGCACCCGCCGAGGTTAGTTTTGATGTTCATCCGATATATAAAGATTAACTCCGAAGGCAGAAGTATTTCCAATTTATTTTTTATTTTATCAAATTAGATCGAAGAATCGAACCAAGCTGATTCAAATCTTTTTTTGAGACGTGATTTAGTCGACGTCGACGCCATTTTCACGGATGTAATTAAATTTTCCCGGATGATCTGCGGTATTTACGAATTGGTGGTAAACCTTAAGCATCTCTTTAATGCGCGCATCATATTGTGCATTTTGCGGCGGAGGTGCTGCGGCTGGATCGGCAAAAATAATTCCGACCGAATTTTCCATCGACGTGACCGGTACCTTCAGTTCAACGTGACGAGCATCTTTCGCTTTAGTGATGATCAAACGATTCGTTTGGATTGTGTAAATCGGATTTTTTAGAAAATTATTTCCGTACATATCTCCTAAGTAAATACCTTGATCGCGGTCAATCGTCGTTTGTAATCCGGTGGTTGTTTCAAAAGCAGTGCGGTGATAAGCGGTTGCTCCTTCAATGACTAAAAATTCAGGATTTTTACTGACGGCCTCGCTAAGCACTTCAAGCACCGCTTCAATGCGCGCTTTATTTTCCGGAGTTTTCGTTAAAAGCTCTGCTTTTAAATTTTCGATACGCCTTGTAGACTCACTTAGTTTACCTTTCGGCGTTAAATTTTTTAGCGGGGCAAATAAAATTGCAACTTGAGGAATGCTGAGCGAAACATCCAATTTTTGCACCATGTGTTTACCGGCTAACAGCGGTAAATTTTTTCCAGCGATGACATCGTCTAAAGCAGATTTAATTTCTAATTTGAAAGAACGCCCATGCGGCGCAAATAAACGCATTGTCTGTCCATGTTGCAAAGTCATTTGTTCGAAAGTAAAAACCTGCTCTGATTCCGTGATTTTATCGGTACCGGTTACCATTTTTAAAGCGTCAGCTGACACACGAGTTAACGTCACAAGCTTTCCGTAAACATTAAAGCCTTGTACGCTTTCGCCCACCGGAATTGCGCTGTATTTTATTTCGCGCAAATAGGTACGAATACGCACTTGATGTTTACCATCACCTTGGGCATTGCTAATTGGTTTTGTGTAATAAGTAAATGTTGTATCACGGGCGCCAGCCGGAGGCGGGCTATCACGAACACCTAATTCATCGGCCGCGCTTAACATTTTTTTCTGTTGAAGTTCATAAATACGCGCATGCACGATACGGGTAAAGCTTGGGCTATTAATATCAAGGTCTTTTAAAACAGTTGCACTTGTTTCAGGTGTGAGAAATTTTTCTGCTAAATTTAAAACGTATTGGTTTGATTTTGTGACTTCTAACTTAGTTTTCCATTCACTACGCCAAACGGTAGCAAGTTTTCCAGATAAAGTCGCGCGCAAGTCTTTTACTTCTTTTTCATAAATCTCTTCCGTAATTTGAACTTTATCAACTCTACGTTCGAAAAGCTGGCGGCATTGGTTCGCCGTCCATCCCGTTGAAGAAATCGCCGAAATGGTAATAAACAAAAGAATGACAAATTTGTTTGATGCCCAGTCCACGTGAAATTTTCCCAATTTAAAAATACGATTGATACCCATACCATCTTTGTTGCTAAACATATGCTAGCTAAAAACAAATAGGCTCAATCTGAAGTCTAAATAAACGTCTCAAATCAACACTCGCCAAAAATTGTTAATCATCTCAGGAGCTTTTTGCCCTCGCACGGAGCTTTGGTTTTTTCAAGAAGCATCGGTGGGGGCTCCGGTCAGAAAATGCCTAATTAAATTAAATTATTTTCCCGGTGAAAGGCTGTCGATGTTTCGTTCGTAGTTGTTGATTAATTTATCGACGCGGTCGCTAGTGTCATTGTTTTTCTTAAGTGTGCTTAAATAGCCTTTAGCACCTGGCTGTAAACTTTGTTTTGAGCCTATCCAGTAAGCTAAATAAAGGCTTAACTCTTTCATATCCGCTTTTGATAAATTTTCGATATCACCACGGCGGATAAATTTAAATTCGCGTGGACGGCACCAGTATGAATCGGCAGCGATATTCATCACGTAGCTATCGTCAATTTGCACATCAGAGTAATACTTTAAAACGTTCGCGATACGGGTCGAATTATCTTTTTGAGTTTCGTAGTAGTCGGTCGCCGGGCGAGATAATTGTTTGCATTCAATAATACGGCGAGTGTTTTTATCTAAACGAACTGACAACCAGTAGCGGCTTAAACCACGACTGCTGCCTGAATCATTCACGGTAAATCCTATGTCATAAATTTCTTTTACTTTGTTTTCATCTAGCAAAGCTTTTTGTAAATCTTTGGCCGGTTGTTTACGTTCTTTAGAAATATCGAGTAAGCCGATTTCTTTTTTTCTTAAACCAAAATCTTTATTTTGTGGATTGTCTAAATTTTTATCGACCCAGGCTGCATTTTCTTGATTTAACTTTGCATAGCTTTGGTTAATTACATTTTGAAAAACTTTAGGAGCTTTTACTTTTTCTTGCGAAAGACCTTTTACGTACATGTCGTACATATCAGGTATAAGCTGTGCCATATCGGTCTGGCCGTGCTGATCTTTAACGTAAGCTTTTACAAATAATGAGTAGCGAACAAAATCTAAAATAAATGGGCCAGTACCTGAGTCATCCACATCGACTAAGGCCAAACCGTTTTGACCGCCCGAAGCGTGTACGTCCGCAAAGTTAAAAAAATGTGGATCCGCAGTAATAGCGCCTTCGTATTTAAGCAGATCGTTCATTTGCTTTTGTGAATTGGCTTCCATCCACGCCCAGAAGTGTTGCGGGTTGCTACGAATCAAAGAATCTTTACGCTGTTTTTTATCAACCACAACCCAAAGTCTGTCGATTTCTTTATTAGACAAGCTGCTAATATTTCGCTCTTTTAGTGGGGTCGTACAGCCAGCCAAAAGCAAACAGATCGCTAAAATTATTTTTTGTTTCATAGTCCTTCAGTTTCAATGATTCTCCTCTGAAAATAAAGTCGCTTTTAAAAATGTAGCCTAAAATAAAGTGACTTTGGTCTAGATATTCCTTAAAACAATCCCATGGTTGCATTTAATTCGGTTACAAAACAGCAGGGTTCTAGAATTCTTTTTTCGCAAGCTTCTTTCCAGATTAATCCCGGAGAGAAAATTGGCTTGGTGGGCCCAAACGGTGCCGGTAAAACCACCGTATTTCGCCTGATCATGAGTGAAGAGTCTGTAGATCAAGGGACGATCAGCAAACCAGATAAAATTCGCATCGGATACTTTTCACAAAATATCGAAGAGATGAAAGGCCGATCTGTTCTGCAAGAAGTTTTATCGGCGGGAAATTTAGAAAGTATTAAAAATGAAATCGCCAAGCTTGAAGAAAAGTTACAAGATCCTGAATTAGGCGAAGACGAAATGATGAGAGTCGTTGAACGCTACGGTGATCTACAAGGCGAATTTGAATCCATGGGCGGTTACGATTTAGATTCACGGGCGCAAGAAATTTTGGGCGGTTTAGGTTTTTCAAAAGAAGATATGCAAATCGACGTTGGTAAATTTAGCGGTGGTTGGAAGATGCGTGTCAGCTTATCAAAGATTTTATTATTATTACCCGATGTTTTATTAATGGATGAGCCGACGAATCACTTAGATGTAGAATCGATCGTTTGGTTAGAAGAATGGCTGAAGGAATTTAAAGGCTCGGTACTGATGACTTCCCATGACCGAGAGTTCATGAATCGCTTAGTTACAAAAATTGTTGAAGTATCTCAAGGTACGATGACCACTTACGGTGGTGATTACGATTTTTACGACCGTGAAAAAGCAATCCGTCGTGAGCAATTAATCGCCGCCGCCGCCCGCCAAGACGATATGCTAGCTAAAGAGGAAGAATTTATCGCAAGATTTGCGGCGCGCGCCTCACATGCCGCACAAGTGCAATCACGAGTTAAAAAATTAGAAAAAATCGATCGTATCGAAGTACCAATCGAAGATAAAGCGATGGCTTTCGAATGGCCCGCACCACCCCGCGGTGGTGATGAAGTCGTAAAGTTTCAAAACTTAACTAAAGTTTATAAGTTAGACGACGGAAGAGAAAAGCAAGTCTTCGCTAATGCCACGGGCTTAGTTAAGCGCCAAGACCGCGTAGCGGTTGTCGGGATCAACGGCGCAGGTAAATCAACGCTGTTAAAAATCATCACCAACCAAACCGATAGCACGGCGGGTAGTTGTAATGTTGGTCCCAGTATCGAGTACGGATACTTTTCACAAAATTCTTTAGACGTATTAGATCCTAAAAAAACGATCGTGCAAGAAGTTGAAGGCCGCGTGCCGAATGCAACTTTGGGTTTTATTCGTAATTTACTGGGTTCATTTTTATTTTCGGGCGAAGAAGTTGAAAAGAAAATTTCCGTTTTATCCGGCGGCGAAAAATCGCGCGTTTTATTAGCGTGTATTTTATCACATCCGGTTAATTTCTTAGTATTAGATGAGCCAACCAATCACTTAGATATTAAATCTCGCGAAGTTTTATTAAACGCGATTAAAACATTTCCCGGAACAGTGATGATGGTAAGCCATGATCGCTTTTTCTTAAAAGAAATTACGACGAAAGTATTCGAGATCGATAAGAGTCAGTTAACGACTTACGATATGACTTATAGCGAATATTTAGACTTTAAAAAATCACGGGGCGAAACAGCTGCTAGATAAATCTTCTGGCAGCGTGTTTTAAGTTAGTGAAAAAACTAATTACACTGTCTCCAGCGTAAACGTAAATTCTGACGGAAAGATGCATCGGTCGAATCAACTACGATTTGTACCGCGGGTTTTGAAATTTGAGCCAGTAAATTTCTAACTCCGATTAAAGATTGAATTTTGATTTTGGTTTCTTGTCCTTGTACTGAACAACCGCCGCCGGCTTTTAATTGATCGATTTGACCTTTAATTGCGCCGATCTTTCCTAAGATGCCGCCAGCGCCGCTGATTTTTGCATTACTCACAGTCGATGCGAAATTTTCTGTACGTGGACCTTTCATGATGTTTTGGTCGAAGCCAAAGCCGCGTCCACCGTAAACTTCGGCTGAAATTAATTGATATGCCAACGCCATTTGATTTGGAAGTCTCACAAAGCCACGGTATTCAACCGATTCAAATTCAAAATTCCAGCCGGGTGGGATTTGTATGGTAACATTGAGGGTACATTTTTTCTCTGCGCTTTTTGCATTAGGATTTGCCGTGCCTTTGCCGATTTCAGCACTGAAACGATCATATAGAACGCTCATGAAGTTTAAATCTGGAGTCATGATAACTGATGCAGAACCGGCTTCACAGCCAGAGCCGTCAATTTCGACGCTTTTAACCACCGCGAACGGCGGCATTTGAGCTTGCGCTAATAAACCTGATAATAAAACCAAAGACGATAATAATAATTTCATAAATCCCCCGGTAATCCTTTTAGCAACGGATATGCCATAATATAAAGAGTCAGATTGGCTCTTGTTAAAAAAAAAGCCCCGCTTTTGGCGGGGCTTTGAAATTTCAATCTAAAATTATCTATTGAAAACTATCGGCAACGTCTTAATTGAACCTTGTATAATAGACCCGCTGATACGTCGACCGCATCAACCGAAAGTTGAGCCGCTTCACGACGCGCATTTGTCATCGCTAAAATGTTAGCATCAACTGTTAACATTAAATCAGATCCAGAGCTACAAGGAGACCAGTCAACGGTTGTTGAGATTAACTCATTCTTTACGCTGTAATTACTTACTCCACCTAAGAATGTTTTTCTAAAAATAGCTGGGCGTTGTTGGCCAACATAAGAGTAACGCGCTTCGAATTGACCGCGTCCACCGTTTGGAATCGCCGCAAAACCTGTGTAATCAAAAGCGATCAAAGCCACTTGGTAACCAGGACCGACTGATACAGGGATACGAATATTACAATTTTTACGATCAAAGTTAGCACCTAAAGAAGTTGGCGCTTGCGCAACAAAGCTATCAAATAAAATTGATAAAATACTTTGATCTGGGGTTAACGTTACTGAAGTTGTGCCTCCTGGACATCCAGTTCCGCGTGCATCCGCATAACCTAAACGAATTTGTGCTTCCGCCGATAAAGATAAAACGAGAGCCGCTAATGTGATTAATGCTTTCATCGAAATTCCCCCTGAGAATTGTTCCCTTGTGTGCGGCGACTTAATGTCACCGTACAAAACCTCGAAGCAAAGGGCCTGCCAACTTTGAAATGGCCAAAACGATACTACGAAAATTTAAGCATAAAATTTTTCTTAAGATAGAAAAGTTAGTTTTTTTGCGATCTCGCTGAAAGATTTTGCTTCCATACTTGTAGAATGACTTTCCACAATCGGAATGCCGGCTTCAGAGCCCAATGAAATCGAAGTATTAAATGGAATCACTCCTAATTGCGGAATTTTTTTTGATTCTAAGTAAGAAGCGATTTCGCCGCGAGGAAATAATTGAATTTTTTCACCGTTCACGGGATTTAACATGTACGACATGTTTTCAATCACGCCGCCAATTTTAACTCCGGTGCGTTCGAACATATCGATCGCTTTTTTTGCATCGATTAAGGCAATATTTTGTGGAGTCGTCACGATCACGGCAAAATTCACCGGAACTTTTTGTACGAGAGAAAGTTGTACATCACCCGTGCCCGGTGGAAGATCGATCACTAAATAATCAAGTTCTCCCCACTGCACGTCTCTAAAGAATTGATCCATCGCTTTAAATAACATCGGCCCACGCCAAACCACGGCTGAACCTTCTTCGACTAAAAAGCCAATGCTCATGATTTTAATACCGTAACGTGAAACCGGAGTAATTTTATTACCTTCAGAAACCGTTGGTTTTTGGTTTAAGGCGCCCATCATACGTGGAAGGCTGGGGCCATAGATGTCGGCGTCTAGTAAACCAACCTTTCCATATTCACGAAGAGCGAGTGCTAAGTTCGTAGCGACGGTGCTTTTACCGACGCCACCCTTGCCGGAAGCGACTGCGATGATTTTTTTTACGCCCGGGATGGCTTGTTGTTGGTCAAAAGGGTTAGTTGCCATGAATTACCTCATTTAGCTGTCTATTTTAATTTGTGAGTCCTCTTTACAAAGTGACTAGTTCTTTTCATAATGAATTTATCGTGAATAGCCAACAGCTTTTGTATCTTAATCTCTTTTTCGGCACCTTCATAGTGCTGTACTTCGTTTTTGGCAGATCAAAAGCCAAGCAACCGGTGCGCCTGAAAATGAAAGATGATCTTTCGGCCGAGCCCATTATTGCGGAAAGAAAAAAAGAAAATGCCGATGTGATTCCGTTTACAGCGAAAGTTTTGGAACCAAAGATGACCGTGCTTGAGCCGGAAATTAAAGAGACTGAGGCAAAACCAGAAATTGTTTTAGAAGTAATTCCAATGCAAAGCCGCAACTTGAAAGTTTACTTCGCGTTTAACGGTCACGACTGGGAAGCTTACGAAGCCATCGGCGTACCCGTGAATGCGCCATTAACCACGGTGACAAAAATGTACCAGCACTTAATTAAAACTTCTGACGCTAGCACCTTTGATTTTTTTGAATCCGCGTACCAGGCCATTCTGAAGCGCCGCCGCGACCGGTCGTAGTAAATCTTACTGTCTAAAATCCTGACATCTATGGATTCGCATTTAAATAGCGTAAGTTACCCCATCACGAGGAGAATCGCATGAATACATTATCACTGGTTTTAATTTTACTAGGTTCATTTTCGCAGGCGTCGGAAGTGCAAATTAATTTAAAAAAAGTGCGTGCTTACCAATTTGTTCACTGCGTTCCAAGCAACGCGCAAGATTCTGATTTAGTCGTGCATCAAATTTTAGAAACAAAAAAACATAATTTCACAAAATTATATGTAACTTCAGGTTTAAAAACTACGAAAGCTGCAGAACTAAAAGATCTTTCATTAATTGAAAATACAATCACACAAACAGCTACGGGAACTCACGATATTACGTTTTCTTCTACGGCACTTGATTTAAATTTCGGTTTAAATATCGCCGACGATGGTGGTCAAACTTTCTTAGGCGTAGTGACCGAGTCCGGTAGAATGACGGCCGCTTTAACTTGCCACGATGTTACTTTAGAAAAATAGTCTGCTTTCCTAGTAAAAATTCGCTAAAAAACCCATGATAAGTTGGCGATTAACTCTAACTTTTCCCTCTGCTGTTGAGATGTCGTGCAGTTCTTTGATAGACTCTCATTTGACTCTATCCGCCATATAAATCGATTTTGCCGTTAAGCCTTTAGAAATGCTAAGTTTTTGTCTGCTACACAATTAAGTTTTGTCTGCGACAAATGGGGGCTTTTGCATGTCTGTTCAAATCCGACCACTAAAGGATCTTAATACTCTAGTCAGTCTTTCTAAGCGACGCGGTTTTGTTTTTCAAAGTTCAGAAATTTACGGCGGATTAGGAAGTTGTTGGGATTACGGCCCCCTGGGTTCAATCATGAAAATGAACGTGAAGCGCGCGTGGTGGAATGCCATGACCCGCAGAGCAGACATCGTGGGCTTAGATGCCGCGATCTTAATGCATCCTACCGTTTGGAAAGCTTCAGGTCACGTCGATGGTTTCTCAGATCCATTAGTCGATTGCAAAGATTGTAAAACACGCTTTCGTGCCGACAACACTGAATCTTACTTAACCAAAAAACAGTGTCCCAGCTGCGGTAGCAAAAATCTTTCGGAAGAGAGAAATTTTAATTTAATGTTTAAAACGACGATGGGTCCGTTAGAAGATTCGGCGTCCGTGGTGTACCTACGTCCAGAAACGGCGCAAGGTCACTTCGTAAACTTCCAAAACTGCCAACAAAGCTCACGCTACAAAATTCCGTTCGGAATCGCGGCCATCGGTAAATCTTTCCGTAATGAGATCACTCCGGGGAATTTTATTTTCCGTACGCGTGAATTTGAACAGATGGAAATGCAGTATTTCGTAAAACCAGGAACAGACGAAAAATTTTTCTTAGAGTGGAAAGAACGCCGTCTTAACTTTTATTTAAAATACGGAATCAAAAAAGAAAATTTAAAATTTAAAGATCACGATAAATTAGCCCACTATGCCCGCGCGGCGGTTGACGTAGAATATAATTTTCCAATGGGGTTTTCTGAATTAGAGGGTATTCATAACCGCGCTGATTTTGATTTAACTCAGCATTCAAAATTCTCTGGCAAAAACTTAGAATATTTTGATGAAGCGAATAAAGAAAAATTTATTCCATTCGTCATCGAAACAGCGGTGGGTTGTGACCGTTTATTTTTAGCATTTATGTGTGATGCCTACCGTGAAGAGGTAACCACGGAAACGGACGAGACCGGAAAAACTTCAGAAGACGTGCGCGTAGTTCTTGGTCTACACCCGGATATTGCGCCATTTAAAGTATGTGTTTTACCACTATCGAAAAAAGAAGAATTAACGGGTCCGGCGATGAAACTTCGTGATCAGCTTTCTGAAGACTTTGACGTGGCTTACGATGAAACAGCTTCGATTGGTAAACGTTACCGTCGTCAAGATGAAATCGGAACTCCGTTTTGTGTAACGGTTGATTTTGAAACGGCCAATGACCAAGCGGTTACAGTTCGTCATCGCGATAAGATGACGCAAGAACGCGTACCAATGGCGACTTTAAATAATTATATTGCGCAACACTTAAAAACTTTTAACACCTAGGGAGCCGAAGTTATGGATACTTTAACATCGAAATCTCAAACTAAAAACGTAACGCTAGAAATTCCAAAAAAATTCGTTTACTTCTTCGCGGCGGGTGACACCGAGGGAAGTGCCGCGATGAAGAATATATTAGGCGGAAAAGGTTCTAACCTTGCCGAGATGACGGCGATCGGTTTACCGGTTCCTCCGGGGTTTACCATCTCGACGGATATTTGTACGCACTTTACGAACGAGGGCGGAAAGTTACCAGAGTGGTCTCGCCCGGCAGTTTTAGAAGCTTTGAAAAAAGTAGAAGCTAAAATTGATAAAAAATTTGGTGATGTGAAAAATCCATTATTAGTCAGCGTTCGTTCGGGCGCCCGCGCTTCCATGCCGGGAATGATGGATACCATTCTTAACTTAGGGTTAAACGACCAAACGGTTGAAGGCTTAGCAACTTCATCAAATAATCCGCGCTTTGCCTGGGATTCGTATCGTCGTTTTATACAGATGTACTCTGATGTAGTCATGGGAATGAATTCTTCGTTATTAGAGGTCACTTTAGAAGATATGAAGGCCGAAAAAGGAATTCATAATGATACCGATCTAACGACGGACGATTTAAAAAAATTAGTTAAAAAATTTAAAGAGATGGTTAAACAAATCACGGGCCAAAGTTTTCCAAACGATGCTTACGAGCAACTTTGGGGTGCGGTTTCAGCCGTATTCCGCAGTTGGAATACTCCGCGCGCGATCACTTACCGCGATTTACACAGCATTCCGGCGGAGTGGGGCACGGCCGTCAATGTTCAATCGATGGTCTTTGGAAACTTAGGCGATGATTCAGCTACGGGCGTTGCGTTTACGCGTAATCCAAGTACGGGCGAAAAGAAATTCTACGGAGAATTTTTAGTGAACGCACAAGGTGAAGACGTCGTTGCCGGAATTCGAACTCCGCAACCGATTCATCTCCTCAAAGAGATCATGCCAGCGGCCTATCAAGATTTAGAAGTGATTTACCAAAAATTAGAAACTTACTTTAAAGATATGCAAGATATCGAATTCACGATCGAGAAAAAGAAATTGTGGATGCTGCAAACCCGCAACGGAAAGCGTACGGCGAAAGCTTCGTTACAAATTGCGTGTGATATGATCGATGAAAAAATGATTACCGAAAAAGAAGCGATCTTAAGAATAGATCCTTCCTCTTTAGATCAACTTTTACATCCGACTTTAGATCCACAAGCGAAAAAAACTGAAATTGCGCGCGGGCTTCCGGCATCACCCGGCGGAGTATGCGGCATGGTAGTTTTCACTCCGGAAGATGCCGTCGAGATGAAAGAAAAAGGTCATAAAGTTATTTTAGTGCGCGTAGAAACTTCTCCGGAAGATATTGCTGGAATGATTGCGGCGCAAGGAATTCTAACTTCACGGGGTGGAATGACTTCCCATGCGGCGGTGGTCGCGCGCGGAATGGGTAAGTGTTGCGTAGCGGGTTGTTCAGATGTGGAAGTAAATTACAATACGGAAACCTTTAAAGCTAAAGGTTACGTGATTAAAAAAGGCGACCTGATTACTTTAGACGGCAGTACCGGCGAAGTATTTTTAGGTGAAGTGAAAACGATCGAGCCAAAACTGGATGGAACATTTCATCGTTTGATGACGATGGCCGATAAAGTTCGCCGCATGAAAGTGCGCGCGAACGCAGATTCACCGAAAGATGCAAAAATCGCGCGTGAATTTGGTGCGGAAGGGATTGGTCTTTGCCGCACGGAACATATGTTCTTCGGCGCAGATCGTATTGATGCCGTTCGTGAAATGATTATTGCAGACACAAAGCCAGAGCGTGAAAAAGCACTCGCGAAACTTTTGCCGATGCAGCGCGATGACTTTTATCAACTTTTCAAAATCATGGAAGGTTTTCCGGTAACGATTCGTTTATTAGATCCGCCGTTGCATGAATTTGTTCCGCACACGGATTCAGAAATTAAAGAATTAGCCAAACGTATCAACTACAACGAAGATCGTTTGAAAAATAAAATCCAAAGCTTACATGAATTCAATCCGATGTTGGGTCACAGAGGTTGCAGACTAGCCGTCACGTACCCTGAAATTTATCAAATGCAGGTGCGCGCGATTGCCGAAGCGGCGGCCCAGTTAGTTAAAGAAGGAATGAAGTTAGTTCCAGAAATTATGATTCCGCTTGTGGGCATGGCGAAAGAATTAGAAATCTTACGCGCACAAACCATCGAAGTGGTTGAAAAAGTTCAAAAAGAAAAAGGCATTACGTTTGAATACCAAATAGGTACCATGATCGAACTTCCTCGCGCCGCGGTTACCGCGCACGAGATCGCTCACCACGCAGATTTCTTTAGCTTTGGTACCAATGACTTAACTCAAACGACATTAGGCCTTTCACGCGATGATTCGGGCCGTTTCTTAGGAAGCTATGTCTCTCAAGGAATTTTTGCTAAAGATCCATTCGTCAGTATCGATCAATTAGGTGTGGGTACTTTAGTTAAAACAGGTGTTGATCTAGGTCGTCAGACGAAGGGTAATTTAAAAGTGGGCGTTTGCGGAGAGCACGGCGGCGACCCAGATTCGATCGAGTTTTTTGAGCGCGTAAATCTTGATTACGTCAGTTGTTCACCGTTTCGCGTGCCAATCGCAAGACTTGCGGCGGCCCGTGCTAGTTTAATGAAGAAGTAATTTGGAAATTTCGGATTGCTTGAATTATTTCGTAAGAAATCTAGCCGATCCGATTTTTCTTTTGTTGATCATTATTCGCAATGTTGTTTTTCAATTTTCGCGGTTTGCCCGCTAAGACTATGAATTTTCACGGTCGTCTTGAATTTTCCAACAACACTTGGAGAGAACAATCCATCTTCGCCGGGTGTATTTATAACCAATGGTCCGCGAACGATTAAATTATTTTTTAAAAATGAAAAAGCTGGTGCTTCACTGTCGGTGTCGCGGCCGGCTTGAGCTAGCTAAAAATACTTTTTATTTTTGCCGTCGCCATCTTTTAACCAAATCGTTACTGTATTGTACGTACCTCTGCCGAATTCGCGTGTCATAACCAATGATTGAGTCGCCGATATCTTTTTTAGTATAGCTGGGCCCGTAACAAATCTGGATGCGATCTCCGTTTCCGCATCGATGTCATTTATTTCGGGAGTTTGGCGAGTAAGAGGTTTGGCCTGTGCCGAAAAATGAGTCGCCAAGATAAATACAGTCGCAAAAAAAGATTTCATAAATTGTCCTTTTAAAAGTTAAGTTCCACAGTCATGTACTTTTTTGCGATTTCGGTGCCGTATTAAATCGAATAAGCTTTAGATAAGACCTAAAAGTGTTGAAACTGTTTACCATGTGCTGCTGCAGTTTCATTCGATCTATTTACTAAAAACAACTATTCACTTTATATTGAATAGTGTATTATAATGAATAGAATGGCAGTTTTACCCCTTAGGGGTTCGGACATCGAAATAGATATTTATAGTAATAAATCGTCATTGATCTTATTTTGGCTTTTGGCTTATCACATTCAAATTCAGAAAGATGGATTTTCTATTAATGAGTTGAGTAGGCTTACGGGTACTAGCATAGGCCTTGTCCATAAGGTTGTTAAGCAGTTGGAATACATTGGAATTATCACCTCAAAAGGCTTAAGAACAAATAAGAAATTTTATTTAAAATATCCAGATAAGCTTTTGATTGATTGGATAAAAGAATACAATTTAATTAAAAAGACTAAAACTAAGGGGTTTGCTTTTTTTGATAGAAAATCAAACGCAGGAAAGCTTAATTTAGTGCCTGCATTGCATACGGCTTCTGCGGAATATTTTAATTTAAAAACCACAAATTTAAGACCGCAAGAGTATTATCTTTTAAACTGGGACAGGCTTGCGAAAATTTCTAATCAATTAAGTCTTGTAGAATTAGATCGTGGGTACGAGGTTCTTTTAATAAAACCGTATTATTCAGCTTTAATTGAAAGGGTTAGTAGTGAAATTCAAAAAGAGATCTGGATGAAACCCTATGCATTTTTAACAGTGTTAGATCTTTTGCACTTTCCGGTAAGAGGCATTGAGCAAGCTGAGGCCTTGTTTAGAAAAATGGATGACATTAAATCTATTTGCTCATGGCGTGAAATCGAAAATGCAATTAGATAGCACAGAATTACTTGTTCAGGTTGAAAAATTAGCCTCTATATTAAAGCGATGGAATGGTCAGCTTGTTGTGGGCGGCGGAGTCGCCTTAATTTTGTACGACCTTGTATTGTCTAAAGCCAATTCAGGGGCGGTAGGTACGACCGACATAGATTATCTTATACCCAGAAAGCCTTTAAAAGTCGGCGACGAAAAGATATCCGAGTTATTGATGTCTAGTGGTTATGAGCCTAAAAATAAGTCGTTAGATAATCCTGCGGTTCAGAGTTTTATTAAACAGTTTAATGAAGTTGAAATCGAAGTGGAATTTTTAACCGACAATAAATCACGTAACCAAGAAGGTGTGGTGGTGATTAGTGATGCGGGAGTAAATGCACAAGCTCTTTCATATATTGAAATGAGCTTGAAAGAAGCATTGCCTTTGAGTTTACCAAATGGGGCAAAGATCTTAGTTGTTAAGCCCGAAGCTGGGGTTTTTCACAAAAGATTAACATTTACAAAGAGAACTGTTAAAGTAAAGAAGTATAAGGATTTGTATGGAATTTGGTTCGTTTTAACTCAATTGTACGATGTTTCTTTTGCGGTTCTAAAGGCCTTGCCAAAGCTTATGAAAAAAAATCCTGCGCCATGGACAAAAACGTTTAAAGAAAATTTAAATTCATGGATTGATTCAGCTACACCACAAGATTGGGATCTTCTTGAACGGCAAGATGTAACTGGAAAATTAAGTAAACCTGGATTTTTAGCCACTATCAATTTGGTAGTTCAAAAATGAAAGTTCAACGTATATACGATAGAAATGCTTCCAGGCTAGCAATTCTAATTATATTTTTTCCGTATATTTGCTTTGCTGATACCTGTCTCGATTGGTTTAAAGAATCAAAAATTTCTAAAAACGATAAAGCCTGCATAAGCAAATGCACCACTTTGCAAATGGACATGAGCACGTTCTCTTGTTCGCAAGAGTGTGAAAAATTTTGTAGCACAAAGTGTGAGCCTGACTCCTACTGGAAAAGTAAAATCAAAGATGGGCGCCCCGAAAAATGGGAGCCTCGTGTAGAAAAATCATTAAGTTGGACAAATGATGAAAAAGAAAAGCTGCAGGCTGTATTAGGTCAACTGCCGAATGTTTTTAAAAAAATCGCATTCAAGGGTTTTTACAGAATGCAACGATCAAGCGCTATTGGAAATCCAGGATCTATCGCTGAATCAGGCCAAGAAATTGTAGTTTATAATAGTGCTTTTGATGGACCTGGGTTATCGCTCGATAAAATTGTTGCACATGAATTGGCCCACGCCATTTTCTTAAATTTTTCAAAGAGAGACATTAAAGATTATGAAACGTCACTCGGATGGAGCGTAGCTTATAAAGGACGAGCTCGAAGTGGACCATTTATAAGTAATGGGGCCCGAGATAATGTGGACGAGGATTTTGCTACCAATATAGAATATTTTCTATTCGCTCCAGAGGGATTAAAATCAAAAGTTCCTAAAGCTTACGATTGGATATTAAATAAATTTTCGAAAAATTTTAAATTAAAAGAGGCCTGTGAATATGAAAAAAAGTAGCACGTTCATATTATTATTATCTTTATCTGCATGTGGTTTATTGAATAGAAATGATCAAGTCAGAGATGTTGAAATAACTCAGCTTAATTTAATTAAGTTAGATCAGCCAAAAGAGGAAGTTAAAAAAATTCTTGGTCCGGCAGAGAAATCTTATATTGTAAAATTTTTGAATAAAGATTACGAAGGGGTTTGGATTTATAGCGAAAAGGCACGTCAGTCCCAGCGAGCAGCGATCAGCTTTGATATTTCAACAAATAAAGTGATTGGAAAAACATTTATTCCCAAAGAAGATGAGCTCGAAGAAAATTTTAATTTTGTTTTTAATGAAAAATTTAAAGAAGTTAAGTTTATCGAGATACCATTAAAAAAATGTATAGATTTTTCTCCCACGCAATCATTTTATTTTAATATCGAAAGAGGTTTAAGTATCGCATATAACCGTCGACTCAAAGTTATTGAAAGCATAAGCTGGACTTCGCCTAAGGAAATCAAAGATCACATCGATCGAATTCAAGCATGTCAGAAAAATGAAAGCGAAATGATAGAAAAAAATTGGTAAGCCTGAGCTTAAAAAAGCATTTGATTATCCAATGGAGCTAAAGCTTTCTCCTAAAAATTTCTACTTTTTTCGGGATTTCTGATATTAATGCCTACATGATCGATCATGATTTGCCTCTGGGAGAGGCTTCATTTTTTCTATTTGTTATATAAAAAACAAGCACCTTTAAATCCAAACCGGTTCAACGTGCCGATTTTTAATTGAGTCGAATAAACAATCAGTCGAAAGTTCTTCTAAGTAGGCCGCAGTTTTCCAAGATTCAAATCGGGTCGGTCCGTGAAAATCGCTTGAGGCCACAATCGGTAATCCAGAAAGATAAACTTCTTTTGAAAAAAAGTTTGCTGTTCCGCACTCCCAGGCATCGAACAGTGAAGCAAGACATTCGCGATTTTCCCAAAGATAGGTGGTTTTAAATTCGTAAGATTTTTCCCAGAGCGGATGAGCTGCAATCGAGAAAAATTGGCGATTTTCGATTAAAATTTCTTCGATGGATTGATTCGGATTAATGTACTGATCAATTCCCAAAAAAACCAGGTGCGCGCCTTTTTGTCGTGACCAAGAATTCAAAGTAACTTCGGCGCCGGCAATTAAAAGCATTCCGTATTTTTGCCAGGCCCTGCGTGCTTCGTTTCGTATTGTTTGTAAATAGAGATCCATATTTTCGGAAGTGAGAGAAAGTTTTAGTTTACAAGTGACAAAGCCGGTTAACGTTTTAGAGTCTGCCAAATGATCCGTCAGGGCGATTATGCTAAAACCTTTTGCGCCATAAAGGTCTACAATTTCCGCAATACTGAGCTTGCCATCGCTGAAATGAGAGTGAATGTGAAGGTCAACAAGGTATTTTTTCTTCATATTGTTCTTACACATAAGACTAAGCCAATTCATCAAGCGGTCACGTGAAGATTAGGTTAAGAAATGCCATAATTCTTAATTGCAACAGTTTTTATGCATAATGACGTCTCGAACCTTGTAGTTATTATCCATTCTAAAAACTAACTGCCAAGTATTTTCTGATGATTTGCTACCATCGTAAATGATATAAGCGGGCGTTGTATCATTCATGTAATAACCCTCATTAGGTCGGAAGAGTTCTCGGATTTCCTCGTAAGATTTTCCGACGAATGATTTATCAGTCATAATCGCGTAAGCCATTTTGGCCTTTACTTCGTGCGAGCTGCTTCTGAATTTTTTAATATCCAAAGATTCATGGCCCCATTGTTTTTTTACCTGCGAAGGGGCCATTGTTTTGCCGCTCCAAAAGGCATAAGCCATCAGTCCACCGAATAGAATTACCGCTAGCCAAAATCCCACTATGTATTTTATAAGTTTTTTCACGGAAGACCTCCAGAATTCGAATATTTTGGTTAAATTACTTTAAATTTTTTATTCTTTAAATTCTTTTTATATAAATTTAAAATGTCTAGGTCAGATTTTTTTGAATGTTCTTTATTTCGAAAATCATCTAAAGCTATTTTATTGTTAGCCAGATCCATTTCTTTTTCGGAGTCATCTTCTTTGGGATTATTTTCATGGCTGGTAAGGATCAGGCTAGCGTTTTTTTCTCCAATTTCTTTCGCCATGAAAAAGGCCCACATATAATGGCGACAAGCGTCGCTTTCATCGTTTGTATCGCTTCTCTTATAAATTGATAGACAAGATTCTTCAGCTTGAATACTTAGGCGATAAGCCTTCAAGCAATCTATTCTATTTTTCTTACAAAAAGAAATTTCATCATCAGTTAATCCATAAAAATTATTTTCTTCTTTTGCGGATTCAGCTAAGCTCTTGCAAAGCTGTTCACAATCTTGAGTGCACATAAAAGTAGACATGTCGGTTAGTGCAGTTCGACACTTTGATTCACACGTTTTCGCGTCTTTTATTTTAAGTTTTTTAAACCAATCGTCACAAGCATGGGCTGAAAACGATAAAAGCATCATAATAATTGCATATGATCTAAACATAGGTTGAGCTTCGCGTATCAAGCAGACCAAGTAAAATAATTGCTTTAAAAATTTGCTTTTATACTCAGATGTTAGAGCGAAGCGGTTTATTTCCTGATATTTGCTGTCGATGTATGAAAAGCCTAAAAAAAGATCATATTTTACTTCTTAGTTTTATTGACATGGCCGTTTGCACCCCTAGAATAATCGGTGAACATGGCCTTAAGTCCAGCCTTCAACTTTGAAGGCTAAGTAGTTAGTTAGACACAAGAATTAGCAGGGGAATTACTTTGAGAATTAAAAAATTAGAACTGATTGGTTTCAAATCTTTTAAAGATCGTACCGTTATTCAATTCGATGCGGGTATCACGGGCGTTGTCGGACCGAATGGTTGCGGTAAATCAAACATCGTTGATGCCTTGATGTGGGTGATGGGGGATCAATCGGCGAAGGATCTACGCGCGTCAGCGATGACGGATGTGATCTTTGCAGGTTCTGAAGGCTACGCTCCACATGGAATGTGTGAAGTTTCTTTAACTTTAGAAAATGACGGCGGACCATTTCCGGCAAAATATTTAAAATATTCTGAGATCATGGTAACTCGTAAACTTCATCGTAACGGTGAAGGTGAATACTTCATTAATAAAGAAGTGGCTCGTCTTAAAGACGTGCAAGAGATCTTTATGGATACGGGCGCAGGATCTAAAGGTTTCTCGATCATCGCGCAAGGGATGATCGGTAAAATCATCACGGCGAAACCTGAAGACCGTCGCATGTTAATTGAGGAAGCGGCCGGAATTACGAAATTTAAAGCTCGTAAAAAAGAATCTCAGCGTAAATTAATTTCGACCGACCAAAACTTGGTGCGTCTACAAGATATCATCGGCGAATTAAAGCGCCAGATCGATTCTTTACAGCGTCAAGCTCAACGTGCGGAACGTTATAGAAATATTAAAAATCAAATCGAAGACTTAGAACTTTGGCTATCGTCGGCCCAATATGTAAATTTAAAAACGGCGGCAGATCTTGCGCAAAGAATTTTCGATGAAGCTCAATCCATCGAAGTGGGCAGTGAATCTGGTTTAGCTAGCATGCAAGCTGAACTTGAAACTTTAAAATTAACTATTTTGGAGCAAGAAAAAGCGGTCGAGACAAAACAACAAGATTTCTACGCTTTTCAATCTGCCGTGCAGAAAAAAGAAATGGAAATTCAAGAGCTTCGCTTTCAATTAGAGCAGGCCAAACGTAACGAACAAATGACCGGCAGTATTTTAAGCGAGCAAAAAGCCCGTCATGAGTTACTCGCGCGTGATTTAAATGAGTTAACAACTTCCGCGGAAGCTTTAAAAGAAGAATCTGAGCAGTTAACCACTGAATCAGCTGAAAAATCAGAAGCCTTTACGGCAGCGCAAACTCGCTACAGTACAATCGACGATGAATTAACAATTAAACGTCGCGAACAAATCGCTCTAGGCCAAAGTGAATCGGCTTTAGATGCGCAAGTGAATTCATTCGCTAACCGTATTACTGAAATTGAAGGCAATATCGCCGAAGAAGAAATGACTTTGAATGAATTGCGTGAAAAATTACACGAATTCGAAACACGCCGTCGTAAAGTAACCACTGGTTTAGATCAAGAACGCCAAATGCAAATTGATCTTTCAAGTGATGCGGATTCTTTCGAAGCAAATAAAAAAGTTTTATCTGAACAACTTCAGCAAAAACAAATCGAAGTACAAGAATTCAAAGATAACTTAAACGAAACGGCTTCACGCCTTTACGGTTTAGAAAATTTAGCGGCTAACTTTGAAGGTTTCGAAGAGGGCGTTAAGCAAGTGATGCTTTGGAGCAAGGCAAAATCGGCGGAATTACACGCGGATGGCTCAGTTTCTGAGACATTCAAGCCTGTATCAGAAGTGATTGAAGTTCCGGCTGATTACGAAATCGCTATGGAAGCTGCTCTGGGTACTAAATTACAAATGTTATTATCGCAAAAACCAGACGAAGCGGCCCAGATGTCAGCAGGTGCGGTTGATCACTTGAAAGAACAAAATTCAGGTCGTTCAAGTTTCTACGCAAATTCTGGTAATTACGCGAAACCTTTGCAAGGTAATCCACAATCTGAAAACGGCGTGATGGGTTTATTAAAAAATATTGTTCAATCAAACGAAAATTATTCGACCAGTGTCGCGCAGATTTTAGACGGCGTCGCCGTGGTTGATTCAATTCGTACGGCATTAAAATTACGCCCGGAATACAGCGGTTGGACTTTCGTTACGCAAGACGGTGATACTCTTTCTCCAGAAGGAGTTTTAACGGGTGGTTCGAAAGATTCAGCCGAATCAGGCGTATTAAAGCGTCGTCGCGAAATCAAAGAATTATCAGCTAAAAAATCTGAGTGGGCGGGTAAGCTTGCTTTAGCCAGTGCTTCGATGAAAAAAATCGAAACACAATTAACTAACGTAGTAAATGATTTCGAAGGTGCACAAAAACGCAGATTAGAACAAGAAATCAAAGTTGCCGAATTTAAAAAAGATCTCGAGCGCGCCGAGAATGAATTTTCGCAAGCTCAGGTGTCGGTAGAACGCCAAGAAAAAGAAGTTCGCAGATTAACGGAACAACTTGAGCTTTTGACGACAAAATCTGACGAATTAACTGAGAAATTAGTTGGCGTACGCACTTTAAAAGTAGAACTTGAATCAACAGTTGAATCATTAACCAACGAATACAACTCAATGAAAGATGGTTTTGAAGCGCAGCAAACCGAAGTGATGGACTTACAAGTTCGTGCCGCTTCTAAAACGCAAGAGTTCTCGGGCGTAACTCGTCAATTAGAGATGGTGCAAAGACAA
Organism: Bdellovibrio sp.; assembly: GCA_014376435.1. Lineage (GTDB taxonomy): Bacteria > Bdellovibrionota > Bdellovibrionia > Bdellovibrionales > Bdellovibrionaceae > Pseudobdellovibrio. The sequence goes on along the minus strand of JACMRL010000016.1, from coordinate 101,684 downwards.
GTTTCTGATTTAGAAGCTCAATTATCTCGTATGTCAGAAGAAGCTGAAGGCTACAATTCGCAAACGACCGATGGTCAGTACGCGATGGAGCAAGCCAAAATCGATTTCGAACGTATGTTATCTGAAATTGAAGCAAAACGTTTAGAGATGTCTAACTTTAAAAATCAATTTGAAGTTGAAACCGCTCATATTCGTGAATTAGAAGACAAAGTGATCACATCACAACGTGAACGCAATGATCGTTTAGCTAGAATGAACGATGCTCAACTTAAACTTGAGCAAGCGAAGATGAAAGAACAGTACTTAATCGACCAAGTTCGTGAAAAGTATATGCTGCTTCTACCCGACGTTGTTTCTAAATACGCAGACCGCGAAGGTAACCCTGAAGAAGCGGATGCGGAATTAAAAGATTTACGTGATAAGTTAGCAAAAATTGGTGAAGTGAATTTATCGGCGATCAATGAGTACTCTGAGACCCAAGAGCGTTATAACTTCTTAACTCAACAACACACTGATTTAACGGAAGCGAAAGAACAACTTCGCCGCGTCATCGACCGTATTAATAAAATTTGTTCGAAACGTTTCAAAGAAACTTTCGATCTAGTCAATGAGAGATTCCAAAAAGTATTCCCGGTTCTATTCGGTGGTGGTGAAGCGATGCTTACCCTGATCGAAGATAATGATAAAGGCGAAATGGGAATCGAAATTATCGCGAAGCCTCCGGGAAAGAAAATGCAAAACGTAACGCTTATGTCGGGTGGAGAAAAAGCTCTGACGGCGGTTGCCTTAGTATTTTCAATTTTCCTAGTGAAGCCTTCTCCTTATTGTTTACTGGATGAGGTTGATGCACCACTTGATGACGCCAACGTATTCCGCTTCAACGACTTAGTTCGTGAGATGGCGAAACGTTCACAAATCATCGTAGTTACGCACAATAAACACACGATGGAAGTAGCCCAAAAACTTTACGGCGTGACAATGCAAGAGCGCGGCGTATCGACAATGGTATCGGTTAGCTTAGCCGATATTCGCTAATCCATTTTATGTCTGAGAATAAACCCAAATCAGTTGTTGACCTACAATCAACGGCTGATTTTTTTGTTGCAGCGATCGCTGAAGCCCACCAAAAAGCTTGCGAAAATAGCGAGTTCACCTATATTGACCCCGAGACGGGCCTGCAAGTTTTAACCGCGTATTACATGACCCAGCGGGGTTATTGTTGTACGAATCGCTGTCGGCATTGTCCTTACGGAATTCATGAATTAGATAAAAAAACGAAAAAGGATTAATATGTCTGAAGCTCATTCAAACCAAATGCTTTATCTTTTAATTTTTGTCGGCGTATTACTCATGGTGATTGTGGGAACAATCGCATTTTCACAACTTAAAAAAAAAAAACCGATTGAATTAGCCGAAACTCCAAAACAACCATTCAAGGTTGCGAGCAGTGAAGAAAAAGAATTAGTTTCGGTTCAAACGCCCGCACTAGCACCCAAATTAACCCTGGTAGAACCCGAAGTTGAAACCAATCTAAAGCAGGCTTTGAAAAAAACCGAAGAAAGTTTCTTCGGTCGCATTAAAAAAGCTTTCTCAAATCAAGATAAAAAAATTGTATTAGAACAAATCGAAGAAGTACTTTACACCAGTGATTTAGGTCCAACGACCGTACAAAAACTTTTAGCCGTGGTCGAAGAAGAATTATCTTCAAAAGAATTTTCTGATTTAAATGCCGTTAAAGCCGCGCTAAAAAAACAAATGTTAGAAATTTTAAAACCTTATTACATCGAAAATTACGCAAATAAAAAAGTTTCTGAATTACTAACCACCGCCAACGATGGCCCGACGGTATTAATGGTGGTTGGAGTTAACGGCGCGGGTAAAACAACTTCGATTGGTAAAATGACCGCGCAGCTTGCGGGCCAAGGTAAAAAAGTATTAGTCGCGGCAGGTGATACTTTTCGTGCGGCGGCGGGTGGGCAGTTAAAAGCTTGGACCGAACGCGCACAAGGTGCCATCGACGAGGGCGGCAGTGTTGAAATCTACTGGCCTGAAAATACCAAAGACCCTAGTGCCGTGGCCTTCGATGCGATTACAAAGGCTAAAGGGCAAAATTACGATTACGTTATTCTAGATACAGCCGGGCGTCTCCATACGCAGTCGCATTTGATGGACGAATTAAAAAAAGTAAAACGCGTGATGGCTAAAGTGATGCCTGAAGCTCCGCACGATACGTGGATTGTGCTGGATGCGAACTCAGGCCAGAACGCGTTACTACAAGCGAAAGAATTTCACCAAGCGTTGGGCTTATCAGGCGTAATCCTAACTAAAATGGATGGCACCGCGAAGGGTGGCGTAGCTTTAGGAGTCGTCGATCAGTTGCAAATCCCAATTAAATTAGTCGGAATCGGCGAAAAAATTAATGATCTTAAATCTTTCGATTATCAGGAATACGTCGATTCAATTTTAGGTTAATTACAAATCGGACTATTTTTGAAACTGAGCAATTACCCAATCTTGAACAAGTCGTGCGGCATCAAAAGCGGCTTGAATTTCATCACGATGGATAGGTAAAGATCCTTCCTCATATCGCCTGATCGATGCGTAAGGATTTAGTTCTGCCCAATCAAATCCACCGGGCGGGTAATCATCGACAGGCAATAAAGCAATTAAAATTCCTAGATCATGAACAATTGGGAATGAAATTTGTTTATGAATAAGTACAGCTTTTAAAGATTTTTCAACTGACTGTTGAATCATATATAAAATATTTTCTATACGACCCGGAGACTTTGCCATCAGAAGTGCTGACGCGGTATCTAGATCGCCTTTGGCAATTTCAAACAAATGTTTTGCATATTCTTTCTTAAACAAAATATTTTTATTTTGAACCATTAATTTTAAGCTCGATTCCGTTTTGTGAAGCAATCATTGCGATGCCGCCAATCGATTTATTTTTTTCAAAATCTGTACTTGTTTTTATAATCCAATCGACCGCTACTTCAGAAAAAAAGGGTGCATTAACAAACTGATAATATTCTTTAACATTGGCAGAATCTGGTACGATTAGTAAAATATCAATATCTGAATCAGTGGTATTCTTGCCTTCAGCACACGAACCAAAAAGATAAGCTTGGCAAATTGGTAAAGCACGTAAAATTTTATTAACAAGCCCTTGTGCTAACGCATGCCCGTCAAATGAAGGCTTAAAATTTGGATCTAGCTTTAAAAGAGACATAGCCAAGATTAGTCTGAATTTTACCTTAAATCATTAACAATAAGAATTTAAGTTAGTTTCCCAAAATTGTCGGCGCTGTCTTATTATTAGACGGCTTATAACAATTATAAGCTGTCTTAGTCTGGATCGTTTTTTGAAATCTCGTACCTTGCTATTAAAAGGTGGTACGTAATGATGCTGAAAAAAACGTGGTCGGTGGCTATTTCAATTTTATTGTCTGTGCAATGCTCGATGGCGCAAGTCGCGGGTGATCGTGAACAGATCAGAAACTTCACAACTAATAAGTCGATTTTAAAAGCGGGTAGCGCTTTATTTGAGACTGATGATTTAAACCGATTATACGAACAGCGTGGCTACGAACCTATTTGGGTTCGTGATGGTGTGGCGACCCCCTTTGCGGCGGCATTAAAGCAGATGATTACGACTTTATCTGAAAAGCATGGATTAATTGCTTCAGATTATTGGAATAGTGAACTTGAATCTTATTTCAGAGGTTTAAGTAGTGCGAATGCGGTCGCGTTTGAATTAGCGGCGTCAGAAGCTTTTATTTCTATCGCCGATCATTTATCAAATGGCCGTCTTGAGCCAAGCTTACTCGATAATGACGTGCGTTTTACCAAGCGTACTTTCAATGAACATAAAGTTTTAGCGCAAGCAGTATCAGCTACGCCAGGAATGATGGGCGATATCGTTGATAGCTTGGCTCCGGAGCACAGATTTTATAAACAGACTTTACAAATTTTAGCTGATCTTTATAAAACAAAAATGGCTGGTGGTTTCGTCGCGATTAAAAAACCTGCTGGAAATATTGCTTCCGGGGCAAAGAATGCAGCTGTTCCCGCGATTCGTGAGCGCATGATCCAGCACGGATACACCTTAACCGGCACGGGCGATGTATACGATACAGAATTATCTACCGCCGTTCAGGAGCTACAAAAAGAAAATGCGTTTGAAGTCAGTTCAACTTTAAAATCAGATTCAGGTTTTTGGAATGTGATAACTCCCTCGGTAGAATCTCGTATTGCGCAAGTGGAAGCAAACTTAGAAAAATTACGTTGGTTACCTAAGAAGTTAGAGCCAAATATGATTTTTGCTAATATCAATTCAACGGAAGTAAAAGTTTACGAAAACAACAAAGAGATTAAAAATTTCCGTTCTATCAACGGTCGCGTATTACGTCGTACGCCAATGATGAGAACTTATATTACCCGCGTGATTTTTAATCCACGTTGGACGGCAACGGATAGCGTCGTGATACAAGATAAATTACCGCACATTCAAGCAAACCCGGCTTTCTTAGAAAGCATTCGTATGAAAGTATATAATCGTTCAACGAAAGAGTTGGTTGATCCAAAAACTTTAGACTGGGTTCATAATGGCCGCAGTTTAGCCAAACAAAATATGTTCGTGATGGATCCAGGACCTAAAAATGCATTAGGAGTTTTCAAATTTCCTTTAACTCCGGATTTAAAACAACCCTATGCTTCAAATCCAGATGATATTTTCATGCATTTTACCGATGACCCCTCTTTATTTAATAAAACGGGCTTCAGACATTTAAGTTCAGGTTGCGTACGTTTAGAAATGGCTGAATGGTTAGCGGGTTACCTATTAAGAAACGTTCCAGGATATGATTCAGCTTCGATCAAAGGAATTATTTCTAAGGGAACTCCGAACGAAGTTTACAAATCTGATTACCAAGTCATGGTTCCAGAATCTGATACCGTGGCCGTTTATACGGTGCCGTTAACAGTTGAAAAAACTTCTTCAGGTAAAGTTCGCTTTATGAAAGATAATTACTTACATGACCGTCGTATTCAAACAAATATCATGGCGCAATCATTACGTAGTGCTCCCGTTAAATTAAGTGAACAAACGGGTGACACCGTTAAAACGGGTTTACGCGTCAACGGCGAAGCGGGTCCCACGCAACAGTTTGGATTAGTTTTAGCTTCTAAATGTACCGAGCCAAACTTTACTAATAATCCTAAATCAGGAATGCGCGTGGCAGAGCGCAGATGTGAACAACCAGTTCAACTTTCTTTAAACGCAGCTTCGGCATTACCAGCGGGTGATTACATCGTGGGTTTTGAAAACTCGATGTACCCAGGTTTTGTTAAAGTTAAAGAAGGCGCTGTAACAAATATTCAATTAATGAAGATCAGCATTCCAGAAAAATTTGCAGCTAAAGATGCGGCCGTTAAAATCTACCGTGATATGACTTCGTTAACTGAGCAAAAGAAAGTTTACTTTGAGAAATTCTACTTCGGTCGTGGATTGTTCCGTCAAACGATTCGTAAGTTTGGTGATTTCTATCTAGCCGGCATGGGCGATATCGACATGGTTGGTTCAGCCAGTTATTCATTTTGTTCTGAGAACAATATCGGAAAATTAAAATTAGTCACGGATGTGCGTGAACAAGCAAAATTTGTGTGTGAGTCTTATAATGCAGCAAAATCAATGATGGATTACGCTGATCTTTATAAGTTCGGTACGAATGGAACTTACCAAGAAGCTTTTGCTGATTACCCGGGTGATATCATTCCGAAACAGCATTTACGTTACTTAGTTGCGACGCCTGTTCCTGCGGGTTCTTTCGTATCGGTGATGCCAGGTGTTTACCGCATGCGCGGCGAACTTTCTAAAGTGGATGTTCGTCAAGCCACGGGTTCAATTTCCGAAAGCTACCCAAATCAAAAACGTTCATTTGGTAACAGCCAAACAGGTGTTGAAGATGACGATACAGATTTAAGTGCAGCGGTTTCAACTGACCCGGCAGCCCCAGTTGTTGCTTTAGCGGGCGCTTGCGCAAGTGCATCAATGTGGAGAACGAATAATCGTTCTTATTGTACAAGTGACGCGACAGAAGGTTGTGGTCGTGAAAGCGCTAAGATGTGCCAAGAAGTTAAATTAGATTTACGTTTTAGAAAGTAGTTAGCTAAAAGCTAAAAAATTCTTTTTATAAAGTTCGAACCAATGCTAGCGTGTCACAACGCTAGCATTTTTTTTGGTAAGGACGCCGTGAAGCAATTTTTAAGTATTTTTATAATCTTCAGTTCAATCCATATTTTTGCAAAAACAAAAAATCAAGCAACGGCTTTTCAAAAAGTATTAGCCGAATGCTATAGTGAAGATTTCCCAAGCGAAAAAATTAATACGATTCCCGAGCTATATAATTTGATCGATCAAAAGTTCTCTTTAGAGTCCGCTAATTTGGAGGAGCGTGAAACTTTGTTTTCGGAAGCGGGCATTTCTAAGAAGCTGAAATTTGAAAATGATAAGTGGAGACTCTCAAAGATTTTACCCGATGAGACCTTAGAGACGGTAGATACCGGATCGCGTCAAAAAAAGCCTACAATCGAATCGACTCTGAATCAGCTGTTGATTCATGCGAAAATTCAATCGGACTGGGTTAAAACTAAAGAGATTCGCGCTGGCCAAAGAATCGTGCTGATCAGCCGTTCGGGCCGTGAAATCAAGTCGCTCCAATTACAAAAATGGGGCGAGAAAAAGAGTCTTGATTGCAGCCGAAAAGAAAGCACCGATATTTGTTCATGCCGCCTGGCAAAATAGGCTTGCCTCGGGGGCTTAAGCTGCCCATACTTAAAGGTGTAAGTATTTGTTTACTTTGGATTTTTTAGATCAAGAAGGAAAGTTTAAGAATCATTTATGGCAGAAACTCAAAAAGCAAATTTAAAAAAATTATTCAATTTTAAGATTGCCGGTGTTTCTTATAAAATTAAGACGTCTCACGATGAACAGACCGTTAATGAATTGGTCGACTTCGTGAATACAAAAGTGACCGAAGCAATGGGTGCAACTAAAAATTCATCTTTTCAAAATGCCGCAGTATTAGCGGCTCTTAATATTGCCGAAGAAATGATTCTTCTTAAACGACGTGCGCAAGCTGAACTTAATAAACTTGAAGCGAAAGCCAAAAAGCTTTCCCAAGATCTAGAAAACGCCAAAACGAACAAAGTGAACTGGAACTAGTTTCCGTTAGACACTGTAATCGTATGTGGAGTTTTAATTTTGAAATCAGAAGAAAAAGTGCAACTTCGTTCGCACATTTTAAATCAAATCAAGTCTCTAGACTCTGAGCAAAAATCTCAGAAATCGAAGTCTATTCAAACTCATTTGCAAAGCTTACTTAAAAATCAAAAAGGCTACTGGGCGGGTTACCAAAGCCTTGCGGACGAACCCGCGATTGATTGGAAAAATATTTCTGGCCAAATTCAGTGGTGCTTTCCGTTCGTGCAGGGTGATGTTCTTAAATTTAAAAATTCAAATGTTAACTTCAAAGCTTCAACTTTAGGCGTACGCGAGCCGCTTGATGGTGAAGAAGTACCGCTAGCCAATATTCAAGGCTTAGTGATTCCTGGTGTGGCGTTCAGCAAGATGGGCCATCGTTTGGGCCGTGGTCGCGGTTTTTTCGACCGTACGCTAGAAAAGTATTTGGGTAAAAAAATTGGTATTTGTTATGAAATGTCTTTGTGCGATCAGTTACCGCACGAAGCTCACGATGTGCAATGCAGTCCGATTGTAACTGAAAATTCAATTTATCAAACAGGTTCTGAAGGAGATTCAAAGTGGAATTAGTATTTGTACTGGTCGGATTTTTAGTGGGGGCTTTTGTCGTTTTCGCCGTAAAGCGTATTCAAGATCAAAACACCAAAAAGTCTGCCAAAGAGGAAGCGGATCGCATTTTAAATAAAGCAAAATCTGAATCAATCAAAATCAAAAAAGATTCTGAGACGAAATCAAAAGATTTTGAACTTAAAGCGCGTAAAAATGTTGAGACCGAGATCAATAAACAAAAATCTCAACTCAAAAATAAAGAGCAGCAGTTAGAGCGTCGTTTAAAAGAAGTCGAAGACCAATTTAAAAACCGCATTGATGAGAACGATAAGTTCATGAATCAATTAAAAGATCGCGAAGAAAAAATTGTAGTTTCTGAAAACCGTTTAAAAGACGTTGAAAAAGTAAACGTAGAGCAAACTCAGTTTTTACAAAAGAAATTAGAAAACGTGGCGCAGATGTCACAAGACCAAGCCAAGCGTGAATTATTTCAAGTTCTAGAAGAAGCGGCCAAGTTAGAGGCCGGCAAACGTATTTCTGAAATTGAAGATGAAACCATGAAAGAAGCCGATCGCCGTTCTAGAAATATTCTAGCCCGTGCCTTAGCGCGCTTCGCTTCCGAGTTCACCTCCGAGCGTACCGTATCGGTGATGAGTTTAACTTCAGATGAAATGAAGGGTAAAATTATCGGTCGTGAGGGTCGTAATATTCGAACGTTAGAAGCTTTATGCGGAGTGGATTTAATCGTTGATGACACTCCAGAAACTATCGTGATTTCAGGTTTTGATCCAATTCGTCGTGAGTTAGCTCGTCGTACGGTAGATAAATTAATGGAAGATGGGCGCGTACATCCGGCACGTATTGAAGAAGTTGTTGAAAAACAAAAGTTAGAATTAGCAAAATCGATGAAAGAAGAAGGCGATAAAGTCGTCGTCGAACTTGGCATCACGCAAATGCATAATGAATTAGTAAAAATGCTGGGTAGCCTAAAATACCGTAGCACTCATGCGCAAAACGCATTAAACCACGCCTTAGAAGTAGCGCACATTTCTGGATTACTAGCTTCTGAAATCGGGATGAATCCAAAAATCGCAAAACGCGCGGGTCTTTTACATAATATCGGTTTAGCGGCCGATCATACTTTCGAAGGAAACTATGCAAACGTGGGCGCAGACCTTGCAAAAAAATTCGGTGAAAGCGAAGAGATTGTTCATGCGATCCGCGCCCATCACGACAGCGAAAAACCAAACTCAGCATTAGCGTGGATCGTGCACTCGGCAAATATTCTGTCGAATGCTCGTCCCGGAGCGCGCCGCCAGCAGATGGATAACTTTATCAATCGCTTAAAAGATTTAGAAAGTATTGCAAACTCTTTTGACGGAGTTTTAAAATCCGTGGCCGTACAGGCCGGTCGTGAAGTACGTGTATTAGTTGAAAGCTCACGCGTGACCGATGACCAAAGCTTGATGTTAGCCCGTGATATCGTGAAGAAGATCGAACGCGAACTTCCGCACGTAGGCCAAGTGAAAGTAACCATCGTGCGTGAAACACGCGCGGTTGAGATTGCTCGCTAGGACAATACCAGATGACGATGCAGACGAATTTTTTACCACCGGAAGAACAACTTGAGCTGATCAAGCACGGCACTGTCGAATTTATCAGTGACGCTGATTTTTTAAAGAAACTAAAAAAAAGTTTTGAGAAAAAAAAGCCTTTAAATATTAAGCTAGGCGCGGATCCAAGTAGACCCGATATTCATATCGGGCACACGGTAGTCATTAATAAATTAAAAACTCTGCAAGATCTTGGTCATCATATTCAGTTTTTGATTGGAGATTTCACGGCGTTGATTGGTGATCCGTCAGGAAAAAATACGACGCGTCCAATTTTAACTCGCGAAGAAATCGAAGCGAATGGTAAAACCTACGCTTCACAAATTTTTAAAATATTAGACCCGGAAAAAACCGAAATTGTTTATAATTCAAGTTGGTTATTAAAATTAACTTCGATTGATTTTATTAAACTATCCGCGAAGTACACGGTCGCGCAAATGCTGGAGCGTGATGACTTCACTAAACGCTATAAAGCAAACGTTCCGATCTCGTTACATGAATTAATGTATCCGCTTTGCCAGGGTTATGATTCAGTCGCGCTTAAATCAGATCTTGAATTAGGTGGCACTGATCAAAAATTTAATCTGCTGGTGGGTCGCGAATTACAATCGGCTTACGGCGTTGAACAGCAGTGTATTTTAACGATGCCGATTTTAGAAGGCTTAGACGGTGTTAATAAAATGTCGAAGTCTTTAGATAATTATATTGGCGTAAGCGAAAATTCAAAAGATATGTTCGGTAAAACGATGCGTGTTTCAGATGAGCTGATGTACCGCTACTACGAGCTATTAACCAGCATGAAGCCAAGTGAACTGGTGCAGCTTAAAAAAGATGTACAACAAGGTAGAAAACATCCACGTGATGTCAAAGTTGAATTAGCGAAGATGTTGGTGACGCGCTTCCATTCGGCCGCCGCGGGGCAAGCGGCAGTGGAAGAATTTAACCGTATTTTTTCAGACAAAGGAATGCCCGACGTTATTGAAGAATTTAAAACGACCGCGCAATCAATCGGCCTAGCGCCCTTGATGGTGCAAGCCGGCTTAGCTACCTCAAACGGTGAAGCGGGTCGCTTGATTACGGGTGGTGGCGTGCAGATTGATCAACAGAAGGTCGCGGACGCGAAATTAAAACTTGATTTGAAAACCGGAGACTCGATGATTATTAAAGCCGGTAAGAAAAAATTTATAAAGATTATGGTGCAGTAAAACTATGGAAGCAAAAATGAAAATTAAATTTATGCCTCAAAATATTGAAGTCGATGTTGATCCATCAAAATCGCTTCTAAAAATCGCGACCGAAAATGGTCTAAAGATTAAATCGATTTGCGGTGGAATTGCATCGTGCGCTGAATGTCGCGTAAAAATTATCGAAGGCGATAACTCAATCCCCGAACCAGGAAAAGCGGAACTGAATTTAATTGGTACCAGTTACTATCTAGATGGCCGTCGATTGGCTTGTCAGGTACGTTGTTTCGGTTCAGTGACGGTTGATTTAACGGAGCAGGTGAATAAAGTTGATACGCAGAAAAAAGTAAAAGGCTTTAAACAGAAAGACACTTCTCAACTGTCCGCCGTGCACGACACGATGATTTTAAGTAATAATCCAAAGAAGCCCCCTCAGACGTAATTTTTATTTCAAACTAACTTTATGCCATTCCGCGCGACCCGTGTTTGCGTCTTCGGTAGCTCAACGTTTTGTGCTTGAGCCGACAATTTAATTTTTGATGAAAAATCGGTATCGCCGATCGTATATTACGAAAGTGGTCAAGACTCTAATTAAACATTAAAGCTAGATCCGCAGCCGCAATTTTTGGTGGCGTTCGGATTATTAAACACAAAACCTTTTCCGTTTAGACCGCCTGAGTAATCAAGCTCCATCCCGATCAGATATAAAAAGCTTTGTGAATCGACGACGACTTTTTGACCGTGAGCTTCGAAGGCTTTGTCGCCGTCGCGCATGGTGATATCAAAATCCATTTTGTACGATAAGCCCGAACATCCACCTTTTTTAACTTCAACACGCAAAAACGATTCGGATGGTTTGCTGTCTTCTTTTTTCAGGGCTAAAATTTTTGATGAGGCTGACTCGCTAATTTGTATCATGTAAGTAAGCATAGCCGGAAATACCCTTAAAAGCATTAGAAATTAGCCGGGCAGCTTCTAGGATTTCAGACTCATTAGTCCATCGTCCTAAGGATAGGCGTATGGTGCGGCTAGCTTGCATTGGGCTGCGTCCTATGGCCGATAAAACGTGGCTGCTGCTGGTTTCGACCGTATGGCAGGCCGAGCCTTGGCTGAAGGCTAAGCCAGAAAGTGCCGGTAAAAATAAATCGATCGAGGCTGGCATAATTAAACTTAAATTGATTGGAGAGCGGTGAGTTAAGGTCGGTCCGTTGATTTCAACGCCCGGTAAATTCACTTTTAATAAATTATAAAGCTGCACGCAAAAATCATGAGTCCGCTGTGAGTCTTCGGTCATTTCTTTTTCACAAATCGCGGCCGCGGCACCTGCGCCGACAATGCCCGGAACATTCAAAGTTCCGGATCTGCGATTATTCTGGTGGCCACCACCTAAAATAAAAGGCTCGATGTGAATGCTGGGGTTTTGCGAACGAATGTAAAGTGCGCCCACCCCTTTGGGCCCGTAAAATTTATGGGCTGAAAATGTTAAAAAATGTACCGGAGTTTTTTCTAAATTAACATCGATTTTTCCCACGGCTTGGGTTGCATCAGTATGAAAATAAATTTTATTTTCTTGGCAAACTTGAGCTAGTTCTTCGACGGGATTAATCGAGCCAATTTCGTTATTTACCCAAATTAAACTAACTAATTTAGTATGGGGTTTCAGATGTTTTTTTAATTCTTCAACGCTGATCATGCCTTCGACGTTAACCGGCATATAGGTCACTTCGATTTTTTCGTATTTCTCGGCGGCTTTAAAAGAATTTAAAACACTCCAGTGTTCAGCGTTTGAAGTAATAAAGTGAATTTTTTCGTCTGGATTTTCATTTTTTAATTTACGAATCAGGCCAAAGATAACTGAATTATTACCTTCGGTAGCGCCCGCATTCCAAACCAGGTCGCTAGCTTTGCAGTGAATCAGGTGCGCCACTTGCTCAGAAGCTTTTTTAACGGCGCTTTCGGCCGACCAGCCATATGAATTTAAAGTGTTCGCGGGGTTACCAAAATCATGATGAAAATAAGGCAGCATCGCGTCGATCACGCGTGGGTCGGTGGGGGTGGTTGCATTGTAGTCTAGGTAGATCGGTTTTTGCATTTACTGCCTCTAAGACCGAGACTACTCTAGAAATCTATGGCGAGTCAAAAAAAGTCCTTCTTTCGGTCTTATTATGTGCGTAAAAATACGAAAGCGCTGTCGTATTTTAAATGGAAGAAGTTTGACGCCGTTATTCAAGGCGCGGAAGGCAAAGACGGCAAACGTAAGATCTATTACGCTAAAAATAATATCAAAGCCCCGGTGCACTGGTCGCAGACCGCGGTAGATATTGCGGCCAGTAAATATTTTCGCCGTTCAGTAAAAAGAGAAGATTCTATTCAAGCTTTGATCGAACGCATCGGCCAGGGGTTAGCTTCGGCCGCATCGAGCAGCGGTTTTTTTAAAAATGCCGCCGAGGTTAAAGAATTTTCCGAAGAGCTTAAATATATTCTATATTCGCAAAAAGGCGCGTTTAATTCTCCGGTGTGGTTTAACGTTGGCTTAAAAGAAGCTTATAAACTTTCGTCTAAAAGTGATCACTACGCGTTTAATTTTAAAAAAAATAAAATCGAAAAAGTAACTGACGTTTATTTACGTCCACAAAGTTCCGCTTGTTTTATTCAATCGATTGAAGACTCAATCGAATCTATTTTTGAATTAGTAAAAACGGAAGCCAAACTTTTTAAATACGGTTCGGGTTCAGGAACTAATTTTTCTACATTAAGATCGAAATACGAAGAACTTTCAACGGGCGGAACAAGCTCAGGCCTGATTTCATTTTTAGAAGTATTAGATAAAGCCGCCGGAGCAATTAAATCGGGTGGTACAACCAGACGAGCCGCGAAGATGGTGTGTTTAGATTTAGATCATCCGGAGGTAGAAGATTTTATCGCGTGGAAAATGAAGGAAGAGAAAAAAGCTTTAGCATTAGTAGCGGAAGGTTATTCGTCTGAATTAGAAGGCGAAGCTTATAAAACCGTTTCGGGACAAAATGCGAATAACTCTTTAAGAATTCCGGATCGTTTTATGAAAGCGATTGGTTCAACTTCTCAGTGGGCTTTAAAATCTCGAAATAAAAAGAAAACTTTAAAAAAAATAGCCGTGGATGATCTTTGGAAACAGATTTGCGTAGCTGCCTGGGAATGCGCTGATCCAGGATTACAATTCGAAGACACAATTAATCGCTTTCACACTTGTAGCAAAACAGATTTAATTCGTGCAAGTAATCCGTGTTCAGAATATATGTTTTTAGATGATTCGGCCTGTAACTTAGCTTCAATTAATTTAGTGAATTTTTTAGATGAGAATCAAAATTTAAAAATCGAAGAATTGATTTACACGGCACGAACTTTATTCATCGCCCAGGAATGTCTAATCGATTTTTCTAGTTACCCGACGGAAAAAATTGCACAAAACTCGCATGACTTTCGTCCGCTAGGTTTAGGCTTCGCTAATTTAGGTTCAATGTTGATGCGGATGGGTTTAGCTTACGATTCGGATGAGGCGCGCGCTTGGGCAGGGTTATTAGCGGCCGTGATTTCAGGCGTGGCTTATCAAACCAGCGCGCAGATGGCCGAAAAACGCGGATCTTTCGCGGGCTATAAAAAAAATAAAACTCCAATGTTAGCGGTGATTAAAAAACACCAAGCTTCGGCACAAAAAATTAACTGGGCTTTGTTACCTAAAGAATTCTCCGAGATAGCTAAAAATATTTGGGCGGATGCGGTTAAGTCGGGTACACGCTTTGGTTTTAGAAATGCACAAGCTACGGTAATCGCGCCAACCGGAACGATTGGCCTAGTGATGGATTGTGATACCACGGGTATTGAACCCGACTTTTCATTAGTAAAAAATAAAAAGCTATCGGGCGGCGGAACAATTAAAATTGTAAACCAATCGGTCGAAGCGGTGCTTCAAAAATTAAACTATTCTCAAATAGAGATATCGGCGATCAAGGAACACTTGTTAAAAAATGGATCTATCATCAGTTCACAAATTCAAAAATCACACTTACCACTATTTGCCTGTGCGACCGGAGATTTAGCTTTATCTTCGGAAGCTCATCTAAAAATGATGGCGGCGGTTCAGCCATTTATCAGCGGGGCTATTTCTAAAACAGTAAATCTTCCCGCGGAATCTAGCATAGAAGATATTAGTCAGACTTATCAGCTAGCGTGGAAGTTAGGTTTAAAATCTGTGGCAATTTACCGTGACGGCAGTAAATTTGTTCAGCCATTATCATCGGCTAATTCTAAAACAAATGCCGCGGTTGATAAAAAGCTAAACGACCCGCTTTGTTCCGAGTGTGGCCATCGTACGATTCTTGAATCCGGTTGCTATCGTTGTACAAATTGCGGTACAACTACGTCATGCGCCAGCTAGAACCAAAAAAAATAAATAAAGTCTTAGCCTTATTGGGATTTTGTATCCTGATCGGTATTTTTTATTTTTGGAATCATCAGCAAGCGACGCAATTAAAAGCGGACGTTGTTGAAAGCGTTGCGCCAAACTCTTCTAAAGTAAATGCAGTTTTATCCGGTGACACAACCCTAGCTAAAGTTGCGGTTGAAAACGTGCAAAAATTAGATGAGGTTCAATTTCGAAATTGGATTCAGTTAGAATCTAAAAGTTTAAATAACTCGGCCGTGAATACAGAAGAAAAACAGATTCAATTAAAAGCTTTAGCGCAAAATCTAACTTCCGCGCAAAATAAAAAATTAATCGAAGTAGCCTTAGACTCAGACGCCGATGCGAACGCTAGAATTCTTTCGATATTTTTGTTAACACTTGGCTCGCGACCTGAAAATATCTCACTTTTATTGGAAGCGGCTAAAAAAGAAATACCGGATTTAGGTCCGCTGAATCCGCATTCTGCGGCCGAGTTAAAACGCGGCCAAGAATTAGCTTTACGAATGATGGCGGTGGATGAACTTTTTGAACGAGCTCGTCAGAATCCGGAAGCCTTGCAACAGTTGCAGCGCTTGTCTTCAGAGGCTGGGGCTTCAGAAATTCGTAACTATGCGCAGCGTAAACTTAAAGAATTACGCTAATCTGGAATAAAAAATCTAAAAATTCTGAATATTTTGTTGATTGACCGATTTTTGATTGCTTAGATATTAGTGTCTTCATTGAAGACAAGGGGGAATATGAAAGCATTATCAACAGTTTTATTGATTGCTATTTCTGTAGCAATTTTTTCAACGGCACAAGCAGATCTGATCACCATACCAACAACTCCGGCAACGGATGCCTGCGTTTCAAAAGCCGAGATGCAAGTCATTGCAAAAAGCTTTTCGCAATTTTCACAATATGCGAACGCGGACTATTGTTACGACAATTCTCAAATCTCGAACTTGATCTCTTCGATCATGTTCATGAGAAAAACATCTTTTGCGCCGATGATTCCAAGTAAAGATGAATTATTCACAGGTCGTTTTGCATCTAGTTGGTGGGATTATTTCATTGGTCGTATTGATACGATCGAAATCGTTCAATCATGCCCCAAAGGGGTGATCGCTTACGTTTACTCTTTCGGCGGCAAAACAATGTATGCGTGCCCGGCAGCCTTAACGGAACAGTTCTCTTCATTAGATCGCGCCAGTGTTTTTATGCATGAAGCTCGTCACATTGATGGATTTCCACATATCACTTGCTCTAAAGGTGTTCGTAAAGGTCTTCAAGGGGCCTGTGATCAAGTCATCGCGGACGGTGGATCCTATGCAGTGACCGTTGAAACTTACGCGCAGCTTGGAAAATTTGCGACCGATGTGCATCCCGCTTTAAAAGCGTATGCAAAAGCATCAGCCGTGATTTACGCAGATGAAGCTTTTGAAACTCCGATTCGTATTAACCGCACAGAAAATTTATTAATTTTAACTTCGGCATTAGAATTTCATTTAATGAATCCGCAAACGGCCGAATATCATAAAGTCGGTAATGCAAAAGCTGCGGGTCATATCGTTCGCCGTAGCCAGCACATGATTATGATTCCTGACGATAAAAATTTAAAAGCTGAATACGTGTTCTCGGTTAATCAAGGCGACATTTCTCAATCTCCGTCGGAGGCAATGTCTGAGTACAATGCGCAAACTCCAACTCAAAAAGAAAACTTAGTCGATATGCATATCGGTGGGCAGTGGAATGTGCGTGTTTATAAAAATTTAGCACGTTTTGTTTGTGATCCAACCTCGGCAACGGTTACCGATATTCAAATGCCAACGGGAAAAGTTCCGGCTAGTTTAGTTTACCCAGCTGGTTACGACCGCGTAAACTATACGGTTCAATTAACGATGCAGTCGGGTGAGATTTATGATCTTGGTTGCGTGAACCGTAAGGCTTCATTTGCGCCATCGGCTACCAAATTAGACCGTATGTACAAACGTATTCAAAAAGCGGGTAACGTGATGTTCGGAATGATGGCGGATGGCCACTTGTACCGTATCGATAACGGCATATCTTCACCAATCGGTCTTCCGATCGACGGTTCAATTATTGAAATCGTTCCGCAACAAAGCTTTGATTTCTACGAAACAAACTAGTTTTCACTTTTAAATACCCGAAACACATTGTTGTGTTTCGGGTATTTTTATCTTTAAGCTAAGTTATGTGCCAGTAGCATCTCGCGATACTTCGGTAACGGCCACAGCTCATCCGCCACTAATAACTCCGCAGCATCGACCGACTCACGCAATTTAAATGAAGCGGGTTGTAGATCTTCTACAATATCCCACATACGTTTATTTTCATCGTGACCTTTACGTGATTTTTCAACCTTCGCTTTTAAAGATTCATAGCGGGCTAATACATCCGAGAATACTTCTTCAAATTCAGTCATGCGCGACTTATGCGACTTTTTTAAAGCCGGTAAAGTCATCGCATCATGAGACCTGCCTAGTAAATTCATTTGCTTCTCTAAAGCAGGAATAATGTAAGTACTGGTTAATTCTAAAATACTAGAATGTTCGATATCTAAAGTTTTAACGTATCGTTCAACTGCAATATGGTAGCGAGATTCAATTTCTTCTTTCGAAAGAACTTTCATATCGATTAGAAACTGCGTAGCTTTCTTGTCTTTTAAAACTTCTAAAGCATCTGGAGTTGTATTTAAAATTGGTAAGCCGCGTTTTTTAGCTTCAACTTTCCATTCTTCAGAGTAACCATTGCCACTAAAACGAATTGATTTAGTTTCTTTAACAACTTGTCTAATTAATTCCATGACGGCTTCGTCACGTTTTTTCTTTTTTAAAAGATCTTTTAGCTGCTCGGCACATTCTTGAAACGAAGCCGCTACGGCCGCATTTAAAAATGACATTGGTACCGCTACGTTCTGTGAAGAACCGACCGCGCGAAATTCAAACTTATTGCCGGTGAACGCAAAAGGGCTGGTGCGGTTACGATCGGTGTAGTCTTTTGAAATATTTGGAATCTGGCTTACGCCTAAATCGATGATTTGTTCTTCCGTTGCTTTTAAAACTTTACCGGCTTCGATCGTGTTTAAAATATTTTCTAACAAACTTCCTAAGAAAACAGAGATGATCGCGGGCGGAGCCTCATTCGCACCTAAGCGGTGATCATTGCCCGGGCTAGCAATCGCGGCGCGCATCGCCGACGCATTCTTATAAACTGCGCGTAATACAACCGCTAAGCAGGCTAAGAAACGCAAATTTTGATGGGGTGTGTGACCAGGCTCTAAAAGATTTTCACCTTTGTCATTCGCCATTGACCAGTTATTATGTTTTCCAGAACCATTCACCCCCGCAAATGGTTTTTCGTGTAATAGACAAACCATGCCGTGCTTTAGGGCCACGCGCTTTAAAACTTCCATCGTTAATAAATTATGATCAGACGCAATATTCATATCTTCAAAAATAGGAGCTAACTCAAATTGCGAAGGAGCCACTTCATTATGACGAGTTTTTACGGGAATACCCAAGCGGTAAAGTTCAAACTCAGACTCTTGCATAAATGATTTAATGCGAGAGGGAATTGATCCAAAGTAATGATCTTCTAATTGCTGGCCGCGCGCCGAGGAAGCGCCTAACAAGGTACGGCCCGTCATTAATAAATCGGGGCGTAAGGCCGCGAAGTTTTTATCAACCAAGAAATACTCTTGCTCTGCACCTAAAGTGGTTTGAACTTTTTTTGCATCAACATCGCCCACTAGTTTTAAAAAATGCACGGCTTCAGTCGATAGAACACCGATTGATCTTAGCAATGGAGTTTTATTATCTAAGGCTTGACCGTGGTAGCCAAAAAATACCGTGGGAATACATAAAGTTTTCCCGTTTTCTTCTTCGATAATAAATAACGGAGACGAGGGATCCCACGCGGTATAACCACGGGCTTCAAACGTGGAACGCATTCCGCCCGAAGGAAATGAAGACGCATCGGGTTCGCCTTGGATAAGTTGTGATCCAGAAAATGTTTCCATCACGCGTAATTCAGAATGATTTGTATGTTGAATAGAAATAAACGCATCATGTTTTTCAGCGGTTAAGCCAGTCATCGGTTGAAACCAGTGACAGAAATGCGTAACGCCTTTTGCGACCGACCACTCTTTAATTGCCGAGGCGATGGAGTCCGCGGTTTCTTTAGGAAGTTTTTTTCCTTGATCTAAAGTTTTAATTAAATTGTTGTAAGCATCTTTCGGCAGCTTTTCACGCATCTGCGCTAAGCCAAAAGTTAAAGAACCAAAGTATTCAGAGATCGGTAAATCTTTTCCCGAAGCATCTTTTACTTTATCAATTTTTCTAACGGGGGCATTGACCGCAGCTTGAAAAGCCATCGATCTTTGGGCACTGGCAGCGTGCGACGACGATTCGCTCATGAACGAACTCCTTCTGGTTTTTATCTCTAACGAATTCTAAACTCGTAGAAATGGTTTTTTTATTAGACATTGAATTCTCTAAGAACCTAGGCTTTTAGAACCATTCAGTCCCCATGGTATCGGCTGAAGCCGGGCTTTGCAAGACTTCAGAAAAACTTCAGCGGTTGTTTTGAAATACCGATAAGACAGGATAACTATTACGACAACTCTAGACCCGCGAGGCCCCGATGAAGTTAGTGATTTTACTTGGTTTTTTATCTGTTTTAGCGGCCTGTACTTCTGCCCCGAAAAATGAAGACCGACCCATCACCCCCGCACACCGATCGGCTTCGCCGCGCGCGGCAGAAACGTCGGGTCGCCAGCAAAGATATGCCAAGCTTCGAACGTATCAAAATAAATCAAACCAGACTGAACCAACTGCGCCCTATGAAACTGCGGAAGATACGGTGGACTATGTAGGGCTACAAATATTTTTAAAGCTAGACCGTAGTTACGATGTTTTAGGTTATAGCGAGCGTATGTTTAATACGTGTGAAGTGGGCTACGGTTATTCAAATTCACATAACTGCGAGAAAAAGTATTTTATCGTAAGTCACTTTCGTTTAGTGTGTCGCGATTCTGAAGGAACGATCTCGCAAATTTTAACGGCCGCAGATCTTCGTCCACTATCTCGAAGATCAATCAAGTGGAGCGTAAAAACGGCCAATGGTGAATTAGTAACGGACTCTGATGGTTATGCGCAGATTGCGATGATTGCATCGCAATCGCAGCGTGCCGAAAGATTAAAAATCGCTAGTTCAAATGATTTTTTATATCTGAAAGCAGGCGAGCTTACGCAAATGATCACACCTAAGAACTGGTGTGATTAGTTTCGGCTAGTTCTGTTTGTTCTTTTTTTTGTTTAAAATACATGTAGCCATGAAAGAAAAATGCGATCAGCCATTTAACCCAAATGGCCGTAGCACCGTGGTAATAACCGTAGATGCCCGTAGTAACTGCGGCAAACAGGCCTAATAAATGTAAATTTTTACGATTGGGTACGACGATTGAAAATAAAAATAAGGCTGTAGAAAGCCAGCCAATCGATTCCATCATAATAACTTTGGTATCCATAAGTTCCTAACAACAATTTATAATTTAAAAGTTTTACTAACTTCGACCAAAGCCATTTCGGCGAAGTATTGTTTGCGTCGTTCACTCATCAAGGGCGATTTCATCGGAGCTTCAATATTTTTCAAAATACGATGCCCATTGATTGAGAAAACGACCACGCATTTATCTTCTTCGTACGGAAAAATAGCTAAGAACTGATCTTCTTGTTCAAAAAAATCAGCGGTAATGTCGCTTGAAAAACTTTGCTTAAAGCTCCACTTTTTTTGACCACGTAAAAAAGGGCTAAGACGTGAATGCAAATAACCTTCTGATGCATAATCGTAAAAAGTAAAATCAATATTTTTTACCGCTTTAGTTACAACCTCAGCTACATCGGTAAAATCACGCGTGATGGTAATTTTTTTCAAAACCTCATCCACTTTTGTGATCCAATTTTGCCAAGTGCCACCTTCATTTTCAGGAAAAGTTAATTTTACTTCCACATAAGGTAAATGCACGCGGTAGCCAATTTCTAAATTTTCTGAATCAGGTCGTCCGGTTAACGCTGCTTCAACTAAATGCGCAACTTCGGATTCGCCTACGCCCAAAGTATCCCAAGCTTTCGTAACTGATTTAGTTAGCTCGCGTGTATTTTCTTTCAGCCAATTGCTCAGGTGATCTTTCCAAATCGCTTCGATCTCGCGCGGTGGGCCCGGTAAAACAAAAATCGTTTTTTGCCCGGTCGGGCGCAAGACAGAAAATTGAAAACCGTGCGCGGTGCCTTCTGAATTGATTAGAATTTTTGCGCCGATGGGAAAGTAACATTGCTGGCGTTGGCTTTCGCGAACTTGATATCCACGTGAAGTCAGTCGCTCGACGATGTAATTCCACGAAGTCTCGTCAAATTTCATTTCTAAACCGGCCCACTCTGCGACTAGATCTCTGGTAAAATCATCTGAAGTAGGGCCTAATCCGCCAGTGATAAAAATTAAATCGGCGCTGGCTTCTAAATATTTTAAAGATTCTAAAATAACGAGACGCTTGTCAGGAATGGTCAAATGAGCCAAAGTCTGCACTCCGTAGGGCTTTAATTTAGCGGAAATTGCAGAGGCATTTCGATTGATAATTTGTCCCGTTGTTAGTTCGGTTCCAACGGCTAAAATTGATGCTTTCATAGGCATTGTCCTGTCTTAAAAAACTTTATCTGAACTAACAAAACTGCTACAGTCAATGTTCTTTAACCGCTTTAGCAAGCTGACTTTGCAAGATCTAAAAAAGGATACCTATGACTGACTGGAAAAACTTCGATTTAATGAACCCTACGCCTGAGCACAAAATGCTACGTGATATGGTTAAATCTTTTGTTGTCGCCGAAGTAGAACCGCAGGCTCATGAGTACGACCGTAAAGAAAAATTTAATTTAGTTTTATTCAAAAAATTAAGTGAATTGGGGTTGTTAGGAATAACCGTGCCAGAGCAATACGGTGGTTCGGGCTTAGATGCGGTCGCTTCGATTATAGCCCATGAAGAATTATCAGCTAGCGATCCAGGTTTTTGCTTAGCTTACTTAGCGCATACTTTATTAGCGGTAAATAATTTAGCGGTTAACGGCTCGGATGAGCAAAAAAAGAAATATTTACCGGGTTTAAGTGACGGATCATTAGTGGGTTCGATGGCGATGTCAGAACCTGATTACGGAACGGATGTTTTAGGAATGACGACGACCGCAGTTAGAAAAGGTGACAAATATATTATTAATGGCCGCAAGATGTGGATTACGAACGGCGCCTTAGATGATAACAAAACGGCCTGTGATTTTGTGTGGTTGTACGCCAAGACTGGCGAAAAAGACGGTCGTACATTACTATCAACTTTTATTATTGAAAAAAATGATCCGGGATTTTATGTCGGACAAAAAATTATGGATAAATTAGGAATGCGCGCTTCAAATACGGCCGAGCTGGTATTTGAAAACTGCGAAATTCCGGCCAATCGTTTAGTTGGCGCCGAGGGTGATTCGGTCAATCATATGATGCGTAATTTAGAAATTGAACGTGTCGGTTTAGCGGCGATGGCTTTAGGAATTGCCCGCAGATCAATCGAAATTATGAATAAATACGCCAACGAAAGAATGTCTTTTAAAAAACCATTAAACTCTTACGGCCAAATTCAAAAATACATTGCGGAATCGTACGCCGAATACAAAGCAAGCCAGGCTTACGTTTACGATACGGCCCGCCGCTTGAGCCTAAATGAAGAAGGCAATCGTCTAGACTCAGACGGGGTAAAACTTGTGGCGACGACGATGGCAAAAAACGTAGCCGATCGTGCGATTCAAGTATTGGGCGGTTACGGCTACGTGGGTGAATACGTGGTCGAGCGCTTGTGGCGCGATTCTAAATTATTAGAAATTGGCGGCGGCACATTAGAGGCTCACCAAAAAAATATTACCCGTGATCTGTCACGTGCGGGTTTTTAGTGTTTCCGCTGACTCATAAAATTTCATTATTCGACGGAAAATTAGCAGTGACTGCAGAGGATGTATTAACTCATGTATTTCCGTTACTCACGGAAGAGCGTCAGCGAAAGATTATTAACGTGGTTAAGGAACGTTGCTTTGATATTTCGGTGGTATTAGAAAGTATCTACGACCGCGGCAACACCAGTGCGGTTATGCGAACGGCCGAAGGCTTAGGTTTTGCAAATTTTCACATCATCGAAACTTTTGAAAAATTTAAAGAGGCCAACCGGGTCACCCAAGGGGCTGATAAGTGGGTCGAAGCCAAAAAATGGAAATCCACTAAAGAAGCGATTGAGCATTTTAAAAAAAATAAAATCCGTATCTGTGTAACCAGCTTAGAAGCTTCAAAACCACTGCATGAAATTGATTTTTCAACTCCGCTGGCTTTAGTTTTAGGAAATGAAAAAGACGGTGTATCAAAAGAGATGTTAGAGGCCGCCGACGAGCGCGTGATTATTCCGATGCCGGGCTTTGTACAAAGTTTTAATATTTCAATCGCGGGAGCACTTTGCCTTTACCATATTGCATC
The DNA here is from genome assembly GCA_014376435.1 of Bdellovibrio sp. Lineage (GTDB taxonomy): Bacteria > Bdellovibrionota > Bdellovibrionia > Bdellovibrionales > Bdellovibrionaceae > Pseudobdellovibrio. Next base: position 78,074 of record JACMRL010000016.1, on the reverse strand, counting down.
TGACCGCCGACAAAAGCAGGGTAGTAATGCCGATGTGACAGAAGAGCAGCAAAGCATTCTTAAAGCGACGTACGCGATGCGAACGATGGATTCAGCGGAAAGTATTTTAAAAAATAAATTAGGTCTTTAAAGCTAAGATAAGCGCTTGACGATGAAACCCTTGGTCAGATTGGTTAAATCATCGGGTAATTCAAAATCAAGGCTTTGCATTGGCATACGGATGATTTCAATTTTCTTTTCCGGTAACTTTTTAATAAAAATTTCTAAAACTTCTTCGCGCGTTCTTTGATCTAAGTTGCATGAAAATAAAATTTCGCCGTTTTTTTCTAAACATTGAAATATTAAATAAACCATCTGCGAAAGTTCGTTCTCAAGCTTCCAGATGCCATCTTCTTTTGAGCGTCCAAAAGCCGGTGGGTCGCAGATGATCAAATCCCACTGGCGATCTTCTTTGATGGCGCCCTTTAAAAAAAATGTGACTTCCTGGGCATTGAATTCAGCTTTTGATTCATCAATGCGGTTTAAGGCAAAGTTTTCTTTACTCCACTCGATAAATTTTTCGCTCACGTCGACGCTCACCACTTCTTTAGCTAATCCCTTTGCGGCATTAACTGAAAAACCTCCGGTGTAGGAGAATAAGTCCAAGACACGCTTACCGAAGCAATTTTCACGAACCCATTTACGGCTTTCGTGTTGATCTAAAAATAAACCTGGCGAAAAGCCTGAATCTAATTTCAATAAATAACTTACTTTTTCTTCTTGTGCGACCCAGTTTAAATGCGCTTGGCTTTCTGAAGTATCATCATCAAGTCCGCCCACGCCTTGGCCGCGGTCAGGCATATGGCGAATAACGGGCGTCAAAGATTTTTTTGCCGCAAATTTTTCAATCGATTCACGGTCTGAATCAGACATTTTATTTTTTGTGTAATCGTAGACCCACAGTCGATCTGCGAAAATATCGGCGCGAATCAAATCATTTTCTAGATGAATCAGGCGATAAGATTCGTCAGGGTCCATTTTATAAAGCTGATGACGTTTATGGAAGCTTTCTTCTAGTAAACCATCCAAGCCAGTTAAAGAATTTTCTTTCAAGCAAGGTGGCAATTCACTTTCAAAACTGTGGCTAACGTCATTTAAAGTAAATTGCAGTTTTTGTCCGTGTAAAGCCAAACGAAAATACGCCGAACCCTTATGTTCTGCATCACCTAAAATAGCAATACGCGAGAATGCAGCGTGCAAACGTATCTGGTGCGGAATATTAGTTTTTGGCGTCGCTTTCCATAAAAAATGAGCTCCAATCTCGCGAACAAATTCAAAATCAGTTTGTGAATTAGGAGTTTGCCCGGGGATATTCGCTAAAGATTTCTGCGTGCGTCCGATGTGAGTTTTTACGGTGAATGCGGTTTCAGTTTTTTTCTGATCAGTTAGAAAAAAGTAAGTTTCGGTCGACTGACCTTTATCAAAAATTTCGTTTAGTTTTTTTGCGGCTTCTTTTGATTTTGCAAAAACCATGACGCCCGATGTTTCTTTGTCTAGTTGCTGCGCGACGAATAGAGGCATATCTAGTTTTTGCGCTAAAAAGTCGATTAGGCCCAGTTGACCATCTGAAACACGGTGGGTGCGAAGCCCGTAAGCTTTGTCAAAGACTATAAAATCATCAAATTCTTGGAAGCGTAGTTGCATGACGACAACGCTAACACGGTAATCATTGAGGGTCACTCAGTTATTAGCTAGACTAATTTTTGATGGAGGATTTATGAAATCTATTTTACTTTTAATAACGGCAACAATGGTTCTTTCTTCTTGTGGTATGCAAAGCCTTCCGCAAGGAAAAAATGAAGTTGAAGCTTCATTGGCTGAAATCACTAATCAGTATAAACGCAGAGCAGATCTAATTCCAAATTTGGTTAGTACAGTGAAAGGTTATGCTTCTCACGAAAAAGATACTTTACAAGGTGTGGTTGAGGCTCGCGCGAAAGCGACACAATTAACGGTTGATGCTTCAAGCTTAACTCCAGAAAAGTTACAAAATTTCCGTAAAGTTCAGGGCGATTTATCAATGGCTTTAGGAAAGTTGATGTCGATTGCAGAAAACTATCCAAACTTAAAAGCCGATACGCAGTTCCGTGATTTACAAGCGCAGCTTGAGGGCACTGAAAACCGTATCACCGTGGCTCGTAACCGCTACATCGAAACGGTTAAGAACTTTAATAACCTAGTCACAGTTCCACCAACTAGCTGGTTTAACTCGATGTTTTTTCATCACGATAAAGTTCCGCAATGGGATGTAACTCCTGACGAAAAAGCGCAAGTCGAAAAAGCTCCTGAAGTTAAATTTTAATAACTTTGCCAGGCTTGATTAGAAATTTCTTTTTAATACTTTTATTTAGCGTGAGTGCAATCAGCACTCATGCGTTTGACGTTCCTCCTATGTCGGGCGCCGTGGTTGATCAAGTTGGATTAATTTCTAGTGGCACCAAGACGATGCTGGAGCAAAACCTACGCGAAGTTTACAATCAAAAAAATGGACCCCAAATTCAAGTGTTAATCGTGTCTTCTTTAAACGGTGAAAGTTTAGAAGAAGTTGCGATTAAAGTTTTTGATCAATGGAAACTTGGTGGAGAAAAAACCGATAATGGCGTTCTTTTCCTGATTGCTCCCAAAGAAAAAAAACTACGCGTTGAAGTTGGCCAGGGTTTAGAAGGCGATATTCCCGATGCTTACGCTAAACGTATCGTCTCAGATATCGTAGCGCCATTTTTTAAAACCGGCGACTTCGATATGGGAGTTGTGCAAGGCGTGGCGGCGATTCTTCACTACGCCAAGGCGGGTGAATTACACGGCGATATGGGCGCACAGCCTGAACGAAGCGAACGTAAATCAACTGGTATAAGTGGTAAAATTATCGGTGTGGTTCTTTTTGTATTATGGCTTTTGTTATTTATGTTTAATCCGACTTTAGCCATTGCACTTTTATTCGCGGGCCGTGGTGGACGAGGCGGTGGCGGGGGATTTGGTGGCGGCGGTGGAAGCTGGGGCGGCGGCGGCGGAAGTTCTTCCGGCGGCGGAGCTTCGGGTAGTTGGTGAGGAAAATTGCATGAAGAACAAAATTGATTCCACTAAAATTGAAAATGCGATTGCTGAATTTGAATCAAAAGTTGATTTCGAATTAGTCCCCGTTATTACCAATAAATCAAGTTACACCGATCACATTGGCTGGATGATTTCATTAATTTTACTTTTAATCTTTGTCTCGACGATTGATTTATTTTTTCACAACTCGTGGGCTTCAAAAACAAATTACTATATTGCCGCACCTTTTTTAGCGGTTATCTTAGGGCATCTAATCGATAAATCTGACTGGGTAGATCGTTTTTTTATAACGAAAGCAGAACGGAGTCGTCAGGCTCATGAAAAAGCACAAAGAATTTTCTTTCTCAAGCAACTTCACGAAGTCAAAACGCATAATTCGATGATTCTTTTTGTCTCAATCATGGAAAAAAAGATTATTGTTTTACCAGACCCACGACTGAACTTAGTGGGTCTTGATCTATTACAAAAAAATCTAATTAAGGTGATCAGCCACGAATTTAAAAAAGGTGAATACGAAGCCGGTTTTTTGAAAGCGATCGCTTTTCTACAAGTCGAATTAGCTCCGCACTTTCCAAAAAATAAGCAAAACACCGAAAATGAAGTTCCGAACAAGTTGATTTGGTGGAACGACTAGATTATCTTTTTATTAGACCGTGCGGCCGTAGCTCAGCTGGATAGAGTACCTGGCTTCGAACCAGGGTGTCGGGAGTTCGAATCTCTCCGGCCGCACCAATACCAAACTCACTTTTACTTAACGGCTGGCTACTGCCAGAATTTCCATTTAAAACGAAGGGTCTTTTTTTCCAAAAGATTGCGCCAATCGACAAAGACAAAAAGCGATACCAGCAGAAGTCCTAACGTCATCATAAAAATATTTTTAAAATTCAAAGAGTCTTTATAGAAATCACTAAAGTGAGTGATAGCATAATGGCCTGAAAAAAGAAGTAAACCATCGCCAATAAGATTTCCTAGAAAAAATGGAGGGATGATTGTCATTTTTTTTAGTTTTGCTAACCCGGCAGCGGTAAATAAAGCGGTTGTAGAAAGGGGAAGGATCGAATACAGAAACACAAAGGCAAAAACCATTCCCCTTTTTTGAGAAAGTTTTTCTCCAACGAATTTTAGATCCGAATCTTTTTTGCGACCAATCGCTTTTTTACCAAGCCACGGAACAATATAAGTTACATAAATCATTCGCCCGCCGACCGTGCCCGCGGTTCCGATAAGTACCACATAATAAGGATTTAAATTAAATTTAAGCATGATAAATAGCATCAACATCCACGCGGGAGGCGCAAATATAGGAATGCAATCAACTAACATGGATCCTAAGAAAACAAACAGATACGGTAACACATTCCTCACTTTCTAGCATCACGTTGCAATGCTGCGATGATATTAAACTAGGCACTGATTCGAAGCGCTTCCATCCGCATTTACCTGGAGCAACAAGTGACGTTGCCCGCATTAGGTGTTATTGCAGTTTTTGAAGCAAGTACGCTCGAATCAAATTGAAATTCTTTTTTGCGTCACCTTTTATTTGTGAATCTGATTCCACAAATAAATTAAACATAAATATCTCCTTGTTAGTAGATCAGCTTTTAAAGCAAATGTTTTAATGTTGTGTACATCGTTGCAGATTCTGAGCCTTTGGTGAGAATTACGACCGCTGCTAGCAAACTTGAATAAAAAAATGAAATTACAATTCTACATTAGTTAACAAGAACTTAACCCTTTTTTTAAAAGTTTAGATCAAATATAGTTTTTATCATTTGAGGTGAATATGGAAATTATTTTTTCTAAAGTGACTTTTCGCCCCATTGAAAAAAATAAAAGTCTACGTGAAGCACACCAACGATCTGAATGTATGTCAGTGATATTGCACAACTTCGCTTGATATAAGATAAATTTTTATTATAAATCGAGAATTCATGACGCAAAACAGGTTCGCAAGCTTTGTAAGGTGGTTTTTTTGAAAACATCCGTAGTCATTTTTTTAAGCGTCATCGCTTTAACTTCTTGTCAAAGCAAACCCACAAATTTAGAGGATACGCCCGGTGGGGACACCTATGGTTTTTTACCGCCTCCGGTATGGAATGCTTCAATGCAAAACTTAAAACAGGATATGCTAACTCTTGAGCCATTCATTTTTGATAAAGCTCGGTTTATCGACCCTGCAAATCACGAATTTTTATCGAAAGAAATTCACAAATTAGCGGTTGAATCTAAGAATGTGAAACACGACCCCGTCATTCTTACAAAAGATCCGACCGTGCGATTTGTTGCTGAGCAATTTGCCGATGAGCTTCAAAAAGCCGATGAAAATTTTAAAGCGGGATGGCCTGATTATACTCGTTGGCAACTGGCGAAAGTCACTAGCTTTTGCCTAGAATGCCATACAAGGATACGTCAAGGCCCCGAGTTTAATCCACGTGATACGGCACGACCTTTTCTGAATACTTTGCCGGTCGCAGAGCAGATTGAATTTAGAATTGCGTTTCGTCAATTTAATCTGGCTTACGGTTTAGCTCTTAAAAACTTACAGCAGATCCAATCCAGTACGATGGTTCATGAAGATGCCGATCGGATCGCACGTTTAGCTTTACTTGTATCTGTCCAGCACATGCAAGATATTGAAAAAACTAAAAAAATTATTCAAGCCATCGAACGAAACTCGACATTACCTTTGTATTTGAAGAAAACAAATAAGCTTTGGAAAAAATCTGTAGCCGTATGGAATCCAAATGAAGTGTTTAATCAACTGCCCGCGATCAGAAACCTGATCAGCACCCGGGTTAGTGAAATTGAAGACATGCGCGCCATACCTGCCTTACTTCGTTTGTTGACCGAGGGACAAAATCGTTCTGAGCTGGGCGAATCATTATTTCTAACTGGAGAAAGCTATGAGTCTTTGAATAAAATTTCGATGATGTCACTCCACGAAAATTATTATGAGTCTTGTGTTCGTAAAGCACCACGCACCAAGTGGGCGCAGTTATGCTTTGATAAGTTATCGAATTCGGTCGCATTAAGCTATTCAGGATCCGGCGGTACTCGTATTCCAAGAGATATCAAAAATCGAATGGAAGAATTGCAAAAAGTAATTCAAAGGCCGGTTATTGAATAAAAGTTTGAATAGATGAAGTACGGGGAGTATTTGTCAAAACTAAAATTACAGAAATAATGTCAACTGCGCCAGCCACGGAAATATAATTGGAATTATTTCTGACCGAGATTTTCAACGGGCTATGGAATCAGTTCCGTTTGATACTAAATTAATTTCTGTGGTGCAAGAGATGATCGACTGCAAAATTAGTGCAGTTTTGATAACGAGCGAAGATAAAACAATTGGAATTGTAACTCATGAAGATTTATTGAAAATTTTAGCAGACAGTCTTTACCCCGTTAGAGATAAAGTGGCGGCAAAAATGAAAAACTGGCTTTTTAAAATACCTATTGGCGAAGTTGCCCGCAACCTAGCTTTGAACGGAATTTAGAGTGAATGTGAATACTTACTCTAAATCTTGGGCCCGAAAACAAATACCTTTGCGAAAAAATACAGACAACAAGTCGTCAGGAGGAAAAACTTTAGTCATTGCAGGATCCGAAGGAAAATGGGGTGCGGCAATACTTTGCGCAAAGGCCGCATCACGGTCGGGGGCAGGTTATGTTTATGTTTTAAATAAAAATAATGATTTTCCCAGTTGTGAGCATCCTGATTTTCTGACAATAAAAAAAATAGGTGGTTTGTCCGAATTTCAATCGATTGCTGTTGGCCCAGGTTTAATTGATAAAAAGTTTATTGAAAAATGCATTTTTAAGTTCATTAAGCTTAAATTTCGTACGGTCGTTTTAGACGCAGAAGCGTTAAATACGCTGGCCAAAATGAAGAAACTGCCCAAACTTCCCGGAACTTGGATTTTGACCCCACACGAAGGTGAACTTTCAAGATTACTAGATATTTCTAGTAAGAAAATAAAAGCGAATCGAAAAAAGTATGCTTTGATCGCTCAAAAAAAATTCGGCTGCATTATTTTACTTAAAGGATTTCATACTTTAGTTGCCGATTCGACGGACGTGTGGAAAGTAAATTCTGGAAATTCTAGCTTAGCTAAAGCTGGAACCGGTGACGTTTTAACTGGAATGATAGCCGGATTTTTGAGTCAAAATGTAAAACCAATTCACGCGGCCTGCTTAGCTGCCTACGTCCACGGGATGATCGCCGATCAGTGGATTGATGATGGGAATGATCACTTAAGTTTAACGGCTAGTGATATGTTGACACGATTGCCAGCCGTTCTAAAAAAATCGCGATAACACGAACGCAAAGATTTTACACTAGAGGCAGCACCAGATGTTTGAACGAAAAATACGGGTCACTAATCTATTACTTCATCCACAATATTATTTACTGACGATTGACTTATATATGCATAGGCTTAGGCATGATCAAGTCAGCGAATAAATCTTTGCTTCATCATACAGAAATGAGATGATGTCATGGTACCCAACAAAATTCGTATTCAAAAAATTCAAAAACGCGCTCCGAAAATGAATCTGAAGAGCTCTGCTGCAAAAAAAATGGGTTCGCTAGAAAAATTCCGTCGAATGGCAACGGTTATTCAGGATTCTAACGACGCAATTACATTTCAGGATTTAGAAGGAAATATTTTGGCCTGGAATGCCGGGGCCGAAATCATTTACGGTTATTCACAGGCCGAAGCACTTCGCATGAATATTGTCGATACAGTTCCTAAAGAATACCAAGCAGAAGCCAGAGGATTTTTAGCATCTCTCAAGCGCGGAGAGTTAGTCACAAATTTAGAAACGAAGCGTAAGCATAAAGACGGTCGTATCATCGATGTATGGCTAACCAATACAAAGTTAACCGATGACAAAGGAAAGCTGACCGGTATCGCGACGACAGAGCGTGACATCACCGTCCAGACAAAAACTTTGGAAAAATTTCGTCGAATGGCCACGGTTATTAAAGATTCGAATGATGCAATCACGTTTCAGAATCTAGACGGCAACATCTTGGCTTGGAATCGAGGCGCCGAAATTATGTATGGTTATTCAGAAGCAGAAGCCTTAAGTATGAATATTGTCGATACGGTTCCCAAAGAATATCAAGAAGAAGCATTGGGGTTTTTAGCTTCACTAAAACGCGGAGAGCTGGTGCCCAATTTAGAAACGAAGCGTAAACATAAAGACGGTCGTATTATCGATGTATGGCTAACCAATACCAAATTAACCGATGACAAAGGCAACCTAACCGGAATTGCAACCACCGAGCGAGATATTTCCGAACGTATGGGCTCACTCGAAAAATTTCGTCGCATGGCGACGGTTATTCAGGACTCGAACGATGCAATTACGTTTCAAGATTTAGAAGGAAATATTTTAGCGTGGAATCGAGGCGCCGAAATTATTTACGGTTATTCGCAGGCCGAAGCGCTCAGCATGAATATTGTCGATACGGTTCCTAAAGAGTATCAAGAAGAAGCCCGTGGGTTTTTGGCGTCTCTCAAACGCGGAGAGCTAGTTACAAATTTAGAAACCAAACGTAAACATAAAGACGGTCGTATTATCGATGTTTGGCTGACGAATACAAAGTTAACCGATGATAAAGGAAAGCTAACCGGTATTGCCACGACAGAACGTGATATTACCGAAAGAAAGCAATCCGAAGCATCCCTTCGAGAGAAGTTTCGAGAATTAGACTACTTGCGCGAAGGGCAAATTGCCCTTTCTGAACTGATGCGTGGAGAGCAGATTATCTCGCGCTTAGGCCAAAGTATTTTAAGCCATCTTGTGCCGTTTACGAATGCGCAGGTTGGTGCATTTTACGTACTTTCCGATGAAAAAAAACTTCAGCGCGTAAGCGGATATGCGCTTCCAAAATCAGATAGCGCCGATAAAGTGATTGAATTTGGTGAAGGTCTCATCGGGCAAGTCGCTATTGAAAAACGGTCTTTATTGATCGAAGATATTCCACCAACCTACTTTAATAAAATTGAATCTGCATTGGGACAAATGGTTCCGAGGTCGCTCTTAATTTGTCCTATTCTTTACGAAAATGAAGTGACGGGCGTGATTGAGCTTGGCTCACTTCATCCTTTTACTGAACATCAAAGAGCTTTTTTGGGTCATGTTTCAGAAAATATTGGCATCGCGATTAATACTTCTGACGTTCGAAAAAAAGTACAAATTCAGAACGAAGCTCTTAACAAAGCCCAAGTTCTTTTAGAAGAGAAAGCAAATGAAGTTCAGCGTGCAAGTCAGTACAAAACAGAATTTTTAGCGAATATGTCGCACGAGTTGCGAACCCCGCTTAACAGTTCTTTAATTCTCGCAAAACTGCTCATGGACAACAGCAAAGCGAATTTGACCGAGCAGCAGATTCAGTATGCGACTTCAATCTATTCCTCTGGCAATGATCTATTGAGCCTTATCAATGATATTTTGGATCTTTCAAAAGTTGAAGCTGGCAAGCTTGATATTCGTTTTGAAAAAGTTCCTGTCTTTAAAATTATTGAAAGTCTTAAACAAACCTTCCAGTCGAGTGCTCAGGAGCGAAACCTAGTTTTCGAGGTGATGCATGAAGGCGATATGCCACAAGTATTTTTGACAGACAGGCAACGACTCGATCAAATCTTAAAAAATCTGATTTCAAATGCGTTGAAATTTACGGAACATGGTTCTGTAAAAATAAGACTTTTTAGATATTCAAAAGGAATGATTGGATTTGAAGTGAAGGATACCGGCATCGGAATTCCTAAAGAGCAGCAATCCATCATATTTGAAGCCTTCAGACAAGCGGATGGTACAACAAATCGTAAGTACGGTGGGACGGGACTGGGGCTTTCAATATCTCGAGATCTCGCAAAACTGTTAGGTGGAAGTATCGAAGTTGAAAGTGCAACCGGTCAGGGCAGCCGCTTCACACTCATCATTCCAGAGGCCTTTAATGGTTCGATCGGTTTAAGTGAAGATTCTACTGCGCCCATTTTTCGAAATGAAGGAGCTAATCACAAACATTTCGCAAATCTTGCGCCACTTCCCTTCGAAGATGATCGAAGCCGTCTAGTGGTTGGAGATAAAACGGTTTTAGTCGTTGAAGATGATATTGAATTCGCAAAAATTCTTTTTGATCTTGCGCATGAGATGAAATTTAAATGCATTATCGGCCAAGGGGCCGATGAAGGTTACGAAATGGCCACGCAATATCTTCCGTCGGGCATTTTTCTTGATATGAAACTGCCGGATCACGTTGGGCTTACTGTTTTAGATCGGCTAAAAGAAAATCCTAAAACGCGACACATTCCAGTTCAAGTTATTTCTGTGCTCGATCAAGGCAAGGCCTCGCTGCAAATGGGTGCCATTGGCTTTCATCGTAAACCAATCAAGCGAGAGGAAATTGCGAAAGCATTTAAGTATCTTGAAGCAAAGATTTTGCAAAAAACCAGTCGAATTATGATTTCGGGTTCTAATAAAAATCAACTGAATACAATCGTAGAACTGATCGATGACGAGGCTTCAGAAATCGTCCATGTGACAAAGGGAGCAGACGCAATTTCACAACTTAAAGTAAATTCATTTGATTGTATTATTATTGATTTAACGACGCCTACTCAGTCCAGTCTCGAATTGCTGGATTTAATGAACGCAGAAAAGATGGGATCGCCTCCGACAATCATCATTTATTCGGAAACGAATCTTCCGGCGGAATTAGATATCAGCTTAAGAAACGCACCTTATAATTTAATTCTTAAAAAAGCTAAGTCACCCGAGCATCTTTTTGACGAAATCACATTAGTCTTGCACCGCGATGAAGGGAAATTATCTCAAGGGCAGCGGCAAATGATTAAATCAGTCAGAAGTCGCGATCAAGTTTTTGAAGGGAAAAAAATTCTACTTGTTGATGACGATGTCAGAAATATTTTTGCATTGACCAGCGCCTTGGAACAAAAAGGCGCACTTGTCATTGTCGGTAGAAATGGGCACGAAGCGCTAGAAAAGCTTGAGCTTGATCCACAGATTGATCTTGTATTAATGGATATTATGATGCCAGAGATGGATGGTTACGAAGCCACAAGAAGAATTAGAAAACAAAAGCGCTTCACAAATTTACCAATCATTGCGGTAACGGCAAAAGCAATGAAAGACGATCAGGAAAAGTGTCTTGAAGCTGGAACGAACGACTATGTATCGAAACCGGTTGATCTAGAAAAACTATTGTCACTGATCCGGGTATGGATGCCAAGGATGGAGCAATAATGGAGTTACCCGTACTAAAACCCAAATTCGAAATTTTAATTGTCGATGACGTAAAGGATAACCTACTTGCACTAAACGCTATTCTTGAAAGAGATGACGTGAAAGTATACCAAGCTCTCTCGGGAACCTTGGCCTTAGAGATGATGCTGGAACATGATTTCTGCCTGGCCATTCTTGATGTGCGGATGCCGGGAATGAGTGGATTTCAGCTCGCTGAATTTATGCGAGGATCAAAAAAAACAAAAAACGTTCCAATTATTTTTGTGACCGCAACCGCGAAGGAACAAAATTTTTCTTTTAAAGGCTACGAAAGAGGAGCAGTCGATTTTTTATTGAAGCCCCTCGATACACAGGCTGTGCAGAGTAAAGCCAATATTTTTATCGAACTATTTAAACAAAAAAAAGAATTAAAAGATCAGCTAGAAACAATCGCAGGCCTGATCGAAAGTTTGACGAATTCTAAAGACGCTGCGGAAAAAGCTAATATTTCTAAGAGCCAATTTCTAGCAAACATGTCGCATGAAATTAGAACACCGATTGGCGCCATTCTAGGATTTGCGGATCTTATGAAAAATCCGAATAATACGGCAGAAGAAAATCAAAACTACATTGGTATCGTTGATAGAAATTCTCAACAACTACTGCGACTCATCGATGATATTCTCGATTTGACCAAGGCTGAGGCGGGTTGGATGGCGATAGATCGAATTGAATTTTCACTCGGAGATCTGTTGACCGAATTCAATTCGATTATGACCTTTAAAGCAGAGGAAAAAGGAATTGCTTTTCGACTCACGACTGAAACTCATATACCAGATATTGTAAAAACCGATAACGGGCGTTTACGTCAAATACTAAATAACATTGTGGGTAACGCACTAAAATTTACGTCTAAAGGTGGCGTTGAACTTAAAGTAGCCTTTGAAAATCCAACTTTAAGATTTACGATTGTTGACACAGGTCTTGGAATTTCATCTGAACAGGAATGCAGGCTGTTTAAACCTTTTGGTCAGGCAGACTCGTCAACAACTAGAAAATTTGGCGGCACTGGTTTGGGCTTGGTCCTATCGCGCCGAATTTCCGAAGCTTTGGGTGGCAAATTAGAACTTGTCTGCAGCAAGCAAGATGTTGGAAGCACATTTATGTTTGAAATCAATAGTCCTCTGCTGCCGAATGCAAAGATGGTGGGTCGAGACACATTGAAAACGATGATTAGTGAAGCCGTAGAATACCGTAAAGATGGCTCATTTCTGAAAGGACTTAAAGTATTGGTCGTAGAGGATTCACCAGACAATCAGATCCTTATTCACATGTATCTTGAAAAAGAAGGTGCAGAAGTGACGGTAGTTTCAGATGGTTCACAAGCCGTTAAAAATGCACTGACCGACGAATTTGACGTTGTACTAATGGATATTCAGATGCCAGTTCTCGACGGGCACGAAGCGACGAAAATTCTTCGTACCGCGAAGTTCATGAAGCCAATCGTTGCCTTAACTGCCCACGCGTTCAAAGAAGAGCAAGAGAAGTGCACGGCATCTGGGTTTACCGACTTTCTTACCAAACCAATTAAACGGTCTGTTTTAATCGATGTTTTATCGAAATATGTGCCGGCTAGCAATTAGCTACTCAACCCGCTATTACAATTTATAACTTGAACGCAGTAGCAAGCAACGGGTCGTTTTAAACTACGAAAGAATCTCTTAGCTTAGCGGCAATCGGATTTTCAATTTTTCGCTGGGCCGTTAGTAAAAAAAGCTCTTCGGAAACTCCCTGTAATTGACCAATTTCTATGAGCTCGCCTCGTTGAATTTGGCCCGTAACCGCGTGTGCAGCGGTGGCAATTAATCCCAGTTCACTAGTGGCCATTAATTTTTTAACTGAGATATCTTGGCTTTCCGTAATGATGTTCAGTTCAATTTTATTTAATTTTGCCCAGTGATCCAAATCTTGGCGTAAGCGACTATCATAAGTTGGTAAAATCAGTGGTGCTCCAGAAATAGATTTGGGAAAATATTTTTTCAAAGATTTGAATTTCGGAGATCCATAAAATGCCACATTTTTTTTCGTTAAGGACTTAGGATAAAGCCCTTTACCATTCGTACCCGCCGGTAAAAAATTCGTAACCATCAAGTCCATTCGATGGGCGACCAGCTCTCTTAAAAGTTCGTCTGATTTTCCTTCGGATAAAGTAATTTGGCAGGGTGAAATTTTAAACGCCTGCTTCACTAACTGCAGCACGATCTGCTTCGGTACACTATCTAATGCGCCAATATGCAGTGAAGGCTTTAAAGGCTTTAAGCGATCATGCAATACTTCATACATTTCGGAACCCATGCGAAAAATATTTTTAGAGTAATCCAGCGCAACCTTACCTTGCTCGGTCAAAACCAGCTTTTTATGCTGTCTTTCAAAAAGCTGAACTCCCAAATTTTCTTCAAACTGCTTCAACTGCGTAGACAGGGTAGGTTGTCCTAGGTTCAATTTTTCGGCGGCCTTTGAAACAGTGCCTTCTTCGGCAATGGTTTTAAAGTAAAAAAGATGGTGATAATTAATCCATGAATTCATAAGGCCTCCTGATAACTAAACAATCTATCGTATTAAAGCATGCAAAACAATTATATTATCTATTTGATAGATACTAATTTATCTATCATGATGAATCAAGGCGTAATTACGAGGAGACTAAAAAATGATACTATTTCCAATGCATGACTACTGGTGGTTTTATTTAGGTTTTCTAGTATTTGTGTTAGCGGTGCTAGCTCTAGATTTAGGCGTATTTCATAAAAAAGCGCATGAAGTTAGTTTTAAAGAAGCTTCAATTTGGACCACAATTTGGATCAGCACAGCCTTAGTTTTTAATTACTTATTTTATCTATACGCACAATTTCGATTTTCTACACATGAACGTTACACTTCAATCATCGGATTTAATCCCGAGATTCAAGCGAAAGCTTCGGCCTTAGAATTTTTAACCGGCTTTGTCGTCGAAAAATGTTTAGCGATCGACAATATTTTTATTTTCGCCGTGGTATTCGCGTATTTTGGAATTCCTAAAAAGTATCAGCACCGAATTTTATTCTGGGGAATTTTGGGCGCCCTGATCTTCCGCGGAATTTTTATTGCGATGGGTTCTGTGCTTATGCAATACCACTGGGTGGTTATTTTCTTTGGCGCGCTACTTATTATCACGGGCTTTAAAATGTTTTTTGCCGGAACTGAACTACAAAGTTTAGAAAATAATTTTATCATCAGGCAATTAAAAAAAGTTTTTCGAGTTCACCCACAAATCGAAGGCCAGCATTTTTTTATTAAAAAAGAAGGTTTGCTTTATGTCACTCCACTTTTTCTGGCGCTCATTTTTCTTGAATTAAGCGATATCATTTTTGCCGTTGACTCCATTCCGGCAATTTTTGCTTTAACAAAAGAGCCTTTAATTGTTTTCACCTCGAACATCTTTGCGATTTTAGGTTTGCGCTCAATGTACTTTATGCTAGCCGGAGTAATGGACCGATTCGGTTACATAAAATACGGTTTAGCGGCCGTTCTTATTTTCGTGGGACTAAAAATGGTTTGGCTAAACGGTGTTTACGACGGAAAATTTCCCATTACTTGGTCTTTAGCCATCATTGGAATTTTAATTAGTTCTTCGATTTTAGCTTCAATCATCATTGATCGTCGCAAGCAAGTTAACTAAAAGACTTTTCGCCCTGATCTTTGATGTAGGTAACGTGCATCAATTGGAATACGGATTACATATAAGGCGTCGGCGATTTTTAGTTGATTGAAATGGGGTATGTACATTGCTTTAAAAAAACTATGACGCGAGAAAAACTTTTTTACACATCATCTAAATTAGTTCGAGATTCTTTGAATCTTGCAGTTGTGAGAGCAGATCAAATTCACGAAGATGAAAAAAAGCTTATTAAAATTTTGTACGAAATTGATCAGAATCGCTTTTATGTACGTTATGGATACAAAACGTTAATGGGATTTTGTAACAACGCTTTAAAGTTTTCGAAGACTCAAAGTCAACGACTGGTGACGGCCGTGCGACGCTATGAACCAACGTCAAACTTCGGGATAAACGCGGTTCAACCAGTAGATGATTGTCATTAATTTCAAAGGCTACCACAAAGAATTATTAAGAAATGTATTCTTTAGAGATTTTTTACTTATGCATTTTGATACGCTTTTTCTGCAGGACTAACAGAACCGAGCTGCTAAAAAATGAACACTTTTATATTTTAGATTTTTTGTCGAAAGCCGATACAGTTTTGGGGGTCTTTATGGGAAAAAAACTTTTTGTTTTTAGTTTAGCCACTCATCTTTTCTACGCGACATCGGCATTAGCAGAATCTACTTTATCGGTACATAGCGGTGGTGGATCGATTAATCCAATGGCGACTTCGGCACAACTTGGCGTGGCTCAGCGAACGACCTCTAGCCAGATTATTGTGCGTATGCGGGCTTCCTGTTATGGTACCAACCTGCGCGGGGTTGGTAATCCTGTTTCTCCTTCTTCTAATATTCGTATGACGGCTACGCTTACACCCAGTGGTGGATCCGCGGCTGATTTTAGTATATTATTTCCGGCGACCGCGGTTTTAGGTGGCGGAATGTCGGCTGCGACGGCGCAAGATTTAGGTTTACTTAACACCTCGGGCTTACCGGCAAACTCGCAGCTTGGGGTTGCGGGAAATATGATTGTTCTTAAAATTCCGCATACGGCAGTGGCAAGTTTAGATCCGGTATCAGCAACTATTTCTGATACGCAAAATGCCTTTACAATTTCGAATGTGCGCTTTGAACAAATTATGCCTGAGTATGCTTCTCAGGGTGCTTTCATGGGTAAAGACGGGCCGCTTTCTGGCTCTTACGGAGCAACAAAGTCTTCCGACGGAAAACTAGTTGATATTCAAGCCAGCTTTCCCGGAGAAAATAAATACTGCGGTGGTTTCTTTTCTCCGCTGATGGTTTTTTTCGATTCAGCACGGCCGAAGTTTGATAATATTGTCAGCTTTGATATGCACACCGGTTTGAAAACTTATTGGCCAGAGAAAAATCATCCCGGGTATTTTATTGTTTTGCCCGTGAAGAAAAAAGTAACTTCTAAAGATCAGTTATTTGGTGAGGATGATAAGTATAAAAATGGCTTTTTAAAGCTGGCGCAATATGATAAAAACAAAGATGGTGTCATTGATGCGCGCGATCCGATATTTAAAAAATTAGTTTTATGGAAAGACGTAAAAGGTCTAGGCATTTACGATGCAAAGGATAGCATACCGTTGAATACTAAGATCAAATCGATTAACTTAAATTATGCCTCACAAATTGAAGCTGTCGGAACAAGTGCAGAACTGCGAGAGAAAAGTACTTTTGAGTTGCAAAAGAACCTAGGTGCACCACCAGAAAAGGGAGACATTTTCGATGTTTGGTTTAAACCCGCGTTTGAGAAATAATCGGGGAAATGTAACCCTTTTCTCAGTTATTTTGCTCGGAGCGATTTTAACGGGCGCGTATTTTGCGACCGGTAAGATCATGAACGAGCGAAAATTAACAGCAGCCATGAAAAAAAATATCGGTGCCAATCTAGCACTTAGATCTGTCACAGATTACATCCGCTACGGCATCCGCAAGTCTTGGTGCTTTGACGAAAATATGCTGCCGGAGTTACCCGAAAACTGTGTGGGAAGTTTTAAACACGAACGAAGCACATTTCGTTTGTTGATGCCGTTATCATACGAAACAAATTTAAGAATTTTATCCACAAATGTTCCATCACCATTACCGTCACTGCCTGGTGGAGACTTACATTTAAAAAAAATTGAGTTCACAACCGCACTAGAAAATATTACGGCTCAACATCCGCTGGCAAAAATTTTAGGTAACTTTAAAAATTCTCCAATTAAATACGTAAAAATTCAGCTGAACCGTATTGAAGATCAAACAATGCCCGCGAGTGGAGACGAAGTCTTTGTACAAGTGATCGTACAGTTCTTAGATTCGTCTTCAAATCTTTTGCAGGATGGTTCAGAGTTTTACCGAGAAAGCTCGCGCTTTGTCAGCGTTCCGCGTGAAGTCAATTCGTTTGGGTTGATCGTAGCGGGAAATATGTATTTAGGTACTTCCGCGGCGCCACCCTCAAGTGGCGGGCACTTTTATGCTGAGGCGGGCAAAAATTCTGATAATGGGATTAGTTTTAATTCGCCGGTTTTTGTAAATGGAAACATTCAAATTAATGAAAAGGTTTACACACCAGTTCGTTTTAATGACAACGTGACTTTAGGCAACGGGCAAATTTTAAACAACGCCGGAGTCGGGTTTCAAATCGGTGAAGCCCTGGGCGTTAAAAAATATTGGACTGATCTGAAAATTTTTGGTGGTTTTTCGCGCGGCTTTGATTCTGATTCAAAGCGTGATTCTGGTTTAGATAATTTGGCAGGCGTGATTCCGTCAATTCAGCTGAATAACGAAATTATTCAGCGCTGCATTTCTCTTATTCGCGCTAGTTCAAATTTAGATATGACCAGCGACTCAATTTTGACGGCGCGACGTTTGAATACAGACGTTGGTGTCGGCACGCAGTTTACAAACCGCTATTCATTCTCTACGTCTGCCAACAAAGTACAAAACGTGTTCGTGCCGCAGGTTTTAACCGGATTATCTGATAGCGCTTCAGCGGAAGGCCATATCTGGTATGATAAAAATGTGCTAGATATAAATTCGCAAAAATTAATTTTTTGGGCAGATGTTATTTGGTATAACGAGAAAATCCGCGTTCCCTTAATGGAAAATTCGGATGGCTCGCCGATACCAATTCAATTAAAGTTTGCTCCCTATAACGAAAAAGAAGTAAATGATGCCGAAGCTGATTATAAGTTAGCGCAAAAGAAATTTGAAGACCTGTCGAACGAGTTAGAAATCTTAATCAAAGCTGAGCCCGCTAAGAGCTTGGTGGAACCGCCAAAAAGTGGGGGCAATGCCGGCAGTGGAAAAGCAGATTCTGCAGATACCAGCACGTCTACGGCTCCCTCTGCAGGATTACTCAGTTGGATTGCTTGGGATAAGTTACGTGATGATAAGACAGTGGCGACTGACGCCAGTAAAGTAAAGGCTGATCAGCTAAAGTCTGACTGGCAAAAGAAAAAAGATTATTACGAAGACCCGGCAACAATTAGTTTTGTGACGGCGAAACCAAGTTTGAGTTTTTCAAAGAAACAAAGTGTTTTTAGAGAAATTTTTGTGAAGATTTCAAACAGTAATCGTTTTGTTGAGCGCAAAGAAAACTTCGGCGATGGACCGTATCAAATTATTTCGCCGGAATATTTAAGATTTGAAGGTATGGATTACAGCGCAAAAAACGGAGTTTCACTTCGCTTGGGTAAACCTGATTTTAATGCCGTTTACCATAAATTTAGTGAAGAGGATGGCAAAGTAAAAGTATCAAGCGTACTTTACAAAAAAGATTTAACCACCGAAATCAATACGCCGGGGGCTGACGAAGCCGTTGATTACGAAAGTTTAGCCGAAAGCTGTTACTCGGGTACGAACTTAGGCGGCGGGGTTAATTTAGACGCTTTTCAGCCAGCGGGTTGGGCTACCAGCTTTACTTCAGCTTCACAAGACTCTTGGCATTTTGCTTCCCCAGATCCTAAAGCAACTTATTATGATCAAACATTTTCATCAAATTCGGCGAACTTTGACGTGGGTGCCATTCGAAAAACGTGCACGATCATGGCCACAACCAATTTTATTACGGGCTTTTACGTTTGCCAAGATTTTGTAATTGCGGCCCGCAGTACGCCTTTAGAAATTGTGGGTACTTTCATTGTAAGCCGTAACTTCAGTATTCATCCCTCGGCGGTGCAAGCTGGTATTACTTGGTCTTCGATTCACAACCAGAAATCCGTCGAGCAATTGAAGGCCCGCGGAATTTTAAAAAGATCGAATGGGTCAAGCTGCAATACTTTGCCAAAACCTCATTGGCACCCAGACCCGGGTTTAGTTGTATTATCGGATCGTCTGCGCTGTAGTCCGGATTTTTTACTTCAAGGTAAAAATCCACCACGCTGGACATCGGTTGATCCAGACTGTGGGCGTTTGAATGCGACTGATACTACGACTAAATGTATGAAGCGCATTCGTAATTTTAACATTATTCAGTTAGAGAGAATTTATGGATTTTAATTTTAAAAAAATATTTTTTCTTAAACCAGAGCATGGTTTTTCCATTGTTGAAGTGATGATTGGTACAGGTTTAATTATGGTCGTTGCGCTGGGAGGAATGTCATTACTGACCCAGCTGACAAAAACCTCGAAAACAAATGAAGTTTCAACTTACGCCGATGATCGTATCCATGAAATTATTGAAAACATTCGTCAGCAGCCAACGACTGAGATTATTCAATACGTAGATGACCCCTCAGTTTTATTAAAAAAGGGTTCATTGAAAATGGCTTGGTCGACACAAGTTGATGCACCTGAAGCCACTTGTCAGGATTGTCCGGGCCGCTATGGCTACGTGATTTCTCCGATTAATCAAGCCTTGGGTGATTTATATTTAGTTACAATTATTTTTACGCACAAGGATTGGGAAAATTCACGTCAATATGAATTTGTGGTGAGTAAGTGATGTTAAAAAAAATCCTCAGCCCGATTCAAAAACATAATGGTTTTTCGCTGGTCGAAGTAGCCGTAGCGCTTGGCTTAATGGCCATCGTTGGTGTGCTAGTGTCGCAACTAACGATTGGCTCAAGTAAAACATTCACAAAGTTAAATGATAAAATTGAAGTTCAAATTGATAAAAAACTAGGTGAAAAAATTTTATTAAAAGATTTGCGTGTTTCATCTCCCTCAATGAATGTTTTGTACGTTGAAGACGACGACAAGTTAAACTTTTTTGATTATGATCCAGATGAATCAAGTGTGTTTTACAAATCCCAAACTAAAAAATCTAGAGCTCTGACTTTACAAAAAAATGGTAAATCAGAATTTTATCTGTTAGTTGCCGATGAGTCCCGCGGTAAAGGTTTATTTACCGACGTTATTACATTTTTTGAATTAGGTCCTTCTCCGGCTTCGATGGTTCAAGCGGCTAGTCTTTCGTATCGTGGTTTGAACTTTCATAATTATATATCAAAAAATGGTCCAGCAATGGCAGAAGAGGGGCGCTTGATCGCGGTCGATAGTTCTTCGATCATGCCATCGAGTAATTCGCAAAAGGCTGCAACCTTTATTGGGCGCATAGCAGGTAAAAGCTCTTCAATTGATTTAGTTAAAGTGAGCTTTCCCGAAAAATTATTCAATTACGCAATATTTAATACCTTGCAAGCCGAATATATTCCGCAAAGTTTTGAAGATTACTTGATTAATCTTCCGCCGGTAGGTGCTAATGGTTCCAGTGTACGACTCAAAGCCGTGAAGTTAATAAAGTACAAACTTGATTGCCAACAAACCGAGTGCGTGCTTTTACGTTACGATTTTTCATCACTCCGCGAAGATCCCGAAATGAAAGTGATCGTACTGAAAGGCTTTGATAAAATTACTTTTTACCGCGACAATACTTCAGCCAGCGTTTTCAAAGTTGGCATGGGAAGAACAAAGTAATGACGATTATTTTACAGCATGAAGTTGATGTAACGCCGGGCTCAAGCACACAGTGGCTTAAATCGCGCGGCATGAGTTACAAAATCTGTAAGCTCTACAAGAATGATCCGCTTCCTGAATTAACAGATTTCAATAATCTAATCATTTGCGGTGGTTCAATGAATGTTGACCAAGAAGAAAAACACTCTTGGATGAAAAAAGAAAAAAAATTAATTTTCGCGGCCATCGCCGAGGGTAAAATGGTTTTGGGGCTTTGCCTTGGTAGCCAGTTGATCGCCGAAGCTTTAGGGGCCCAAGTAAGCCGCATGAATTATTCAGAAGTCGGTTGGCAAAAAATGCAAATCACACCCAACGAATTTGCGGGAACTGGAGCTTTAACTTTGCCGGTCTTTCAGTGGCATAGCTACGGTTTTTCACAAGTACCTGGAGCAAAAAATTTCGCAGGCAATCAAGCGTGGCCGCATCAGGCTTACACTTTCAATAAAAACGTAGTAGCTTTTCAATTTCATCCTGAGACAACAATGGCGTGGGCCATCGAATGTGCGGAAGATAAAAGTTTACCGAAGGGCGAGTTTTGCCAGACGGCAAGTCAAATCAAAGAGCAACTAGCTTTCCAAGAGCCTATGCAAGAATGGTTTTTTAAAATACTGGATCATTTTTTTTCGTCTCGCTCGTAAATATAACACCGATTGCCGATAAGATCACAATTAAGCAACCTAAGATCTGCAACCAGATCATCTGTTCGCCAATTAGGTAAAACGAAAAAACGGCGGCAAGCGGAGACTCAAGTAAAAATAGTAGACTAGCGGTCGACGAGCTAATCGTCCGTTGCGCGCGCATCTGAAAGTAGAAGGCAAGTAAGGTTGTACCAAAAGTTAAAGACATTAAACCAATCACGGCCTTTGTTTGAATATTTGATATTTCTAAAACGGGCTCGAAGAAAAAAAGTGGTAAAGTTAGCAAGCAGCCCCAAAATGATTGAAATATATTAAGTTTAAAAAAATCTAAATTCAAATCACTAATTTTTCCGATTGTCATGATGTGAAAGCTGGCAAAAATAGCCGAGACAAAAATAATTAAATCTCCGCTGTTAATTTTAGAGATTTCGCCGCCCACGATAAAATAAGTTCCGATTAAAGATAATAATACCCAAAACCAATGCAGACGTGAAATTGTTTTCTTAAGCAATAAATACTCCAAGATAGGAACAATCACGATGAATAAAGTAGTAATGAAACCGGCCTTGGAAGGAGTAGTGTACGTCAGGCCTAAAATCTGAAAAAATATTTCACCAATTAAAAAAAGCGAGGGTAGAAAAGCAATTTTTAAATACTTCATGAAATCGCGCTTATTCATCTGATAAACGATGAAAGGCAGAGTTACCACCGCGATAATGGTGAAACGTAAATAAAGACTTTGAAACAAAGAAAAACTAAGTAAGCTCCACGTAGTCGCGACAAAACCAAAACCCCAAAAAATATCTGCCAATAGAATTTCTAAAACAGAATTTAATTTTCTATTCATGCGGGAAGTATAGATCGTTTAATGACGAATAGCTAGACAGCGACAAGACGTGTTTTGCGATGAGACACTCAAAGCGAATTAAAAGGCTTATGAAAGCGATTTTAATGGCACCTTAGTTGAAGAATCCTTTACATGATGCGCGTGACCCCTCGACTCTATTTTTTTTTAGCCATGTTTTGCGCGGTCGTTGCGCACGCGCAAACCTATGAGCGTGATGTGAAATTCTTGCGTGGGGCCTTACAGATATGGGGTTTCAACGATGAGAATATGGATCGTTTTTCAAACCCTTACATTGGACCCACTGAATTCAGACTTTCTGAAGCCCACGCGCCTTGGTCGGGTAATTATTTTGCAATGAAACACGGGGGAATAGCAAATCGTTGGCAGGTTGGCGAAAAGCGTTTTCCACGTTTGCACCAGTTACCAACGAAAGAACAAGTATTAGAAATGACTAGTGAGCAAGTAAATTTACTATCTCCGGCAGAAAAATACGATATTTTCAAAGGTGATTATAATTTTTCAATGACGAAACAAGAATTGTTTTCGCGTGGTCCCATGCGTGGATTGAAACCAAAAATTTGGGAAGGTTTTTGTAATGGCGTACGCTGTGCCAGTACTATTTTTCCTGAGCCTAAAACTTCAGTCGTAGTAAAAAACCGAGACGGTGTAGCAATTAAATTTCAATCTTCCGATTTAAAAGCGTTAGCCGGAGCTACTTATTTTTTCGTAGAAAAATACGCCCAGATGGGAGCTCCAACCGTTCAAGATAAAGCAGAGGCGCAGCCCAATGCGGCAGTATTTGATTTAGCTTTAAGATATTTTTTAGCGCAGAAAAAGAAATCTTTTATGGTCGATGCAAATTTAGGAAAACAAATTTGGAATGAAAGCGTGATTGGTTATCACCGAGAAGTTAGTCCACCTAAAGAATTAACAGCCGACGAGCAGTGGCTGCGTCCTTGGGCCATCGCTAAAGTTCAAGTAGAAGGTTATTTAGAAACCTTAGGTGAAGTAGATATTGAAAAGACGAATGGGCCAACCGTGAAAAAAATCGCAGAGGGTGAGCTGCATGAAAAACTTCCGATTTCTTATGTGCTTTACATCGATGCGCAAGGCAGTGCGCTGGATGGAAAATGGAATAAATCTAAAAACTTACGCGGAGTTGATTTTGTATGGTTCGGAGCGGGCGAGGGTACAGATTCGCACCCTTCAAACCGTTGGGGTAATGGAAATCCTTATTTAGAATTTAAGACCCTTAAAAAATTGATTCATATGTCTGCCGCACAGTCTTGCCGTAAATTATTTACCGATTGACATCATCTTAGATTATCCCATAAGTGATCAATGCTAGAAAGCAGTTTTAAAAGTGATCTGTACTTTTGATTTGTTTCGACACACTGATCGTTTTCCGGCCACTGATTTGATTCTGGCAAAGTTATCCAAACTTCTTATCAAAAAAATCAAAGGTGGTTCAAAATGTCTGAAACAAGTTTGCAATGGAAAATGCCGTCTCCGATTGGCCCATTATTTTTAGTGGCCTCGGAAAAAGGTCTACAAGGAATTTTATGGAAAGCCATTGAAGTAAAGTTTGTTAAATCTTTGCGTGGCAACTCGAAGTCTGAAAAAACTTTATTGAAAACTATTCAACAATTAAATGAATACTTCGCGGGGAGACGCCAAATTTTTGATATTCCGTTTGATATAAAAGGTACGGAGTTTCAAAATAAAGTTTGGCAGCAATTAAGTCGGATTCCTTACGGGAAGACATGCTCGTATAAAGATATCGCTACGAAACTTAAAAGTAATGCGGTCAGAGCCGTGGGTACCGCGAATGGCCGTAATCCAATTAGCATTATCGTACCTTGTCACCGCGTCATTACTTCCGGTGGAAAGCTAGGTGGTTATGCTGGAGGGCAGAATAGAAAAACGAAGCTCCTAGAACTTGAGCAAGCTATCTAATGCATTGATTCAACTCAGGCCTGGCGTTATAGAAGTAGTGACTTTAAACCTAATAGGAAGAGGTCTATATGAAAAATATTTTAGTAAGTCTTTTAGTGATTTCTGCTTCAGCCACAGTTTTTGCGGCGCAAACGATGAAGTGCGACGTACAAATGTTCGTCGGCAACGAGGTTAAAGTGATTCAAACAATTTCGGTTGAAAAAAGCTCTGATCCACATGGTTCCGTAGCAATATTTAAATTAACTGAATTCGGCGGCGTCAGCGGCATGGTTGCTTTAATGAGTGGTGATACTGCAGTTATTAATTTGTATTCTGAACAATTATCAATCGGTTCAAGCAGCTTTGGCGTAATTGCGAATGGCCAAGCCGCACATCACCAACTTATTTTACCCAATGTGCCGGGCACAGGTATTAATGGGCTAGTGGTCGATTGCGCATACGTAACTAACTAATTGGTTAGTCAGTTGCGGCTCCCAGTGTAATGGTTCCCACTTTGCTTGCATGAGAATTATTTCCTGAGCGGTCCACAAAATCTTTCGTGCCGGTAACGGTTCCCGTTGTGGCTTCATTAAAGCGCCAATATCCGATTAAATTTTTCTGTAAAGTTGTGGCAACTCACGGATAATTAAGAATTGATTCCGCACTAGTCGGCAGTTCTTTTAAAAATAGCAGACTTGATTTCCACGAAAAATCAACGAAGGCATTAATTGGTAACAGCTCGTCAAAATATCAAAAGTACGCGAAGTGAAAGTTCCAGAAGTGGCAGCGGCGGCAAGCGAAACCGTTGACCCAGTAACAGTTACGCTTGAGAGAGTGCCGGCCGAAAAATCTGCATTCGAAGAGTCCCCCGAGGTTGAAATAGTGGGACTTGAATAATCTTTTCTTTACCAAAACTTAATTACTAAAATTCGAAGTTGGTTTTGATCTTGCTATATATCTAGATCGAGTCTTAAAAAGAATACCGGGGGGTATGTCATATGAATTCGAGTAAAAAATTCCTGCTATTGGTTGTTATAGCTGGTAGTTTGACAGCCAAGGCATCTACGCTGCGCTGTGAAAATTTATTTGAAATTAAATCTCCATTTGTAGAATTACCCTCAAACTTGCGCGAAGTTTATGGATCAGAACCAAATGCGCATACCGCCGAAGCCGTCGCTGAATTAAATAAACAAACTTTAGAAAATTTAGAAAACTATAAGCCCGTGCAATCGGGTAAACGGGCGGCTGAAATTACTTACCAGGAAGCAAACCGCCTTCATCAGTCGATGCATAATCACCGCGTAGTTGGTTACAATGCGACCGCAAATTACAATCGTCCCGACGTAAGCATCGGTTATTGTTTCGGTCGCGCAACCTACGCGCATCTCATGTTATTGAAAATGGGAATGCAAAAAGAATCGGTGTTAAAAATTTGGGCCGTCGGCGAGATGAAATCTCCGTCGGTGATGTGGGATTTTCACGTGGCTACCTTAGTGAATACGGCCCAGCACGGTTGGATGGCGATTGATCCAAATTTTTCAAATCCAACTACGGTCAGTGAATGGGTACAGAAATACAAAAGTACCAGCACAGATCAGTTACTTCGTTTCTACGTAACACCGGCTGAAAAATTTAGTTTTGAAATTGGTAAATACGACCGGGCACAATTAGGTTTAGATATGGAACGTAAGGCTGATTGGTACCGTCATTATTTTGTTGATCTGATAAAATCAGTACGTGAAACAAAAATTGATAATTTATCCGCGCAGCAGTTTAATCCCAAAAACGATTCTATCAAAGAAGAGACTAAATTATCTCAAGCCGTTGACTACTTAAAAAGATTCTTAGGTCTTCGTTAATTAATAAACGCAAACCGCGGATTTTGAAAATGATCGCAGCCCGGAGTTTCGCAGCCTTGGGTCGTTTCAAAACACTGAACTAATCCTGAAACGCTGACCCATTTTGTTTTACTGACGGTGCTCATCATATTGATTCTTAAATTCGTCGGTACGATTGAACCCAATGCTAAAGCGTTCAATTCGGCAAAACTGATTTTTTGGATCAAGTTGTGGAACCTGCTTTTTCTAAATGCATTTTAATTAAAGAATTAAAGTCACCAAATGACTGGTTGTTTCCACGAACTCCATGCAGGGTCATAATATAGTGTTTATACTTTTCGATATTTTGTGCAGAATTTCGTTTAAATACGGACATGCAGCCCGTTGTAAAAACTACGGCCCACGCGGCAGTAGAAAATATTGCAATCGCTAATTTCGTGATTCCTCCGCAAAAATACTTGAGTAATAAACCCGCCATCTTGCAATAAAGGTGTATGCAGCTTGTTAACAAAATTACAGTGACTTTACGAATTAGCATTTGACATATTGCGACATCGAAACAAGTAGGGTATAAGAGTCAGGTTTCGATCACACACGGGGGAAATTCTATGCCAGGGACTGATACTGCATCTATAGGGACTTCTATTGCATCTCAGGAAACGAAATCAAAGGTTGAAGAAAAAGACCTACGCGATGACGTTTTAGCCGACGATGAAGACGACGGTGAAGAGACAGGTGCTTCGGCACGTGCTCGCGAAGAAGCCGAAGCCGCAATCGAGTTAGAAAAATTAGCGCAAATGAACGGATTTAATTTCGAAGAAGAAAACGACTTCGATTTCGACGCCGTTGATAACATCTTAGATCTTAATGAGACGACATTTCCGCAATTCACCTTAGCGAAAAATAAAGCGCGCTTTTTACGTATGGTATCTTGGTACCGTCAAAAAGAAGAGTGGATTGAAGTAGCTCCGGTCAGCGGGGTAACTAAGCTTTTCAAGCAACAAACGAAAGAGTTAGAAGGAATTCGCTCGAGTAAGCTGGATTATGAAATGGAACTTGAAACTGGCACTTTAACGCCGTCACAAAGATCCTATCGCCGTGACGAATTAAAAATGTGTAAGGTTCAAGAGAAAATGGCCGTACATTTAATCTCTAAATTACAGATTAAGATTAAATCAGGTCGTAGATAGTTAGGTTGAGATCACAAGCGGACAGATCGAGAAATTAATTAGACAATGTCCTTAGAAAAAGCGCATAATTTTTTATGCGCTTTTTTTATTTAATCATCATGTTATTTTTTTCGACTCAAACTTTTGCTGGCGATTACAAATGGTCGAACTTTCGTGACCAGCACGTTGATCCATTTTTACAGCGTTCGGTTGATTCCACTTCATTGACATTATTAGCGACGGGCTTAGTCGCGTTTTACGTGACGACTCCGGCGGATAATAATATTCGTAGTGAGTGGCGCAACCACCAAAAAATTTCTAAAGACGATTCGCACGCCGGAGACTTAATGGGCTCCGGAGCGGGTGGAGCTTTACTAATTGGTTCGCAATATTTTTTTGATTCTAACCGTGATCATTGGATTCAACATACGCGCGCCCTGGTATGGGGCGCGATGATTACGACGGTATTAAAATATTCGCTGAATCGCCAGCGCCCGGGCAACAGTGATAGCCACCTTTCTTTACCTTCGGGGCACACGGCGACGGCCTTTACCACGGCGACGAGCTTAACTTACGCGTATGGTTGGAAGGCTGCGGTTTTAGCGTATCCCGTGGCCGCATTTGTGGGGCTTTCGCGTTTATCAGACGATGTTCACTGGGGCAGTGATGTGGTCGCCGGGGCATTTCTTGGTTATATTATCGGGCGCGCCAGTGCGTACGAGACACCCGAACAAACAAAGTATGCGGCGGATAAATACGGGACGTTTTATCCCGTCATAGCAGCCGGGCAAAGCGGTCTAGGTTGGATCTACACTTATTAATAAGACGACGTAGTTTCGTTTTAAGCGTTCGATAGCGAGACGTTGATCTCAATTTAAAACTATTTTTAATTTTTTTCACTTTATCCCCTCAGCTTTTTTCATTTCAAACCGATACATTCATTGTGAGTCGTTTATTGATTCATTTAACTATTGAGGAGGAAGCCTATGGCTCGTTCATTTGTATACATCGTTAGTGAAAATCCTGAAGTGATTGAACACGTAAAAAAATCTTGTGAAGGTCAAGACGTTAGCTTTTATAGCTATGCGGGCCAGCAATGGAGAGAGGGTTTAGACAATCCATTTTTTCGTTCACAGTTAGTCAACGGTGTACCGGCGTTATCTACGGGTATGAACCCATTAACTTCTGAACCGAACAATGTTGTATCTTTTCCTGGTATGACGGAAGGCAAAGTACAAAAGATGGAAGACCTTGAAGCTAAGGCCATCGAATCAGCAATCAACCAATTCAAAGGAAACTTAACCGAGGCTGCAAAAGCTTTAGGTATCGGTCGCGCAACACTCTATCGTAAAGTAAAGCAATACCACATCGATCCTTCGCAGGCTCGTCGTCGTAAAGTAGCGGCATAGTCGCGGACGGCATGGTCGCGGACGGCATAGTCGAAAGACTGGGTTGTTAGCTTAAGACGCTCTATCATTTAATTGAATCATTATGGTACGGCTCTGATTTGAACGGGCAATGCAGCCCGACAAAAATCGAGCCGTCTCGTATTTCGAGGTTAGTTAGGGCACAATATCTACATGACACAAAGAAATATTACGATCATGGCGATGTGTGCGGTTGTAGCCGGCGCAGTTTTTGTTAACGAATACATTATTAAAAATGTAAAATCTGATCAAGACCGTGGTGTCGCAAGTTTTGGTGAGCGCTTTGAACCCAATCAAATTAAATGGGAACAAGAATTAGCGCAGTCGGTTTCTAAAGATTCAAAAGCAAAAACATTATTAGGCTCTAAACCGAATATGCAAGACCGTCTGTTATTTGAGGTTTTTGAAGGCCGCTACGAAGCAAAACTTGATCAAGGTAAAATCCAAAAAATTTCGCTTTTGCAAAACCAAGCTCCCATTCAATTAAAGACCGATGATTTTATGAAAGACTACGGCGCTTTACTTAAAAGCTACGATTCATATTCAAAATCACAAGTCGATGCGGCCCACGAAGACATTCAATTAAAAGCGAAAGACGGTTCGGCTGTCGGCGTAATGAAAATCGAACGTGACGACAAAGGTCGAGTTCTAAATATCGAAATTCAGTAAAATTCTAGCCTTCGCAAATATTGGGTTTACCAATAAAAAAGCCGATAAATCATTATGGTTTATCAAGATTTTTCCTCGCGAAATGAAGTCACTGAACAACATAAGAAATTTTTATCTCCGGTTATTCTGGATCGATTTTTTTCTTTTTTAATCGATTATTTGGTTTTATCTCCGTTTGTTAGTTTTTTTACTTATCTTTTGTTTCACGAGGCGATTGCTTTTTGGCGTGCGAATCCGGATGCGCCTGAGCAGGTTTCTTTAATTTCAATTTTAGCGGTTAGCGTTGTTTTTCTATTTAGCTTTTTCCAAGCGGTTTTTATTTATTTATGGCAGGCAACACCAGGACAGTACTTTTTAAAAATTCAAATTCACTTTGAGCATGGAAATTTAATCTTTTGGCGCGCGCTACTTAGACAAATGGGTTTTTGGTCAAGCGCGATTTTGTTAGGCCTTCCCTGGTTAGCTATTTTTACGCATCCGCAGCGTAAAACTTTTTATGACCGCTTAGCTGACTGCCAAGTCGTTACTTTTAAAAAAGATGAAGGTTTTAGTTTTGAGAATGAAAGTAAATACTGGCAATCATTGCTAGCAACTTTAATTCTGTTCGTAGGATTTTTATTCGCTGCAGTTATGTATTTAAAATACGAAAAAATTATTCAGCGGGTCGCTAGCTTTAAACAACTAGAAAAACAAAATTTTTTCTGCGAAGAATTAAAAGATACATTTTCTTCAAACCGCCTACAGGTGGCGATCGCGATGAACGTGGTCGGACAGCTTTCAAATAATTGCTTAGACCGTGAAGCTGACTTTGTTTTATGGAAAGAAAAAACCAGTGATACTAGCTTAGCTTATTTTGCAAAATCATTGACGGAACCGAACGAAGAGATTGAGCAATCTTATTTAGTCCAAGCTTGTCGTCGTGAGAAAGACGCTTCGTTTGCAGATAGCACCTTTGGCTGCCAGTTGGCACGGACGGCTCAAGGCGGGGATTATGAGACGATGTATTTAGTTTTGCGTAAACATAAAAATATTTTGGCCGATACTTATCGTTATGAATTCAGTCGTTTGCTAAATAAAGATAGCGACCTTCAGAAAAATTTTACGATACTTCAGAAATATACGAGCCATAACTTAGTTAAAAAATATTTACTTAGTGAAATGTTAGAAGAAAAATCAAGCGCGGGTGGTCGTAGCCCGGCCTCTGATCATTCGATCTTTGATGAGTCATTAGCTAAAAAATGGATTGATGAATTATGATGATCCCCGGACTGTTTAAAGATTTATTTAAACGACCCGAGCTAAACCTAGCTTGGATTTTTGTATTGATTAACGCTTTGGTATTTTTATTCTCAATCACGTTTTTTTCTAAGTGGCCATCGGATGCTTTAAGTTCGCGTCTGAAAGATAAAAACTTTTCTGTTTCACTGACTGAAATGTACGTGCAAACCTTAGATCCTATTGAAAAAGCAAAGCTAAATCTCGCAAATATTCCGATGCAGGCTTTACGTGATAACCGCTTTTGGAAAAAAGTTACGTACTTTCCATTTTCGGGCGATCAAGTTCAGGTGGAACAAAACCGCAAGATGCTGGTGCAATTTCAAAAAGAATATACAAACTCCGCGCAGTACCAATTAGGTTTGGGTTCGATTGAAACTTCTCCGTGGGCTTGGCTGACTTATCAATTTACGCATGCTTCGCTGATTCACTTTTTGGGTAACATTATTTTTATATTTTTAATTATCTCTTACTTAGAATTAGAAGTGGGATTTTTTTGGTTAGTTAGTATTTATCTGCTGGGCGGGTTTGCGGGTGGTTTAACATATTTATTATTTGACGGGCCAGGTAGTATGGCGATGGTGGGCGCAAGTGCTTCCGCATCGGCGTTGATGGCCTTTCTGATGATTATTAAAAAGAATCAACTGATGCCGTGGAGTTATATGATTGCGCCACTGCCGGGCGGTTACGGAGTTATTTACTTGCCCGCATTTTTTATTTTTCCATTATTTTTAATGGCCGACTTTACCAGCGTACTATGGGAACCCAGCGGGGTGCAATCGGCGGTGGCCGTATCCGCTCACATCGGCGGAACTTTGTGCGGAATTTTATTAGGTGGAATTTATCTGTTCGAAGAAAAATTAAAGGCCCACTTTATAAAGTTGGGCCTGGTTGCAGAAAAAGAAATCGTTGATTAAATCCCGCCTACTTCATGCTCTTCCGGAGCGAATCCTCTGCGCATCGTATTTTCAGTCACCACGATTGGCTCCGTGAATTGTTTTAAATAATCAGGGCCGCCGGTTTTGGAACCGATGCCTGACATTTTAAATCCACCGAACGGGTGACGATCAACCATTGCACCCGTGATGCCGCGATTGATATACAAATTGCCCACTTCTAATTCATTTTTAATGCGTTCAATATTCGCTGGAGAGCGCGAGAATACTCCGCCCGTTAATGCGTACTCGGTTGAGTTTGCAATATCGATCGCTTGAGTTAAATCTTTCGCTTTGATGACCGTCATGATCGGGCCGAAGAATTCGTTTTGGGCCACGTCGCTATTGCCGTCGCTACTTTCGATGATGGTAATCGGTACGTAGTAACCGCCTGATGGAGCTTGGCCTTTAAATAAGATTTTATATTTTTTGCTAGCTTCATCAATCACGCCGAGTAAACGGGTAAAAGCTTCTTCATCCACTACGGGGCCAAGGTAAGCTTTAGGATTTTCTGCGCTAGCAATTTGAAGTGAGCCCGCTGCTTCAACTAAACGCTCCGTAAAGCGCTCGTACACGTCTTCTAAAACAATCAGTCTTGAAGCGGCAGAACATTTTTGTCCAGCAAAACCAAATGCTGAGTATAAAACTGAATCAACGGCTTCATCTAGGTCAGCATCGTTGTCGATAATCAGTCCGTTTTTTCCGCCCATTTCAATAATACAACGCTTTACGTGTTGTTGACCCGGTTGAACTACGGCTGCATTTTTTGCGATTAATAGACCAACGGCTTTTGATCCCGTAAATGCAATCGTCGTCGTTAATTTATGTTTTACTAAATAGTCGCCCACTTCTTCACCGAAGCCCGGTAAGAATTGAACCACCCCAGTTGGTAAACCTGCTTGTTTTAAAATATCCATCAAGCCTTGAGCGACTAATGAACTTTGTTCGGCTGGTTTCATCACTACCGTATTACCAGTTACGATGGCTGCCACAACTTGGCCCGCTAAGATCGCCAATGGAAAATTCCACGGAGCAATCACGGTAACAACACCGCGAGGTTTGTAAATATACTGGCTGATTTCGCCCGGTGCGTGACCCACGCGTAAGGGTTTTTGTAATTCACGCATGTGGCGCGCGTAATAGCGTAAGAAATCGATGGCTTCAGCGACATCACCGTCCGCTTCGGCCCAAGGTTTCCCCACTTCTAAAATTTGCGTCGCCATTAATTTATATTTATTTTGCGCCATCAAATCAGCGGCTTTATCTAAAAGTGCGGCGCGATCGTTGGCAGAAACTTTTTTCCAAGTAGAAAATGCTTTGTGCGCCGATTGAATTGCAGTTTCAGCCATCGCAATCGTTGCCATATGAACGTTCGCTACAGTTTTTGCTGTATCAGATGGGTTTACGCGCTTAAATATTTTTTCTGATGTTGCGATTTTACCGTCGATTACCGGTTGAACCGTTTTGGGTAATTGCGAATTCAATTCGGTAACGGCTTTTTGAGTTTTCTCGCGTACTTCAGGAATGGCGAAATCAAGTAAAGGCTCGTTATGAAATAAATTTTGTTTTTTCGGAGTTATCGGGCTGGTTAGAACTAAGCCTACAGCAGGGTCTTTTAATAGCTCAGCCGGAGTTTTACTTTCCGCAAATTTCCCGCGTAACCAAGATTCGTTCGAAGTATTTTCTAATAGACGACGTACTAAATAAGCCATTCCCGGGATCAGCTCTCCCACCGGAGCGTATTCACGTACTCGGTAACCCATTTCAGCAAATGTTTTTTTAATTGGCTCGGCCATTCCGTAAAGCATTTGAATTTCGAACGCGTTCTTGGGAAGTTTTAATTGCTCTGCTTTTACTAATGCCGACGATAAAGTACGAACATTGTGCGAAGCTAAAGCCACGCGAATGTATGTATAATTTTCTAATAAAAAGTGCGCGCAAATTTCATAATTCACATCGCTTTCGGCTTTGATCGTGTAAACGGGAATGGGCCAATCACGTTGTTGAGCATCGATGGTTTCAGAATCCCAGTACGCGCCTTTAACTAAACGAATTGTAAACGGAGTTCCGCGTTTGCGGGCGAATTCAGTTAATTCTTTTATATCAGTCAATGAATCGCGTAAGTAAGCTTGCACCACGCAACCGAAAAAGCGGTAATTTTTTAATTCAGGTTCGTTAATTAATTCTTGAAAAACTTCGACGGTTAGGTGTTTAACGGCGTAGTGTTCCATGTCTAGATTAATAAATACGCCAAGTTCCATTCCGCGTTTAAATAACGGACGCAGGCGATCTTTGACGATTGTTTTCGTTTCTTCCCAAGCTTTATCGTTAATTTGTGAATACAGTGCCGTCATTTTAACGGACACATTGATTTTTGGAATAGGTCCGTCAGCATCACGGTCAAGCTGCGCATTCTCTTCCCAGTTTGCCGCATCCTTTGCCAGCCATTCAATCAGTTCTAAATAACGACGTTGATAGTTCATCGCTTCTTTTTC
This sequence comes from Bdellovibrio sp., assembly GCA_014376435.1. GTDB lineage: Bacteria > Bdellovibrionota > Bdellovibrionia > Bdellovibrionales > Bdellovibrionaceae > Pseudobdellovibrio. The sequence goes on along the minus strand of JACMRL010000016.1, from coordinate 43,825 downwards.
AGAAAGGGTCGCTTCACCCAAAATATCGACGGTGAAAGTCATATTATTTTTACGGGCTTTTTTTAATACGGCTAATGCATCTTGCGGATTTTCTCCAGTAATAAACATTTTTGCCATTGCGGTCACATTTTTTTTGATCACGCCGGCCATCATGCCCGGTGCTAATGAACCTAGACCAAGTCCAACGTTAAATACTGCCGGTAATTCCGTTTTACCACCTTCAGAAAAATATTCTTTTAAGTGAGTTGCAACATCATCGCCTGTTTTTAAAGAGGGTAGTACATCGACGAAGCGAAACATATTTGTTTTAAATTTTTCGTTTTTCATGCTCCAGTCCATGATGGACCCGTACCAAAAATCTTTTGAAAATAACGAAGCTTTAGATTGTGATTCCATTCTTTTTAAAATTTCTTCACCCAATGTGATCACTTTAGATTGTGTAGCTGATTGTGTACTTGGCTCGCTCATAAAAACTCCCTGAATGAAAGGGATTTTCTATTATTCTACATCCCAATGGCAAGCTAAAAGCTTACGGTTACCGCTCTGTAAAGTGGCCTGTAAAAGATCGCCCGATTGAAGGGGACCTACGCCGGCCGGCGTGCCCGTGAGAAGTATATCTGAACCCGAAACTGGAAAATGTTTTTTAATGAACTGCAGCAGTATTTCGGGCTTAAAGATCATCTCTTTAGCCGAACCAATTTGCACAACTTGCTGATTCTTTTTTAGTTCAAATGTTAGCTCATCCAGCGGCCCCGCATCTTGAAGGCTGATCCACGAGCCTAATGGGCAGGAACCCGTAAAAGATTTTGCCATCGTCCATGGTTGGCCTTTGGCTTTTGCCTCAGCTTGGGCATCTCGCGCGGTTAAATCCAGCGCCAAGGTAAGGTAAGTAAATTCTAATTTATCATCAATCCAGTAAGCGATTTCTAATTCGTGGTGCACATCTTTTGACCAAGTGGGCAGTTTGATTTTGCTACCAGTTTCAACCGAGGTTCCAGCTTTTAAAAAAATCATCGGAGATTTTGGAACTTCCACTTTCATTTCGGCCGCGTGATCTGCGTAATTTCTACCCACGGCCCAAACATTTCGAATGAGTTTTGAATTCATCGGCTGCTCATAATTCATGTCCCTTGTGAACTGTGGGTGTACCTTTACGAATAAATTTCCATAAGCCATTTTGAATTTCAAAAATAATAAACTGTGCCGGTGGCCAGTGCGAAAACTCGAATGAGTTCAGGTCTTTATCTGAATTTATTAAAGTCATTGCTTCTTCAATCCAATCATAATGAGTACAGAAAAAATGAATTTCATCGCTGGCATTACCCTCAAAAGATTGCAATAAACTTTGTACACGGTGACAAAAAATTTCTAAGCTTTCATGGCCTTCGCGTTGATCTAACAGATCGCTGATTTGAATTCGAACTTTAAATTCATCGCCGATAGATTTAAAAGTTTGGGTGGTACGAATTTTTGGTGAAGCCCAAAGATGAGTCGGAACGGGAAGTAGGTTTTGTTTAATCAATGCACTTAAAGCACTGGCCTGATGGTGACCTTCCGAAGTGAGTTCGGGGTCATGATAGGGCGTTAAACCTTTTTGGGCATGGCGAAATAAAACAAACTTCATAGGCCCGTCAGAATACCTTAATAGTTGAGTCCGCCCAACTGATTTGTTAAAATTAACTTTATGGCCAAAGTACAAAGATTTGTTTCCAACGATTTTACAATTCGCATCGCGGCCGTTGACGCTACGGAAGTTGTGCAAGAAATGCAGAAACTTCATAATTCATTTCCGCTCGCGACGGCCGGGGTGGGTAAGGCAATGGTGGGCGCGTTACTTTTAGCCAGCCAGTTAAAAGACAAACAACAAATTGGTCTGCTATTTCGCGGTAACGGAGCTTTAAAAAGTATTTATGCCGAAGCCGATTTTGAAGGTCACGTTCGCGCGTACACCCCAAACCCACAATACCAACCACCGAATTACGATGGTGGTTTGAAAGTTTCGGAAGCTTTAGGTCACGGTTTATTAACGGTGGCCCGTCATCAACCATTCCAAAAACAACCTTTTAGTGGAACCGTTGAAATGGTCAGCGGAGAAATCGGCGACGATATCGCGCACTACTTACATCAATCTCACCAAATTCGTTCGGTGGTTGGTTTAGGTATTTATTTAGATCAAAACGGAAAAGTTGTAAAAGCCGGCGGAGTCATTATTGAAGTCATGCCCGGGGTGGAAGAAGCGATCGTCGATCTTCTACAAAAAAATACTGATGATAAAAAACCAAGTATTTCAAAAATTCTTAGAGACGGTGGAACCCCCATTGATTTAGTAGCTCCGTATATGGAAGGAATTCCGTTTACGCAGATCGAGCACGATCATGAAGTCAATTACCATTGCCCATGTTCTAAAGAGCGCGTGATCGCGGCTTTAGAAATTTTAGGCGAAGCGGATTTACAAGATATGATTGAAAAAGAAGAAGAACCAGAAATTATCTGTCAGATGTGCGGTAAGCCTTACACTTTCACAGTGGCGCAAGTGGAAGACATCCGCGAGCGCATGCATAAAAATTCGCTTCACTAGCTCCCGGACCATCATGCTAAGCACAATATGATTTTATGAGGGGAAAGTAGTGAAGGCGTGAGAACAAATATTACGGGCATTGGCCTTTTAATACTTCGGCGTCTGTTAAACTGCATTTTGCAATTTCAAAAATTTGTACCGGAGAGTTGAACTTGCCGACTACAAATTTTCCGTCACAAACGTAGAAGCCATTATCTAGTTTTTCTACATATTGAGCCGCTTCAAAACTTCCGAAGCTGATTACAGTGTTCACGCCGTGACACCATTTTTCAAATGGGCTAGCTAAAAAGCTTAAGCCATTTTTATCGGCGCGGTCTTTGGTTAAAGTGATTTGAGTGTAAATCAGGCTTTCAGCAACTGCAGAAAAAGAAATCAGACTTAGTAAAGTGATCGCGATTAAACTTTTCATAAAAATCCTTGGTTAAATAAAATTAGTTACTAGTTGTTGCTTTACTGATGCGGCTTTTTAAATCCGATTTGCAAATTGCTAGTTTTTCTTCGTATTCATCTTGGCGTTTAGCTAATAAAGATTTGTAACCGCGGAAGCGCGCGATACGCTCCGATAAAAATTCCTCAGACACGCCCACTAATTTTTTGCTTTCGTCTAAACCGATTTTAAAATCGTCTTCTTTATCAGTGACGCGGTCGATTGGTTCGGTCCACATTAATTTCCCGTCTCCGCCGTTTTTAGGATCTGATAATTGCAATTTGCAATCGCGCAGTACGCCGTACAAGCCTAATGATCCATATTTGCGGTTTCCGTAAACGCGGTCTTCTAATTCGTAGACTTCATATTGTAATTTGCGAAGTTCTTCGTTCATCATAACTTTTTTCTGAACGACCATGTTTCCGTTTTTAACGCCTAGTTCAGTGTCGCCACTGACTTGGCCTGAGTGATCGAGACGAGTATCAATTTTTTCTGCTTTATTTGGATTCGATGCGCATGATGATAAAAATAAACCCATCGTTACGGATACAGTAGCCGCTAAAACTAAATTCTTTAGCTTCATAAGTCCTCCTTCTGTCGATGACAGAAATTTGTTTAAACTTATCTTCGTAAAGCTTATTGACATGGTCAAGGGCGCACGCGGGTCATGACAGATCATTTCACTTTCATTTTGCGCGCGGGCTGGAGGCCGGGGGTTTTTCCCCTTCCAGCGAAGGAAGTATGTGATGGGTAAGTTTTCACTCATAGGGTTCCACGATCGTGGAGGAGTGAAGGTTGCCGGGGTTACCAGCTTTGTCTTACAATAATACATAGCAACTGCCTTGCCAATTTTTGAACTTTAGTGTTTTCAACTAGATACAGAATACGGTGCCAACTTGGAACCTTTAATTGGGCTATGACTGTGACTTTAGAGTACAGAAGCGGTGCGATTTACCTCTTAGGTCTGCCTAATAGCTCGTATAACCATTTCTTTGTAAGGGGTGTTAGCGAGAATAGTCCTGTAGCATTTTTCATCTCATTTCGAATCGGTAAAAATCAAAGCATTCGATTTGAAAGATCAATGAATGGTCAGAGATTTGAAATATGGAAAGATAGATGAAGAAAACTGTTCAAATCATTATCATTACTTTTGGAATCATCATCGCGATATTTGCCTCTTCGTGCGCGCCAAAAAACCAAAATGATTGCGGTTTTGTTCAAAATATCTATGGCCAGCGTGTCGCGTGGAAAACCAAGCAACCGGTTACACTTTATATTCACTCTTCGGTGCCGGCAACTCTACGTCCGGCAATTTACCGCGCCGCAAAGACTTGGGAAATAAACGCTGGCCGTAAAGTAATTGAAATCTCTGAAGATTCTTCACAATTAGGAACTTTGGCCAGAGATCAAAAAAATGGTATTTACTTTTTATCCGATTGGGAGTCAGATAAAACTTCTGAGCAAGGTCGCACATCTGTCTACTGGGCGGGTGATGAGATTCAAGAAGCGGACATTCGTGTCAACGCTGCTGACTTCAGTTACTATGATCAAAATCCTCAAGTTCTGACCGGTTCCGCCAGCTTTAAAAAGCAAGGTAGATCCCCGAGTGATGGTTACAGTTTCGAAGCACTTATTCTTCACGAGATGGGGCATTTTTTAGGCCTTAAACATCGCGAAGGCCGTACGGTGATGGCAACGCATTTAGCGCCGAATGATAATCGGGTGCAGTTAGCAGGGTCAGATCAAGAGTCTTTAAGTTGCGAATATAACTAAGTTGTTAAAGAAGGTAGATATGAAAATTGTAAATGTGAATCAAAAAACCGAAATCAATGAACAAGTAACGCAAAATATGGCGATCGAGTTTAGTGATGTGGTCGTATACAATGAGATGTCTGATCATACGACGGTCAGAATGAATTTAATTGAACAGATGCATGCGCAGTTAAATCAATTAGACGTAATGATTCAGCGCCGTGAATTCGTGATGAAAGAAATTTTTCATCAATTAGCTGATTAGTTTTTTTGGTTTTATCTACTCTAAAACGAAGATTATTCGTCTTCGTCGCCACTCATGGCTTCTAGTTTCGGAATCGTAAATCGTACAAAATCACCCACGCGCTCACGCGTAATGCCTTCGCTGGTTACGGGGCGGCCCAAGTTAAATTCTTCACGGAAAGTTTGAAAATTATTGGTGCGCATTGTTTTATTGCCATCGACCGCTTCATCCCCAAATTTTCTTTGGCCTGAGACGACAGCTTTATTACGGTGGATAGAAACTCGCAAATTATCTTTTTCGTGTTCCGGCGCATAAGCTTCAATCACATAACCTTGGTTATTTTCTGAAACACGGCTACCGCGATTTTTTACGCGGTAGAAATCGTCAGACTCTTTTGTCTCGTAATTTTGTGTTACGGGCGCAGCTTTCATCGCTTTACGGTTATACAAAGATTTTTTATCAACACTAGATTCTTCTACTTCTCCACCGTTATCTTCCGCGCGGGAAGCGGGCGAGCGTAAGCCGGACGATCTTTCGGCGCGCATCTCATCAACTTCTTGCTGGCGTGCTTCGCGTTGTTCTTGTGCTTGTTGCATGCGTTCCATCCGCATTTGTTTCGCATCGCCACCTTGAGATTTGATGTGGTTAACGGCCGCGGCTGATTCTGAATCTACTTTTTTGCCTTCTTCAGAATAATACTGCCGCAAAGATTTCATATCTTCTTTTTGTTGCGACATGAGTTCGCGTTTTTTTTGCGCTTGCTCTTGTTGAACTTGACGTAAATAACCGCGTTTGTTTTGTATTGGATCTGCCATGTACTTAGTGTAGCAAAACGGGATTCATACAGAGCGAAAAAAGATTAATTCTGGGCCTTAGTTAGAGGTTTTTGTGGTGGGGTACAGTGGGGCTTTAAAAAATCGGTGCGGCCACGGCAGCGCCATGTCTGGACGTAGGTCAGTTTTTCGTCGGGAGAGTGGGGATAATAAGTTTCATATTGTTCTGGATCAAGGGTCGTCTGAATTTGTCTGACAACATTTGTTTTTGAATTTACAAGTTGTAAAACGAATACGCGGTATTCAGCCTGGCTGGGCAAACTACCGAAAAGCATAAGTAAAAAAATAAGGCTGATTGCTTTCATAGGCTATCAGACTTATCGGTAGAAATTCGCTAATTACTGAGTTGTAAAAGAAAGTTCCGCGCTAGTACTTCGACCTAAGTCGGATGAAACGCTGATGGCTTTTACCCGATACGTCGTAGCGGGCTCGAGGCCCGTTAAATTAATATCGTGGGTCGTTCGCAGTACGTTATCGGACTGAGTTAAAGTTACTTGGCCCGTTTTTGTATTTGTTAATTCGACGTGAGAAGTTGCCACGATATCGGTTGTCCACGAAAGTCGAACATTTGTTAAAATAATTTCGCCCACGGCAAAGTTTGAAATAACTGGGTCTGTTCCTTGAATACATGGATTATAATCTGTACTAGTTTTACTGATCAGAAAATTATCTGGAGAAAGTATTTTCCAGCCGCGCGCTTCTAAATCGTGAAAAGCTTTTTGCGGAGCTGAATTTTGATCGGGATTAAAATACAAATAATTACCTAGCTGGTTACATAGCGGATCCTTAGCTGCAAAACTTGCTTTTCTCCAAATTAAAACGTTTGAAATATGGTAACGAGGTCCCTGGTAATAGGTAGCCTCGATGGGTAACATCACGCTTCGTTTCATATTTACGATACGTTTCGCGCAGCCCATGCGGGTCGGGTGATCGCCTTCATTATCAATTAAGATTTCATCGGAAATTTCGGTGGTACCAGATTTAATTTTTAATGTTGTTCCATCGTCGGCTAACATGGCTAATTCGTAATCTCCGGGTTCATCGGTATCCGATAAAACAATATTCGTCGTCATTTTTAAACCGAAGTATTCAATTAATTTTTGGTTTGCATCATTTTTTAAAACATTTCCGCTCGTCGTCGTAAAACCTTCCGTGAACATGCGGGTGGGCACGTTCATATCAGCCAAGAAAATATTCTGGTCTGATTTTTTAGCGAATTGCGTGTAGTTGTTTGAATTATACATTCGGGGCATACCCGAAGTTAGGTAAAATAACGAAGCCTTGATACCTTTTTCGTAGCTAGTCGTCGCCGTTCCGCCACCGCTAAAGGGATCGCAGACGATTTTATTAGAAGGATATTGATTCACATTAACCGCTAAAGAGCTCACTCCAGCGCTTAAATTAATTTGTTTAACAACTTCATTGGGTTGATCGGCAACTTTAATTCCGCAAGAACTCAGTAATAACGAGCTTAATGCAAAGACTGTGTAGGTTTTTTTGCGTGACTGATTGTGCGATTTTCTTAAGACCATCTTGATCTCCCTTTGTGGTTTCAATCAGTATTCATGAGGAGCGATGAAAAATCGAATAAAGCAAAAAGAATTTCAAAATAAGATCATGCAAGTTCGACATAAAAAAGCACATCGATTGAGTTTTTATTATTATGGCCAACTTTTCGACAGAAAAATAAAGATTAAACGCCCGTTGGATAATGGCTTAGTGAGGGCGTTTTTGGCTAGAGCGCAGGTTGTTTTCGATAATGTAGAAGTAAGCTCTAACGATGCGGTGTTTTGAGTCTTGATCTAAAGAACTTATAAAATCACGTTTGTCGTTTAAGGATTTAAACTGCAGAAGCTTAATTAAATCGTCTTGAACTTTTTTTAAGTTTTCAACTTCAAAGAACTCATCTTCGGAGTAATTATTTTTAAAGACTTCGGAAATCAGTGAGTTTTCAAACAATACGTGGATACCGTGCTCGGAATGAGTCAGAATCGACTTTAAGTTATCAACTGCTTTTTCATCTAGATAAACTTCAACTTTCGACATTCAAAACTCCTTCTTACTTCTAGCGTAGCGATGAAAAGTGGTTTTGCAATGTTCACGAATAGAATGACAAAACCAGTCATTCATATTGAGTCGTGCCAGTCGGCTAAATATCATCTAGTATTTAAGCATGGGGGTTGAGCGTGAGAAAAGTTGCTAGCAAATTGAACAAAAATATTAAAGTGGGCGCGAAAGCAAAAACGATTAAAATTAAAATGAAAAAGCCAGTACCTGCCAAAAGAAAAGCGCAGGCCCACAAGGCTCCTAAAAAAATTCAGGAAAAAGAATTAATCATCATCGATGAAAAACAGGGTTTGATTTTTGAAAATGATAAAACTTTATTTGGATATTTTTCAGCCGTCATTAAAGAATACGAAACGAAGTTTCAAAAAAACTATGATTTAAAAAATGATTTTGGTTTAAATGAACAAGTAGAACATGAGTCGTTATTAGATGAAACCATGGATGACCCCGATGAAATTTGGGTGAACGATACGGCATTTGAAGACATCGCCGTCCACACCATGATCCGTGCTTTTGAAACTAAACAGCAGGTTTTTTATTACGTTGCGGTCGTTTATATTTCTAGCGATGATAACTATCCAACTTTTGTGTTTTTCCATTTTCCAACCAAAGATTTAAAAATGCTTGAGACTTTTCGGCAGAATGAAATTATTTTTCACCGTAAATTAGAAGCCATTCAATTTGCGGCGATTGAAGGTGATTCATTACTGGAAGGTGATTACTTAGCGATTGGTTTATTAGAATCAATGTTAAAAATCCGCGGTGATAAGGATATTCCCACCGATAAATTTAAAGACTACGCGGATTGCCGTGAATCAACGATTAATACTCCGGATGAAATTTGGCGTAAGGTTGATACGGAAGGCCACGTACTTGTGACTTTTATCCAAGAATTTGAAGATCTGGGGGTTGAAGATCTTCATTATATCGTGGTGACCGAAGAAGATGCTGAATCGCAGGTGAATTCTTTATTATTTTCTTTTCCAACAAATGATATCACTTTAGTCGATCGCTACCGTCAGGGTGAAAATCTTGAAGCCGAAGAAGTCGCGACCGAATCAAGTCATTAAAAACAATATGTGTTTAAAGTCTGTACGGATTGAGCAGGGGTTAAACCCGCGGCAATCTGTGAATTTAATGGATGTAAAGCCTGTAGTGTGCTTGAGCGGGCGGTACCATCCGAGTTAAATTGATAGTCTGCAGGGCTTGCGTAGAAAGCCGGGATTAAGCTATTCATGTTTGAAACGATTGCACCATTTGTATCGTACACTACCGCTTTAATGACTTGATAAGATTCAGCCGGATCGTTTAGCTGAATATAAAAACCCACTGCTTGACCGATCTGAGCCGTTGGATATGAAGTCGCCGCGTTTGATAAAGATTGGCCCGTACTGATGTTGTAAGCATAGATATTTAACGGGGTTGAATCTAGATCAGCAGAACCATTTAATACTCTCCATTTAAAAAAGCGAATTGTGTTTCCTGAAGCCGTCGCTGCTACTGACAAATAACTAAATTTCATTTTAATCACATCGGATGAGTATGTACCGTTCGAGTTTTGTGGAACCGCGGTATTGAACGTCATATTTGTATTCGTCGAGCGATTACACTGCGCTAAAGTTTTTTCTGCAGATAGAACGACCGAAGTATTTGAAGAGGTATCGGTCGGGTTTGATTTTGTCGGGCTGCACGAAGAGATTAGTGCTAAAGCAAAGATGTATAAAAAAATCTGTAAACCGGTTTGTAATTTATTTGTAACTGTCGTCATAAAACCCCCTGATACATATTTATAAAGCAAAGGCCTTGCCATAACTCAGAATGAGATTGCGGGCGGCAAGCAGCCCAAGCGCGGTGATTGTTGCAATGTGAAATGGTTTTTTTCTATTGTAGAATCAAAATAAGACGACGTTATTTAGAGCGTGTCATCTGGCTATCTGCTAGACACTTACAAAAATTTATCTCTGGATGGAAACAGTTCTATAATTGACCTAATTCAACCCAAGTGACTCCATCGCCGCCGCTTTCCGTGGTTCCAGCTTTCCATTTTTTTACGTAAACCGAGCGCGATAAATACGTACGAATTGATTTTTTCAAAATTTCAGTACCGTGCCCATGAATGATCTTCATGCGGTCTTCGCTTTGCGCGGTAGCTAAGTCCAAACTATTTTCTAATTCAGCCAAAGCCTCGTTCACGGTTTTACCACGCAAATCTAAACTGCGGTCGGCATCAAGGATAGTGACGTGTACTTGGCCACTGCGCCGAGCTAAGGTTGAAGTTGGGTTTGTAGACTTTTGCGCCGGTTTTAATTCGCTCCAGTGAAGTTGCAGGCGAATTGATTGTGATAAAACTAACACTTCGCCTTTTGCATTCGGGGAAGATTGAACCACTCCATCTTGATTTAAAGAAGGAACAAAAATTTTACTACCGGCCGGAAACTTCTGTGCAAACTCTTCAGAACTTTGAATTGCGTGGTTTACGGGTGTTGTTGCAGGTTTTGCTTTTACGATTTCAGGTAAGTTAAACTTAATTTCTTGTAGCTGGCGATGTTTGTCGAAAACGGTCGCGGCCGAGGCAGTCGCAATTGCTTCATCTACTTTGCTAGAAGCTTTTTTTAAAGTTTGCGCTAATTTATTTTCTTTTTCGCGTTCAAAATCTTCCAGTTTTGCTTCGTATTCATTTTTTAATTTTGCCGCAGCCTTAGTTTGTTGTTTTAAATTTTCTTGTAAAACACCAATATCTTTTTTTAAAGATTCAAGTTCGCTCATTTGATTTTGGCGGGCACGGGCGGTCGGCGATAAGTTTTCAACCGCAGCATCTAAAATATCTTTTGAAACCCCAACGCGTCTGGCCGTTTGAATGGCCAAAGATTCGCCGGGAATGCCCGATAGAAATTGATAAGTGGGCTTTCCATTTTTTGAATCATATTCTAGGCTACCATTTAAAATACGGTCCGCCTCTTTCCAACCCATTTTTAGCGGGCTTAAATGTGAAGTGATAATGCCGTAGGTTTGGTGACTTGCGTATTTTTCAATAAAGGCGCGCGCTAAAGCACTTCCTTCTTCGGGGTCGGTTGAACCACATATCTCATCGATCAAAATTAAGTTTTGTTGACCTTTTAAATAGGAAGCTTGATCTAAAATTTTTAAATGAGCTGCAAACGTGCTTAAATCCTCATCCACGCTTTGTGAATCGCCAATGCCCGTAACGATCTCTTTAAAAAATGGTAGGGTTGAGCCGACCGCACAACATATTGGTAAGCCACAACGGGCCATTTGTGCCGCTAAGCCGATGGATTTGAGTAATACGGTTTTTCCGCCTGCATTGGGGCCGGATAAAATTAAAATGCATTTTTCCGGACTCATTTGAACCGTGTTAGTCACCACTGGTTTTCCAGATAGTTTTAATAAGGGATGCGATAATTCTTTCAGCTGAATCATATCTTCATTAAATTTACAAACCTGTGCTTCTAATACGGTCGCTAGTTGGGCTTTAGAAAAAATAACGTCGCATTTTTCTAAAATCTTTTTAGTACGTTCAAATTCAGGAGTCTGAGTCGCCATGTATTCCGAGATCTCGTTTAATAATCTTTCGATCTCGTCTTCGATTTCAACTTCGATTTGTCGAATACGATTATTCAGTGGAATAACCGTTTCGGGTTCCATAAAAACAGTCTGTTTAGTTTGTGAACTACCGTGCATAATTCCCGGTACGAAGTGCTGCATGCCGCCTTTTACCGGAATGACCCAACGACCTTCGCGAGTGGTAACATACTTTTCTTGCAGCATATTTTCCATTTTGTGATCGTTTACCAAACGGTCCATTTGATTTTGAATTTGTCGGGCTAAATTATCTTTTTCTTTGGATAAATTAAAAAGTCTTTCAGATGCATCCATGCGAATATCACCCGACGGAGTCATCAAGGTATCAATTGCCGATAACGGTTCTTCCGCGTGCATCAATCCATCAAATTGTTCTTTAGCCCACGCTGAGTTTGAATCTTTTAAAGCTTCACTGAGCGCGACCGTTTCAAAACAAAAATGACGAATGTCTTTAAGCTCTAAAGTTTTTAGCATGGCTTTCTTTTTTAAGCGGCTAATCCAAAGTTCAAATAAATCTAAGCTTTCCATGTGGGGTCGCACGCCGCCGAGGATCACCGCGTTGGCCGAATCAATTTCAGAAAAACTTTTCTCCGCTTCGGTCGCAGATTTTAACGGACCCGTATTCGCAATCGTGGTGCGCGCGTTTTCGCTGGTGGCAAATGATTTTATTTTTTCTAAAATTTCAAACCAATCTAAATTTTTAATGATGAACATGGCGGCCTTTTCGGTAAGAGGAGTAAGCAGAGGCATAGATTAAACCCAAAAGAACAAAAATCCAAAAGATCCAATCGTAATGGCCGTATTCGGTATAAAAAGTTTGGGGCGGGTTCTTTAAATACGGAATTTCAAAAGTGTGTGTCCAGGCTTCATTTATTTTTGAAGTTTCCAAAACTGTGCCATTGGCTAAAATAACGGTGGATATACCCGTATTTGTTGAACGCACCAAAGGTCTTCGAACTTCGATCGCGCGCGCCAAAGTCATGATGTTGTGTTGGTAAGGTTCCGCCCACCAGCCGAACCAAGAATCGTTGGTTACATTAAAAATAATTTCGGCACCTTTTTCTGCAAGCCCCCGAGAAAAACTCGGATTTAAAGATTCGTAACAAATTTGCGAACCAATTTTCAAAGTTTTATTTTTTAAAATCACATCATTAACCGTGGGTCCATCGCCGCGTTTATAAACTCCTACAAAAGGTAGTAATTTATATAAAAAAGGAATCTGTTCACCGAAAGGCATGTACTCACCAAAAACCAACAGATCGCTTTTGCTGTAAGGCTCGGCTAATAATTTTTCATTGGGTCCAAGAAAAAAAACTGAATTACTAGTTAGCGGATAACCCAGATGATCACGTTTGGTTGAATCAATTGCGTAAGCGCCGGTGATTAAAGGTAAGTTCCAAGCGGTGACCGAGCTTAATAATTTTTTTTGCGCTTCTAAGCGATGATAATTTGTATCCAGCGCAAAAGGCATCGCGGTTTCGGGCCAAATCATCAGCTCAGTTTCGGGATGCTGTTTTAAATGTTGATCTGTCAAGTCGGTATAAATACCTAAAATATACAGATGAAAGCGATCTGCTTTTTCTGCTAGAATTTTTTCTAAGTTACCGATGTTTCCTTGCACCATTCCGAATTGCACCGTATCCCGAGCTTTAGACCAAGTTTCTTTTTTAAGCTGGCCCATAATCGAAAAAATCGCCACGAACAATAAAACTGAAATAATTGTAATAAACGAACGTGATTTTTTTGTTTTCCACGTATACAAAGCCCAAGTTATAAAGGCCTGGACGATTAAAATCCAAGTTGATAGACCCCAAAAGCCAACGCTATCGGCCCATTGATAAAGTGGTAATTTAATCCATAACAAAGTGTAAGCTAAGTTCCATTCAAAAATACTTGGCCAAATTCTTTCTAATAAAGAGAGCACCAAAGCAAATATTAAAAACTGCGAAAGCTTAGAATAAACTTTAAATTTTCTTACGAGCCATACGCCGATAACCAAAGAAAACGGAATATACAGATGCATAAAGGCCGCAAACAGCAGAAGTGCCGCCAGACTTAAAATCCAGTTTAATTGACCGAATTCGCTGGCTACAAAATAGATCCAATTGAAGCCAATTAAAGTCAGAATAAATTGGGTAAGCCAACCGGCAAAAAATATTTTTTTATAAAAGCTCGTTGATTGCGAAAGTTCGACTGTGGCCACCCACAGAGGCGCATAACACAGCAATAGAAACCATCCCGAAAATGGGATGTAAGAAGTACCTATCAAAAGACCACTCAAAATAGATAGTAAAAAAGGTCGAGGAATAAGCTTGAAAAAATTAAAAAATTTCGACATCCTGTTATTGATAGCACAATCTGTTATTCGGGGGAAGACGCAGATGGATTTAGAAACGACACATATCAGCGAACAGAGTGGTGAAAGCGCAGTCCGTTTTCGTTGTCCACACTGTCAAAAGCTGTACAGAACAAACCAAGATGTTTTTGAGGGTACCCATCCTGAGTTTGACTGTGCCTCGTGCGAGAAGTCTTTCCAATTAACCACTGAAATCAACTCATTCGGCCTTTATCAAACAAAAGATCTAGGGCGGACTGTATTCATTAACTGTCCAAAATGCGCTCATTTAAAGGCTCAAAACGCGGATGAGTGCCCCTCGTGCGGTGTTTATGCAACGAAGTTTGAAGAGCTGCAAAAAGTTGAAAGCCCTTCCTTATTTGAACTTAATCAGATTTGGCAAAAAGCCGTGCTTGATTTTTGTAATGATCAACTTCATCAAGATTTTTTGAATTTTTGTCAAAAGAAGATGGCCTTAAACTTCGCGTTTAAAAAATATTGTGATTTGCAAAAAACGATGGGTTTTGATTCGGCTTGCGAAAAATATATGAATCAAATCGAGTTACGTTTGGAGCAGCAATTCCGCGCCCCCGTGGCGGCCGAAAAGTTAGATTCAAAAAAAGAAATTCTTTTTGCGCACTGGATTTTTATTTCGGTGGGATTTTTAGGAATGTCTTTGCTGATTTATAATAAAATCAAGCCCACTTTCCCGAACTTAACGGGATTAGTTGTGGCAATTACGGTTTTATCATTTGGCCTGGGTTTAGTTTCTTCTCAGCGTAAAAAAGGCATTAAGCTTCATTAACTATTGTTCTCGGCCCTGGTTTTGATCGGAACCAATCCGTACCGATGTTTTTTTGCGTGATTCCGGATCGATTTTTTTCACAAATTCCATCAGCTGCGAAACATTACCGGTTTTTTGTAAGTTAGGATCATCCGAGGCGATATCGTCTTTGGCGCGACCGTTTGATAAAAATTGGCGATTTACATTCGCCTTACTTGTTCCTGAGATGGCCGTTTCGCCACCTAAAATTGTTAAAGATTTAAATAAATTAAGCTGGCGGGCGGTTTTAGTTTTAGCAACTAAAGACGAAGAAGTATCGCCGGTCGATAAAACATAGTTTTTAATCTCTTCCGCTTGAAAATATTGTCCCTTGTGCGACATCACCAAGGCAGCAGCGCCCGATACAAAGGCCGTGGCTTGGGAAGTTCCGGTCATCAGGCCGTAAGAGTTATTTGGTAAACACGAAAGAATATTTTGGCCCGGGGCCGCGATATCAACGGTATCAACACCGTAATTTGACGAAGAAAGAACTTCCGTAGTTGGATCAATCGCTGTAACGGAGATAATATTTTTTAATTTATAATCAGCCGGGTAGTAGTGATGTTGATCCGAATTTGATTTTTCATTTCCCGCCGCCGCCACAAACAAGATACCCTTTTTTTCGGCTAACTGAACGGCGTCGTATTCTTCTTGCGAGTAATCTGTACCGCCACCAGAGTAATTAATAATATGCGCACCCATTTTAATGGCGTACTTAATGGCGGCAATCGTGTTACGTAGATTATCTGTATTGGGAACTTTTGGATCAAAGTATTTTAAGGCCATCAAACTAACTTGCGGAGAGATTCCGCTGATCCCCTTTTGATTTCCAGCCTCAGCACCGATAATGCCGGCAATATGAGTTCCGTGACCGTGGTTATCATCTAATTTATTATTATTTGCGACGAAGTTCCAGCCATTCACGTCATCAATAAAACCATTGCCATCATCATCGATTCCATTGGACGCTTTATCGTGGCCTTTAGCATCTAGGCCGCTTTCGCCGGGATTCATCCATAAGTTATTTTTTAAATCTTCATGGTTTACATCAATGCCCGTATCAATGACGGCGACGATTGTATTTTTACTTCCCTGAGTGACCGCCCAAGCTCGGCCGGCATCTGATTTTTTTAAACCCCAGGCTTGCTTAATTGCGGGATCATTAAATAAAGCCGAAGGCTCGTTCGTTACTTGATCGGTTTGTTCTTTAACTGAACCTAATTCAAGTTCACGGCCATCAATGGCTTTTGATTTATTTTTTTTCGAGGTAGATTGGGTTTCGCGTAGCGGTGAATCTGCAGAGAATTGCTTCTGGTAAATAAATACCGAAACACAAAAAAGTATAAATACGCCCGCTGTCACCAAAGTTGGATTGATCTTCTTCATGTACCACTTTTCGGATAACAAAAAGCAGATCTGTAAGTTTAATTTTCAGTCTTAGTTTCTTTGTTAAAGATCGAAGGAATGTTCTGTTTTGCGACGACTAAAGCCAAAAACTCGCTCGGAAAAGCCTGCTCTTCGTCTCGCTTCGAGATTCTATCGTAAAACAGCTTATTGCGCGCAATAATTTTTACGTAGGTACGAGTTTCTTCGTACGGGATTTCTTCGATAAATTCTAGCATATCGGCGCCTTTACGACTCTTTAGCCAGCCCGCTAAAGCATTAGGCCCCGCATTATAGGCGGCAGCCACATAAGTTAATTGGCCATCTTGCTTTTTTACTTGATCCATCAATTCATAGCTGCCCATTTGGATATTAATAAATGGGTTGTACAGGTCTTCAGGCTTTGCATAAGGAACTGAATATTTTTTTGCTAACTGTTTGGCTAAGCGGGGGATCACTTGCATAAGGCCCATGGCGTCGGCATGGCTGCGCGTTTTGGGATTAAACGCTGATTCCTGTTTCATGATCGAATAAATCAATGAAGTGGGCAGCTGAGTTTTCTCCGCCATCGCTTTAACTTGTTCAACATGTAATTGCGGAAATAAAAGATGTGGGTATCTTTGTAAAACTTCAACTTTACTATCATTTGTCAACTTTGAAAAAACGGCAAATAATGGTAAAAATCGCTTTCCGTTTTCAGCTAAGTAAGCACTCACATTGGTTTGTTTTTCTAAGCCTTTAGAAATAATAGGCACGGCTTTTTCGGCCAAATCAAATTCTTGGTAAGTAATTAAATCTTGAAAGATACTTTTTTCGTGAGCATTTAAAAAACTAAGTTCCGGATCAAACGAGAACTTTTTTTCAAATTTTATTTTCGAAAAAGCGGGAAGTTTGCGACCCAATTCATAATGCGCAACTAAGCCGTAGTAGCCAAAAAAGTCGCCTTGAATCAACTGCTCTAAAAGTTTTACAGATTCTTCTTTGCGACCCAGTTCTTTTAAGCAACGCGATTGATAAAAAAGTGCTCGCGATTTTTCGCTAATTTCTACGGTTGAGAAAGCGAGGGCGGCTAAAGATCTTTCGGCCTCGGCCCATTTTTTACCTTTGTATAAAATCCACGATTTGATCCATTGAATACGATCATTGGTGAAAGATAAATTTTTTGGGTTAAATTTCTTCATATCTTCTAAAACCAGATCGTAGCTTCCGACCGCCTTGTCTAAATCTTTATCTTCTTCGGCCATGCGGCCTTGAATAAAATAAATTTCGGCGACCGAAGTCAGACCTTTTAATAATCGTAAAGTGTCGGTCAAAATTTTATCGGCTTGGGTATGACGGTCTTCGGTCCAAAAGGTGCGGGCGAAAAGTTGCGTGGCTTCGTAAAAACGATTTGCCGTTTCCATATTCTTCTTATTTTTCTTCCACTCGGTTTTGGTCCAATTAAACATATCGGCCGTAGTTTTTAAATAATCATTTCGTTGCCCAGAACTTTTTTGTTTGGCTCGTAATTGTCGGTAAGCGTTCATTTTATCGGTCGAGTTTTTAGCGATTTTTAAATTTTTCTTTAGATCAGCGATTGATAATTTGCTAGCGGGTAGTGCACGGTTTGGATCTAAATCATCGATTTCTTCAGCGTAAATTCTTTTTTCAATCGCAGATAGCTCTTTTTGATCGTATCGAAAGTTTTTACAATTTTTTTGCGCACGTATGCCCGCTAATCCTTTTAAAGAAAACTGCGCATCGGCTGATTTTTCGATCAGCTTTTCACAGCTCATTTCAACTAAGCTAGGATTTGAACTGACAACTCCAGAATTATCATTCGAAGGTGAAACCGAAGACGCGGCCGCGATGGCTGGAGCGCCTTGCGCTGGGGTCGATAACGATTGGGACTGACAAGACTGCGCCATCAAAGTAAAAGCTAACAAAGCGGGAAAAAATTTATCAAAAAGCATGAATAATCCTTATTCGGTTTTAACAGTTTCTTTTTTTGCCGTCGCGGCAGCTGCCGGCGCAGTTTTAAAATCAAATTTTAATTTATCTTGTTCTACCGTAACAAAAACTTTCCCACCATTTTTTAATTTTCCAAATAACAATTCATCGACCAGCTGGCTTTTTATGAATTCGTCAATTTTACGCGAAAGCGGTCGGGCTCCATAGATAGGGTCGTAGCCCTTTTCCGCTAACCATTTCACGACAGATTCGTCATATTTTAGTTCAACTTTTTTACTGGCTAAATTCATCCTTAACTCAGACAAAAACTTTTCAACCACTTGTAAAATCAAATCAAAACTAAGCGTATTAAAATAGACAACTTTATCTAGACGGTTAATAAACTCTGGCGAAAAGGTTTTTTTAATCGCATCTTTACTGACGCCAGTGTGGTCCACCGTGGAAAGGCCAATCGTGCCCTTGGCTACATCCTGTGCGCCGGCGTTAGTGGTCATCACAATCAGAGTGTTTTTAAAATCAACCGTGCGACCATTACCGTCGGTTAATCGGCCACCATCCATAACTTGTAGCAAGATATTATAAATATCACTGTGAGCTTTTTCGATTTCATCTAACAGCACCAGTGAATACGGATTTTTATTAATAATTTCCGTTAACTGGCCACCTTGTTCGAAACCTACATATCCCGGCGGCGCCCCCACCAGACGAGAGATCGAGTGTTTTTCCATGTACTCACTCATGTCAAAACGTTGAAAGTGAATTCCTAAAATTCGCGCTAGTTGCTTACAGACTTCAGTTTTACCCACGCCCGTCGGACCCGCGAATAAAAATGAACCCCAAGGCTTCTCTTTATGATCTAAACCACTGCGCGCAAATTTAATCGCCCGTACTAAATGTTCAATCGCTTCATCCTGTCCAAAAACCACGGATTTTAATTTTTTATCTAAGTCTTTTAAGCTACGTAAATCATCACTAGACATTTCGGTTGCCGGCACGCCAGAAAGGCGACTAACTACTTCCATCACGTCGCGCGCTTCGATTGTGGCATCTTTCTTTTTTAGTTTAATAAAACTAGCTACTTCATCCATTAAGTCGATCGCCTTATCAGGAAGTTTAGCGTTAGCCAAATACTTTTGCGAAAGATCAACGCAAGCTTTTAAGCTTTCGTCTGAATATGTGACGTGATGAAAATCTTCAAATTTCTTTTTTATTCCGGTAATAATTTTTAAAGCATCTTCGGCAGTAGGTTCGCTTACATCTAAACGCTGAAAACGACGGGCTAAGGCTTTGTCCTTTTCAAAGTGCTGACGATATTCTTGAAAAGTTGTAGCGCCTATACATGTTAAGTCACCTTTGGTTAAGGCCGGCTTCAGTAAATTGGAAGCATCCATCGAGCCTCCCGAAGTGGATCCTGCGCCAACGATTGTATGAATTTCGTCAATGAACAGAATAATATTACTGCGTTCTTTAACTTCTTTTAAAATATTTTTTAGTCGACCTTCGAAATCGCCGCGGTATTTTGCACCCGCCAGTAACGAGCCCAAATCTAAAGAATAAATTATTTTATTTTTTAAAAACTCAGGCACATCCCCTGCAACAATTTTTTCGGCTAAACCCTCGGCCACGGCGGTTTTGCCTACGCCCGAATCACCAATCAGTAGCGGATTATTTTTTGTACGACGACCCAAGGTTTGGATCATTTTTTGAATAAGATCTTCACGGCCGATTAAAGGATCTTTTCGGCCAGAAATAACGTAGTCATTTAGATTCAGCGCAAAATCTTCCAGCGCAGAAGATTTTGGTTTTCCACCTAAATCTTGTTCGACGTCTGCATTTTTAGGAGTATCCGTGGGGCCCGATGATAAATAATGGCTAACGATTGAGATGACATCAAATTGTGAAACACCACATTTGTCTAAGCAAAAAACCGCGAACGATTTCTTTTCTTCAAATAAAGAAATTAAAACATGACCTTCGTGAATTTGATTTTTTCCCGCCCCGTGCAACTGTAAAGCCGCGCGTTCAAATACGCGGTGAACCGATGCCGACAGATCAGGCTTCCACGCTTCTTTCGATTCAAAAGCCACCTCTTTTTGTACATCCGTAATGATTGGATTTTTTGCAATGTAAACATCAAGTTCTTTTTTAACTTCGGTTGGGCTTGTGCCCAGTTGATCTAATATTTCTACAAGCATGGGTGCTTCGACTAAACAATAAAGAAAATGTTCCAGCGTTACGAACTCGTGATTTTTTTTAGCCGCTAAATCAATGGCTTTACCAAATCTTTTATCTAGTTCTTTAGATAGCATAAGGCCTTAACTTTCTTCTTCGTAAGAAGTCATTAACGGATGTTGGTTCGTCTTTGAAAACTGATTAACTTGGGCTACTTTACTTTCGGCTACTTCAAAAGAAAATACTCCGGCTAAGCCAGCGCCTTTGTTATGTACATCAAGCATGATTTGATGTGCATCAGGCTCGTTTTTTCCAAAAAATTTTTTCAAAACGAAGATCACAAAATCCATCGGAGTGTAGTCGTCATTGTGCAGTAATACCTTATAAAGTTTAGGCTCTTCAACTTCACTATCTAGATCAAGGTCTGGGTTTTCAAAACGATGCGTACTCATCAGGGAAGTATAAACTAGAATCTCGAAATGAAATAACAAAAAAGGACTACAATAAGATCATGTTGCACTCGCTCAAAAAAATGCTACGCTTAAGTCAGAACAAAAAATCCAAAACCAGAACGTATTAAATGGAGACATCATGATGAAAAATATTTTTTCTAAAAAATTGAACAGCCAAGGTTTTTCCTTGATCGAATTAATGGTGGTTGTTGCTATCATCGGAATTTTATCCGCGATCGGTATTCCTCAATATTCTAAATTCCAAGCAAAAACTCGTCAAAGTGAAGCGAAGGCCAACCTAGGTACTTTGTACACCGCTGAAAAATCATTCCAAATCGAGTGGAGTCATTTTACAATGGATGTTGTGAATGCTGGTTTTGGTATCGAAGGCGCAACTTTAAGATACGATGCAGGCTTTCCAAATGTGACAGCAGTTGCATCTTACCCTGCGACTTCACCGATTGAAAAACCGGCTGACCGGGTTGCTTCACGAGCTTTTCTGGCCGCGCCTATCAATGGGATATTCACGGTTGCCCCTCCGGGCGGAGCAGCTTACGCGGGAACAAACGCGGCGGCTTACGGACCATCGACATTTATAGCAAAAGCTTGGGGTTCGCCGAACTCTATTGCGTGTATAGCGACAGTTGGTGCAACTCAATGCGATGAGTGGACAATCAATGAAGGTAAATTAATTCGTAATCCGCAAAGTGGAATTCAGTAGTTTTTAAATATGTTAATGAAAGTTTTTCTTTCACCAATGGGGCTGATCTTAGGATCGGCCTTTTTGTTTTTAGTGCAGTTGGTTTTAACCAAGCCCATGCCCGTGAAGCGATCTGAATATTTACCCCCACCGCAGATCATTCAAAATATGGCGGTAGGTTTAAATATTCAAATGGCTGATTCTTTTTGGTTACGTGCTTTACAAGACTTTGATTATTGTGACCAACCCTTAAATTCAACTGAGTGCAAAGGTGAATCTTGGCTTTATCACGTCGTTGATTTAACGACCGACCTTGATAAAAAATTTCGCGATGCTTATTTTTTTGGTGCAATGTCGTTATCTGTTTTAGTTTCTGATTATGATGGAGCTTCAAAAATTTTTGATAAAGGAATTTTACAATTTCCGAATGATTGGCAATTAAATTACGCCGCCGGCTACCATGTTTTATTCGAAGAAAATAATAAGGCCAAGGCCGCAAAGCTTTATTATGCGGCAGCAGAAAATGGAGCTCCGGGCTGGGTAAAGGTTTTAGCGGGGCGTCTTGCAAACGAGGGTGGTGAAAAAGAATTTGCCGCACAAATACTAGAACAAATGATCAAAACCAGTCAGAAACCCGAACTGATTGAACGCCTGCAGAAAAAATTGAGTAGCTATAACCAACAGCTATAACCAACAGCTATAAAGAATAGGCAGCCTTTAGCCAACAAGGCTTGACCTTTTTTTAAAAACCCTCATATTGAGATTCCATGTCATCAATTAAGCGCGATTATTACGAAATTTTATCCGTTGAACGTACTGCTGACGGCGATACGATTAAAAAATCTTATCGCAAACTCGCGATGGAATTCCATCCCGACCGAAATCCAAATAATAAACAAGCCGAAGATAAGTTTAAAGAAGCAGCGGAAGCTTACGAAATTTTAAGCAATACTGATAAACGTGCGCAGTACGATCGCTTTGGTCACCAAGCATTTCAAGGCGGCAGAGGCGGCCAGAGTGCGGGTGGCTTTAACGATATGAATGATATTTTCTCGCAATTCGGCGATATCTTCGGTGATATTTTCGGCGGCCAGCAGCAACAACAGCAGCGCGGACGTACTAAAAATTCTGCGCGTAAAGGTTCTGATTTACGCTACTTAACTGAAATTGAATTAAAAGATGTACTAGCCACGAAAGAGCAACAAATTGAATTTGAAACCGAAGCCAGCTGCGGAGACTGCAGTGGTTTGGGTGCAGAAAAAGGTACGGCACCAGTCACTTGTAAAGTGTGCGGAGGATCTGGCCAAGTGGTTCGTCAGCAAGGCTTTTTCACGATGGCTTCGGCTTGTCATAAATGTCATGGAACCGGTGAAACAATCGAAAAACCTTGCCCAACTTGTGTGGGTAAGGGCCGAACTCGCGTTAAAAGAAAAATTAAAGTTACGATCCCTGCCGGCGTTGATAACGGCACACGTTTACGCATCACGAATGAGGGTGAAGGCGGTTATCGCGGCGGCCCTAACGGAGATTTATTCGTTGAAATCAGCGTGAAAGATCACGATGTTTTTGAACGTGAAGGCGATCATATTTTTGCTGATTTAGAAGTATCGTATTTACAATTTTTAGTTGGCGGAGAAATCACAACCGAAGCTTTAGACGGTGACGTTAAAGTTGAAGTCCCACGCGGAGCAAAACCGGGCGAGCGTATTAAAATTTCGGCCTGTGGATTACCCTCACTGCGCGGCTCAAGAAGAGGCGATTTGTACTACACCTTAAACGTACACTTTCCGAAAAAGCTGACTGAAGATGAGGAAAAATTGGTCAGAGACCTGGCTGAATTGTCCAAGACGAATGTCTCTGCTAAAAAGAAGGGCTTTTTTAAGTCTTAAATTGGGAAACCTCCAATAAAATTAACTGACCTGGCTTGACGAAACCAGGTTTAATCTCACATTCACATAGTAAACAGAACAGCGAGAATGCCCGCAATTTTTTGGGTGTTTTTTGTAAATTGAATTATAAATTTCAATATTAATTAAGTTTATTAAACAGGAGAAAAAATGGGAAAAATTATTGGTATCGATTTAGGAACCACAAATTCATGCGTAGCAATCATGGAGGGCGGCGAGCCTAAAGTTTTAGTTAATGAAGAAGGCGCGCGCACAACCCCTTCGGTTGTTGCATACACCAAAGATGGTGACCGTTTAGTTGGTCAAATTGCTAAACGTCAAGCCGTAACCAATCCAGAAAATACAATCTACTCTTCAAAACGTTTCATCGGCCGTAAGTATGATGAAGTAAAAGAAGAAATTAAATTAGTTCCGTACAACGTTGTTTCTAAAAACAACGGCGCGGATACAGCGTTTTCTATTCAGGGTGGAAAAACGGCTTCTCCGGAAGAAGTAGGTGCAGCTGTACTAATGAAACTAAAAAAAGTTGCGGAAGATTATTTAGGTGCGGAAGTGACTGATGCAGTCATAACAGTTCCGGCTTACTTTAACGATGCTCAACGACAAGCAACTAAAGATGCGGGTAAAATCGCGGGTCTTAATGTTCGTCGTATCATCAATGAACCAACGGCGGCCGCTTTAGCTTACGGCTTAGATAAAAAGAAAGACCAAAAAATCGTAATCTATGATTTCGGTGGTGGTACTTTTGATATCTCGGTTCTAGAAGTCGGCGAAGGCGTTGTAGAAGTTAAATCAACAAATGGTGATACTCACTTAGGTGGAGATAACTTCGACGTTACGATTTTAGAATGGTTAATCTCTGAATTTAAAAAAGACCAAGGTATCGATCTTAAATCTGACAAAATGGCTTTACAGCGTTTAAAAGAGGCGGCTGAGAAAGCAAAGATCGAATTATCAACGGCGCAAGAATCTGACATCAATCTTCCGTTTATTACGGCAGATCAATCAGGTCCGAAGCATTTACAAATTAAATTATCCCGTTCAAAATTTGAACAGATGACTGAAGATCTAGTTAAGCGCTCGATCGAACCTTGTAAAAAAGCCATCGCCGACTCAGGTTATAAAATTTCTGATATCGACGAAGTGGTTTTAGTCGGTGGTTCGACGCGTATTCCGGCAATTCAACGTGCAGTTAAAGAATATTTCGGTAAAGAACCGAATCGTACCGTAAATCCAGATGAAGTTGTCGCGATTGGTGCCGCGGTTCAGGGCGGCGTTTTAGCGGGTGACGTGAAAGACGTTTTATTATTAGACGTAACTCCACTTTCATTAGGGATTGAAACACTTGGCGGCGTAATGACAGCTTTGATTGAACGTAATACGACGATTCCGTCTAAGAAAACGCAAATTTTCTCGACGGCGGCTGATAACCAACCGGGCGTTGATATCCACGTATTACAGGGTGAACGTAAGATGTCTACCGACAATAAATCGTTAGGTCGCTTTGAATTGACGGGTCTACCAGCATCTCCACGTGGTGTTCCGCAAATCGAAGTAGTATTTGATATGGATGCGAATGGAATTTTGAGCGTATCTGCAAAAGATGTGGCTTCAGGTAAATCACAAAATATTAAAATCACGGCGCAGTCTGGTTTAAGTGAAGATGAGATCAAAAAGTTAGTTAAAGAAGCTGAACTACAAGCCGAATCTGATAAAGAAAAAGCGGAAGCTGTTCAAGCTAGAAATAACTTAGACAATATGGTTTACCAAACTGAAAAAATGATTACTGAATCGGGATCTAAATTACCGGCGGGTGATGTAGACACGGCAAAAGCAGCCGTTGCTGATGCAAAAACAGTTTTAGAAAACAAAGCGGCGAATCAACCTGAATTAAAAGCTGCTTTTGAAAAACTACAAACTGTATCGCACAAGATGACAGAAGATGTTTACAAAGCGACGGGTGCGGCGGGCCAAGGGGCACAGCCAGGAGCTGAGGGTGCAGCAAACGCAGGTAGCGATGAGCCAGCGGCCGGCGCAAGCGCAAAAGATAAAAAAGGCGACGATGTCATCGACGCTGATTTTAAAGACGTAAATTAATTTGCTTTCGAGGGAAATTTAAAGGTACGAAGAGGAAGGCGAAAGCCTTCCTTTTTTTTAAGATTTTATTTTCGGAATTCATTAAATGCAGATGTTTCCCAGTTAAAAATAATAAATAGGCTAGATAGCCTTACGAAGCTAATAACAACAAGACGATTGCCATCACCATATTTTTAGATCGAACATTCTTTTTCATAACTTCAACTAATGCAAGGTCTTAACCCATTTATCCGAGTGCTGCTTCGCATAGGTTATTTTATTTTTCGCTACGGTTTGCAAATCGCAAATTATAATTCCTTTTTCTTATTGGGCTGTGCAATCCAAGTCGATAATTAGCCGCAACGGCATGTACTTTTATTGACGCTAAACCAGAATCTTACTAGCTAGGTAAAGCTATAGAACTATTGATAGACGCGTTTTAGCTCGTCGACGTGGGAAGGTTGTAGCTTGCCACCCCAAGCACACATTAAATTATCTGGTTCAATGGTGTAGTAAATCATCTCGGCTTTATCTTGATCGTAAAATTCTAAGTAACAATCAGGAAATCCTAACACGTGGCCAAATTCGTGCCGAATGGTCCATTGGGTATCGTAGTCTTCAAGTGAATAATCCGGATCCATGGTAATAGAATTCCAAGTTGCGCCGGAAACGTGCGGTGTAATTCCTTTTTCAAAAACTAAAAAGGGCGATACAGAATTTTGTGGAACAAATTTAATCAGTAATTGAAAACCAGTGGCTTTCCACTCTTCTTCAACGTTAGTTTGTAACCACGTCGTAATTTTAGTTAATGTCGGTAAAATAAAATCTTGGGTTAAAGTTAATCCGTCCGTACTCCAAATTAAATCTGTTCGCATTTTTTTTACTTTAAAAAAATTGTCGTACACTATTTTAGCCTGATCCACATATTTATTATAAAAGCCTGATGCTTGGTTTTGCGCGATCGCGAGGTCTAATTCACTTTTGCAATCGGCTTTAGATATTTTAGAATTATGACATATGCCAACTAGCCATTCGCTGTACTTTATTTTTTTGTCATCAGTTAAAGCCGAAAAAGTTTCTAATTCAGTGACAGCCGCAGGCTCTTTCGTAAAGAAATAATATCCACGGATATCGCGCACGTCTTGTTCAGCATAGTAATCAAACCATTCAATTTGACCCAATAAGCGAATTGCGCTTTGGTAAAGGCCATTCATCTCGCGGATGCTTTTAATAAATGCATCGTCATTAACGGGCGGAATTTCAACGAGGGTACCTTGTCCAACTAAGTAGGGCTTCATGGCGTCAGGCATGATTTTTAACCGCTCGTCTAATTTTTGTAATAATAATTTAACGGAATTTACTTTAGGCTTTTCTGGCGGCACCGGATTTTTAGTTGTGCGATCGGCTAAATTTAATCGGCTTTGAATATTACGATTTTGATTTACTAAATTCAGCCAAGTAACTGCGCGTTTTCCGATATCTAAAATAGGTTGCAGTTGAATTTCGCTTAGAGTTTTCGGGTGGGTATCATCGCTAATCGGCAGAGTTTCTTTTCCACCTTGAGGTAATAACTGCGGTGCCGTCTGGTTATTTGAATCCGGCGTGCAGCTTGATAAAAGACTAACGGTAGTGAAAGCAAGACAAAATAAACCAATTTTTTTAGACATTCCGCATCCCCTCGAAGAAAACTGAGGTTAACACAGTCTTGATGAAACAGAAATTTTAGTTATTTATGCTTGAATTGTTTACAAATACCCGTGCTTGTTTCTAATATATCCGTATGGATAACAATAAAACAAATCATGCCGATTGGCATAAGATCTCGGAACGCATTAGCTGGTTTAAAAATCCGACAAAAATTAAAAACACCTCATTTAAGAAACCGGTTTCGATCAAGTGGTTTGAAGATGGCGAATTAAATGTCAGCGTTAACTGCGTAGATAGACACCTAGTTAAAAATGCTCAAGGAGTGGCTTTGATTTGGGAAAGCGATGACCCCAAGGAAATTTCGAAAAAAATTACCTACCAAGAGTTATCTTTATCCGTGAATCAATTTGCAAATATCTTAAAAAAACACGGCGTTAAAAAAGGCGACCGGGTCATGATTTATTTACCGATGATCGTCGAAGCGGCTTACGCCATGTTAGCTTGTGCGCGTATTGGCGCCGTACACTGCGTAGTTTTTGGGGGATTTTCTCCGGATTCAATCGCGGATCGCATTGAAGATTGCGAAAGTAGCTTTTTGATTACGGCCGATGAAGGGTTGCGTGCCGGTAAAAAAATCGAACTAAAAAAAAATGTAGACGAGGCTTTAAAAAAACTTACGCTTAGAAATAAAAACACCATTCGTCAAGTTTTAGTGGTTCAGCGCGATATATTTCTTTCAAAAAAAAATATTGAGTGGAATGAGAAAACTGATTTTTGGTATCACGATGAATTAAAAACGGTCAGCAATCAATGCGAGCCCGAAAAAATGAATGCGGAAGATCCACTATTTATTTTATACACATCCGGTTCTACAGGAAAACCTAAAGGAGTCTTGCACACAACGGGCGGCTATTTAGTATTTGCAAGCTACACTCACGAAAAAGTTTTTGGCTACAAGCCTAAAGAAATTTACTGGTGTACCGCCGACGTGGGTTGGATCACTGGCCATAGTTATATTGTGTATGGACCACTTGCAAATGGAGCGACCACAGTAATATTTGAAGGCGTGCCCAACTATCCAACCGCTTCTAGGTTTTGGGAAGTAATCGATAAACATCAAGTGAATATTTTTTATACCGCACCAACGGCGATTCGTTCCTTGATGCGTGAAGGGGAAGAGCCCGTCAAAAAAACTTCGCGTAAATCATTACGCTTATTGGGTTCCGTGGGAGAACCAATCAATCCCGAAGCGTGGCATTGGTATCATCAAGTCGTGGGTGACGGTCGTTGCCCGATTGTAGATACTTGGTGGCAAACGGAAACGGGCGGAATTCTAATTTCACCAACGATTGATCAAGATGGAAAAACTTACCCCGAAAAGTTAAAGCCTGGTTCTGCAACCTGGCCCTTACCCGGAATTGAATTGGCATTACTTACGGTCGAAGGAAAAGTTTTAACGGGTGCCGCCGAAGGTGTCTTAGCAATCAAAGATTCCTGGCCCGGACAAATGCGCACAGTTTACAAAGATCATCGACGTTTCGAAGAAACTTATTTCTCAACTTATCCGGGCTATTATTTTACGGGTGATGGATGCCGTCGTGATGAAGACGGTTACTACTGGATTACCGGTCGCGTGGATGACGTGATCAATGTATCGGGACATCGCTTAGGCACCGCCGAAATTGAATCGGCGTTTGTAGAGCATCATAGCGTGGCAGAAGCTGCCGTGGTGGGATTTCCGCACGATATTAAAGGCCAAGGCATTTACGCCTACATCACTTTAAAAAATGGAATTAAGCCAACCGAAGAATTAAAAATAGAACTTAAAAATTTAGTGCGAAAAATGATTGGCCCCATTGCCTCGCCGGATGCAATTCAGTGGGCTCCGGCTTTACCAAAAACACGATCGGGTAAAATCATGCGCAGAATTTTAAGAAAAATTGCCGAGAATCAAATTGATAGTTTGGGCGATACAAGTACCTTATCCGATCCAGGTGTGGTGCAAAATTTAGTCGATAACCGCGTACAAAAATAATTAATTCCAAGAGCGGCCTGAGCAATCGGACTGAAATCTTTGGAATCGTAAACCGGAAGCGCAAAAATTATTAAAAGAATCATTCTTTAGACCGTCGCACATTTGTTCGCGCGTGCTAAAAACGTGGTTACCCGTAGCGCAACCGTTTTCAGTGTAATCATAAGAAAAAGACTGGGAATTTGTATTATTTAGGTTAGTAATATTACAACCCGTAAACAAAAATAAACTACTCAAGAGCGCGATCAATTTAACCATAGGGTGATTTTAGCATGTATTACGGTGTTTTTGGAAAACTATTCTTAAAGTGTCAAATTTTTGTACGTAGAGAGTTTTCATCCACCAGCTTATTTTATTACGGCTCTACAAAACTATGGTACTGAACAGGCACAGGGAGAAAAATATGAAAAGCACATACACGTTAAATATCTTTTTAAGCGCCTTACTCGTGGTAATCGTTGTTTCACAAGTCGTCTTGTCTTAATTTGTTTGAATTTAAGATTGAAGATTTAAGAAGTAGTCTAAAAGCTACTTCTTTAAATTCTTATTCATCAGTTTCACTTTCGTAATCTGTGCCTTCTGAAACCGCAAAGTCTTTTGCAAAATCTTTTTTGAATCCACCGATAAAATTCGCGCCGCAAATAAACCCGCATTGTACGCACTATCAATCGCCATAGTTGCTACGGGTACTCCACGTGGCATCTGCACAATCGCGAGTAATGCATCTAAACCATTTAAATTATTCACCACAACCGGTACACCGATTACGGGTAGCGGCGTTAAGCTTGCAACCATTCCCGGCAAGTGAGCGGCCGCTCCGGCTCCGGCGATAATGACTTTGATTCCTTTGGTATGCGCCGTTTTAGCAAACTCCACCATTTTTTCTGGACTGCGGTGTGCGGATACAATTTTTGTGACGAAAGAGATTTTAAACTCGGTTAAAGACTGTTCAGCCATTTTCATGGTTTTATAATCGCTAGAGCTTCCCATGATAATCGCGACCGCTGGTTTTTTTACCGATAATTTTGTTGATTTTTTCAAATGAGAATTCCCTTTCTTTCGATCAAAGCTTTCTGCAACAAATCTTTTTTATTACGGCCCAAATAATTGATATGACCCATCTTGCGGCGCGGACGATTTTCTTGTTTGTCGTACCAGTGCAAAG
This sequence comes from Bdellovibrio sp., assembly GCA_014376435.1. Taxonomy (GTDB): domain Bacteria; phylum Bdellovibrionota; class Bdellovibrionia; order Bdellovibrionales; family Bdellovibrionaceae; genus Pseudobdellovibrio. The sequence goes on along the minus strand of JACMRL010000016.1, from coordinate 13,682 downwards.
CTCCCGACGGGAATTTTTTGATGAGTGGCTTACGGGTTGAGGTACCCAGCAAATTTACCATCACGAATGCGGGTTGTTTCAATTCAATCGCGGGGAGTGGCATTCCCAGCAAACAACGCAAATGCAATTCAAACTGATCGATGCTTAATGCATCTTGCGAAAAATGCCCCGTATTGTGAACGCGTGGGGCTACTTCATTAATAACTAATTTTGATCCTAAATTAAAAAGTTCAAAAGCAATCACGCCGACGTAATCAACCGTCTTGAGAAAATGTATAATTTTTTCTGTTAACTTTTTTTGCATGTGGTGAGTGACGGGGCCGAAGACGTAATCGCACTGATTATTCTTTTGCACCGACTTAATCATCGGCAGCACAATCGTCTGCCCTTTGCTGTTGCGGGCAAAAATCAAAGATTCTTCAGATTGAAATTCGATGAAGGGCTCAATCATAAACTGCGACTCTTCGCCTTTGAATTCTTTTTTAAAAGCGGCAAGCTCAATTTTATTTTTTACCACGTAAGTTCCATTGCCGTCGTAGCCACCCATGCGGCGCTTGAACACAATTTTACTGTGATAAATTTTAAAAGCTAAATCAATATCGTCTTTAGAATTAATTTTAATATGATCTAAAGTCGGTAGGTGAAAATCGTGAAGCCATTCTTTTTGTCGTAAGCGGTCTTGCATATGACCCAAACATTTTAATGAAGGATAGATTTTTTTTCCGGGAATTTGTTTTAAACTTCTTTTTAGTAATTCGGCCGGAATGAATTCGCTCTCAAAAGTGATAAAATCAGACGCTCTGATCAATGCGCGAATATCTTGCTCAGATTTTATTGACCCCGGCAGCCATTTGCTTGCGACCGATGCTGCGGGATCCGTGCGCTTTTCTGAGAGAATAATGACTCTTAAACCCATTTGTCGAGCTTTCAGGACTAACATGCGCGCTAATTGGCCGCCGCCCAGAATTCCGATTGTTTTTGCATGAATTGGCATAAGCAATACTAACCCTTTAAATTTCGAAAAATAAAGTGTAAAAGAACACTTGTGCAGAACGTAACCGATCTTAATTTTCCACTTTGTCTGGCGCCCATGGTGGGGCTTAGTCACGTCGCTTTAAGACGCTTGATTACCGATTATATGCCACAAAACGCGTCAACTCACTGGCCAACCGAAATGTTGAACTCTCGAAGAGTGCCCGGCGAAAATTTAAAAACCACGCCTGAAACCTTAAGACGCAGTGAAGAGGCCTATTTAGTTCCACAAATTTTAGGCAATGAAGAGATCCCGATTCAAAAATCCGTCGTAAGATTAGTAAATGAGTGGGGAGCTAGCGGCATCGATATTAATATGGGCTGCCCCGTACAAAAAGCTTTAAAACACAATTACGGGGTTTCGCTGATGGGTGACGTGGATTATGCCGCAAACGTTGTCGAGATGACTAAAAAATATTCGACCGTGCCTATTTCAGTTAAACTTCGTGCGGTAGGAAGTGAAAAATCAATTCCGCAATTAATTACTTTTGTTCAACGCTTGGTCGACAGCGGCGCTGATTGGATTACTCTGCATCCACGCACCGCGGAGCAAAAACGTCGTGGCCAATCTGACTGGTTGCAAATCACGGAGTTAAAAAAAGCGGTGAAAGTTCCGATCATCGGTAACGGAGATATTCAAACGGCCGACGATGTATTACTGATGATGAATGAAACAAAAGCCGACAAGGTCATGGCGGGTCGGGCCTTGGCCGCGCGTCCCTGGATGGTGTGGCAGCTAGGTGAAAAATTAGGTTTTCAGGCTCCGAAGATTTTTTTAAATCAAAAAGCACCGACAACTCCGAACGAAGAGGGCGCTGAATACGGACGTAGCCTTTTAAAACTAATCGATTACAGCGAAGAAAGTTTTATGCAGGATGCCGGGGCTTCGGAATCAATTACTTTACGTAAATTACAATTTTATGTTCGCACCACTCACGTTTGGCTTGAATTTGGCCATACACTGATGGCGGCGTGCAGTCGCTGTCAGAATCTAATTGATTTGCGCGCGGCGGTTACTTTATTTTTTCAAAATGAACAGGCAATGTACGCTAGAACGGAATTGAGGCAGTAATGAAAATGGACGGCAAAAAATTTACCATTGTATTTTTAATTGTAATTTTAGTCATGGGTGTAGCTTCATCTTTATGGATTAAACAGGCGTATGATACACGTCTTCCGGTGCAGATGAATACGCCGGCTGAAAAAACGATTGGCCGTCTATACGATGCGACTATTTATGATTATTCAAAAAAATTGAATGAGTCGGTTGAAAGTAAAATTGATATTAAAAAAATGGTAAAAGGATCTGCCCATTTACAGCAGTGTCAAAATATTTTTATTGATTATGCTAAACTTGATATGGCTACTTTTGCGGAGCAATTTATTAAGAATAAAGATGCGCAGTTTTGCGCAGAATTAAAAGAATTTGCCTTACTAGCTGAAACCAAACAAGAAATCGCCGATTTTTGTTTTAAAGTTTTTGAAGAAGCTAAGTGTTATTCTCGTTTGTTACGTTTAAGAATCAATAGCATTGCGTATATTACGAAAGATGTGCCCGCAAAAGATTTATCCGATACGCAGCTAATCATGAAAATGATTGTGGCGATGGGCAACGTAAAAACGGCAGATGATGCGAAAATTAAAGAAGTTGGTCATGAACTCTACGCAAGAAATCCGCTAGATCCGCCTGCGCAAGAAGCTTTTTTTCTATCAGAACTGATGCCCAATTTTTCCGGCGTAAAAAAAGTTGAGTTATCCCCAGAGTTTAATAAAACTTTAGATCAGTTAATGATTGAACGGCCCCATGATGAGAAATTACAAGACTTTAAGTTTGTGAGTGAAATGAATTTGGATAAAGAAACTCGTTTTAAAAATGCGTATGACCGCGCTTTGCAAAATCCAGATTCCGCCGCCGCGAACTATGCACTAGCTTCTTTGTATCACAAGAATGGCGATGATCAGAATGCGCAAAAATTGTTGCAACGATCTGTAAATATTGAAGCCGGCGAAAATCGTTACAGTGAAACTTTAAAGAAATTTAAAAATGGTGAGCGTGAAAATATTTACACTTTCACGTTTACGTATGGAATGGGTGGCTAGGCGCACCCCCGAGCGATGCGGGCGGGCTAGCCCATGACCATCGCGTCTAATTTGCCATCGTTTTCTAAAGCTTTAATATCATTGTAACCACCGATTAATTTATCATTGATAAAGATCATCGGTACCGTGGCCCAGCCAGTTTCAGATTTGATCTTTTGTAATTCACCCAGGTTGTTTGTTAGGTCGACGATTTCAACTTGTAGGCCTTTGCCTTCGAAAAAGTTTTGTGCGCGGTCGCAGTAAGGGCACGGATTTTTTTTGATCATTTTAATTTTTGCAGTTTGTTTCATAATAATTCCTTTTTTGGCTGTATTTAACTACAGAAGTTGTTCAAGTCGCGTTTTAAAATCGTTTGGCTTCGTCAGTACTTTCATCTCTTCAAAAATATCTTGGAACTCGGGAATCGACAAGCTTAATTGCTTCATCCAACCTTTGGTTCGCGCAACGGCAAAGTGATCGTTCACGTAGACCGCACTTGAAGCATAAAATGAGGGGATTAATGTTTTGACTTCAGAAAACGTGGTCATAGGAATATTATTTTCTATGAATGATTTTTTAATTTTATTAAAAATATAAGGGTCACGCAAAGCACCGCGGCCAATCATATAGTCGTTTGTTTGTGCGGTCGCATGACAATTTCTAAAATCCGCGGGCGTCCAAATTTCGCCGTTGGTCACGATACGAATTTTTGTAACCTCTTTTATTTTTGCGATCCACTCCCAGTAGGCAGGTGGTTTGTAGCCATCTGTTTTGGTGCGGCAATGAACGGTCAACCACTCCGCTCCGGCGGCTTCGATGGCTTGGGCATTTGCTAAACACGCCGAAGGATCATCAAAGCCTAAACGAATTTTGGCCGTAACCGGTACTCCGGCGGGGACAGCATCGCGCACGGCTTTAACGATTTCGTACAAGCGTTCGGTCGATTTTAGAAGGGTGGCGCCGCCGTCATGGCGGTTAACGGTCGGAGCTGGGCAGCCGAAGTTTAAATCAATGCCAAGGGCTCCCATTTCGGCAGCGCGTACGGCATTGGCCGCCAGGGGGCCGGCTTTGCCGCCTAGCAATTGCACGAATACGGGGGTTCCGCTGCGGGTGCGCGAATTAGTTTTAAGTTCGGGACAATTTTTTTCGAAAACACTCTCGGGCATGAGGTGCTCGGTGATACGTAAAAACTCGGTCACGCACTGATCAATGCCGCCTAGGCTGGTGAGTAAATCACGCATGGCCCAATCGGTCACTCCCTCCATCGGAGCTAAGAAAAGTTTTGGTACAGACAGTTGGTTCATCAGATGAATGTACTAAAGAAAAAAGCCCAAATCTATGATTTTAGCATTGATTTTACTATTGAATTTTTACAATACAAAAAGCGCTCGGTGACGACGGGATTTGATTTGAAGTAAAAGTACAGCAAACGATACGGAGAATCTATGCGCCATTTACTTTTACTGATCACTATTTTTGGTTTAAGCATCGCAATGAGCGGCTGTGGATACAGTAAAAAAGAAAAAACGGGTAAAGCTTCGGCAGACAGTAAAATCATTTACGGAGATGACGGTCGTCAGGATTATTTTGAAATTACGGATCTTTCGCTTTTAAAATTAGCGCGCTCAACGGTCGCCATCATTGATGAAGATGATTTAGTACTTTTTCCTAGAGAGAATATTTATCAATTTCGTGGCACCAATGATATTCCGATGTGTGAATCAGAAAAGTTTTTAAAGCAACCGCGCATCGCCTATTGTTCGGGTTCTTTAATTGGTACAGATCTAGTTTTAACGGCAGGTCACTGCGTGCGCGATCATCACGACTGCCAATCCGCACGTTTTGTTTTTGATTACAAATTATCAAATTCACATTCAAAGCTACAAAGTGTTTCGCCAGAAAACGTTTTTCGCTGCCACGAAATTATTAAAACCACCGAAGCTAAAAATGGCGCTGACTTCGCAATCATTCGTTTAGATCGCGCAGTTATAGGGCGAGAGCCTTTAAAATTTGCAGAGTCTGAGCTGACTTACCACACGACTTTAATGGCGATTGGTCATCCCGCGGGATTGCCAACAAAATTTACGTTGAACGGTAAAGTTCGTAATTTAATACCTGATTTATTTTTTACGGCTTCCATCGATTCATTTTCGGGAAACTCTGGTTCATCCGTGTTTGACCAGCAAACGGGTTTGATCGTGGGTGTTCTTTCACGCGGAGATCAAGATTACGAACGTGAAAACTCGTGCTACATTGCTAAGGTTTGCCAAGAAGACGGGTGTCGTGGTGAAGACGTAACCCGCATCTCTGAAGTTAAAAAATACTTACCAAAAAACTAAGCTTGTCCGAGCTGGCAGATCTGGTCGTATTCGGCTTTGGTCACCGGCTGAATAGATAAGCGGGATCCTTTTTTTATCACCAACATCTCCGCTAATTTTTTGTTCTGACGAATATGATCTAAAGAAATAAAGTTTTTAAATTTCGTTTTAAACTTCACTTCGGTACAAAACCAATTTGGTTTTTCTTTGGTGGCTTTCGGATCATAGACATCTGATTTTTTATCAAATTGTAATTGATCGGCCTCGGCCAATTTTGAAATCGTAGCTAATCCAGCCACGCCGGGTGGTTCTGCGTTCGAGTGGTAAAATAAAACTTCGTCAGCCACTTGCATGTCTTTCATCATATAATTACGCGCTTGGTAATTTCGAACGCCTTCCCACCAAGTGGTTTTATCTTTTTTGAGTTGATCTAAAGAAAAAGTGTCGGGTTCTGATTTCATCAGCCAATATTTTTTTGCCATGGTAATACTTCTACCCTATGGAATAAGGATTTGTTACTGTTTCGTTATGAATAATCCATCACAAAATTTAAAAAATTCCTACACATTAATCACGGGCGCATCATCGGGTATTGGCAAAGCTACGGCTTTGCTGTTTGCGCATAAAAAACATGCGCTGATTTTAACGGCGCGACGTTTAGATCGCTTGGAACAAGTGAAACAAGAATGTTTGGCGGCGGGCGCCGCTGACGTCTTGATTTTTGCGGTCGATGTGACGCAAAAAACTGAAATCGAAGCAATGGCGTCACAGCTGAAAACCAAAAATATAAAACTGAAATGTTTAGTTAATAACGCAGGACTGGCAAAAGGCACCGAGCTTTTGCAAAATTCTGAAACCTCAGATTGGGATCAGATGATCGACACAAACATCAAAGGTTTGTTGTACGTGACTCGGGCGCTTTTACCCCTGCTTATCGAGGCAAAAGGTCAAATCGTGAACATGGGATCAGTAGCTGGACGTCTGGTTTACGAGGGCGGAGCGGTTTATTGCGCGACGAAGTTTGCGGTTCGTGCGCTGAGTGAAGGCTTTCGTATGGATTTAAAGGGCACCGGAGTGCGCGTTACTAATATTGAACCCGGTATGGTGAATACGGAATTCAGTCTTGTTCGCTTAGGAAATCAGCAAAAAGCAGACGTAGTTTATACCGACATGATGCCGCTTTTGGCCAATGATATTGCCGAGACTATTTTATGGTGTGTCGATAGACCTGCGCATGTTAACATACAAGAGCTTATCATTTACCCAACAGACCAAGCCACTGTCGGCCAAGTTGTTCGGGGCGATAAAAGTATAAAAAATTTAATTAAATAATATTTTAATAGAATATTAATGAACTTATAGTCGAGGATTTATGGCTGATTTTAGAATTGAAAAAGACACCATGGGCGATGTGAAAGTTCCATCTCACGCTTTGTGGGGTGCACAAACTCAACGTTCCACTGAAAATTTTAAAATTGGTGGAGACCGTTTTCCACGTGAGATGATTAAAGCCTTCGGCGTATTAAAAAAGTGTGCGGCTTTAACAAATTCTGAATTAGGCTTACTAGATAAAAATAAAACCATCATGATCGTGAAAGCCGCCGACGAGGTAATTCAAGGAACTTTAGACGAACATTTTCCGTTAGTGGTTTGGCAAACTGGTTCCGGCACCCAAACAAATATGAACGCCAACGAAGTGATCGCCAACCGGGCGATGAAAATGATGGGCTTAGAATTACCTGCAAAAGAAGTTCATCCCAACGACGACGTGAACAAAGGCCAAAGCTCAAATGATGCTTTTCCCACGGCGATGCATATCGCGGTAGCCGAACGTATTCATTCACGTTTAATTCCGATGCTTGAAAAATTGCAAAAAGCTTTAGAGCAAAAATCAGCAGAGTTTAAAACGATTGTAAAAATCGGGCGGACTCATTTAATGGATGCAACTCCATTAACACTGGGCCAAGAATTTTCTGGCTACGCGACGCAAATGAAGAATTCAGTTCAGCGTGTGAAAAATACTTTACCTCATCTACATCAATTAGCTTTAGGTGGAACCGCGGTGGGTACGGGACTTAATACTCATAAAGATTTTCCGGTGATGGCGGCTAAAGCAATCGCGAATGAAACAAATATTCCGTTTGTAACGGCTCCAAATAAATTTGAAGCTTTAGCCTCTCATGATGCTTTAGTTGAAGTGCACGGCGCTTTAAAAACGATTGCGGTTTCATTAATGAAGATCGCAAACGATATTCGTTTATTAGGAAGCGGCCCACGTTGTGGCTTCGGTGAATTAAATTTACCCGAAAACGAGCCAGGCTCATCAATCATGCCGGGTAAAGTAAACCCAACGCAGAGTGAAGCGATGACGATGGTGTGCGCGCAAGTTTTGGGTAATGATGTGGCCGTCAATATCGGCGGAGCAACCGGGCACTTTGAACTAAATGTTTTTAAACCGGTGATCGTATTTAATTGTTTAAATTCAATCCGTTTAATTTCTGATGTTTGTGAAAGCTTTACGGATCACTGCGTATTAGGAATTACCGCAAATATCGCGCAAATTAAAAAGCATTTAGAAAATTCATTAATGCTAGTGACCGCACTGAATCCACATATTGGTTACGATAATGCGGCAAAGATTGCGAAGACCGCTCATAAAAATGGAACCACTTTAAAAGAAGAAGCCGTAAAGCTTGGTTTATTAACGGCTGAAAAATTTGACGAAATCGTTAGACCCGAAACAATGATCGGGCCTTTAGCTTAATGCCAAATACGAAGAATCCTTTATTAGAGCGTGTTACTTGGTTGAATTCCGATGATGTCAGACCTTATGTGTTTGTGCGTCCGGAAAATAAAATAGATCAACCCGGCACACGGCATAAATTGGATTGGTTCACGCAAGAGCCGATTTTAAAAAATCCACTGGATATTAAAAATTTAGCTTTCGCGAATGCGATTTATCAAATTGAGTGGAAAGCTTTTGGTCATCAAGACTTGGCAATTCCGCGCTGGGTATTTTATGATTGCGCAGCGATGCCCGGATTTATTGCGGGTTATGCGGGCCGAACCAGTAAAATTCCGAAAAAAATTGTAGAACTTCTAGGTTATTCGCTAGACGAAGAATGGTGCCCCTTATCTTTATTTATTATTATTCCCACCATGCACAAGGGTGAATGGGTGGCTTACGATCTTTGCTCGGTGAATTCATTATTACCGAAAGAAGAACAATATTACGGTTTAGGTTTTCTATCGAAGGCCTTTGCTTTGTGGTACGCGAACGTGGCGCAGTGTTCGGGAATGACCCAGTGGGGAAGCCCCGCGCTGAAGCTGCACGCTAACTATGGTCATATGGAAATGATTGGCGCTTATGCGCCGCTACACACGCACGCAAAAACGATGACTTACCGTTGTGAAGTGAATACCGACAGCTGGGAAAAGTTTTTCAATAAAGAACCTGATTTAGGATTTTTAGAAAAGTATGGTCCGACCCATATGACGATTGAGCCCAACAGTGAAGAGTCAATGCTGCAGATTCAAGAAAAAATTCAGAATCAAGAAGGTCCATTTTTTTTAAGCGCCGGTGAGATTGCGCACCGGTCATTACGAGATCCATTAACAATATACAAACTGAAAAGTTTGAATTTCAACGGCCCGAATTAAACAAGGATAGTTTTATGACAGATGTTTTACCACCCGTAGCTAAATCATTTCACACACTTTGTAAAAAGTGTGAAGTGGAACGATACCATAAAGTTTTAACCCATACTTCTGCGACTTCAGCTAAAATTGAATGCGAAGTTTGTCACAGCAAAAAAACGTACACTATACCGAAAGCAGGCTCATCAATGGCTAAAAAAGCAACTACCAAGTCAAAAACTGGCGTGGTTAAACCTCGTGCTAAAAAGAATTCTCACGCCGATGAATATGGCGCACTTATGTTGAATCGTGGGGCCGAAAAAGGAACTCCTTTCAGTATCAAAACAAAATTTAAAAACGATGAAAAAATTGAACACGGAAAATTTGGACCAGGTTTTGTTAAAGCTGTTCAACCAGACCGCGTGGACGTTATGTTTTCTGATGAAGTGAAAACATTAATGCATAACAAAGTTTAGTTTTAAAAACATAGATGAGCACTTGGTTCGCGGGTTTAAATGAAGAGCAATGTTCAGCCGTGGCCCACAATACCGGGCCCTTGTTGATTCTTGCCGGTGCCGGTTCGGGTAAAACCACGGTGCTTGTGTCAAGGACGGGCCGTCTCATCGACGAACGCATCGCTAAAGCCAGCCAGATCGCCGTACTTACGTTCACCAACAAATCAGCCCGCGAACTTAAACATCGCGTGCAGTTAAAAGTGGGCGATCGGGCCAAAGGTTTATGGGCGGGCACATTTCACTCGTTCGGTTTACAACTGTTAAGAAAAAATTATAAAAAAATTGGTTTAAGTTCGCACTTCGGCGTTTTAGATCAATCCGATTCGCAGGCCGTGATCAAAGAACTTTTAAAAGAAGTTAAAAACTCCACGAAAGAAAAATTCGACGCCGATAAATTAATGAATTTAGTTAATTTACTGCGCGCGGGGAAAAAGATCCCGGTCGGTTATTTAGATGAATATCATGAATTGGCCGAAGTACTGATGCCAAAATACGAAGCGCGTTTAAAAACTCTGGGCGTGACCGACTTTGAAGGTCTATTATTAGAGCCGCTACGTTTATTTAAAAATCATCCTGAAGTTTTGATGGAGCTACAAAACCAATTCTCGCAAGTGATGGTGGATGAGTTTCAAGATACGAATTTAGAACAAATGAAGTTGATTCGTGCATTAGCCGACGTTCACCAAAACTTAACGGTGGTCGGGGACGATGACCAATCAATCTACGGTTGGCGGGGCGCCGAGATCTCTAATATCTTAAACTTTCCTTCAGAATTCGAAAACTGCGCGGTGGTGAAATTAGAGCGTAATTACCGTTCGACTTCGACCATTTTGGATTTGGGTAATGAAGTCATTGCGAAAAATAAAAAACGCCACGGTAAAATTTTAAAGTCGACCAAATCAGGTGAAATAAGTAATAAGCCCGAAGTTTTTGTTTTAGAAAACGAAGACGAGGAATCCGAATTTGTGGTTCGCGAAATTCAGAATTTAGTGGCCCAAAAATTACAGTACTCAGACATCGCGGTACTTTACCGTTCAAATACGCAAGGTGGCTTCATCGAGAGCTGTTTACGTCGCGCGCAGATTCCTTACCAAATTTCGGGGGGAACTTCGATCTTTGACCGCAAAGAAGCCAAAGACTGGTTAGCTTATATTAAACAGTCCATTTGGTCGGACGAAGTCAGCCTTCGTCGCATTATTAATACGCCCCCGCGCGGAATTGGTGACCAAACTTTAGAAAAATTGGCCGAGTACGCGGAAGCAAATAAGCAAGACTTACAAACCGCGTGCAAGAATTGGCGCGAAACTGGTATTAACGACAAGCAGGGCGAAACCATCGAGAACTTTTTGAGATGGTTATGGGTTTTTCCGCAGCGTTTATTAGACGACGAAGAATTAGGTAAAACTTATTCGGAGCGTTTTGAAAAGTTAGTGCGCGAGTCAGGTTACCGAGATCACTTATCAAAAATGTCGACCGAGGGGCTGATGTTTGAAAAAAAATGGCAAGTGATCGAAATCGTTGGCCGCATTTTAGAATCTTATATTAATAAACGCGCACCCACGATTGATACGCTAAAAGATTTCATTGATGCCATGTTATTACGAGATGACACCAATGAAGACGATAAAAAAAATCAAGTGCAGCTAATGACCTTTCACGCTAGCAAAGGTTTAGAATTTCCGGCGGTAATCTTAGCGGGCATCGAAGAAGATTTATTACCGCATAAGCGCCTAGGTGGAGATTTAGATGAAGAGCGCCGGCTTTTTTACGTGGGTATTACGCGTGCGAAGCAAAAATTAGTGCTAACTTACTGTCGCCAGCGAAAAAAAATGGGCGTGATTAAGCCCGTATTTGCATCGCGTTTTTTACGTGAGGCGAATGAAAATTTATATACAAATTATGAACACGGCGCGCGCCCAGTGACGGGTGAAGAGCGTGAATCTTTAGTCAGCGATTTTTTAAAGAAAATGAATCAAACCCCCGCGCGTGGTACGCGCTAAGGAGATTTTATGTATACAATTAAATCTTTACCGGCTGGCGAAGTTCTGCTAACCGAAGGCACGATTCAACCTTATATTTTTATTTTAAAATCGGGTCTTTTAGTGGTGATGAAATCATCGGGCCGAGATGTGAAAACCATCGGCGAAATAAAACCCGGCGAATTTATCGGCGAGATGGCTTACTTAGGTAGCGAGAAAACTCACCAAGCGACAGTAATCGCGATGAACGATTGCGAGCTAGTGCAAATCGAAGGCGATCAATTTTTTAAAGTATTGTCTGAGAATCAAGTTTGGCTGAAAGCTTTACTGAGAAGTTTCGTAATTCGTCTAGAAGAATCGAATGGCCGAAAAGTTAGTAAATAATTATTTACTAACTTCTTTAAAGAACTGATCTAGTTTTAATGGATTTTTAAATTCGTAATCTTTTTTCTTAAAAGTAAATTGCAATTTTTCTGCGTGTAAAAGCATCCGTGAACTTTGGTAGAAGCTCTCGATTTGCTTATTATACTTTCCTTCGTTGTAGCGTTTATCGCCAACCACGGGGTGATTAGCCAAAGCCGCATGTTTACGAATTTGGTGCTGACGACCCGTCGCAATTGTCGCGGTGATCTCGGTAAAAAATTGATTGGAACGAACTACCTGCATCGTAGTTTCGCATTCGACACGTTTGGCGCTAATGCCCTGCGGATTTTTATAACCTTCAGCTTGATCGGTTAAGGCCCACTTCCAGGTTTGAGTTTTCTCTTCTTTTTTCCAAGGACTGCGTAACAAAGCCCGGTATTGTTTAACACCGTCTTGCAGCGCGACGGCTAAAGCTTCATGAAGCTCGGGGTCTTTTGCAATCAACATCAAGCCTGAAGTCTCTTGGTCTAAACGGCTTACAAAGTGAATTGGTTTTTTGAGTTTATTGAGCTCCTCGACTAACGATGGTGCTTGGTTGTGCACACTCATGCCGGGTGGTTTATTAACGATAATAAAAAAATGGTTTTCTTCAACAATTTGAATCATAATAGTCTTAGCTTATAGAGGTTAATATGATTCAAGACAATGAAAATTCTGGCGACAAAAAAAATGACTCTGCCGAAGAAACGAAAACGAAAAAAGTTCATATCGAATTTCCGTACAGCGAGCTGATCCGCGCGCAAATTCCTAAAGCTTTTGAAGTTGCCGAAAAGGTTGCAACCGATTGGAAAAACGAAGGTGACTTTACCGCGATTGGGCTTCCGCACCCGCTGGCTGAGGCTGTAGCAAGCCAGGCTTTGCAAAAAGCTAAACTGGTAGAAAAAAAGTTAGAAGAAAAAGGCGTATTTGCCTTAGCTAAAATGGGTTTTGAGCTTGCGAAAGCCCAAATCGATCAAATTAAAAAGAAGTTGTAAAAATTACGATGAAAACCCGTGACGCGCGAATTTTAGAAATAATGAAACAATTAAATCCAACAGAACTGGAACTTAAAAATGACAGCGCAAAGCATGCGAGTCACGTTGAACATTTAGGTGCAGCCGGATTCACGGGCGACACTCACTATAAATTAACGATTGTGAGTCCTTTATTTAAAGCGCAGTCGCGCATCGATCGCCAAAGAATGGTGATGAATTTGCTTAAAGACGAATTTGCGAATGGTCTGCACGCTTTAGAAATCAAAGCCAAAGCTCCGGGTGAGATTTAATTTCTAAGCGGCAAATGTGATTAGCCGGATGAGCCTCTCTGATAAATTGCTACAATCATAAAATTTGCTTCATCGACTCAGAATAATGCGTTTTTCTCGACTTAAGCCTAAACCGTAAACGGTTTTTTGAAATCCGTAAAGCATTTCAACGGATTAACCGATAAGTAACTATGCAGATTTGTTTAGGCTTTATGACCTATTTAAAGAAATTCTTTTTTCTTTTCACGCTTGTTTTTCTAAGCGTCTTTTCTGCGTCTGTGGCGTCTGCCGCGCCGAAATTAATTTCATTTCAAACGAAGATCTATAAGCCTGACGGTACTCCGCTTGAAGCATCCGCTGTGCAGTTTAAGTTTTCTTTGATGAACCCACTATCAACGTGCGTGATTTATGCAGAGACTTTTTCAAATGTAGATCTATCAAGTTCAAGCGGTAGCGT
>JACMRL010000002.1 GCA_014376435.1 Bdellovibrio sp. | reverse complement strand
TGAGCCACACTGAGCTTGTCATTCTGTTTAAGTCCATTTTTTTGGCCCAGATTGATTGTCACCATGTTTCCCGTGCGACTTACAATCAAACCGTTGTACGGAAGTTTTTGTTTCAATTTAAAATAAAGGTCCGCAATAATTTCATTCACTTTGCTGATTTCAAAAGTTTTTTCATCCTGATAATTTACGGAAACCAAGGGACTTCCGTCTTTGATGTACAGAACCAGATTAATATTTATTCCCGACGAACTTTTAGTAATAATTATCGAAAGTAAAGAGTCCGCCTGCGAATTTGCCATCACTTTCTGCGTAAAATCTGATTTTTCTTCGAACCAATCAGCACGAAATTTTTTCCCGTTTTCATCCGCAGGCAACTTTAATTCAGCTAAAGACCAGAAATGATCATCCACAATCAAGTCATTTAATTTTTTCTCTGCTGCGGCTTTGTACACGCCACCAACGTTATCGTACGCGGGAACCACAACGACTGACTTTAAATTTAATAACTTGTCGATATCGCTACGGTAATTGATCGGATAGGGATTTTTATTTCCAATGGCTGCTTCAGAAGCCCAGCTTGTAGTAAAAAATATAAAAGGGCTCATGACAACAATAAGGATTTTTTTAATGTGACTGTTCATAAACTTATTGTGACTCGATTTCCAAGCACAATCAATCGGCAGGGAAACTTTTTCCTAGGCTTAAGCCAAGCCGCTTTTAAAAGTACAATATACTATTTCAAAAATAACTTATTTCGCTCTAGAATATAGGTATGTCATACACTTGTTTAATTATTGAAGATTGCAGCTTCATCCGCGAAATCTATCGACTGAATCTTAAAGATTCGAAAATTGAAATTATTGATGAAGCTCATGATGGCCTAATTGGGTTGCAAAAAATTAAACTTTTGCAGCCGGACATTATTATTTTGGATCTGGTATTACCTGAAGTAAACGGGTTTGATGTTTTATCTCAGACTCATCAATTAAGTCCCCACTCTAAGGTGTTGATCGTCTCTACCATGGCTGATTCGAATTATAAGAAAAAAGCCATGAATTTGGGTGCCGTGGGGTATTTAGATAAACCTTTTACGAAGCTTGAATTATTAAGCGCCATAGATGATGTTACACAACAGTACGATGGAGTTCAAAATGGATGAGTTTAAATTTGTTTTAAAATGCCTCTTATTTACGGGCATTATTATGTTTGTTTCACAATACAAAATGAATGACGAAACTCTAGAATCAAAAGCTCAGTATTTCTTTGTGCAATCTTCGACGGCACAAACCCTTCGTGAAGCCGCGGCCGGTGGCGTGAAGTTTGTTCAGGTAGCGATGAATGACAGCATGACCTTTATCAAAAGGAAAATGGCTCAGAACGATGGGGGAAATCGTCAGGAGCCATCGCATAGTCAAAACGATTCGAATTCTCGTTATTAATTATTTATTTTTTTGAACCGCTGAAATAGTTCCCGCGTTAGCTTGAGCAACTTTTCCTTTAGACGCTACATTATAAAAGTTTGTCTTATTAGTACTGGCCGCCATACGGTTCATCTGAGCCGCATATTGCTTCAAACAAAATGCATTGGAAGTTGAAGAGATTAAAACTAAAACTGTTAAACTTAATAATGCTTTCATGGGAACTCCTTCGTTTATATCGTGTATCTGTTACAGATATCTATTGCGATCGGAGTGCCAAGTTTTTTAATGTGAAGTATGTGGATTAGATGAAAGGTTTCAGAGGCTTAGGTGTGTTGTATCAGAGTGATAAAACGACTAAAGATTTGACAGCTGTAGGGCTTACACCGGCGGCTGTCTCAGGATGAGATTTACTTACGACTTTTCCCGTTAGCTGGAGCATCGGTCGTCCCCGGCAGAGTCATCCCTGGCTGGAAATTATCTTTTTTATCCGACAGGAGAACATCGTTTCGATTTTGACAAGCTTTACAAACGGGCTTCTGTTCTTTCAAGTTGGTTCCTTCAACAAAAGTACCGGCCTCAGACAAACTGCTTATCTCTGCATTAGGGTCATTTCCGGCGGCAGGACTTCGGGCCCATGTTGTGGATGATAATCCTGTAATCATTGCTAGGGAAAAAATTAAATTTAAAATATTTTTCATATCAACCTTTTATAAATAGAGTTCTTGAGTGGCCGGAGCAATCACATCAAGTAAATTGTTAAAGGCACTGGCTACCTGAGACGCTACTGTTGGACCGTCGGCACTGTCAACTTTGGCAATGTCGCCATTTGATTTGTAGCTGACCTTGATGGCTCCTAAGCCCGGACGAGTCACGATTGCAGGTTTTCCGTAACGTTCTTCATAATCGATTTTTACTACTTTTTTAGCTTGATCGGTGATGGTTTGAATACGGCCTTTTGTATCGTAAGTCATAATCACTTTTTGACCATCCGAATTGTCAGCATTAATTAAATTACCTTTGGCATCGTATTTAAAGTTAGTGGTTTTAGTCGATATGGCTTTATTTTT
>JACMRL010000015.1 GCA_014376435.1 Bdellovibrio sp. | reverse complement strand
CTCAGACGACTGAATCAGAATACAAATTTGAAGTTGGGGAATTTTTCCGCACAGGAGTCTAAATGAAAAAAATGAATGTTGTATTTCTACATGGATTTCCATTCAATGCCGCATCCTGGGATTCACAAGTTAATTTTTTAAGCGAAAGAAAAACGTTATGCCTCAGTTCAAAAACTTCATAAAGACGGTCTAAAAGTATTTGCCGAAGAATTTACCAAAAATGCTTTATCGGCAAAAACATTTGTCCAACGCCCCGATGTTTACCAAGAGCTTTTTGGAATGATCAAAGAAAATCGCCCAGATCAAAATTTTACGTTATAGAGAATGCTGGCCATCTTTCTAATATCGAGCAACCGGATATTTTTAATCAGCATCTAGAAAATTTTTTGGCGGCCTTTTAAATACATAACTTTACAAAACCGGTCAAAAATACTCACATAAATTGACTTTGAGTATTTTTTCCTTAGACATTGACAAATTTCCTATAAAAAAGATGGCGACTAGTTTGCAATTGCAACAAGTAGAGGATTGCAACATATGAATAATTCACGACAATCTAGTACAGATTCGCAATTTTCTGAACGTCGTCAGTTTGACGTCGCCCCAAGTTTTTTTGTTAAAATAGCCTTGTTTGCATTAGTTATATTTTTGGTACTGAAGCTAACTAAGTTATTTTTACTTTTTTTCGTAGCGATTTTTATCGCGGTTAGTTTAAACCCGGTAGTCACCAGCATTCAAAAATTAAAACTTCCTCGCTCTTTCGCGATTGGCGTAGTTACATTTTTTTTAGGATGCAGCTTATTATGGGTAGGCCTAGTTTTGGCGCCGGTGATTTATTCGCAATTACAAGTTTTTATGTCTGCTCTGCCTGATCTACAACACCAACTTATTTCAGAATTTTCTAAAGACGGAATTGTTTCTAAACTTTTAAACCGTTTTACGATTAACGGCGATACCGATCCAAATCTTTGGCTGAACCCAGCCATTACATTTTTGCAATCAACAATGCATGGCTTAAGTGAATTTTTCGTGGTGATTATTATGGCTGTTTATTTATTAATTGATGGAAAAAGAGCTTTCGTATGGTTTAGTGATTTTTTTTCCGCACCAGTTCGTTTGAAACTACGTGCTACAGCCGCCCAAACTTCACCAGTTATTTCCGCGTACGTATCTGCGCAATTAATTTCTTGTATTTTATGCGGGCTTTTTGCATTCACAATCTTAACCGCATTTAATGTTCCAGCGGCTTTAACTTTAGCCGCCATTGCCGCAATATTAGATATCATGCCCGTCTTAGGATTTTTGATGGCCTTAGTTCCCGCTTTGTTACTGGCTTTAACAGTCTCTCCAGCGACGGCGGGAGTGATTGTGATTGGCTATGCTTGTTATCATGCCTTCGAAGTTTATGTATTGCTGCCGATGATTTACCGACGTAATTTAAAACTAGGTACTTTAGTCGTATTACTTTCCATTCTTGTAGCATTCACTTTAGGTGGAATTCTAGCGGCTATCGCTATTTTACCGGTTGTTGCGTCGTATCCAATCATTGAAAGAATTTGGCTAGCGAAGTATTTAGGGCGCCAGGTTGTGCAAAAACATAGTTTTTCAAAAGTTGATACAGATTTATTATTTGATCCATTAAGCATGTGGAACGACCCTTTACTTAATTTTGCCGAATCAAAAATGTATAATCATGCCGACCGCCATATTTTAAAAGCTTTAAATAAAACAATTCTGATCGTAGATGACGATTTAGATACGCGGGCTTTGCTTAAAGATATTCTTGAAACCGAAGGTTTCTGCGTATTGGAAGCTGGCGATGGTCAAGATGGCTTGGAATATTTAAAACGTTTTCACAATGTGGGCTTAATCTTACTTGATTATAAAATGCCGGTTATGGACGGTTTAACATTTTTTGAAAAAATTCGTAGCACGGACAATACCAAGAATATTCCCGTTGTATTTTTATCGGCCGATGATGACCGCATCAAATTAGTTAATTCAGGTGCCGAAGAAGTTATCCGTAAGCCCGTTGATTTTGATCACTTAATGAATCTGATTCACCAGCATTATAAAAATGTAAATACGGACCTAAGCGCATCGATCGTAACGGACCCACAATTAGTTCAAAAAACTACAGGACTATTATGAAAATGATCGAACAATTAAAGGACGAAAGCGGAAAAGTTGGTTGGATTCTTTTATGGGCCATTGGTATCCCCGTGCCCTTCCTTTTAGTATTATTTTTATTACGTGGCTGTACTTAGTCGATGCCTAGTAGAATGTCGAAATCTTTTTTGCTAATCGCGGCGCTGCCGGGGCCCATATCAGCATCTTTTTCTGTCGCCGAAAATAAAGATTGGAATTTTTTATCTTTACGATCTTTGAGTAATTCAATTTTTTCTTCTAAAGACTCATGCATAATGTATTTAAATACCTGTACAGCCTTATTTTGACCTAAACGATGTGCCCGATCGGTTGCTTGGTTTTCAACTGAAGGATTCCACCAAGGTTCTAAATGAAAAACGTAACTAGCTTTCGTTAAATTAAGGCCGACGCCACCCGTTTTTAAAGTCATTACTAAAACCGCGCCGCCCGGCGTAGTGTTAAAATCAGAAAGTATTTTTTGTCGCTGCTTCGTCGGCACGCCCCCATGTAATACAAATACCGGAATATTCGCATTTCGTAATAGCTGCGCCGTATGTTCTAAAGTTTGTAAAAACTGAGTAAAGACCAATGCACTTTCGCCTGATTCAATGATCTCTTGCATGGATTCTAATAAAGTTTCTAATTTAGGTGGAACTTTTTCATAGCGAACATTTGGCAATGCGGCTGGGTCTGAACACGCCTGTCGTAAGCGTAGCAAGGCCGTTAGCATTTGCAACTGCACGCTAGCTTCACCTTGAATAGCCATGGTCTCTTGTACGCGTTGATTGTAAGACAAGGCAATATCACGATAAATTTCTTTTTGTCGTTCTTCGAAGGCGATACTGATTTTAGTTTCTTGTTTTTCTGGTAGCTGATCTAAAATTTCTTTTTTAGTTCGTCGCAATAATAAAGGTTTAATTTTTAATTTAAGCTCTTCTACTTCTTCGCGTAAAACTGTTTCACGGTTAACGAACTGTTTTCTAAATTCATCAATTTTACCCAAACTACCCGGAACTAGAATATCTACTAATGAATAAAATTCGCCGTAGTGATTCTCCATCGGTGTTCCAGTTAAACCAATTTTAAACTGCGCCGTTAATGAACGAGCGGCCGCGGTTCGCTTCGTAGTGATATTTTTTAAATTTTGCGCTTCATCGAAAATTAAAATTTTCCATTTGTATTGGTTTAAGAAATTTTCGTGTTCTAGTAAAAGACCGTAAGTGGTAATCACTACGATTTGCTCTTGGTTAGCGAAGTAACGGCCTACGCGGTCTTGCTCTTTATTAGTAAAAACCGTTAACGGAACTTCCGGGGTAAATTTTTCGATTTCACTTTGCCAATTAAAAATCAGCGAAGATGGTACGACGATTAAGACTTGGCCCATTTCGCCTTTAGAGCGCAGATCATCTAAGAAAGTTAAAGTCTGTAAGGTTTTACCCAAACCCATATCATCAGCCAATAAAGCGCCTAAACGTAAGTGATAAAGATCTTGCAACCACTGCACACCCACTGCTTGGTATGGTTTTAATTCTGCCTTCGTTGAGCTTGGCAAAACTAATTCACGAGTTTTTGTACCTAGTTGATCGTAAAATTCACATAATTTTTGCCATTCATGATCACCGCGCATCGCTACGCCGGAAGCACGTAAAGCTAATAATTCTAAAGTTTGGCTACGAGGTAAATGGTAAATTTTCTCGCCATTTTTTCTTTTACTGGTTTCGTTTTTACCTTTTTGCAATTTTTGCCAAAAATTCTCTAAACGCTTGAGGGATGGCATTTGCTTTTTCGGAACTAAATAAAGCTTACCATTGTACTCGATCACTCCGCCGCGGCCTAAATTTAAAAAGTTTTCGGCTTCAACTTCTTCACCGCGTAAGAAAAATTTTGGATTGAGCTCAAACCAGTTAAGCATTTTCTGGTCAGACTCAGTTTGAATGGTGAAATCAACGCGAAATTCATCTTCCGCTAATTCTTGTAAAGGTTGGCCTTTGTAAAAAATTTTAAAACTATGTGGAATCAACTGCTGTAAAGACTCTAGCGAGTCTTGCAAGCTAGCCGCCTGTAAGCCGGCCGTAGGAAAATGATAAGTTGTCTCTAATGCATGAGGATCTTTTTCAAAGTTATGATTTGAAATTTTAGATAAAAATGACGTCCTAGATTTTTTAAAAGCTTCGCCGCCCGAACTAATGGCTAACTTTCTAAGAAGCTCATAGATAAGTCTAAACTCTCGCTCGACAACGCCTTCTAAAATCACTTCACCTTCTTCAGAATAGAAAGCTTCGCTAGTATGTAATGATTTAAAAGTTAATTTAACAAAATCTTCAAAGCTATTTAGAACCGATTTTGAGCACAATTCCGTTAAAGGAACCTCTTTAATAAAAGTGGCCGTACTGCCTGATAAAAGTAAGGCTTTAACTTTGTCGTGCAGTTGCACAAATAAATTTTCTTTACTGCACTCAACTCCATCGGTCGTAGCACCATCAAAGTGAACCGCGCAAATTTCTAATATTAAAAACTGTAAAATACCCAAATGTTTTAAAAGCTTCATATCCCAGTCGCGCTTATTTCCCACACGGGCGGCGACGTCGCGGGCATCGGCGCCCAAGATAAATGAAAGACCTTGCGACAACGCTTGCAGATAAACCATTGATAGCGACGTCCAGCCCTTACGGACTAGATTTTTTTGCCCCGATACCCGAGCATCATGTTGTAAAAAGAAATGTCCAAATTCATTAAGGTGAACTTCGGTCTGACTTTGATCTTTATTTAAAGTTCTAGAATCGCCGGTGATTTTTACCGGAATCGATCGTGTTCTTAAATAGCGAAGAATCGTTTTTGCTTCAAATTCACCGATCACATCCACAACCGGCATCGTTTGGCCCGTAATCACTAAATCAGGCAACACGCTAGAAATCGTTTCTTGTAACATGCTGAATTCGCGTAACCAAGGATGAATAACTAAGACACCTTCAGTCTCTTCAATCGCGAATGATTCGAAAAAGAAAAAAGGTAATTTTCTAAAGCTAATTAATTTAAATTCTGAGAT
The DNA here is from genome assembly GCA_014376435.1 of Bdellovibrio sp. Taxonomy (GTDB): domain Bacteria; phylum Bdellovibrionota; class Bdellovibrionia; order Bdellovibrionales; family Bdellovibrionaceae; genus Pseudobdellovibrio. The sequence goes on along the minus strand of JACMRL010000015.1, from coordinate 183,080 downwards.
CAGTTCTTTTTTCTCAGAAAAATCTACGCGCCAATCTAATTCTGCCGCCGGATCAAATTCAACCGAATTAATTCGCATCGCCATTGACGGACGATTTCTAGTTTGTAAAAAAAGATCCACTTTTCCGTGTCGCTGCACCGTCGTCACTTGGCCCAGTAAAGCTTGAATAATTTCTTCCAGCTCGCTAACCGCTTGGCTGATGAAAGCATTTTCACTGTGTTGAGTTAATGGCCATTTAGCAAAAACAGACGCCGGCGTTTTGACTTGCGGTAATAAATCTAAAGGAACTTTTTTATGTAAAGGATGACGTAAAATTTCTTTTGCCGAAATTTGCATACCATTACTGAAATTGTAACAAACAATATCGGCTAAACGATTTTGCTGGTTTACTTCGTGTAAATAACTTCCCGAATAGGCTACCATTTTGCGACGGAAGATTTCGGGTAGATTCCAGGCTCGGGGCGAAGGTTGTTCACGCTCTTTACCAACTTCGTGATGTTTGTATTTACTAAAATCGGTCTTTAGAACGCTGCTAAGCGGAGTACTTTTTAATACTGAATTTTCTTCGAAAAATAAACTGATCGAATCAAATCGCGTTTTTTCGTAAGGAGAAACTTCTTCGCCTGATTCGGTTAAGTTTCGCTCTTTTAATTTTTCTGAAAGTTGTAGTAAATCTGGATTAATAAGTTGTTCTTTTTCAACGACCAAGGCTTGCCATAATAAAACAAATGAAGCCCATTGATGCTCACAGGTGCTTTCACAAATCGAGCACATAAAATCAAGCGCTCCGGCAACTTGGCTTTCAATCATTTTGACTTGAACGCTATTTTCAACGGCTGGATCTTTCCAACCTATTTCCATATTTAAAGGTTCTAAAGAATTTAGTTGATAACTTTGAAACCGGCCCTCTTCGATTAATAAAAGGGCGTCTTTGTAAACGATGTGCTCACTAAGCGGGACTCTTTCGCTAGGATTGCGCAACTGAGAAATTTGATTAAGAGTTTGTGGAGATAAAAACACTCTGGAAAAGTCCTTTTCTGCTCAGATTTAAGCCATCACGTAGCCTGCCTTACTTTTTTGAAATTGTCATTGTCTATTATTTTATTGAATTCTGATTTTGGGCTTTTACGCTAAACAAAATAGTTGAAATCAAAGGTCTAGTCCGCTTTGATAACACAACTAACTTAACCAAGGAGATTCCATGAAATTATTTTTAGCCACTGCGGCTTTGCTTTTAACTGCGATTGCTCACGCTACACCTAAATTAGGCGACTATAGCGAATTCCAATTCACAATGTCACAAGCAGGCCAATCGATGGTTGGTAGTTACATTTTAGCAATCGTATCCGATGCGAACGATGGCACAGTTGGTTTATCAACGACGATTCATTTCGATGGACAAGCTGATCAATACCAAGAAACAAAAACAGAAAAAACTGCTTTATTAAATGACCAAACAATCAATGACGTTCTTACAAACTGCGCAGCTTACGGTGGTGTAATTGAACAAGTAGCAGTTCCTGCAGGCATTTTAAATTCTTGCAAAATGCCTACGCAAGATGAGACTGGAAAAATTGTTGGTAGCATGTGGACCAGCACGGTTCCTTTCGGAATTGCAAAACAAGTTCAAACATCACCTGAAGGCGTAACTTACACTTTAGAATTAAAAAAATATATCGTCGGTCAATAAGCCAACAAATTATTTTTTCCAGTGAGTTTTAGATCTATGTAGAAGATCACTGCATAAGCGCTTCCTTAACCGGAGCGCTTATTTTATTTATTCTCACCGCGTACAAATTAAACTCATCAAAAAATCTGATCCAACTATTTTTAGATTAAGCTTCCTACTTTACAAAACAAGCAATCAGAAGCTTTTTAATCAAATTTGCGAATTAAAATTACTTTTTAGCTTTCATGGGTTTGATAACCCCACATGCCACGCGTGGAGCTGAATGCTTAGTTGCATCGTCTGGCCCACCGTGAACCATAATCGCTAAATCTTTAACTGGGTTTACACCCTCTAAACTTAAGTTAGCAATTAGTAAACGACCTTGTGCGATACCCTTGTTATTGGAAACTAACGACGGCAGATCCCCGGCAAATGCCTCAGGTGTTTCTAACGAAGTACCACCCGTTTCGGCAATTTTTTGATAATGGGAACCTGCAGATTTAGCATCTTTAGATGAACAATCACCTTTTTCATGAATATGAAATCCATAATTTCCATCTTTTTTAAGACCTAATATTTTGTATTCAATTTCTAAACCTTCCGGTAATTCTTTAAAATGAGCACTACCAATTACTTTAGAATCATTTTTACTTTCTAAATTTGCATGCGCTTCTGAGGCAGCGTTCGAATAGGATGTGAAAGCCAATAATACAGTTAGAATGCTAAAGTTCATTTTCATTTTTTTTCCTTTGTAAGTTAGCTGTAAATAAGTTTTTTCTTCTCAGGTACGATTGTTTTCCATATTTCTGATACATTCAATTCGGAAATATCCTGGGCACTGGATTGTTCTAAGATATTGTTAACGCGCGCACGATCGCCTTCGCTATGTAAATTGACCGAAAGCATAATTGCGCCCTCTTTCAGATAAAATCCATATCTTTTAGCAGCGCTCCTTGGTGTACCAATACCCACCAAAGCGCCACTGGCTGCTCCGTAAATAACGCCGATGATTGCGCCAATAATCGAAGATAATACCCAAGACGGCGTTGAAGTTGTCGTATTTGTTTGATTAATCGGTAAAAATTGAGTGAACGTGCCTAAGCCCAACACCAAGCCTAGAAATCCTAAAACGAAAAAACCAATGACGGCTCCAATAACCGCGCCCGCTTTAAGACTGGTTTTTTGTTGTTGAACGAAATCACGCCGACCTGATTTTTGTGGAGCTAAAATTGAAATATCGTCACGTGCAAATCCATTTTTTTCTAATCTAGAAATAGCTTTTTGCGCATCGTAGTGATGAATAAACATCCCAAACGCAGCCATTGGCTGGTTCGTTGTATTACTGAATAGGTTTTCGTCATTACTGCTTTCGATGATGTTGTTTAATTCTGTTTGCATATAGACCCCTTTTTTAATTAAATATAAAGCAAGCAGGGTGCCTAAGCCGCTGCAGTTTAATTGCATTACAAAAATTTGGAATAATTTTTTGTAGACATTTTTCCTGTTGATAGACTTATTCACCCCCTTATTTAAGTTTAAAAAAACCGTCATTCGCAGTTTTATAAAAAAGTATTTGGCACTGCTCTTGCGAATAAGCTCGTAAGTTTCGTTTAAAAAGGAGATTTTGATGAGAATTCTTGGTGCGAAGCCAAAGCCGAAAGTTCTTTCCATAACTTATCTTCAAAACTTTCTTCAGACATTTCTGAGGTATCCGGATAAACTGCCCAAAAAGTAAAAAAAGGTGATTTTGTTTTTTCATAATTTTTTGCATATTTCATTAAGTCATCTGCCAATTTGAAGCTGCTTTCTGTACTGCCAAAACCTTGATAAGTATTAATTTCAAAATCTTGGCTGTTAAATGATTTTAGGGCCGCTACACAGGGGTAATTTTTCTGTGAGAGTAAAGCCGACATTTTAGTTTTAATGATGTTTAGAATACCAACCGTTTGCGTTTCCATATTGTCGGACTATTTAGCAAGCGTCCCGCCAACGCTGCAGATAAACAGGGCTAGTTTTCAACTTTTAAAATGGGGCTAATTTCTACAAAATGGGGCTAAAATGTATGTAATTTGTCATCAGAGGCAAATAGCCTCATTACGCGTAGGCCTTTAAACTGCAAATTGTGGGTCTGTGGGAAAATCAAACATCAAATTTAAAAGTTTTATCGACGTTTTTGTAGAACGCTTTCTAAGCACAAACACAACGACTTGGGCCGCTTCACTTGCGTTTTACACCTCGCTTTCTTTAGCACCGTTGTTAATATTATTTGTTACTTTTTCATCCAGGCTCAGCCCTGATTTGCAGAATACTTTTGTTAGTGAAGCTACTTATATGATGGGGCCGCAAGCAGCTTCAACGGTAGAAATGATTATTATGAATGCTAAATCTAGATCTGACTTAAGCTCGATTTCGGGAATGGTTGGAATGGCTACGTTACTGTTATCCGCTAGCTTTATCTTTGGCGAGTTACGTAGCGCCCTCAATCAAATTTTCGAAGTTAAGAATTTACCAAAACAATTAACTACTTTTTTGAGCGCGACTCAAGCTTTTATAAAAGTTTATATTTTTCAAATGGGCTTTGCGTTTGCATTTTTATTTATTATGATTGTTTCACTAGTCATATCAACGGCTTTATCCGCAATTTTATATTCAGACGATGCAGCATTCAAAGCCTTCATAAATATCGCTATTTCAATTTTATTTTATTCAGCATTGTTTACATTATTATTTCACTTTGTACCCAGCGAAAGATTAACTTGGAGAAGATCTTGGCAAGCAGGATTAATGACTTCTTTATTATTTGTAGGTGGTAAAGAATTAATTGGTTTATATTTAGGAAACAGCGGCATCAGCACCAGTTACGGAGCGGCGGGATCCCTAGTTGTATTATTAGCCTGGGTTTATTATTCTGCATTGATTATTTTTATCGGTGCTCATTGTGCGACGACCTTAGCGATTTTATCAAAAAAAGCCTCTGAGTCAGTTGCTCATACGAAGTTTGTACCCCTGAAAGAGCCGCATGAAGTCTAAGATTGCAATCGGCATTGTTATCTTACTGGTGGCAATTCGTGCGGTATTACCGAGTATTGTGCTACCTAAAGTGAATAGTTATTTAAAAGACTTTTCAGAAATTTATGTTTTTCATATTGAAGATTTAGATATTAGCATTCTACGTGGTGCCTACCGCTTTGAAGGCTTAACCGGGCAACTTCGTAAGCAAAAAGAAAATTTTATTCAAGCTAAATATATTGATGTTTCGCTTTCATGGAGAGAAATTTTTCGCGGACGTATTTTAACAGATGTTGTCGCCGATAGCGTTAAATTTGTTCTTACACAAGAATTGATGGCGGGTTCAAAAAAGCAACCGGCCGCAAAAACGATCGGCGAAGGTAAAAAAGCAAAAGAAAAGTTATTTCCTTTCAACGCTTCCAGAATCGATATTCGTAATTCAGATTTTCTCTTCGCAGACGTCAGCGGCCTGCCGCCAGAGCTACAGCTGAAAGTAACGGGTCTGGATGGCCGGTTAAACAATGTAACTACTTCGCCGGAAGATCCTATTTCATTATTTGTCGGTAAAGGTTCATTAATGAATAGTGGTTTAATCAAAGTGGTTGGAGAATTAAATCGGTCGCAAAAGCCGTTAGATTGGAATTTTGATGTCGAAGTAAAAGAATTTGAGGCCACAAAATTAAATTCTTTTTTGAAGCGCAAAGGACCCCTTACATTTGAACAAGGCAGTCTAGATTTGTACGGCGAAATTAAGTCAGAAAATGGTAAACTTGAAGGATACGTAAAACCTTTTCTGAAAAAGGCTACTTTTATTGGTGATCAGAACGATTTTAAAAGTTTTAAACATTTTGGAATTGAAATTACGGTCGCAGCATTGAACGCGCTGTTAAAAAGCTCTAAAGATAAAAGTGTCGCCACTAAAATTATTTTTAGTTATACAAAAGATGATTTTCAGTGGAATGCCTCACACGCGATATCAACCGCCATTGCGCATGGCTTCCAGGATAAAGTAGAACCTGGCTTAGAAAATTTATACTCATTAAATCTAAAAAAACCTCAGGAGGTTGTCGGTGATTAAAAATATCTTTATTATTGTTTGTGTTGCATTCGCTTTTACCGGTTGCTCGTCTAAGCCGGAAGTCCCGGCCGCCGAAAACAATTCAGCCCCAGTAAAACCGGGAGCAAGCATTGAAGCCAAACAAGTTGCTGCACAAGAAGAAACGATGTACGTGGCAGAAATTCGTTTTACTAAATTATCTACTCTGTTAACGAAGGTCCACAAAAACCAAATTCAGGATGCGTTAAAAGAGGCCTCGTTACGAGGCCCGGTTAAAAACATTCGCGTATTAACTTGGGCCGATGCTGAGTATCCGTCCGTCCATACCAAAAAACTTTCTGAAGAAGATCGTGATTTAGTTAAAAAAAGAAATGATGCTATCAAAACTTACTTAAATAAAAGTGCCTCTGGTGTGGACGTAGAGTTATACAGTATGGCCGAGCGCCCGGGCCTGTTGAAAGATATTTTCAAAACTACGGATAGCCGTCTTAAAAAATCTTTAGAGATTGCAGGCGTACCTAATACCGATACTTCTGTAAAGACGCCCAGCAAAGCGTCACATTCAATTGTGATCGTCGAGCTTAAGTAGTAACCGAATTTCATGGATCACGGAATTATTTTTAAGCAATTATTTGAAACAGAATCATCGACCTAATCTTAGATTATAGCCGATGCACAAACAGAAGTCCAAACGGCGATCAGCGAAGATGCAAAAGTATTCTGTACTGATTTAGTCTTGCGCGACGGCCAAGAATTAATGCTGGGAAATAAAAAAATTAACGAAGCCATTCCCGCTAATTTAGCCTTTGGAAAAGTTAATCCAACGCAATCTTGATGATTTTTATTAGGTAGTTTTGCAAAACAGGAGTTTGTTCGATCCGTGCCATAAAATCAAAACTTAATAAATTACTCTGTGACATTTTGTAACCATTCAAGCGCATATAAAATCCCGTGGTCACAAACTTAAATTTTTCGTCTAAGGTAAAACAAATCTTAGAAATTCTTTTCATCGTTTTAACTTGGCTTGGGTTAGGACTATTTTCTTTAAATATAATTTTTAAAATTCGCTTGAATTGCAATTCGTCTAAACTTTCAAATAAAAAATTTGAATGTAAATAACTTAAAAGAATGAACTCCATTAGTTTTTCTGAACCAATCTCGGTCTGGGCGTTTTTTAAATTTGTCCGCTCTTCAAATAAACTTGTATAAGAACTGATTTCGTAAAAAATACGGTGCGCATTATCTTCGGCATCAATGACAGCCAATAGTTCACAGGTATTTGCAAAAGACTCTTCAATCAACATCTGTAGCACCAGCGAATCAGTTAACTGCTGACTAGCTAACGCTTCACTGCGCGCCACTGCATGACAAGATTCGTGAAATACAAAATTACGCTTCAAATTGTCAGATAGATCATCCCACTCGGTCACATGGGGCCAGTTTCGCTCAAGATGCTTTAAAACCGAAACATTATTTACGTAAGGAATTACTTTTTTAGTTAAAACATCTTCCAGCTGACTGAGTGGCAAAGCTTGGTAAAATTCATTTTGCGCAGAACTAAATTGATAAGATCTTGATAAGCAGGCTTTACGAATATTTGAAAATATTTTATTTTTTTTACACAATAAAGAATCGCCAAAATTATCAGATAGATGATGAGGCTCAGTTGTGTCCGAATGAAGCTCCAGCAGCCGATTTAATTTCATGATGTTATGTTTAACTTGACTGCCCGAGTTTGCCTAAGTAAAAAAAGTCGACCTAATTTAAAGGATATGAAATGCTAAAATTTTTACTCGCTTTTTCGCTTTTGACCACCGCCTCAGCTTTTGCAGAAATCGCGCCCTTAGAAATTGGTCCTTTTGACGAAGCCATTAATTTTCAACCCGGACTTAATCTTTATCCGGTTGCTCAGTTGAAAGACTTGTTTGGTACGAATGGCAGCGAGCTGTGCGCGCCGATCGCCATGACCCATGGTTTTACTTACCTACGTTATGCAGCGGGCTTTAAACAATTAGCCCCCGTGCTTGATTTGGACAACGACGGAGTTTCGGATTCTTACCAAGATAAAATTCGTTATTTCTTTCAAACTTGTCAAACTGACAAGCAAGGCGGGACTCGCTATTCAATGGCTTTAGCTTGTATGAAAGCCTACATTCAAACTTCTGGCTATAAACCATATTCTTACATGGTTGGTCCTCATTCGGTAGAGGCTCAGCCAGGATTACCCCTACAAACCACGCAGCATGTTTTAAATATAACTGATTTCCGCACCTACGTTGGTAATAAATTAATGGTGGTTATGGGCCTAGGTTGGTATGAATTCAACTCGGTTTCCAACACCTACAGTCGCGTGGGCGGACACTTCGTTAATATATACGGTTACGATTATAATCACGCCTGGGGCGAGCAACAGATGATTTTAAAAGTTGTGAATTCTTGGATTGATTATAGCGGACGTGCTCCGGCTAGCATGTTTGATAATGTGGCGATGACTCATGTTCCAAGCGATGGAACAACTTACCCAAGTGAAGTTGCCTTTGAATTAAAAGGCGTCGGCTTTCAATTTAGCCAACGCGCTTTTGTAGAAGACCTGTTCGTAGCACTACCTCAATAATTAAAGCATATCGAAAAATATACGTAATGTCGGTTTGCTACATCATTGGTAATGCATTTAATTGCTTCGCGACCGCGTTATCACCTTTTTTTAGCTCTTCCATTAATTGATCAATGCTAGCACCTAAAGTGCCCGTATCTAGGTTTAAGTTTGTTTTTCTTAATCACAGTAAGACGATGCAATTTAAAGAGAAATTTTCGTAAGCTTTCTGATGTTAAGGCCAAAGGCTTTTTGAGCGCTTTTTACCATGGATGATGGCAAGCCCGTCGTGTAGAACTGATCCGTTTTTTTCAAAAAATTGATTTCTTTTTTTCGAGAAATTTTTTTAATAATCATCGTGCTTGGGTCTAATATTTTTGCCGTGGGCACAAGCTGCTTGATTTGTTTTTCAATGGCTGGATAATGCGTACACGCCAGTAATACCGAATCGGGTTTAAATTTCAAATTTGAAAAAACTTTTTTTAAACTACGCTGAAAAAGGATTGAAGACATATCACCTTTTTCAATAAATGCCGACAATGGCTGCGCAATTTTTACTTGAGTTTTAATACGGGAATTTTTAAACCTCGTTTGAAAATATTTAGATAGAACCGTTCTTTTGCCACCGATAATTAAGCTGTTTTCGACTTTCGATTTTCTGACTAGCTCGGCACCACTATCTAACATTCCATAAAAAACTAGATCAGGATTTTTACGTTTTACTTCGTTAAGTACGGTGCTGGCTGCGTTACACGCAATAACGATATGCTGGATATTTTTTGTACGAAAGAAATCGCAAACTAGCTGCAATCTTTGGATCAACTGAGGCTTCGCCATCTTCCCATAGGGCATCGCCCCGGAATCTGACAAGTACGTTATATTTAATTTTTTACTGATTAATCGCTGATAAACGCTAAGTCCGCCAACGCCCCAGTCAACTAAACCTAAATTCACGGAAAACTCGTTTTTTGCACCGATTTAAAATGAACCGGGCCAGAGTTAAAAGTAATAATCCGCGAATGCCACGCAATATTAATACAGTCTTGCTTTGAATTTGGAAAACGACTTTGCAAATACCATTTATATTCGTGTTCGGCCCGAATGGGATTGTACTTTAACATTTGCTGCCATGCGGGCATTGAAACCATTTTACTTAAAGCTTTATAGTATTTCGGATTTTGTATACGCTGAAAATAATTTTTCATTTTGGAAATTAGTAATTGAGGAATCTCGTAAAAGCGAATCGGCGCCGCCACCATATCTAAAATTAATATTCGCCCACCCGGCTTTAAAACCCGCAAAATTTCGTTAATCATGGGGTCCCAATCTAGATAACGAAAAGATAAAACAGAAATCACCGTATCAAATTGATTATCTGCAAATGGTAGCTTTGGTCCGTCGATTCTTTGAAAATCAATATTTTCAATTCCCGCTTCACTTGCTTTCGTTTGCGCTACTTTTAACATTCCGGCGGAAGCATCAACCCCGCTGACTTTTTCTAATTGGGGCGCGACTTGCCGAAGGAAAGCCCCATTGCCGCAGCCGATGTCTAATAAAGTTTTTGTTTTATTAAAATCAATATTTTTATGCAGCCAATGCCACTCATCTTTTCGAACTGATAAATCTTGAAAGGTATCCTCATAGAGCTCAGATACAAAATCGTATGACCGATCAATCTGTCCATCTGCAGGTTTGTATTCGATCATCGGATATAATTTTACTTGGCCTAAATATTTTAACACCGATGCTGATAAGCCATGCGATTTTCGGCCAGCGCAAGAAACAATATACAAATCGCCCGGAGCCTTTAGATTTGGTTTCCAAATAAATTTTTTATTTGAGGTAGAAATAGTTGTATACCACCAGTAGCCGTATACATTGCGGTTGAAGTGCGTCGCTAAAAAAAGGGCTAACCAACGAGCCGTCCGGCAAGCGTGAAAGAAAATTTTTGCCTGGTTTGCCAACGGCCACTGCATCTGTTTCCATTCGAAGGGGCTAAACTGTTCGGGCCAATCGGTTGTACCAAACATAACACCATAAACTCCGCTATGACCAAAAAAGTGAAATTCTTCGACCAGCAGATTTTGCATTTTAATATCTTCAAAAACTTTTAAAAAAGCGGCTTTGCTTTCCGTAGCCACCGAAATAATTTTAAGATCGGGAAATTCTTTTGATTTCTCTTTACGTAAGGTTTCTGCGGCTCGTAAAAACTGTTCGCCGCCCGTGCGATACAATGTGGTATAAGTAATCACGATACACTTATTTTGAGTTACTCCCATTTGACTCTTTTAATAATCAAATCAGATTTTTGCGGAACCCAGGCGCCGCACTCGTCAGCCACCGTTAGGGTTTCTTTATTAGCTAAATCCCAAACTTTCATTTCTTGAATTGCCGGACTGTAAAGATGTAAAGAAATTCCTTCGCCCACTGGAGAACAAGAATGAATATCGCTTGAAACAACAGTTGCCACATCGCCCTCCGCAAAATATACGGGAGCACCCACTGCATTTAATTGACCTTTTGAAAATTGAAAGTGCTGTTCATTAAAGTCGCCTTTTAAAAACCAAATTAATCCGCGTGAATAGCCATGATTGTGCGGACTAGCGGCTGACCTGTAAGACCACTTAGCCAGCATCACTTCAATCTCTGGACTTTTGTAGAGGATGTGCCTGCCGTAAGGTTCATATAAGTTTAGCGACATGCGTGCTAATTGAGTTAATCGTTCGACTGAAACTCCATTATTAACCAACAGAACTGGAAGTAATGCGGGGGTTAACAAAGATTGATTAAGAATACCCAGCCAATCGCGCTGAGACAGATCCTGTAAAAGCATTTCTTCCATTTAGTTAGACTAGCAACTAATTCGCTTTAATCAAAAAAAAAATAGCTACTTGCGTAACTAATTATTTTGTCTAGTTGAAAAAGACTTTTCGCTCTGGCTACAATGTAAATGAACGTAAATATAAAGGATGTATATGAAAACGACTTTGTTAAAAATGACTTTCGCAGCATTACTAATCACGGGCTTAACAGCCGTAGCCGCTCCGGTAAAAAAAACTCACAAACAAAATCGTAAAGTAGCGCAACAGTCTGTTAGCTGCGTTCCTTTGAATAAAACCTTCGATATGTTTGAAAATGATCTAACGTTAGAAGAAGCCAAAGCTTTACGTAATTCAATCTTTGCACAATATGGTTATAAATTTACCGATGAAGCTGTCACGACTGAAATGAAGACACGTGGTTGCTTGAAGGAAAATTTAACTTACTCTTACTCTAATTTGACTGCGATTGATAAAACAAATATTAAAAATTTAAAATATCTTGAATCAAATTTACAAGTTGCCGATTTCGATAAAGTTTGGCCAAAAGCCAAAGCTAAAACACGTGCTGCAATGCTAAAAGATCAGTACTGCCACGTATCCGATGAAAATGATATGGGCCGTGCGACGATCTTGCATTTTTCTGCAAAGAAAAATTCTGACGGAAAATTTATTTTAGGTGGATTAGTTCAAATTAAAAAACTTAAAGCAGACATGCCTAGTAATGAAGACGAAGATAACGGAAAATCAGTTACTTTAGATTCAACTGGCATTCGTGGCCTAGATTCAACTTCTCTGTCGGTTGTTGAGATGACTTCATTTGGTACTTGGATGGTTGACTCTTCGGGAGATGTAAAAATCTCTTTGAAACCACTTAAAGCTTCAGGCGTTAAAATTGATGGTGGTAACTACAAAGATAGGTCGGTTCTTGACTGCACATTGAATTAAACTTTGAAATTAAGATCTCAATATTTTATTTATTTAACGGCAGCTCTTTTGGCTGCCGTTACTTTTTTAAGACTACACGCTTACTTAGATCCCTCGGGCGGAGATGGTTATTTCTATCTAAAACAAACTCAGTGGTTGGCCCAACACTTTGCTTTCTATCACGCTGACTACTCTTTTGTTTTTATACCTTTAGCATTATTAACGAAAATTGGCTTATCGGTTTTAACCGCTTACCAAATCGTGTCGTGCTTTAGTTATTTCATGATCCTTAGCTGTATCGGCTTTTTTACTTTTAAAAATCTAGATTCATTTCCTAAATATAAATTTATCGTCACATTATTACTATTGATTGCATTCAGCTTTCAAACTCCACTACTTCGATTGTGTTTTGAATTTATTAAGAATGGCTTTGCGATTTCATTTTTCTTATTGGCTTCCGTTTTATTTTATAAAAAATATTACAAATGGGCTTTGGCTTTCGGAATTTTAGCCGCCCTGACCCATAAGACGGTGGCTTTAATTTTTATCCTAAGCTTAGGTATTTTAATTCTTAGCTTACCACGCATTTCAAAAAAATTGCTTGCCCTTGGAGCCATCACGGTTGCGGTCGGTATAGCGCTTAATCCCCGCCTACTGAAGCATCTTTTAAACTTTATTCAGCAAATACGCGTAGAAAATTTAAATTCGCTGTTTGGAATAAATTCTCATTTGAACTCGGTACATATGATTTGTCTTTTAATGTGGCTAATTATTTTACTCAGTCAGATTAAAAAATTTAAACTAGAAAATAATTATCAAAAATCATTCTTATCGGCACTATTGTTTTTTTCTATCGTTCCGCTGATACCTATGTTTGGCGGGGCGAATGCCGAAATTAAATGGCGCCTGATGATTTTTAGTTTTTGCTTCAGTTTCATTCTATACGTATTTGCTTTAGCCAAAATTCGTAATCTAAAAATTGTGATTACCACATTCGTTTTGTCTTTAGCTCTCATGTCATATGAGTTCAGCTACCAATCAGGATATCCGTGGATTATCTTGGCTAGCCGCGAAGTACCTGACATTCAGCGCTTGAATGAGTTCGTAAAGCCTACCGATGAATTGATCACCCATCACGGAATGCAATTTTACATTGATTATCAAACTCCGATTCGGGCTAAATCTTTAATTGATCCTGATCACGTACCACTTTACCAAGTTGCCTACTTGCCGGAATTTTTCTTACGTAATGATGCCGTAAAAGATTCGGTTTACCAAAGAATGTTGGTTCAGCTGGGGCCAAATTACGGATTATTTTATTACGAAGATTTTAAAGAAATCGTTATAGAGTTTCCGTATCTTTCGCACTGGAAAAATATTTATAAAATTCGTCCTAACTTTGTTCAAAATTATTAAACCGTTAACCCTGATGCTGCCACGGCAAAAGTAATAAATGCGGCTTCACGATGACTGCCGTCAGTTAAAGCTTTTTGTAAATGAAAAAAAGTTAAAAAAATTGAAAAATTAATTAGGTTTGATAAAAAGAACGACTTTTATTATGCCGATAAAGAAAAAGAACATCAAAAAAAATAGAGCTTCTAAAATTGGAAGCTCTACGAATGGGACCAAAATTTTAGTCCCGGTCAAAATTTAGATCCTTAATACTACTTCTTTTTTTCAGAAGCAGCCGCTTTTGCAGCCGCGGCACCTTTTGCTTTTAAGGCTTTCTCTTCAGGCGTCATACCCCATGGAGAACCCTTAGGAGCCGTGCTGTTACCTTTTCCGCCAGCGCGTTGTGGCTGGCGTCCTCGGCCACCCGCTTCAGCTTTAACGGGAGCTACGAATTTAACTTCGTTTAAAAATTCAGGTACGTAGTGAGCTTCTTCAACTTGAATCGCTTTTGCAGGAGCTGTTTCGCCTTCTGCTAAGTTAACAACAAGTACACGTTTTAATTTATCAGGATTTTGTCCGGCAACATCGATTGCATTAAAGAAGTGTTTTAATTTATCGCCTTCCATTTTGAAAGTCTCGCCAAGGCTTGTTTGAATTTCTTCTGGAGTTTTACCTTCAGCAGCTAAAGCGGTTTTAGCTTTTAAGCCATTAGTTAATGTAAAGTTCATAAATTCTGTTACTGATTTCATTTTAATTTCCTCTTGAGAGATTGTGAAGGCCCCATATTGGAGACAAAATCCCGTGGGGTCAATCTTTGAGACATGGCCCATGGGAAATTTGGGAAAATCATGCAAAACCTGCAGATTGGGTTGAAAATAGACCTTCAGGACGGCGCAATCAGATTGAATTCAAGGCTTTCCTCGTACGGAAAGTCACCTCAGAACCCTAAAAATCGCATTCTATACAAAATTTGCTTTCCCGCGGCCATGCTTCGCATACAAGGTCTTTTGCAATGCACCCGGGCCCCATCGCCCGAGAGGCCGTATTGATCGGTGGCTTCACGGGCTAACTAATTCAACTTCATTAACACATCAACCATCGCGCGTTTTGCCCCGGGAATTGCTTTGGGAGACATGAAAAGACCCGTTCTTAATCCACCCTCGTAAGCTAAACTGCTCTGATAAATTTCTGGATTTTTTAAAATTGATTTCAGAATTGAGAATGCTTTTGCGTTATTGTTTCGCATGACCTTAATAACTTCTTCCACCGTTACATGTGGAATGCTGTCATCCCAACAATCGTAATCAGTTACAAAGCAACATGGTAAATAGGGTAGGCCCGCCTCGCGCGCGAGTGCGTACTCGGGAAAATTTGACATTCCAATGACGTGCGCTCCCATTTGACGATAGGTATTTGATTCTGCTTTTGTCGAAAAATAAGGTCCCTCGATACAAACATAAGTTTGGCCAAAGTGGGTTTTAAAAGTCGCGCCCTTTACTACTTCTGCCGCCAATGGCTTCAAACGTTCAGCCATCACTTCGCAAATTGGTTTTGCTAAAGATACGTGGCCGATCAAACCTTCACCTAAGAAAGTATGGTCACGTAAAGATTTCGTGCGATCGATATATTGATACGGAATAACTAAATCACCCGGCGCAAATTCTTTTTGCAAAGAACCCACGGCGCTGAATGAAACGATCGCTTTTACGCCCATTTTTTTCATCGCGAAGATATTCGCGCGGTAATTAATTTCTGAAGGTAAGTGTTCGTGATGATCACCGTGACGAGAAATAAATAAAAACTCAACTCCATCAACTTTTACTTTTTTAAAACCGCTGGCCGCCTGGCCAAATGGAGTTAGACGCTCTAATAATTCGACCGTTTCAAATTCTTCAAACTTTTCAAAACCTGATCCACCAATGATGCCTAACATGATTTTAAAACTCCCTGTTCGATATCTTTTTTTGAATAAGCTGCTTTATCTAAAATCCATTTACTGACTAATTTTGCCGGCGTCACATCGAAAGCTGGGTTGTAAACGGCCACTCCCGCTGGTGCCCATAAAACTTCGCCGAAACTTCCTGATACACCTTGAACTTCTTTAGCCGAGCGCTGCTCAATCGGGATTTGATTGCCGTTTTCACATTTTGTATCGACCGTGGTATACGGAGCCGCTACGTAGAATGGAATTTGGTGATAAAAACAATTTACCGCCACGCTGTAAGTACCAATTTTATTGGCGAAGTCGCCGTTAATCGCAATGCGGTCTGAACCCACGATGGCTTTATTAATTTTTTTAAGACTCATTAAGTGCGCCGCCATATTATCCGTGATGAGCGTGCACGGAATATTTAATTTTTTTAATTCCCACGCGGTTAATCGTCCGCCCTGTAAAAGCGGCCGAGTCTCATCAATGTAGATGTGAATTTTTTTACCTTGTTCGTGCGCTTTACGAATCACTCCTAAGGCTGTGCCTACTCCCGCCGTAGCTAAGCCGCCCGTATTACAGTGAGTTAGAATTTGATCGCCGTCTTGAATGAATGCCGCGCCGTTTTCGGCGATCTGTTCACAAAGTTTTACGTCTTCGTTAAAAATTTGCACGGCTAAATCAACGGTGTTTTGAATTGTGAAATTAGATTTAATCAATTTTGTCATGCGATCGATGCAAATCATCAAATTAACTGCCGTCGGGCGCGCCTCATATAAAGCTTGCGCTTTTGCGAGTAACTCCGGAACGGAAGTTTTTTCAATCGCAAGTTTTGCAATCATTAAACAAGCTGCGACGCCAATCAACGGTGCTCCGCGAACTCGCAACGTCTTGATGGCTTCAATCATTTGTTCATTGGTTTCAACTAAGATCCATTTTTCTTCGTGCGGTAATAAAGTTTGATCTAACAAACGTAAAGAAATTTTTGCGTTAGTTATATCGGCCTGTAAAGCCAAAGAACGAAGTTGAATCATAGTAGAACATCTCCGATCGTTTTTCTTAATTCATACAGATAAGCAATTTCTTCGGCCGGTAATGAATGCAGTCCGCCTAATTGTTTGGCGGTCGCTAAAATTTGCGAAGAGTGTTCAATGCGCTCCATACCGCGATAAGCTTCATCTAAATCTTCACCCCAAGTGATGGCCCCGTGCGAACGTAAAATTAATGCGCGCGAGTGCGGAAGGAAAGATTTTAGCACATCACCCATGGCTTCAGTTCCGGGACGTGCGTAAGGGACAAACGGAATGTCGCCCGTCGCTAGAATAACTTCCGATAAACATTCGCTGGGTAATTTTTTAAGCGTTGGGTGCGCAATCGACCACGCGATTGCCGTAGGGGGATGCGCGTGCACAATCGCTTTTGCTTTGGGACACGTACGATAAACTTCTAAATGCATTAATCTTTCTGAAGAAGGCTTACCATCTAAAATATCGCCGTTTAAATTAATCACGGCCATTTGCCCCGCATCCATAAAACCTTTAGCGATGCCGGTTGGAGTAATTAAAATTTCGTCATCAGAAATTCGTACACTAACGTTTCCGTCCGCGCCCGCTAACATATTTCGGTTGTGTAATCTTTCGCAGATATCGACGATTTGTTGAGCGACTCTTTGAGATTTTAGACTTGTCATGACTTAGTCATACAACGTAGTGTTCAGCCATGGCAAGTTTAGACGTTCTATTGGTGATGGCGCTGAAAGAAGAGTCGCAAGGTCTTTTTGAAGCTGCGGGTATTTCTCCCTATTACACCGGAGTGGGCCTGGTCAAAACTACTTATCAATTAAACCAATGGCTGCTTGAGCATCAACCTAAGCGCGTAATTAACTTAGGTACGGTCGGTAGTAAAACAATCGCAAAAAATGCGCTCGTGGAATGCACAAGCTTCGTCCAACGCGCTCCTCACGCTTTTTTGCAAATTAAGTCAAAAATGATTCATACAAAAGCTTTAACTACACTGCCCGCTGTTTTGTGCGGAAGCGGTGATTTCATTGAAAAAGCCGATCCAATCACGCCGTGTGACGTTTTTGATATGGAAGCCTACGCGATGGCTTTTGTGTGTGCGCAGATGAATATTCCATTCAACTCAATCAAGTTCGTTACCGATCACTCGGATGAAAATTTAATTCACGACTGGAAAAAGAATTTACACTTCAGTGCGGAATCACTGTTGAAATGTTACCGTGAAATCACTACAAAAATTTCCGACTGAATTGAAAAAGTACCTCTGATCACTTATAGTCTGCGCTCTTAAACAAATTGTTTGGAGCAAATATGAAATCGTTATTAAGTGCAATTATCTTTACCGTCATGGGGTCAGCAGTCTTAGCGGGTGAATTTGAAATTATTGGATCAGTTTATCAAAATCCAAAAGGCGAAAAAGTATTCGTACAAAAAACAAAAGAAGATATTCAAATGTGCATCGACATTTGTATTCAATCTTTTGATACACCGGGTGCAGAATTAAAAGCTTGCGTTACAAAGTGCGCCAACTAAGCTAGTTGGTAATGAAACGATATTTATTACCATTAACGATGATCGTGATCGTTTTTTCCCTTGCCCATTATTATATTTTTAGAGTCGTTACGGGTTCGTTTCTTGAACCCAATTTGTTCACCCAAATTTTTGGCGCTATTTTAGCCGTTACCATATTTGCATTACCTTCCGCTTTTTTTTCAAGTCTATCGAAATATAAAAAACAATTGTCATTTGTCAGCTGGATCGGTTTTATTTGGCTGGGATTTTTTCAGATTATATTTTTCTTTACCCTGGTTGAAACAATAATCTCAGTGATTAATCCGCACCTTTATTCTTATTGGGTATTAATCGCCTCGATCCTGATCAGTCTTTGGGCCTTATACAAAGGTTTGAAAAAACCTACGCTGATTCGTCACAAAATCACCGGGCCAGAATCTTTAAAAGGTTTTTCACTGGTGCAAGTCTCTGATTTACATATTGGCTTATTACATCTTAATCAAAAATGGCTCGCTTCAGTGGTTGAGCGTGTGAATGAAATCAAGCCCCATGCTTTTGCGATTACGGGCGATTTAGTTGAGGGTGCCTACAAAGAAGTTTCTCCGCAACTAGCTCCATTAAAAGATATTCATGTGAACATTGAAAAATTTTATATCACCGGCAACCACGAATATATTCATGGCTCAGGTCCGTGGGAGTTACGATTAAAAGAGTTGGGTTATCATACTTTGCATAACGAAAATTTAATTCTTACTTATCAACAAGCAAAAATTTTAGTGGCGGGAGTTCCTGATCGTATGGCACCGCGCTTTGACCGAAACCTTGCTTCACTTCCCGACGTGGCCTTAAAAACAAATCAAAAAGTTAATTATAAAATTTTACTCGCGCACGAACCCGCAAGTATTTGGGATATGAAAACCGAAACTTGCGATCTATTGCTTTCTGGCCACACTCACGGTGGGCAGATCTTTCCATTTGGCGTACTTGTCAGAATCGCGCAACCCGTTGTCAGAGGTTTCAAAAAATTTGGCTCCACATTAGTATTTGCACATATGGGAACAGGCCTGTGGGGCCCTCCGATGCGTTGGTTTACCCGTAGTGAAATCGTTCTAATCGAATGGGAATAGCTAGACAAAGTTACACCCCGCCTATAGCTTACCCATCTTATCGAACACCCGCTCAAAAAGAGGATTACCTTGAAGTCAGAACCTACGCCCGCTGTGACAATTAAATTTACCGATCTTAACTTAATCGAACCTATCCAAGCCGCGATCCGCGCGACTGGCTACGAAACTCCAACTGCGATTCAAGCTCAAGCCATTCCGCATTTATTAGCCGGAAAAGATTTATTGGGTTGCGCGCAAACCGGTACCGGAAAAACGGCGGCCTTTGCCTTACCAATTTTAAATACTGTGGCTCAATCAAAAAATTATCCAGCGGCGAAACACGCAAGCGTGCTAATTTTAACTCCGACCCGTGAATTAGCTTTACAGATTTTTGAAAATTTCAAAACTTACGGACAAAATGTAAATGTTAAAATCGCGGTGGCTTACGGTGGTGTGGGAATTGGCCCGCAGATCAAAGCTTTGCAAGACGGCGTAGATATTTTAATTGCGACTCCGGGTCGCTTACTAGATTTGATCGAACAAAATAAATTATCTTTAAAACAGGTAAATACTTTTGTATTAGATGAAGCCGATCGCATGCTAGATATGGGTTTTATCCACGATATTAAAAAAGTGATCACGATGATTCCAAAACAACGCCAAACTTTATTTTTCTCAGCAACGATGCCGGTAGAAATTGAGAAGTTAGCCTCGACGATGCTAAATAAACCAGTGCGCATTGAAGTAAACCCGGTTTCTTCAACGGCTGAAAAAGTAACTCAGTACGTGATGTACGTTGAGCAATCTAAAAAAAGAGATTTACTGCGCCATGTGCTTAAAGATCCGAAATTTAATCGCGTGATCGTATTCACGCGCACGAAGCACGGCGCTAATCGCGTGACCGAGCTTCTAGCGAAGAATCAAATTCGCTCTGAAGCCATTCATGGCAATAAATCGCAGAATGCCCGTCAGCGTGCCTTAGACGCTTTTAAAGATGGTAAAATTCAAGTGTTGATTGCCACTGACATTGCAGCCCGCGGTATTGACGTAGACGGAATCTCGCACGTAATTAATTTTGAAGTTCCGAACGTGGCAGAAAGTTATGTTCATCGGATTGGTCGAACGGCCCGTGCGGGCGCGGCGGGCATCGCGATTTCTTTTTGCGATACGGAAGAAAAATCTTATATCCGTGATATCGAAAAAATTATTGGCCAAGCAATTCCGATTGACCGCGAGCATCCGTATCACTCAGACGCGGTTGAATCCGCTCATATTATGTCAAAAGGTAAAGCCAAAGCTTCGATTGAGCGCGGTGGCGGCGGACGTCGTGGAAATGGTTTCAGTGGCGGCGGTAAAAGCGGCGGCGACGGAGCTGGTGGCGGGCCAAAAAAGAAAAGTTCTCGGTCGAAAAATAAGAAGTACTTTACAGGATTCAAGGGCAGCTAATTTAGCTACCCTTTCTTTTGCATCGATGTTCTTAGAAACAACGATCCTGTCTAATAATCACTTTTTGTGATGTGCGTGAAGCACCTTGAAACTGGGCTAACTTCTTAGACACAGATCCCACTTCAGTCATGGTGAAATTAATATTTTTGTCCGTGTTGCGTAAGTAGTACTCAGTGTACTGCTGACCCCAACGGTTAACCGGAACGGCTGTACAACCTTGTGGGTTACAAATTGTTTGGTAATCGCTGACTTGGCATTGTTCCCACCCAGTTTGAGCTGCTGACTGAGTTTGCACTGTTTTAGCATTACCAATCACGTCAACAGGTTGACCCGTTTGCGCTGATTTCAATTCAAAATTTCCGTTAGCAGGAATTTGTGCGTTGTTAGGAACATCGAATACGATTTTCAATTTTGAATTATTATTTGCTTTTACAGTAGCTTCAACTTTGTCTTTTTTAAAATCAAGGGTGGTGTTGTAAGTTCCAGCATTAAGTACAACGTTCTGATTTTTTGAAGATTTAACGTTAAGGTTTTTTGAAACCGTTAACTGGCCATCCATCTCTTCACAACCCATCATAAATAATGCGGTCGCGGCTACAAAAATTTTTTTCATGTTCATAAAAATCTCCTTATGATTACTATTTACTAACTAATATCTATTCAATTAACTTTTTTAAAGCCGCATCATCTTGTTGTTCAGTTGCCGCAGCTTTACCTTTGACACTTACGCTAGAACGCATAATTCGATCAAGTAAAAACGACTCGTCGACCTGTTGTGAAAGCGAGTTTAACGAAGTCAAAGCCAAATCTTTTTCAGGGTAAGCCGCGATGCCTTCAACGGCTTGGGCCCGCATCACGGACTCAAACTCTTGTGAACGGCTCCAGTTCTCTTTCGTTGTAGGCTGGTGAGTTTTAACAAAGCCCTCCAAGGCGCGCAAAGACTCGGGCGTTTTTTTCAGAGATAAAATCTCGACTGCCATTGCGCGCTCATCACTATTTCTGGCTGGATTTTGCATTATCTTTGATAGCGACTGAATATCATTCGACGTCATCGATAAAGCTAAGGCTTCAAGGCGCTGTTCGACCTGTCCGGGGCTAGCCTGAAGCGAAGCAATCTGTAGAGTCTCAGACTTAAAACGTTCTTCAAAAGTAATTGGTACGGCCTCCGAAGTGGCTTGTGCTGGCGCCACACTGCCGGCCGCAATCGCGACGGTGGCCGCGGGTTTTCTGTTCTTCGCGGTGATTTTTGCATCGGTCCGGCGGGCGATGTCGTATTCAATCGCTAAAACGGTGCCCACTAAAACTAAAACGGCAATCCAATATTTTGCTTTCATTATTTAACTACCTCAAAGGCATCGTAAATAGGAACCGTAGTGATTTCAGAGAATAAATTTTGTGTATCCCAAGCTTGTAAATTATTTGCAGATTGCACATACGTGCGACCATCGGCTTTAAGAATTAAATTTTGACCGGCGAAGGTAATTACTTCTTTATTTGTCGTATCCCAAGCGCCCGCCTGACTAATTAAACGCTGGGTCTGTAGTTGGTAAATGTATATTTCATTTTTTGTATTGATAATATAAAGACCTGATTTAGTTTGCCCGGGAATTGCGGTTGAAAATTTCACCGCATCAAACGGCAGAGATTGGGCTTGGCCCCAACTTCCCGACGGAAAATCAAACATCGCCATTTTATTATTAGTCATTTGCACAACGTAACGTTTTGCTCCCGCATCAAACTCTTCAAAATCTTTAATTTGCAGTTTTCTTTCTAATAATAATTTAAAATAAGAATACGTATCTGAAACTAAATCTACAAATCCCGAATTTTGATATAGATCGATTGAATAAGCGCTGGATCCATCAAATAAAACTCCACCAAAGCTTGTGCGCTTTAGGCGCCCGGAAGCTTGCGGCACTTCACGTGATACCCAATTTCCGTTATCGTAAAGCATGGCACTTTTACGATCCATCGCTAATGCTAAAACCCCTTCGCGGGTTTTCATTGGAGAAGTATTAAAAACAAAATTACTACGCGCCATTGCCATCAAGCGCGCCATCTTTTTATAAACTGGATGAAAGTTTAAACCGTTCACCGAAACGTTTGCATAGTATTCCATTTCAACCGCGTGCGAACCACCGTAGCTGTAATTTTCATCGCAACCAGATAATCCCGAACCGAAATACGGGCCTTGCGCGCAACTGATGTGGCGGTAACCTTGCGTATGACGGGCTTCATGAATAAAAGTTCCCACGCGACCTAATGTTGACGAGCTTGCCCACCCGTCTTGCATTGTAAAGTATCCGCCGCTATTGTACGCCGTTGCATAGGGAACATCGTTCCCGCGCTCAACTCCGCGAGTTTGTTGTTTCATCCAATCGTAATAATTATTAGGTGCTACGAAATTTCGGATTAAATTATTTTGTCCGTTACCGGCAAACTGTCCGTTTGCTACAATATCGATGTCATTTAAAAGTTTTTTAGTGTCAACTTCAGAATTACAAAGTTCTAGTCCACCAAAAGATTTGACGTTAATGTGAAAATCATTAATGTATTTATTGGCGACTACAGCCGTTAAGCAACCAAATTTTTCGTCTTGATATGGAATTTCGGAAAAAGCGTGGATAGAAAAAAGTAGCAAGAATGATATTAAAACGTATTTCATAATTCCCTTGATTTGAAGTTAAGCGCTTAGAAAATGCTACTCCAGTCAGGAAGGGACTCAAGGAAAAAAGCCGATTTAACCGCGGATTTTTTTAAGCTCTGCGTAGATATACAAATAGTTTGTGATAACCTTATCGAAGTAAGGATGTTCGTTCTGAGCCTGCGCCGGTAGACGCTGCAAGTTGTTAATTCCCATATTATAGGCATTAATATAACGTGCACTTTGTGAATGGAGCGTCTTTTTCAAGTACTGGAAATAGAAAGCGCCGATGAGTACATTGTAATGGGGGTTCTTTAGGCGCTTCGCTCCAAACCAACGTAACTTATTTTTCTTACAAATCCATTCCGCCGTATCCGGTTTGATTTGCATCAGACCGATCTCTCCGGCGCTGCCGATCGCGTTCGGGTTAAACTGACTTTCTGTTTTGATCACGGCTAACAAAAAGATTGGATCATAACCATGCGTCTTACTTACTTTCAAAAGCGTGTCAGTTAAATCATCGGCGTTCAATTTTAAATTCTCATGTTTAATATATTTTTTGATATATTCGGCTAATTTAAAATCACCTTCAAAAGTTTGTATGTCTGATTTTTTATAATCTTTTTTAAGTAATTCGTGCGCATGCTTGATACGAATTTGATCTTGGGCAAACAATGCTTCTTTCGATGGGCGAACCTGGCAAGCCTGATTCGCAAAAAACAAACTAATTAATGCCGAAAGTAAAACTATTTTTCTAAGCGAAAATATTATTTTATTTTGAGACACTTAAACCTCCATTTTAGGCGACTCTGCCTTGAATATAAGTTCAAAATGAAGACCAGAAAAGTCGTCGATCCAACTGACGGTAATGATTGGAATCCATTTATGAGACAAGCTGAGCGCACTTAAAAGCGATTCACGCGGGCTGGTGTCGAAAGTATTTTAGACAGTGAGATATCCGTTGACAGTCAGTTTGAGACTAGAGATACCACTAGGATGTTTTTGTTTAATTTTATATTTTTTATTCTGTTTCACTCTCAGGCAAGTGCCACCAGTGGCGCATGCCAAATCGCTGAGCTTGGTTTTAAAAAACGCTTTACGCAACTTGAAAAACAATACGCGAAGTATTCAGACACAAAAGTTTTATTGGCCAACCAGCCGACATGGTCTTGGGGAAAAAATAAAAAAGAAGTGGTCTACTTACTTCACGGCTTTATTGGTACTCCGGAAGAAATGTCTGTCGTGGCAGAAAAATTATCGGCAGAAAATTACACCGTCGTAAACGATATTATCCCGGGCTATGGATTAGATGGGTACGTGGCGAATCATTTCAAAGCAAGTGATTGGCAAAATCACGTCAATGCGAATCTTGCGTCATTACAATCATGTTTTAAAAAAATTCATTTGGTAGGTTTTTCTACGGGCGGACTGCTACTACATCATTACTTACGAACGCATCCTGACTTCGCTGCGGCTTCAATTACTTTATACTCCCCTTTCTATCAACCCAACTCTTCATTCTTAAGTTTACTAGGCGCCGCGGCTCGTTTTTTAACTCCGGTGGTTTACACAAAACTGCTTTATAAGCTGACGCGTTTTTCAGATATCAAAGTAGCGATTCTTAAACCCGATCACTACTTACAACAAATTCCCTTAGATGCTGCCCGTGCCGTACAAAATTTTGGTGAGCAAGTGAACAACGCAATCAAAAAAGATTCTGGCAAAAAATTGAAAACTCCGACTTTACTTTTTATTGGTGATGGCGATGAAATTGTTGACCAGTCCTCGACGATTAGAAATGTTTCCGCCGACTTTCAAAACTTACGGATTATTCACTTTGAAAATAGCACGGTTCCCCACCATTTGATGGTTAAGGAAGTAAGCTCGGTCGCTGACGAAGTTCACCAACGTAGCGTTGAATTTATTTTAAATAATTAATCCTTGTGCTGCCAAATTCTGGCGAATCGTCTTATTTCAATACAACTTTCAAATCCGTTAAGGGCTCTATACGTTTATACGTGGTCTGGTTTTCGCTAATCCTTTCTTTGGAAACGAGAATGCAAATGCTTAAACCCGTTAGTACGTTATTGGTAAGCTTGATGTTAGGTTTTTCTGCGGGCGCTTTGCAGTTGCAGAGCGCATGTTATTATAATGTGACCAGCAAAGAACATAACGATACAGATCCCAATAAAAAAATTGAAATCGCCTCGCTATCAAAGATTCTTACTAGTCATTGGGCCTTAGCTAAATTAGGACTGGGCTTTCGCTTTACTACGAAGCTACACATAACGCCGGTCGATGATAATACCTATGATTTACATTTTGAAGGTGGCTTTGACCCCGTTTTTTCGCGTGACCGTCTACAATATGTGATTGCCTTATTAAATAATAATAAAATTTCGCAGCTTCGCCATATCACTTTCGATGAAAATTTTATTTTCGTAGATAATTTAACGATGATGGCTTCATCAGATTCTTTTCCGCATGATCCAAGCTCACCTCGTACAAAAAATAATTTAACGCAAGCTTTAGCTAAATTTATTAATTCTTATGCACAGACTAGAAAACGCGCTTTAGACCTTTACCGCGTGAACCTGCCCGAAACGATTAAAATCAAACATAAAGATTTAGCTTACAAATCAAAAGCTGATTTTCAAGCGGCCGCCAACGAACGCTTGATTGAGATTCAATCAATTCCATTAAAAGAAATTTTATCTGAGATGAACCAGCATTCTAACAATCATATCGCAGACTTTCTGTTTCAATATTTAGGCTCCGCGAAAGCATACCCAGGTTTTGTGCAAAAGACTTTAAGCGTTGATTTACAAAACTTTGAAATACGTAATGGTTCAGGTAACCCCATTCGCGACCCAGCTGGTAATAAATTTTATAACTCGACCAGCTGCGCGATGATTATCAGCGTACTTAGCGATGTTAAAACAATCTTAGGCCGCTCACAGCTGGGTTTAGAAAGCATTTTTGCAACCGTAGGCGTGGATAGCGATGCTAAAGATCGTAGTCCGGTCTCCTCAAATTACTCGTCACCAATTACGGATCGAACCGTTGTTGCTAAAACCGGAACAATCGATCCGACGATTGGTTTAGCGGGCAGTATTCTGACAAAAAAGGGCGATATTCTGTTTGCGATTTTGTATGGAACCGATGGCCCTAAAGAGTGGAAGCAAGCGCGGGTCAAAATATTAGAAGATATCACGACGGTATTAGAGAAAAATGAAGCTGACCAGATTACCCCGAAGGATCAGCTTTTTCTTTCATTTGATCATTTAGCTTTAAAAAAGAAATAGGATTGAATTATGAAAAAAATTAAACTTTTATTAGCTTTGTTATTAATGAGTTTTTCATCCGTGACACAAGCACAAGAAATAATTCTTCTGCCCGCAGGCAATACTCTAACCGAGATGCCGCCCGTTCCGGAAAAATCTCTTAATAGATACGTAGCCGATCTACTCAATTCTGAGTTAGCTAAAAACCCCCTCCCTTTTTATATTCAGCGCTACGAAGTGATTAAAAAGAAGTTATTTACGAATTACGAAACAAAAACTTTCTCTTTAAAACGAGAAATTTTAAAAGCCGCTGATCTTTACCACATTGACCCGATCCATATTGCCAGCGCCATCGTGGGCGAACATGTGTTTAATGTTGATATAAAAGATACCGCGCAAGAATACGCTTTAAAACTAAAAATCTGGCAAGCTTACTGGAATAATAAACACCCATTCGCAGAAATGATCGATTGCCCAGAAATGAATATCTGTAAGCCGATCGAAAGCGAATACTTGAAGTGGGACTGCTATGGCTACCAATGGGAAAAAGTTTTCCGTAATAAAAATGCGTGTGGGAAAAATTTTCCCAATACCGGTTTAGTTACTACTTTTTTTGATCCGACGACGGCGGGTAAAACTTATGGTCTTGGGCAAATGGGTCCAATTAAAATCTTAAGCTTAACCGATGTCGTTCACCGCGTAAGTGGTTTACCGAAGTTAAGTATTAACGAAATCGACGGCGTTTATGCCGCGACTTTAGATCCGGCAGTGACTATTCACTATATCGCAGCGGCGGCCGTTAACTCGATTGAGATTTATAAAAAAGAAGCCGGCTTTGATATTTCACAAAATCCGGGGTTAACTTCAACACTCTATAATTTAGGTAATGAACGCGCGCGCGCAATTCAGCTAGCGAAGTTGAATAAGGCCAACAAGGCTGCAGGGCGCCCTCTGCTAACGCCCCAGGTAAATTACTATGGTTGGTTTGTAAATTACGTAACGGACGATCTACGTAAGATGTTAGCTCGCTAGGGACGAAAAAGTACAACCTGATCACAGCAAAGACTGCTGCCGATATTTTTACAAATAGCTGAAGAAATATTTTTGATAGCCAAGCCATGTTTCAATGCTATACTGTTCAGATAAATATCAATGTTGACTTAATTTTTGGATGTAACTTTTAATGAAAATTACTATTTGCGCGCTAGGAATGAAAGGCTTCAAAACAGTTGAAGCGCTTAGAAACCACTTCGAGAAATTAGAATTATCCGTTGTTATCGGAACAGATTCGGCAATTCAGGATGACTGGTCGCAGAATTTGGTTGAATACTGCATCTTGTATAAAATTCCGCACGTTTTAAGTAACGAAATTACTACCAAAATGAATTCGTCGGATTATACATTTGCCATCGGATGGCGATGGCTTATTCGAAATATACCTGAAGAAAAATTAGTTATTTTCCATGATTCTCTTTTGCCAAAATATCGTGGTTTTGCACCTTTGGTTAATGCGTTACTCAACAAAGAAAAATTGGTCGGAGTCACTGCGCTTTTGGGCGCCAAAGATTATGATCGTGGCGACATATTAGCGCAAGTTTCACATTCCGTAACTTACCCAACGTCGATTGAACGTGAAATCTTGCGCATTTGTAATTTATATTCCCAGGTTGCGATTGAGATTATCAGCAATCTTTTTATAGACTCAACTAGGCTGGTGGGGTCTGTACAAAATGATGCACAGGCTTCGTACAGTCTTTGGCGCGATGCAGACGACTATTCTATAGATTGGAGTCAAGACTCTGAAAAAATCTTACATTTTATTTCGTGCGTTGGCTCACCTTATGCGGGCGCTAAGACTACAATTAACGGTCGCACCATTAGGATATTAGCCGCTACGCTAGCGCCCGATGTGCGAATTGAAAATAGAACTCCGGGGAAAATTATTTTTTTAGAAGATGGCTTTCCCATTATTGTTTGCGGCAAAGGATTGCTTAAGATATTAAGTGCAGAGGAATTAGGGAAAAACTTAATTCCCTGGAAGCAATTTCGCACGAGGTTAAAATGAAATTTTCTGTTGTTATTCCCGTCTACAAGGCTCCAGAAACTCTTGCGCCACTTCACCTTAAAATTTCAGAAGAACTTTCTAAAGTTACATCCGATTATGAAATTATTTTTGTAAACGATGCCTGTCCGCTTGGATCCTGGAACCAAATTCAAAGAATTTGTAAACTGGACTCTCGCACAAAGGGAGTTAATCTTGTTCGTAACTTTGGTCAGCATCCCGCGATTTTTGCCGGACTAAAGAGTGCAACTGGAGATTGGATTTTTGTTCTAGATTGCGATCTTCAAGATGACCCTAAATACATGCTAGCACTTTATGAAAAAGCATTAGAGGGCTACGATGTTGTGCTTGCTAAACGTAGCGAAAGAAAAGAATCGCGCTGCAAAAAATTACAGTCATGGCTTTTTTATAAAGTTTTAAAAATTGTTCTAGATGTAAAAATGGATCATCAAATTGCAAATTTTGGAATATACTCAAAAAACACAATCGATGCATCTATGCTAATGGGAGATCGAATTCGGTTCTTTCCTTATTTAATTAGTTGGCTAGGTTTCCCAACTGCTTCAGTGGTTGTTTCACAAGATAGCCGCTACGAGGGAGTTTCTTCTTACTCATTCACTCGTGCACTTAAGTTGGCGTTCGATATCGCGATCTCGTCTTCAAATCGTCCGCTTTTTTTTAGTGTCATTGTTGGAGCGATCTGCGCAGGAATTTCGTTTACCCTTGGGCTTTACTTTATCATACGCTATTTTACTTTAGGCTATGTGCCATCAGGCTGGACCAGTCTTAGCGTTACAGTTCTATTCTCTACTGGTTTGATTCTTCTAAATTTAGGTATTCTTGGATTATACCTAGCAAGAACTTACGATCAAACAAAACAGCGGCCGATTTTTTTAATCGAAAAACGGATAAATTTTTGATGAATACAGAAGAAGAAAAAATTGAAAAAATTCTCGTTGAAAAAAAATTTGAAAAATCTGAAGTTGGTTTTTGGGTTAGCAATATGCACAACCAGACTATTTTATCTTACCCGGAAGAGGCCGCCGACCACTTTTACGAGCTAGAAAACGACTCATGGTGGTTTCAGCACCGAAACAGATGTATTTCAGCAATGGTAAAAAAATATCATCAAAATGGGTGTTTTGTCGATTTAGGCGGAGGCAACGGCGCCGTTACAAAGCACCTTCGAGAGAATAATATTTTTTCAATTGTTGCCGAACCCGGCGTAAGTGGTGCACGCAATGCTGTCCAACAAAACTTAAATCCCGTTCTAAATTGCAAAGTAGAGGACTTAGTAAGCCAAAAATTTCAGTTTTCCTACGTCGGAGCTTTTGATGTTGTAGAACATATTGAAGATGATCTACACTTTTTAAAACAAAGTGCAGAAATTCTTTCTGAAGGAGGGCATCTTTTTTTAACTGTACCTGCTTTCAGCTTCTTATGGTCAAATGAGGATGTCTATGCGGGCCACTTTAGACGCTACAGTAAATCTGAAATTAAACGACTCGTTGAAGCCAGTGGCTTCGAAGTTCTTCATTGTACTTATTTTTTTTCAATTCTTTTACCAATTATTTTTTTATTTAGATCTTTACCTTCTTTATTTTTTAAATCACCTACAAACCAAAAATTAAATATTCGAAATGATCACCAAAAACGTACTGGATTGGTTGGAAAAATTATTCGACTAAGTTTAAGCGCTGAGTATGGCCGCCTAGCCGCAAATAAAAATTTACTTATGGGTTCAAGTATTTTACTGGTGGCTAAGAAATTAGCCGCAGTTAGGGCAACGCATAAAGATGACCAAAAGGACTAGAATAAATTTCCCGATAACCATTTTGTAAAAGTTTAGCTTCAATACCCACCCAAGCTGGTCGGGACAAAAGTTCATTTTCGAAATATCCGTATTTTTTATCAAAAAGCAGAACATTTTTTGCGTATTTGTTTTCGATAAGCTGGATATAGTAGGTTGGATTCTCATCAAACCAACTGTAGCCCCACTTGCCGGTCCCAGATGTAGTATCGCATACCCAGTGAAACTCGTTGGCCCTTGGGGGAAGAATCAAAACTTTTCTTGAAGTTAAACGACTACAAATGTCGGACAATCTATTTTGTCCGTAACTAATGGGCGAACCCCAGCCGGTTTGAATTTGCGATGAAATCTTGTCCAATTCGCTACGCCACAAATAGTTGCTATAAAAAAATATTGAAACTGCTACCCAAGAATAAAATTTCTTTTGTTGAAATGTAAGAAGTCCCCAAGTTTCGATTATAAAGGCCGTACTTAAACCAACCAGCAGCGCCAGTGAAGGAATGGTATAAATCCCGTAATGTAAATAATCTCGAATTCTAAATTGGTATAATGAAAAACCACCGGCGATAATACAAAATACTGTCAACCGTGTTGCTAAAACAAATAAGCTGTGACTTGCATGAAGTATTCTAGCGACGAAAAACGGCAACCAAACCAAAAGTGGTATAACAACTAGCGGCATAATAGTCTTAAAAAATCTTGATAGATTTTCATCGAACGTTCCAATTTGGATATAGGCACTAGCAAATCCAAAAGCAATTTTAATTGCTTCGATTCCCCCACCTTCCAAAAACATAAGACCCAAAAAAGTGGCGATGATTAACGGCGGAACTACAAAATTTAACCAATGAAGCTCGAAAAATCTTTTTGTTGGATAAAATACTAAAACAAATGCTGCCACAGCAAAAACTAAACCTTGCTGTTTCATAAGTAAGGTCAAGGCAAAAAAAGTAATAATAATTAAAGTCGCAATCCAGAACTTTTCTTTTTTCGCAAAATAGATGTATGCAGTCAATCCGATCAACATTGTGACAGCTGCGATTGGCTCAATGCAGCCGCCAAATCCTTCTAATAAATGCAATAGAGCAATATATACGCTTCCCGTCACTAATGCCGGAATTAATTTTTTTGAAAGGATATAAACGCATAGCGAGCTCAAAACCGCCGAAAGAATAAGTATTCCCACATAAAAATTTTGTAGAGTTTCTAGATCTTTTCCTAGTAGATCAATTGCAAATCGCCAAACCCAATAAACTCCAGGAAAATAAAGATAGCGCATAATGCCTAATTGATTGCCTTCAGACAGATCTCTTCCGTTAAGAACGTAGAAAAAGAAATCAGGGCCGCCAATAGTCGATGCTTTTGCTAGGACAGTGCTGACAAGATACAAAAACAAGGCAGCAACTAAGACATTTAATCCAATTTTAAATTTTCCGTGAAGGCTATTTAGGAGGGTCACGATAAAAGTCCTCGTACATGTATGACGATGGAAAAGTCTAACAAACAAGCGGTCCGAGTTTTTAAGCGATTCCCAGTTTTTAAGTTCTAAGTTGAGTAAGTAATCTATTTCTTATATACTCTATAATCTAGTTCAGGTGTGTCTATACATAATTTTAATGGCGCAATAGGTAGAGGACAAAATGATTTTTGTTACGGGTGGCTGCGGCTTCATAGGCTCTAACTTTATTTTACAATGGTTCGAAAACTGTAATGAAGAATTATTGAATATCGATAAGCTAACCTATGCGGGTAATCCCGAAAATTTGTCCAGCACCCAAGCAAATCCTCTGTATAAATTTGTAAAGATGGATATAACTTCGGCAGACGATCTGAAAATGCTATTTTTAAAGCACAAACCTCGCGCAGTCGTTCATTTCGCCGCCGAAAGCCACGTCGATCGTTCGATCTCGGGGCCTTTTGAATTTATTCATACAAATATCATCGGAACTTTTCAGCTGTTGGAAGAAACTCGCCGCTATTGGGGTCAGCTGGATGCGAATTATCAGAAAAATTTTAGATTTTTGCATGTATCTACGGATGAGGTGTTTGGTAGCTTAACTGCGGAAGAACCCGCATTTTCGGAAAAAACCGCTTATGCTCCAAATAGCCCTTACTCTGCCTCGAAAGCTTCCAGTGACCATTTGGTCAGAGCTTATTTTCATACTTACAAATTGCCGACCGTCACTTCGAATTGTTCAAATAATTATGGGTCTTATCAGTTTCCAGAAAAATTAATTCCGCTATGTATTTTAAATGCATTACAAAATAAAAATTTAACTATTTACGGCGACGGCACGAATGTTCGTGATTGGTTGTATGTTACCGATCACTGCCATGCCTTACGCTTAATTTTAGAAAAAGGTCGTCCGGGCGAAACTTACAATGTGGGTGGACTGAACGAGATGAAAAATATCGAAGTCGTCGATGCGCTTTGTAAAATTTTAGATGATTTACGCCCGCGTAAAGATGGTAAATCTTATTTAGAACTAAAAACTTTTGTACGCGATCGACCAGGTCATGACCAACGTTACGCAATCAATGCCGATAAAATTATGCATGAATTAGATTGGAAGCCACAAGAAAGTTTTGCGACCGGATTAAGTAAAACCGTTAATTGGTATTTACAAAATGAAAATTGGATCGCGAACGTCACTTCAGGGGCATACCAAGAGTGGATTCAAAAGAATTATGGAGATCGAACGTGAAAGGTATTATTTTAGCCGGAGGCTCAGGTAGCCGACTTTATCCCGCAACGATGGTCGTCAGTAAACAGTTACTACCCGTTTACGATAAACCCATGATCTATCATCCGTTAACGACTTTAATGTTAGCCGGCATTCGCGATATTTTAGTTATTTCAACTCCGCAAGATACTCCCCGTTTTCAGGCTTTATTAGGTGATGGTAAACGTTGGGGAATGAATTTAACTTACGCGGTTCAAGAAAAGCCCGAAGGTTTAGCGCAAGCCTTTCTAATCGGCGATAAATTTTTACAGAACTCACCCTGCTCGTTAATTTTGGGCGATAATATTTTTTACGGCCAAGGTTTTAGGCCCATTTTACAAAATGCTTGTGAAATGATCGACGGCGCCGTGGTTTTTTCTTACCGCGTACAAAATCCTGATCAGTTCGGGGTGGTGGAAATTGATGCTAACGGTAAAGCGATTTCGATCGAAGAAAAACCGAAAGTTCCTAAATCACACTTAGCAGTAACGGGACTTTATTTTTATGATCATAATGTTGTTGATTACGCAAAATCTTTAAAACCATCCGCGCGTGGTGAGCTAGAAATTACCGATATTAATCGTATTTACTTAGAGCAAGGAAAGCTTTCAGTGGCTCATTTAGGACGAGGTTTTGCTTGGCTTGATACCGGTACTCACGAAAGTCTATTGGAGGCTGGATTATTTATTCAGACAATCGAAAGACGTCAGGGAGTTAAAGTAGCCTGCCCCGAAGAAGTCGCCTACCGTATGAAATTTATTAATGCCGAACAGTTAGAAAAATTAGCTGAGCCTTTTAAGAAAAATCGTTACGGACAATATCTTTTACAAGTTCTTGAGGACTAGTGGAAAATAATACGAAGTTGATTCCTTTTAATTTACCGATGGTTGTAGGAAACGAAGCCCAGTATCTGCAAGATGTTTTAAAAAATAAAAAACTTTCGGGCGATGGAACATTTAATAAAAAAGCATCAGCGCTTATCAAAGAACGCACGGGCTCGTTATACGTTACTTTAACTCCCAGCTGTACGGCCGCTTTAGAAATGGCGTATTTACTCATTGATTTACAACCGGGTGACGAAGTCATTCTTCCTTCATTCACTTTTACTTCAAGTGCCACCGCGATTGTTCTGTTTGGTGCCACGCCCGTATTTGTAGATATTGACCAAAGTATGAATTTAGATATTGATCAAGTTCTAAAAGCAGTGACCGCAAAAACTAAAGCGGTTTGCGTGGTGCATTACGCCAGTACTTCTTGTGATTTAGATTTACTGCGTGCGCGCTTACCAAAGCATATCTATATCGTGGAAGATGCCGCACAAGCGATTGGTGCTACGTACAAAGGGCGCGCACTGGGTAGCATTGGTGAATTAGGCGCCTACAGCTTTCACGAGACGAAAAATGTACTGTGCGGTGAAGGTGGCGCTTTATTAGTTAATCATCCTGACTTGGTCGCGCGCGCCGAGATTTTAAAAGATAAAGGCACCAATCGACAAAAATTTCTGCGTGGTGAAGTTGATAAGTACACTTGGCAGGATAAAGGTAGCTCTTATTTATTACCTGAATTAGCGGCTGCTTATTTATTGGCGCAATTAGAAAAGCAAGACGATATCAATGCCAAACGTTTAAAACTTTGGAATTTGTACTTTGCAAAACTAAATACGTTAGCCTCAGAGAAAACATTTCAATTACCAGTTATTCCTGATCATAACTTACAGAACGCACATATTTTTTATCTTATTTTGGCAAATCCGCAAATGGCGGTTAACCTAGCGTTACACTTAAAAAAACAGAATATTCAGGCGGTTTCGCATTATGTTCCCTTACACAATTCTCCCGCCGGAAAACGCTTTGGCCGAACCGGAGAAAATTTAGCTAACACCGAACATAAAGCGGCCGCACTGATACGTTTACCGCTTTTTTATGATCTAAGCGAAAATGAGATTGAAATAATATCTTCGGCTGTTTTAAATTTTTTTAAGTAATTTGCGCTAAACGCTTATTCATATACGGAATGTAAACCCACGGCACTAAAGCAATCAGCAGCATGATCGAATAACCGTATGGCATTTTGTTTGCGGTTTCTTGCTCGATTAAATCTTCAAAGCGTACGACTGCTTTCATATGGTGATGCGAATGAAATCCTAAATTAAATAAAGTAATATTTGTCATGATTGAAGTCGAATCCCAAGAGTGCGGCCCTTTGAAGGCCATGTAATTACCTTCTTGGTTTTTCGGGCGTACTAAAGCGTAATGTTCGATATAATCAACCGTTTGCAGTAATAAAACGGCACAAAAGAAATAGCCCACCAGATTATTAAAACTTTTAAACCTAAACTAAAATATAAAACTACGCTGATTACTAAAGACAAAGCCCAGTAACTAGCTACGCGTTCTTTAGAAATATGCCAGGCGCCTTTTAAAGCCCCGATATAATTACGAATCCAAAATAGATAAAGCCATTCATCTTTTCTGGCCGTTGCTGGGTCCAGCGGTGTCGCTACATGCTTATGATGACCAAATACGTGCTCTAATCCCCAGTGAGCAAAATTAACTAAAATCAGGTTATACACGCCCAGCGCGCGAATCTTTTTTTCGCGACGGTGAACCAATTCATGGGCGCTATTAATTCCGAACGCACCCAGCATTGGTCCCGTTGATAAAATAATCCCCATCAAAGTGAATAAGTCTTCGGTGTAATAAGCACCACGTAAAGCTAAAAATAAAATAGCAGTTAACGCCACTGGTGTTAAATAAAGTGAAATCGTCGCTGACTTTGACTTAAACTGCGAAGAATTAAATTTTACATCTTTAAAAATAAATTCTAAAACTGGAATTAACGCGAAGAAAAAAACGAACCCCGTCCACACCGCTTCGGCCCCCAAGTAAAGGCACGTGCCCCCGCATAACATCACTAGGTATGGAAAAAAATAAACCATTACGTAAACTCGATCTTTAAAATAGTTAACAACTCTTCACCCGTGGGTTTTTGTAATTTCACTTCGTCATCTAATTTTTTTCCTAGGACTGCAAAGGCTAAAGGCGAACGCCACGAGATTTTTTTGTTTTTAATATCAATCTCATCTTCACCCACGATTTGATAAACGGTAGACTCACCGTCTTCATTCTCTAAAGTGACCGTAGCGCCAAAAATAACCTTTTCCGATTTTAATTGAGTTGGGTCAATGACCTCGGCGTCTTCCATGCGATTTTTTAAAAAATGCACGCGCTTATCAATCTCACGCAGGCGGCGTTTACCATACTGATAGTCGGCATTTTCTGAACGATCTCCATTGCTGGCGGCCCAGGTAACGACTTCGACGATCTTAGGACGCTCGCCGTTTAACAGCTGAACATATTCGGCACGCAGTTTTTCAAAACCTGGTGGAGTAATATAGTTTTTTTTATCACTCATAACTTCAAGCTCAATCCGTCTTTAAGCGCCGCGCGCATCGCACGCACGGCTGGAATAAAACTAATCAGTAAAGCACTGACCATCATAATAATCATGTAGAAAATCTCGCTATTCGAAAACGTAGGGCCTTGTAAATACAAACCAAAACGCGACTGTAACCAAGGCCCTAAACTGAATTCTAAAATAATTTTACTTAAACAAGCAAAAATAACCGCAAGCGAACTAATCAGAAATGTTTCTAGCAAAATAAGCCCTAATACGTGTTTTAGCGAAGCACCCAAGGCGCGCAGAATTAACATTTCACGGCGACGCTCGTTGAGTGAGGTCATTAATGCAATCAACATCGAAAATAGCCCTACGATCATCACTAAAAATGAAATCGCTTTTAAAACTTTTTCAACCATCGATAGCGATTGCCAAAGATCAGATAAAACTACGCCGGGAATAACGGCCATTAAGGGCTCTTCTTTATATTCGTTGATCCATCTTTGTAAACGTAAAGTTTCAATGCGATTTTTAGTACGTAAGAAAAAAGAAGTAATAGCTTTAGGCTTAACCATATCGGGAGTGATTTTATTAACCGCGATTTCATTTTCTTTGGCCGGAGCGCTACCCGTTTGCCAGTCAAGGTGAATGGCCTCCATCGCTTCTAAAGAAATATACAAAGCACGGTCTAAAGGAGTTCCGGTAGGTTTCATAATACCGACGACACGAAAAGGCTTATCCTCGTGGGATTGAATCGCTTCACCGCTAGTTACCCCGTGCGCGACCACGACAGGTGATCCAACTTGGTAGTTTAAAGTCTTCGCCACATCGGCGCCAATCACCACGTCAAAATAATCTTTAAATATAACACCGCTTGAAAGCTCGATACTTTCTTTAGAACGAAAATGATAATGTTTAAAAAAATCTTCGTTCGTGGCTACGACGCGAAAGCCGCGATGACCGTCGCCCAAACTATACGGAATTGTCCATTCCACTTCGGGTTTAGATTTAATTTCATTGTAACTTTCCATCGAAACATTTTGTGTGGGCTGACCGATATTAAAAACGGAGTACAAAATAATTTGTAGCGGACCAGATCTGGCGCCGACAACTAAATCAACACCCGAAATTGTTTGCGTGAAACCATCTTGGGCAGCGCGCTGAATCCGATCGACGGCCATTAGTAATACTAAGCTTAAGGTCATCGAAAAAATTGTTAAGATAGTCGCTAGCTGCCGATTCTTTAAAGATTTCCAAGCCAAGCTTAACCACTGGCGAAGTTTCATAAAACCTCCGCCGATTGGCTGATCGCGTGATTAATTTCTGGCAAATGAATTGCGCGATCGAATAATTTTTCGATCGAACGATCATGGCTGACGAATAAAACCGTGATTTTGTGTTCACGACATAATTTAAATAATATTTTTAAAAAATTCTCGCGGTGATCATAATCTAAAGCCGAAGTAGGCTCGTCCGCTAAGATCACTTGAGGTTTTTTTAATAATGCGCGCGCGACCGCAACGCGCTGTTGCTGCCCCACTGATAATTGTGATACCGGGCGGTGCACAAAGTTTTTTAAACCGAGTCTATCAATTAAATCATTCAGCTCATTTTCATCGACCGCGTTTTTTTGAAATAAAAAAGGTAATTTAATATTTTCAATAACTGACAAATATGGAATCAAATTAAAACTTTGAAAAATATAGCCAATATTTTCTGCCCGAAAATGATCAAGCTCGGAAAGATTCATCTTTGCTAAGTTTTGACCTTCGACAATCAGATCGCCCGCTTGAGGCTTCAAAATTCCGGCAAATAGCTCTAGTAAAGTTGATTTACCTGAGCCACTAGGCCCAAATAAAAAAACGACTTCACCTTTTTCGACCTGCATTTGCGGAATATCCAGTACGGGTGTTTCACCGTACGAGAATTTAATTTGGGTTAATTGCAGGGCGATGGCCATGAATTACTTCTTTAATTCTAATTTCGCGCCGTTTTGGCTGGCGTCGAAAGATTTTTGTACATCATCAGCAATGACTTTAACGTTTACGCTTTTTAATTTCGGAAATGTCGTTTGAACATTAAATGTAATCGCCGAACCAACCGGTGATTTCTCACAGATCACGCTAAACTCAGCATCCACCGCAGAATGTTTTTCGCCCTTAGACTGATTAATTTCAATTTTATCTTTAGTGATTACACATTTCAAAGAAGCTTCGAAGCGAACCATTTCGGAAATATTTTTTTGTAAGAAGCCTAAGGCCTCGGTTTGCTTTTTCTTGTCCGATTCTTTTTTAGCGACGTATTCAAAACCATAGATTGAATCACCCGGAGCCGCGAAATCGATTTCACCCTTGATGCCTTCAAAAGCGATCGACATTTCGGCCGCACCATGTTTGTGGGCGGCATGCTCACGATGCTCGTGATGACCCGGCTTTTGTTCGGCGAAGGCTAACGAACTAAATATTAAAATCACGTAGGCTAGTTTCATTTTTGAACTCCATTTATTTTTTATTTGTAGTCTTCGACAGTTTCGCCGGTTAACTCAAAAGAAACTTCACCGTACTGTGAGCGCTTCGTCATAATTTTAAAATCACCGTAAACCCAAATCGGTGCACCTACGCGACCCTCGACGCCTTTTTTCATTTTTACGTAGACCATCTGATTCGGCGGCGGCGGTGGAACGTGAATACAAGCTTGCGGAGTCGGTACTAATAAAAACTCCGTTACTAAACTTTGATTATCTTCCAATGGAACCATAAAGCCCGGAATTTTAACGCGCTTACCTTCGAGCTGTTTCAATTCGGTCGTTGCCACATTAGAAATATAATCCATCTGATTTAACAAACGCCAATCGACTTCGATTCCGTGACCGCCCCCGGCTCCCGAAATAAAATAGACGCCCACCCCGACGGCGGCAGAAAAAACTAGAATAGCGACTAAAATCCATTTCATCATAAGAAAACTTAGGATATGCTGATCGCCTGTATGAGTAAATATCAAAGCGTCCGCGGCACAAGAGATTTATTACCCGAGCTGAAGCGCAGCTTTCGCCTTATTGACGAAACTGCTTATAAAACAGCTCAGACCTATGGTTTTAGCGAAATCGAAACTCCCATTTTTGAATTTTCCGATGTTTTTCACCGCTCATTAGGCGAAACCTCAGACGCCGTTAGCAAAGAGACCTACACATTTACCGACCGCGGTGGTGACTCAATCACCCTGCGCCCGGAAGGTAC
The DNA here is from genome assembly GCA_014376435.1 of Bdellovibrio sp. Taxonomy (GTDB): domain Bacteria; phylum Bdellovibrionota; class Bdellovibrionia; order Bdellovibrionales; family Bdellovibrionaceae; genus Pseudobdellovibrio. The sequence goes on along the minus strand of JACMRL010000015.1, from coordinate 143,446 downwards.
CGCCGGCGTGGTGCGTTCTTTCGTTAGCGAAGGTTTAGCCCAGCACGTTCCCTTAAAACTTTATTACTATGGCCCGATGTTTCGCTACGAACGTCCGCAAAAAGGTCGTTACCGCCAATTTTATCAATTCGGCGTCGAGATTTTAGGTTTAGAGTCTGCTTTAGCCGATGTGGAATGTTTAGATCTAGCGTGGACGATCATCAAAAAATTAAAACTTTCTGAGCGCTGTATTTTAGAAATAAATACTTTAGGCGATGTGCAATCGCGCAATCGTTACCGTCAAGCATTGGTTGCATATTTAACACCGTATAAAACCGAATTATCGGCGGATTCACAAGTTCGTTTAGAAAAAAATCCATTACGCATTTTAGATTCAAAAGACGAAGGCGATAAAAAAATCGTGGCCAATGCGCCGCTGATGGAAAATTATTTGAACGAAACTTCAAAAAAATTCTTCGATGATGTTCAACAAGGTTTAAAAAATTTAAATATTCCTTATAAAATTAATCCCAAGTTAGTGCGGGGCTTAGATTATTACTGTCACACTGTTTTTGAGTTCACGACGACCGAGTTAGGGGCGCAAGGCGCCATTCTTTCGGGTGGCCGTTACGATGGCTTAGTCGAAATGTTAGGCGGACCAAAAACGGCGGGCGTAGGTTGGGCAGCAGGAGTTGATCGCTTAGCCGATCTATGTGCAGTGAATTTAGAGAATCAAAAAGTTGCACCCATTTCATTTATCGCTAACGGTGAAAATGCATTAAAAGAAGCGGTCAGATTAGCCAGTCTAGCACGTAACCGTAATCAATACTGCGAAGTGTTTTTAACGGGAAATTTCAAAAAGAAATTAGAAAAAGCGAATAAATTAGGGACCTCAAAGGCCGTATTAATTTTCGATCAAGAAAATGGTTCACTCGAGTATAAAATCAAAGATTTTACGACCGGCGAAGAAAAAGCCGCCACCCAGGCCGAAGCTGAAAAAATATAGCCCGCCCGAATCAGTCTTTTGTTTAAAGTTTTGACAGCTTTTAACGATCAATTCGCTTCCGTTTGTTATTAAGCGGCTGGTTTTTTGAATATTTACCAGTTGTGAAATTCTTAAGCCTTATCGAAACAACTTTAAGACCGACTTACTCAACTTTTTTAGAAGTTAATTTGGTGCCCTTGTGAAAGTTAAAGGAAATATGATTATGAAATCGTTTTATTTTTTAGCTCCTTTGTTGCTATCAACTTCGTTACATGCGCTCACTTTACAAGAAGCCATTAAAACTTCGATTGACCAAAGTTCAAAAACGGCGGGGAACCAGTTACGCGTTCAAGCTATGGAAGATCGTCTAAAAGCTCAAAAAGTAAATTGGTTACCCACCGCCAGCATAAGCATAGGGAGTAATATTTCATCTTCACGCTTTGATAGTGAACGCTTTAGCCAAAGCAGTATCGGACGAAGCCAATCCGCGGCTTTAATTTCAAGCGTAACTTTATACGATGGTGGAGCAAATAAATTTTCAACCTTGGCCGCCGAAGCGGATTTAAAAGCCATGAAAGCGCGTTTTAGTTCTAGCAATGCACTCATTCCCTACACGCGCGGTAGTATTGCAAGTGATACCGTTGATGCCTACGTCGGTTTATTGCAAGTCATCGAACAAAAAAATTATTTAAATTTTCTATCCGCCACTTTAAAAAAATATGCGCCTGGTTTTACGGGCGATGATTTAGTTTTAATTGAACAAAGAATCAATGATTTGAAAACTTCAAACATTCGTACTGATTTCAATCATAGCCGTGCCTTAGAAGACTTTGATTATTTCACGACTGTGCCTGCCCCACCGCCTTCACAGCTTGATACAATCGACCAGGCCATTAACTCTTTAATTATTCCCGCAAGCGGCGAAGAAGCCATCAACATCGCTTTGGAAAAAAATCAAAATATTAAAACAGCACAGTACGAACTCGAAAGCTCTGAGTATAGTTACCAAGGTGGCCACGCACGACGAACTTTACCTAACGTGATTCTACAAGCGTCGATCAGTAAAGCGATCTCTGATTCAAACAATACCAGCGGACGTTCGAATAACAGTAACGTAGGTGTTTACTTAAATTATCCCTTAGATGCAAAGAACTCACACTTTGAAGCGGCGGCTTTGAAAAATGTTGAAGCTTCGAAACGTGAACTTGAAGTCGCGGTCGAAGAAGCTAAACACAGTATTAAATCAATTTATCCAAGTCTACAAAATCAATTAAACTTGTATCGCTCGCAAGCGGCTAATTTAAAAAGTGCGACGGATTCATTAAATGTAATTTTAGAAAAAATTAGACGTGGTGATTTCGTCGATATTAATGTGGCGTTGAATATTTTAAGCTCACACCAAATGTATACTCAGCAATGTTTAGATTTAAAAATTTCAATTTTGTACACTCGCTTTAAAATTCAGCGCACCGTAGGTACGCTGTTTGATAATTTAAACGATAGATCCCGATAAACTACCTGCGGCCGACACGAACACTTTCACCGCGCTTCCAACCGAAGATGGTTTGCGACTGGGTACGTGTCCAATAGAATATCAATACAATTCCCACCGCCAACATGCCAACACTAAGCCATTGACCACGCGTCAAACCTAAAGCCTGAAAGCCAATTTGAATATCAGGCATACGAAATTGTTCATTAATAATTCGCATAATCGCATAAACCACGACAAAACTTCCGGCGATAAAACCCGGACGACGCGATTTACGCGCCAAGAAAAATAAAACTAAAAATGTAATCACGCCTTCAGTTAAGGCCGCAAATAATTGCGACGGATAACGAAAATCTAAAACCGGTGCGATTGCCTCTTTGGCGGAGCTATTGCCATTTTGAATTTCGTGAATGATTTTGTATAATATTGAATAAACCTGATCTCGCGAAGAAGCGTCTAAACGGAAAGACGAAAGTAATTCGCTCCACTTAGAAGTCGCTACGCCCACTTTTTCGACTACGGGCGATAAGGTACTTAAGCGATCAAATTCATAATTGGGCCAATTTAAAATATCGGTCGGAAATTTTACGGCCAACGAAAAATCCGCGGGTGCCACGCGACCGACTAATTCACCATTAATAAAATTTGCGATACGTCCGTATAGAACACCGATTGGTCCCGTAATCGCGGCTAAATCTAAAAGATAAACGTAATTAAGGCCGGTCTTGCGCGCATAAAGAAAACACGCAATAAAAATTCCGATAATGCCACCGTGGCTGGCCATGCCACCTTCGTTAACGGCTAATACTCCCCAAAATGGAAAGCCCGGACGAAAACTATGAAACAAAGACGGATCATAAAAAAGACAATATCCTAAGCGTCCGCCCACTAAAGTTCCGATGGCCGCGTAAGTAATAAAATCACCCACCATGACTCGAGTTAAACCCGCACGCTGACGCTCTGCAAGCCAGCAGATTAGATAATAAGCGCAAACAAATCCGAGCATATAAGAAAATCCGTACCAACGAAAACCAAACTCTGCGCCCCATAATGAGGTCTCCGGAAATTTAAATATAAAGGGACTTAAATCATGAACCATGGGTGTCTCCGATTTTTGTATTTCACGATTATCTTCCCTTGAGGATTTGCCTTGGTCAATGCTACATATAATGCCTATGAGCACAAAAAAAGTTTCTGACATTTTTGATCCCACCCAATGGACCGAAGTTACGGGTTTTGACTTCACCGATATCACTTACCACCGCGCAAAAAACCAGGGCACCGTTCGTATTGCGCTGAATAGACCCGAAGTCAGAAATGCATTCCGCCCAAAAACCGTGGACGAGCTTTCGATCGCCTTAGAGCACGCAAGAATTTCGGCCGACGTCGGCGTCGTATTATTAACTGGCAATGGCCCTTCACCAAAAGATGGCGGCTGGGCATTTTGTTCGGGCGGAGATCAACGCGTCCGCGGAAAAGATGGATACAAATACGAAGGCGCCGACAATAACGGAACCGGCACTGCGGAAGAAAATAAAGTGAACTTAGCAAAGTTAGGTCGTCTTCATATTTTAGAAGTACAAAGACAAATTCGTTTTATGCCAAAGATCGTCGTCGCCGTTGTTCCCGGCTGGGCCGTGGGCGGTGGTCATTCATTACACGTCATCTGTGATTTAACTTTAGCTTCCAAAGAACACGCCATTTTTAAACAAACCGATCCTGACGTCGCAAGTTTTGATTCTGGCTACGGATCGGCTTACTTAGCCCGACAAGTCGGACAGAAAAAAGCCCGCGAGATTTTTTTCTTAGGCCGTGATTACGATGCACAAACCGCCTACGACATGGGAATGGTTAACGAAGTGATTCCGCATAAAGATTTAGAAAAAGTAGCATTAGAATGGGCCGCCGAGATGAACCGAAAATCTCCGACCGCAATGCGCATGTTAAAATTTGGTTTTAATATGATCGATGATGGCTTGGTCGGCCAACAGCTATTTGCTGGTGAAGCGACGCGATTAGCTTACGCAACAGACGAGGCCGAAGAGGGAAGAAATTCATTCGTTGAGAAACGCGATCAAGATTTTAAAAAGTTTCCTTGGCACTACTAAGTTATTTACTGCCCGGAAAATAATTAATAAACTTGAATCGCGGGCGGCATTAAAATATAAATAATTAAATATGCCACCGCCGCAACCAACATGAGCATTAATTCAAATCTAAAAAAGAATTTTAAAATACTCGACCGCGTCTTTGACGACCAAAAGAAGTAATATAAGCTCGGTATTAAAATCATCGCCGGCGGACCAAAGATCCAACTTAAACGCGCAATTCCATCATAGCCGTAATGATAAAAAACGTAATAATGCCAAGCCGAATAAACTAATAAATAAAAAATCGAAATACTTTTCGTTAAAAATTCAAAGCCAAAGCCCAGCGCCCAGCTTTTCGTCGTTAACTTTTCAAATTGTTCGCTGATCTCATCTGCGGCGTAGACAAAATTCTGCGCTTTAAAACCTTTTAAATCTACGTCTTCCATAATAAATAAATCTTTTTGCCGCATCGGCACCAGTTGAATTTTTCCACGCGTTTGATAATGCAAATTTTTTAAATCTTTCGCCATCACCCAATTAAAAACCGGGTGATCAAATAACAAAGAAACCCGTCCGGTGACTGTATTAATTTGAATAAAAAAAGATTCATTTTTTTGAATAAGTTCTAGATGTTTTTTGCGCACAAAAGCCTTATCGGTATTTAAATCACCGTAAAAAAGTCACATTGTATTCCCAATGTGAGACGGGCTTCACAATTTTATCGCTATCACCCGGATCGTGATAAAATAAACCTATGAGAACACATCACGTATTAAGCCTATTTGTTTACGTCGTGCTAGCGACCAGCATCACGTCTCAGTCTTGGGCACAAAGCTCTGGCGGAGGAAGTTCTTCCGGCGGCGGTTCACGCCCCTGGTTATTATCACAAGGCGCCGCCGCCCGTGAAGCTAAACGCTTTACGCTACAGTCGTGGTTAGAAAACAAAGATCGCAGCGCCTTAATGGATATGTGGTTAACCATCAATACCCCATCACCCTACGAATTCGTCTTAGGTGGCTCAATGAACACCTACACCTTACAAACCACGACGAATAATATTTCTGCAATGTACAACAAAAAAAATTACGCTGGTGAAATTTCTGCTTACGCCCGATTCGTCGGAATCACGGCCGAATACGCAAACAACCCCGAAGACGGTTTCAACGACACCAACGGAATATTTAACCTACGCGTATTTGGTAACACCGTACAAGGTTCACACATTACTTTGCACTACGGTCTCAGAACCCGCACGGCCCAAAACAACAGTTACCGACTGAACCAACAATTTCCGGCGGCTACTTTACAAATTTATTTAATGAAGTACTTCGGCATACAAGGAAACTACCGAATGTACTTGCCGACCAGTGAAAGCTTTTACGGCGACACTCAAGGAGACGAGTTAAACGCCGGAGCTTTCATTGAGTTCGGCAGTTTTAGATTATTCGGAGATTATTACCAAGAACGTCAGAATTCGAAACAAAATAACGTCGAGACGAACTTGATTCGTACGGGGAATAAAATCGGGTTGAAGATTTATTTTTAGTCGAATTGTAAAAAAATAAGGAGACTTTAATTCTTCTTCAAAACCGCAGCGTAGAAACCATCGAAGCCGTGAACATGCGGCCAAATGCGCTCTTCTTTTTCAAGTGTCCAGTGAGCACCTTCTGGCGAAGCTAAAAACCATTTAACTTGATCTTCATTTTCACGGTGTAAAATACTGCAAGTCGCGTAAACCATTTTACCACCCGGCTTGCACATACCCGAGTAATCAGAGATAATTTCGCGCTGCAGAAGAATTAACCGATCAATTTCTATCATGGTCAATTTCCACTTCGTATCAGGATTACGGCGAAGCACGCCCAAGCCCGAACACGGAACATCCAGTAATACCCGGTCGAATGAATTTTCAAGGCGCTTAATTGTTTTAGAAGAATCAATTAATTTAGTTTCGATAATATCAACGCCACCACGGGCCGCACGAACTTTAAGTTCTTTTAATTTCCAGTCGTGAATGTCCATGGAAATAATTTTACCTTTATTCTTCATGAGCGCCGCAAGGTGCAATGATTTACCGCCGGCGCCCGCACAGGCATCAACAACGCGCATACCGGGCGCTACATCGACTAACGGAGCTACCAGCTGCGAACCCGCATCTTGAACTTCAAAGTAGCCACTGCGAAAAGCTTGCGTGGTAAAAACATTTTTTCTTTTCGCTAATTTTAAAGTGCTTGGTAATTGAAATTCGGACGATTTGACTACTTCGGCTTCGATTTCTTCATTGGCTAATTCAGCAATCAACGGCAGCGTTTGTGCTTTTAAAGTATTAACCCGCAAAAAAACTTCGGCGGGTCTGTTCAGCGCGTTCATTAACTTGGTCCATTGATCTGTAAACTCAGCCTGACCTAATTCATGTAACCAATCCGGAAAAGAATTTGCCACTTGTGGAGGTTTTTCTTCGGAATTTCTTTTTTTCATTTGATCCAGATCAAGCCGCTCAAATTCTTCCCAGTTTGGAAGTTCATTCATCGATTGAAATAGGTAAGCGGCTAATAAATCCCAAGATTCGCTGGAGTCTGCAATATATTCGAATCTGCGGCGGTGACGAATGATTTCGTAAATTGATTCGGCTACAAATTTACGGTCACGCGCCCCCCACTTACGATTTTTTTTAAAAATTCTTTCGATCACTTTATCGGCGTAACGTTGATCAATAATAATTTCATCAAGGGCGGCGACGATTGCATCAATGAGGTGAAGGTGTAAGGGCATTGCCAAGGTAAAATCCGTTCTTTTTGAAGACCCAACATATAAGCCCAGCAATGTGTTTTAGCTAGAATATTTCTTAACCCCGGATGCAGCACTCGCGCAGCTCAAATAGATTCGCTTTTAGCCTATGTATTCAAAATGCATTGTTAAAATTACTATAGACATTTTGTATCTTATAGGATACATTACGAAAGTAGCTGCTTTGGAACCAGTAGTAAAAAATTTTGTTGTTTACCAAACCTTAAGCGGCAGAAAACCCTACGGAGATTGGTTAAATGCTTTACGTGATTCAAAAGCTCGGATTATTATTCTTCAGCGATTAAATAGATTACGTATAGGTTATTTCGGCAACACAAAAGCCGTTGGGTTTGGCCTCTTTGAACTAAAGATTAATTATGGTCCCGGCTTTAGAGTTTATTTTGGAAAAGAAAAAAACTCGATCATTATTTTATTCTTAGGTGGAGACAAGTCGACACAGCAAAAAGATATTAAAAAAGCCCAAGAGTACTTAATTGATTACTTATCAAGATAAACGAAAGAAGTTACAAATGAAAAAATCAGTAAAATACACAGATTTACTTGATAAGGATCTTAAAGACCCAGAATTCGCCGCCGCTTACCTGAATGCGCATTTAGAGGATGACGGTGAAAGCCAATATGAAGAGCTTCTGTTGCTTGCGCTGGGCGATATCGCACGAGCTTACGGAGTGGCAAATATAGCCGAGAAAACAAAATTAGGCCGAGAAAGTTTATACAAAGCTTTGTCTAGCAACGGAAATCCAAAACTAACAACGCTGATTTCTTTATTAAAAGTAATGGGATTAAAACTTTCAGTTTCGATCGATAAAAATAAAGCATCTTAATTATTTAACTTAAATTATTGAAACCTAAAACGTAAAGATTGCGCCCGTAGAAATATAAGCTCCGTTGAGTTGGCCATCCGAAGTCAGCTGAAGGTGATTCTTAATACCACCCTCAAAATAGAAGCCCGTGTTGTCGAATAAATTAAATAGGCGTAATCCTAAAAATAATTGGTAATCAAGACTTAGCGGAGATTCGTTCTCGAGCTGTTTTAAAAAAATGCCTGGGCCTGCACCGGCTCCAAAATAAAGTGGAAATTTAGAACCCGCATCCGGAAGCATGATGGTGTACAGAAAACTTAATTTCGAAGCGCGCTTCCCCGTCGGCTCGTATTCAGTGTAAGAAACGCGGATCGCCTCATCCAGTAAACTGTGGTATTCACTCAAACGGTAAGTCATATCGACTCCCCATTTTCCGACTTTTTCTTCGTTCGGCCCACCCCAATTATAACTATCACTGCTCATGTAGTTACTTAGACCGAAAGTTAAGTAGCGCTCGTCGGGAGTTAAGGATTCAACGGAATTGGGTTTTCGAGGTGAACTTTGGTATTCGCCAGCCCCCTGGTTTTTTTCTCCCATAAAATATTTAGCTGCTGCATTTCTACCCACCTTCGGAGAGTTTGCGAAGCTGTAAGAGCTTAAAAAAATTAGAAAAATGAATGCCAGGTAGCCTGCAGCGAATAGGTTTTTTAACATGGTGAAACCTCCAAATATTATGCTACGTGCCAGTCTTATTTTTGGCAATGAAAGCAAGCGTTGACCCTGACCAAAGCCTCACCTACTTTAAAACTATGAAGTGCCCTTTCTGCGGTCATTCTGAAGACAAAGTCCTAGACACCCGAGTCCAAAAAGACACGGGTATTCGCCGTCGTCGTGAATGTCTTTCGTGTAAATCCAGGTACTCGACCCTAGAAACAGTGATGTTAAGTTACCCGTCGATTATTAAAAAGGACGGCCGCCGCGAACATTACAATAAAGATAAATTATTTCGTGGTTTACAAGCCAGTTGCCAAAAGCGCCCGATTAGTTCGGCCCAACTTGAGGCCGCGGTAGAGCGTATTTCTGGTTGGTTGATGACTCGTGGTGAAGGCGAAGTTTCGTCAAAAGTCATCGGCCGTAAAGTGATGGCTGAATTAAAACAACTAGATGATGTGGCCTACGTAAGATTTGCGAGTGTGTATAGAACATTCAAAGACGTGCAGGAATTTGTAGAAAAACTTGAAGGTGACGAGCTTATTGATATGATCGACTCCTCAGGACCCCAATTAAGCTTAACACCTGTTTCGCCAAGGAATTTAGAAGATGAGAAGACAATCACGCGAAATCGCCCTGCAGATCCTATTTCAAACTGAGTACGCACCCCAAATTTCTTTCGAAGATTTATTTTCAATATATGAAGACCAAAAAGACCGTGGAATTATTAAATACGCCGATGATATCGTGCGCGGCGTGCAAGCTCACAAAATAAAAATCGATGAAAAAATTCAAGGTGCTAGCCGCCACTGGAAAATTGAACGCATGGCTGGCGTCGACCGCAACATCTTACGGATGGCGGTTTACGAGATGATGATGGCTTCAGAAATGATCGAGCCTAAGATCGCAATCAACGAAGCCATCGAAGTTGCAAAAGTTTTTGGTTCGCAAGAATCACCTTCTTTTGTAAATGGAATTTTAGACCAAGTGACCCGCAATGAGCGCAGCTAATAAATCTGTAAAACTAGATGCTGACGAAGCCTTTAATGCCGGTGCTGAACTGTGGATCGTCGAAGATAATGACAAAGATAAATGGTGGAACGAAATCGATTTTAGATCGGGCTTTTTATTAAGCGCGTGCCTGTACCATAATAAAAAACCAGTCGCTAGCCAGATGAATTACTTAATTACCGAAACTCAATTAAAAGTTTACGCGTTCGCTGAAGATCAAAATATTTTATTATTAGGATCATCAGATCATTTTCAAAATAAATGGATCTTGCTTTGGAAAAACGACCCCGCGGCCGTCGTTGAAAAATTAGCGCGGATGCAAAGTGATTTAAAAATTAAAAACGTACGATTATTTTCACCGAATCAATCTTTGCAACAGCAAATAGAGGCCCGCCTTTCGGCTAGTTTAGATCAGATCTCATATGTAGAGGCCCTTTAATTCGTTAAGCTATCTTCATGATAAAAAAATGGAATGAAAAAGTAGAAAAGATGTTCGAACAACCTAACAACACGGTTGATTTCGAGGAACTAAAAAAATCTTACCACATCACTTCGGATAATCAGCAATTAGAAAATATCAGTTATATTTTCTCGTCGGTGGTTAAAAAAGAAGATATCGCTTTATTATTTACGCAGCTTTCTTCATTTTTTGAAGTGGGCTTTATGTTAGAAAAAACTTCGTCTACGGGTTTATGCACCGCTAGCCAAATTTTTGCGTATTCAAAACACTTAAGCCAATTAGACGGCCTAAAAACTATTCGTTTACCAAATGCTGATTTATTTCAAGTCATGAAAACGAATGCAATATCTTTTTTGACAAAATTTGGTTTAGAACATCTAGATTCAGAAAAAAAGATGACGGGCTTTTTCGTAAGACTTACGCAAAACCATAGCTTCGTGGTGATGTCGGCCCTAGCCGAACCTTGGTTGCAACTACGCATCGAAAGTTTACAAAAAACTTTAATGCGTGTTCACTTCGATTCATGAGCACAGACACCCCCGCCACCCCTTATACAATTTTTATTTTATCCGACAGTACGGGCGAAACTGCCGTTACAATGATTCGTGCGGCTTTGGTTCAATACGCCGAAAAAGAGATTAATATCCAGCGCTGCAAAAATGTTAGATCTGAAGATCAATTACGTTCGGTCATCGACGAGTGCTTCGAAAAACGCGGTATGGTGGCTTACACCTTCGCTAGCCCGACACTTCGTCAAAAAGCAGCCGATATCTGCGCGGAGAAATCAATTCCGTCTATCGACTTTTTAGGACCCTTAATTCAAACGCTAGATCATTTTTTTGGCGTAGCTTCTTCAAAACAAGTCGGCATACTAAGACAAACCGACGATCGCTATTTTAAGCGCATTGAAGCGATTGAATACACGGTTAGACATGATGACGGAAAAACCTTAAACGAATTAGATAAGGCCGATATCGTTTTAGTCGGCATCAGTCGCACCAGTAAAACTCCGCTATCGATTTTTCTAAGCCATAAAGGTTGGAAAGTTGCGAACATTCCTTTGGTTCCGGGCTCTCCGTTACCTGAGCAACTTTTTAAAATTGATCAACGTAAAGTTGTGGGACTGATTATAGATATTGATTCTTTACAGCGCATTCGAAAAAATCGCTTAGAAAAATTTGGCCAAGATACCGGCGGAGAATACGCGTCGATTCAGCAAATTCTAAAAGAAATTGAATACGCGGAAAATTTGTTTAAACAAAATAAAAGATGGCCCGTCTTTAATGTGACCGAGCGTGCCCTAGAAGAAACCGCCAGCGAAATTGTTAGATTAATCGCTTCACGGATGGGTTGGCCCGAAAGCGCGTTGTTCTAATTCAAGACTTTAGTCGATTCTACCTATTCACAAAAGATTTGTAACACGAAATATTGTAAGCTAATTAAATGAGCTTTAAGTTCGTTTTTCCATTGTACGATACTAGCGAAAATTTCATGTTTGAAAATTGCCATTCAAATGAAGAATTTATTACTGAAGTTGTAAAAATATTTTTTTCAAACTCAGAGCAAAGAGTTAAAGAAGCTGCCTTAGCTGTATTTATGGCTTATCGGGACCATTACCCAAAATATTTATCACATTTAAAAATGGAACAAATAAATTTACTTAATTGTGAAATCGAATCAGCTAAACCAAAAATAATTAAATTACGCCGCATGGCCTTAAGTGCTCTTTCAAAAGTAGCATGATTACAAAGAATCAATACGAACAGTTTTTAAGTTTTATCACGGCTGATCTTGAAGACGACTGGGTTGTTATTGGCGGATCACTGCTTGCGATACTCAATGCGGGAACTAGAAATACGACCGATATTGATATCTGCCCACTCGGTGAATTAACCAATGAAAAAAGATTAGCGTTAATGAACTTAGCTTTAAAAGCAGGTTTATCTATCGAGTCGATTAATCCGTCAGCTGACTTCTTTTTAAGACAGATACAAAATTGGAAATCATCGTTGGTACTTTTTAAAAGCGGGCCAAAAGGAAATATCTTTAGACCATCACTTGAGCTTTATCTAAAACTTAAATTAAATCGCGGAAGTGATTCAGACATTCTTGATTGCATTAGTTTTATCGAATGGCATAAAAATAACTTGTTACTTATAGATGATAAAGCGATTAAAATTTTATTAGAAAATTATGAGTTAAAAAAAATTCAACCTATTTTACAAGCGCTTTGAATTTTTAAAATAATTAACTACGAACGCTCTTGATCGCCGGTTAATGCTTGAAATAAAATATGTGCAGTTTCTGAAGTTTTACCCGTCGCGCGGTAGTAATACTGAAATGCCATTTTGTATTCGAAATCAGTCACGCGTACGTGATTTAGACGACCGCTGCGAACTTGTTTTTTAATTGAGTGCGAAGGTAAAAAGCCAATTCCTAATCCGTATTCGATCACGCGCTTTAAGGTACCCACATTTGATGATTCAAATACCGATTGCAAAGTACCTAAACGTTTATCTAACTCTTTATCAAAATCAGGAAATTCATCTGAGAAATGTACGTAAGGAATTTTTTTGATTTCTTCTAATTTAATTGTCGACGGGTAAAATTCATCTTTACCTGAACCCACTAACCACATTTCTTCTTGAAATAAAGTCTCAGACTTTGCATCTGGCAAAGTTGAATTAAAATGTTTTTCGACATCAGGCAAAATAAGTACATCTAATTTATTCGCTTTGTAATCTTTAACCAGGTCTTCGCCTTTCGCGTAATCAACTTTGATTTTAAAATCTGGATTGAATTTTAATAGGCGGCTAACCACCGGGCTCATCAAATGTAGGCCGATTGAATTCAATGTGCCAATTCTTAACTCTCCGTGCAGTTTTGCACCGATTGATTTAATCGAAACTTCGGCAGTTTGCGCTAAGCTTAGAATTTTTTTTGCGTGTTCGTATAAAATCTCACCTTGAGCCGTCATCTTGATTTGCTTCGAACCGCGTACGATTAACTCAACGCCTAGGTCGTCTTCCATATTCTTCATTTGCTGGCTAACCGCTGGCTGAGTTAAAAAAAGTTTGTCGGCAGCGGCAGTCATACTGCCTTCAGCAGCGACCGTGACGAAAGTCTGGAGTTGAGAAAGATTGAGCATGCGATCCCCTTGTTTGTTCTTTCTAAAGAACTAAATTATGCCTATAATATTAGGCAGGAAAGAAATTTTTTAGTCTACATCAAAGTGAGGTCCATCATGTTTAGGCCAAAGGCTTACTTCCTTGCAGTAAGTTTATTGTTTGTTTCGTTGTTTAGTTTATCTAGCCACGCTCGTACTTTCAAAAATGCATATATCTCGTTTGAGATGCTCGATAACTGGAAATGTAATTTAGAACAAACCGAATGGGTTTGTCGCGCGGAAGACCCGCAAGAGGCTAAAGAGGCCGTTATTATTTTAACCGCAAAAGAAAAAGGCCCCACGGATTCATTTCCGATTTATGAAGGCCATATGAATAATCCGATCTCGAGCGTTTCTAAAACGGGAGCGAACTTGACTTCATCGGTAGTTTATAAAGCCCAGCAGCAACGCTACAATGATCAAGTGTGGTTAGACGGCATTCACCGTGATAGTGAAGTGCAGAATTATTTCACGCGCTACGTGGCAACGATTAAAGATCAAATCGCAATCTTAGTTACGTTTACCGTGCACAATAAGTTCTACGCAAAACACTCGGGACATTTTAATAATACGATTAAGTCGTTGCGCGTAATTGCCAGCAAAGATTTATTGTCCCGGCCAGACTTGGGCCCAATTCGTGGAGCTGGTGAAACTTTAGGAGCAGGAATTGGTCAAGCCATGCCCGCTGATTTATTAGCGGCCGATGAAGCGGGCTCTGAATCTAAAAAAGGATTTCTGGGAAGTGAAACAACGCTAGGAATTGGGTTGCTAATTTTGGCGGTCTTGGCTTATTTCGGATTAAAATATTATAAGAAAACACGCGGCTAGCAGCTAGCCGTCCGCATTTTTAGTTCATTACAAAATCTGTAAAATAAACATCTTTAACTAAACCACGGTCTAAAACGTGGTTTACTTCTTCAACGATTCTATCTTTCAAGAAAAGTTTTCCCTGAATCGTTTCTAAATCATCAAAAGTTTTTTCATTTAAGATTCGGACAATTTTATCACGGGCCTTTGCACGATTATCAAAATCCATAATTTCTTGGAATGCATCCGGGCCAATCATGTCTAAATTAACCTGCACGCGAATTGTTCTTTTCGGTAAGCCCGAAAGATTCACGACGAATTTATCCATGGTATAAACCATCGGCGCTTGCGAAAATTTTTCTTTTAGGCTTGCTGGCTCGCGCAATGTTTTTTCTACAATCACCGGAGCTTCGTAACCCACCGTCGAGATAAAAACCCAGTAAGTTCCTAAGCCCAAAACCCCAATATTTAAGGTGAGGCCAGTTCCAATAAGTACTTTTTTAATAATAGCTTTAACATTCATAGGTATGTCATCGGCTGTTTAATAGGCCGCCTTGAATTTGTCCCGGATTGAGACAGTCTTTTTTATTAGCTGCGATATAGGTATTTATTTCTAGTCTTATTTGTTCTTAAAGGTAAAATATTAAATTAAACTAACCGAAAAGTAATGAGAACAATGCGCAACCTGATGCTATCTTTCATTCTAACTATGACTTCAAGCTTCGCCCTAGCCGTCGATGACGATTCGTCTAAAACGCATCCGTTAGAAGTGTTAGCGATTTCTTCTGATAGCCGGCTGTCGCCAAACGTAATCGTGGCCGATAAAACAAAAAGAAAATTAAGTGTATTCGACCGCGCAAGCTTAGATACGGGAACGCCACGCCAACAATTTGATATCGACATCGGAAAAAACGATGGTCCTAAAACTAAGCGCGACGATAAAAAAACTCCGGAAGGTATTTATATCTTAGAGAAAAAAAGAGTGCCACCTGATATCCCGTTTGATCTTTACGGATCGATGGCGTTTACGACAAACTATCCAAATTTCTTTGATAAGTTTGAAAATAAAACCGGCGATGGAATTTGGCTGCATTCGGTTCCGAATAGCGTTGCTTTAACCCGCGGCTCAAAAGGCTGCGTAATTTTACGTAACGATGCGATCAAAAAAGTAGAAGATTATATTTCGTTAAATAAAACTTTTATTTTAATTAACGATCAAATTAATTGGCTAACTCAAGCGGAATACCAAAAAGAAAAAGAGTTTGCTATCAACTGGATGAATGCTTGGAAAGCCCATTGGGAGACGCAAGATTTAGATTCTTACATTCAAAATTATTCGGAAGAATTTTCGGCGCCGAATTTTAATAAAAAATCTTGGCTAGCACACAAAAAGAATCTAAAAAGCCGATATAAATTTGTAAAGATTCAGCTATCTGACCCGCAGATTTTTCATTTAAAAAATCAGTATATTTTTCAGTTTGTGCAAGACTATGAATCGGATGGGCATAAAGATACGGGTTTAAAAACTCTTTATGTATTTAAGGAAGGCGTGAATTTAAAAATTCAGCGCGAAGAGTGGGCGGAGCTTAGACAGTCGCTTACCGCCCGCTAATAACTAGATCAGATCTTTATCTTCTTTTTCGATATCTAATTTTTCAGACTGAGCTTCTAAATCAGGTAAAGTTTTATCATTCGCGTCCATCTCTTCTTGAGTTACGCGGCCCATTTTAACGTTAAGATCTAAAAGACGTTTGTCGAATTTCAAATTTAATAAAGCTTTATTTAAAGACATATAAACTCCTTATGCATTTCCTGGTAACTGACGGACCTAATTATATAGCCGTTTTAATGATTAAAATCTAGCTGAAACCTAGCTAATTCCAGTATTTTGGGCCGTCTTCGCTTTTGTTCAGCTTTTCGTTATCGACAACCAGACGTAGGCTAGAGTTTTTTTTCTTCAATTTAGCCTTTGTTTTGTTCAATTTTAAGCGCGTATGACCCATCAAGAATAAAAAGCCAACTAAAGCGCCGCCCACGTGGCATAGATAAGCCACTTCGCTTCCCGCAAAGCCCGTGGTCAGCAATGACGAAAAATCCATGGCCGCCGCAATCATCGCAAAGTACTTTGCCTTCATCGGAAATAGACCCATGAAGTAAATGACCCGATCAGAAAAAATAAGACCGTAAGCGACTAATAAGCCAAATAAGGCACCCGAAGCCCCTAGCACCGGAATCAATAGCGGAGTCTGCACACCTGATAGCACGGCGTAAATACTAACCCCTAAGCAGTAAACAACGGCCGCGCCAATTCCGCAGACAAAATAATAAATTGTAAAGAAACGCGCGCCCCAGTGTTTTTCTAATTCCGAACCGAAAAACCACAGCATCATTAAATTAAAGAAAATGTGAAAAGGCGAAAGCGCATGAAAAAACATATAAGTCACTAATTGCCATACGTAAAACTTCTCGATCACTTGATCAGGATGTAAGGCAAGCCAGCCGACGATCGGTAATTTAAAAACTTTTTCACCTAAAATTTGTAAAACAAACCAACCTAAACAAATTGCAATCACCAGCTTTTTTACGACCGGAGTTAACGGAGCGACTTGGATTTGGTTCACTTTTTACCTCTTAAAAAATACTGACTCATTTTTTGATAACTTTGTTCAACGGTTTCCACGACGACTTTAGCATCCGCAATTAACGGAAAGAAATTAAAATCCCCGCCCCAGCGCGGAACAATATGAAAGTGTAAATGTTCAGGAATACCCGCCCCCGCACTTGATCCATGATTCAGTCCAATATTGAAGCCCGGTGGGGCATAAACTGCTTGTATCGCTTCAACGGCGATACGCAATGTACGATGTAGATCATCGTAACGTTCGGGGCTTAATTCTAAAAGATTTCCAATATGTTGAAGTGGCAAAACTAAAAGGTGCCCGTTATTGTACGGATACTTATTTAATACGATTTGTGAATGGGCTGATTTATAAACGCATAAGCTATCGAAAGAAATATCTAATTTAGCCGAGCGACAGAAAACACAACCCTCGTCTTTTTCTAACTTACGAACGTATTTCATACGTTGCGGTTTAAAAAAAACATTTCTTTTTAATGGCCATGAGTCAGAGGCGGCCTTCGCTTTTTTAGCGGGACTTTTTTTAATAACTTTTGTTTTAGCTTTTGCTTTACCCGTTTTTTTCAAAGCAATCTCTTACTGCCAGTAGCCCGGCATTAAATAAAGCGGTTGGTTTAAATACTTTGTTTTTAAAAACATTTCGGTCATCTCTTTTAGTGAAGCACCCTTTGAGGCGCCTAATAGGGCTTTCACTTCACTAAGGCTATTTAACTCATCATCATCTTCGTCGGTAAAAAGATAATCCATGATGCTAGCTTTTTCACGACGAGGTTTAAAAAGTTTGTAGTCGTCTTTACCCAGTTTTGCATCCGCTGCCGCTAAACGAACCGCATCTTCAAAGGTACCAATTTCATCGGCGAATTTCAGCTGAACTGCTTTAGCACCCGTCATTACACGGCCATCGGCGTAAGCGTTTACCGTTGCTACATCTAATTTTCGTTCCGCGACGACTGTATCACGAAATTGTGCGTAGACTTCGTTGATCATATCTTGGAACAAAGCGCGCTCATCATCACGCATGGCGCGGTATTCAGCGCCCGAGTCTTTGAATTTTCCAGATTTAATTGTGTATCTAGAAATTTTCGCCCAATCATAAAGTTTTTCTAAATTAGCAAATTCCATAATTACGCCGATTGAACCAATCATTGTACCTGGAGCCACAATAATTTTATCACAAGCAAGAGCTGAATAATAACCACCGCTGGCGATTAAACCCGTCGATACACAAATTACCGGCTTACCCGTTTCTGCTTTAGTACGCTTAATTTCGGTAAAGATTTCTTGCGAAGGTCCAACGGCTCCGCCCGGAGAATTAATATCAATGACGATCGCTTTAACTGACGCATCTTTAGAATATTTTTTTAACTGCGAAAGAAACTTCTTCCCATTCATGATCACGCCATTTAATTCTAAATGAAGAATTTCATTTTTAGAAATCGAACGCGAAGATTCGCTGACGCTATAAGATTTATAACCTTTGTAAACCATGCCGCCTAAAATAAAGAAAATTAAAGCGAAGAAGAATTTTTTACGAGTCGACCATGTATTCATATTATGCCTCTGGTTATGTCTCTGGTGAGTGTACTAAATGATGGTATCGGACTTGCGGGCTGTCGCCTAGGTTTTTTGCGATCCCTGATTGCGCAGGAAGCCAGCAAGTAAGCTCGGTTTTTGCAAAAGTCTGCGTTTAAACAAACACGGGCGGATCTAGTGCAGCAGACAGAATTAGTGGGCGGGTTTTCGGAACTGAAGGACCTTCTGATCAAGACATATCGAATCGAAAGACCGCAAGAATTAGTGAGACTCTACTTTACAGCGGTAGAAGATGAATTGCTGATGCACGATTATAATGATCATGCGAAGTTAATCGGTCTTGGAACTATCGAGCGACCATCGGCCTCAAAGAGTCTTAGCCATAATGCTTCTAAAGTTGTTCGCGCAGCCCTAGAAACTGGTGATCCAGTTTTTTTTTGAATGACGGCTTTATGTTATATGGCTTTTTTAGGTTTTAAATTTTGTTTTAATTCATTACTTTGAAGAACACCGCAAAGCTCTTGAAAACCCAAACGCATCTCTTCTTCAGTAAGGGGTTTTCCGTAATCTTCATATTCGTCTAACCACGACAAATGCGACTCTTCTCTTCTAGTTCTTGTATTGTCGTTGTAGACGACGGCTAGCTCACCGGTGCGATCAAAGCGACAAAGCATTAGTCTGATACTTCCGCTCTTACCATCAACACTAATCCACTCTTTTTTTTCAATATTCTGTCGTTCACACTTATCCAGAGCAGCGATATCTTCGAATCGAATAATTTCCGTCACTTTAATTTTTTTATTTTCAATCCGCTCGAAAAAAATATTCATACAATCAGACGAATGCTGATCGTAATCACTTTCAACTTCGAAAAGTACTACTTCAAAAAGTTCGTTTTCAGAAAATGTTTGGCCAGTAAGCTCCATAAACTTCATAAGTACTTATCGGCTTTTTAAAACTGAATTTGAACTAACCGTAGCTAGACCTAAGTTATATTTAGTTAACTTTTTTCAATATCATGGCTCTAAGATTTGGCTTTGGCGATTGCAAATATTGTTCGTAATATAATTGGTCGCCAGTCAGGGCAATGGTTGTTACGAGTGGGCTTTTAAATAAACCTTGTCGGGTGATGGTAATTTTATCGCGTCCACAGTCGGCCACGTAAGAACTACCCGTATTAAAACGATCACCGCGTTGAGGTTGGCTATCAGCGATGTAACGCTCGAACCAGCCATCCCATTGGCTCATTGGCACATCAGAGTTATATATTAATTCAAGCGTGGAGTTTAGGCCGCTTTTGATTTCTAAGCCTTCAGAAAAAAAGTGTCTTGATAGTCTGGCTGTTTTGAATATCTACCCACAAAAGCATTACAAACATTCGGCACAGCCGCATACGAAAAAAAGCAAAAAAAAAGATATTTACGCTTACGCAAATATCTTTTTTAGATTTAAAATTTTTGAAAAAGTTTATTCTAAGCAAACTTCCATTTGTGTTCCTGAAGCATCCGTATCAACTTCGCGAGCCGTTTCCCACGTTGACTTGATTGTAGGATTACCCTGTTTATCTGCAGCACGAACATATTTTTTAACTTGAACTTTAATGTTATAGTGAGTTCCTTCATCAGAGCATCCATTCGCTTCTGCCGCAGAAACGTTATAAACCGAAATACGTGTCCGCACTTCTTTAGCTAACTTCGAAGCTAAGCCATTTACTGCCGCCGGGATTTCCGAAGCTGGATTTCGAGGTTTTGCTGCGGCAAAACAATAGCTAGAAAGTAATACGATTGATAATAAAGAAATGATTTGTTTCATAGAAACTCCTTAAATTAGTTGAATCTAAGTTTACCCACAAACAGAGGAATTCCTAGTCTAGATAGCTTAAAGCGTTTTAACTCAAGATAGACATTCGCATGCGGGACAAAAGCCTGGGCCAAAAAAAAGGGAATCTGTTTCCAGATTCCCTTTTCAAATTACATTCGTAATTCTGCCGTGAGGCAGTTTTTTAAACTGACAAACTAGTTTTTAGTTGTTGTTTCTGACTTCAAGTTTTTCAACTGGTCGCCGAACATATCACCGAAACTTGTTTTTGCAGTTGCAGATGCTTTCTTAGCATAATCTTCAACGTCGCCTTTTTGTTCGCGAAGTTTGATCAACTTAGATGAAAGACCGATCTTACGAGCGTCTTTGTCGATTGAGATAACTTCAGCTTTAACAGATTGTCCTGGCTTAATGAAATCTTCAACTGTGGTAATTTTGTCAGTTGTTAATTCAGAAATATGGATCAAACCTTCGATGTCCGCTGCTAATTCTACGAACGCACCAAAGTCGGTTGTTTTCGTAACTTTAACATCGTGCTGAGTACCGATACCGTATTTGTCTTCGATTTGTGACCAAGGATCGCCTTCAAGTTGTTTAACGCCTAAAGAGAATCTTTCATTCTCCGAATCAACTCCTAATACAACCGCGCGAACCTTAGCTCCTTTAGCAAACATTTCTGAAGGATGAGTTACACGTTTTGTCCAAGAGAAATCTGAGATATGCACAAGTCCGTCGATACCTTCTTCGATACCAACAAAGATACCGAAATCAGTTACTGACTTCACTTCACCTTCAATGATTGTTCCAGGAGGGTAAGATTCTTTCATTTCAACCCATGGGTTGGCTTGAAGCTGTTTCATACCTAAGCTGATACGACGATTTTCAGTGTCGACTTCAAGAACTTGAACTTCAACTTCTTGAGCTACTTGTAAAATTTGATTTGCGTGCTTAACACGTTTTGTCCAAGACATTTCAGAAACATGGATCAAACCTTCAACTCCATCGCCCAGTTCAACGAAAGCGCCGTATTCAGCTACGCTGACTACTTTACCTTTTACTTTTAAACCGATTGTATATTGTTGTTTAATTTGTGCCCAAGGATCTTCGGTTAATTGTTTTAAACCTAAAGATACGCGTTCTTTTTCAGTGTCGTATTTTAAGATTTTAACTTGGATTTCATCACCTACGTTGATTAATTCTGAAGGATGTTTTACACGTCCCCAGCTCATGTCGGTAATGTGAAGAAGGCCATCTAAACCACCTAGATCGATGAATGCTCCGTAGTCAGTCACGTTTTTAACTAAACCGGTAACTGTCGCGCCCTCTTTCATCGTGTCAGCAGTTTGTGCTTTCATGCTATCGCGCTCTTCTTCAAGAAGTGCACGGCGAGAAAGAACGATGTTTCCACGTTTTTTATTGAATTTGATCACTTTAAATTTATATTTTTTACCTAAGTAAACATCCATATTGCGCACAGGGCGTAAATCGATTTGTGAACCTGGCAAGAAAGCTTTAACACCGATATCAACACTTAAGCCGCCTTTAACTTTAGCGACAACAAGTCCTTCAATAACTTCTTCGTTTTCAGCTGCTTTTGAAATATCAGACCACGCACGTAACATATCTGCTTTATCTTTCGATAATGCGATCATGCCGTTTTCGTTTTCGATACGATCAATAAGAACCTCAACTTTGTCGCCGGCTTTAACTTGGCGAACACCGTCGATAACGCGGAATTCATTGATTGGAATCAGACCTTCCGATTTGTAGTTAATATCTACAAGTACATAGTCTGATTGAACTTCAACAACAGAACCTGTGACCACGTCACCGACTTTAAAGTCTTGCTCTAATGTAGAAGCTGCGAAAAGTTCTTTGAACTCTCCACCTGAGGCTTGATTATTCAAACCAGGATTTGCTGGGATGTTTGCGTCTTCTGCATCCAGAAGGGCTAGCACCGATTGTTTTTCTTTTTGGCTTTTGCTTAACGTTTTGTTCATGTCTTTCTTTTTTCCTCCCGCCTCGGGAATCCTCTGGGAATTCAAGGGCTGAAGAGTAGTTCTAGGGGAGAAAAATCTCTCGGTCAATACTAGACTTTTCTTCCTTTTTTCCCTCTAGCTCTCAGACAGCCGCACGCCCTTGGCGCACGGAACTCGATCTAGAGGGAAAAAAGGAAGAAAAGACTAAATTGCTTTGTGTATTTTTTGTTGGACGAATTTGTGGACCTGAGTCACTACTTCGTTGAAGTTTAGTTCGGTGGTGTCTAAAACTAGGGCATCCTTTGGGGCCTGCATGGGCGCTGTTTTTCTAGTTGAGTCTTGGTGGTCTCTTTTTTGTTGTTGGACTACTAACTTTTTTTCGTCCAGCCCTAGCTCTTGGGCTCTTCGCTGGGCTCTGTTTTCTGAGCTTGCGGTTAGGTAGATTTTTGCTTCGGCTTGAGGGAATACGACGGTTCCGCAGTCTCTGCCTTCGGCGACTAAGCCTTCGGCTTTGAAGGCGCAGTTTCTTTGTAAATCTAGTAATGAGGATCTGACTTCGGGGTAGTGACTAACTTGGCTTGCGAAATTGCCAACTTCTTCTTGCGCGATTTTTTCGGTTACGTCTTGGCCGTCGAACCAGACTTGAGTTTTTTCTGGAGTCATTTCTACTTTCCAGATTGATGAAAGTGCTAATTCAGAAAGAGCGACTTTATCTGTTAGCGCGATTTTTCGCTGTATCGCGGCAAAGGCAAGCCCACGGTAGAACGCGCCAGTAGATACCCACGGAATATTTAATTTTTTTGATAATTCGCGACTTAATGATGATTTTCCTGAGGCGGCGGGGCCGTCAACCGTGATTACATATCCCATTAAATTTCCCCTACTTCAGTCAGCATTTTTTCGATGGCGACGATGGCCTTTTTATTTTCGTATTCATTGCCAACCGTCATACGCATCAGAGTTTTAAATCCGTAATTTTGCACCGGGCGCAGAATCAAACCTTGCTTTAAAAGACTGACGTGCACTTTTTCTGAGTTTCTTTTTGTATCGAATAAAATAAAATTTGCCTGTGATGGATAATAAGGTAAACCTAGGCGGCTTAATTCTTTATAGAAATAATCTAAACCATCCCACACGATTTTTTGTGAAGCTTTGATATATTCGTGATCGGTTAAAGCGGCGACTCCGGCTACCTGTGCTAAATCATTTACGTTAAACGGGTTTCTGACTCGATTATAGTATTCTAGAACGTATTCGGGTGCTAGTAGCGCGCCCAAACGAAACCCGGCCATGCCGTAAACTTTTGAAAATGTTTTTAACACTAAAACATTTGAATAATTTTTGTAAAATTTTGCGGCTTCTTTAAAGTTTGGATCGCGTACGAATTCGGTGTAAGCCTCGTCGAAAACTAACAATACATCGTCACGATTTCCAAGACGAGTTAGAAACTCTTCTAGCTCTTCCCCGCCAACGATTGTGCCCGTCGGATTATTTGGATTCGGGATAAAAATAATTTTAATTTTTTGCGTGGGATGATGAAAAAAATGATCAGCCACCGCTTTAAGATCAATGGTTAAATCTTTTTTTAGTGGCGTGGTTCTTACTTTCACTCGCGCCGCTTGCGCACAAACTTGGTATGCTACAAAAGCGGCATTAGAAGTTAAAATGGCGTCGCCGGGTTCACAAAAAATACGGATTAATAAATCAATGATTTCGTTTGAACCATTTCCTAAACCAATTTGTGTTGCGGGAACGTCCCAGACTTCAGAAATTTTTTGCACGAGTTCATAACCCGATGGATCTGGGTAACGATGTTGGTGGGCAATAAAGTCTTGAATGGCTTCAATGGCTTTAGGACTAGGGCCCAACGTATTTTCGTTGCTGGCTAACTTAATGACTTCCGTCAGCCCGTATTCACGTTGTGTTTCAGAAATAGGCTTTCCCGTTTTGTAGGGAACTAAATTTAAAATTTCTGCCGACACTTTCATGATTGACCCTTTTCACCCAAATTTATAACATACCGATTACAACAAAAGAAAGCTCGAGTTAAACTAATAATTATGTCGGAACATGCGATTGCTTTGTATCTAGGCGAATCTTACGCATCTTTGGGTGTTTTTGATTTGAAGAATAAAAAAAAGCCAACTCAAAAGCATACACTGCTTTTTGAAAAGTCAGTTTTTTTGCCACAAGTCTCTTTTAAAAATCTATTAAACCAAACGAAAGCCGCACTTCCCGAGTTAGCTGAAACGGGCTTTAAAAAAATATTTATCGTTACCCGCTATTTAGATCGCTTAAAAACTTTTCGTCTGGGCGGAAGCGTCGTGCAGGCCGTGACCGAAGGTTTTGAAAATTGTTACGCGGCTACGGACACAAAAGCTTTATCTTTAGCGGCGGCAACTTTAGTGATTTCCATTAATGATTCAACGATCAGCGAAGAGTTTTTAACTTCAGAGCTTGCGCGCATTCGTAAAATTAATCCTGACGCAAATAAAATTGTTTTACAATTAGCCGAAGAAAAAATTTCGGCTAAAAATCGTGAATTAGTTCATCATTTTTTTACAGCCGCGGAATTTAAAGTTTTTGTCTGTAGCCAACCGAATGACTTGAGCCAAGTGCGCAGATCGCTACTAAACGCGGGATCTGAAGGAACCAAAGAAGAAATTTTAAGCGAGATTAAAGAAGCCTTGGGCGAAACGATCGAAATTTCTTTTTGGGTCGACGGCAAATTTAAAACCGAAATTGAAAATTGCGAAATTTTTTCGAGCGCTAGTGATTTTTTAGCTAGCTGTGTGCAAGATCAAAAAGCTAATTACGGGGCTTATTTAGATCACGAAACTTTTCGCATGATTTCAACCGATAAAAAATCATCTTGGCAAAGTCCATGGGGGCCGATGCCAATGGACCATAAAGATATTGCCGAATTAACTCCGCATCCGTTTTCGGAAATCAAATTAGATCATTTATCGATGTTAAGTATTGCGAAAAAGCCAACGCAGTATGAACCGGGACCCGTCTTAGCGGGCCGCGGGATGAAACCCTTGGTAATTGACGCTTTTCAAAGCGATTTATCGGAAAATTCTTATATGCAAAGTTTATTTCCGAATATGAATACAGAATTGCAGCGTAAAAAAATTGATAATCACTTTTCGGTCTTAGAAAAAGGCCAGGTATCAAACCTTTTATCGACCACTAAAAATGAAATGAAAACTTTAATCTTAAGTGGCTTAACCACTGAGATTAAACAACACTCAAAAAATAACCCCGTTGTTTTATTAGGGCCTTTACAACACTTAGTTCCAATCGATGCAAAATCTTCGGTAACCCGCTTAGAAAATTTTTACTGGCCCACTGAAATTATGAAAAAGGCTATTCTATGAATGCCGTTGGTTTTCAGCATCAGATCTACCAACTGATTCAGGCGTTTCCATCTTGCTCGGTGGTGAATGCCGATGGCGCGCTGTTGGCATCGAATGATCAGCGCACCGAAATTTTAACGACCACTCGATTGGTGGCATTTCAGATTATTAAAAAGTATTTAAATCCGAAGCCGCATGATTTATTTGTGATGAATGACCCAGAAAATGGCGGCTATAGTTTATCGAAACTTATTTTTGTCGCGGCGATTGATCCTAATCTTTATTTAATTTGGGATGACAACTGCAGTTTAATTGATTTTAAAATTCCGCCAACTCCGTTGTTTGAAAAAAGCAAAAAAAATGAGTTTGTTTGGAAAGCCCTCATTGAAAGTAATGAAAATTCAAAAGAGCTAGCGGCTTTTTTTGAAAATGAAAAAGCTAAGATTGATGTTTTAGCCAGCCAAAGTTTATTAGTTAAGAATTTGAGTCAGCTTAAACTACAAACTTTATGGTTAAAAGCGACTCAGGAAGTTTTTGAGCACCAGTTTTCAAATAAAGCGATGGGCTCGTTTGATTGCCAATATAAAACTCCGACGAATCAGCTGATTAAACTAAAATTTACCTCGGAAGAGCGTCAGAATATTAAATTAATTTCTTTAGACTTTACGAATTCTAGCTTAGCCACCACTTTTCATACGGCTTCGCACGTGATTGAAAGCGGCTTGGTACAAAAACTGATTCAGTTTTACCAAGTTGAAAAGTATTTAACCCAATCGATTTTAGACAAAATTAAAATTATTTTACCCCCAAAGTCGATTGCCTCTAAAGCGCATCCGACTGGACAATTTAATCACGAGATACAATCAGCCTGTAGTCAGCTTTGCCAGCATAATTTGACTCAGCTGAATTCGCAGATTCGTAAGTCGACGGCAAGTTTTGAAATCGATTCTGAACTTTGGCTCGAGCTGAAAGCAAAGAATCAAACTTTTAAAATGAATTTTCACCAAAAAAATATTGCCTTACCTTGTTTAGAAAAATTAATTGAAAATAAATCGATTGAAGTTAAAAAAATGCAGAAAAATGAACTGGGATTTCAATTAAGTTTTCAGGTTTTGCAACCACACTTTGATGTTTTGAAAGTAACCACGAAGTTGGGTTGCGCGAAACAAGATGATTTGTTGAAAATTAATGATGTGGTCTTCTTGGGAGGAGATCACCCAATTAAAACGGGCGATACAATTTCAATTAAGTGGACTTTTTAGTTATTAAAATTAATACAATCAATTTCAACATCCGCGGACCAGCACGCCCCGGGCTACGCGCCCCGGGCTACGCGCCCCGGGCTACGCGCCCCGGGCTACGCGCCCCGGGCTACGCGCCGCGAACCTTAGCGCCCCAGGCTTTTAAGGCTTCGCGAATACGCTCAATGTGATCGCGTCCGGTTGTTTCCACAACGAAATCGATGCGAGTTTCTTTTAAATTAAGACCCTGTTTTACACGGTCGTGATGTACTTCTAAAATATTGGCTTTATGCTCGGCCAAAATACGCGTTAGGTGACTTAAGCTTCCGGGAATATCGGGAACAATCACCGACATTTCAGATAAACGCCCACGTTCGATCTGCCCGCGCTGAATCACTTGTGAAACAATATTTAAATCGATATTTCCGCCGCACACTAATACGCAGGTTTTTTCTAAGGGTACAATTTTATGCGATAGAATCGCGGCTAAGGCGGCGGCTCCCGCACCTTCGGCTACGGTTTTTACGCGTTCAAGCAAATAAACAATCGCTTCCGCAATTTCACCTTCGCTCACGGTTACGATATCGTCGACGTATTTAGAAATGAAATTATCGTACATCACAGCACTGGGTGCTTTTACCGCAATACCATCGGCAATGGTTGCCGTGGAGTGTTTATAGGCGGGCATTTTTTTAGTTTTAAAATATTCATACATCGTATCTACGGCCTGGGTTTGCACTCCGATGATTTTAATTTTTGGATTTAAAGTTTTGAGTGCGACCGCGACCCCACTCATTAAACCGCCACCACCGATCGGCACAATCACCATGTCGACGCTTGGAATCTGTTCGAAAATCTCTAAGCCTAAAGTTCCTTGACCGGCGATGACTTTTTCATCTTCGTAAGGATGTACAAAAACATAATTATGCTCTTTAGCTAATTTATACGCGTGCTCTTTGGCCTCTTCTAGATTTTGTCCGAATAAAATCGTTTCGGCGCCGTAATTTTTAGTGGCTTGCGTTTTTGTCAGCGAAGCCGTTTCCGGCATGACGATCACTGATTTTACATTATTTAAAGTGGCGCTTAGGGCCACGCCTTGAGCGTGATTTCCGGCTGAACAAGCAATCACTCCCCGCGCGCGCTCTTCGGCGCTTAGGCTTGCGATTTTATTAAAAGCTCCGCGTATTTTAAAGCTGCCGGTGCGTTGATTATTTTCTAATTTAAAAAAGATTTCTTTTCCGAACAAAGCGGAACAAGATCTAGAAAAATCGCAAGGCGTTTCGTTAATATGATCTTTAATAATCAAACGGGCATTTTGGATATCTTGTAGTGTAACTTTCATAATACTTTATACCGCTTAATATTTTACACAGTAAAGAACATTAATATTTTTAGGACGCGTTTCATTTCCACCGCTGGCGTAAGTTGTTCCACCGACGGTACCGCCGGCTGTTCCATCACCGGCCATTGCAATCATTGATGGTCCGCCGTAAATTTGCGTTCCTGCGCCTTGGGAATGCGTAGGCGATCCGAAAGCATCGCCTTGCTTAGTTCCTACGTTATTACCCGTTGTACCGTCGCCGCGATTTGTACGAGTTCCCGCATCGGGATCAATGCCCGCGCTATTGTCCCAGCCACGTAAGAAATAACCACGATAATCGGGTAAATTAAATGTAGTCGAACCGTTGCCCACGCCGTACATCTTTCCCATTGCTGTTAATAAAGCGGCGTAAGTTGCACGCGAAACCGCAGCACCATTTGCCGCAATGTATCCGGTCGCGCAAGTCGCCAAAGCCGTGGGCAGAATATTTCCAATTGGAACTCCAGCGCCCGCGCCTGCCTCCATCGAAGTCCAGGCCGTACCATTACAAAATTCTATTTTATGAGAAATTGCTTCGTAACGCTGCTGACCTTTAGTCGTGGCATTACAAGTTGTTAAGGTATTACCTATTTTAATTTCGCCAGCAACTTCAAGTTTAGCATGAAGTTTTGTCGTTCCTATACCGACGTTTATGCTTTTACGAGCAACGTCGCCATTTACATTTTAAGTTCGTAATGAATTGGCAAATGATATTGATAAGTCTGTTGAAGTAATTATGCCATCTCCGATATTAGTTGAAGCTAGTTGCCCAGTGACCAAAGTTGTTGAATCTATACTTGCTATTGAAGTATAAGTTCCCGCCGCCGTTCTTTGTACAAAACCTTTTCATTTTAAAGCCGATCGGGATCTTTGTTGCAAAGGTATGATCTGAGCGCCGCATTTTCAGCTTCACGTTTCTCTGACTTAGTTTTTGTGGCTTTAATTTCTTCTTTATCTGCTTTTGATTTAACAGTTAAGGCAGTCTGGAAACTGCTACTGGGTGCAAATTACTAATAAAGGATCTGATTTACACAGAGTAGCCTTAAAAAGGCGGTTCTGTTCTTTTAAATCCTTATTTTCAAATTGAAGTGCATGAGTTAGAGACTCATGCTGCTGAAGCCTCATTTCGTGATCCTTGATTTTAGACTCGGACTGTTTGAAAAGCGCATGCAGCTGTTTCATGGCTCTTGTTAATAGAGAGGTTAGCTGGTTGTTAGGTTTTTAATATCGTAGGAGGACAATTCCGGAGCCGCCGTTGCCACCACTCGAAAAGTCACCACCACCACCACCACCACTTCCGGTATTGACTCCAGCAGAGCTTCCAGGAACTCCGCCACTACCGCCGCCGCCAACGCCACCAACACCGCTTCCCCCTTGGCCTCCGAAAACTACAGAGCCTGCACCGCCACCAGCAGAATAGAAACTTCCAAAATAATTAACTCCAGAACCACCATGTCCGCCACGTGACGGAGACGCTGCGTAGTCGCCTCCGAAGCTGCCGGCACCGCCACCGCCTCCGCCGGGCGCATTTCCTATCGAGTTGGTGCTGGTGCCACCAGCATTTCCTTGATTAGCAGTTGGAACTCCACCTAAGGTGCCATAAGAGCCACCACCACCACTACCTCCATCACCTCCAGAAGTTCCCCCCAACGATGCGCCGCCACCGCCACCGACAGCTGTTAAAGTGCCAAAAACTGAATTTCCTCCGTTTGAGCCGTTTGAAGTTCCCGATAGTGGGCCGACTCCCCCTGCTCCAACTGTCACGGTAATTGATCCACCAGGGGTTGTTGCATAATTGTATTTGTGAACAACTCCGCCACCACCTCCACCACCACCAACTCGGTAACCGCCGCCGCCGCCGCCCGCTATTACAATAACTTCAACGCTTGTCACGTTGCTTGGAACCGTCCAAGTGGTGTTTGAATTAAATGTTACCAATGCCGATCCTCGACTCGACGTCGTTTGTATTGTGCCATCCGGAAACTTCACTCCACCCGTAGTTGATTCAATCGTACCTGCTACGGTTAATTTTTGACCTGGCGTTGCCGTTCCTATACCGACGTTACCGGAACTCACCGCAATCGGGCTGTTTCCTAACGCAGTAGAGCTTGTCCACTGAGGAATATAATTCGTAGTGCCTGTTCCCGTGCTTGCGACGGTGGTTGCGGGATTGGTTGCAGTGCTAATGCAGTAGATTACGTTAATATTTTTTGGCCGTGTTTCATTACCGCCGGCTGCTGACGTGTTTAGAGTGCCGGTGGGAACTCCGCCTTCATGAAGTTCAGTTCCGGCTCCGTTTGATGTTGCTGCTGACGTTCGTAACCCGTAATCCGTTGTATGAATATGTGAACCTAACTGATTGGTTTGCTTTGTTCCGACACTGTCACCAGTTACCCCGTCGCCGCGATTTGTTCTTGACGCTGCGTCGGGATCATTACCTGAAGCGTTGTTCCAGCCGCGTAAAAAATAACCGCGGTAATCAGGAAGATTAAACGTTGTAGTTCCATTGCCCGGGCCGTAAGTGGATGCGATGGCTGTGAATAAACTAGCGTACGCTGTTCTTGAAACCGCGGCTCCGTTAGCTTCTAACCATCCGGCTGGACACGCATTCATCGGAAAAGGCCCGATGAGGCCTGCGGGATTAACTGCAGTTCCACCGCTAGAAACAGAATTCCAAGTGGCTCCGTCGTAAACTTCCAAACTATTGTTCGATGTGTTGAATCGAATAAATCCGGCCGCGGGTGCCGCGGGTTGCTGGGCTGTAGTGCCTTTGGGAAGCGCAAGCGCATCTGTTTTTGCACTTAAATCAAGAGTCACCGATGGCGTAGTCGTTCCGATGCCAACGTTTCCACCATTATAATTGATTTTACCAGCACCCGCATCGCTCCATCCGATACCTGTAGTCGGCGTGTAACCAAGCGCCGCTGTCACATCTGCGGAATTGATGTTTGTACTAGCGGTTACGCGGCCTTTCGCATCGAAAGTGATTTTTGTTCCTGTACTCGCGGTCACGATGTTTGCTAACGTGGGCGATGGGTATGTACCCGTTAAATCTCCACTGGCCGTTCCCGCTGGCGCACGCGAATTTGTTAATCGAGTATCTGTCCCCTTAACCACTTCCGATACGCCGGCATCGCCAGCGGCAGGTACGTTAAGTGAGGCCGCAGTGCCTAATCCTAAGTTTAATCTTGCTGTGCTAGAGTTATTAAAAGTTAAGATACCTAAATTACTAATCGTCGCATCACCTGATAAAGTCATGGCCTCTGCTAAGTTAGATGAATTACCAACAAAAATTCTGGCTGAATTTAAACTGGAAGTTAGTTTAGTATTAAAAGCAGTGAAATCCGAAGACGCTAAATATCCGTTTACCGAAGCTGTCGATTTTGAAATACCAACGGTCGGTGCTGTCGAGGTTCCGCCGATCGTAATTGGATTGCCGGCAGTTGCATCCGCAGACACACCTGTCACCGCGCCTCCGCCGATATTGAGTCCGTTAATTTTAAAATTGCCCGTGACGTTTACATCACCGACGACTGATAACGCGTAACCTGGCGTAGTCGTTCCGATACCGACGTTACCGCTTGCTAATACGCGAATTCTTTCGTTACCGGCACCGTCGTTGATTGAAATATTATTTGAGCCTGTAGCAAAAGTAGATCCTGTGTTGGAACCGATGACGACGTTATTTGAACCTGTTGTGATTCCAGAACCTGCATTGTAACCGATACCGATATTGCCGGAACCTGAACTCATACCCAGTAAAGCCGAGTGGCCAAGGGCCGTATTTCCTAGCCCGGTATTATTAGCCGCGGTTGCGCTTCCGTATAGTGAGAACGCTCCGATTGCGGTATTGTTCGTTGCAGAAGTCGTCGCAATCGAATCTGCATTGTACATCGATAAATATCCTACGGCCGTTGACTCTGATTTTCCAATGTTGTTGAAAAGCGATCTGTCACCAAGTGCCACGTTCCCCCCACCCAGCATGTTCGAACTCATGGCCGCCGTGCCAACAGCAATATTTTGCGACCCAGCCGTCGTTGAAAACAAAGCCAAATATCCTACCGCAACATTTGAGCCGCCTGTTGTAGAATTCCGAAGTGCATTGCCCCCAAATGCCGAATTCAAATCGCCTGTCGTATTGGAACTCAGTGAAGAATATCCGAAAGCTGAGTTCCCAGGACCTGAAGTGTTGGAACCCAGTGAAAAATATCCGAAAGCAGAATTGAAATTTCCAGACGTATTTGAATACATTGCAGCCGCACCGGCAGCCGTATTCCAAAATCCGGTCGTATTATTGTTTAATGCTAAACCACCAACGGCCGTATTATTGTCGCCCGTCGTATTTTTACTTAGCGCATTTGCGCCAAGCGCAGTCGAAAAACCTGCCGAAGTCGTTGCGGCCGTTAGAGCATTTAAACCAACAGCCGTTAAGAAGACCCCTGAACCTGCAGTCGCCCATTCAATATTAGTTGTATTTAGACTTCCGCTAATTAGCGCAACCGTTGTAAATTCAAAATTATTCCATCGATCGCCTTCGGTTATTCTAACACGGTAACTAAGGACTTCAGCCCAACTGTTCATGTCGGATGCGCGATTCCAGCCGCCGCCGTCCGCAATGTAGACACCGTTTTCTAATTTAGCAGTTTGATTCTTTACCAGAACGCGGTCGCCGGCAACAGTCAGAACGCCATCAATCGTCTGCAAACCAGTTAATGAAATATTGGCCGTTGTGGCAATTCGAGCGGTGAATGCAACTAATGAATTTGCAGGTAGCCCGCTAGTTGCTGCCCATGTGCCATCGCCGCGTAAGTAATTTGTTGCATCCGCAGAACCTGTTCCGAGCCTAGCAGTCGAAAAAACTCCCGTGCTTACTTTTGATGTATCTAGGACAGGGATATCGCCTGCAATCAGTGTTGATGTACCGGTCACGCGGCCTTTGGTATCGTAAGTGATCTTGGTTCCCGTTGAAGCTACGCCTAAAGTGGCTAGTGAAAAAATACCTGTATTTGAAATCGTCGCATCACCAGAAATTTGAACTCCCACAGCTATGTTTGACGTATTTCCCACAAAAATAAAACTAGAAGACAATCCTGAAGCAACGGGTACATAACCAAGTGCCGCCTCAACGGCTGTTTGATTTGCATTTAACTTGCTACTGAACGTAGTAAAATCTGAAGATGCTAAGTATCCGTTTACCGATGCGGTCGCACGCGAGATATCAATCGATGGTGAAGTACTCGATGCGCTAACCGTAATTGGATTTCCCGAAGTTGAAGCTGCAGTAACGGAACCAACCGTTCCTCCGCCTGATCCCGGCGTGTAACCCAAAGCCGTCGTCACATCAGTCGATATCATCGTAATGCTATGACCCGCTAATGTAGTTGGAACTGAAGTTAATTTACTAAAAGCCATTGAAGTGATTTTTGAATTCGTAACCGCACCTGCGCCAATGACTGCGTTCGGTAATGTACCCGTTAAGTCTCCGCTTAATGCCGTCGCGGCTTGAAATGCACCGCTAATGCGTGCATCGTTACCCGCCGCCACGGTTCCCGCGCCCGTACCAACATTAACTGTCAATGCCGGCGTCGAAGTTCCCGTCGCCACTGAAAGATAAGCGTTCGTTGTAGTGACCGCCGTTACTCCAGCCGCTGCGCCGGTAAGATCAGATGATGGAACCCAGTTTGCGCCATCGAATTTTAAAACTTGTCCCGTACTTGCCCCGCCCGCAGTTAAGCCAGACGGCGCCATCGTCGTAGCGGCCGCTGCCGTCACACACGTAAAAGTTCCCGCCGTTCGAGTTAAAACATCTGAACCCGCACACGACGGCACATTTGTTCCTAAAATAAAATCCGCCGCCGTATTTGTTCCTAGCATTTCAGAAGTTTCCGCAAACATCGCGTAGGGTACACTATTGATATCCATCGGAGGCAAAGTCTGCCAGCCGTTCGGACTGCCATCATTAAACTGCATCACTAACCTGCGGTTCGAAGTTAATCCCGGAGCATAAGTTGGCGGAGGGCCGCTGGCCACCTGACATACATACGATGCAGTCGCATTATTAAAAGCATCGTACCATTGCATGCTGCCCGCGGCAGGATAGGATCTAATTCCGTTACCCAAAGCAAGTACAACACTACCACTACTGCCCGTTAAATCGACGTTCGAAAAAGTTTCAGAATAAATCACGCACGTTGAAAGTGGATTCATTAACGAGAATTTAAATGCTACACCCGAAACTTCCAGCGGAGCACCATCTGGTTTATAGATTTTTGATTGAAATGAAATTTGTTTGGGCGTGGCTTCAGAAATAGAAACAAAAAATATATTCACAATTATAAATACATTGAAAAAGAAAAATCTCTTAAAATGAATGGTTAGCTTTTCGTCAATAAACACGACTATGTGTCGGTCAAAATTGCCAAAAACATGAGAGTCTTATTAGCTTTGTTTGATAGGTTCTAAGAATGAGACATTCTTTCTCAGTACGTTAGGCCAGCTTTGGCCTAAACTATCTAGTCGCAATCGTATTTTTAATTCTTCCAGCTCGCTGCTTGCGCCTAATTCGACGAGCCTGTTAAAACTCTGCGCCTTGCTCCGCAACGGAAGCAAACGTCGTTACACCCGCAAAGCGAAACAGTACTTCGCGTGTGCTAACGCGGCTGACTGATTTTTTCTGAAGAATTTAGTTTTCGTTATACAAAACCTGTCCTTGGTCCGTTAAATAATACCTTTTTAGTTTAACAACTTCAGTTTTAATAAATTTAAAAAAGACGTCTCAGACCTTAACATTTTAGGAGATGGAGCTATTTCATGAGATCGAGTGAAATATTCGTCATTTACCTTAAAAACAGCCGTCTTCGGTCTAAAATTCACTCAATCGTATGAATTTAAGCATTATTTATGGATTATTTGCTTAAAACAAGCTAATTTCATATGATCATATGAAAAAAAGTATAAATTCCTCTTTAAAGCAGTTGGGGCTAATCATCAAAAAAGAACGCAAAGATCGCGCCTTAACCCAAACCCAACTGGGTGAAATTAGTGGTACCAGTATTAATTTTGTCAGTCAGATCGAATCTGGTAAGACAACTGCGCATATCGGAAAAGTATTTCGCATTCTACAAGTCCTAGGGATTGAACTTCACTACCAACGGGGGCCCGCTGGCTTGATACTACCAGAAATTTTAAATTCAAATAAACCTGGTAATCGGAAAAAATAATCGTGAACGCTAAATTAATAAATCAAATACAGATCTTTAAAGATGAAAAATCAGCCGGAACTTTAGAGCGCACCCATGCAGGATGTAAAATAAATTTTACATCCGAATTTAAAAATACTGAGACCCTACTCACTTTTAAAATTTCTACAAAAAATAAAATTTACGATTTCAGAGGCGCTGGCCTGCCGCCTTACTTTGCGGGATTACTTCCTGAGGGTTTACGATTAAAAGCTTTAATAAAAAAACTAAAAACTTCACCTGATGATTTATTTAGCTTACTAGTCGCTTCTGGAGATGAAACAATCGGAAATATTCATTTCAAATCAACGCAATCTGAAAAAACAATATTAGAAATACCTAACGATTTTAAAAAACTAAAAGCGCAGCTGCAAAAAGGTTTCGATCCTGGAAAAAGCTCTTTAGCTGGCGTGCAAGATAAAATTTCGGCCGATCGAATATCTTTACCAATTAATATTAAAAATAAAAATAAAAACTATATATTAAAATTAGCCTCTTCTGAATTTCCTGACATTATTGCTAATGAATTAGCTTGCTTAAAAATCGCCAAATCTTGCGGTCTTGAGGTCAACAAAGCAAAAATTGTTAAAGACAAAAACAATTTAGAAGCGTTATTAGTCGAAAGATTTGATCGTGACTGGGATAAAAATGAAAAAAAAATAAAACGCTTTCATCAAGAAGATGCATGCCAATTTCTAGATCGCTACCCCAGTGATAAATATATTATTTCATTTCAAGAAATTGCCGACCAGGTCAGCCAACTTTGCACCAGCCCCGAGATTGAAATAATTAATCTGATGAAGCTAAAAGCTTTTTCATACTTAATAGGCAATGGCGATCTGCATGCAAAAAATATTAGCTTAATTCAACAATCAAAAACTAAGCCAATACAGCTTACACCATTTTATGATCTAGTTTGTACCGCACTTTACGGAGATCAAAAAATGGCTTTACTGTTTCTAGGCAAAAATGAAAATTTAAAACGCAAAAACTTTATTGATTTTGGTCTACTTTACGGAGTTCCCCAAGTGGCAACTATTTCTATGCTAGATAAATTGACAAGACTTTTTGCTAAGAACTATGAAAATATTTTTTCGTTTCCACTAGCGATTGAGAAAGAAACATTTTTGAAATTATTTTTTGAAAAACGTTTGAAGCATTTAAGTGAATGAATTCTTCACGACTAATTTCCCGTAGTTTGAATGTACGTGCGGCGATCAGTTCCCGTAGATCACCCAGCTGGCCGGGGAACCGTTAGACCTGCAGACGTGCGCCAGACCGTCGCTGCGTAAGGCAAGATTGTGCTTGTTAAAACCCGCCACTGAACTGACAAAGTTAAATTTAATATATAATAATTGGTTTACAAATTCATTTTATCTTGAGCCTTCGTTACCTTAGCGTTAAAAGCTGTTTAGCTTAAGAGCAAATTTGGCTTAACAGTTGGCTAAATAGAAACCTCTGTGATTTACTTGATGACAGATTGTCTCAAACTAAAACGTTTTTGCACGCTGGCATAGCTTGCAAGGTAATCTGTATAAAACTGAGCCGTTACTTTTATTTTTTATTTAAACAAAGGATGATCTTATGAAAAAATTCGCACTTATGATATTAATTACTTTTGGTTTCGGACAAACTTTTGCCCAAAACTTACAAATGCCCGATACACTGAAAGCTACGATGAAAATTATGGGCGACGATATGAAAAAGTTGATCGCTCAGTCAAATAAAGCCGAGCTTAATTCAGAATCAACCGCAACGGCCGAAGAATTAGTTCGTCTGATTGAAAACGCAAAACGCTTCAATCCAGAAGTAGGCGATAAAGCTGAATACCTAAAAGCTATGGAAAAGACAAAGGCACTTGCCACACAATTAGTCGATGCATTCAAAGAAAATAAAAACAATCAGGCAACTGATATTTTGAAAGCCTTAAGTGGATCTAAACGCGAAGGCCATAGTAATTTTAAAGATTAAATGTGATGAATGCGGTTGGAAATTCACTTGATTCTGATACATCAAACAGGTTTATCGAAATAAATCACCCTTACTGTTACAAGCAATCAATCCAATCGTACTGTAACCATATCACCCGTCGCACGAATACACGCCAGAATACCAGTCATATTAAGCGTCATGCTTAATATGACATTCCTACACCCACTTTTTAAGCTTAATTCGAAAATTCTCCGCTTCCATTTGCGTCCACAGCGAAGTACGCCGAGCAAACCTAAAACGCTTTTGAAATCGCTTGAAGACAATGAAATGAAGTAACCTGCTAAAGTCGTTGAATTATTTTTACGTTTATAAAATGCAAAGTCTACCAGTAGACGGCTAGACCCCAAAGAGGTGGATACTGCGTCTTCATCAAGTGCTGCCAGCTATCGGCTAAAGGCCTATTTTCTGGTTGCGTTTCTACTTCAAGACCCAGAGCAGCCTTCTCATTAAAAAAAAGAAAGGGCGCAAAGTGTTTCCCACAACTAGCACATTTACTAATAACCGCTGATTCAATTTCATTAACCGAACCACAAAGATGGCAACGTCTAACGTGAATAATTTTATCTGCGGGGTTTTTCATGCTCTTAATATTTTTGCTCATGATATTCATCTTAGCAAGACTTTGGCCGCGCATTCCTAGAATGAAATGTACGTTAATGAGAGCTGCGGCTTTTTAAGTGTCTAGTGACTTGACGCGACGGCGTACTTCGCAAGTTTTTGAAGTCAAAATTATTAAAAGTCTTAAGTTAAGACGTTTGTTTAAAAAGCGACGCATGCTTGGCAAAAAAAATTTTAAAATTAATCTTCTTCTTCGTAACTACTGGCAGGGGCGCGATCAACGTTTTCTGATTTTTCAGAAGTGTAGCCATTTCCTCCCATACAAAAAAAACGGCAGTCTCCGCGCGCCGTTCCGTAACCCGTCTGACAATCACAGTTTTTTGGTTTTGCTTGAGCGAAGGCAAAACTTGCTTGAGCCACAACCAAAAGCATTAAAATATATTTCATAATGGACTCTCCTAATTTGCTAACTTATCGGTCAAAAATATAAAAAGGTTTAATTAATGCTGACGTCTTAAAACGCGCACAAGATAACGTTTCAAAATGCGACAGAATCGCTTCGAATAAATACATCGTCGTAAAAATAAAATCGAAAAAAATTTAATTATTGCCTGGACCTAAGCCGATGAGAGCTTTATGAAAACAAAACTAAACCACGTCTTCGCTGCCCTACTTACAACTTTTTTGATAAGCCACGCACAGGCAGATTCGTTCTTGTTTCTGACTTACGAAGAAATACAAACTCTAACTCCAGCCGAAAAAAAAGCATACATCAACTCCGTCAAACAAATCTCAAACGATTTTGATGACTCGATCTCTGCATTAAAATCACAAAACGCAAAATGGTCTTTTTTATTCGATGGCTTAAAAACAAAAGTCGTTCATGCGGCTGAGCCTATCGGCGATAATATTCATGAACGTTCACCCAATGATATTCGTATGGAGAATGCTAAAATCAGTTACGTGATTGCTCGTTCACAAATGCTTGCACGAATTACCACTTACTCAGGTCCCGGCACTAAACAGTACGCTAAAGAATTGTATGACGATTCTTACGAACGTTTACAACTTTTGTCTAAAAGACAACTTTCTGATGAAGAAAGAAAAAACTTTGTGAAAAATTTAAATGCCCTACGCGAAGCTCAAACCGACGTAGCTAAGATTGATCCCCGCATTTTGAAATACGATCATTCATTAGATAATTTAATTAGTAATTTCGGCTCAAATAAAAAATCTAAAAAACAGGAAGAAGTTGAAATTGAAACTGAATACAAAGCTAAACCAAGCGCAACTTTAGCTCCGCCACCGCTACCTACGCAAGATACAATGCGCCCCGCGCCGATCGAGGGTAAATACAAAGAAAGTAAAATGATTACGGAATCGCGCCCAAGCCCAAGCTGTATTTACGCAGGCTTTATTATTCAAAAAGCAAAGTGCTCTCCGCCGACTAGCTTACCCACTGGTTTTTCATTAAAGGAAATTTCTAGCAGTGATTTTAGATGCGGAAAACCGGGCGGTACGGTGATGTGTAACCCTCTCCTCTTCGGTTATAAAAATAGCGGCACTGCTTACTGCTTGGAACCCGCGGTGAATGCATCTGCCGAATGTTCACATCTTTCTGATAACACCGAAAACATCAAACGCTTGTTAGCTTTGTGGGGAAACCCTGAAAATAAAAAAGTGATCGAGCAATACCAAAGCGATCTAAACCAGCTTTGTGATTCTAAAACTCAAACTTCACCTGACGTTTTGAAAACTTGTAAAGTGATTCAGGCCCACTTCAACAGCAAAGCTCAAGCAGAATTAATTATTGCGAGTCACGATCGAATGAAGCAACAGCAAAAAGGCTCAGCAGCTTTACCTAGTTTGCCAAGCACACGTTCAAAAAACTAGAAACTTCTAGCGAGGCTCCACCAATTAAAAAACCATCGACATGCGGCACCTTTAACAGGCTAGCCGCATTGTCAGCTTTAACACTGCCGCCGTATAAAATTTGGAAACTTTTAAATCCGCGGGCCTCTAATTTATCGTTAATGGCTTGATGAACTTCGGCCACTTGTTCTAAAGTTGCTACTTTGCCCGTTCCGATTGCCCATACGGGCTCGTAAGCCACGATGACGCGAACGTTTTGGTCTAAGCCGGCTAAACCCGCATCCAACTGTGCGAAACAAACTGGTAAAGTTTGAAAAGCTTCGCGCTGCTGTAAACTTTCACCAATGCAAAAAACCGAAGTCATTTTTAAAGACTGAACAAGAATATTTTTTTTATTTAATTGCCCGTCAATTTCTTTGAAAATTTCACGTCTTTCGCTATGCCCAATTAAAGCAAACTTAGCTTTGAGCGCAACTGATGCAACTTCCGCCGAGTTTTCACCCGTG
This sequence comes from Bdellovibrio sp., assembly GCA_014376435.1. Lineage (GTDB taxonomy): Bacteria > Bdellovibrionota > Bdellovibrionia > Bdellovibrionales > Bdellovibrionaceae > Pseudobdellovibrio. The sequence continues at coordinate 103,040 of JACMRL010000015.1, read as the reverse complement.
AATGCGCCCGATTTTTCAAAATAAATATTTTGTGGACCAAAACCGATTTCGGTTCCGGCGCATAAACTAGAAACCGCTTCTAAGCCAAACGCTTGCGGAAATAAAATCACTTCGCAGGTTTTAAAAAAATCCGCATGCTTAAACGCTTCGTTTTTAAATTGAATAACAAACTCACGCGCTTGTTCAGGGGTTTTATTTAATTTCCAGTTCGCGGCAAATATTTTTTTCATCATCACTCTTTATTCTAAATTCGTTTCGCTTTGCTTGCGCGGACGTAAGATCTCTAGGCCCGGAAGTTTTTCGCCCTGAAGATATTCTAAACTTGCCCCGCCGCCCGTAGAAATATGAGTCATTTTACTAGCGTAACCCGAAGCTTCGGCCGCGGCTGCAGAATCACCCCCGCCCACGATCATCACGCCACTTGATTCAGACATCGTTTTCGCCACGGCAAAAGTTCCGGCACTGAATGCCGGGTTTTCAAAAACACCCATCGGGCCATTCCAAAATACGGTCGAAGCTTTTGCTAAAGCCGCCGTGAAATTACGAATTGTTTGTGGACCGATATCTAAACCTATTTCATTGTCGTCAATCACTGCAGAAGTAGTGGTCCGTTTACTTTCCACATCACCGAATGATTTTGCGACCACATGATCAACGGGCAATAACATTGTTTTATTACGAGCTTCCATACGCTGAATCATTTCTTTTGCGTATTTTAATTTATCAGCTTCGACCAAAGATTTTCCGACAGGTACGCCTTGCGCTTTTAAAAAAGTGTAAGCCATCGCGCCGCCAATGATAAAACCGTCGACCACATCGATTAATTTTTCAATCACACTAATTTTATCAGAAATTTTTGATCCACCTAAAACCGCGATATAAGGTTTTTTCGGGGAATCTGTTAAGCTATCTAACATTTTAATTTCTTTTTCGATTAGAAATCCAATTCCCGCTTTTTTCTGCATCACTTCCGGCATCGCATGAATACTGGCGTGCGCACGGTGACAAGCACCAAAAGCGTCATTAATGTAAATATCTGTATAGCTAGCCCACTGATTAGCTAATTCGATGCTGTTGGCTTCTTCACCCGCGTCAAAACGTAAATTCTCTAAGCAGATGATTTCGTTTTTCATATTTCCGTAAAGAATATGTTTTACACCCTCTGAAGAAGGCTCTTCCATTAAGACCACTTCGCGGTCTAATAATTCAGTCAGGCGAAGTGCCACCGGCTCTAATGAGAATTGTTTATCATCCGCTGATTTGGGGCGGCCCAAGTGCGAAGCCACGATCAACTTAGCGCCTTTCTCCAAACAATAATTAATTGTCGGAAGACTGGCCGTGATACGGGTCTCGTCGGTGATTTTTGAATTCTTAATCGGTACATTTAAATCTAATCGTAAAAAAACTGTTTTTCCGTTTAGGTCAAAATCTCTGATTGTTTTAATTCCGCGAAGTCCTGAAGACATACATACCTACTTACTATTTTTTAGAATTCATATACAAAGCCATATCAACCATGCGGCTAGAAAAACCGTACTCATTATCATACCAAGATAAAACTTTCGCCATCTTGCCACCAACCACCATCGTGGTTTTTGCATCGACCGTTGAAGACATAGGGTTACCATTAAAATCAACGCTAACTAATTCGCCTTCTTCAACTGCAAGTACACCTTTAAAAGTAGTTTTAGCCGCTTCACGTAAGGCATTGTTCACAGATTCAACCGTCATTTCTTTTTTAGAATTAAAAGTAAAATCCACTAAACTTACATTCGGAGTGGGCACGCGAACTGATAAACCATCTAGCTTACCTTTTAATTCTGGCATCACTAAACCCACGGCTTTCGCGGCGCCCGTCGTCGTTGGAATCATTGAAACACCCGCGGTGCGAGCCCGGCGTAAATCTTTGTGCGAAGAATCTAAAATGCGTTGATCGCTGGTGTACGAGTGAATCGTCATCATCGTGCCACTTTCGATTCCGAAAGAATCATTTAAAACTTTAGCAAGCGGAGCTAAACAGTTTGTCGTGCAAGAGGCGTTCGATACGAAAGTATGTTTGCTAGCGTCGTACTGAGTGTGGTTAATACCGTACACCACCGTCATGTCTACACCGTCAGCCGGTGCTGAGATCATCACTTTTTTCGCGCCCGCGGTAATATGCTTTTGGAAATCTTCTTTTCCTTTGAGCGCGCCCGTACATTCCATCACTAAATCTGCGCCCCAAGTTTTCCACGGTATTTGCGCAGGGTCTTTAAATTGAGTAACCGGAATTTTTTTACCGTTTACGATAATGTTTTCGCTATCATGAGAAATATCCGCATTCATAATTCCGTGTGAAGAATCATATTTTAATAAATGAGCTAAACCTTCCACGCTGTCTAAAGAGTTGATACCAACGATATCAAGCTTTTCAAAACCTGCGCGAAAGAAAATACGACCAATGCGTCCGAAACCGTTAATACCTACTTTGACTTTTGACATTTTAAATTCTCCTCAATTAATAAAAATAATTAAATACTAAATCTAAACCCTAAATCTAAATCCTAAATTTTTAGCTTCTTAAATAAATTCTGAGCATTTTTTTTAGTTTGTTCGCTTAAAGTTTGCAAGCTGACATTTTTAAGATCCGCAACAATCTGTGCTGTGTGAACCACATAGGCCGAAGTATTGGGCCGTCCCCGCATCGGAATGGGTGCTAAAAATGGCGCATCAGTTTCAACGTGAATACGATCTAGCGGAATAATATTCTTCACGATCTGCCTTAAATCTTCTGCATTTTTAAAAGTTACTACGCCCGAAATCGAAATATTAAATCCCAAATCTAATGCCTCTTGCGCTAGCCAAGCCGTGCCTGTAAAACAGTGAATCAAACCCTTTACGCGACCTTTAAATTCTTTTAAAATATGAATCGTATCTTCTTCCGCATCGCGAGTGTGAATCTCGACCGGTAAATCTAAATCAGCCGCAATTTGTAATTGCTCACGGAAGGCATAGATCTGTTCTTCTTTCGGTGATTGATTGTAATGATAATCTAAACCGATTTCACCAATCGCCACCACACGGGGATTGGTCGCATTCGCGCGCAAAAATTCGCCCACTTCTTTTGTGTACTTCACGCCTTCGTGCGGATGAATCCCGATCGTGCAATAAACATAAGGCGCATATTTTTCGGCCAGCTCGATCATCACTGGCAAGTCTTCCGGCTCGGTTCCGATGGTAATTAAATTTTTTACGCCCGCGGCTTGCGCTAGTTTCAATGCGTGCTCTGCGCCGCCTTCTAAGCGGTCTAAGTGGCAATGCACATCAATCCATTCAATTTGATCTGTAGAACTATTTTCTAGCATAGCGCACCCATAAATCTTCGAACACTAAAACCGGGTCACTATTCCCCTGAATATCACGTTCGGCAAAAACTAGTTGATCGGCAAGCCACAATAATTTTTTTGATTGAATCTGAAAAAGTTTTTTAAGTCTTTCGATCTGATCGGTATTCAAAATAAACTTGTTAGCTTGAGTTTTAAGAATAACAAGATCACGGATAATTTGCAGCCAGCAAGTCACATTAAACTGGGCCCAAGTCCGATCCTTAATCGACGCGCGCCATTCGCTAGCCATTAAAAATTCTTCGTCGGCACAAAACTGCTCAAATAAAGTTAAAGCCTCTTCACGCTTTTGCGTTCCTTCCGGTGAAGCTAACAACTCTAAGCGGTCAATCTGGCCGCGGCTGCTGCGATAAGCCCAATCTGGTTTACCAGGTTTAACGATTTGAATTTCTTCGAAGCTAAGTGCAGAAAATTTAACAACTTGCACGCGCGAACGAATCGTCGGTAACAGTTGTCCTAAGTCTTCACAAATTAAAATAAAATAAACATTTTCAAAAGGCTCTTCCAAGGTTTTTAAAAGTGCATTCGACGCTTGCGGATTCATTATCTGCGCATTATCAACGATCACGATGCGCGCCTTTCCCAGGCTGGCTAAAGATAATGAATCTAACAATTCACGAACTGCTTCTACTTTGATGGCGGGGCGTGCGGCTTTTTCATCCGGTTTTAAAAATAATAAACTTTCTGATTGTTCTTTTTGAACGCGTAAACACGGCCCACAAACTCCGCAGGCTAATCCTTGCGGATCACGATCGGCATTATCACAAACTAGAATTTGCGCGAAGGCCAAGGCTATTTTTCTTTTACCCGTTCCCGAAGGTCCCGCAAATAAAAGTGCGTGCGGCCAGCGGCCCGATTCACGTAACTGAATCAAATGTTTAATTTCGACGGCGTGGCCGACGACTGACTCGATTAAGCGAGCCATTTACGTACCTTCAGTTCGGACATTAAAATTTCAAAAATTTTTTCGGGAGTTAGCGAAGCATCTAACACCAACCATTTTACGGGCAGTGCCGCACTTTGTTTTAAAAAACCTTGGCGAACGCGATCATGAAAAGCATCGGTTTCAGATTCAATTCGATCTTCACCAATGCCTGATTGGTCTAAGCGTTTTTGTCGGCGCTTCTGCGATTCTTCAACCGTTAAATCTAAAAGAATATTTAAATCGGGAGTCAAAGAATCGGTTGCGAAATCATTCAGCCACTCGACTTGTTTTTCAGAAATTTGTCGGCCACCCGCTTGAAACGCAATCGAACTTGCGCTGAAGCGATCACACAGCACCCATTTTTGATCGGCGAGGGCCGGTTTAATAATTTTATCCACGTGCTGAGCACGACTGGCTTCGTACATTAAAAGTTCAGTTCGCGGAGTTGGCGCTTCGTCAGATTTTTTTAAGATCAATGCGCGCAGTTCATCACCGATGGGTGTACCACCCGGTTCGCGGGTCATGATGAAGCTTATTTTTTTTTCAGAAAGATGGTTTTCAAGCTGTTTCATCAAAGATGATTTGCCCGAACCGTCTAAACCTTCAAATGCTAAAAAAATCATATAGATACATATCGCTTAAGGGGTTCTTTTTGTCATCATTAAACAGCGCGTAAACAGCCACCAAATAGAAGCAAAGACTGGACGATTGCAAGCACGGGCGTTAGGTTGATTTCTTTATTAAAACTCTTGAAGGAGATTCCTATGATTACATTTTTAGCCGTTATCCATATCCTTGCCTGTTTTGGTTTAGTGACGCTTGTTTTATTACAAGATTCAAAAGGTGGAGGCGTTTTCACCTCTCAAGCTTCTTCAAATTCAGTTTTGGGTGCTGGCGGCGGCGCTTCTTTAGCGCAAACAATGACTAAAGTGATTGCCGGTTTGTTTGCAACAACTTGTATTGCTCTTTCAATCTACTCAGCTCGTTCTGAAAAATCGGTGATCGATACAACGGCAACTAATATTCCACAAATTCCGGCGCAAACGGCTCCGGGAACTCCCGTTCCTCCGGTAACTTCTCAAGCAGCGGAAACTCCGGCTGCAACAACAACTCAGCCAGCAGCGGCGGGTCAAACTCCACCGGCGACTACAAAATAATCAATGTTTGATAAAAAATGGATTGTGCCAGGGCTTCTTATTTTTGGCGCTTTCTTAGTCATCATCTCAATCTGGGGTCCGCAGGGTGGCTTTTCACCCTCTCGCAAAGAGGCCCCGTTAGCTTATTTAGCTGAAAAAACGGGTCAAGTGACCATCGTTAATAATCAAATGCCCGCCCCGGTTTCTGCAAAATTAAATTTATCTTTCTACGCACGCGATATTCTACGTACCGAAGAAAATTCAGATGTCTTAGTACAATGGGCAAACGAAGGTCAATTTCGTCTGTCAGAAAAATCAGAAATTTTAATCGATACTTTAGAAAATGGTCATCCGTTAGTCGTCGTTCGCGCGGGAGAGATTGTCGTTGAAAAATTTGGCCGTGCGCCTTCGTTCTGGATTCGTAAAGATGGCCAATTACTAAGTGCGGTTGATTTTGCTTTAGCCGACCGTAAAAATTTATCTAAACTAAAAGATCCACTACCTGAAAAAGATAATAAATCGCAAATCACGCAATTTGAAATCGAGTCCATGCTGAACGCAAAAAAATCTGATTTCTTTAAATGTTACGGGCAAGCTTTACAAAAAAACTCGGCCGCTCGTGGGCAAGTTTTAATTTCATTTACGATCGAACGCCAAGGCCAAACCACGCAAATTGAAATTTCTAAATCTGAAATCAGCGATAATAATTTTAATTCTTGCGTAATGGAAGTAGTGGCGCGTACGCAATTTAAATCTTTCAGCGGCGCGGCCGTGACCACGGTTTTCCCAATGAGATTTGAATAGAGATATACGGGCTAGCGGTAATCGTTGATATAATCAATGTGACGCGGAATCCAAGGTTCAAACATTCCGTCTAATTCATAAACGTGACCTTGATCGATCTCTTTTTCTTTCAAAGGCTCAACCTTCGAATTCCATGAATAGGTCAGCATATTTTTTTCGATAAAATAATTTTTTATCATTTCAAAACTTGATAAACCTAGGATACGACGGCGAATTAATTCTTCAAAAGATAAAATTAATTGCTCATGCGTTTGCCCGTACTTTGTCGCCAACACATCGACGATGGTACCTAATTCTTCCAGTGATAAACGCTGATCTTGCACCAGATCTAACGCCACTTGAAAAGTATTGTAAGTTGGAAAAGTTCTGCGGCCGAATTTTAAATAATATTCCGGATCAGTATCGGTCGCTAAATTAATATAAATTTTTTCCACCGGATCTTGAATCGGAATAATCGATTGTAGGCGTAAAATTTCGTCGATTTGGCTATAGCTAACGCCTAGATCTTCTAGCAACTGAGTCAGTTCATTTTCCGTATGGCGGCGTGAACAAATATCTGAAAATAAATTATAAATCGTGGCGTCTGATTCAGAATCATCGCCAAAACAAATCATGCGTACGTCTTTTGATAAACGCGTGCGTAATTGCAAAAGTGACTGCACTTTGTAACCCACTTGTTTTTTCAAAAACAAAAATCTTTTCGGCACTAAATTGCGCAAATTATCTTTATAAAACATCCCGATTGGATGAATATCATCAATCAAAAATTTCTCGTAGACCTTAGACTCCATCTGCGGAGGCGAAGCCGACACAAAATACAGCGGAAAATCAACTTCGTTAAAATGCTTCTTACGGTAACGCGACAAACTTCTGATCAAACTGGGGGTGCCGGGCACATTTTTTTTCGTGAAGGCTTTCTCAAAGATCGTCTTAAACAAAGCGGAAAACGAATCAATTGAGGTATCAAGGTAGGTTTTATCCAAATCCCAGATATAAACCTCGGCATTGCTATCGAATTGAGCTTTCGGCTGATACTCAAAATAAACGATATCTAAGTTTGTAGTCGATCTTTGCTTCCAGTGGGCCATAGATTAAGTATGGCCTAATTGCTAAAAGAAAGAAAATGGTTTAGCACATAACTATGGATTTTAAGACTTGGGCCGTAGATAAAAAATTAAAAGATAGCGACCTTTTATTTAAAAAAGCGCTTAAAACTCCTTCACAAGAAGATCTATTCTTAAAAGCCGCAGACCACATGGCTACTTTAAAGCCCAGCTTTACCGAGGGATTACAAACTTTAGAGCTTCTGACCGATTTGATTCTGATGGGTCATGACGAGGCCTTATTCGGGGGCGCTGGGGTACCGGTCACGTCCGACAATTTTCAGCCGCTGATTTTTGAAAGCTGGAAAGAATCGCTACGTCGCCTTCGTTACCCTGAAACTTCATTACGCGACGACGATCTTAAAATTAAACTAGAAAAACTTCCGTGGCCCTATGGTTCAAAAGTAAAATTCGAAAGACGCGGAGACCGCGCCGGCGTCGAACTAAAACTTTTCGTAAGCTCTTCAACCGATTTAACTAAAATTTTAGCGTCGTTAGAGCGCGTGCAGGAAGAAATCTCGAAATGATGCTTCCGGTATTCAACCGTATTTATATTGATAAAACTTCCGAAAATTCTGAAGTGGCCGCACGCGTACGAAGTTTGTACCCCAGCGAAATCATTGTATCGATTGATGAGACTGATCCCTCGCTGGCTGATACCTTAAATAAGAAAGGCATGATGACGGCCGATGAATTTAACGATTCTAAAAAAACTTTATTACTAACTACTTTTAAAGGCCAATTCTTCAAACGCTGTCCCGGCGCCACGCAGAAGAAAGCGTTAACTTGCTGTAATTACCACGTTTTAAATTTAGGTAGCCAGTGCAATATGAATTGCAGCTATTGTTATTTACAAAGTTATTTAAATTCTCGTACGTCGAAGATTTTTACGAATATCGATCAGGCTTTAAGTGAATTAAAAGAGATGGCCGATTTACATCCCGACCAACCTTTCCGCGTTGGTACTGGTGAAGTGATTGATTCATTGTCGTTAGATCATCTAACTTTGTATTCGCGTAAATTAATCGAATTCATGAATCAATATCCGAAGTGGACTTTAGAATTCAAAACAAAATCAAATCATGTTGATCAATTTTTAGATCTGGCTTCCGTTGGCAACACAGTCGTCAGCTGGTCAATTAACCCACCGTACATTATCAACCGCGAAGAACACGGTACAGCCCGCTTTGACGAACGCATTGAAGCCGCAAAAAAATGTAGAGCGAAAGGTTTTAAAGTAGCTTTCCATATCGACCCAATGATCTGGCACCCCGAATGGAAAGAAAACTACTCATTTTTAGCCGAAGAATTAAACCGCGAATTTAAACCAAGTGACGTGCATATCATCTCGCTAGGAACTTTACGCTTTCAGCCTGAGCAACGCCACATGATGCGTGAAAGATTCGGTTTAGATTCCTTAGTTACCCGAGCAGAAATGTTCGCTTCCGAAGGCAATAAGTTACGCTACGACGCCACCATCAGATCAGAAATGTTTCAATTCATGATTAAAAAAATGAAGTCATTAGATCCCGCGTGGAATATTTTTCTATGCATGGAAACCCCAGAGACCTGGATTCAAGCCTTCGACAAAGTCCCTATGCAATTGCCAGAACTGCGCTCATTATTCAAACCACTTCCCGTGGTGCGAGACTTCCAAAGCACGACATAAATATTCGCGACTTAACCTTATATCCCACGCGCATTCATACAAATATAGTCCGTCTTTCATCACCCCCCTAACTTGATCACACGCTAATTAGAGCTACGCTTTGTACTTTTCTTTGCACTTATCTTTGGTTCTTCCAAGGAGCGTGGGTATGGGTCACCAAAGACAGTTCGCGTTTGAAAAAGTGAACTACAAATTTCAGGATTCTCATGGCGGAGTTTTAAGAAATAAACGGCGCGGGCGGAAAGCTCGTCCGTTATCGACTAAGCAAGCGATTCATCTGGTATTCAAAATAGATCGTTCTAAGATCAAGCGCGGGTTCCGGTCACCGCTGGGTTTTCATATCTGTAATTCCGTTATTAAACATTACGCGAAACGCTTCTTTGTAAAGATAGATCAGCTTGCGATCTGCGGTGACCACATCCACCTGATCATAAAGCTTACACGCAGATCTCTCGGTCAACATTTCTTTCGCGTTGTCGCAGGTCAAATCGCGCAGCAGATGAAAAACAACGGATTCTGGGTGACCGATACCCCTAGCGTTTGGAAAACCAGGCCGTTTACTAGAGTGATTAAAGGATGGAAGGCGTACAATATCGCTAGAAACTACGTGATCTTGAATCAGAAAGAAGCCGAAGGGAAAATCCCGTATCAGAAGCAAAGACTTAGAGGTCTCTCGTGAGCGGATTGGCAGATATTACGGAATTAAAATTAAAATTTGCGGGTTTAGTCGAAGTCGTGGCAGATATTACTGACTAGGAAGTACTACAGATCTTTCAGCTTTAAATCAGCCTTTGGGAACTCGATCCAGTCTTCGTTTTTGGGGAAGTCTTTGGGTCTTTTCTCCGTTGCGCCTTTGTATTTTAAAAAAGCGGTGAAGCCACATAAAAAAGCTTCGAAGGCGTGGTTATTTTCAACCATATGCTTCATATCTTGCGTGTAAATAAATGCGATGTCGTTATCGTTTAATGTTTGTAAAAATTGAGCGCGTGATTCGTCTCCGCCAAATGCGGCGCGGTGGTCATTCAACTGTGACTTCATCATTTTTAAAGCTTTGCCCATTCGCCATAAAGTTAATTTTGGAAAAACTTCGATGCATTCTACTCCGGTAATTCTTCGGCGGATAAAGTTTGCTCTGGCTAACAGCGGCGCTGAATTGGCTCCCATGGCGTGATGCATGTGAAAAGTTTCTTCAAGTTCAGTTTGCACATACATTTCAATGCAGCGCTGAGTATACGGAGTGAATAATTTCTTCGGTCGCTTTTTACTAGAATGTTCATTAAAATGTTTCCACATCCATAAAATATGCGGCTCTTTGCAGGTTTCAAAGCCTCCGCATTTATGAGTGCAGTTCATACAGTTAGGCAATTTCCACGGCGTATCGAATGCAATGTATTCTGTTCCTTCGTGATTTTGGTCAATCAATTCGTGAATCTTTGAATCGCCCGAAATATTACCTTCGGATTTTATTTTTTCGAATAAACGTGATAAAAATATTTTTTTATTTGCTGGATAGTATTCTAAAATAGCGATGCACGCTTTATCGGATTTACCGCCGCCCAGTGATACGCCAACGAAGCGAATCACTTGCGTAGTTGAACCTTCAGGTTTTACCGGCAACGATTTACTTGATTTAGTTACCGCAACTTTACCTGTCGCCATTTTACTTGCAGCGACTTTACTTCCCGCTACTTTCGCAGAACTTAAAGTGGGTTTACGGGTCGAGCGTTCAAACATTGGAATTTTTCGTTTTGACATACCTGAATCACCCTTTCTCGCTGCTGAGGGGGCACCCAAACTAAAACACAGCCGCCTCCACCCGCTCCACATATTTTAACCGCTAGCGCGCCCGCCGCCACACATATTTTTGCTAATTTTTCAATTTCTGGACTGCTGAAGGCTGGGGTCAATTCGATGCGGGCATCAAATTCCATTTGAAACAGTTTTGGTAATTCATGCCAAGATTTTTGTTGAATGCATTCTTTCATTTTCAGCGCGATATCTTTAATTTTCTCTAGTGCTGATAAAACTTTTAAATCCCCTTCCACGCAGGATTTTAAAACTTCGAAGTTATTTAAACCGCTATGGTGAGAACGTCCGGTGTAAACCAATAAAAAATGGTCTTCCAGCGGAGTTCCCGCAATCGGAAACAACGTTTGCTTGGTACCGGTCGCCGTGTAATCGATAAAACTAAGCCCACCGGTCACCGCCGGGAAATAATCTTGAGTTCCCGTCGGAGTTTTCAAAATTTCGGCCTCAATGTTGTGAGCTAAAAATACGAGGTCTGCGGTCGCAGGCATTTTTATTTCTAATAGTTGATGAGTTGCCTTCAGAATTGAAATCACCAGACTACTGCTACCGCCCAGGCCGCCGCCGATGGGGCTTTCCGAAGAAGTGATTAATTCAAAACCAAATTTTAAATTTATTAACGGAGCAGAAAATTTTTCAAATACCTTTTGGTATAGATGTAAATACGGATCAAGAGCAGAAAAAAAAGTACTGAACTCACTAAATTCCCATTCTTTTTTTAAATCGAGTGAATGAATTTTAATTCCGCTTGTCGCGCGAGGTTTGATTTCAACTTTTGTCCAAATATCGATCGCTAAATTAATCGTTAGCGCACTCCCTAAAAAGTTATACAGCGGCCACATATCTAGTGTTCCACCCGCCAAATCTACGCGGGTTGGAGATTTAACGTGAATCGTTGTACCTAACATAACTAGGGCTCTTCTTTCTTTGTCATATCACCGGAAGTGACCTGACTATCTTGAATAATTTGTTGAAAGCCTAAAGCTTGAATTTTAGATTTTTCAACGGCAAAAATTAGGGGATCTAGTTGAGTGCGGGCATAAAAGTAATCTTTCTCGGCACCTTTTCTTTTTAATTTAAGCTCGGGGCCCCAATTAAGTTGGTAAACCAAACGGTCTGAATCGGTTTTTAAAATAAGCATATTAGAGCCTTTGAAGACTTCCGATCCTTTATCAACAAATTCAGAAATTTCAAAGTCATGTAAGCGATTAATCGATTTAACTAGCTCAGTTTCAGAAAAAACTTTTCCTTCCGCAAGTGGACTTGCTAATTTCCACAGATCACCTTCTTTAACAAAGCTAACTTCCTTATTGTCAGATTTAAAATAAACTTTTCTGACTTCATCTAAACTAAATCGAGTTAAAGTGGTTCGGTCACGCAAACTATCTAAACTTAGATTTCCAAAAAATTCCCATTCAGTGATATCTAAGCGCACGAAACTTGTGGGTCGATCAGTAAGGGCAAATAATGCGCGCTCTTTTTCATTTTGATTCATGCTAACGGCCCATGTAGATTCCGCCGCATTTAAGTGTAGTTCAACCGGACTTTTTATTAAGCCTTTTTCTTTTAGTACATTGGCTGAGGGCTCCCCTTCAAAAACGTATTCTTGAATCGAGGTTTCTGAAATCCTACGTAACATTTCACGTACTTTGTTTTGATCCAGCAAAAACTCATGTCCGGTCGCGGCCCACACATTATCAACCCGCTTTAATTCAAATTTATCTTGCAATGATTTAACAATAACCAAAGTGATATCACCTAAATTACCTCGGTATAAGCGTTTCTCACGAAAATAAAGTAAGTTGTTATCGGCTTTAGCCAACCAGTTAGCGCCGGCCACTAAAACGCGGTTGTCTGAATCGATACGTAAAAAAGAATTTCCTTCAAAATTTTTCTGCGTGCCTACCGATATTTTTTCAGACTTACCGGCATTATTTTTAAAAACATAGACTGCGGCGGGCACATCTAAACCGAACTCTTTTAAATCGGCAGCTGTCAAAGTTTCCGATTCTTTCGCGAAGGTAATCATTTTTTCTGTGGTCAAAGTTTTCAGTAAATCTTCCACTTGCGTATTATCAGCGCGGTCTTGGATAGGTTCTAACAAAGTCCAACCGTTTTCACTTTTTTGTAAAACAATTTTTTCTTTTTTCTTTTGAATTTCAAACATATTAATTTGGTCAAGATTAAAATAAATAATCTGAGAGTCTGCATCTTGCTTTTGCGATTTAATTTCTTGTTTTTTATGATCAAAAAAATAGGCCGCTAGTGCCAAAGTCATTGTCGCTGCGCCTAATAAGACCGTGGTTTTAATTTTCATTAAGCATGTCTCCGTTTAAACCATAAAACTAAACTGATTATCATCAGCACAATCGGAAGTGGAAAGAAAATACCTAAAACAGTAAATTTAAAAAACTGCGCAAATTCAGGTGGAGATAAAGAAAGTTTTGTCGCTAACGCTTCTTTTGGAGTCACCGCAATTAAATCAACTTCTTTAGCTAAAGAAGCGATCGTATTTAAAGCCAAATCACGATTCAAATTCTGATATAATAAAATATTACTCATAAAATCAGTGTCGGCAAAAGCCACGACGGTAAATTCTTTATCGCTATTCGCGTATTTGCCTTTAATTTCAATTACTAAGTTATAAGCCTGAGGCTTTCCTTGGTAGTCTTGGCTATCTAGATTTTTTAAAGCGACCGAATTTTCGGGAGTTTTAACTATCGCTTCGGCCCGTATGCGGTCTGAAGACGCAGCAATTTTAAATGCATGCGGTTGTCTAAACACGGTCATCTGAGTCGTGCCAAATACACGAGTAATTTCGCTAGTCATTGAATATTGCACGCCCACCGTTGGCGACTGTGCATTCACCACCGCACCCATGGGGGTATCGAAAACATTAAATACGTAGAAATTTTCTAGCTCGATACCAAGATTGGCGACAACTTTTTGTAAACCATTTGGAATTTTATCATCCAAGGCCAGCATTAATGTTCCGCCGCGAACTAAATAATCCTCGATCGCTTTTACTTCAAAATCTTGAAAACCCTGTTTCGGATCAGCAATTACTAAAGCATCCGCATTCAGTGGGATTTGCGGAGCCGTTGATAAAGAAAATTTTTGTACGTTGTAAGAATTTTTCTCTAACAGTTGTTTAAAGCCAAATAAAGAAGTTTCGTCTTTTTCTTGGTCAAGATTACGTTCGTTATGCCCTTCTAAGAAAAAGATATTTTTCTTAGTCGTGCGGGTCACTTTGATAATTGCGTTGGTAAAATCCTGTTCCGTATAATTTTCGATGCGATTTTTATTACCTTTGTAATCGATAAACCCTTCGCCTGTACCCTTATTAGCCCCGAAGTCTTGCGATAACTTAGCTCGTTCATTCATTTCTACGAACTCAAGTTTTACGCGCGTACTTTCATCTTGGTATCGCTTCAATAAATCACGGAAAGCTTTTTTATTCTCTTCAACTTTGTCGGCACCATTTTTGTAAAAGAATTTTACTTCTAAATCAGCGTCTAATGATTTTAGAATTTTTTTAGATTGTTCAGATAAAGTATTTAGATTGTTGGTTGAAAAATCAAAGGTTCCGTAGTGGCGCGCACCTACAAAGTTAATCACGCATAAAAAAACTAGCGCGATTAAAATGATTGCGCCCATATTAAAGCCTTGCTTCGTCGTCTTCATCCCAAAAAAATCATGAATCGAACGGTGATCGACCACAATCCAGCCAATCATCCCGATCAGGACAGGAACTAATAAAAACCACATGAATGGCATCCACACTTTAATAGCGAAGAATAAACCACCCAGGGCAATTAAACTTAATAATGAAATTGTTAAAAATAGTTTTCCTTTTTTACTCATGCTAACTCCTAAGCTCTCCAACGAGAAGACTCAATCACTCGCTCGGTTAAAAAACAAAATAGAAAGATCAGACTAAATAGAAAAACTAAACCATTCGTGCGAACGGTTCCTTCAATCAAACCCGTTAAATGATTGTTAATTGAAATGTGCTCTAGAAATCCTTTAGTCACTGGCGAATCAAAAGATTCGTTGATAGCTCCGACAAACCACAAAGATAAATTAAAAACAATCGACAGCACAAAAGAGATCAACGGATTTTCCGTAAGGCTTGATGCAAATAAATCCATCGCGGCGTAAACCGCACCCACTAAAAAAATTCCGAAAGCGGCAATCAAAGTCGGTGCCCAAGGAAAACTTGCCATTTGCCGAGTCACCAGAGGATAAATTAATGCAATCGCCACCAAAGCTAAAATCATCATTAACGTGGCAAAGTATTTACCAAGTACGATCTGCAAAGAAGTCACCGGTGAAGTTAACAGTAAATCAAAAGTGCGCATCTTTTTTTCTTCTGCTAATAAGCGCATGCTGAAAGCCGGAATTAAGAAAATCAAAAGTAAATTTAACATCGACAAATGCGGCAAGAATACTGCGTAGTGAATATTCTGCTGCTGCAATGAAGTTCCAAACTGCATCATTGCGTTCGCCGATAAATAAGCAAACTTATCTAAAGAGATTGAAAACATAATGCTCAGTAACGCCGTCATCACGAAAGCCATAAAATAAAATAGCGGGCTTAGAAAAAAACCGCTCATTTCTTTTTTAAATATTACATAAATTGTACGCATTTTTAAAACTCCCGTACTATGAATTTTGCCCGTAAGTTAATTTCAAGAAAACATCTTCTAAATTTGCACGGCTTGGCGAAAGCTCGATCAGACCGGCACCCGATCGAATCACCTCCGTGGCCACTTGCTCGATCAGTTCATCTTTTTCAATCATCTTAATTCGGTAATGTTGATCAGTAATTGCTTCGATCTCGCTGATGCCATTTATATTTTTAAGCGCACTAGCTAAAGCGGCATTTGACTTTTTAATTTTAACCGTTAGAAAGATCGAACCTTGGTTCATTCTTTCTAATTGCTCAATCGAATCTTGCGCGACGATTTTACCCTGGTGAATGATAATAACTTTATTACAGGTCGCCTGCACTTCGGGTAAAATATGAGTTGATAGAATAATTGTGTGTTCGCCGCGTAGTTCTTTAATCAAATCGCGAATCTCGGCCACTTGCTTTGGATCTAAACCAACCGTGGGTTCATCCAGAATTAAAATTTCTGGATCTGAAACTAAGGCTTGGGCAATTCCCACGCGTTGCTTGAAACCTTTAGAAAGATTTTTAATTAAACGTGATCTAACCGCTAACAGCTGCGCTTTGGTTAAAGCACGATCGACTAACGATTTAATTTTCATTTTATCAACTTGCTTCAGTTCAGCGACAAATTTTAAATAATCTTGTACGGTCATCTCGGTATAAAGCGGTGGAGTTTCTGGAAGATAACCAATTCTTTTTTTAACTTCGATCGGATTTTCAAAAACATCAAACCCACAAACGCGGGCTTCGCCCGACGTCGGCGCCATAAAACCGGTAATGATTTTCATGGTTGTTGATTTACCGGCACCGTTCGGTCCTAATAAACCAACCACGTCACCTTTTTCAATTTTAAAGGTAAGTTGATCGATCGCTAAGCGGTCGCCATAACTTTTAGAAAGATTATTTACTTCAATCATATAAAAAACACTCCGTCGTTTTATATGAATTAAGTCTATTTACAATTTACACCGCAATCAAGATCTCACGAGCATTATGATAAGTAACGCGCCCCAACTTATCGCCCTTTAACGGCTTCACGTGACGGCATTCAACAACGACCACTGAAAACTTACCACCCATTTGCGCCTTTTTATCTCCTAAACCTTCTTTAACTAACCAACTCGCAAAGTGCGCCATATCTTTATCCGAAACGGATTGGTCTTTTTGCCGATGAATAATCGCGTGCGCACTCGGATAATCCTTTAAATGCATCCAAAAATCCCAAGCTTTCGATTTTCGCAGTAAATCAATGTTATCTGCGGCACTTTTCCCCATATAAGCCACCAATCCAGATTCTTCAATGCTCTGTTTGCGAAACCGGCCTTCGATTTTTCTAGCTTGGGGTTTGTTTTTTAAATTATTATGTTTTTTAAGAAAACTTTGAAATTTTTGGTCCGACAAATCTTCTAAAGCTAAAAGTTCTTCTTTAATAAATTCTACCCGCTTCATAGCACCTAAAACTTTTGTTTTAGCCGACTTCGCTTTATCAAAACAATTTTGCATATTTTGCGAAACAGATTTCGTAAAATTAACATACGTAGACCACTCGGCAGGTAAATTTTTGAGACCTTCATTTTTTAGAAACTCGCCCACGGCCGCCCAAGGTTCAGACCGAAATTTTTCAACCTGCGTTTGAATTCCATCTAAAGCTTTCGTTTTTTTCTCGATATCACGTTCGCGATTTTTTTTCCATTTTTCAAAGGGGCTTAATGACGAAGCCGCTTGGCCGGCCGTTTTTTCTTTGCCCGAGGCACCTCTGCGCGCTAACCACTGGTTCATTAAGAACGGAATCGATCTTTGCTCTTCTTGATCATTCGGTATAGCCGACGGATTATTTTCAACTAACCCTTGCACTGGGTACCACGAAATATTTTTTTTATCTTTATGGATCATTAAATTCGGCTGCCGCGGAATCAACCTCAGTTCTAATTCACAGTTATCATCACCGTGAGCTAGCCTTAGTCTAGCGACCCGGCCTAAACTTTCCACGAGTTTCATGTCTTTCACGTAAAGATTTTTTGCATGCGCATTTAGAAATAGACCCACTGGTTTTGTCTTCTTAAGACGGTTCCAAGGGTTCTGCATGAACAAGCCCACAAACGGAAAAGGTTTATCCAAATCAAACACCAGGTAAGCCGTGCGGGGCTCACGCGTAAAGCGATAGAATGTCATGACCAATCCATCTTCGGTGGCCATCACTTCTTGCATTTGCGCGCCCTCTAGTTCTTCACCAAGGTACTCGACTAAGGTCTTAAGTTCAAAAAAACTAGGCGTTTTCACAGTTAAGACTTTAGCTGAACTTCCCGAGAAAATCGATATGAAAACATGGATTGCCAACTTGATTGACGAAGAATTGCTATCAGCAACGATCAGTCACGAAACAAATGCTGAGTTTATTGACCGCCTGTGCGGACTTTGCTTAGACGAAATTGAAGCCCAAAAAGGTTTCTCACCCTTCGGCTTTGGAGAATCTGTGATTGAAGAGATTACCGCGGAAGTGACTGAAATCTTCCGCATGAAGACATATGGGTTTTATAATTTATCGATGTACCGTCAGCACCACTTGCGCCGACGCGTTAGTTAACTACTGTGTTGTTCGAGTCGTTGTCGCGGAAGGCATCGACTTGGTTTTACCGCCAGTTGCTACACTCGTTTTAACTTTCGGGCTTACCAATAGTTTCACCGATGCACAAGTTTGATTATCTTTTTCACCCACGCCCAAATTAGCACAGTAGTCAGAAAATTTATAATCTAAATTTGCTACCGAACAATTACTTTTAAAATTAACCGCGACGGTATTTTGATTTGCGTTTAACGGAACACGCATTGAAGCACCTTCTGAGCCCGCTTCGCGTGCGAAGATTAAAGCGGGCACTGAAACATCGCCTAAGCCTTTAATTTTCGTTTCAATCTCAGCAATTTTTGTTTCCAAATCTTTGTTGAAGCGTTTTAAGCTATCGTCTTTTGGCTGCTTTGCTAAAATCTTTTCGGTTTCAGATTTTTGATATTTAAGTACATTTAATTTATGGTAATCACTTTCAGCCTTGCCAGAGATATTATAGCGTAATTTTTTAGTTTCTTCGAAACCTTGTGATTGATCATAAACATAAGTCGTAATCTGAAAAGATTCCGGCGGCTTAGCTCTCTCTACTTCAACCGCGATCATTTTCTTTTGGATCGCCATCGCTTCTTTATTTAACTGCATAACTTCAGCCGAACCAGCTTGATTTCGCATCACGTCCATCTGTTTTTGGCGGTTCGCCTGTAATTCGTTAATCAAAGATACGTACTCTTTTTGCTCGGGAGAATGAAAAATTTCACCGGCACCAATTTTTGAAAAGAAAACAATTTTTTCTTTAAAACCATCGCCGTAACCGCTTAGTAAAGACATAATTTTTTTATTACGCGCTTCTAACTTGATATACGCTTCTGGCTTTGGCTGTGCATTTTGCATATCAAGCTGTTGATCAAGTACTTTCATTTTTTCATCAAACTGAACTTGTAAATCAGTGACCGATTTTGCTAAAGCGTCTTTATTTACTAAATTTGTATTTTGGTAAGCTTGATAATCTTTACTGCGTTTTAAACCATCAAAAGATTTATATATTGTACCTTGGCCATCTACATAAAAAACTTGCGGATCACGGTAACCAATTTTTTTAGCTGCATCGACATATTCATTTTCACACAAATTTTCAAAACTTGCGTAAGCAAACGGTTGAAATAAAAACGCGACGATTAAAAGTAAACGCATGTTAACCCCTTAGCCTATAGCTCTAGAAATAGAGTAAGTTATAATCATTACGTATTGAACTAGGCCTAAGTCTAAATAGACTTTTCAATGACCGAAAAATACATCGGACCAAAACCAGATCGATCAGGTAAAATTTGATAACCATGTGAAGTTTGCTCTAAAAAATCTATTTGAGTTAACCAATCAGGTCGTAAAATAATCGGATCACGCTTCTTAATCAACTTCGCCACAACCGCATCGTTTTCTTCCGGAGAAATCGAGCAAGTCGAATAAACAATGCGACCACCCGGCTTTAACGCCAACCATGCCGAAGATAAAAGTGAATACTGCCTGACCGCTAAATTTTTTGTACGTTTCTCCGACCAAAGCGCAAACTCTTTTGAATTTTCAAGTAAATGTCTTTCCCCCGAACAAGGTACGTCGGCCAGTATGCGATCATAAGTTTCAGGATTGCGTAAACCATACTGGTTACCGTCTAAACCCTTAACTGAAATAAACATTCTTTGATCTTTTGGAATGTACTCATGTAACACGCGCATTAATCGATCACGTCGTGATTCAGACATTTCATTCGAAACAAGCGTTCCCAAAACTTCTTCAGCACCCACGCTCATTTGCTCCGCCAAGATTAAAGTTTTTCCACCGGGCGCTGCACACATATCTAAAACATCATCGGAAGACTTAGGCTCCAGCGCTAAAGCAACAACCACACTGGCCGGATCCATCACGTAAAAATCATACAGTCCCTCACCCGATTTTTGTAACGAATAGCCTACGGGTTTCCAAAAACAATTATCTAGAAATTCACATTTTTGCAGATCTTTCTCTTCGGCCGAAACAAAACGGTTTAAACGCAAAACTTGTTTTTCATGACGCGTTAAAGATTCTTTGATCAAATTCCATCGACCACCGTAAACCTTTTCAAAATATTTTTCGAATAATGGATTAGTTAGCGGGGAATTCACAAATAAACTCACTTCCCGCAACTGAATCAGAAACTAAACGCACTTGCCCACCGTGATTCATCATATGATGCTTCACTAAAGCTAAACCAAGCCCGAAACCGCCCTGGTCACGACCACGGCCTTTATCAACGCGGTAAAATCTTTCAAAGATACGATCTTGATGTTCACGCGGAATACCCGGGCCATTATCTTTTACTTTTAATAGAACCGAATTCCCCGCTTGCACCCAAGTTACTTTAATTTCGTCTGAATCACCCGAATACTTAATCGCATTTACAAGTAAGTTACGCATTACTTGTCTGGCAGCTTCTGCATGGGCTAAAACAAACGGAATTTGAATATCAACTTCAATTTTTTTGTTCTGCATCTGTTGTAAATTTTCAACTTCGGCTAAAACTTCGTTCGTTAATTGATTCGTAGAAATAGATTCTTTAATCAAAGCTGATCCACCGTCAACTTTAGAAAGATTTAAAAGTTCATTCATCAAATCAGACATTTGATCTGTACTTTGTAGAATTGGCTGTAAAAGTTCAAATTCATTTTTAGATTCAGGTTTAATTTTTAATTTATTATTCAGTAAATCCGCGTAACCCTTAATAACCGTCAGCGGAGTACGCATCTCATGTGAAGCATTTGCCACGAAATCAATCCGGATTTTTTCTGTCTTACGTAGTTCAGACAGGTCATAAAACACACCCAAGCACCAAGACTCATTGTCATTACGCGAAGGTAGCGGAGTTACAAAAAGCTGCGAAGTAGTCACTTCACTTTTTTGTACTTCGTTTTTTACAAAAGTTTTTTTAAAAGTAGAAATAATCAAAGGATCACGAATCACGTCGTGTAAAAAATAAGTCGAATGCTCTTTTAGCGGAGCCCACTTAAAAACATTCATAAATGAAGAGTTAAAAGAAATAATTCTTAAATTCTGATCCACCGTTACGATGGCTTCTTTTAAACCAGAGAAAACCGTCTCGTAACCTTTGCGCTCTTCTTGTGATTGGCGGCGTAGGCGTAAGTACTTTTTACGTAATCCCAAAGCGGCCCGCTCCAAATCGGCAAAGTCTTCATCATGCTGGGCGTAGATATCGCCGATCTGCATGCTTTCGATATCTTCTGATTTCATCAAACGAATCATCTGTTTAGTTTGAAAAGAAATCATCCGGCGAAAACGCAAATAACTCAATAGATAAGCTACAAAACTTAATAAGATAGCGGCAAAGGCCCACAGTAAGATTTGAATCACATATCTCCATCAGAATTGGCTTCGCTGATATCTTCGGTCGACATCAGTACGCGGTAACCCACTCCACGGATGGTTTCGATATGCGCCGACCAAGCTCCCATTTTTTTTCTTAAAGCAAAAACGTGGGTATCGATTGTACGTCCCGTAACCGAAACGTCTTCCCCTTGGATCAAATCAATTAATTTTTCGCGAGTTAGTACTTGGCCCTGAGCCTTAAATAACGAGGCCAATAATTTAAATTCAGACGGAGTTAAATGAATATCAGCGCCGTTATACTTAACAAAATGTTTTGTAAAATGAATTGTCATTGCATCGATTGTCACCTGATCAACCGAAGCCGGGGCTTGCTTATCAAATTGATGACGACGCATTAAATTCCGTACGCGTGCGGTCAATACGCGCGCATCAAATGGCTTTGGTAAATAATCATCCGCGCCTGCCTCTAGCCCTTGCACGATTGATTCGGCGTCGGCCTTTGCCGTGACCATCATCATTTTAATATTTTGATTTTGATTACGTACGCGTTTTAGAAAATCGATGCCTTGAATACCTGGCAGCATCCAGTCGACTAGGCATAAATCGTAATTCTTTTTTTGTAAGTTTAAAAAAGCGGTTTCGGCATCGTGAAATACATCGGCTTCGAAACCCGCGTCGGTTAAGTGAATCTTTAAAAGATTAGCAATCGCCACTTCATCTTCAACGATAATGGCTGATTTAATCATTAGCCCCGTGCCTTACATCTTTGCCCGAGAAAGCAAAAATCACATCTTCCGCCACATTCGTTGCGTGGTCACCCAAGCGTTCTAGATTGCGAGCGATTAAAATCAGATCCATTAGGTTCTGAATATTCTGCGGCTGAACTTTCATTAACTCAGTCGAATCTTTATAAACTTTGTTTTTCAACATATCGACCTGATCATCCATCTCAAGAATTTTTTGCGCGGCAACCACATCCATTTTTACAAATGAATCTAGGCAACCCTTAACCATCTTACTTACACAAGCCGACATCGTTTCGATATCTTGCATTGATGAAGTAAAACTACGCTCTAGCAATTCACGGCCCAGGTGAGCGATGTTCACGCACTGGTCACCCATGCGCTCTAGATCGGTATTGATTTTAATAATCGATAAAATTAACCGCAAATCTTTTGCAACGGGGCCTTGCTTCGCTAAAACGTGTAAGCAAGCATTGTCGATTTTGATTTGTAATTCGTTAATATGAGTCTCAAATTGATGAACTTCTTTAAAAAGATTATTATCTTTCTTCTGTAAACCTTCGGTGGCCGTTTGCAAGGCTTTCTCAACCTGCCCGCCCATCTCCAACATCAACTTTTTTAGATCTTCTAACTGACTATCAATAATTCGTTCCATGAAATCCTACTTTCTGGGCTTGCACCAATAAATTGTAGCTTCTTTCTTGACCCCTGTCTTCTTTCAACGCAAAAAGTAGTGATGATCTTATCTTCCATCGATATTGGCTCCAATGCGATCAGGCAAATTATTGTCGAAGTCGATGCATCGGGTAACTACAAAACCCTGAAAAAGCATCGCGAGATGATTCGATTGGGCTCAGATGTATTTAATTACAAAAGAATCCAAGATATTACCCTCCGCCGCTTGATTGCCGCCTTTAAACGAATGGCGAAATTAAATAAGAAATACAAAGTTGAAAAAAGTTTGGCGCTTGCGACCAGTGCCTTTCGTGATGCACAAAACAAAAAGCCTATTTTATCAGCTATTTCAAAGACGAGCGGCATCCGCATCAAGGTCATCAGCGGTCTCAAAGAAGCGCAGCTTATTCGCATGGCCGTGCAAAATTCAATCGGCCTAAACGGAGAAAATTCTTTACTGATCGACATCGGTGGCGGCAGCATTGAACTAACTCATTTATCAAAAAATAAAATTATTTATTCAAAAAGTTTCAAGTGGGGCATGGTTCGCATGCTGACTGAAGCGATGAAAGAGCAAATCACTCCGCAAGCGATGATCAAATCTAAAATCGAAAAATCCCTTAAAAAATTACCGAAGGGTCCATTCAATGTGGCCATTGGTACCGGCGGAAATTTGGACGCCATTGGAAAATTAAAAATGGTTCTACTACGTAAAGGACCGAACACCGTTGTCACTTTTGAAGAGTTAACAAAGATCTACAAAATGTTTCAAAAGATTCCTTCCGCGCAAAGAATGGCACGCTTAGATCTTCGCGCCGACCGTGTGGATGTTTTAGAACCCGCTTTGTATTTTACACTATTTGTAATGCGACGTTATCAAATCAAGCGCCTTAAAATTCCCGGAGTGGGTCTTAAAGAAGGCGCGATTCTTTCGCTGATTTAGGCTTGAATTTACTTTTCATTAAAGACGTCTACTTTGCTTTCAATGACTTAGCCGCCATCGCATAGCCGCCCGAACCACCATCTATGAAGTGAACATGATTCGTTTTTGATTGAATATAACACGTCATGAGTGCTTCTTTTGAGGTATGCATACCAAATTTTATTCTTCCATTTTTTTCAAGATTATCTAGGTAATCTATCATTTCTTTTTTTTGCTTATCATTTACATCGATCACCATTTTTAAAGTATCATCGAATTTTAAAAAATCTGTGTTCGTAGATAACTCGTTTAGGTATTTAGACACGGCTGATGTAGGATTATTTTTAGTCAAACGCACGATTAGCGTGAGTAAAAATACTAAAAAAGCTAAGCCTAGATAAATCGGGGTTTTAATCAAACCGGCATATTTTGCTTTTACTTCATTAAATAAATGAATGGGTGGCCAGACGGTGGATAATTTTTTTGCCGTGATTAATTGAAAATCAGGAACAATCTGATTAATTTTTGAAATAATTTCCTGGTAAAGAGCTAGGTCATTGGAAGAATTTTCTTCGACTTTTATAATCAACGAAATAATTTCCCCATGCTGTGATGTAATTGGATTCCAACGACATTCAAGACCTTGATGGCTTCCAACGGTTTCTATAATTTCTGGAATTAAAAATTGATCTGTTTTCTTAGTCAACGATTCGGCTAATACTAATCCATTGCCTCGCGCCATTGCAATGCATGAGGTTCCCGATAAATTCATTTTAGCAATCGAAATTAATTTTTTTTCCGCCAGAATTACCGTCATTGGCAAAATCGCCACACGTAGCTGTAGGTTAAATTCTGTTTTTGCTTTCCAACGACTGTACGCTAAGGCTTTTTTCGCAAATTCAACTTTTTCATTCGGAATAAATAATGTTGCGCCGTCGCCACCAAAGATAAACGGGATTTCCGTGTCTCCACATGAATTTTGCACTGATATAATAGACGTTACACCAACAATATTAACGTCTTTATAGCGACCCTGTTCAATCGCTTTTGTTGAACCTTTTATATCAGTGATGATGACGGACCAGTTATTTGGTAAATCGACGTAATTATCATCGTTTAAAATATGAGCTGTACCTTTAAAAGTTTTAAGATCTTTATAAAAATTTAAATTAGAATGATCGGTTTTTTCCATCAGATAATTATGATTGCTTTACTGAATTAGGTACAGAACTTTCTTAAGTCAAGTTTCGCTATGTAGACAAAGTCACGTGCCTGTGTTTGTTCAGATTTTCGTAACTAAATCGTCTTCAGTGACATTTTGCTGTGAAGCTGCCAGACGCATTAATTCTTGCTGAACACCCAAAGTAGGCTCGGTTTCTTTTTTCTTATCATAGCTAGCATCGGCCCTCATTGACCAAGTCTGCTTTGTATCATTCCAATAAAGTTGTAACATCGTCCAAAGTTTTTCTTTGGCTACGCGATCATAAATTGGCGTAATTGCTTCGACGCGCGCGTGCAAATTGCGATACATCCAATCCGCCGAGCCGATAAAAAAGTCGCCGTCGATTGGATCTTCCTGCCCGTTACGAAAGTAAAAAATCCGCGAGTGTTCTAAAAAACGCCCAATTGTAGATTGCACGTGAATTGTTTCGCTAACGCCTTTTACGTGAGGACGCAAACAACAAAAACCGCGCACAATCAAATGAATCGGAACTTTATTCTGACTGGCTTCGTAAAGCGATAGCGAGATATCATTTTCTTCCATGTTATTAAACTTTGCCATGATCAAAGTTGGTTTACCCGCCTTCGCGTGGTCACGCTCGCGCTGAATCAAATCTTTCATTTTATTAAACATATTTACCGGGGCAAGAATAAGATGCTGGTAATCTTGCTTCAGAGATTTGCCGGTTAAGTAATTAAAAAATTCTACAAGCTCTTGCGTGATGCGATCATCGCAAGTTAGTAAGCCCATATCCGTGTAAGCCCTCGAAGTGGTCGAGTTATAATTACCCGTCCCAATGTGCGCATAAGATCGCACGCGGTCGGCTTCTTTACGAACGACTAACGCGGTTTTCGCGTGAGTTTTTAACCCGACAACGCCGTACACCACGTGTACTCCGGCATTTTCGAGCTCTTGCGCCCAGTAGATATTTCTTTCTTCGTCAAAACGCGCTTTTAATTCGATCAGGCAAACAACTTGTTTTCCTTCTTCGGCGGCATAAATTAAAGATTTAATAAATGGCGAGTTATCACCCGTACGATATAAGGTCATTTTAATCGCTAAAACATCTGGATCATGAGCCGCATCACGAATAAATCTTTCTACGCTAGAAGAAAAACTTTCGAATGGATGATGTAATAAAATATCATTTTTACGAATCGCTTCAAAAATTGAAGTAACCCCATCACTTAAAGTGCTCGGCACGATCGGTGACCAGTTAGGATATTTATGCTGTGGCCACGGTAAATTTTGAGTCAGCAAAGAAAAATCTGCTAAGTCAAATTCAGCCGCCATCGGAAAAAGGTCTTCCTCTTTTAATCCTAGTTCACTAACTAAAAATTCTTTAATCCAGGGATCTGTGCAATCACCAAATTCAATACGCACGATTTCGGCAAAACGACGTTGGCGAAGCTCTTCTTCGATCATCGCTAATAAATCTTCCACATCTTCTTCTTCACGATCTGAATCCGCATTTCTAGAAACGCGAAATAAAACGTGCCCAGCAACCGTCATTGAAGGAAATAGCTCTGGCAAATGCGCACGTATCAGGTCCACTAAGTGGATCCACTTTTTTGTTCCTTCAACCGAAATCCATTGATTTACCACGCGCGGAATCTTCACGCGTGCGAATAATTTTTCGTCTGAATTGTTGGGGTTCAATAAAGAAATTCCCAGCGAAGTTGATAAATTCGAAATAAACGGAAACGGGTGTCCCGGATCAACCGATAAGGGCGTTAATACCGGAAAAATATTTTGATTAAAATAATGATGTAACTGTTTTTTTTCTGATTCTTTTAAATCTTTGTACGGAGTAATTTCACAGCCATTTGTTTTAAGCTCTTTCATTAATAACAGATACGCTTCTTTTTGTTTTTTTAACATCGCCGGTAAGCGCTTCATAATCATCGCCAACTGCATTTCGGGCGTTTGCCCATCTGATGATTTAGCGGATACACCGTAAGCCACGTGGCGCTTCAGACCACCGACTCGCTTCATAAAAAATTCATCTAAATTAGAACTTGAAATCGATAAAAATTTTACGCGCTCTAGTAGTGGCGTTAACGGATCTTCCACTTCGGCTAAAACCCGCAAATTAAAATTTAACCAACCCAATTCACGGTTACTAAAAATAAGTGCGGAAGAACGCGGATGTTCAACCACCTTATCGCGGCGTTTTTTTCTAATTACTTTTTTTACGCTATCCGTTTTTTTTTCACGGACAGGCATAATCAGGCTTTCGGTAAGCAGAATATTCCGCAGCACAAACATTGTATTCGTTTTTTACCCAATTTAAATCTTTGGTATGTCTAATAAAATCGCTCATTGCCGGATGAAATGCACGCACATGCCAATATTTAAATGAAACTTGCTCTAGCGCTTCATCGACTGTTTTATTCTGAATAACTTTTTCGTAAAGCGCCGCCACCATTCCGGTACGATCCGCACCGACTCGGCAGTGAATAAGAATTGGTCCTGGTGCATTCTGAAAAATCTCGATTAATTTTTTAACTTCATCCTGGTGTGGAAAATGATCATCACTCATACCGATAAATTCGTAGCGCACACCTAACTTGGCTAAAGTCTCGCTTTCGGGTTCGTAAAACATGGTTCGCCCTGGAGAGCCTCTTAAACTAATCACCGTTTTAATTTGATATTTCTGAACAATCTCGGCCATTTCAGTTTCATTCAACTGGGCCGAGCGATATAGTTTTCCATCTTCGACGACGCCGAAATTTTGGGAAATTCGGAAAACCGAACTTCGATAAACAAACGCGGCGAACAAAATAAATAGAATGAATGCCGCCATTTTTTTCAAAGCTAGACCTCGGTGTTGCTAATACTTAATATTAACATTTCTAGCTGCTGACTCAAGTCAAGATAAGGTCAGTAAACACCGATAAGTAACGAAGATGACAACTTCATTAGCAAGATATCATGCCCGCGCCCCGCGCTATATACTCGATACAATCGATAATAATTTAATTCGTCTTTCGGGAGCTGAACGCAGGTCCTGGGAAGAAAACACCGAAATCAAAGATATCTCGTTAACCGGACTTTCTTTTACGGCCCCATCTGATCTTTCTCCGCAATTAGGAGAAATGATTAAGATTCAATTTTCAGTTCCCGGTTCAGAACAAATGGCTTGTTACGCCGTGGTGATCCGAATTGAGAAAATCAGTTCATTTGAAAATTTAATTGGTGTTCATTTTTTTAAATTAGATCGCATGCAACGACTGAATCTTGTGCAAGGATTATCGGCGCGCATCCAACAAATGCCTTTATCTGATTTAAAAGAATCACGCTTTACAAAAAGTATCGCCGTAATTGGCTTGCTTTTAACCTTAGCCTGTTGGCTAACGCTGATGAAACTTTACTTTCTGTAAATTTCCATTATCTAATAGCCCCATGGACGAAATCGAAAAATTCTTTAAATGCCCATTTTGCTTCGAACGAATCTCGATGATTCTAGACGTATCGACCGAGCAAACGCAGACTTATATTGAAGACTGCGAAGTCTGTTGCAACCCAATTCAAATTACTTACAACGTGAACAACGAAAAAGTAAAAGGCTTTGTTGCTAACAAAGCCTACGGCTAAATTAAATTTTAAAAATTCAAATCAATTAGAAACTATTGGCAAGAGTAAGTACCAATCGCCACCGTCATACCAACTCGAACAGAAGATTCCGCCGCGATACCGCAGTATCCTACGCCGTTACCATTCGTTACTTCCATTGCGATCGTGCGACCCTCTGATTTCCATTTTTTGATTAACTTCTTAGTTTCGATTACATCGTCGCCTTCGAATTTATCCCAAGCACATGATTTTGTTGGTTGCGCAACTCCCACATAAGGCTGAGAGATTGATTTAGCTAAAACATTTTTCAACTGATTACGGTAAACTTGCGCCGTCACGTAAGCTGGTTTTTCTTTGCAACTGAAAGGATCTGAGTTGTATTGACAATTCAAGTAATCAATCGAGTAAACCCCGGTTGGATCCGTGAACGTTGGAGTTTTTTTATCGCCATTCCAGCAAAATGTACTTTTAGCTTCTTGTACAGTTAGACCAAAATAGGTTTCGAAAGCATCTGAATAAGGTGGTTTATACCATAAGCCACCGAACATTTTTTTACGTAAAGAGTTATCGTTTGCATTTGTTAAACCCTGAATCACTAATTCCATTTGCGCCGTACGATTTGAATCAGGGTATAAAGCATCAGAACCACGATTTAATTTTTCAATGATTTGCTCTTTTGTAGGTCTGAAATTTGTTTGATCTGATTTATTGGAAATTTGGCAAGCTAAGTACATGGAATCAACTAAGGCTTGTGCTTTTACTGAAAGCTGACGAACCGGCGGAGTCGCGGGAATATCGCAACTCATACATGATAAGACTTTTGTTGAAGAGTCTTGGTTACACGCACCGTTTGAAAGTTTAAAGCTTGGTAGTACAACGGGGTCCACAATAACTGGATTGACTGGGTCTACCACTTCTGCTGGAACTTCAGCTTTGGCTAAGCTGGCTTCCTGAATTTCAGTAAAACTTGTTTTACCGCAAGCCGTAAACATTGTTGCTACCGTTAATGTTAAGATCAGTTGATTCGTTTTTTTCATCTTGCACCTCATTGCTCTGCACAATCTTTCGGTGAACAAGACCTTTGACTTAAGACCTTTGTGTGGAATTTTTTGAAAAAAAATAAAATAATTCAAAGTCAGATTTTTCTGTTAACAGAATAGACGTTTTTTTGAAACTTCCGTTAACACAAAGCCGGTACTGACTGAAACTTACCGATTGGTCGCGGCTGAACCTGAAACTGGATTACTTTGGTTTTCGCTGAAAGTTAGCCCGTAAATACCCGCTTGCTCTTTTTCTGCTGCTGCAACTTCAGAGCGTGTAATACATTTTTTAGGCCTCATATGGTCAGGTAATTTTCTCATTGATTCAGATTGAAATGGATCCATGATTACGTAGCCAGACTGCTCGACGGGCACATCCTTTTGAATCTCTTTCCACTTAGCGCCCACGATGATACGCCCATCTTTAGTGGCGCCCGGGAATGCATCCACCTGTAAATCCGTGCTACGATCCCCAATATAAAAAGATTTCTTTAAATCACGATCATAATAGTGGACTCCAGAAACATTAATTTTTTTTCCCACTTCTTCGCTATCCATCACAGAATTTCCCATAAAAATAACTGGAGCTTTTTTACCGTCACGCGCGAATCCAAAAATAGTTTTTGCAGTTATAAAACCCAAATCATCATCTAAGATACAGTTTGCGCCCTCTAGCTTATAAATTCTTGATGACGGCTTACCGTTCGCCGGGGAAGTCGGTACCGCTGAAAATTCAGTACCGTCTACCGAGATCATCGGCATCGTAAACATTTTTTCATTTTTCAAATTTCCACAAATCGAAGTTCGCTTGGATTCTTTATCAAATTCATATTGGCCTGAGCTATTTTTCTTTAGATAAACAACTGCGGTTGTAAGCTCGGTAGCTTCGTTGTTTGATGTTGTCGGGCCTGATAAAGAAAGAATTTTTATAGAATTTGGGTCTAAACTTGGTAGCTCCGCCGCAGCTGTATAGAAACCATTGATGCCGCCATTGAAAGATTTTCTGGCGTCTTTCTGTTTATTTAAAATTTCTTTTGGTTGATAATGATCTCCGCCCGGATCAACCACGTACCGCCAAGTTCCTTGCACCGGAAAAGCTTCGTTATCCATCCGCGTATTGTACGATCGAGCCAGCTTTTTCCCGTTGGTATTTGTAAATATCTCATTTAACGTCACTTTCGATGTATGCGAGCCAGCAATCGAGCGCAGCACAAATTTTCCATCGGGGCTTATGCGCGAATAGGTTCCCAGTGTCACACTTCCGTTAGATTCTGGCTGAGCCGCTACACCTGTAAATTTAACATATTCAACCGGCGCTATGCACTGTGCGTAAGATGAACTAGAAACGAAAATAGGCAAAATACCTATTAATAATTTATTCATTTTAATTCTGCTTTCCATTGCGCCAGCAAGTTTTTTATATTTTTCTCATCATGAATACCTGATAATTTATGTGGGTATAATTTATTATTCGAATAGAAAAATAGAGTCGGATAATGATCTAGGCCATTCATCATATAAAGATCTAACGAAGCCATGCGACGGCCTTTAAATTGTAAATCCAGTGATTTCGCAAAAGTAGCCGTTACTTGAGGGTCCACGTAAGGATCCATTAAAGCGGTCAATGCATAACCACTTTTCATAAGGCCTTTCTTTATGCGAGAAAATTCTGTCATGGAATAGGTCATCTTTGGAGAATATAAATAAATAATTCCGGATTTTCCGCTGCCAACCAATTTTTGTAAATCTTTGCTGGTAAAATCTTTAGACGTATCGACTAATTCATTTTGGAAAATATCCAAAACTCCGCTGGTTGAAGTTAACAATTCACAATTACTATTTAATTTGTAATCTGTGTATTTTTTTTCGTTAAAAAAAGAGATCGCTGGAGCAAATTTAAGATCCGTTTTAAGTTCAATCCACTCATTAAAATGAATTTGCGCACGAAAAACCTGAAAGCTATTATGATCATTACGCTGTTTTACCCAATTTAAATTTTTAACTGTACTTTTTCCATTGATAAAATTAATGGCTTCTTTTCGACAAAGAAAACTTTCTGGTAATTGGGCCAAGCAGTGCGATGAAATACATAAAATTAAAATAACTATATTTTTCATTTGGAACCTCATTTTAAAGATATCCGTTACAGTTGCGTTTATCTAGATTAAGCCAAGCGGTCTAGACATTGGTCCCTCGAATTTTTACCCTGAAAAACTTCAAGATCTGTCACTGTCTCATTCGTAGACACTTTCTTATCGATGTAATCTCATACAATTCACTTAAAACGGCTCTGTATTTGAATAGAAATCTTCTATGATACCGTCACGTTTGATCTACCAATTTATCACCCTGTGCATTCTTATGGTCGCTTGCATTATAACCGGCTGTGCCGATCCACAATTTCTAGATAAAACCCGGAATGACCAAAGCATTTTAAATGGTAAACCTGTACAAAAAGACGATTCGATCGCTCAGCGTACGGTGATGATCGCGCAAGAAATCGACTTTGGCGCGGACAAACCTGTATTTTTCGGCCTCTGCTCGGGTGTGCTTATTGAACCACAAATTGTACTAACTGCGGCTCACTGTATTGCGAAGAACAGCACAAAGATGCGCGTTGTTTTAAATCCGACTCCCCGTAATGCAGAATTACGCGGCTCGCGCGATGTATTCAGCGTTCATACTTACCGCGTTCATCCAAACTATAAACATGTTGAAACCACGGATGAAATTGATTTGGCTTCCCGAACTGATTTAGCTTTAATCTTTTTAGATCGCCCGACTGATCACGACTTCATGCTAGATTACACAAACGGAAAAGATTTCGAATCAAATGAATACAGTGTCGTGATGGCTGGCTTCGGAAAAACTTCAGATTTAAAAGATACCTCAAATATTTCGCATACCAAATTAAACGGTCAGCTGTTCCGCGCTAACGCGGTTATTACTGATTCACAAACAAAAGATCCTTACTTTTCTTTAGACCAATGGAAATCAGGCGGAGTGTGCAAGGGAGATTCCGGTAGTCCGGTTTTTATTTTAAATCCCCTGACCTCAAAATTAAGTCTTTTTGCCATCGCGATTGATGTATTTAAGAATAATCCAGAACAAGATCATTTACGTGACCCTGGCAATATATACTCAACCTGCGCAAGCTATGGCCTATTCTTAAACTTGAAACCTCACGAGCAATGGATTAAAAATATGTCATCTGAGATGGCAACGGCTGCTAAACTTATCCGTAACTAATAACCTATGCGTTTTAGAAACTCATCTTTTGAAATAAGTTTACCGCCAAAACTTTCGCACACAGATGTCACCATTTGAATATCCATCCAATGAAAGCCTAGCTCTTGTAAATGAATGATCAGGTGTAACAGCGCAAGTTTTGAAGCATTCGTTACGTGGTAAAACATACTCTCACAACTGAAGTACTTTTCCGATTGGACTCCGTAAATACCCCCGACCAATTCGCCATCTTTCATAATTTCCAGCGATAGCGCATGACCTTGCTGGTGCAATTCAAAGTAAGCTTTTTCAATCGCGGGCGTGATCCAGCTTCCTTTTTGCCCTTGTCGTTTTTGCACACGGCAGTTTTTTACCACCTGCTTGAAGTTTTGATTAATGCTAATTTGAAATTGATCTGAATTTTGCCGAACCCATTTCTGAAAACTTTTTGGCAGATGCAAATTAGCAAAATCAATCACGCCACGCTCGTCCGGGCAAAACCATAGCAGTGGGTAACCTTCGTGGGGCCATGGAAAAATTCCGTGATTGTAAGCGTACTTTAGTAATTCCGGGTCAAGATTGCCGCCCACGGCGATAATATCTTCCACGGTCTGTTGCCGTGGATTAGAAAAAATCTGCATCAGCTCACTGGGCAAGGCAGACATCGCAAATCCCGCAGTGTTCTTTTTTATCGTAACCAAAATAAGTATAAACCTGCTGCAAGCGGCATATTTCAGTGTCCTGAATAAATCTTAATAACGACAATAGTTTTTTCTGGTGTTCTTTTTTTAAAACGTTTTGATCTTCTAACGCAAAATTTTCTTCCGTCGGAGCCTGCAGCGCTTTAAAACCAAACGGCGTATCCGTTTCTTCTAAACAACCCCAACGAGTTAAAATCGAAACGGCCGCATTCACTCGGTAATCTTTTTTATTTTTAAAAACCATTTGTTCACGTAAAAATTCAAACCCATTTTGCGAAACCACATCGGGTCTAGACTCAATCAGATCATAAACTTTTTCGATAAACTCTTTTTCAGGATAAGCCCAGTTCAAAAATTGCATCTGAATCGTTAAATCATCTTCCGAATATAAAAAATAACCAAAAGCAGGTGCTCCGTCACGACCGGCCCGCCCGACTTCTTGAAAATAAGCCTCTATCGAGGACGGAATTTCGTAATGAATCACCGCGCGAATATTTGACTTATCAATTCCTAAACCAAAAGCGGGCGTGGCTAATATCCACGGAACTTTACCCGTGATAAAATCATTTTGATTGCGCCGGCGCTGATCCGGCGGAAGATCTCCGTGATATTTTTGAAAATAAATTTTATTTTGATACAAAAACCGGGCGGCATTTTCCAAAGTCTGAATAAGTGAAAAATAAATCACTCCACTTTGATCTGCATGTTTCGAAATAAGCTCTAGCAGCTTTTCATTTTTATCTTCGGCGGCGTAAGTTTCTAAAATATTTAAACTTAAATTCGGTCGCTCTAAACCACCCAAGATAAGATCTTTGGTTAAATCCAAATTAAATTGCTTCGCAATATCTTGCTGCACTTCGCCCGTTGCCGTCGCCGTTAAGGCTAATAATGTCGGTTTTCCTAATTTTTGGCGATACTCTTCTAGTTTTGAATAATCTGGTCTAAAATCATGACCCCACAATGAAATACAGTGCGCCTCATCCACCACAAACAATTTAACTGTGCGCTTTTCTAAACATTGCCAGAACGCAGGTTTACGAAACCTTTCCGGGGCGACAAAAATAAGTTTATACTTACCTTCGCCAATTTGCTTCATGCGATTTTCTTTTTGTTCAGCCGATAAAGATGAATTAATAAAAGTTGCATCAATCCCGTAATCAATCGCTTTTTTAGTTTGGTCTTGCATCAACGCAATCAACGGCGAAACCACCAATACTAATTCTTTACCTTCACACAAAGTGGCGGCAAACTGGTAAGTCAAAGATTTTCCCGCACCTGTTGGCATTAAAGCAAGGAAAGATTGGTGCGCAAGTGTTTTTTCGATTATTTCTTTTTGTGGAAATCGAAAAGAATCGTATTTAAATTTTTCAAGCAAATGTTTTTCAAGTGAAATCACAATATGTAGTGTCGCTGACGGGACTGACTTGTGTAAATAAAAAAAGCTGCCTAAACTGTAGGTCATGAAAAATATTAAACTTTTATTTGTCTTATTATTAACTTTTATCACTTTAGTGGCTTGTTCAACTTCTACCGAGGCCGGAGCCGTTGGCGTCAACCGCAGACAACTTCTAGCCGTACCCGCTTCGCAAGTGAATGAAGTAGCCGCCCAAAGCTATGAACAAGTTAAAAAAGAAGCGGCCGCTAAAAAAACTCTCGATACCAATGCAGCTTATTACCAAAGAGTGAAAGCCGTGGCAGATCGTTTAATTCCACAAGTTCAAGTTTTTCGTAAAGATTCAGCTCAGTGGCCATGGGAAGTGCACGTGATCACCAGCCCCGAAGTAAATGCGTACTGTATGCCCGGCGGAAAAATCGCTTTTTACTCGGGAATTATCGAAAAATTAAATATGACCGATGATGAAATAGCGGCCGTGATGGGCCACGAAATGGCGCATGCACTGCGTGAGCATGGCCGCGAACGCGCTTCCCAAGCTATGATCGAGCAAGGCGTCTTGGCTTTAGGAGTTGCGACTGGAAAACTTGATCCAAAATACGCACAAATTGCCTCATTAATATCAGCCGGTTTATTTGTTTTACCAAATAGCCGCGGCCAAGAATCAGAGGCAGACCATATTGGAATTGAGCTTATGGCACGTGCGGGTTACAACCCGCGTTCGGCCATTAGTCTGTGGCAAAAGATGGCGGCTCAAGGTGGATCAAAACCTCCGCAATTTATGAGCACTCACCCTTCAGATGAAACAAGAATCGCACAAATTCAAGAATGGCTTCCGCAAGTGACGCCGCTCTACGAGGCCAGTGTAAAAAGATAGTATTTTTCGTCTGAAATTCATGCTAAATTCATAAGCACCTTAAATCAGTCTTTGCTCAAAGACTGGTTTACTGATAAATCAAATAATTCATAAAGAACTGATCATTTATCGAATGAAAATTAATGTCTAACTGGCTTGTCAGTTAGACCCTAGAAAAAGGAATAGTTATGGCTAAGACATGGGATATCCAAAAAGTTCGAAATATTGGTATTTCGGCACACATCGATTCGGGAAAGACAACTTTGTCTGAACGTATTTTATTTTACGGTGGTAAAATCCACGAAATTCATGAAGTAAAAGGAAAAGATGGCGTCGGCGCGACGATGGATTCGATGGATCTTGAGCGCGAAAAAGGGATCACAATCCAGTCTGCGGCAACGCAAGTACACTGGAAAGATTATACAATTAATTTAATCGATACACCGGGACACGTGGATTTCACAGTTGAAGTTGAGCGTTCATTGCGCGTACTTGATGGTGCGATTCTAGTTCTTTGCGGAGTATCAGGCGTTCAATCACAATCAATCACGGTTGATCGTCAGATGAAACGCTACTCGGTACCTCGTTTGGCTTTCGTAAATAAATTAGATCGCCAAGGTGCAAACCCTTTCCGCGTTAAAGATGCGTTAGTTGAAAAACTTCGCCTAAATGCTTTCATGGCAAATATTCCCATCGGCCTAGAAGACAAACATACGGGTATCGTTGATTTACTTTCGATGAAGGCTTACCAAAACGTTGGCGATGACGGCGAGATCATTGCTGAAATTCCAGTTCCAGCTGAGCTCGTTGAACAAGCTAAAGAATACCGTCAAATTTTGATTGGTAAATTAGCTGACGTTGACGACGTGATTGCGGAAAAATTCTTGATGGAAGAAGAGCCAACTCTTGAGGAGCTGCGCGCAGCGATGCGTAAGGGTGTTATTGCTCTTAAGTTAGTTCCGGTATTTTGTGGATCTGCGTTTAAAAATAAAAACGTTCAGCATTTATTAGATGCGGTTACTTACTACTTACCGAACCCTGCCGAAAAGCAAGAGCACGGTTTAGATTTAAATAAAAATGAAGAAAAGTTTCCATTAGTTGCGGACAATGAAATGCCACTTGTGATGCTTGCATTCAAACTGCAAGAGACTCAATTCGGTCAGTTGACGTACATGCGCGTTTACCAAGGTACCGTTAAAAAAGGTGATTTCATTATCAATCAAACAAATAAGAAATCTTTGAAAGTTCCTCGCTTAGTGCGTATGCACTCGGCAAAAATGGAAGACATCGACGCATCTTATGCAGGCGATATCGTAGCCGTTTTCGGTGTGGATTGTGCCTCGGGTGATACTTTCTGTGACGATCGCATTAATGCATCGATGCAATCAATGCACGTACCCGATTCAGTGATCAGTTTAGCGATTGCTCCAAAAACAAAAGAAGCTTCGAACAACTTTACAAAAGCTTTACAAAAATTCCGTAAGGAAGATCCAACATTTCGCGTTCATCGTGATGAAGAATCAAATGAAACAATTATTTCTGGAATGGGCGAGCTTCACTTAGAAATTTACGTTGAGCGCATGAAACGTGAATTCGCTTGTGAAGTAACTGTGGGTCAACCGCAAGTTGCTTACCGCGAAACAATCACGCAAGCGGCCGACTACGATTACACTCACAAAAAACAAACGGGTGGTTCGGGTCAATTCGCAAAAATTTCGGGTGGTATCCAACCATTGGGTCCACAAGAAGATGGCAAAACTTTCTTATTTAGCAACAAAGTTGTGGGTGGTCGTATTCCTAAAGAATTCATCCCTGCAGTAGAAGAAGGTTTCGCTGAGCAATGTGCGAAAGGTCCTATGATTGGTTTCCCAATCGTTGGCGTCGAAGTGTCTTTAACAGACGGTTCATACCATGACGTGGATTCTTCTTACATGGCGTTTAAAATTGCGGCGATGGCTGCAATGCGTGAAGTTTACCAAAAAGCAAAACCAGCGGTTCTTGAGCCAATCATGAAGCTTGAAACCACTGTTCCTGAAGAATACCAAGGCCCCGCAACTGGCCAGATCAATCAACGTCGCGGTGTGATCACCGGAACGACTTCGATTGAAGGAAACTGCACGATTGAAGCAGAAGTACCGTTAACAGAAATGTTCGGTTACTCAACGGATCTTCGTTCAGCAACGAAAGGTAAAGGAGAATTTTCGATGGAATTCGCGAAATACTCGCAAGCGCCAAGAAATATTCAAGATGCTTTAGCTAAGAAGTACGCTGAAAAGCGCGCGGCTGAGAATAAGTAGATCTTGTTTCTGAAGAATTAGTTCTTACGAAGCCCCGGGGAAACCCGGGGCTTTTTTTTTGCGGGAACCATAATTCCTAAGGACAGAAGAATTTAGTGTTGAAAATCGGAGTGCTAAGAAGCTCAAAAGCAAAGAAATAGCCAGTGACTAACTCATTTATTTTGCACGCTTAATATGAATGTCTTATCTAGCTCTCATTCTTCTTAATAAGTTTGTTGTGTTTTTATACAGTTTAATGTATACAATAAACTGTATACGGAAGCCACATGCTTAAAGAAGTTGTATGGCTTGGCGATAGTAAAGAAGTGGTTACCAGATTTTCTAATGAAGCCAGGGTTGATTTAGGATTTCAGCTTTACTTACTTCAATAAGGTCATTTGCCTTTAAAAAGCCGTCCTATGAAAAGTATCGGTAAAAGCGTTTATGAATTGAAAGAACAAGATTTGAATGGTTGGTACCGACTGATTTATACTGTTCAAATAAAAAATAAAATTTTCGTGCTTCATGCTTTCAAAAAACAAAGCGCAAAGACAGCTAAACAAGATTTAGAATTGGCAAAAAATAGGCTAAGTAAAATAGATTGAGGTTTTAATGAAAAAAATTAAATCAGTTTTTCATGACATTGGATTTTCAAAGTCGGAAAGCGCCGCCTTGACGTTTAAAGCAGAAGTTTACTCGAAAATAATAAGGGTAGTAAAAACAAAAAAAATATCTGCCCGTGAACTGGAAAAAATATTAGACGTCCCACAACCTAGAATTAGCGAACTTCTAAATCAGAAACTTTCGGGAATTAGTATCGAAAAACTTTTAACTTATTTAGAAAAACTAGGGATTACGGCCTCAGCTTACTTTAAATCGCAAAAAGCTAGTTGAATTGGGAATATTTATAGATAAGGGCTGAGTGGCGTTTGAAGAGTTTATCAGTTGACCTTCAGTTAATCTTGTTTTGGAATTCAGACATGACTAGAATCTTGAAAAAATATCCTGCGATTTTCTTTTCGATCAAATGCGGATTGATTGGCGGACTGGTCATGTTTATTTGTATGGCAGCGGGAGAACTTTTTGTAAACCCTGAGATGTTCAGTGGTTTTTTAAGGAAGCCAAGAATTTGGCCGTTTATTTTTATTGAGACTGCAATTTGGTTAGCACCTTTTATACTTTTAGTTGTCCCCTTATTAAAACGCTTATCAACTAAAAATCCGCTTCATGCGAAAAAGGTAATTACCATAAGCTGGATAGCAGTTGGTTTAACTATCGCTATAGTTTATAAATTTGCTTATTATTCTTCGGACTGGTCAATCGTGGAAATTTTTAGACCCGATATTACTTTTGGTTGGACACTTCCTTATCTGATCATTCTTATCTCGTTCATTTACCTGTCAAACGACTACGTTTTCAGCCTTAGCAAACGCGCGCTTTGATAATACTTCTCTGTGCAGCTTCAAAAATTAAATCGTCAGCGCTTTCTGATGCCCAAGATGATTT
The DNA here is from genome assembly GCA_014376435.1 of Bdellovibrio sp. Classification (GTDB taxonomy): domain Bacteria; phylum Bdellovibrionota; class Bdellovibrionia; order Bdellovibrionales; family Bdellovibrionaceae; genus Pseudobdellovibrio. The sequence continues at coordinate 63,463 of JACMRL010000015.1, read as the reverse complement.
AATTTTGATCGCAGGATCAAGCAACCTAAAAAGGTAATCCGTAGTAATTCATCCGGAATTTTGAGCTAAAAATTCTTTTCCTTTACGAAATAAAATTGGTTTTCCGTGCTCATTAGTTACTCTTTGTAAAGGTTTAGCCGTGGTCATAAAAAGTTACGCTGAGCCTAGAATGCCATTTAGATTTTACCTCCGCCTCTGATGGCGTTATTTGTGGTCACATCGTTTTTTTTTAGTTAGGCTTTTTATGTGCGTATCTTGGCCTCTCTCTTCATTTTGCTTTCTTCACTCCACGCAACGGCTACCATGGCTCCGCGTATGTATTCCATTATGGCTCAGTTTAGTGGTTCTATTTCTGAAAGTACGGATGCGGGCGACAATGCTCTTTTTAATCATAAGATGAGTTTTGAAGCTTTGTACTTGGTACGCGGTGGGCCTACCTTCGGCGGTCGTTATATCATTGAAGCTCGTAATGATAATGAATCTACTTCCGGGCAGGCTTACGGGCCGATGGCCGGCTTTTATTCGGAGCGTGGATATTTTGTGTTAGTCACTTACGATGTATTAGCCAAATTAGGGCGTTGGACAAATGGTGAAGGTTTCGAAGTAGATCTAGGGTATATGGAACATATCGGTGATCAAATTCACGTGGGCGTTAAATATTCGTATCGCAAAATGCGTTATAAAACGGATATCGCCGATTCAACCGCCGTACAAAAAGATGTGGCTGAATATTTTCCTAGTTTAGTTTTAAATTATTTATTTTAATTTCTGATCAACACTAAAATATAAATACTTTATGAACCATAAATCCGATGTCTTTATCGACAAAATTTTTGTACGTGTTTTTTACGTCTTCGTATTCATAAAATGCACGCAAATTCCATCCCGAGAATAAAGTTTTCTTTTTAAAATCAAATTCTAAACTGAATCGGTAAACCAAACCATTGTAGTAAGTTAATACTGAATTATCTAACAGATTTTGCGAATACAAAATTTCTAAATTTAAACTAAGTGGAAATTTTGCTACCGTCTGGCCGTACCAGGTAAAACTCAAACCGCCTTCACCCGAATAACGAGTTGCGATATCACCATTTACGTTAAATGGATCCGGAATTTCTGAAATGATTGTTCCCGCTTTGGCCGCGAATTTAAATCCGTAGGCAAAGCCTTGGCCTTCGGTCATCCATAAAGGCTCCCAAGATAAACCGTAATTGGTATGCTCCAGATTTGATTTTACTCGTAAGGCGTTATTCTCGGGACGAAATAGTTCGCGCTTTACGTAAAATTCATAACGTTGTTTAAAAGATTCTTGAGCGCCTGTATCGTAAATAACTTCTAATCTGGGATTGGCTTGCGAAAGTAGAAAATAATTTCCGACATCAGAGCCCGTTTCTAATTTGGAATAGGCCATGCCTAGACCAATTCTTAAATGCTCATTCAGAAAAGCCAAGCCCCGGTAGTCGCTACTTTTCGCTTGAGACAAGCTTGAAAAAAATAAAATAGATAGAAGTATCTTCACTCTGATATGTTAACAAAATTTAAGGATTAACCAAGCATTAAGGGTATAAATTAATTTGTGGAATGACTTGTTTAATAACGGAAGGCCCAGAGTATCGCAACTCAATTTGCGCAGAGCCTGTATTCTCAAAAAATTCTAAAATTACTGCGTACTTTACGCCCGCCGTCATCGCGACCGTTCCTGAATCTTCAATCGAACCATGCGATGTCCAATTATTAATAATTTGAACGCCGTTAACCCACATACGCACTCCATCATCCGATTGTGTGTAGATCGTGAATGTTCCAGTTGTCGGCGCTTTAATAAAACCTGTCCAGCGTGCCGAAAATGAATCCGCACTGCCCGCAGGGTTATTTCCGGTGGCCCAGTTAAAATTAACTGTTGCATCAATACGTGTATTCGCAAAAGTATTAAAATTTGTACCGCCGGCGTAATAGCTTGCGGTTAATCCCGTTCCATCATCAGATACCGCCGGTGGATTTGAATCCACCGTAATTGCCGCACTTGCATTGAAAGATCCATAGGTTGCCGTGATATTGGTTGCTGATCCTAAACTGTTACCTGTTACTAAACCCTTATCCACCGAGTTATCCACCGAAGCAATCAATGCATTGGCAGAAGCCCAACTGCAACTCTGAGTTAAATCAATCGCTCCGCCATCACTCGTAATACCTATACATTTAATTTGGACTGTTCCACCCACGTTAATATTTCCACTGGTTGAATTTACAATGATTGAAGTTACGGTCGCTGGGTTAATCGTCGCAGAAGTGTTCGCTGAAAACGAGCCGTAAGTTCCTGTAATTGTCGAGTTCACAACGGCGGCGCCCGCATAAGTATTATTTAATACGCCGGCCGACGGAAATGAGGAGATCGCGGTGTTCGAGGTTGTCCACGTGGAAGCCGTCGTTACATTACGCGTTTGCCCATCTGAATAAGTAGCTGTTAAGGCAAAAGAGAAATTAGAATTTTTTGGTACGATTGGTGTTAATGGACTTAAAGCCACAGCGTTAATTTTTGCGCCCGTTACGGTGAAGGCCGCATTCGCGGTAACAATCGTATCCGTAACGATAATTGAAAGATTTGAAGTACCCGCTTGACCAGCCGCTAAACTAATCACTGCGGTACAATTAGGATATGATCCACCAAATACTACGTTAGCAACTGGAACCAGGGCGGTATTTGAAGAAGTCGCCGATAAATTTGTTGCACTACAAGTTAATGGGCCGTCGTTATCGAATAAAGTAAAGTTGATTGTATTCGGTCTTCCTTCGTAAATGGTTTGATTGGCAATCGAAGTAATTGTCGGCGCTTGATTAATATTTGTAACTGTTTGTACAAAGGGACTGCTGGTAGATAAAGTGCCATCCGTTACAATAAAATTAATATTTGCAGTACCGTAATTAGTGCCGGCTGGAGAAATCGTACCCGTACAGTTGGGTGCCGTACCTGACCAAACCACATTTGCCGTTGGAATTAAAGCAACATTAGAAGAAGTCATTGAAAGACTTCCCGCTGTACAAGTTAACGCATTATCCACATCACTCATCGTAAAGTTAATCGCTATAGGAGTTCCTTCTGGAGTCGTTTGCGCCGAAATAACCGAAATAACCGGAGCATCATTCACGGCTATTACCGAAACATTGAACGTGCGTATCGCACTACCAATACCGTCCGTTACGAAAAAGCTTACATTCGTTGCGCCAAACCGATTCGCCGCTGGTGTAAATGTCGCCGTACAATTTGGCGCAGTTCCACTAAATATAATATTTGCAACTGGCATCAAAGTAACATTCGACGAAGTTCTATTCATTGAACCTGTACAACTTAATCCACTATCTACATCGGTAATTGTAAAATTAACAACTAGCGGAGTGTCTTCTAAAGTTGATTGCGCCCCGATTGCCGAAATGACTGGGTTATCATTTACCGCATTAACTGTTAAGTCAAAAACTTGTGATACCGGAGTGGTTCCATCCGTTACCGTAAATGTTAAATCAACTAAACCATTTGCATTTAAAAATGGAGATACCGTCGCTGTGCAATTAGGGGCTGTTCCGCTGAATACTACATTCGCCACCGGAACAAGCGCTGTGTTGTTTGAAGAGGCCGTCATTGATCCACTACAAGTTAATGTATTATCTACGTCTGAAATCGTAAATGGAATAGCCAGTGACGTATCCTCATTCGTCACTTGACTGCCAATCGTCGACATAACTGGTGGATCATTAACCGCGGTTGCGGTAAACGTAAAGTTCTTCACATCCGTTAAACTTCCATCGGTTACAGTGAAACTAATATTTGAAACTCCGAAGGCATTCGCAACTGAAGTAAATGTTGCTGTACAATTAGGTGCGGTTCCGCTGAATACGATATTTGCAACGGGTATTAAAGCAGTATTTGACGAAGTCGCAGACATCGAAGTTGTACAACTTAAAATATCATCTGGATCAGTAATCGTAAACGACACTGGTAAAACAATATCTTCTAAAGTCGTTTGATTTGAAATCGTTGATAATACCGGCGGATCGTTCACAGCGGTCACCGTCAATGAAAAAGCTTGTGCAACCGGAGTTGTACCATCCGTTACCGTTAATGTAATATTTGAAACCCCACTGCCGTTAAGTACCGGAGTTAAAGTCGCCGTACAATTTGGTGCGGTTCCGCTAAATACAATGTTTGCTAGAGGCAGTAATGTTATATTTGAAGAAGCTTTTGACATCGATGTCGTACAATTTAATATGCTATCTACATCCGTGATAGTAAAGTTAACGGCTACATTCCCGTCTTCTAAAATTGTTTGATTGGCAATGGTTGAAATAACTGGCGCATCATCTACCGGTGTAACCGTTACTTGAAAAGTGCGATCTAAAAATAATATTCCATCGCTTACGCGGAAAGTTAAATTTACATTTCCATTTTGATTTAAGGCGGGATTAATTGTCGCCGTACAATTTGGTGCCGTTCCGCTAAAAACAATCGACGCTACCGGAATCGTTGTTACGTTACTTGAGCTTGCCGTTAAAGATGTACCACACGTTAAAACATTATCGACGTCGGCGATCGTAAAGTTAACGATCAACGCGGTGTCTTCGTTTGTAGTTTGGTTCGCAATCGCCGGCATGGTTGGCGCATCGTTTACTGGCGTTACCGTGAACGTAAAGTTTTTTACATCTTGTAAATTTGGAGTTCCATTATCCATCAAAGTTAGGCTCAAATTTGTAACTCCATTCGCATCTGCCGTCGAAGTTAAAGTCGCCGTACAGTTCGGCGCTGTTCCGCCGTAAACTACGTTAGCCACTGGCAACAATGCCGTATTCGATGAAGTCATCGATAGATTTAAGCTGGAACATAATAAGACGCTGTCGATGTCATTCGCCGTAAAATTAATGACTAATGAAGTATCTTCGGTGGTTGTTTGATTTGAAATCGCTGAAAGCACCGGTGCATCATTCACCGCCGTTACAGTTAAAGAAAAGCTTTTAACATCGGTTAATGAGCCATCCGTCACCGTGAAACTTAAATTTGTTACGCCATTTAAATTTGCTACCGAAGTAATCGTTGCCGTACAGTTAGGCGCCGTTCCCGAAAATAAAATATTAGCCACTGGCACTAAAGTTGTATTAGAAGATACCGCCAACATTGAACTTGTGCAGTTTAATACACTGTCAATATCAGTAATTGTGAAATTCACGGCGATCGGTACATCTTCACTGGTTATTTGATTCGTAATTGTTGTTAGCACCGGCGCATCGTTCACTGGAGTTACCGTCAAAGTGAAACTTTTTAGATCTGTTAATGCGCCATCTGTTACGGTGAAACTTAAATTTGCAGTTCCACTTAAATTTGCAGCCGAAGTGATTGTTGCGGTACAGTTTGGTGCCGTGCCTGCGAAGACGATTCCAGAAACTGGTAATAAGATCATATTTGATGAAGATGCCGATACCGACGTTCCGCATATTAATGTGCTATCAATATCAGTAATTGTAAAATTAACCACCAACGGTACATCTTCCGGCGTCGTTTGATTTGCGATTGCTGCTATGATCGGCGCATCATTCACCGGCGTAACCGTAAAGGTAAAGTTTTTAATATCTGTTAATGCGCCATCTGTTACGGTAAAACTTAAATTTGAAACTCCATTTAAATTAGCGGTCGGCGTAATTGTTGCCGTACAACTTGGCGCCGTTCCCGAAAATAAAATACTTCCGACCGGAATTAGCGTGGTGTTTGAAGAAGTCGCCGACATTGATGTCGTACAATTTAAGGCACTGTCTACATCGGTAATCGTAAAATTTACCGCTAGCGAAGCATCTTCCGGCGTCGTTTGATTTGCGATTGCTGCTATGATCGGCGCATCATTCACCGGCGTAACCGTAAAGGTAAAGTTTTTAATATCGGTTAATGCACCATCAGTTACCGTGAAGCTTAAATTTGAAACTCCAGACGCATCCAAAGTTGTCGTCAACGTAGCCGTACAGTTTGGTGCGGTTCCGCCAAAAGTAATTCCCGCTACCGGCAACAATGCCGTATTCGAAGAAGTCGCTGAAACTGAAGTTCCGCAGGTTAAAATGCTATCAACATCATTAATCGTAAAATTTACGACTAGCGGAGAATCTTCCGGCGTCGTTTGATTCGCAATCGTCGACATTACGGGAGCATCATTTACTGGAGTGACGGTAAACGTAAAACTTTTTGCATTAGTTAAAGTGCCATCGGTAACGGTAAACGTTAAACTTGAAACGCCGTTCGCGTTAAGTGCCGGCACCAACGTTGCGGTACAATTTGGCGCGGTTCCGCCGAAAGTAATTCCGGCTACCGCTAGGACGGTGGTATTTGAAGAAGTCGCTGAAACTGAAGTTCCGCAGACCAAGGCACTATCCACGTCGGTAATTGTGAAATTGACCACAAGCGGAGTATCTTCCGGAGTTGTCTGATTCGTAATCACCGCCATAACCGGTGGATCATTTACCGGCGTAACGGTTAAGGTGAAATTTTTCAGGTCGGTTAAAGTACCATCGCTGACCGTAAAACTTATATTTGAAGTTCCGTTTGCAGAACTTGCCGAAGTCAAAGTCGCGGTACAATTTGGCGCGGTTCCGCCGAAAGTAATTCCCGCCACCGGTAATAATGTCGTATTCGAAGAAGTTGCCGTCATCGCCGTATTACAAACTAAAGTGCTATCAATATCAGTAATCGTAAAATTCACTACGACTGGTATATTTTCTAAAGTTAATTGATTACTAATTGTGGCCAATACGGGGGCATCATTCACTGGTGTTACCGTTAACGTAAAACTAGTTGGCGTTGTATTCGTTCCATCTGAGACAGTGAAAATTAAATTTGACGTTCCATTTAAATTTCCCGCCGATGCTAAAGTCGCCGTACAATTTGGCGCCGTTCCAGCGAAAGTAATTCCTGCTACCGGTAATAATGTCGTATTTGAAGAAGTTGCCGTTAATGAAGTATTACATGCCAGTGGGCTATCTACATCCCCGATGGTAAAATTCACCACTAACGGTACATCTTCGTTAGTTGATTGAGCTGTAATAGCTGAAATTGTCGGTGGATAATTCACGGAACTTGCACTAAAAACGAAATTTTTCACATTGGTTAACGCGCCATCTGTAACCGTGAAACTAATATTCGATAAACCACTTTGTAAAAAAGCCGGGCTCATGGTCGCGGTACAATTTGGCGCCGTTCCGCCAAATACGATATTTCCTACCGGAATTAGCGTAGTATTCGAAGAAGTCGCTAAAACTGAAGTGTTACACACTAACACATTATCAACATCAGTGATGGTGAAATTAACTACGATCGGCACATCTTGTAGAGTAGCTTGATTAGCAATCGTTGACATAACGGGAGCATCGTTGACCGCGTTTACCGTGAATGTAAAGTTTTTGATATCTGTTAATGTGCCATCAGTTAACGTAAAGCTTAAGTTTGAGGTACCATTTGCGTTGGCTAACGGAGTTAATACCACCGTACAATTTGGTGCCGTTCCGCCGAATAAAATGCTTGCTCCCGGCAATAATGCCGCATTCGATGAAGTCGCTAATACCGAAGTATTACAAGATAAAATGTTATCCACATCATTAATCGTGAAATTAACGGTGATATTTCCATCTTCATTAATTGTTTGATTTGCAATCGTCGAAAGTACCGGAGCATCATTAACGGGGCTCACCGTAAATGTAAAACTTTTCACGTCTTGTAAATTAGGTGTTCCGTTATCCGCTAGAGTAATCGATAAATTAGATAGGCCACTTAAATTTGCAACGGAAGTTAAAGTCGCCGTACAATTCGGCGCTGTTCCACCAAATACGATATTTGCAATCGGTAATAATATCGTATTCGACGAAGTTGCCGCTAAATTTAAGCTTGTACAAAGCAGTATGCTATCCACATCATTAACGGTAAAATTAACGATCAACGGAGTGTCTTCGGCCGTTGTTTGATTTGTAATCGTCGATAAAATTGGCGCGTCATTCACCGCATTTACCGTGAATGTGAAGTTTTTAACATCGGTTAAAGTGCCATCGGTAACGGTGAAACCTAAGTTTGAAACACCAAACGCATCTAATGACGGAGTAAAAGTCGCCGTACAATTTGGCGCCGTTCCGCCAAACACAATGCTTCCTACCGGCAACAGTGCCGTGTTAGATGACGTGGCGGCTAAAGATGTATTACAAGCTAATACGTTATCGACGTCATTGATTGTGAAATTAATAACTAAAGCAGTATCTTCGTTCGTCGATTGATTCGTGATAACCGATAAAACGGGCGCGTCGTTAACGGGCGTAACCGTTAAACTAAAATTTCTAACATCGGTTAATAATCCATCGCTGACTGTAAAAACTAAATTTGAAAGGCCATTCGCATTTAAAGCGGTGCTAATTGTTGCCGTACAACTTGGTGCCGTTCCGCCAAATACAATTCCTGCAACCGGAAGCAAAGCTGTATTTGAAGATGTGGCACTCATTGACGTGTTACAAAATAAAGTATTATCCACATCGCTGATATTAAAACTAACAATTAAAGTTCCGTCTTCGGCCATTGTTTGATTGGTAATAGCGCCGATTACCGGCGGATCATTATATGGAATAACTGTTAATGTAAAATTCTTGATATCGGTTAAAGATCCATCGGTGGCAGTTAAAGAAATATTTGTTGTTCCATTTACATTGATAACGGGCGTAACCGTTAAGGTACAATTTGGCGCCGTTCCACCGATTGAAATTCCAGATAAAGGTAATAACGTAGTGTTTGAAGTGGATGCCGATACCGACGCTCCACAAGTGACTGGGCTGTCTACGTCATTTAACGTAAAACTAATAACCGAAGTCGTGCTTTCCACCATCGACTGTGGCCCGATCGCCGAAAGCACCGGCGCATCATTAACCGACGTAACCGCTAATGAAAAAGACTGAGTAACCGGCGTGGTTCCATCTGTTAAAGTAAATACTAAATTTGTTAATCCATATTGATTCAAAAAAGGTGTTAGCGTCGCTGTACAGTTCGGTGCCGTTCCACCAAAAACGATGTTTGCAACTGGTAATAATGTTCCATCACTGGAAGTAGCCGACATCGAAGTCGAACAAACTAAAACAGTATCCGGATCATTCACCGTAAAATTTACGACTAACGAAACGTCTTCATTTGTTGTTTTATTTGTAATGACAGATAAAACGGGTGGATCATCAACCGCGGTCACCGTTAAATTAAAATTGCGGGTTGAAGTCAAGGCGCCATCATTTGCAATAAATGAAATTGCTGAAATTCCTGATTGATTAAGTAAAGTCGTAAATGTCACCGTACAATTTGGGGCCGTTCCACCGAACGAAATACCAGAGACGGGCAATAAACCTAAATTGCTAGAAGTAGCGCTCATTGAAGTGGTACAAGAAATCGCGCTATCGATATCCGTTAAAATAAAACCAAATGTTAATGGAGTATCTTCAAGCGTTGTTTGATTGGCAATAACTGACAACGTCGGCGCATCATTCACTGGGTTCACTGTAAATGTAAAATTTTTCACGTTCGTTAGTGCACCATCACTTAGCGTGAAACTTAAATTTGATACTCCATTCATATCCGGTAAAGATGTTAATGTCGCCGTACAATTTGGCGCCGTGCCGCCAAACGCGATTCCACTCGTTGGTAAAAGAGTCAGATTTGAAGAACTCGCGCTCATTGAAGTCACGCAATTCACGGGGCTATCCACATCCGTGATGGTGAAATTAACAACCAACGGAATATCTTCGTTTGTTGTCTGATTTGTTATAACCGATAAAATGGGCGCATCATTGACTGAAGAAAACGTTGCTGTAAATGCTTGGGTGACTGTGTTTGGCCCATCCGTTAACGAAATGACGATGTTGGTTGAACCATTCTGATTTAAAACCGGAATTAATGTCACCGTACAATTTGGTGGTAAACCAGAATACGAAATAGCCGCCACGGGAAGCAAACTGCTATTTGAAGAAGTTGCATTCAAAAAGGTGCTATTACATGCCAGCACTGTATCTGGATCTGTCATGTTGATGTTAAAAACCAGTGGCGTATCTTCTGTTCCTAACTGATTAACAATGGGTAATAAAACCGGCGGATCTGGAACGGGAATAACATTTAGATTAAAAACTCTGGTTGAACTTAAAAGTCCATCAGTCGCCGTAACGGTAATTAGCGTAATTCCATTTGCGAAAGCAATCGGAGTTAAAGTTAAGGTACAATTCGGAATCGTTCCCGTAATTGAAATTCCACTTGGCGAAACAATCGAAGTAACCGATGAAGTAGCCGATACATTTAAAGCTCCGCAAGTAATCGCGGAATCAACATCAACAATGTTCATCGGAATAACGGCCGCAATATTTTCAAATGTTGATTGATTTGCGATCGGCGCAATTGTCGGCGCATCGTTAATCGGCAAAACCGTTATTGAAAACTCTGACGATACGGTACTGTTGGCAACCGCATTGCCGTCATCGAAAACAACACGAATATTACAGGTGCCATTATAATTTAAAGCTGGAGCATAAGAAATAGCACCCGTATTTGCATCAACAACTAAAGCCGTCGCGTTATCCGAACAGCGCGGGACCGTCGTATTCAAATTATCAAAACGGTAAGTTCCAAAACCTTCTTCACTGGCTTGCACGGCTGCATCCGTACGAATCACTGTTAATGCCGCATCTTCTAAAATATTTGCTGCATTTGTAACCGTTAAAGTAGGTGCAATATTTTGAATCTGAATATTATAACTTAACGGTAAAGCTTTTCGTTTAGTTGATTTTGAACCAATCACGAGTTGGCAAGTTCCTACTTGATTATCATTCGGTACCCCCGTTACGACGGCAGTTACCGGATTAATCGCGGCCCAGGTACATGTAGTGCCCGGCTCGATGGTGTAATTTAAATTAGGAATAATTTCATTGGGAATAATCGTACATGTGTAAGGTGCATCTTGATTTAAAGTATTTGTACAACTTTGTGAAAGTAAGAAACCAAGATTTAAAATCGGTTGTGACAAGTCTTCACCCAAAGGATTGCGCGAGCACGCAGCCAAAATGAAGCTTAATAAAATGAGGCGAAAATACGTCCAACTTTTCATTTTTTTAGTTGTAAGATCTGACTAAGTTTCGACTAACCTATTAATCTGACTTACCTATTTATTATGTCAAAATTTTACATGGATAGATACCCGGACCCTGGCAAAGGACTTGCTTTGTATCAAGAGAGAACAATCAAATCACGGTCCGTAACTAGACTGTTGCATTTAAAGATTTTTCAAAGGGGTTTTGGGTGTCTAACAATGATACAGGCTTTATAAAATTTCTTATACTGCTACTCGTTTTGGGTCTTACGTCTGGGCTTTCGGCTTGCCAAAAACAGCAAAGCCAAATCTATCACGATAATGAAGCCGACTCAATTTTGGGTGGAAAACAGGTTTCTGCTTCGAGTATTTTTTCACAACGCGTGATTTATTTAACCATCGGCACCAGTAAAAAATCTTCGCTTTGTACGGCTTCCGCGCTCACGCCGAATATTTTATTAACCGCCGCTCATTGCGTTAAAGGCTTTGCATCTTCGCAAATTAAGGCGGTTCTTTCCGCTAACCCCCGCGATCAAAATTTGTCGTCCAGCGAACAAATTCAAATCGAAAAAATTATTATTCACGAACAGTATCGCGATGAAACTAAACAAAGGGGTGTCCTTCATCACGATTTAGCTCTATTAAAATTAGCCAAACCGATCGCGGCCCAACGAGTCTCCCGGTTGGCGCAGGCCGAGCAAACCTCTGCATTTTTAAATTTAGTTTCGATTGGCTACGGAAAAAAGACGGCACTGTTTGATCCATCACCTGAATCAATCGCTATGGATAAAGAATCTCCGCAGCTTTATTTTGTCATGAAAACCGTGACCGGCTACAAAAAAGAATCTGAAACATTTAACATTAATCAAAACGATATGACCGGAGTTTGCTCGGGAGATTCCGGTGGACCGGGCTTTATTTACGATGAGGAAGCTAGCGATTTTTTCATCGTGGGAGTTACTTCATACATCAGTGTTACCAAAGCCGAAAAAGAGCAATTTGATCCGGACGAAATTTACGACAAATGTATCGGCCATGGCTATTATTCCAATGTCACTTTTTATCGTGACTGGATCGAAAGTAACATCTCTGGACTTTAGCTATCGGCTTTTTTAAGTTAAGCTGTCTTAGATGAAAATAATACCGTTAATCTTTCTAGTCGCTACTTTATTCAATTCAATCTCTTTTTCTGAAAATCTCGTGGGGATTAAAAAGTGCCACGATGCCATTTTGAACGATGTCATCGGTTGGGGCTTTGTAAGTGACGACGTTGTTTTTATTCCTTCAAACAAAGATAAATCTCAGTTTTTACTATCTAACGGTAAAGATAAACATTATTTTTGCTCTACCCAACCAGATATATTAAAAGATCGCGCACAAATCTTTATTAACCAAAATATTGAAGGTCTCTCTAAAAGTTACATCGCGGCCAAAAATGATAATCGTAAAAACTGGAATTTGATTGCTCAGGCAATTGATGCCAAAAAACTAAAGCTTATTGCTGACTGTAAAAAAACTAGCGCCGAAGACAAATCTACAATTTCACTTTACACTGAGCACACTCAAATTTTGCTGCAAGAGCTTAAGCTAGATTATAATTTAAAAGTAGCCAGTACGGTCGATAACTATGATTTGACCCGTATCAAAACTTCTGGTCCAGATGATGCAAAGCAGATCGCTTCAAAAGAGACCAATAAGATCTTCTGGCAAACTTTAGACCTTTGTCGAGAAAGTAAAGAGCTTGAAGAAGTCGTGCTTAAAAGTGAAAAAAATATTAAGTTTGTTATTATTGATCGTAAAAATGCCCGCACTAGTCTTCCGTCTAGAGATAAACTTACCCCAACTAAGGTCAAGTCCGCGACTTCGATCGCTTTGCCGCCCGCTCCCAAGCAGTGATACGCTAATGGCTCTTAGATGGTATTAATTCTTGTTTCATTCATATTAGTTCTTTCGATTTCATTTGTCTGTTCGCTATGCGAGGCAGTTTTTTTGTCAATCTCGCCTGCTTTCGTAGAAGTTGAAGCCGAAGGTAAATCTAAATCGGGTAAACTTTTAAAACATTTATTAGATCATTCTGATCGTTCCATTTCGGCGATTCTTACGTTAAACACAATTTCGCATACTTTAGGTTCTGCTTGGATTGCATACCAAGTTCATCACGAATTTGGTGAATCTTGGGTAACGGTTTGTTCGGTCTTTCTGACTTTTATGGTTTTAATTTTTTCAGAAATTATTCCTAAAACAATCGGTAAAAATCATACGAAGACTTTGGCGCCCTTCGTCGGCTATTCGATCCAATTAATGATCGTTATGTTATGGCCTTTGGTTAAACTTTCTGAATACGTTTCAAAAGCTTTAGCGACTGAATCGGAAGAGCCCGATATCACGCGCGATGAAATGATAAAGCACGCGGAACTGGGCGTTGAAGAAGGAACAATCAAGGCAAAAGAATCAATAATTATTCGTAATTTATTAAAGCTCGATAAAATTTATGTCTCTGATATTATGACTCCCCGTTCAGTTTTCATGGCGCTGGAGGCTTCTTTAACCGTTGATGAAGTAGCGAAAAAATTTAGACCAATACGTTTTTCTCGTTTACCCGTTTACGAAGAGTCTTTAGATCAAATTATTGGACTTACCCACCGTTACAAAATTTTAGAAGCTTTATCGCAAGATCAGCATACAAAAACTTTACGCGAATTAATTTTACCGATTGCCAACGTTAACGAACGCATGTCGGTTTCTCAGGCCTTAGATTTCTTTATTAAAGAAAAAGATCACTTAGCCTTAGTGACCGATGAATATGGCGTGGTGACCGGTTTAGTTACACTCGAAGACACCGTAGAAACCCTTCTGGGTGTTGAAATTGTGGATGAATTCGACAATATCGAAGATATGCGCAAATACGCTTTAGAGCAGTGGCAGCAACGTAAAAAAGACAATCGCCGCTTTTAATCAGCAGCTGATTGGCCGCTGAGCCGCCATCATTTCACCTTTAATTAAACTATTTTTCGGCAGTGAATACTGCAGGCTCAGACTGCTGTGCCGGTAGGCGTAATTTATCGGGGCTTTGAGGACCAAATAGCACCACTTTGAATAATAGAACTATCAATATTGTTAGAAACGCTAAAGTCGCGAAAAGACGAACTGTTTGATATTCTCTAAGTTTTTTTTGTTCCATTCAGTGCGACAGCCCTTTCCATAACAATGTAAAAAGCATAAACTAAGCCAAATAAAATAATCCCAAAAGGAGCCCGCATGACTCACCGTGAACTAGCCCAAAGTATCTATAAGGTTTGTCATCTTAAAGGAGATTTCTTACTCCGCAGTGGTATTCGCTCGACAGAGTATTTTGATAAATATCGCTTCGAATCTCAACCGACGATCTTAAAAGAAATTGCCGAACAAATAAAAAAATTAATTCCACCGAATACCCAAATTCTAGCGGCCCTTGAAATGGGCGGAATTCCCGTTGGCACAGCCCTATCATTGGCGACCGGCATTCCGTGCGTCTTTGTTAGGAAAAGTGCAAAAGAGTATGGAACGTGTCAGTTTGCGGAAGGCCTCGATATCAAAGATAAAAATGTTTTGATTATTGAAGACGTTATTACTTCAGGTGGGCAAGTTTTGTTAAGCACCGCAGATCTTCGCGAACTAGGTGCAAAAATTGAAAATGTTCTGTGCGTGATTCATCGTGGAGGCGAACCGGCAGAAAAAAAACTAAAAGAAGCCGGGTTAACTTTAAAGCCACTGTTTGTTAGAACTGATTTTCCGAACTAAGTTTTTAGATTTTTTAAAACTTTGCCAACTAAATATAAAGATCCAGTCACTAAAACCAAATCATTAGGTGCGCAATCGATCGTGTTTAGTATCTCAATGACATCGGCATTACGATCAGTTGATTGAAAAAGATATTTTTGCGGATACTCATTTAGCTTAAGACCTTTGAAAGGGGTAGCGGTTAAATAAAGATTCATATTCGGTAGCTCTGAAAGCTCTTCCAACATTTCGTCAGCGTCTTTATCCACGCCAATTCCCACAATCACGTGTAAAGTATGCCACGAAAAATCTTTTAGAATTTTTAAAAGACTTATAATTCCATCTGGATTGTGATCACCTGATAAATAAACCGGGCAAGTTATGTTTGGCCAAGAAATTTTTTGCATGCGTCCGGGCCAATTTGTATCGGCCAAGGCATCTAAATATAAAAGTGGCGAAAAGCCTAGTTTTTCAAAAGTGTACAGCGCCGTCATGGCATTTTGCGCGGCACGCTCGCCAGGTAAAGCTAAAGCTGCTTCGCCCCATATTGTTTTCACAAAATACTTTGGTTCGTTACTATTTTTAGCAACGCGACATTGCGCGACTGGCACTTCATACCACTTAGAATTGGTTTCTTCTTCCACATCTTTTTTCAAAGGCATCAGAGAATTTGAAAAACCTTGGTGAATCACCACGTTACCCGCTTGAATAATGCCAAATTTATTTTGCGCAACTTCAGCCAATGTATTTCCCAGAATTGCTGTGTGATCTAAGCCCAGCGGCGTAATGACTGAATACGCATGCGGAAATGCGTTTGTCGCATCGTAAGTTCCACCCAAGCCCACTTCAAAAATTACAAAATCTAAATTCTGATTCCATTTGCTAGAAAAAAAATAATGCCCAGCCATTAAAGTTAGCGATTCAAAGTGTGATAACTCACATTCTTTGATTAATTTTTCGCAATCAGTAAAAACTTCTATAAAAATATCTTCTGATAATTGGGCGCCACTCGTGCGAATTCTTTCCGTGGTGCTAATTAAATGCGGAGAGCTATAAAAGCCCACCGCTTGATCAGCCTCAATCAATAATGATTCAAGCATGGCGCAAGTTGAACCTTTACCATTTGTACCTGCCACCACTATAATCTTAAATGGATCCAAGCTGGCGTACCAATCTGTTTGCACCAAGGCACGTTTAATTTTATCTAAACCAGGCATCGTCTTTGGCATAATCTGTAATGTTTCTAAAAAACTAACAATTTCAGAATATTTTTTCACAGCGACGACCGTAAAGAAATTTTTTGAGTTTCGATATCGTGAACCCGTAAGTACTGAGTAAACGCTAAATTTAAATCCCTGGTAATCAATGCCGTTTCTAAATCGCGCTGATCTGCCCGACGATCCGAAAAAAACGTTAGAAAAGATTTTCTTGAATGTCCAATCATAATTTCCGCTTGAACTGCACTGAATTGCTCTAAATGATTTAAAATATACATGCTTTGTAATTTTGTTTTGCCGAAGCCAATCCCGGGATCAAACACTAACTGTTCGCGATTGATTCCTGCTTGAACTAATTGCGTCGACTTTTTTTGCCACCAATCCATTAACTGAGCGCAGGGATTCACGTCAGTATCTAAAGTTAAATCCGCATTCGGAGGAATCGACAATGAATGCATTACAAAAGCTTTTAGTTTTGATTCTTTTAATATTGATTGCATCGCAATGGAATCAAAACCAGTTACGTCATTTAAAAAATCAATTTCGTATTTCGAAAGTACTTTCCTGATCACATCTGCCTGACGGCAATCTAAACTAATTTTAAAAGAACGGTTTTTTTTAATTTCACCCAAGTAAGCGAAGGCAGCCAATAGTCGCGCCGTCTCTTGCTCTAACGTGACCGGACTTGCCCCGGGACGGGTCGATTCAGCGCCAATATCTATGATATCTGCGCCTGAGTCTAAAAGATGAATGGCTTGCTTCTGTATTTGTTCAGGCGTGATAAATTTCCCACCGTCTGAAAAAGAATCCTCAGTTATATTTAAAATACCGACCATTTCGGGCCAACCAAAATTTTTACTTTTAAGCGTATGAAAAGGTTTCTCTAAAATCCAGGCATCCGCCCACATTGGACGATTCTGTAACTGAGCCTCTGGCCACACTTCTAATAATGGTAAGAGCGCAAAAGGCCGTTCAGTTAAATGCGAATGCGGAATCTGTAATGTTTCGTCTTTGTAATTAGCCGCGCTCCAATAAAGTAGATCAATGTCGATCACGCGCGGTGCCCATTTTTCAGAAGCATCACGGCCTAATTTTTTTTCAATTTCTTTAACGAATTCAAGTAACAAGTTTGCGGTTAGCCCATCCGACATTTCGCAAAGCACGACTGCATTTAAATATTTTTTATTCCAGTCGCCACCAGCGTTTTTCGGTAACTGCGCATCTGATTCATAAATCGAAGAAACTTTTAATACCTTAATTTCAGATATTTTTTTCAGCTCATTCAGCGCTGAACGTAAATTAACGATAGGATTTTTTAAATTAGATCCCAGGCCTAAAGCTACAGTTCGGCTTCGCATGTAAATACTACGCCGTTTCGTAAGTTTTCAACTGGTACTCTAATTTTTTTAGCCTGAACGATTAATTTTCCTTTAACTTGTTTCAATTTTAAAAATTCATATAAGATCGTAAAAACTTCTTCGTTGAGGTGTTCAATCAAATGAAAAGGTCCACGCATCGATTTACTTTTAATCAATGCCGTCAGTTCGACGTAATCAATCGTATCGGCTAAGCGATCGGTATCAAAACCCTTCACCGCTTTTTCAAATTGAATATCCACGGTGAAATGTACGGGCTGAGTAAAAGTTTGTTCATCCTTAGTACAACCTAAGTGAACCCATACTTCGTAATCTTGTACTTTAAGTGATTGTTTTAAAATCTGACTCATTTAATTCCAACGACGTAAGCGATCCAGCTTAAACAAGCTTCGCCTTCTTGAGTTTGTTTAAAAATACCATTACCCCCGCCTTTACGATCGGTACCTTCCCAATATACTTGCACATCTTGGAAGCCCACTTCCTGGAGTAATTCTTTTACTTCCGGAATCGACCACATTCTCCAGTCGTAACTGAAAACGTCTTCGTATTTTTTTCCTTTGTAACGGAAGTGAATTCCGAAATCAGCTTCACTCGTTACTGGATCAAAATTTTTCTGATCCCAATAATAAGTAAAATTCTTATGTTTCGTTTTATCTTCTATCGCATCGTAGCATTGCGAACCACCAAAAATATCTAATATAAAAAGACCTTTATGATTTAAAGATTGATGAACATTATCAAAATACTTTTTTAAAATTTCACGTTTTTTAAATAAGAAATAAGAAAAGTTTATCGCGACCGCAATATCTGCCGTCGGCAAATTTCCCGATAAAACATCTTTTTTAATCAGCGCAATGCGATCCTGCTGGTCAGGCTTTAAAGCTGAAATGTAATTCGCACGGCCATAATCCATCGGCTCAGAATCTAAATCTAAACCTGATGACTTATGTGTTTTATCTAATTTAACCCATTCACACGAAATAGCTCCGCCGCCGCAAAAATCTTCTCGTAAAGTAATAGGTTTTTTACCTTTGCGAATTGTCTTGTAACATTTCAAGTAAAATTCAACGTCATCTTCCGGCGACTGAACCGCTTGATTATATAGAGCATATTTATCAAATGGTAATTTTCTCGTTTTAATCAAAGATGAATTTTTATTTTTTTTCACTACGGAACCTCAGCACAAATCTGCTGGATCAATATTGCTATTTCATGTTTTTGCGGAACGCTAGAGTCTTCTAAATGCGGATGTAAACCAATGCCCGGAACATTTTTACCCGCCAACACGCGCGGAGGCGCTTGTAGGTGGTAAAATAATTCAGTGGTCGCCCGATAAGCTAAGTGCTCACCAAAATTAGTCACTTCGGTATCTTCATTCACAAATAATACGCGGCCAGTTTTTTCAACCGAACTTTTTATCATTTGCCAGTCATAAGGGTAAATCGAACGTAAATCGATCACTTCAACTGAATATCCATTTTGCGCCAACTGATCTGCTACTTCGTTACAAACTAACAGATGACGTCCGTAACTAACCACCGTGATTTGTTCACCTTGACGAGTGATTTTACCTTTACCGAACGGAATTAAATACTCTTCCGCATTCGGCCAGTTGGCCTTCCAATTTTTACGATCACCAATCGGTGCATCAATTCTAGTTTTTAATTCTTTTTCATCTGCCGGCTCTCCCGGAATTAATTCTTCACCACGAACACGCATTAGCGCCTTCGGTTTTAAAAACATACAAGGATTAGGATCTTTAATGCACGAAAGTAGTAAGCCATAAGCATCTAACGGAGTCGAAGGCATTACCACTTTCCAACCCGCTAAACGCGAAGCCCAAGCGTCGAATGAATGCGAATGATAAACGCTACCGCGAATGCCCGCACCCACCGGAGTCATCACCGTCATCGGTAAATTATACTGGCCGTTTGTACACCACAAAGTATTACCCGCGATTTTTAAAAGATCGATGGTATTAAAAATATAATCGGCAAACTGAATTTCGGCCACACAGCGATCACCCGCCATTGCGATTCCCATCGCCATTCCGATAATTCCACGTTCATCCAATGTTGAGTTCCAAGTGGTTTTCAATCCTTGCGTTGCCGTGAATACGCCGCCGAGAGGAGCCCCCACATCTTGACCGAAAATATCTTTTAATTCGTAATTTTTTTCCGCGTAGTTTAAAGCCATTCTGATGGCTTGAGCCATGTTTGCCATTAGAATTTTCTCCAATCCGCGTTCTCGTTATCAACATAGGTGTGATCCCAAACGCTATCGGCACTTGGTACCATTTCCGCGCGTGCAATTTCAGCGGCGCGCACGCCTTCGGCTTCAAAATTTTCCCAAATGGATTTAGCATCGGTGGCCGTTAATAAATTTGCTTTTAATAATCGTTTTTCGAATTCCATCACGGGATCGACTTCGCCTTGCACCGGGTTTGCACCGCTGGCCGATGAATGTCCGTAAAGACGTGATACGTGGGCTTCGATAAAAGCGGGCTTACCCGTTTTACGAATATATTCCATGTCTTCTTTTAAAGTTAAATAACTTTCAACCGGATCGTTTCCGTTAATCACGCGCGATTTAATATTAAATGCGCGGGCCCGATCCGCAATCTCGTCTTCTCCGTGCTGACCATCATAAGAAGTCGAAATACCCCATTTATTATTTTGTACCGTTATTAAAAGTGGAAGTTCTTGTCCTCGGCGCGAAGCTAAAATTAATGCCGAAGCAAAATCTCCTTCCGCCGTTCCCGCATCTCCGCCCGTTACAATCGAAATCGCTTTTTTTCCAAAACGCTTCTGCGCGTGCGCGGTACCACAAGCAATCGGATATTGGATCTCAAGTGGAGACGTTACCGGCGCCACATTCCATTTCGGAAATACGTAATGATTCGAAAAATTTCTTCCACCCGTCGAAGGATCGGTCGCGCGATTCATCGTCAATCGAATGGAATCAACCATTTCTAAACCGATCGCAATTAAGGTGGGCGTACAGCGATAGTGAAGATGATAGAAATCATTTCCAGGTCCGTGACCGATACGGCCTAACATTCCCAGCGGAACCCCCCAAGCTTCTTCGCCCGGGCCACCAATCCAAAAATAAGATTCACCGGCGCGGTAAATTTTTATCAGTCGCTCTTCTAAAACTCGCGACTTCACCATGTGACTGTGCATTTGAAGTAATATTTTTTTATCTAAACCGCCAAAGCTTGATGAAGAGTTTGAAGAACTCGGTTTAGCCGTAGCTTTTTTCTGCGTCTTTTTTTGCGCCATTTTTATCCCGCTGTGATTTAATTACCAGAGTTTTTATTCTAGCTAAATTCATTGTTAAAAGCCTTGTATAATGAGGTGCGGTAACAAAGCCTTGCCCTTGTTCTAGGCACCTTGACACGTTATAAGTAGAACTCACCTTCGTAGTAGGAGTTTTAATGAAATTTTTTAAACGTATAGGCTATTTTATCATCACTAACATCCTGGTTGTCTTAACGGTCAGTCTGATCGTCGGGGTAGTGAGCGCGTTTTTTGGTATTAACTTAACTGGCGGCGGCTACGCCGGACTATTTATATTTTGTTTTATCTGGGGTTTTGCCGGCGCATTTATTTCGCTACAACTTTCACGCTGGATGGCTAAAAAATTTCACGGTGTTGAAGTTGTAAATCCGCTAACTACAAATCCGATCGAGAGAAAATTAATTGATTTAGTTTATCAAATTGCCAGACGTGCCGGCATGGACGTGATGCCTGAAGTGGGTTATTACGAATCTCCAGATGTTAATGCATTTGCCACCGGCCCTTCAAAAAAGCGCGCTCTGGTTGCTGTATCTAGCGGTTTAATGAATACGATGACCGACCCAGAAATTGAAGGCGTGCTGGCGCACGAGATTGCGCACATCGTAAATGGTGATATGGTTACGCTGACACTTATTCAAGGTATCGTAAATTCGTTTGCGATGTTCTTTGCGCATATTATTACAACCGTAATTATGAATGCATTCCGCAGAAATGATGATGACCGCAGAGGCTTTGGCGATTTTATACTTCGGCAAATGATTTACTCTGCCGTCGTTACGGCTTTTACATTATTGGGTTCTATCGTCGTTTGTTACTTCTCACGCCGCCGCGAATTTCGCGCCGATGCCGGCGGAGCCCGATACGCTTCCACCGATAAAATGTCGCAGGCTTTAATTCGCTTACAAAAAGTTTATCAAATTGCGGCTCCACAAAATACCGTCGATGAAACTCACAAAGAGTCAGATGATTTAGCGACGATGAAAATTTCGGGCAAGAAACGTTCGGGCTTAGGAAATTTATTTGCGACCCACCCGCCATTAGAGGAGCGTATTGAAGCACTTCGTAACCGCACTTATGCGGACGCAACCTAGACCTTTTTACTTAACAAGAACTTAACTTTTTTTGTGAAGAGTTCAAACTGATACAAATTTTTGTTCGATTATGAAACTGAAAATTAGTTTAATAACTAATTTTCAGTTTTTTTGTTTTTACTATTCATGTTCTGAATTTAAACTCCGAGATGTTATCAAACAAAATAAGGAGTTCGTGCAATGTCTCAAAACATATCTTTCAAAGACAAAATCTTTTCAAACCCAGCTGGTTATTCCATTTTTTACGTATGCTTAGCTGTACCAACTTATATTATCCCTTGGATCAAGCCCGGTCCGCTATCTAAAGCAGCCGAAGCTTCGGGTTACGGTAAGGGAGCTTCTTCTGCTTCTACGGTTTACACGATTATTCAAATAGCATTATTTGCTGGTTTAGTTTACGGAGCGCACGTACGTGGCCAAAAAACGAATAAGCCTTATTTGAAATATTTTGCCTTAGCGGCGGGTGCATTTGATTTATTACCATACCTTACTTACATTCCATTCGTGCCATCAGTAATGCATGCTTTAGGAATCGGGATGGGTTTAACAGATCAACCAAAAGTTGTTGAACAACATAAAGTTGAATCACAACCTGAAACTCAAAACAAAGCAGCTTAATCAATTATGGGCGAGCTAAAACTAAAAAATTTAGATTCACCTGTTCATACTGAAGATAGTTTGGATCAATCCAAACTATCTTTGATATCTAATCATCTTCAAATTAAAAAACCGAATAGAATGCAGTCTTGGTTGATCGATGTGATCGCTTCTGCACTTAGTTTTGTGATCGTGTATTGCTGCCTAGCTATTGTCGGAATTTTTTTAAAAAATCCCGACAGCCAAAAAAAGAACTAAGATTACTTCTTAGTTGAAATCGGCACTAAATCTTTACCGTCTTCTAATACAATTAAATCCGCGACCACATCCGAAGCTTCCTGAATATCTGCGCGTTTTAAATACTCTTTTTCTTTCTCATCTTTACCAGCGTAACGAGATTTCTTAACTTTTTTATCTTTCTCACCTTTTTCTTTAATCACTTCTGAAACTTTGATCACTTTACCAAGTTTTTTAGTTTTTTCTAATTCATCAGAGATTTTTTTGAATTCTTCATTTTTGCCAACGCGTTCCGTAGAACGAACTTTTAATTTCTTAATCCAGTCAGCCTTCACTTCTTGCCAAGCGCCGTCACCTTTTTCAACGTAAGCATCTTTGGATAAAAAGCTTGCTAACTTTTTCGGAGGTAAAGAATAGTCCATACTTTTTTCACCGATATCATCCACGCTGTACGGGCTGGGGATAATCACATCTGATTCAACGCCGCGGTGCTGAGTTGAAAAACCGCCCGGAGTAAAAAACATCCCGATCGTTACTTTTAATGCGCCAAGTTCGCCCGGAACGGGAAGCACCGTTTGCACGCTACCTTTGCCATAAGTGTGATCCGCACCAACCACGACCGCACGATTATAATCTTTCATTGCGCCCGATACGATTTCTGAAGCCGAAGCACTTATTCTAGAAATTAAAATTACTAAGGGGCCATTCCAATCAACTTTATCATCGGTATCAGCCAAAGGAATTTCTTTGCCTTCCGCACGCGAAGACTGTTTTACAATATTTCCAGTTTTGATAAATAGGCCACCGATTTTAACTGCGTCTTCTAAAGAACCGCCGCCGTTATTGGATAAATCTAAAACTAAGCCATCCACTTTTTTCTCACGTGCCTGTGCAATTACTTTTTTCATATCGGCCGCGGAAGAACGTCCGCCACGCTTGGAGTCTGCGTAGAATGATGGGAAATTAATGATCCCGATTTTTTTCTTTGCGCCATTAATTTCTTTGTCTTGGTAGTAAATTGAAACGGCATTGTCTTCTAAAGAAACTTTCTCACGTACTAATTCAACGTCAAATTTTTTATTTCCTTCGCCTTCTTTACGCAAAATAGAAAGTTTAACTTTTGTACCCTTGGGGCCACGGATCAATTTCACGACATCTTTCAAATCCATGTCGATTACATTTTCCATTTTGTTATCTTTTTTGCTAACGGCAACGATTTTATCTTGTGGCTCTAAATTTCTTGATTTTGCGGCGGCTCCGCCCGGAACTAAAGCTTCAATCGTCGTAAAACCATCTTGCTGAGAAAGCGTTGCGCCAATGCCTTCTAAAGAAAGACTCATATCGATCGTGAAATCTTCGTAGTAATCTTTAGAGAAAAAGCTCGAGTGCGGATCTAAAGAAAGTGCAAAAGAGTTTAAGTAATTGGCGATCAACTCGTCAGATTTGGTATCTTTAATTCGTTTTAAGTTACGCTCGTAATTTTTAACTACGCGCTCTTTAGCTTCGTCTAATTTGATATCGGTTGCTAAATAGTTAGCGACTTGAAACTGAACATATTTTTTTAAGAACTCATTCGCTTCATCCGCATTTTTCGGATTTTTCTTGTGGTCTGGATCGTAAACAAATTCGGTTTC
The DNA here is from genome assembly GCA_014376435.1 of Bdellovibrio sp. Lineage (GTDB taxonomy): Bacteria > Bdellovibrionota > Bdellovibrionia > Bdellovibrionales > Bdellovibrionaceae > Pseudobdellovibrio. The sequence goes on along the minus strand of JACMRL010000015.1, from coordinate 39,136 downwards.
TTTATTAAATTTAAAATCTTTACCTAAGTATTTTTTAACAAATACCGTACGTTCTTCGACGCGTTTAACTAACAGGGCTTGAATTTCGGTTGTAAACTTACAATCTTTTTTAGCGATGTCTTCGAATACGCTCTTCATAATTGTTTTTGTTTTAGCGATGTCTTCTTCAAGTAAGTATATTTTTGAAGGGTCTTGGCGTTTGATATATTGCTCAATCACGCGTCCTTCAAGGTTTGAATCTTTTTGTTTAAAAACTAAATGATTTTGTAAATATCCTGTTTGAATTGGATCAACCCAATTACAATCTAAATTTTTAGTGAAATCCAAAGTTTGAGCAAATACCATTGAGCTAAACAGAGAAGCAAGTAACACGACAGATTTAAACATGATGTTTCCTTTTTAATGACGTAACTAAAAGTATATGCCCACTCTTTTTAAATTAGTAAGATCTTTTGAGCGGGATTTTTGGGTTAAGGCTTACGTCGGGTTGGATCGAACAAATCTAGTTGCGATGCCCCGTCATGTATAAGTTGCGATTTCAAACCATGTTGGCCAATTTCGTGTTTAATAAAATCGCCACCGTGGGTTTCGATCATAAAAAATGACATTTCTGGATAGCTCGACTTAAGTCGGGTCATTTCTTCGATCACTAACTGAATATTTTTAGGATCATCATCACTCATCCCAAAACGATGATGGGGGCTGTACCCATAAACTTCGATCGCTTTTTCGACCGACGCACGAATTGCACGTTGTTTCAATTCAGCAATCGTTGCTTTGTAATCGGGGTCTTTTAAATGCGTACGTACATGTTTATTACTAACGGCATACACGCTTAAGTAATTTGGTTCCGCCGGCAAGTACCCCGCACGCACAAATTCTTTTACACCATCTTGTATTGTCGCCGCATTATGCCCACGCGCCGTAATCACCGAAATCGGGCGTTGATTAAATGTTGCATGGTAAAAGCAGTCCCAAGAAGGACCCTTCCACTGCATATCTGGCAAATTTAGGGCGTGTAAAACATCTTGTACAAATAATTGTTTCTGATGCCCTAATTTTTCTAATTCTTTTAAATCAACATCGCGAAATCGACGGAACGAGCCCGTTTCGTCGTCGTAACGAATTTCAAATTCACTGTACGGGCCTGTTTTACCAATGTGTGAATTATGTAAAGCCCACTCGCCGCTGGTTAGATGAAGTTCATCCGCGGTTTCTTTATGAAAAATAATTAAAGGGGTTGTTAAATAAGCAATATTATCATCGAAGTCAAAAAAATAAAAACTGCGTCCACCCCGATGGTAATTACGATCAGGTTCTTTAAGAAAGGTTTGACCCAGCTCAAGTTGTCGCTTTTTTTGGTTATTCGAATCGCTCATAACTTATTTCTTTTTTGCTGCCTTTTTAGCTGTTTTACTAATAATAACTTTTTTAGCCTTTTTCTTTTCTTCAACTACGACAGCCTTCGCGGCCGCTTTCTTTTTAGGTTTTGCTTTTTCTTTCTCTTTCGAAGAAGATCCACCTAATTTAGTCGTACCGATTTTGTCATTTATTAATTCAAATGCTTTTTCTGCAGTTAATTGCTCCAGCGTCGTTCCCTCAGGAAGTCCAACATTCGTTTTTCCAGCTTTGATGTAAACCCCGTAAGGGCCATTAAATACCTGAACCGGAATTTCATGAATAGGATGACTACCAAAGTCTTTAATTGCTGAAGCTTTACCGCGACCTTTTTTAGGCTCGGCTAATAATGCTAAAGACTTCGCTAAATCCATCGTAAATACAGTTTCCGTTTTAGGAACCGAACGATAATCACCTTCGTGCACGATGAATGGCCCAAAACGGCCAATCCCCACTTTAACATCTTTTCCCGAATCAGGATGAGCTCCTAAAGTTTTTGGCATCGACAGAATTTCTAAAGCCATTTTAAAATCAACGTCTTCAGGCTTCACATTCGGAGGTAATGATCCACGTTTAATTTTTTCTTCGTCGCTCTCGCCTAATTGTACATACGGACCATAACGTCCGTTTAATACGTAAATCTTTTTACCCGTGATCGGATCAGCACCCAATGAATCGGCGCCCTTTAATTTTTGATCAATTAACTTTTCAACGTGCTCGGCGGTCATATCCGCCGGAGCTTCATTATCCGGAATCGAAGCACTAAAACTATCTTCTCCACGTTTTGATTTCACGTAAGCACCGTAGCGGCCCACGTTAAATTCATACTGTTCAAGACCTTCTAGCTTAATCGAGCGCGCTTCTTCCGGAATAATATTCTCGCCCTGTTTTTCAACGGTCGCTTTTAATCCCAATGGACCATGATAAATCGTTGTTAAATATTTTTCCCAGTTCAATTCACCGTCGGCAATATTGTCTAGCGATTGCTCCATCTCGGAAGTAAATCCTAAATCCACGTACTGTGTTAAATGCTTAGATAATAATTTAGAAACCACCATCGCAGTAAATGTCGGAATCAACGCACTACCCGCTTTACGAACATAGCCACGATCAATGATCGTGCCGATAACGCTAGCGTAAGTTGACGGACGACCAATTCCCTCTTTCTCCATGATTTGAACTAACGAGGCCTCGGTAAAGCGCGCCGGCGGTTTTGTTTCATGCGAAGTCGGATCAATTTTACTTAGTTTTAAAATGTCGTTTACTTTTAACGGCGGAAGCTTCACATCGCGTGATTCAAGGTCTGCTTCTGGATCATCGCTACCCTCAACGTACGCGCGTAAAAATCCCGGAAATTCGATCGTGGTACCCGAAGCAGAAAAAATTGCATCGCCCACCGCAATTTTACTAGAGACTTGTTTTTGTTTTGCATCGGCCATTTGCGAAGCCATCGTGCGCTTCCAGATCAAATCATATAATTTAAATTGCGGACCGACTAAACCCGTATCATCTGGATCAATAAATGCGGTTCCCGCCGGTCGAATCGCTTCATGGGCCTCTTGCGCACCCTTTACTTTTTTACCTTCATACGTACGCGGAGCATCCGGTAAATAATCTTTACCATACTTCGTCGCAATGCTATCGCGCGCAGCCTTAATAGCTTCGGTCGATAAAAAAGTAGAATCTGTTCTCATGTAAGTAATAAAACCTTGTTCGTAAAGTTTCTGCGCAACCTGCATGGTTTCGCGGGCACTCAAACCTAACTTACGATTCGACTCTTGCTGTAATGAAGAAGTAATAAACGGAGCATATGGACGACGAGTCACTGGTTTTTCTTCAATTTCCGAAACAACCCAGTTTTTACTTTGAATATCTTTTAAAACTTGATCGGCCGTTTTTTCATCCAGCACCATCATGTCTTTACCGGCTGACAACTGTCCGGTTAACCCATCGAAGTCTTTACCGGTCGCAATTCTTTTATTTTTGTAAGTTTGAATTTTTGATTCGAACTCGTGTCCGGTTTTATCAAGCAAAGCAGCCAAGCCAAAGTACGCTGATTTTTTAAAACGAATTCTTTCTTTTTCACGCTCGACAACCAAACGAACAGCTACGGACTGCACACGGCCGGCCGATAATCCGAAAGCAACTTTTTTCCAAAGTAACGGAGAAATCGTGTAACCCACTAATCTGTCCAAGACGCGACGGGCTTCTTGCGCACGCACTAAGTTGTAATCAATTTCGCGAGTTTCATTTAAAGATTTTTGAATCGCTTCTTTCGTGATCTCGTGGAAGACCATTCGTTTTGTTGGAACTTTGGGTTTTAAAACTTCCAATAAATGCCAACTAATACTTTCACCTTCTCTATCTTCATCCGTCGCTAGATAAAGTTCATCGGCTAGTAATAATTTATCTTTTAAATTTTTTATGACTTTGTGTTTATCTTTGGGAACGCAGTACAAGGGCTCAAAATGTTTATCAACATTCACCCCTAACTGCGCCCATTTTTCTTTTTTTACTTTTTCGGGAATGTCTTTTGCCGACTTAGGTAGATCACGAACGTGCCCCATACATGATTCAACGATGTAGTTTGAACCTAGAAACTTACGTATTGTCTTGGCTTTCGTCGGGGATTCTACGATCACTAACTTAGTTCCAGAGCCAGAATTTATGTCAAAACCAGATGCAGCTTTCTTCGCCATTCGTATTCCTCTAAACTATTAAAAACACTGATTTCATAGAAAGCACAATGAAAAATTTAAAGCAGTTCAATTCAAAGATCGAGTTCGTCCTTACAGATATTGACGACACACTCACGACGAACGGCCAGTTACACGCCGACGCCTACCAAGCTTTGTGGCGACTGCACGACGCCGGACTAAAAATCATTCCCATCACTGGCCGACCTGCGGGTTGGTGTGAAATGATCGCCCGATTCTGGCCGATTGCGGGCATTGTTGGTGAAAACGGTGGTTTTTACTTTCGCTATGATAAAAAAATGCATCGATGGTTTTTTTGTGACGATAAAACCATCAAAATAAATCAGCAAAAACTGTTCGAAGTGCAGAAAGAAATTTTATCTTCTGTTCCGGGTGCAGCCATCTCCTCCGACCAATTCTGCCGACTGATGGATTTAGCCATTGATTTCTGCGAAGACGTAACGCCGTTAGACAAAAAATCAGTACAGAAAATAGTCGAAATTTTCACAAATCACGGAGCCCAAGCCAAGGTCAGTTCAATCCACGTAAACGGCTGGTTTGGTGATTATAATAAACTAAAAACAAGTTTCAACTTTCTAAAAAATGAAATGCAGCTTAGTGAAAATGACATTTTAACCAAATGTATTTTTGTCGGTGACTCTCCCAATGATGAGCCCATGTTCGAGAAATTTCCACACTCTTTCGGCGTTGCAAATGTGCGCAATTTCGAACAAGAAATAAAACATCTTCCACAATACATATCTGAATCAAGCGGCGGAAAAGGTTTTGCAGAAATTGCCGATCGTATTATTCAGCTACGTCGTTAATTTTATTTTTAAGATTTTGAACGGCTTCAAAAAATGGATCAAAGCCCGGGAACGGGCTAATCTTTCCCAGCTTCTTCCCTTCTTTAAAAAACAAAAACACCGGAATTCCAAACAATCCAAAACGTGTCGCTAATTTAAAATCTTCATAGATATTCGCGTGAAACCATTTAATATCTAAAGATTCGACTTCACTTTTGCGATCGACTAAAATGTTTTTAGAAATTTCACAATTCGGGCAGTTATGTCCCCATAAAAAAACACAGACTAAACCTTTAGGAATAATTATTTTATCGTCAAAATCAGCACTATGAATTTTTTCAATCTGGTAATGTTCAAAAAAATTCATATTTTACTGTAGTTGGCGATTTAGCCAATAACGATAATCCATAGCAAATTGTTTAGGATTTTTTATCTGAATCGGAGAACTCGTCCCCGCACAACTTTTAATTACTTCGGGTTCAAAAAACTTCTGTGCCGGAAATAATAATCGGTAAACTTGCACAGCCTCACAAGATTTTACATCTCCCGCGGTATACTTAACATACGTGGGTAAAATTCTTAACAAACCACGGTGATAGATAAAATTATCAAAACTTCGTTGAAACTCTAGACGTGCTTGTGGGTATTTTCCGTCTTTAACTAAGTGGTAAGTTTTTAAAAAACAAGCATTCTGATTAGTCGGATACAGATCACAGGCCAAAGCAACACTTTCATAGCTTTCAGGCTGCGTTGACTCTAGAAAAATAGAATACACAAAAGAAAATGCGTGCATCACACCAACCATCGCGATTAGAAAAATCGGTGTGCGCACTTTCCAATTTAATAAAATTTCTTTCTGAGTCGGGTAAAAACTTAGAAACATCGCGAATAAAAATGAAAGGTATAATAACGAAGCTGGGTTGTGAAAAGGAAACTGAAATAGCATTTGCGGAAAAAGTACTAATAAACTTTCAAATAAAAAATTACGGTTTTTATAATTTGCATCGGTCAAGGATGCAGTTTTTTTCAGAAGTAACAACCAAGCCATCAGACCTAACATCACGGCCGTTAATCCCAAACCCAGCCACCCAAGTTGCGCAGCCCATCTCAAAAATTCAGAATGAGGCTGGTCATAATGTAAGTACTCACCCGGCTTACCAGCCGAATCTTCTTGGTAAGGTACAACAAAATTATCAAAATGCGAAATGCCAACCCCTAAAGGATTTTCCGCCACTAAGGCAAAAGTCGCTTTATATAAATTAACTCGCTCACGAAACGAATCATTTTTTACGTCTGAAGTAACTACGGTTAAAGTTGGCGTATTTAAAGCGATCAGGCAAAAAATCAAAGCCGCCGGTAAAGCCAACAGTTCTTTACGCTGCTTACTTTTAACTAGTACCCATACGGTCCAAAGACCCAACCCCATCCATGTCGAACGGCTACGACAGTACATGATAAAGAATATCCAAAGCGTAAATAATACGAACTTTACTACGTACGGAACGCGATCTTTAAATTTGACCCAATGAAAAACCAAAGGTGTGGCCAAAATTAAAAACTCGGCCATCATATTTACATTTCCGAAAGATCCTAGCAAATATCCACTTTCGATAAACATCTGGTCAATACGGAATTTGTAAAAATCCAACAATGCAAATAACAAGATCAAAGAAACAACTGCAAAAATAACATAAGTGGTTTTACGAAAAGCCTGATCTATTTCGCCCGTTTTCAAACCATAGAAATAATAAGCCAGCGAGCAGAAGCCAAAGAATTTAAATAAATACATGTAATCGTAAAAATTATGAGTCAACAAAGGCGACGTAAAATGTAATGCGACCAATACGCCGAAAATAGCCCAAAGCCACTTCGGCAAGACTGGTACCGCAAATTTTTTAAAGCTAACCAGCAAAGCTAAAGAAGTGACTAGAAAAAATAAAAAGAACTTAGCCGAAACATAATTGGCATTTAAGTAACGTGACCATGCTAAAGGAATAAAAAAAACGATCGCCAATACAATGAAATTTAAAAATGAGTTTTCTCTAAAAAAAGTTTTAACACTTTTAAAAATCACGGATTTAATTTTCCTTTGTAAATCAGTCTTTCCGTGTCTTCCCCGCTCCACAAGTAATGGTGTACAGATCCGTTATGAAAAACGTGCTGCTCCCACGGAATACCGGTGCTAAATACAAAAGTCATCGCCCTCATAATCATGCCATGAGAAAATACGGCAATCGATGATCGGTTTGAATTCTGGGCAATATCTAAAAAAACTTGTCGTAAGCGAAACATCACTTCCCGCTTTGATTCACCATTCGGAAAACGAAAATCAAGTAAACGTTCTTCGTAAGAACGCCACTTCTGCAAATTGCCTTCGCCGTATTTTTCATTGATCTCGTCAATCGTCATTCCTTCGGCTTCCCCGATATTGGTTTCACGTAAACGATCTTCTTTTTGAATCGTTAATTTAAGGTCGCCGGTCGCAATTTCGGCGGTTTCATACGCGCGCGCCAAAGAACTGGCATAGACAGATTCAATTTGCAGTTGCTGCATGACCGGTCGAAGTAATGCGGCTTGCTCTCTGCCCTGATCATTTAATTTAATATCAGTACGGCCTTGAAAACGACTGTTTTTATTCCAATCAGTTTCTCCATGCCGTATGACGTAAATATTTTTTAGTTTCAAAATTTTTTAAAGCTAAAAACTACTTCTTAGCTTTATTCATTCTTTTCTTTTTAGTAAGACGTTTTGCTTTATGACGAGCACTTTTGTTCTTAGCTCCCTTTTTTTTACCGCCAACTTTTAATGCCACGTGAACTCCCTTATGGTTTTGTTTTCTAAATTATTTCTTATTATTGCCTTGGTTTAATAAAGCTGCAAACGGATTGTTAAACGCCGGCTTCGCCGCTCCGCCACCGTTTCCACGGTTATCAAAGCTACGGTTGTTATCATTGCCACGATTATCTCGATTAAATCCACCACCACCTTCGCGAGGTTTAAATCCGCCACCCGCGGCTGGACGATTGCCACCACCTTGCGAAGGTCTAGGACCACCTTGCAAGGGGCCGCCCGCTGGGCGCTGTCCCGCTTCTTTCATATCACGGAAGGATTTGTGATTTGGAGCCGCATCTAACTTCATAGATAAAGCGATTTGATTTTTCGCTTGGTCAACTTTCAATACCTTCACCGTTACTTGATCACCCGGATTTACAACTTTACGTGGATCTTCCACGAATTTGTGAGCCAGTTCAGAAATATGAACTAAGCCATCTTGATGAACGCCGATATCAACAAAAGCTCCAAAATTAGTTACGTTCGTCACCAATCCCGGGCAAATCATTCCTTCGGTTAAATCTTTTACTTCAAAAATATCATCGCGAAATTGAAACACTTTAAACGGATCACGTGGATCACGCCCTGGCTTTTCGAGTTCTTTTACTAAGTCGTCAAAAGTATACTCACCAACAACCGCTGCCCATTTGGTACGAGAAGCTAAAAGTTTTTTAGCACCCTCACCCGTTAATTCTTTTAATTCCGCACCCACATCTTGAGCCATATCACGAATCGCGCTGTAGCGCTCAGGGTGAATGCCCGTGGAATCTAGAAATACTTTTCCATTTAAAATTCGTAAAAAACCCGCCGCTTGTTCATAAATCTTCGTGGTAAAACGCGGAACTTTCATTAATTCAGAACGCTCGGTGAATAAACCATTTTTCTTACGATGCTCAGTGATCGCCGTCGCTAAGCCCGGACCTACGCCAGAGATAAATGACAACAGCGAAGCCGATGCCGTATTTACATCAACGCCAACATTATTTACGCAACTTTCGACTACGGCTTCTAAGCCTTTTTTAAGTTGAGTTTGATTCACATCATGCTGGTATTGGCCAACGCCGATTGATTTTGGATCTACCTTTACAAGTTCAGCTAGTGGATCTTGTAAACGGCGAGCAATCGAAATCGCTCCCTTCACCGTCAGATCTAAATCCGGAAATTCAACGCGCGCAATATCACTTGCCGAATAAACCGAAGCGCCTGATTCGCTCACCATAATAACTGGAATTTCTTTATCTTTACCTAGCTCTTTTAAAATCTTTTTCAAGAAAATTTCTGTCTCACGTCCGGCAGTACCGTTACCCACCGCAATCGCTTCGATTTTGATTTGCTTAGTGACTTCGTTTATTAAAGTTTTTGCTTTACCTTCGGCACCTTCCCCTAAAGTGTGCATCACAGTATGAGAAACGTAGTTACCCGCTTTATCGATTAAAGCGATCTTACAACCCGTACGTAAACCCGGATCAACCCCCAGAATACATTTGTTTCCGTATGGTGAACCCAATAATACGCGGCGTACGTTTTCAGTGAAAACTTTAATCGCGTGCTCATCAGATTTTTCTTTTAATTTCGCGTGTACTTCGTTTTTTACAGAGGGCACAACATATACATTCAATGCTAAACGCGCTGACTCTTTTAAATAAGTACCAATCGCATTTTCAACATTTGTTGCATAACGCTCGTATGTTTTAAGTAACATTTCATCGTCAGCCGACAAATCTAAAGCTAATTCTTCTTCAGTCCAACCACGCTTAATCGCCATGTAACGGTGCGAAGCTTTTTCTTCTAATAAATTCTTAACTGCCTCCGTGTAGTCTTTCGAATACATTTCGTATTTTGAATTTGGCTTGTAACCTTTTGCAGCCTTAACTGCAACTTTACCTTGTTCGAAATAATTTTTAACAACTTGCTCACGTAATGCAGCATCATTGGCAATACGTTCAACAATAATATCTTGAGCCATCTTTAATGCATCGTCATAAGTAACAACTTTTTTATCCGCATTGATAAAATTCTTCGCTTTGATTTCCATAGTCTCAGCATCTTTTAGTATGCCATGACCCATATCCCAAATCCAATTCGCTAAAGGCTCTAAGCCCGCTTCGCGTGCGATGGTGGCTTTGGTTTTTTTCTTTTTCTTGAATGGCTTGTAAATCTCTTCCAGCTCATTTAAATCCCAAGAGATCTCGATACGTTTTTGAATTTCGGGAGTTAAATTCTTTTGCTCGCCAATTTCTTTTACTAAGAAAGCTTTACGCTTTACGATCTCTTGGTAAGTTTCGTTTGCTTCGATCACATTACGAATTTGAACTTCATCTAAATTTCCAGTTTGTTCTTTACGGTAACGCGCGATGAATGGAACCGTTCCACCTTCTGCGGTTAATAGTAAAACTGAAGCTGCAGACTTCGCCGAAACACCTTGAACAACACGAGCCAAGTAACCCTGTAGAGCTTGTTCCATTTTTTATCCTTTTAATTTTTTTTGAATAATAAGTGCATGATAGAGATCGTTTTATTATTTATGGCGGTACATGATTAGGCCATGAGTCGGATCATACGGAGAAACTCCAACACTAACTCTGTCGCCTACAACAATGCGGATATTGAATCGACGCATTTTACCACAAAGCTTGGCACCAATGACCACTTTGTTAGCTTCTAGTTCTATCTTATAGATTCCACCCGCGAGTGCATCTACAACTTTTCCATCGAATTGTGCTAAATCATCTTTTGCCATGTGAGGTGATCTTAAGTTCATTCATGATCTGGTGGCAATGGAAAAACTCAGAAAGTTTAATACCCAAGCACATTGTCGGGCAACAACAACGCCAATCGCTAAACTTTATAATTACTGATTAGCATGCGAATACCCGTTTCAAACAAAACTTCTAAGCGGTCATTTTCATTCGTTAATACGAATCCCCAGCCTAAAACTTTATGCTGAACTGGAATCATCGGTGTGAAAGTTTCTGACATTTTGTAAGTAATCGCTTTATCTTTGCCAAATTTTTTATAGAGCTCAGCCCATTTAGCTTTTTCATCCGCTACATTGCCACGCTCAATTTTAACTGGCTTCACTTTGCTTACTTTTTCAGCTTTAGCCGCATCGTCACCATTTGATGGATCTTCCATCATCGAAATAACAGTTTGAACTTTAACCGGTGCCGCTTTTTCTTCAACGACTGCTTTAACTTTTGATTCTTTTTTAACTGAAGTAGTTTTTTCTTTGGCCGCAACTTTTAGTGGCGGCGCTTTAGCCGCTGGTTTTGCCGCAACTGGTTTTTTCACTGGCTTAGCAACTGGCTTAGCAACTGGCTTAGCAACTGGCTTTGCTACTGGCTTTGCTACTGGCTTTGCTACTGGCTTTGCTACTGGCTTTGCTGCTGGCTTCGCTACAGGTTTTGCGATTGGCTTCGAGGGTTTTTTAGAGGGCTTCGCAGCTTTTACAGAAGCCATTTTCTTTTTCGTTGCAGTTTTTTTGGCCATAAGACTAAACCTCCACTTATTGTTCTTATATCCTGCGCCGTTCGATGCACAAGTAAAATGGTGTGTTTTGTTTCGCGAGGCATTAGAATGCAATTATGAAATCGATTTCAACTCAGCAAATTTCCGACTGCGGCATGCATGATAGCACGTTGATCTTGCAGCCTCAACAAATGGCGACGATTGCGTTTTCCGAAGTTCTCCCCCCAGAATTAGCAAAGGCATCAAGCTTAGTCTTCGCTTCAAACAAAAATCTTTTCCAACAAGCAAACGAGAATAAAGTAAAAGGCTTCATCTTAACCGAGGCCGTTTGGATCGAAGTAAAATCTTTGATTACCCCTGAGATGTCTATTTGGACCGTAGCTAGCATCCCACAAGCGATGAGTTTAGTTCTGCCTCTTTTTGATCTTAAAAAAGATTTTATTAAAGCAGGCATTCACCCAGCCGCATTTGTGCATCCAACAGCTAAAGTTTCACCGTCCGCTTCGATTGGCCCCTACAGTGTCGTCGAAGCTCATGCTGAAGTTGGTGATGAAACTTATTTATCTGGTCATGTTTTTGTTGGGGCTTACTGTATAATCGGCGCACGCTGCCACTTAGGCCCGCATGTATCGATTGGTTCAGATGGTTTTGGATTTTTCACCGACAAAAAAAATAATCATCATAAAATTCCACAAATCGGTCGCGTGGTGATTGAAGACGACTGCGAATTAGGCGCATTCACTGCGGTTGATCGCGCGACACTCACGGAAACAAGATTAAAAAAAGGCTGTAAGACAGATAACTATTGTCACTTCGCACATAACGTCGTAATCGGTGAACATGGATTGATGGCCGCAAGTTTTCGCGTGGCCGGCTCTACTCAGATCGGAAAAAATCTAATCGCAGGCGGAGCCGTTGATGTAAACGGACACATCAAGATTACCGATAACGTTGCACTTTTAGCACGCGCGGGGGTAACCAGTTCAATCACTGAATCTGGAATTTACGGCGGCTTTCCTTTAGAGACTCAGCGCGAAAGCACAAAGACTTTAATGTCATTACCGCAAATTAAGAAAATTAGAAAACAAGTTCGCCAAATTTTAAAACACCTTCAGCTCGCTGAAGAGGAGTAAAAAATGATTTCATACGAAGTTTACAAAATATTACATTTATTAGGCCTAGTATTATTATTTTCAGGACTAGTGGGATTATTAACGGTAAGAATGTCGGGCGGAAAATTAGAAGGCTCAACCAAGTCTCTAGTTTTTGTATCGCACGGCGTGGGTTTAGTACTTTTACTAGTCAGTGGCTTCGGACTAGTCGCGCGTTTGCAATTAACTCAAAACATGCCGAACTGGATTTACGTAAAGCTAGCTGTTTGGTTATTTATGGGTGGAGCTTTAACATTAGTTAAACGTAAAGGCCAAATCGGCTGGCCGCTTTACCTATCATTACTTATCGTATTCTTAATCGCGGCTTACTTTGCGGTCTATAAACCATTTTAATTAACGAGCTTCAGTTGCAGACTCAAACACTTAAAAATAATTTTACGCAAAAAGAAACTCTGCAAGAGCTTAAAGCGATATTAACCGGCCGCTGGGTAACTGACTTATCAAATACCGCTGCACTTCTAAATTCACGCTTCAACGATATTAATTGGTTGGGTTTTTACCTAGCTGATGAAAAAGAAACTTTATGGCTAGGCCCATTTCAAGGCCTGCCCGCTTGCGCCACAATTCCTTTTTCAAAAGGCGTCTGCGGAGCCGCAGCCACACAAAAGAAAAGCATGCGCATCGCCGACGTCGATCAATTCCCGGGTCATGTTGTATGTGATTCAAGATCTAGATCAGAAGTTGTGGTACCGATGATTGTAGATAACAAAGTCATCGGCGTCTTAGATGTAGATTCCGCCTCACTCAATCGCTTCTCTGCAGAAGATCAGATTTTTTTCGAGAAGGCCGTTCAGATTTTGTTAAATATTTATTTTTTAAATGAAAAAGAAGGCCAGCAAATTAACGCAGCCTTCTTTTTTAACTAACAAATTTTTTACTTCAAGTTGCAATCAAAAACTGTCGAGATTGCAATTACAAATTCAGCAGTAATTTTATTCTGCTTCAGTAATTCTACTTCAGTAATTCTACTACCGCTTCTTGAACTGCGAATGCATCCTGCGAAGCAAGTACACTTGTATTTAGTGGATATTTTCCCCACATACCAGCAGATTGAAGAGCCTTTACTAACTTTTGAGTCATCACAAGCGTTTCACCTTCACGCTTGATTGCAGTAAAAATCTCTCCACCAGCTTTAGGGCCTTCATTCACAATAGAATCAGATAATGCGGCAACATGCGAAGCACGCGGAAGACGATTTGATTCGGGAGTAGATAATAACTTCCACCTTTTCACCATTAATAGTGGCTTCTTTTGTACCGCTGAAAAAGCCATCTTGATTTTTTGTGATTTTGACATCAACCATAGCACCGTACTTTGAAGTATCACCTTCTTTAGCAAAAGCTAATGGAAGAACTGTATTTAACGGTTGAGTGGGCATTTAAACGTTTTTAAGTTCTTGTTTAGAATTTTGAGCGACTAAACAGTATACAGCGACCTCTATTTGCAAGACCGCATGATATATATTTACAAAAAAAGCACGCTTACAGAACGGTTTCTGCCGGGATTTTTTTTGTCTAAGGACTGATATTATAATTTAATCTAAAAAGTCTTTTGCCGGCTATATTGTCCTGGCAACCATAGATTGTAAACAGCTGTGATAAAAAATCTGAAATTTTCTCACTTACTTCCTGGTATTCAGTTTCCGATAATGCCATATTCAGACTTCTATATTTTCTTTTTTCTGCCGGTGAATCCAGTGCGTTAATTGCATTATTAAGACATTTTCGATGGTGTTCTTTTAAATTTAGACTTCCCGGGGAATCATTGATTTTAATCGCCAGATCTGTCGCACTCTATTTTTTATTTTTACCTAAACTGTCATAACTTCTTTCGTTTGCACATAGACCACGTTTTTGCTAAAATTCTGTCACTGATTTAGCACCTTATTTACCTATCTAGGAATCAGAATGGCAAAAAAAGAAAACTCAAATAAAACTTCTGTCGTTGCTCAAAATCTTCATCCTTGGCGCCTTTGTGCTCCTGGCCGGCACTGGGTTCGTGAACACGCCTTAACAAGGCCGCCAAGCCAGAAAAATCCTGGAGGCAGTACAACCATTCGCCATGCGCATTGTGCAGATAACCCATCCAAAAAAGATCAGCTATATCCAGATGAAATCCAAGAAATGGCACAGCAAAATTTTTCGAAAGTTGAGAAAAAACCATGCCCGATAGGTCTAGAGTTCAAAGAAAAAGGAAGTCAATACGATGACCTTATTGCTGGCTGGACAAAATATTGGAATGACATCTTAAAACCAGATATTCCCTTAGATCCCAACGTCGTTAAAGCTTTGATTGCTACCGAATCCGGTTTTAATCCTAAAATACTTGCTAATAAAAAAGATAAAAATAGCGCTCGTGGGCTTATGCAAGTGACCAATGAAAGCAGAAAAATTTTAGGTAATGAAAAGGGAGAGTTAAAAAATCACTATTTAACTCTTAAACGAGAAAATTTGAACGACCCATGCAATAATATATGCGCAGGGATTCGCTGGTTGTTTCGTAAACGCGAAATCGCATCCAGCCTATTGAAAAGAGCGGCCTCTTGGGATGAAGCTATCTACGAATTTAAAGGTGGCCGCACAACGTCTAAAGAACGGGCTCAAAAACTTATGAATGAATTTAATAAAGCGCTCAAGGAGCTTTCAAAATGCGGAAAGTCATAATTTTTTCATTGCTGCTTTCAGTAAATACAATGGCTTTAGAAAAAAATGCCCACTTGCAAGAACTCAAGGAACTATTTCCTTATGCCTTACTTACAGATGATTTTGGGATTTTAAATAAAGACGATTTGAAAATGAATCAATGCATTGCAGAGCCATCTCTTTTTTCTGAAAACAGCAGTACTTTTTATCCTTATTGGCAATGCTTCGAAATCAAAGATGCTAAAATAGTTTGTGAAGGTAAAAAATATTCTACCGAAGAAAAAAGCCAAATGACCATGCTAGTAATTTCTGGCACAAGGAATAACGAACTCAATGAATTTATTTCAAGAAGACCAATGAAATTAAAAACGTGTCATCTTTATCTGCGCGATTGGGCAAGGTTTACGAAAAATGAAAAGCATGTTTGTGTTTCTGGAGATTTTATTGATTCAGAAATAAACAAAGCAGACCTAAAAAAAAGGTCCTGGATTTTTGATCGATATAAGACAAAAAAAGGATGTGATGCTTATTTTCGCGGAACCTGTGTTCCTAACGAAAATGCTAAAGAATTTTGTGTTATGGATTAATGTTTCCATACTAAATATTATTTTTTAGGCATGACTATTGGATTAGTCCCGACAACATCCAAACTTCGCAGCGGCCAAGCAAAAGAAAAGAACGCGCATTGGTGCCTTGGGTGTGGATTCGGCCTCACTCGATCGCTTTTCTGCGGAAGATCAGATTTTTTTCGAGAACGCCGTTCAAATTTTATTAAGCAAAACTACTCTTGCATACCCGTTGGCTTAAAGGCCGTCTCACGCAGTTTATTGAGCGGAGTCTTACGGTGACTACCTTCATACATTTCATATTTCAAGAAACGACATTCAATGTTCCCGTTAAATACAAAGTGACGACGAGTTGATTTTAATTTCATCTCTTTAAGTAATTCTGCATTACCCGACAATACCCAAGCTTCGCAGCCGTTAAAACGATGTTTCAAAGTAAAACCTAAATCACGATATACGTCTTTTAAGTTATCTTCATCACCGATACGTGAACCGTAAGGCGGGTTACAAATTACCATACATTTTTCTTCCGGAGGTAAAGCCGTTGCGACCGGCACACGATTAAATTCAATGAATTCAGCGACGCCCGCGTTTTTCGCATTACGTTTCGCCACGTCTAAAACTTTTTTATCGATATCATTGCCGTAAAATTTAAAATCAAGCTCTTCCGTCTCTTTCGAAACTGCTTCTTCAATCACACGGTCCCACGCGGCCTGATCAAAATCTTTTAAATTGAAGAAACCAAATTTCTTACGCTGCATACCCGGAGCAATATTTAAGGCCATCATCGCGGCTTCAATTAATAAAGTTCCTGATCCACAAAATAAATCAACCAGCGAAGTTTTTTTATCCCAACCCGATAAACCAATTAAACCCGCCGCTAAATTTTCTTTGATCGGAGCTTCACCCGTTGCTTGACGGTAACCACGCATAAATAAAGAATCGCCCGAAGTATCTAGTGAAACCGAGAACTGATCTTTCACACCGCGAACGTGAATACGTAAGTGGGGATTTTTTGAGTCAACATCCGGGCGCACGCCAAATTTGTCTCGGAACTGATCAACGATCGCATCTTTAATTTTCATAGCGACGAAACGTTGATCGTGCAACATACAATCTTTCACAACCACATCGATTGCTAAAGTTTGTGTTGGATCAATGTACTTGGTGAAATCATGTTTACGGATATGATTGTAAAGCTCATCGTTTTGATAAGCCGGAAAATCTAATAAGGGTTTTAAAATACGACTTGCGTAGCGAGAATTTAGATTGGCTTTGTAACAGCCTTCCCAGTTTGATTCGAACATCACTCCGCCGGAAGTTTTCTCCCAGGTTTCGAATCCCATTTCTTGTAATTCTTGTTCAACGATTTCCGCCATACCTTTTGGGCATGAGGCATAAAACTGTGGCATCGGTACTCCCTTTGTTTGTACCGAAACACAGTCCCAAGGCGCTGTATTTCGGCGTGTTACACACTATGTTTCAGTGTATTTAGGTCCGCCCCCGCCTTCGGGAACAGTCCACTCGATATTTTCGAATGGGCACTTAATATCACAGGTTTGACAATGAATACAGTTCGTATAATTAACTTGTAAATCTAACTTACCTGACTCGGTTTTTGAAGGTAGCATCTCATAAACGCGAGCTGGGCAAAAATGCGTACACGGAGACTTAAACTGGGGCTCGCAAACCGATCGGCAGGTATCGGTATTAGCCACTAATAGATGATTGGGAGAGTCTTCATCATGCATCGTCCCCGTTAGATATACACTGTCCAGTTTATTCATGGCCAAGACGCCCTCGATCGGCGGAAGCATATTTTCCGGAGCCGCTACACGTTCTGAGCCCCAAACTTCTTTAACTGTTTGGGTCGTTTTCGCATCTCTGTGCGAAGTCATCCCGTCGAATAATCCACGACCACCCGTGATCTCTTGTAAAGCGATCAAAGGTAACGAGGCAAACATTCCCTTACTTAAGGTTTGGTGAAAATTACGTACGCGGTATAATTCTTTGGCGACGTAACTCGTTTTTACTAATTCAGGATAAGCTTTTAAAACTTCAGCCGATGAATCTTGCTTAAGGATCGCTTGTAAAGCCACATCCGCCGCTTGCATCCCTGATTTCATCGCTAAGTGAATTCCTTTCAGCTTTTGTACGTCGACCATGCTGGCTGAATCACCCACAACCATAAAGCCATTACCGTAAAGTTTCGGCATTGAATAGTAGCCACCAGCCGGTAAGGTTTTTCCTCCGTAAGAAACAACTTTTCCGCCTTTGATCATATTGGCGATGAACGGATGATTTTTTAATTTTTGCAATTCACGGTGCGGATCTAACAAGGGATCTTTAGAATCCAAGTAAGCTACTAAACCTAAAATAATTTTATCGCCCGGAATTGTATAGATGAAAGTTCCACCGATACTTTTATTTAGCGGGTAACCCAAAGTATGAATGACTTGTCCCGCTTCAACCGTACCCGCTGGCATCTGGATAATTTCTTTAACGCCTTCTTCAAAAGTTTCCTCGTTACGACCTTCGCGTAAGTTTAACTTCTCTGAAACTTTTTTAAATAAACTACCGCGTGTACCTTCGGCAAAAATCGTGGTCTTCGCTTTTAAAATTAAACCCGGTTCAAAATTAGCTTTCGGATTTCCGTCTTTATCACGGCCTTTATCTCCCGTGCGAACCCCCACAACTTTATCACCTTCATATAACGCTTCGACCGCCGCAAAACTCGGAAAGATATTAATACCTTTGGCCTCACACTGCGAACCTAACCAGCGGTTAAATTTTGATAATGAAATAATATATTTACCAATATTATGAAAAGGCGGCGGAGTGATCGGTAATTTAAATGCCGACTTTTTAGCTAAATAATAAACCGCATCTTTTTTAACTTCTGTATCTAGCGGGCAACCTAATTCTAAAAAGTTTGGAATTAATTCTTTTAAAGCAGCTGGGTTTAAAACTGCACCTGAAAAACTATGTGCGCCCACTTCCGGGCCTTTTTCTAAAACCACGATCATTTGTTCAGGGATTGGCTCAGCCTGAAGTTTTCCTTCGGCTACGGCTTGGTTATGTTTTTCAATTTCAGTTGCTAAGCGGTAAGCACAAGATAAACCCGCGGCTCCCCCACCGACGATCAAAACATCTACGTCCATCGTGTCGCGGGTTACGCCTTCAGGTAAAGAATCATTAATTGCCATAAATACTCCAAACTTAATTAAATTAAAAACCTTCGTTTGCTTCTTGATCCGTTTTATTTTTCTGATCTTTTGTTTGAAGCGGCTGCACTTTTAAATCGCCCTCGTCAGCTCCGCCCGTGTATTGGCGGGTACGGGCTTTTTCAGCGTGAGCCGAATCTTCAGCCGCTACAGCCGAAAAACCAAATGCGAATACGGTAATGCTAAGAAAGAACACGCTCATTTTTTTCATTCTTTAAAGTTAGACCTAAATAAGCTCAAAATAAAGCTTTAACATCTATAAGCGGCGATGATTATTCATTGGAATTTGGCCGCGCACGGCCGCAATTTCAGATTTTTGAATATCGACAAATACCACTCCGGTTTCAGCGACTTTTTTCTGAAGAACTTGTCCCCATGGGTCAACCGCAAGGGTGTTTCCATAAGTCTCACGCATTGATCCCGTAACAGGGCTAATATGTTTACCCACTTGCGCCGGTGCTAAAACATAACATTGTGATTCAATCGCGCGGGCTCTAAGTAAAACTTCCCAATGAGCTATTCCTGTTTTGACTAAAAAAGCAGCGGGAACTAAAATCGCGTCCACTTGCTCTTTTGCGTAGAAACTATAAAGTTCAGAAAAGCGAATATCGTAACAAATCGAACTGCCAAAACGAAATCCCTTATATTCAAAAATATTAGGCGTAGCTCCGTAAGCAAAAGTATCAGATTCACGAATGGGTTTTTGGTCGATCAAGTTAATATCGAATAAATGAATTTTACGGTAAAGAATCATCACCGGTTTACCTGGCTGAATAAATACCGAAGTATTGAAAACTTTTTTATCGTAATCCTCAATCGCGGTCGTCAGATGAAATGCCATTTGTGTTTGATCAGAAATTTTTTGTAAATCAACAAAAATTAAATCATCTAATCGAATTGCTTTGATTTTAGCTTCAGTTTCTAAGCGAAAATACAGACTGTTTTCCGGAAAAATAATCAAATCTGGTTTTTCTATTTTTGCTAGCTCAATCAAATTTAAAATATTTTTAAAATTTTCTTTAAGATCATCGATAGAGTTAAGCTGCGCTAAACCAATTTTCATCTTTAGAACCTTTAATTAAACTTAGTTTTCTATACCAAAATAAGAGACTTGTGGCATTGCGGTACACTTAAATCCGCCTTCTTCAATATTCTGGCGCACACTTTGTAAAACACCTTCACACGAAGCAAAGTAAGTCGCAGAACTGACTACTTGTAAGTAGCCTTCTTTAGAATAAAGAGTTTTACATTTACCGCTGTCTAATTTGTAAGCCCGCAACCAGCGTACGCTTTTATCGCGCTTACAAAGTAAAAAGATATCTCCCACTTCGGCTTCAGCCGAAACTTGCGGAGTTACCGCCGGCATACTTGGAGCTTGTGCCCAAGATAGAGGGTTCGTAACCAACATACATACAAAAATAAAAAGGCAATTTGAAAACATACTTTATTTTCAAATGGCCTTGAGTTTTAATCCAGATTTTTTGTGAATTGATCGAGCTGACTCGACCAATCTTAGACTTAGACTAGTCTAAAGAAATACTACTTAGATTTAGCAGCCGTTTTCTTAGTCGTCTTTTTTTCTTTTGTAGCTTTAGCTGTCTTTGCTTCAACTAATTTTACATTAGAATAATCGATGAAACCTTCTTTTTTAAGTAAGCCATCTTTTTTGTCATAATGAGTTTGCACTTTAACGCCTTGAATTTTAATTTTCATAGCCGTCGGTTTCACTTCGATAACTGGACCTTTTTTGCCTTTATCGCTTCCAGCAATAACTTGTACAGTGTCACCTTTTTTGATTTTTAATTTCATATAGACTCCTACGCCTTTTTCTTAGCTGCCATCTTGCGGCGAATGCGTGTTTTAACTTCCATAGCGCGCTTCGAAAGCGTTCCATCATTTTGACTTAAAATAAATGCGTCAAAACCACCACCATGCTCCATATCACGGATTGTGCTGGTAGCAACATAGAGGCGAACCATTTGGTTCAAAGTATTGCTAAATATTCGTTTTCTTTGAACATTTGGAAGCGCTGTGCTTTTAGTTTTAATGTTCGAGTGGCTCACCAAGTTCTTAACTACGGTGCATTTTCCTGTGATTTCACAACGGCTCATACGGTCTCCTCAGACTTAGCTGGCTTATATCTTATGTACATTAAGTTCTTTAAGCGTACTTTTCCCAGTTTTAGAGTGTGCCTAAATATTTACCTTAATAAGAAAAATATTTATCTTCCAAAACCGAGCTTTCTGGTATATTCAGATATTCTTCAATTGGCAAGAGGTTTAGAATGGAAAAAGAAATGAATCGTGATGGTGGTCGTGGCAACAGAGATGAAGGCCGTGGCGGTAGAGATGATAATGGCGGTCGCGAAGGCCGTAAAAGCAACGTTCGTAGCAAGTACAGAACAGAGTACGCTGGCGATCATAACTTCGATTATAAAGATCCAGCGTCTTTAACTCGTTTCGTTGGTGATGCAGGCAAAATTACTCCAGCCCGTATTTCTAAGTTGAGCTTATCTCAGCAGAAGCAAGTTTCTTCAGCTGTTAAAAAGTCTCGTAATTTAGCATTACTTCCGTCTGGTACTGATGCTTACGATACTTCGCCTAGACCAGAACTAATTAGTCCTGTTCCATTTGAAGCTTAGTTAATTTCAGATTATATTGGTTTGGATTGTTGTTCCTAACGGTAAGCCGGCTGTGAAGCCGGCTTTTTTAGTTTCTGCTAGGATTAGCTAATTCTTCTCGGCGGCGTCTTCTCTCGATAACCCACGAATTATAGAAGCACGAAACCATCACAATTAAATAAAATACGTTCGATGTCTGGTGAAGATTCACCGCAGGCAGCCCAAATAACGTCAATGAGCCGAAGTCTTCCCCCCAGTGAATCACTCTCAACAAAAAAATCGGCAAAGCCGCTGCTACTAAGAATAAGCTCAAAGCAAAGACATGAATTTTGCTTTTGTTCGGAGATTTTAACTCTAAAAACAAGAATAACGACGGCCAAATAATAAAACCCGCTCCCGCTAGTAGCGCCGCGATCTGGCGATCGGGAATAAACTTAAAGAATACGATTACGCAAACAGCCCAAAGTAAAAAAACCGCCAACTGATTTCGATATTTATTCATTTTCATAAATTCCACTTTCTAAGAATGTGTCTTCATTTAAAGACAAAAAAATCTCAAAGTAAATATGTTCTACCTGATGGCGCATAAGCACAGCTCTGATCTTGCAATCGTACTTGGATAACAAAACAAGGGGAACTTATGAATTTTTTGCAAACAACGAACGTGACAAAAGCTACCGAACTTAAATTACTCAGCCTGGGCTTATCAGAGTTTGGCTTACAGCCATTCGATTGGTTACTCATCAAGAATACCGAAAACCAAATCAAAATTCAGCACAAGCAAGAGCCTTCGTTTTATTTTATCGGAAAGACTATTTCAAAAGATGGCGAAAAAAAGTGGAACTCGATCCAATTAGGCAGCTTGTAAGGTTTTACATATAAAGATCGCAGCGCATCGAAAATAAACTTCGCTCATAAATTTTCGCCTCCATTAATGTTCCGGTTGGATTTGCTTCCGACTTCAGAGCCATCGGACGGCTTTCCGGATTTCTAGCATCAATGGGAGTTTTCTCCGGCCAGGCATCGGGATATTGGCGGTAAACTTTTTTTCTTAATTCAAGATACTTTTCTTCACCCACCAATTGAATGTATGTATCCTTGATGGCGCAAAATGTTTTTAAATTCGATTCATTTAACCAGCCCAGGCGGCCCGATAAACCTTCCGGAGGCTTCCCTCCCCAAGCTAGCAATGGAATCATCTGCAATGCACGACTTAAATGCTGCACAAACTCTTCGTCGGTCTGGCTGTAGGCTAGCTGACACTTCTCATTAAATGATTTAAGTTCAGTGGTTACCGTTTTCAATCCCGTAAAATAATCTTCGCAAGCACCAACGCTATTTCCCTGCGCACATAAATCACGCCAGTAAGTCATTTTAGCAAACTGAGTTTTCCCTTTTTTTCGTTCTGGCTTCAAAATTCCTGATGTATTTTTTTCGAAAATCTTTGTTTGAATGTCGCATTCGTCACGAAGCGGATCGTTAAAAACAAAAAATGCTAACGTTAAAACCAATACCCCACCAACTAAAACTGGCTTAGGTATTTTTTGTAGAACTTGATCTAAACTCATAGGCCTACCTTAATATTTTTACGATTACGAATAACTCGAAAAAATTGTAAAACCCAAAGGCTACTCAAAATAATTCCGTACTTAAGTAGATCTGCTTTTTCGATCAATAAAATATGCACCGTCAAAAATGCGCTGGCTAAGTAGACGCTGCGATGAAGTAGCTTCCAGCGTTTACCACCCAGCTTACGTACTGAGTAATCATTTGAGGTCACCGCTAGCACCAACAAAATGAGCCAAGCCAGCAGCCCTAGAATCAGGTAAGTTTTCGTTACCAACTGAACAAATGCGATTTTTTCAAAGCCTTCCATCAAAAAATACAAGGTCACATGAAAAATAAGAAATATAAAACTCAGTACACCTAAAAATCGGCGATTTGTTAATAAAAATCTTAAAAACTTTGGAAATTTAAATGAAAAAGAAATCAGAATCCCAATCGCTAAATTAAGAATAATATAATATAGCGCCATTGGGCCGGTCAGATGGTTCAAATTTTTTGCGGGATCTGCTCCCAAATCTCCCCAAAAGATTAAATAAATCCAATAGGTAACCGGCAGTAATAAAAGCACGCGAAATAACTTGCTAAACATTTAACAACAATGGTGACATGAAAAGCATGAACAGTAAAACTAAAAAACCTTGGCAAATTGATGGCGCTACACTGGAAGATATCACACCGGAATATTATTTTATAAATCGCAGACGTTTTATGAAAAATTCTTTTCGGGCGGCAGCGGCGGCAGCTCTTCCATTCAAAGCCTGGGGCAAAGGCTTAAGCTATCCTGCTAAAGTAAATGATAAATATAAACTTTCTGGCGACTCTGCTGTTTTAACAAAGGAAGACATTGCTACCTCATACAATAATTTTTACGAATTCAGCCTTGATAAAGACGGCGTGAAAAGTAAAGTTGGCGCATGGACGCTTGATAAAAACTGGCAAGTCGAAATTGCGGGCTTAGTTGAAAATAAAAAAAGCTTTGCCGTGGATGACCTTATTAATTTCTCGGGCGCCAGCTTAGAAGAAAGAATTTACCGCTTCCGCTGCGTTGAAGGTTGGTCAATGGTTGTGCCGTGGACGGGAATTCCTCTTTCAGATTTAATTACGAAATTAAAACCAAAAAGTTCAGCTAAATATGTAAAATTTCAAACTTTTGGCGACAAAAAAATCGGTCCAAACATTGGCGGGCTTTCACAGTACCCTTGGCCTTATACCGAAGCCTTAACGATGGAAGAAGCGATGAATCCACTCACAATAATTGCCACGGGTATGTACGGTAAAGCTTTACCAAAACAAAACGGTGCACCACTTCGGCTAGTGGTTCCGTGGAAATACGGATTTAAAAGCATTAAATCCATCGTAAAAATTGAATTCACAGAAGAGAAACCTAAAACTTTATGGAGCAGCTTAGCTCCGGATGAGTACGGATTTTATGCCAACGTAAATCCTAAGGTGGATCATCCCCGCTGGTCACAGGCGAACGAGAAAATTTTAGACGGAAGTTTTTTACCAAAACGAAAACCTACGTTGTTATTCAATGGCTACGAAAAAGAAGTTGCGCATTTATATGCAGGTTTAGATCTAAAAAAGAATTACTAAAGAAGTTTTGGTTGAAGGTCTTTTGGTTTTAGTTTTTCTGGCTTAAGAACTTTAAATTTTAATTTTAACTCAACCACTTCATTCAAATTTTTAATAAAACAGGTGGCCATCTCAGGGGTATTGTCGAAATCGATCAGCCCATAATTCAGCACGCTTAAAGTCTGACGGATGCAATTCATTAGCAATAAATCGCAATATAGAATATTCGGCGCCGGAAGAATCTTCCCGTCTTTAAACCAACTTAGATGACGAAATTCTTAAGCTAAATCAAATTCGCTGGCCCAAGATTGAATAAATTTAAATCAATTAGTTTTTAAAGAATAATCAAAATGCAGAGGAAATTACAAAAGGCTCGCCCCACGGTTTGATTTTAAATTTTCTAAGAACTGAGTCCATTCTTTTAATAAACCTTTAACCGCCAGACCTTGCGTTCAATCCGAAATCGTCTTGTAAACCTTCGGGCAAAACTCAAGGTTTGCGCCCGTGGACGCAGTCAGGGGCGCTCTGTCAAAGATTTTGACGTCCTAATTGTCTCAGATCGAACCATTTCTTTTTGGTGCGTTAACCTACAGCCAGGCTTTTTGCAGGTTGGTTATGTAGAACGTGGGACGTAATAATGAGCTTAAATTTGGTCAAACATTTTATTTTAATCGCCACGATTCTTTCATCGCATGCCGCGAAGGCCGAGCTATCCGCTGAAGAGATGCAGCACGAGGCCAAAATTGTGTTTTCTAATATGTCCGATAAAGAGCAGGCTAGTT
Organism: Bdellovibrio sp.; assembly: GCA_014376435.1. Taxonomy (GTDB): domain Bacteria; phylum Bdellovibrionota; class Bdellovibrionia; order Bdellovibrionales; family Bdellovibrionaceae; genus Pseudobdellovibrio. Next base: position 13,789 of record JACMRL010000015.1, on the reverse strand, counting down.
TTCTTAAAAAAAGAATTCTATTTTTAGAGCTAACCGAAAAAGCATTAACTAAAATGAAGTGGGCCATTGGCCCCGTTGCCGTTTTTCAAAGTAAACGCAAATACGAAAAATTAACGCGTGAAAAATACCAAATTGAAAAATTAGCTAATACTTACGACGATGGCACCAAACAAGACATTCTCGTAAACTTAGCCATTCAAGAAGAAAAATTAAAAACAGAATATCGGTCACGTTCTCAGATAACACGCGATGAACTCTCACAAGAATTAATTAAAAATATTATAACTGCCTTCGACCAGAAACTGTGGCAACAAGCCCCCATCGTGGCCGAATCAAATGAGTTTGGCGGATTCATGGCTGGCGGGCTGATGATTGAAGGGGGACAACCCCACAAAGGTTACGGAGGCTTAATCGACATCGGCATTTCGCTGGGATTTAATTGGGAAGAAAAAGCACTTGCAATTCAGATTATCACTGATGTTGAAAGATACCGAAGCACAATTCTACCCTCAGTTTTCCTTGCTGGAGCGGTAGGTAAAGGCGGTTTTTACATCGCCAACCAAAAACAAGAACTTAAAACAACCGGCACTTCATTTTACCCCGCATTTTTCCCAGGCTTTAGCTCGACAACTCCGAATAGCTTTACATCGGGCCTCAGCTCAGGCTTTACGATTCCACCCTCACCATTGGGAGATGTTCTGACTTATGAAAACTACTTAAATAAGCACATTCTGCTACGTTTAACAATCTCTCCTTTTACAAAAGGTTTTGTGCGCATCAAAACTCTCTTGAATAAATCTTCTTTAGATTTTTTAATTGTACCCTTCAAAAAACTTCTAGCTCCAACAATAAACTCTTGCCCGGCACTTTTTAATTAAGAATAAGTTCGTAAAACGCGTTTTGATTAGAGTTCTCTGTCGGCAAAACTTTCCGCGAAATATTACGTGACGTAATCTACGCCAGCCAACAAGTACGCGACACTGGTTTATTAAAAGTAAAAGCCACTAAAGGGCAGCAAAGTTTACGTTTACTAGAAGCCACAACTTTTTCATACAAAGAGTACACAACGAAAACGACTTCGTATTCTTAAAGAAAATTTTCGCCGGTAAAATAAGTTTATATTCATGCGGTGGCCACTTAGGTAACTTATGGTTGGGACAAAACAAAGCCTAGCACTTTCTTTTGTTTATTTGCCATCTCGGCACTGCCTGCATGATGACGATCTCAAAGTAACTCCGCAAAAACATCCGGAGCTTAAAAAATCCGACTTGCGGTCTCATACCGCTATGCTCTGTCATTTATAAGCCTCCCAAACTTTGCTTTACCGTCGGTAAACACAAACCAAGGAAGTTTCAAATGGCAATTCAAAAAAACGTACTAATAGTCGCAACGACAATGTTAACGCTTACCCTTAGCCCCGCCTTGTCTTGGTCACAAAAAATCCCGGTATCGGTCACAGCCTTTTCAGACAAATCCGGAGCAAGTAATTGCAGATTCGGCTGGGACAACTACTGGAGCCGCTACATCGGAAATGGTTTTCAAGAAATGTTAATTACAGAATTAAAAAAATCAGATAAGTTAGCATTATTCGAAAGAGAAAATATCAAAGAAATTTATTCTCAAGAACACGAACTAGTAAATTCAGAAAACGACGTTTCAATTAAAAAGAAAGCTTTCAAAAAAGCCAAATACACATTCGTAGGCGCAGTTACTGAATTCGAATACTGCTCAAGCGAAGAGGGTGGCTCGGTAAATGTGGGGTCCGTAGCTAGAGCTTTCGGTTTCAGCGAAGCACCCGATTTTAGAGTAGGAAGAACAGGCTCAAAAGCAAAACTAACCGTTGATGTTAGAGTTATCGACGTAACGACTGGAGAAGTCATAAAGACCGTAACCACAAGCGGAGAAGTTATTGATTCAGAATTTAAAGTGGATGCAAATATGCTAGATTACAAAAATACAAAAAACTCACCGATGGGAAAAGCAGCTCGCGAAGCAATTTCAAAAGCGGCTCACGAGTTGATAGCGGTGGTGAATTAATTTATAAGTGGGATTTTTAAAAAATTGGTCGGGGCGATAGGATTCGAACCTACGACCCTCTGGTCCCAAACCAGATGCGCTACCAGACTGCGCTACGCCCCGACACGAAGAGACGAAGATATAAATACACCTAAATAATGTCAAAGGGAAAGGCGCTTAAAGCTTCTAATAAGAAATAAAAGCCTAATTAATGAGCGTTATGCAACCTTTAGCTTTCTTTTAATTTGCTCGGTTGCCTGATCGCTCAAACGAGCAAAAACTTCAGTCTCTGAAGCCTGCCCTTTGAAGGCAAACGAACCCAAGCTCTGAACCATATTTTTGCCCATCGTAATCCGCTCATAAAAGTCTTTTGTCATCATTACATTCGAACCTGGAAAATCATGAGCAACTTTTTCAATTCGATGAACTAAGTCAATACCTGAGCTTGTTGCATCAAAAGACTTTTGTGTTAATTTCTGTCCAAAATAATCAATATTTACTTCGTGGATATCAACTAGACAATCTTTCGCATAGTGAAGACCGATTCCACATTCAAACTGTATATTAGATTGCAAACTCAAGTTACGTAAAAAAACGCGAAATTCAGAAGCTACTGACATCAGTATGTCACACGAGTTCGGTACATCTTTGAATAAACCAATATGCCCGAATGCCGAGTCACCCGAGTGGGACTCTCTCCATGCACCAGACTTTAATAAGATTTCTGTAAAACCACGAAGTATTAATGAACGAATAGAGATATTATTGAAAGACTTATCGTGTAACTCAGAACTTTTAATAATGTCATATGTGATGACGGCTAAATCCTTTGTGCACGGGTAATTTTTTTCACCAGCTTCAAACATATTCAAAATAAATGGCGGCGCCCAGCACTCTAATTCTTTCCGAAATTTTTCTTCACGCGTTTTCGAGTCTTCTGCAACTTTTAAAGCTTTATTAAGTTCAATATTTTGCTTTTCAAGCAAAGCCGATTTCTCGCGATTTTCTTTTTCCAATAAATAAGTATCTACCAGTTTGCGTACGCGATGCTCTAAATCGTCTACGTCCCACGGCTTGCGAATATAATCTGAGATTCGCGCTTTTCTAACTGAATCAACAACTAAGTCTTCATCAGAGTATCCAGTTACTAAAACACGAAGAGCGTGAGGGTTAGTTTTTTTAACAATTTCAAGAAACGAAACACCGTTCATTCCAGGCATTTTCTGATCGGAAATAACAATCCAAGGATCTATCTGCGAAAGCATATCTAAAGCTTTTAGCGGACTATCAAAAGTTCGAATATCCCATTCAGATGGTAATGCTGCCTCAAGAACTGTTAAATTCATTGGTTCATCATCAACATAAATTATAATCGGCTTCATGCAGCCTCCTCAATCGTATTCGTTTCTAAATTTTTAGGAATTCTAATTATGAAAGTTGTACCCTTGTTGACTTCAGACTCGACATAAATTTTCCCCGCATGTCGCTCAACTTCTTTTTGCACAATGTGAAGACCAAGCCCAGTACCTTTTCCAACACCCTTAGTAGTATAAAAAGCATCAAAAATTCTATTCTTAACTTCCGGAGGCATTCCAGAACCATTATCTGAAACTCTCAACTCGATCTCATCATTTTCAATAAATTTCGCACAAATAGAAATTTTACCGCCGACTTCAGGCAACACATCGATCGCGTTAGATACAAGATTCATAAAAATCTGATTCATACCCACCTGATAACAATTCAAAACTAAGTCATCTTCGATGTTCAGCTCAACTTCAGTTCTACTGAGTTTACTTTTAAGGATAGTAAGAACAGACGTAATAGTTTCTTTTAAATTAACATCTTTAACTTTTGCCTGATTTAAACCAGTGAAATTTCGTAAACTTCTAACTATCTCAACAGTTAAATGTGTTCCTTCTTTAATCGCAGCGAAAAGTTTTTCAGTAATGACACGATCACTTTCGGGAATAGATTTCATAACTTTACGTTCAAGGGGAATAACTGCACCATTTACATAATTAATAGCATTATTAATTTCATGAGCAATGCCCGCACTCAAAGTACCTAAAGATGCCAAACGAGCCGATTGAACTAAATCTACTTGAGACTTTTTTAGTTGTTCAAGGGCATCTGACAAGTGCTGAGTTTGCTCTGCAACCTTTTGCTTTAAATTATCTACTAGATCATCACGCTGGATGTAAGTTTTCTCGATATCTTGATTTACCGCTGCAGCAAGAAAAAATACGCCCGCCACAGAACCAATAGGCATTAACATGTAGCTATCAATAATTCCCATTAAGTGCAAAAGGTCATTACATCCAGCCGTTACAAACGATATTAATGAAATAATACCTAAAACATTATGCTTATCAAAACCGGCTTTAAATCCATTATATATAGAATGCGCTAAAAGCGAAATTAAACATATAAACGCAAATGGCATAGGGAGCGTACTACCCATCTGCACAACATCAGCTGAAGTACCAAAAATTATTATTATTTCAGCTAAGATAAACGATATAACAAAACTGTAGTACTCAATCTTTCCTAAAAAATTAAATTTTCTAAAGAAATAGACATAACAAAAAGATCCTACCCAAGCACATACGTCAGCAATTTTGTGAACAGTAAGCATTTCTGTTTTAATACCGAGATAATTTGCAGATGTAAGAGCAGCGTAAATTCCTAACGTAATCGAACCTATTGCTAAGCTAACAATATAATGATTACTTACTCGACCCTTGAAAATGAAAAGTGAAAACAAAGAAAGAATAAATAAACTTCCGGCAGACATAAGATTCAATATAACATCTATAAAATAAAAACCGCTGTTTGCAGAGGTTATATGCGGCATCTCATTTACACGAGCAAAATAATGAGAATATGTTTTAACAGACCAACTCAAAGTTTCTGCTTTTGCTAGATATTTACAACTTACGGATCCGCGATTGTAAAAAGATGAGGTTTTCTGAAAAGAATCATCACCAGACTCGTAGACAAGCTTACCATCGGAAAATACTTTATGAATGCCATGGATAACCTGAGGCAACACTAACACATCGTCGTTGTTTTTACAAAGTTCAGAAACCTTAGTAGTAGTTGCCTCTAGAATCCAACCGTTATCTTGTCTAATCCACTGAGTTTCAATCTTCCAAGGACTAATATCCCTTGGTAGACTTTCCACTCCTAAAAATGAGGAAAAACCTAATAAAATAGAAACCAGAAATTCTTGCATTACTAAGCGGCCTTTTTCGTTTCTTCCTTGTGTAAATCGGCAAAAGAAAAATTAGCTCTCAACATCGCTTTTTCTAAACAAGAAGTAGCGTAGTCTAAATCTGATTTCGTATGAGTAGCCATTAGCGTAAATCTAAATCTACAATTTTTTCTGCTAACGGCTGGATAAACGATAGGAATACATAGTACGCCGTCATCCAATAGACTTTGGTACATAATTCCTAGTTTTGTTTCATCACCAACAACAACTGGGATGACTGCACTTTCCTGTTTATGTGGAAATTTATAGCCAAGGGATTCTAAATTTTTGACGAAGTGATCAATATTACTGTGCAAACTATTTAGAAGGTCTTTATTAGCTGTGAATAATTCAAGTGATTTACTTACTGCCGCAACAGTTGATGGGGCCAAACTCACTGAAAAAACTTGTGCACGACTGAATGCTCTAAGCCATTCAATAAATTCCACAGAGCCCGTTGCAAAGCCACCAATGGCGCCACAGATTTTTGAGAATGTACCCATAATAATATCTGTTTCGCGCAAAAGATTGTACTTTTCGCAAATACCTAATCCATTTGGCCCTACAACTCCGAAGCAATGTGCCTGATCCACCATTATTCTGCAGTTATATTTTCTAGCTAAATAATATATGTCATCCAATTTAGCCGTATCGCCATCCATTGAAAAAACACCTTCAGTGATAACAAGACAACCGTTATAGTTTTGTCTTTCATTAGATAAAATTTGCTCAAGATGAGCTACGTCGTTATGTTTAAAGAATCGCGAGGTAGCACGAGACATTTGCATCGCATCTTGAATAGACGCATGACAAAGCATGTCAGCGACAATAAGATCATTCGCAGCTGTAACAGCTGAGATAATACCAATATTTGCTGCGTATCCAGAGTTAAAAAGTATCGCTGCTTCTTTTTTATGAATTTTGGCAATTTGATCACACAGTTGATTATGTAAGTCTGTAGTTCCTGTAGTAACAGGTGATCCCGTGGAACCAAATCCATATAGATCTAAAGCTTTGTGAGCCGCACTAACAACTTCAGGATGGGCACCAAGACCTAAATAATCATTTGATCCCATAACGATATAATCTCTACGATTATTTTTTCTAGTTCGACTTAAATTAACTCGTTCGCCCTTTGAAGCTTCGCGAACCGTTTTATAACCATATTTTTGACTACGTTCCCATTGGACACGAAAAGTATCAAATTTTCGCATACGATCAAAAAGATCTATGTTTGAATATTCATTCTCAACAAAGTGAGCCAATGAGAATTTTTCTGAACTAAGCTCTTCAGTTTTACCATCATCAACTTGATCAAATTTAAAATCTAAAAGTTTACTAATTGCACCAGCGATTGGAATCTTAATATCAACAGTTGAAAACGCAAAATCTAATCCTTTAGGATTAGGAAACGCGCGTCTAAAAACTAATCTGCCTAATCCATATTCGGACTGACCCCAAAGAAGTTTTGAAGCAGTGGCAATCGAACCTTGCTCAGGAAGACTTTCCGGAGAAAGTTCAGTTTCGCAAAACCCTCGAATTCCCGTCTGAGAACAATCCGTTATTTTAAATTTAAGCTTTTCGCCCGTATTAAAATCTACAACTAATATTAAGTTGGCCTCGGCCTTTACCTTAAATCTTTTAGAACGCATTTGTTGATCTAGTTTACTCATGTTGCTCTCCTACGTATTTCTTATCGGAACTTGATAATTATTACGTAGGCACCAAAAGTCTAGTATAGGTCTAGACAAATAAAGCAAGAGGGCTTAGTTAGGAATAGTTACTGGTATCTAAAGAGCACCATATTGTACAAAAAAATGTATATCTTATATAAAATTCAATGAGCATTACATTCGAATAACTAAGATACGTCAGATCTCATATATTAGAAGACATTCGTAATATAAATCTTATCTTTCATAAAGACCGAATTTAATTGGCCAAAGTTTTGCATAGTAAAATACTTTAGCTGATTTAATCTATTAAAAGGAGTAATTATGAAAGTCAAACTTGCCAAATTATTATCAACGATCTCAATTTTAAGTATTTTTTCTGAACAAAGTCTTGCGCAATTAATTTGCTGGCCCAACCAATCACCCCTATCTAGCTCAGACAAATTTATATGCTCCTTACAAAGAAATACCTCGCCCGAAAAAAAACTAATTTATATAGAAAGTGATCTATATTCTCATTTGAAAGAAAAGGGACTAATTCAAGACAGATTTACTTCTACAGGAAGCGAAACGGGCACACGTTGCCGCGCGGTTCCTATTATACGACGCGACACCGGAAATAAACTTGGTCGATAAACATAATTTATACATCGCCTTGCTGTTAGCTTTTTGTTCCTGTATTTTTCTTATGATATACTTTATTTTATTTTCGAAGGATCCGAATATGAATATACGAATGGGAATGGTCACCAATCCGCAAAAAATCAGTATTGATCCTGCAAAAATAGATACTCTCGACAAAGCTATTCTCTGCGATAACTTATACGCACGATTAATAACTTATGATGATGCTACGCCAAAGTCATGGCTAGCTAAAACTTTTTTCATTAAAGATAATAATATATTTATTGAATTGCAGGACTCACTTACTTCCAACGGAACCAAAATCACTGCTCAAGACGTCGCATTCAGCTTAAAACGTTTACTCTCGCTAGATACGAATACTCACGCAAAGTTGGATAAATTTCTTTCGTGCTCAGAAGATTTTAAAAATATTAATGATCCTTGCGATAGTATCGAAATTGTTGATGAAAAAAATCTTATACTACATACAATCTCTAACTCTAAAGCGGAGGTTCTCTTAAAGATTCTTGCTTCAACAGAATATGGAATTGTACCAAAAAGCGCAGTTGATCCAAAAAGTTTGAAAATTACTGACTACACAAATACCACTGGCGCTTTTTCAATTTCTAGTTTTAGTAAAAATACGACACTAAAGAAAAATACTAATTTTACTTTTTCGCTTAATTTCCCAGACACCGTAGAAATTATTGGCAGTGTATCGTCAGATGAATTATTAAACGACTTAATTGACAATAAAATTGATCTAATAACGACATCTAATAATATAAGCGCAGCCAAAGCGAAAGAATTTGAATCTACAAATATCTTCAATATATTTTACACAAATCAAATTAAGTTATTCATGATTGCCTTTGGGCCAAAAATAATTTCAACCACGTCTTCTGCGCAGCGTACCTCTCTTATTAACAAAATACGCGAAATCCTAATTCATCAGTACCCGCTATCAGCGGGTACTGATGAAACTGATCAGTTTCTAACAAAAACTGGTGACGGCAGATTATCTTCAAAACAAAAGCAAGAGCTAACTACGCGTACATCCGAAGAACTCCCTATAGAATCAAAATACATATTTCATACCTACAAAGGTTTAGAAAAAAGCATGAGTAATTTAAAAAATATAGAAAACTTAGATTTGCGCTTTGAAGATGATTTTCCACTAGAAACTACGTACGAAAAACGCCCATCTATATACTTTTTAAGTGGAGACATGGCCTTTAATGTTAACTATTCACTACTTAGCTATTATTTAGGCAACCAAATTGTCGCCATTGAGCATTCTGAGGCCGAACAACTTCTTGAAAAATTTTTAAATACAGAATCTGAAGATAAAAAACAAGAACTAATCAATATGATTCACTTCAAAATATTAAATGAAGCTCTCGTTGGTCCGTTATTTGTATCTCCATATACGATAATTACTAGAGCACCTTATGAATCTTTTCAATCAAAACTGTCTGCCTCTACTAAACTTTGGAAAATATCTAAGTATGCAGAATAAAATTTTGCAGATCATAGACTACTTAAAAATTAATAATAGTCTTAATTTTTTTGAGAATAATTACATTAAATCACTAAATAACAAGTGGTTCGATTTTTCGGCTGAAATTTTATTAAATGGCCAAAAATATGAAGGCAGAGGAATTGATGACTCCTCTGAAATTGCTATAACTAAAGCCATTTATGAAGCTATTGAACGCACATTGTTGGAAGAAAATGATATAGATAATTCAAACGGTGTTGCGATTTCAAACTCTATCGAATTTTCTAAAGAAAGCGCAAAGAATGAACTTATAGAACGGCATTTATTTCTGCGTCATTGGATTAATTTAATTGGATATAATTATTTGAGTAATGAAGACACTAAATTTTTTGAAAAAATTTTTTATACTTATTTTCCTTCAACAATAAATGTCAATTTTTTTGAAACTGAATCTATCCAATCTCAAAAATGCGTACTGTGCATAGCTACAGGAGAAAAACACAGCCAGCAATTTGGTGCTGTAATTGGTCTTAGCGCAAAACCCAATCAAACATACGCCATAAAACATTCTTTCTTTGAAATGCTTTCAACTACCTCTCACGATTTTAATCTTAATACTTTTTCGGAAAATATAACTTTAGACCAATTCAAAAACATAAAAGATATTACTTTCAATGATCACGGAAAGCTTGCAAAAAATTTTCCTTACTATAAAAATTTTTCGTTTTTATTTAACAAAAATAATAATACTAATAGCTTCGCATGTTCGGAGCAGCTAAATAACATTGAGTTCAATTACAAAATATTAAAGATTCCTTTTCCATTTGACCTAGGGGCTGTGCGTTGCACATCACCTCAGCTACTAAAACTCTATACTGGATTTGCTGAAAGAAAATTTATAAACAATTATCCTCACTTTTTAGATTAAATGAAAAATATCAAGCCCGTTCAGATGACTTGCATATTTTTCTTAATAAGCATTTCGCTCGCAAGTGGACTTTTTTTAGTACACGAGTTTAATTTGACTAAAAACAATTTAAAAAATTTTTCTGAAATAGTTCGAGAGAATTTATTGTCAAATAATGTTCGCCATTTGAGTGAAATAACTATTAATCAGTGCAATTCATTAAATTTAATTGACCTTAAGTATGATTTTAATCAAGAATCAATACAAATTTTTTGTAGCGAAAAGAGAAAAAGCTTATTATCCTTAGTTATTGAAGAAAAAATATTTTTTGATTTCTCAAAAGTAAATAAAATTACTTCTATTTTTTATAAAATAGATATTTCGAAACAGATTAAGACAATATTTTTACTAACTTTTGGTTTAGCACTTTTAAATTTAATTTTTTACAGATTTATTGATGATTTTTATTCAAAAAAGAATACTAGTTACGCCTATTTCAAATCTCAAGAGCTTAAAATAAATTTATCCAGAAAATTAGCGCACGATATACGGTCACCACTTTCTACGTTAAATTTAATTTCATCAAAAATTGACAATGTTCAAGCTAAAGAACTTCAAATAGCAGTCATATCACAAATCAATCAAATCGCAGAAGAGCTGTTAAACGACACTCGCAGTAACCAAACCTTAGATTATTCTCAACTTATTGATCAACTTGAAAGCGAATACAAACTAAAATCTGAGTCGCTTCAGAGGAAATTTAAATTTATTCGTGAAAGTAAATTTAGAAATATTAAATGTCCAGATTTTTTATACTCTATTATAAATAATATTATTCAAAATTCAATCGATGCTACTGAGCCAGGAAAAGGCCAAATTAAAATTACATCAACTCTTTCAGAAGCAAAAATTCTAATTTGCATTACTGATAATGGTCGCGGAATGCCTAAAGATATTCTTGACGTAATTGGACTAAGAGAGATTTCCTTTGGAAAAAGTGAAGAAGGCAATGGTATTGGTTTATATTCAGCAACTCAGGCTCTAAAAAAAATGGGTGGTCTTCTGGAGGTTAATTCTGTACTAAACAAAGGAACCTCAATTACGCTACATGTGCCAAATAAGTAGTTTTAGCTATTTTAAATATTTTTTAAAATATATTTTTGGAATTGCAATAAATGTATTGTAAAATTATTCGTCGAGAAACTCATCCCTAAGCAATCTTCTTAATCTTATCCAGCTTATCTTTCATCAAGATGTTCTCTTGTTTCAAGTTCTGGAGCTCTTTCGATATAAGAATCAGCTTCTTCTGTAACTTCTCTACTTCGGCGCCGCTAACAGCTCCTACCGCTCCCACAGATACGTCTCGTAGCACGCTAGCAGATAAATCCATGCCTTGGCCGGAGTCTTTCTTTTCTAACTTGGTTTCGAATTCATCCGGAATTACTAGCGACTGATCGATTTTATCTGCTTTAAGTGCGTTACTTGATAGTAGATTTCTGGTTTCAGAAACGACTTTCATCATGCTTGATGAAATTTCGTTTGGATTTGGATTCATCTCTAACATTGCAAGTTCAATTCTTTTTTTCTCTTGGTGAGAAAGCTTTCCTAAAAACTCATCTAGCTTGGGTTTCTCTAAGCCTTTAAGTGCGGTTGCAAAAGATAAAATATTTACTGCGGCCAAAATTTCTAAAAGAATTTCGGGTTTCCACGCAATAATTTTTTCGAAAGATAAACACTTCTGATTAAGTGCTTCGGCCCACTGAGGACTTTCTTCCGTAATAATATTCATGAACTGTTCACGTTTTTTAGTTCCACATGTTTCAATGACTTGAACCAATTGTAAAAAGCCGCCCGATTTTTTGTACCTGTCTACCATACTCATACGCAGTTTATCGGATGGTCTGGGTCGATAATTAAATAATTATTATAGAAATATTAGAAATGTTGGATAAAAGATTCTCGTCTCAGAAAGAGACGGAATTTATTTAAATTTATAACGCACCCGTATAGCAACGGTAGCTTATCGTCACAGGAATGCCTTCAGAACCAGCGTTGAAGACTAATTTATTACCATTCCACGTATATGGAATATTTGCTGGACTAACTACGGGGGCAGCGGTCGGAGTACAATTTAATACTTTCATACGCGCTGCTTGAGAAATTTGAACCGCCATTAAAGCAAAGTTGCCACTGTAGTTAGCTTGGCAAATATCTAAAGTTAAGCCACGTGATCTAGTATCGTTATCAATGTCTACTGCTGCTGAACTTGAAAGCTTAATATATTCAGTTCCTATACCACCCGCGATTGCCGGCCCCATTTGATTTGTAACTTCAATATTGGAAGCATTTCTTAAGGTCTGATTTGCTTTACAAGTACTATCGCCAACAACGATCGAGTTAAAATCCCAATACTTTATTGGATACTTTGATTGCATCATGGCTTTAAAACCTTCAGCTGTATCTTTTACATCTAATGCATAATTTGAATCAGTTAAATATCTTCCTTGGCGAACATCATCATTAGAAATTAAAATGATATTTAAGTTCGCATCGGTTCGCATAAATGAATCTGCATTATCCGATACAACCATATTACCAGTGTAAAGACCTCGCGTATCTGAAGAAGGACACTTTTGAATGTATCCAGTTTGGTATCCGGCAGCGCTTTGGAAATTTACGTTAAAGGTATTAAAGTAGGCCGTAATATGATCTTCACATTGAATAGTTTCATTACGTCGAATTGAGTTATTGAATAAATTAATTCGGTTTGGATCATTCTTTGTTAAAAAACTAGGATTGGCTCCCCCGATCGCGACTAATCTTTTTTGTCCAACACTTGCAACATCAGTTGTTGTAATGGCGATTCTGTAGTCAATTTGTTTTGTATCTAGATTTTGAATAAATCCGCTAAACTTTGAAGCCATTGCTACATGAGCTTTCGACATTGAAGCCGAATTATCATCTATAAATAAAATGTCAACTTTTCCAGCGCCTACTTTAAATGGAACATTTGTATAATCTTCGTATCCGTTGCCTTGAACACAATTTGTAGAAGCATTGCATACCCCTGATAGTTGGGAAGGGTTTGAAAACTTAGTCGGAGAACATGCGATCAGCACGCCGAGAGCTATCCCTAAAGCAAATTGACTAACTGTAATGGTCTTCATAGATCACCGCCTACAGACTCAATTATCAATCATAGTGCCATTTTCAAATCGAATAGGTTAAAGACTGGCTAAAATAGTGTCTAAATATTTAACACGGTGACAATTATTAAAAAAAGCAAAAAAAAACCCGAACTAACTTCGCCATGGCGTTGCTAATTCGGGTTTATGTATAAAAAAGAGCTGGCATCGCGCTACTCTCTCACACGCTTGCGCGTGCAATACCATCGCCGCAAGAGAGCTTAACTTCTGAGTTCGGAATGGGATCAGGTGTGACCTCTCTGCTATAGACACCAGCAAAATTGTTTTAATTGATTTTTAGCGAGGAAATTAGAATCTGTTCGTTTCAACGTACATAGTACGGAAACTCTGAAAAAAAATTTTTAAAAAAGCCTCACGACCTATTAGTAAATATAAGCTGAATACATTACTGTATGAACACTTTATTCCTATCAACCTCGTAGTCTCCGAGGGGTCTTTAGGGGGCCGAAGCCCCAGAGAAATCTAATCTTGCAGTTGGCTTCCCGCTTAGATGCTTTCAGCGGTTATCCATTCCAAACATAGCTACCCTGCATTGCCGCTGGCGCGACAACAGGAACACCAGAGGTTCGTCCATCCCGGTCCTCTCGTACTAAGGACAGGTCTGCT
>JACMRL010000014.1 GCA_014376435.1 Bdellovibrio sp. | reverse complement strand
GTGGGAGAAAACTTTTTAGCGGTAGATAGCTCGTCTACCATTCATTTAAAAACCTTAAAAGCACATCCCTTTATTAGGTACACTCTTAGCCCACAAAAAATTTATGAGCTGAAACTGCATACAGAAGAAATGGATGCACAAGAGCTTTTTAATTCGTTCCCGCTAGGTTTGTTCGAATCGTTAGACGGAATTCAAGTGGCGGGAAAGCTGCAATACGACCTAAATTTTTACCTCAACAAGGCGAAACCAAACAGCGTTCAGTTTGACTCTCGGCTTAATAAGAAAGATTTCAGGGTGGTGAAATGGGGCAAAATGAATCTCGAAAAAATTAACAGTCCATTTATTTACACGCCCTATGAATATGGAAAACCGATGCGTGATATTATGATTGGGCAATCAAACCCCAATTTTACGCCGCTCAATCAAATTTCACCTTATTTAAGAAACGCCTTGTTAACCGCCGAAGATCCGTCTTTTTTTACGCATAAGGGGTTTGTTCTCGAATCATTCCGAAGATCGATCATTACCAATTTGCAAGAGAAAGCCTTTAAAAGAGGTGGAAGTACCATTTCTATGCAGTTAGTTAAAAACGTGTACCTGAGTCGGCAAAAAACGGTTGCCCGAAAAATTGAGGAAATTTTGATCGTATGGATTATCGAAAACACCAGATTGGCAAGTAAAGAACGAATGTTTGAAGTATATCTAAACCTCATAGAATGGGGAAGAAATGTATATGGTATTGGGGAAGCTTCGCAATTTTACTTCAATAAGCAACCGGCAAATCTAGATTTAGGAGAAAGTATTTTCTTGGCCAGCATTGTTCCAAGACCTAAAAGCGGGTTGTATTTTTTTGAAGGCGATGGCAGTTTAAGAACCGGTTTACGGGGCTATTTTAAGCTGATTGGAAATTTAATGGCCAAGCGAGGTTATACTGTTAGAGACACCAATGCCTATGGTTTTTATTCGGTGAGGCTCAAAGAAAGTCTACGCCGTGGCACTGTGGTGGATAGCTTACCGCAACCAGATAGTCTAGCAACAGATGAACCGTTTATTGCTCCAGATGAGCCCAACTTCTTTGAGCGCTTGTTTGGCAAAAAGAAGACCGATTCCATAAAGGTCAAAACAGATCAATTATCATCTGACACGATAAAAAGTTTGTCCCGCAAGGAAAGAAGAGAGATCAGACGACGAGAAAAAGAGTTAAAAAAAATACAAGAACAATCTAATTAATCTAAATTAAATGAAAATCCAGATAGATGATAAAGATTTTGATTTAATGCTGGAGTATGATCAGATTAAAAAACGGATTCGGTTGATTGGAATTCAGTTAAATGTCGATTTCGAAAATCGCATTCCCGTTTTTATTGGCGTATTGACTGGGAGCTTTGTATTTCTTGGTGATTTAATTAAAGAAATAACGATTGCTTCTGAAGTCACTTTTGTGAAAGTGAAATCTTACACGGGAGATCAAAGTGGGGTAATCACGGATGAAATGGCTATTTCAATGAATTTAAAAGATCGAGACGTGATTGTAGTGGAAGATATTGTGGATACTGGGAAAACCCTAAAATATGTACTTGAAAAAATTAAAGCTCAAAACCCGGCTTCCCTTAACGTTTGTACGCTGCTTTTCAAACCTAATGCAGTTGAAAATGAAATTGAAGAATTAACGTATGTTGGTTTCGAAATTCCAAATGATTTTGTAGTCGGTTACGGGCTAGATTATAACGGCTTGGGTAGAAATTTTAAAGACATCTATAAAGCTGTACCAAAGCAAAGGTAAACGCAAAGGAGATTCTCCTATCGAATTAGCATGAAAATTACTAGTTTTGTAAATCTTTTTCAATGCCTCTGCAATGAAACTAAAACTAACCCATATACAATGACTATCCACAAAGAAGGATATACCTCACTTGCACTTTGCATTCTCTTAATTGCCATTATAAACGCCGTAGCTCACTATTATTTGCCCGGTTTGATTTGGCTACGGTATTTTTTGTATACATTTTCATTCGTCCTTTTCATCATCATTCTGCAGTTTTTTCGCAGTCCGAGCTTTAAAGTATCACAACACATTGACCACATCATTTGCCCGGCAGATGGAAAAGTTGTGGTTATTGAAGAAACCGATGAAACAGAATATCTGAAAGACAGACGCATACAAATTTCCATATTCATGTCTCCAATAAATGTGCATGTAAATCGTTATCCATTAAGTGGTGTTGTAAAATTCTTTAAATACCATCCTGGAAAATTTCTGGTTGCCTGGCATCCAAAATCATCTACCGAAAATGAGCGTACCACGGTAGTAGTCGAAAATAAGGCTGGTGTACCGGTGCTATTTCGTCAAATTGCTGGAGCACTAGCCCGACGAATTGTATGCTACTCCAAAGAAGGAGAAAGTGTTGAACAAGGCAGTCAATTCGGATTTATAAAGTTTGGATCCCGAGTAGATGTATTTCTACCGCTTGGCACAGAAGTTAAAGTGGAACTTAATCAGGTAGTAAAAGGCGGGAGAACGGTTTTAGCTGAATTAAAATCTTAATAAATTGGTCTTCCTGTTTTAATTGATGCTTTAGGGCGTTCGAGCGGGCTTTCCGTTCCAATCTTTTTGTGCTGAATAAAGAAGCACAAAATCGGGATAAGTAGTGGTGTCAGTCTACTCTTAGAGATCGAAAATGTTAAGAGGTTTGCCACGGCACAAAAAATGACGTCCTATTTTGGGGTAAAATCGTGTTT
>JACMRL010000013.1 GCA_014376435.1 Bdellovibrio sp. | reverse complement strand
TGATTATCCATTCGGATCCCGGCGCGCAGTTTGCGGCGGGAAGTTTTCGACGAAAACTGCACGAAGAAAAAATAATTCCCAGCATGTCACGTAAGGGCAACCGCTACCACAACCCTTTTGCTGAAAGTTTTTTCAGAACGTTAAAGGTCGAGTTAGTTTATCAAACGAAGTTCGAAACTAGAGCGGATGCCACAAAAAAGATTTTTGAATACATCGAAGTTTTTTATAATCGCGAAAGATTGCACTCAAGTATTGAGTTCGTGACACCGATTCAATGTGAACAACTGGCTAACGCCGCATGATTTATGTGTCCGTTTTTTCAGGGGAAGATCACTATTATTTGCCCTACCGCAAAAAATAAATCATGAGGCTTAGTTACAAAGAAGTATCGGCCATTAAGTTTGCTTTTTCCGCATTGTTGGCTGATCAATCCTACGAATTATATTTATTTGGTAGCCGTGTCGACGATATAAAAAAGGAGGCGATATTGACTTACTCGTGTTGGTTTCAGCCTCAAAAAATCTTCTATCGCTGACCAAAAAACAATCATTCGAAAAAATTCCCGAACAAAAGATAGATATTACGGTAGCTACTTCTGAAGAAGTTCAATCGGATGATTTTTTAATTTCTGTTATGGATTACGCCGTTAAATTTTAAAAGACCAGTTGATAAATTGTCGAGATATTGAAATTGGCATCGGCTATAACGAGAAAATCTGAATGGTGTAGCACTTAACGCGAACTCTAGGTATTCAGTCTTTTTACAGACGCCCACGCATTAATGCATTGATAGCCCCAGCAAGTAACCAATGATTCTCGAAAAAATAGATGATGCTGAAGCGTTTTCGAAATTCCAGTTTCAAATTCTTTGCATTCATTAAGACACAGAAAATAATTTAGCTGATCTTGTTCAAATTTATATTGCGCCCATTCGGCATTATCATTTAAATCCTTCAGCAGCAATTGCGCGACATGATCTTCTACTTGAAAAGCCGACACTTCAGAGCCAAGCTCATCGCCAGGAAAATCTAGCTCGTACAGGGCGTGGCCTAACTCGTGCGCTAAGCAAAGTAGATTTCCGAATGTAGGCTCCCCGTTCCCATAAATTATATACCCGGTTGTAAGCGGTAGAGTGTAAAATTCTGGCGTTTGTAAATCAAGACAGGCTCTTTCAAGAATAATAGCCATATCATGCTTTCGCGAGTGGTTTTTTAATATTTCGTTCAAATATACTTTAAGACTATTTTCTAATTTTCGTTTAAAAAAAGTAGGCGGCTTTAGAGTTGGAACCGAAGAAGGTTTTCTGTTCGCGCTGATAAACTGAGGCAATAGAACTTCAAGCTCTGCCTGCATCGGCATCTTCCATTCTGATTGAATCAGCGAAATACGAATTTGTTCTCGATAAAAAAGTATATCTTTTTCGATTTTGTTTAAATTATTTTGAAGCCACCGCTTAGGCGCATAATCAGTTTTCTGATACATTTGATTGATGAGATTTGTTGTAAAATAAATCAAACAAAGTTCCATTCAGTTAACAGAGTTGTACGTTCAACACCTTTCACGACTGGAGCTACGCTATGAAAAGATTTTTCTGAGAAAACCATCACCACTAAAGTATTAGCCTTGGGTTGAATCATATTTTCCAGTTGAAAAGCATGATCATATTTACTCCAAATTTTGAGCTCACCACCCATCTCTGGAATCCATGTTGTCATATGCAGAAAAACGCCAACGCTAAAGCCACATTTAAAATCGGTGTGGCAATCAACGCCGTCGGTAGCACCAATGGTGCGACGTAACTGCGGAATTGAGTTTTTGTGTCTTTCAACTTTTACACCGGTTAATTTGCTTAAAAAATTTCGCATTTCTTTACCAGCCATTTTGCGAATGATTTGGTGGTTAGAAATCATCCCGTATTGGCCAGGCTGCTGCGAGCTTAATTCCCAATTAACTGATTGCGGAGCACTTGTTTTGATAGATTGATATTCCTCAACTGGTAAAAAATTTTCGATTACAAAATAAGTGTACGGATAGTTATAAGCTAAGATTTTCATGACTGCCTGCTTGCTGTTGTATTATCTTCAATATACTCAAATCAATCGAATGATTTTTGAGTGCTGGTATGTATAGTGTTGTTGAAAAATTAATTTCTTTATTTAACTGATCTACCTGTTCGACAGTATAATTAAGGATCATAGATGCTTCGTCGATTGAATTTGCAGCCTTCACTAAAGCAATGGGATGATTTTTAGGGTAGTATTTTAAAAGATACTCTTTGAGTAAATCCAACCGGTTTCCACCGAAGAAACCGCGAAAATCTGCGATTGGATTTGCAACCGAACACACATGATAAAAGAAATGATCGCATTGAGTATTGATCGTTTGGTTGTATAGAAGGGCGCGATTAATATCGATAAGGCTTGTTCCATTTTCAAGAATATCGAGCTTTAGCACGTTTGCCATCACGTCAAAACTTGAAATACCCTCAAATACTTCTACTTGCACTTGATTTTTATTACCCCAGGCTTCTAAAGCACGGGTCAAAAAAACACCTAACCGCGGATGACCCGCAACGATAAAGCAAACTTGCTCATATGATTGCAACGTTTTGATAATCGCTTTCATCATCTGTTTATAGTTCTCGATATCTGTTTGATTGCTCTGATAAAAAGGATCTAGGTTCACTAAGTGGTGCTCACCCGGCACATATTTTTTTATAGTTGCTTCTTCTGTTTCAATGTAACAAATTGCTTGGCTTGCTTGAATTTGCGCCAATGCGGCTAATGTGATTTGCGAAAACCTTTTGGTACCAACACCAACTATTGATAATTTTTTCATTCCGTCCCCTGATTAGTTCGATTTTTAATAACAGTCTCTACGGAAACCTTTATTTCAATCTGAGTACCAGATGCATAGGCCATAAAATCGTCCTAGCATCTTTTCTTCTTAAAAAATTCCGGGAATTAAGAAAATATTCTTAGATTTCGGACAAGATTTTTCTGTAATCGAAATTACAAGGTTTTAAAGCTGGCAGCAATCGGCACCGAATTTGGAATCGTGTTCATGTACCAACCAAGGAGAATGTATGAAAAACAGTTTCGAAACAGAAATTATCACAAACGAAGAGGAAGTTGATCTTTATATTCAAAGCGACTTAGGCCCAAGCGTAGTCAGACGATTACTTAATGTGATCCCGGTCGACATTGAAGCCTTACTTAAAGAACTGGATGAAGAAGTTTAGGAAAGTATTGTTTAAAGGGCCCACCCACCCGGGCCCTTGTTTTATTATTTGTTTAAATTAACCGGAGAAAGTCATGAAATTTTTTATCAAGACAAAACAGTTTTTCTTTTTGTCACTTGTTATAGTTATTCAGCAAGCAATGGTCGCAGGTTCAACTTATTTTCTAATTAAGTTAACCTCATCCCAACATGAACAGCGTGGTTTCTTAATACAGCTATTTGGATTTTTGTCCTGTTTAACACTGGTTTATTTTCCTGTTTCTTTACAAAAGTATTTGCAAGACAAATGGGTTTTATCCATACAGAAAAAATACCTGGGCCTGTTTCGTAAAAATTATCAAGGACGCATCGATCTTTTGGGGAACTCTGTTGCTCAAAATGAAAAATTTGGTTTTATGCAGCGAGAGTCATTTCACGTAATTGATCAAGTTACATTCTACTGGAACGATTTATTAACTACGGCTCTTAACGTAGTTTTTAATATTGCGGTGATTGGCGCAACCTTAGATAAATCTTTTATTGGAGCTTACACCGGAAGTTTTGCAATCTACGGATTCTTTGCTTATGTATTCGCTAAACCTTTAGGGATGTGGAGTGCAGCAACTCAGGCTAGCCGAGTTGCTCATTCAAGTATTCTGTCTAAGTCCTGGAACACATTATTGATTGGTAACCAAATGAATATAGAGAGTCTTTATAAACTAGAGGGGGACTGTTTTAGCGAACTAAGCTCACGCGTTTTAAAAAATCGAAGCAAAACAGAAAGCGTTCAACTACTGATTACTCTTGTAACCATGGTGCCCGTGATGGGGTTATTGATTTATCTAATCATTCAGGGTTTACAAAATCCCGTTGTTTTATTTCCTTTGATTGCAACGTTACATCGCCAGGTTCAAATTATTCAACACATCGAGGTGATGGGAACACTGGGTTTACATTATCACTCGATGTCAGCTCTTTTAAATGGATTCTTTTCGAGTATGCAGACGCCAGAAAAGCAAACTCTTGATCAGCGAATGAAACAAGAACACCTTCAATTTATTCATTCAAACGGACGAACATTGGTAACCGGTCCGAATGGTGCCGGTAAATCGACTTGGCTAAAAATTAAAAAACAACAACTTGGCGATCAAGCCGTTTATGTGCCTGCAAATATGGAAATTTTCTTTGAACAAATATCTGACGAAATGTCGACAGGCCAAAAAGCGATGGCCATCCTAAAACATATCGAAGCTGAAAATTCTAAAGATCGAGTTTTCTTATTTGATGAATGGGACGCAAACTTAGATAACATAAATCGAGAGATTTTTAGCGCCGTTATTCAAAACATTGCTAAAACAAACTTAGTCTACGAGGTTCGTCACAACGAATATGGATTGCGATGAGTTCAAAAGCCATTATTCAAAATAATCATTTTGTCGATACTCAGAAATAAAATTATTCCAATCGGATTCGAAATAACTCCGGGCCCGTCAAGTTGAAGCCATTGTCGCTTTCAAAGACAAAGCGGACCTCTATTTTTTGTCCGGCAAAATTGGAAAGATCGACTTCGTACGATGAAAAAGCGAATTCACCTGAAAGGGGGCCTACGACCACCGTCTTCTGAGAATTTTGATCAATGATAAGGACCGAAAATAAATCATAGTCTTTTTCCGAGGAAAGTTTTGCGTCGAAACTTAAGCGCGCCTGCGGCGTATTTTTTAAATCCACAAAAAGCGACGCCTCTGCCTTCAGGTCCGAAGGATAGAAGTCGCCATCACCCACCACTAAAGCTTTATTAAAAATGAGCCAGCCGTCGCTAGGGGCTTCGCTTGAAAGTAAATACAATGGTGTCGTACCGGCACCGGCATTGAAATTAAGATCAAGTGGCAGCGTTGAATAAACGTTAGAAAAAATTCGGTAGTCCACTGTTTTTCGCCAAACCCTATTACCGCGGTACAGTCCAACAAGTTCAAGGTAGCCCGAGTTTTTTAAATTAGTTTGCATTGAAGGAGTTAAGTTAATGAATACAGGTTTTAATTCCGGACCTTCAGAACTGACATTTTGCGTACCTAGAATTTTTCCGTCCGCCTTGATTTGAATTTCAGACGTTTGCGCCAGCTGCACGGGTATCGCGTAGCTTTGTTTAGTTAACCAGGTGATACGTTCATTGCTTACGATCCGTGCAAAACCTTTTTGTTTTTGGCCCATTGATTTCAATCTTTGACTAAGGCGATTCATCAAGAACTGATCATAATGAATAATATCATCTAAATTAATGGTTTCAAAAACGTCGGCCTCGACACCGCGATTCTCAATCAGTAAGCCTTTGCTTTTTCCGGCGCGTACAGCTTGCCGCCAAGCAATTCGCATATCTTGACCATGCGGAAGCTCAACAAAGGGATTTTCTTTTTGGTGGCCGCCACGAAAATACGTTTGTCTGATGACGTTGCCACCACCACCACCGGTGCGCGTGTCTTCTCCCCAGATCAGTGCCGCCCCACTGTCTTGCATAGCCGCTGAAAACATGTCACAGGCTGAAAAACACTTCGCATTATTAAGTACGATAACTGGTTTAAAATAAAACTGACCGTCAGAGTTAGCAAATTTTGCGGAGGTTATCCCGATGCCCTCGGTCATTGATTTTCCAAGGTCTACAGCTTTCTTCCACGCTTTTAAAAAGTCGAATTCGTCAAAACCCTCCAGCACACTTTGATTTAATTCGGTGGTTAAAAGTCGAAAGCCATTCGGTTCTACATTGTTCGCTGTGAAGAATTGTACCAGGCTTTCCGCGTAATCAATATTTCCACCCGGGTTAGAGCGCAAATCTAGGACCAGACCTTCCGTCTGCGAAAAAGCTCCCGTTAGTAAGTCGCGGATCAGTTGCCGAGAATTTTTCTCTGAAAGCTGATCCGTTGTGAACTTTTCGATGTAAAGGTAACCAAAGGTGCCTGACGCGTTGTGGATCACTTTGTATTTTATCGAGGGCTCTGCCGTAGAGATGAGATTTGAAAGATCGGCATTTGCCGACAAGACTTCCGTGTCGTTCCAGATTTTGCCGGGTTGTTGCACGACACGTTTTCTATCATAGGGTCGAAACCTTTTGTTCATTCGATGCTGATCTTCATCCATTCCGCTGTTCAATCCGTTTGAGGTTTTAGCAGAAGTTTCTTTATTTTTCGAATCCGATTTATCAACACATTCGTGATCAAGTGCAACAAGCCAAGGAATAATTAAATTGATGGTTTTTCCTGAGCGCTGACGAATGTTCAGCTGGACATAATCTTTTTCTGGAATCAATATTTGTCGGGCATGATTTCTAAAATTTAATAAGCTTAAGCCCCATCGCATCTGGGCAGAACTGTTCGAACCTCTGTTGAAGCTTTTTGTTCTGAGCGCGGCTTCAAATGGATTTAAGCCGTCATAAAATTCAATCACGTCACCAACCTGCAAGTCATTCAGTTCCGGAATAAGTTTTAAGAGCTGTTGTGATTTTTCGATCGAGCTGATCGCCACCACTTGCTTTTTTGATATATAATCGCGCGCGGTTGTAAAATCTAAAGGAATATACGTTTCATAGCACCCAAACGGCGCCGGTAGGTAATAATCAACATGGCCATCACGCTGATTCACAAAAAGCTGCGACATCTGAAGGTGAAATTCGTAATCCGACATCTGCGGCGCCAATTCTGAAATACTTTCCAGCAGCGGAATAGGGCGTTGCTGAAACTCTTTCTCTTTCAAAGCACGGTTCACATAAAGATCTTTAAGAAGTATCATCGCCTGGCTTGTGATGATGTGCTTTTCTTCGGACGTGTACTTAGGCAGTGACATAACCATTTCTTGGCGGCGATTTTTTAAATAGCCAATATCTTTTTCGGCTTCAGTTTGGGCAAAGGATGCGGACTGGAAAAGAACCAAAATAATAGAAATAAGCATAGGTACTCCTGCAGCCGTGATTAATCAACGGGGCCAAATAAAAAGCAAGACGAAACTAATTTACCCTTAAGAATGACGGCTTGTAATGGAAGTCGGACTGAACTTTCTGCAGGGTCTCCGAATGTCTAAACACAGATTAGTAACAACAAGCATTACGATTGTAAATTGATCACAGATGTAACTATTTTTGACACCTAAAATGATCCACGGATAGCTTCCAATAAACTAGGTTCATTCTACAACATGACATTTATTTAATTTTTTATATTTTGGACACGGGCTTATTATTTGTTATTCTATGGTGCGGACAATGCAACAGAAAAGGATCGTATGAATGTTAAAATCAACTTTTAATTTTAGATTATCAGTCCTTCTTTTAATCTTGGTCACTCACAATTTTGCCCTAGCAAACGTTGAAATCGTTTTAGGGTCCGTTGATCTAAAAAACAATACTAACTTATACACGAACAGTCTGCCCGCAATGAATAGCTCTGAAATAATTATTTCTCGTTCGCAATATATTATTTCCTATAATAAGGACTTACGAAATCCAAACTGGGTTGCTTGGAAACTAGAAGATAAAAGTATTGGTAAATCAGGAAGATCTACGGCATTTACTGCGGATGTTGAGTTAGCAAAGTATTTAAAATCTTCAACTCAGGGTCTAAAAAAACCTGTGGAAGTCAGTGAGTACGCTGGCTTCTGCTTTGACCGCGGCCATCAAACTCCTTCGGCAGATCGCTCCGACAAAATAGAAAATAATAAAATGACATTTGTTATGAGTAATATTGTTCCGCAAACTCCCTTCTTGAACCGAATGATCTGGGAGCATCTTGAACAGCATATGCGTAACGTTGTGCACACTGAGCACAAGAAAGCTTACATCATTGCCGGTCCTATTTACGATCAAGACTTTGGAAAAATAGGACCGCATCAAGATATTCAAGTTCCATCAAAAGAATTTAAAGTTATTTTCTTAGTCGATACCAACCAATCTGCGGCTGATATTGGCCCTAATACCGAGACCATCGCGGTCATTATGCCTAATACCAATCCGGACGGATCTCAACCTTCCATTACCAGCCCATGCTTACCAATAGCCGTTGTGTTAAACACCGCCAGTCCTACCAGTGATTGGGAAAAGTATAAAACCACACTCAATGAGGTCGAAAAACTTTCAGGAATAACTTTTTTTCATCACTGAATTATGAAACATTCCTTGTTATTCATTTTTCTTTATTTTTTTCATGATTAATATTCTCCTCTTTCCACTTCATCGCCATCAAAATTCGGGTTTTAGCTGAGGAATGATCGTTAAAAATAATAATTACAAAAAAAGCGAGCATCTTATAGATGTGATTTAAAACATAATGACCCATCTCGTGGCCCATTACCGATTTAACTTATGCCGGAACTGTTCGGCGTAATAAATTATCATTCGAGCGAATTGCGGTCGTATTTAAAAACTAAAGATTTTTGGAAGCTCGTCAAAGAGCTCGAGCTTCCGATCTGTCTTGCATCAAAACGCGGTCGACAAATTTCCTGCAAGGTAATAGCGCGTGTCGATGCGAATGTCATCTTTGTTCGCGGCACCTTGCCAAAATGGCACACCGACTTCGAACGATGCAACTACGCTGTAGAATGTGGGGGTATGAAGTTTAACCACGGCCGCTGCATCCCAATTTGCTTGGGTGCCATGATAATATTGGTGCCCATCGCCAGAAATTAATCCGTTTTGGTAGTTATTAAATAATTCATACTTTGCGTCGCGACCTTGAATGGCACCGCGCATTTTATAATTTGCACTGACCCCGACACCCAAATAAGGATTTAAATTATAGGTTGAAGCAAGCTTTGCTAAAAATTCATTTCCAAGCGCATAGCCGATCGCATTTTTTCCACCGCGAATAGCTACTTGGGCGCGCGCTGTAGAAATTAAATCATTCATGGTATTCGTAACTGTTGTACCGATATAAAGATCCGGCGTACCGGATCCTAGTTGCATATTATAAGCGGCGCGCTGCTTCGGTGACGAAGTAAAATATTCGTCGGTGCTACCCGTTGGCAACGTGAAACCAATATCGAACATCGTTAAATAATTGGGGTTCAGCGACAGGGGCGTGACCGCCATCAATCTAATATCATTGAAGCCGCCAACATAATCTTTGGTTGCGAAATTTAAACCGGTCGCAGTTGGTTCGTAAATGGTTTCAACCATTGTTTTGCTATAAGGAACAAATGCAATGAGTGTCCAAGTCGGACTAAATAACCAGGTTGCAGATAACAAATGGTAATCAATCGTCGTCGTGCCAAATGTATAAATATTTGTAGTGGCAATCGATGAGCCTTTTAAATCATAGTGATAGTAGTCGTATGAAAGATAAATGCTAGGTGCCGATGGCTTTGTCTCTTGCGCAAAACTGTTCAGGCAAAATACGATAAAAACAAAAAACAAGATTGTCGCTTTCATTAAATCTCCCGGTTGGTGAACCAGATTTAAAGTAATCGTGCGAAAGCGTCAATTCTTTTTACAGCCTGTGAGGCCGTATCAAAAGGTGCAGCGGCCGAACATCTTAATACAACCGAATGACCACGTTCCTCGAACAATAATAATCTGAGCGGAGATTTAAAAATTATTGAGACATCTGTCTCATAATTTTTTGCTCGATGCGGCTAATTTTCTTTCTGAACTTAGAGAAAGATTTTGCACGCTCTCCTGGATTTTCAGTCGCAATCACTGCTAATTCCGCACGCATTTCCGCTAAGCGCGATTTAACTAAATCACGCTTTATTTCCATGTCAGCTAAAACTGATACGGGGTCGTGCACTGATTTTTGAATATCGATTAGTCCACCATTTAAAATATCTGCATCGGCTAAATAAGGAATTAGTTTATTTTTTACTGTTCCGAAAATGTGGTCAACTTTATCATCCGATAGCTCAGCCACGACTTCCTTCAATACGTTAAAATATTTTGTTAGTAAAACGCGGTCTTGTGATACTGCCTGGTCTAATTGGCTCTCAAAACTGTAAAGCATTTGACGCTGAGAACGTCCTTCTTGATGACGATTGATATAACCGGGCAATCCCATACCGTGCATTTGTTCTGCAAAAGTGTCATCTAAGTCCCAAGGAAAAATATCAAATTGCATTTCGTTATTTTTGTCTTTTTTAGCAAAGAAGAAAACTTCGTCAAAATAATCAGAGTTTTTCACGATGTAATTAACCGCTAACCAGCGTAAATAATGATCTACGTTGAAGTTTTTTGAAAGACCTGCGACCAGCTCTTCCCCTTTTTGGGTCGTAGCGATTTTATAAAGATCTGCTAATTTACTTTCGTAAGCTTTGATATC
Organism: Bdellovibrio sp.; assembly: GCA_014376435.1. Taxonomy (GTDB): domain Bacteria; phylum Bdellovibrionota; class Bdellovibrionia; order Bdellovibrionales; family Bdellovibrionaceae; genus Pseudobdellovibrio. The sequence continues at coordinate 160,748 of JACMRL010000013.1, read as the reverse complement.
GGCTTCCGATAAAGATTTTTTTGCCTTTTTTAATTCGATGAAATCTGCGTAGCGTCTGCGGAAAACAACTTCTGCATCTTCTTCTAAAATGAGATGTTCGGCCGCGCTGGACGAAGTCATGTAAAGACCTTGCGATTTTCCATTGATAGTTACTTCTGCGTACTCAGTATTCATCGTTGGAACATTCACCGCTTTGTACAGACGATAGACTAACATATTTTTAGTAACTAAGTAGTCTTCCGGAGAAGCGGATAAAATCATTTCTTTAGCTTTAACTGAACCCGTATGAAGTTTTTTATTTTTATCATCTTCGGAATTAGATTTAGCTTCCATATTTTTACGATCATATTCTTTTAATGAGCTTTGTCCGCGAGAATGTAAGTTAATCTCAGTTTCTTGAGTGAGCTCTCCATCTTTATAAATTTTTGCCTGTGCTGCCGGAACATCCGTTCGTTCCGATCTTAATAGATCTTTCTGTTCTTGCTCAGGCATTTGAATGTCGATACGCAAAGTACCCTTACCGTTTACCATGGCTTGCGCACCGAAAGAGGTAGCAAAGATAACGGATAGAGTTAATAATACGCTTTTGAAGTGTATTTTGTTTTTCATAAAGCTTCTTAATTGCACAGAATATTCCCATGCGTAAACAAATCAAATACACTTTGAAGCCTAATGGTGCGAGCAACTTTTTGACAGCGGTCGTAAATAAGCTTTCTACTTCCATAACGATTAAAATGTAGTTTAGATACGCAGCGTGTATTTATGCCCCAATTTTAAGATAAAATGCCCCATTTATTTTAAGAATAATAACCCGAAGGAAGTTTAATTCGATTTGAGCGATAAAAAACAATGGTTTGGCTATTGCTGTCTTCTAGGATTACTTAATTAGTAAAACAACAAATCTAAAGGAGATTTTTATGTTGAGAGCAGCGATTTTATTTTTCGTATTGGCACTAGTAGCAATTTTATTCGGAGCCACTGGTTTTGCCGGTGTTTCTATGGAAATTGGTAAAACAGTACTGTTCGTGTTTTTAGTACTGGCAGTTATCTCTTTCGTTGCAAGTTTAGTAACTGGACGTAACAGCAAAATTTTACCATAACTATTAATCATCAAGTACTTCGGGGTATGTAATATGAAATCATTTAAAAAATTATTTTTAGCATCTATCGTAGCGGTGAGTTTCACCGCAGGATTATCAACCGCAATCGCGGAGACTATGGGAGAGAAAGCCTCTGAAGTTGGAAGCGATATCAAAAAATCGACTAAGAAAGGCGTTCGCACCGTTAAAGATAAAACTTGCGAAATGATCAACGGTAAAATGGAATGCGCGGCGAAAAAAATTGGCCATAAAATTCAAAATGGCGTTGACGAAGTAAAAGATAAAGCGGACGACGTTAAAAAATAATGAATAAAGAAAAAAAAGGGGCGATAGATGTTACAGTTTAGAAATTTAATGTTAATTACAATTTTAGGTTTCTCAAGCTTTGCAGCTACCACGGCTTTGGCCGCTGGCGGATTATTTGTTGAACCCATGCTAACGTATGAGCGTGGTGACTCTACACTTGAATATCCGGCGCCTTTTTTAAATTCAACGGGAACTATTTCTGGAGTTGGCTTGGGAGCCCGGGTGGGTGCTCACGTAAATGAAGTAATCTTCTTGGCCCTTGATGCGCGCTACGCAAAGCCTAATTTCAAAAATTCTTCAAACAATTTGGATGCTTCTTCAGCTTCGTATAATTACGGGCCGGCGGTTGGTGTACAAACACCCTTAATTGGGTTACGTGTTTGGGGTAGTTATGTCTTGGGCGGTGAACTAGATCCCGAAGAAAGCAACAATGTGGATTTAAAATTTACGCAAGCGCAAGGTTATCGCGTTGGTGTAGGTTTTCAAATCATTATGTTGAGCTTAAATCTTGAATATCAAGATCTAAAATACGGCTCAACGAAAGTGGAAAAAGTCGGCCCGTTTGCCGCTAGCGCTTCTGATAATATAAACTTAAAGAACAAGTCATATATTTTGAGCGTTAGTTTTCCACTTGAATTTTGATCTAATAATTAATTTAACAACAAAAGGAAGAATTTATGAATAACGATTTATTAAAAGGCAAATGGACGGAAATCAAAGGCGAAATCCAAAAAACATGGGGTAACTTAACTGGCGATGATTTAGAAAAAACGAAAGGCGATATGACAGCGGTTGGCGGTCTATTGCAACAAAAATACGGAATGGCGAAAGAAGATGCTTCGGCAAAACTTTCTTCAATCTATGATCGTTTTCAAAATAAAAAAGATGAAGTTTTAAAGTCAGTTGCTGAAACAGCTGAACAAACAAAAGAATCAATACGTAACAAGCAATAATTATAACAGGAGTAATCAATGCAACCACAAGCACAAGACATCAAAAATCAATTAAACGGTATGGGATCTAAAGCTTCTGCAGCTGCAAACTCTGCAGTATCTGCAGCTGAACCGATCGTTTCACAACTAGTCGGACAATATGACACTGTCAGAGAGGGCGCGGTTGAGTACTACGGTACAACAATGGATTATTTTAAAAAACATCCAGGACGTTGCCTAGCTACTGGCGCCGCAATCGGCTTGGTAGCGGGTTTCTTTTTAAGCAGAAGCCGTAAGTAATCGCTAAGAAAATTTCGCAACAGAAGGCTTTTCGGGCAACCGAGAGGCCTTTTTTATTTGTCGTTGATATTCTAGCTAAGAGATGATTTGATCGCCCCGTGAGCGAAGCAATTATCATTCTGTTATGTCTTTTACTTAATGCCGTGTTTTCATGCATTGAAATGGCTTTCGTAGTTGTTTCACGACCACACATCAAACAATTAGCGGCTAGCGGATCTAAAGCTGCTGAACGTATTTTGTACCTCAAGAAAAATCCCGAGCGTGTACTTTCTGTATTACAAATCGGCATCACATTAGTGGGCGCCATTTCTGCTGCTGTCAGTGGTGCGGGCGCGGAAGAATACTTGGGTCCAAAATTAGTTTCTTACTTTAACGTTGATCAAGGCACTTCAGAAATCTTATCCATCGCGATTATCGTCTTACCTTTAACTTACGTCAGTGTCGTTATTGGCGAGTTAGTCCCGAAATCACTAGCCCTGCGGTTTCCAATGAAATTTGCCTTAGGTGGCGGTATCATATTGATTGTTTTAGATCGAATCTTTGCTCCATTTGTTTTTTTACTGGAAGTCTCAACGAAGTTTTTCACCAAGTTTATCTTTGCTTTTTTCAAGGTTGAGAAAACGGTAGATACCACTAAAGAAATCGATTTAGATCCTTTAACTGAAACGCACAAACAATACGTATTTAATTTAATTAATGTTGATAAGCGCACAGTTAAAGACATTATGATTCCGTGGGAAGACGTCACGACCGTTAACTTTGAAGATCATCACCACAGCATTCTAGAAAAAATTAAAAGTAGTCGACGCACCCGTCTGCCGGTCTGCAAAGACGACAAAATTATCGGCTTACTGCACACAAAAGAATTTGTTTCTGAAACCGAAATTTCAAAATTAGATTGGACGCAGTTGATTCGCCCCATCTTAAGATTAAATCCTAAAGAACCCATTTTAAACGCGCTTAAAAAATTTCAAATTCATAAAAATCATATGGCGTTAGTTTGTAAAGACGATGAACCCATTGGCGCGATTACTTTAGAGGATATTTTTGAAGAAGTTGTCGGAGAGATTTTTGACGAAGACGATGATCCAAAAACATTGTTATCAACCAATTCACGTATTCGTACCCTAAATTTAAAAAGTGATAAGAAGTAATTAACTGACTTTTTTGTTTTCGAAATCGACAAACTCTGTCGTATCCATTGAGTCAAGAATCGTGTTTAGAGAATCAAAATTTGTAATCGTAATCGGCTCGGGAGCTTTAAATTTATTCTGAAAACGGCTTTGCCGTTCGATATTATAAGTGTCGATCAAATCTTTCAGTTCTGCCGTTGCGTCAACCAAATCACGAATCAGCACCACTTGTGATTTCCCATACTTCGCAAGCCGGTACCAAGTTTTTTCTTTTTGCTCAGATGAAGCTTTGGTATCTTGCTCGTTGTTGTTAAATAGCGTGGGAGATCGCTTTTGTAATTCCACGTCAATCACGTCGTAAAGTGCAATCAGACTATTCATTACTTTTTCATATTCATTTTGATTGGCGAAATCATAATGACTAATTTCTTCAATTTTTGGCTTAATCAGATTTAAAAAAATTTTATCGCCTTTGAAATGACGTGCAATCGTATTACCGTGCTTTTTTAACTTCGCTTTTAATAACATACGTAAAACGGCCGTCTTTGCCTCGTACTTATGAATGGCTTCAACCTGACGAATATTTTGATAATACAAAAACAGCATCCGCACCAGCCAAAATACAAGAGCGGTCATCGCTCCATAACCAAAGATGTATGCTAAAATATTTAAGTATTCCACTAGATACATAACGGTCTTTTCTGTCGAAAAATGAAGAACTAATCAATATTTTATTGCTAGACTTTTGTCAGCCAGATTTAATCGGCCACTAAATGATACGTTCCTAACAGCTATGCCCGTTTTGAAAGCCTAATTTTTTAACGATACTACCTACGGTTTAATGACCTACGGTAAAGAACCTAACCGCTCACAAGATGGCCCCTGCAAAAAAGTCATCGATGCCTGCAAAAGCATCGGATTCTCACAAAGCGACGATAAAGATAAAAAACGTCTGTTCAAGAATTGCGTGCGCCCCATTATGAGAGGCGAAAGCGCGGCCGGTTTTAAATTCAAAGCGGAAGACGTCGATGCATGTCGAGCTAAAAAAGAACGATGCCAAATTTCAAATAATAAGTCATATTAGGCCATGTCAACTTTGATCTCTGCCTACCAATTATCAAAAAGTTTCGCGTCTAAAACATTGTTTAAAGATATTTCATTTGCGATTGATAGCGATGAACACATTGGTTTAATTGGCCCAAATGGTGCCGGCAAATCAACTCTGCTTAGCTTATTATCTAAAGAGCAAAAAACCGATGACGGGCAAATCTCTTTCGCCAATAATTTACGTTTAGGTTATTTAAAACAAAAACCTAGTTTTGAAAAAGATGAAACCATTTATAGCGCGATGATGGCCGTGGTTGATGACCCTTACGATTCTGAAAATTTAACTTTGGCTTTTGAATTAATTTCGAAATTAGAACTTGATCAATTTCCAGACGGAGTTGAAAAATCTGTGGCGACCCTTTCGGGCGGTTGGCAAAAAAAAGTTGCTCTTGCCCGCGAACTAATGAAACGCCCGAATTTACTTTTACTAGATGAACCAACGAATCATTTGGATTTGGAAAGTATTATTTGGCTAGAAGATTTTTTAAATAAGCAAACTTCTTTAGCTTTACTAACCGTTACGCATGATCGCCGATTTTTACAGAATACTTGTAAAGTAATTTTTGATTTAGATCCCCGCCTGCCGCAAGGCTTGCTACGTACGAATGGAAAATACGACCAACATATCGAAAATAAACTAGGTTTGTTAGACGGTCAAAAACGTATTGAAGATAAGCGCCGCAATACAATGAAAATTGAAAAAGATTGGTTAGCCCGTGGCCCACAAGCACGTTTAACTAAACAAAAAGCACGTATTGACCGTGCTTACGATATTATTGATGAAGTCAGTGCGCTCAAAGCACAGAACAAACAAAATATTTTAAATTTAGATTTTGGTAGCACAGATAAATCTCCAAAAAAATTAATTGCCGCTGATCATATTGGAAAATCCTTTAATGACCGCCAGTTGTTTACGGATTTTACCGCATTTATCAGCCCCAAACACCGTTATGGCTTGATCGGTCCAAATGGTTGCGGGAAATCAACCTTACTTAAATGCTTAATGGGTGAAGACAGTGTTGATGAAGGACAAGTTTTCGTAAACGAAGACATCGAAGTTTCATACTTTGAACAAGGTAAAGACCGCATTGATCCCAACATCAGCGTTTTAAAAGCAATCTGCCCTGAAGGCGATTACGTACATTTTCAAGGTGAACCCGTTTTTGGCAGATCTTACTTAAGCCGTTTTTATTTTCGCCCGCAACAAATGGACATGCCCGTCTCGCAATTATCGGGTGGTGAATTGAGCCGACTCATTTTAGCAAAGTTAATGTTAAAAAAAGCTCATGTTCTTATTCTGGATGAACCGACGAATGATTTGGATGTAGAAACTTTAGAAGCCCTATCAGACACTTTAGTAGAATTTCGCGGCGCCGTTATTCTGGTCAGCCATGATCGTTATTTTATGGATCAAAACTGTGATGTCATTTGGGCATTTGATATGAATACCAATAAAATTGTTTCTTTCGCTGATACGATGCAGTGGGAAGAATGGTTTAAATTGAACCAAAATAAAAAATCGATTCCGTTAGAAAAAAATTCGAGCAAATCACAACCCGCTAAAAAAGGTTTATCGAATAAAGAAAAAATTGAATTTGATAAAATGGAAGCGATTATCGCCGATGAAGAAAAAAAATTGGCATCCTTGCAAGCTGAACTTTCTTCATCTGACGTGCAAACCAATTTCAAACGTTTAGGTGAATTAACTACTCAGGTGGCTGAGGCTGAATCAAAAGTTGAAAAACTTTTTGCACGCTGGGAAGAATTAACGGCAAAAAATAAAGCTTCATTTTAGCTAAGCTTAAAATTTACAAAAATTATCACGAAACCAAGTTTGAACTTCGATGGCATCCCACTCGAGTGATTCATCGTTTAAATCATAATTTTTATATTTAACTTGTACGTAGTGAGTGAGTTCGTGAGCTAAAGAATCATCCATGCAACGTTTACTTTCATCATAATATTTAGCTTCATCTAGAATATAGATTTCATTATTTTTTACCGCGTAAGCATTTGTAAAAACAGCGGGGCGAAAATTCCATTGTGACTCGATCGCGTTTTGAAATTGTTGAAGTGACGTCTTGCTTTCCAAATAAATCGCTGGCATCGCAACATCATCACGAAACGAAATATTTTTCTTTATTAGTACCTGCTGCAAAATAAATTCCGGCGTGTATTGCAGCAGCGCAGGCTTTACGCGCTCTGTAGCTGCTAGACTCGCTTGAGTTAGACTCATCACTATAAACAAGCCGATAACTGATTTTAGTCTTTTCATGATTTCTCCTGTGAAAAGTGACAAATTTTTAGCCGTTTTAATAACTTTTTTATAACTTTTTCTAAGAACTTTTTTTTTCACTTTAGCATAGCTGAAGCGTGATAAATTACTCTCATGAAATGCAGAATCTTAGCAATCTCATTTATTGCTTTAGTTACGGGTTGCGGCCGGTCATTCTCTACCAACCAAGCAAATTCTGGTTTTGAGCAAACTGATCTGCAAAACTTGCCAAGCGGCCCCGTCAGCGGGCCAGAGCAAGTACCCACTACCTTTGAGCTTCCCGAAGTGACCGATACCTCGGTTTCGTCGCCCGGCGCTGACGTGACAGCTTTGCCAGAGCCAACTGTTACGCCAACTGCGTCCGCACCTAAAATCATCCCAATAACGCCTAAAGGTTTACCTTTAACACCGGCTAAAGAAGCGCCCAAGGCTAAGCCTGGCAATATCTTTACTAAAACCTGGGATCTAATCTTAAATGCGCAAAAAACGATTGAGCTGGAAGCCAGAAGCATTGGTACCGCTTGCAATAAGTATGTAGCGCGAGTGCTTGAATTAAGCGGTTTTCCGAAAGGATATTTTACTGCGAATGATTTTGATTCGTACGCGAAAAAAAATATTTCCCATTACAAAGTGGTCGATTTTGCACGCGACGGTAATGGTTCTGAAGAAGCTCGCCTGAAGCAACATATCTGGTCATATCCTGAAAAAACTCCCTTTGTGATGCAATGGAGCCGCATCGGTGGCTATGGCCATATTGCAATCGTCGAGCGTATCGGAGAAAATTTAATCATTTACCAGGCAAGTCTAAATCAATATGTCGCTCGAAAAGATCAAACTACCGTTCATATTCTTTTAAACGGCTACAACCGCCGCGTGTTAAGTGTTTATTCTGAATTGAATCCGTAATGAGGCACATAAACAGATTGACCTAACTTCAGTTAGTCGATGCAATAGTCGAAACTAGCTTAAGGAAGGTATTTTATGAATCTTATTCCTATGAAATCAGTTCTTTTGGTCGGTGCCTGTTTTTTATTTTTAAGCTGCAGCAAAGATAAAAAAGAAACTTCAAAATCAGTTATTTCTAATTCAAACGTGGTGCGTTTTTTATGGACTGCACAATCTCAGGAAACTCCGCAAATTAATGTGATCAACCAATTCGGCGAACCCGTTGTTGCCGCACAAATTTTAATTGGTTCTGAGGCAGACGTACCGTTTTCAGGAAATTTAATTCAAACCGATCAATCGGGTATCGCGGCTATTCCAGCTGAATGGACCGCACCGGATCATGTAACGGTGGATGCAACCGGATACGTGCGCATCACTTTACTGAACCAACAACCGGGCGATTTAATAATTCGCTTAAGTCCAAAACATTTAGCCACAAAACCTGAAATTCGCGGCGAAGTGACTCAACTTCCTGTGGTGAATAGCGATAAATTGATCGATTTCGGCTTAGTCATGCCCGCCTTAAATCGGTCTGACTTACTGAACTTTGATATCAATCAAGTTTTAAGTCCGTACTCTGATGTTCTGACAGTCGCGGGTCAAGAATCTCGGGTACCGACAAATATTTCTTTACCGACACAAAAAGAAAGTTATATCTTCAGCGTAACAATTTCTAAGCCCGTGTACAGTATGCAAGTTGCAACTTTTGGCCCTAAAAGATTTTTTGCGGCTCGTGGCCAATTTGTTTTTAAAGACGTCATTGGCGAAATTCGTGCCGGCAAACCTTTCTATGAACTGATTAATTATTTTTCTATTCTAGGTGGAAGTATTCGCGATACGACGATCGTAAACCCCGTTACTAATTTAAATATTCCGGCGAATGAATTAGATTTTAAAAATTCATTCACGGTGACGACTCCTAATATACAATCTGATGAATTATTATTGGTCTTAGCCGCTAGCCAAGTGGCTGGTAGTTTAATCCCCACGGATATTAAAAAAACGACCGGTGGGCAAACTTTGGTTTTATCATCGCTTGGTGGTAAGCCCGCTTTCATTTTGAATGTGGTCAAAAGAGAATCTGAGTTTATGGCTACTTCATCGGGGGCCGACCGCATGAGCGTATCGATTCTACCTTACACCGTAGGCATCAAACAAGAAATGTTGCCGCTGGTAAAAAATCCGTCGATCTCAACTTCAGGCGGTTACAGAATTACTTTACCCAGTCCCCCAACCACCGCCGGAATTTTTCCAATTGCAACTTCAATTTCAATTTCAGATTTAACTGAAGCCACCAGCGGAGCGTCGAAATTTTTCGTGGCTCGTCCTCGTTGGGAAGTTTTGGGTTTGGGTTGGAATTCGCAAGTACAATTACCAAAGTGGCCGCTTCGTGGCACAGCCTCTAAGATGCGCGTCGGAATTAATTTTATCGGTAGTAACAAAAACTCAAATCCTTCTTTAGATGACAGTCTCATTGAAGCCGCCACCCATGTATCGCATGCTTCAACTGATTTTTAGTTTTATTTTATTTATTTCGATTTCTGGCTGCTCGTTGTTTGAAAAACAACCCGAATCTGTCGATCGCATTATCGAAAAAGCTTCGAAGCAAAAAATATTCTACGCGTCGTACGACGTTGTTTGGAAAGCCGCGCACAGTGTAATCAAGTATACAATCGCTTCTGAAAACCAAGATTTTGGCGTGATTGAAACTGATTTTGTGAAGGCCGTTGACGGATGGCTTCCGCCCGATCAAACTCGCCCGCAATTCAAAAGCGCGCGTTACAAACTTACTTTTACTTTCGCCAAAGGTAAAAGCGAAGGACGTGAATCAACGCGCGTGACGATCGAGAAGAAAATCGAAATTTTTAAAGATTTTATTTCTGAAACTCAGATGATTCAATCAGATGGTCTGGAAGAGCTTTCACTTTTTTATCGCATCGAACGCGAAATTGTAATTGCCCAGGCTTTGAAAAAAGCGGCGAAGGCGGAATAAGCTTCGCGCATTGATCCCTTAACTAGCTACAACCATTTTTTTTCTTTAACGAATACTTTCCACTGCGCTAGATGATCTTTACCTGAAAAATTAACATCCGTTATTTTTTCTAAAGTATCGGCAGCCAATTCTTCAATGACAGAATCTTGGTCAAATAAGTATCTGGCAAAAAAAGCGCGATCATCGCGACTAGCGCGAGACGCCAAATGCTTCATAATTTGTGGACGAATCCATAAACTGTGTTTGCCTTTGAAATTATAATTCTGCGCTAATTCATCGGCTAAGATCTTACGATTTTCTAAAGTGAATTTAGTTGCGATCAAATCTACGGCTGCCGAACGAACAACCAGGGCTTTATCTTTTACTAATTTTTTCGCCTCTTCGATTGCGTAGTCGCCGCCCATCTTAGACAGCGCCATCATCGCAGCATTTCGCATATACCAATCAGAACTCTTTGTAAAAGTACGAATCTCTTCGATTTGCTCAGACGACGCTACGTCCGCAGCCCTGAGCAATGCGGACCAGCGAGCTCCCATTGGTAATGAAGCATTTTTCGCCACGCTCATCTGCGCGGCAAAACTACCTTGAGAGTTTTCTGCTACCTGAGATTGAACGGCCGCCCAAGTAGAAACCGTGATACCTAAAACCCCTAAAAATAATTTAAGCTTCATGACGAACCTTTCTTCATTAACTTTTCAAAATCATCTAATACATTTTTATCTGCTTCAGAAATATCCGAATTAAGCTCAGCAATAAAGGGCTCTCCCAACGCCGCAGCAGCAGAAGATGTCGCCGCGGAAGTTGATTTAACTAAATCTTCTTCTAGCAACGCGGTTTCGGCTTCGATACGACTTGGTGCGGAGCTGATCGTTTCTTCATAAATACTGACCGCGGGAGCGAAGTCACTCGTCAAAGCATTTTCATCGGGTAAACCTAAACGTTTTTTTAAATCAGAGTTTTCGGTGCGTAGTTGACTAAGTTCAGCGATGTCTTCGGCGATAATATCGTATTCAGCTAAGCGAGCTTCAAGCTGTTCAAGTTTAGCCGTTAACTCCGTAACTTTTTCAGTACCGACATTATTTTCAACTAAAGAATTTGCTTCATTGGTTTGTGGCACGTTAGCTGACGGACTTAAATCAAATACTTTTTTTTCTGATTCATTTAGAGTCGTACGTAACGTAACAACTTCTGATCGCAAACGCTCAAGCTCTGGTGAACTTGCAGATGTTGAATCTACGAAATTCCCCACCGCCGTAGAAGCTTCATTTTTTTGCTGCAATAATTGATCAATTTTTTGATTAAGCTGAGAAACTTCGCCGCTACCACTTGTTGATAGGGGGGTCTCAGAAGATACAAAGAATAACCGAAAAATATAAATAACAACCAGCAACAATACGATTGTAAAAGAAATTTGGATCATCAGCGTGTTATTGCGCGCGACCCAGTTTATAAGCTCATTCATGGCTTAAATTATCTCAATTTTATTCTGGATGTGGCAAGTCTCAAACAGAGCTTTCACGCTTCTAGACTTTAAGCCAGAGTTCAGCTAGTCTTTACCTATGACAAACGCCGATCTAATTCTTAAAAATGCCGATGCGATGATTTACGATTCCGAACAAAATAAAATCGTAAAAAAAAGGGTCGATATCGCCGTTAAAAACCAGCGCATTTTTGAAATCTCTTCTTCGCTTCAAGCAACTTCCAGCAATACCCTTGACTTAACTGGTCTAACTATTTTACCTGGACTAATCGATTCACAAGTTCATTTTCGTGAACCCGGATTAACGCACAAAGAAGATTTAGAAACCGGCACCCGCGCCGCCGTCTTAGGTGGAGTTACTAGCGTATTCGAAATGCCCAATACGACACCTTCCACGACGACAAAAGAAGCCTTTGAAGAAAAGATGAGCTTGGCTAAAAACCGTGCGCATTGCAATTACGCATTTTTTTTAGGGGCCGCAAACGAAAATGTTTCTGAACTAGAAAATCTAGAAAAACTTCCACACTCTCCCGGAATTAAAATTTTTCTAGGAGCTTCTTTTGGCTCACTGTTAGTTGATGATGATAAAATTTTTGAAGAAGTTATGAAACACGGACGCAGACGTTTAACGATTCATTCAGAAGACGAAGCGCGCATGCGTGCACGCAAGCATATTGCGGTCGAAGCAGCTCATCCACGGGCACATCACATCTGGCGCGATGAAGAAAGCGCGATGATCTCAACTCGCAAAGCCGTGGCTCTGGCAAAAAAATATCAACGACCGATTCATATCTTGCACGTTTCTTCGTCTGAAGAGATGGCTTTTTTAAAAGAAAATAAAGATATCGCTTCGGTTGAAATTCTTCCGCAATTTTTGACTTTATCTGCGCCTGAGTGTTACGAACGCTTAGGAACTTTAGCACAACAAAATCCACCCATTCGTGATATCCGCCATTTTGAAAAACTTTGGCAAGCGGTTGAAAATGGAACCGTTGATATCATTGGCTCCGATCATGCGCCGCATACGCTGGAAGAAAAAGCTCAACCTTATCCGCAATCGCCTTCGGGATTTCCGGGAGTACAAACTTTATTGCCGATTATGTTAAACCACGTTCATCAAGGACGTTTCTCGCTAGAGCGTTTTACGGCTTTAGTTACTGAAAACCCACGGCGCTTGTTTGGCGTTAGAAATAAGGGCCGTATCCAACTAGGCTACGATGCAGATTTTACGATTGTTGATCTTAAAAAACAAAATACAATTACAAATAAATGGATCGCTTCAAAATGTGGGTATACTCCATTTGACGGTATGAAAGTAACTGGCTGGCCGACTCACACGATCTTAAAAGGCCAAATCATTATGCAAGATGATCAAGTCATTAGTGCGCATCAAGGGGAAGCCATTGATTTCGAAGCCCACGCCTAAGGCGCAGTTTTTATCTATTTTCTTCGGCGGCTTACTTCCCGTGATCGCCTTTACGGTGATCGAAGAAAAATACGGAATTATCGCAGGCCTTGTCGCCGGGATGGTTTTTGGCTTCGGTGAAATTGTTTATGAACTAATTCGTTACCGTAAAGTCAGTACGATGACTTGGGTAGGAAATGGAATTCTGTTAGTTCTTGGGGGAGTTTCCCTTGTTTCAAGTGACGGTATTTGGTTTAAGCTGCAACCAGCTATTTTTGAATTTGGCTTTTTCGTATTTTTATTAGGTAGCTGGTTTATGAAAAAACCTTTTCTGGTCATGGTTATAGAAAAGCAAAACCCCGAAGCACCTGATTTTTTAAAAGCCAGCTTAAGCGGTATGACTTTTCGCATGAGCTTTTTCTTTTTAGCACACGCCTTATTAGCAACCTGGGCTGCATTTGAATGGAGTACTGAAGCTTGGGCTATTCTTAAAGGCGTTGGACTAACCGTCAGTATGTTTGTTTATATGATTTTTGAAGTGCTATGGGCACGTAAAAAAATACCGAGCTAAAGCTCGGGTTCACCGCGCACTGCTGCGTAAAATAAAAGCCGTAGGCTCCTTCCGGGCATGTTAAGTAAATAAATTACATTTATTTTACGAAACTTAACAGTTTCTCTTGTCTCCTAATTGTATCATTGATAGTTTCTTTATATGAAAAAAACGTACAAGCACCTTGGGCAAGTAATCAAAGAATTCCGTGTCAAAGCGGATTTAACTCAAAAAGAGCTCGCGACCAAATTGGGTTATAGCATTCCACAATTTATTTCGTTAATGGAAAATGGACATTCAAAAATTCCACTGAACATCTTAGGCGAACTAATCAGCTTCTTAAAAATTCCTGAGAAAATGGTTGTAGACTTACTTTTAGAAACTTATAAAAAAGAAGCCCGCGAACAAATTTCATCGGGACGCAAGAAAGCTTCTGGAATGTAGTATTTTTTGCTCTGTATAGTCTTTTACTTTGTTAATCATTAATTTCTAATTGACGTCCAAAATATAAACTAATAGTTTCATTTTATGAAAAAAACTAATGTTCAAATTGGGCATCTAATACGTGATTATCGTATTAGAAAAGGCCTTACCCAATTAGACTTGGCCACGAAATTGAACTACGACGGTCCTCAATTCGTCTCACTCATTGAGCGTGGATTATCAAAAACTCCTTTTGAAATTTTAGGGAAACTTATAATTATTCTTGGAATACCGGAAAGAAAAATTACAAAAATTTTATTAGAAGCATACGAAATCGAGTTAGCTAAAAAAGTTGGATTTGGCAAAAAAACTGCCCTGGGTGAAAATTAAATGTCAGAAAATATAAATGCTTCATGCTCTACGGAATCGATTGAGTTATTTTTCATACTTACCGCTCGACTTCGTTTAGTTCTAAAAGAGTTTGGGCAAATTGTTCCTGACCCATCGTCGTCGGTTAAAGAAAATCTATCCCGATTAGAGGCCGGACAGATGAATTGGATCAATGATAATCTTACTACCTACGTTACCGTGATGGAATCAACTAAAGCCGAGTTACCTGAAGCTACACCTTGGAATGAAAAAATATTCTTATGGAATTTTTTAAAGCACTTCAGATGTAAGTTACCAAATGGCTGCATGGATTTAATCTCCGCTGATTCAGTTTTCGAAATTATCGACCCATGGGGTCGCCAAATTTTTCGATCTTTACATTTTTTCTTTATTACAAGTTTTGACATAGAAACATTCCTAAGCCGGCCATGGCATCAGCTATTCGCCAGACAAGAGTCCGTAAATCAAGCTTACGCTGAATTGCACCAAAAATGTATGCTGACAACTGAAGATATCATTTATCCGATGGCTTACTTAGGTAAACATACCGTTAATGAACTAAACAGTGTGGGACTATTTGAAGGCGAAAATGAACCGTTGGCGTGTGCGCCGATTTTTGATATCGCAGCACCTTATTCAACAACGGCAGTCATTCATATTTTTAGACCTACGCGGGTTTTCTCAACGGCTCGAAACCAGTTGATTTCACCTTTTTCGAATCACAGTATTTAGAAATAGCGCTTAGCATATTTAAATAAAGCACTGCGCTTTGTTCTTGTACTTTTTTAATATCTTCTAGACTTTCTTTATCGAAGCCTTCGATCAGCTCTAGCCCTTGAAGATAGTGATCTTTATCAGCTTCAAAATGTAATTCTAAAAATTTTAAGGCTTTGGCAGGATACGTATTACGTAAGCGTTTAAGTAAAGTTTCGCCGGTAATTCCAGCCAAACCTTCAATACATAACGAATGACCCAGAATTGATCTCGATTTGCGCTGACTTAACCAATAGTAAAGATTCTGCCAAGTTAACTCAGTTTCGGGTAACTGTGGAAAATCTGAAAATTTCTTCCCAAAACTTGCTAAATCTTTAACTAGAAACACATCATGATGCTCTTCTTCTTTAAGGTGATTCACTAAGTGATAGTGTTCAGCTCTGGCTTCCACAGGCGTCAAAGCCGCCGCCATACAAATAAAATGGCTTGTATGGCGAACAATATAATACGTTTGCGCTAGCCACATCTGGTAATGATTCTCGTCTTCCCAATTGAATGCGTTAACAGTTGGAATCATTGATTCGATTTTATCTATAAACTGTGTTCTGTAATTTTTGAAATCCATTTTTTGTCCTTTACGAAGCTTGTTGAGCTGGTGGTAGTAATTGTTTAATTTTATTATTTTTATTTTTCCACAAAGCTAGAGTCACATCACGTACGGCGAGGTCAGTTTCTACCATTAAATTTTGAAATGATCTTTCACGGGTTAGAATCATCAAGTCTGCAGGCTCACCATGATAATTTATATCTTTCGCTAAAGCTTCGCAGCCCATCGAATACATTAACTGATTTGCTTTTTTTGAATTTCTTGTCGTCGCAAGTAGAATTGGATACTGCGTATCTTGAAAAATACAATGTATAAAAGATAAAACTAGATCTTTCACTTTATAATCAGCAACCTGACGATATTTTTTTCCAAGAGTATAATGACTGCACACCAGCGCTTTTGAATGCTTTTCACTTTGTAAATCATCAAATATTTTTTTTGGCCAAGCTCTGAAATAAGAATCTTCACGAGTCCAATCTTTAGTTATATCATGAAAAGTATATAGGCACATTAAAACTGGTTCATCTTTGTAAAACAGCACTCCGACGTAATCACTTCGAACGTAATCATCACTGTGTAGAGTAGAAATTTGATCTACTTCTTTAAAGCTATCTGCCCAGATTTCGTGCCAAAATCTGTAAGTCAGCTGTTGCTGAATTTTCATTGCAGAGTTATCTTCCCTTGGATTAAAAAAGTAAAAATTTAATTCTTTTTCATCAGTATTTATAAACATCGTTAACTCCACTCCAAATAAAGTTAAATCAATTTACTTTATTTAATAGTCCAGTTTGTTTAGTTGTATACTTTGGTACTGAAGTATCTAATAAATTAAATTAAAATACTTTATAAAGTTGTTCAGTAGATATTACTTTAAGCTAGTTTCTTAACAAAATCTTTAACAATCGATTTAAGTGCGTATTATTAAGCAAAACGCTTAATAACTAAATCAATGTCTTTTGTCGTTTTGTTTTGTATTGATGCTGTAGCAAGGTATTTATATTTTTTTCGATTAACTTGTTTACGAAAGGCGCTTGAATCACTTATGCCTAATATTTTAATAGTCGATGATGAGCCAGAAATTGCGGAAACGCTGATGGATTATCTAACTAGTTGTGGGCACAGTGTTTCGACCTGTGCTAACGCTCAAGATGGTTTAGCCGCCTTAAATAATAAAGACATTCAACTCGTACTTTCTGATATTAGAATGCCCCGCATGAGCGGGGTAGATTTTTTTAAAGAATATAAAACCACCAAAAAATCGAATGCGCGCTTCGTGCTAATGACTGGCCATACTGATTTGATGAATGTGCAAAATGCTTACAGTCTTGGCGTAGACGAATTAATGACGAAGCCTTTTGACTTAGATATTTTAAAACTAGTGGTCGATTATTTATTAGAAACCGAAGAAGCCTTTGGCTCGGCAGATGAAAACTATTACTCAATTCCGATTAGTGATTTTGTATTTTCGAATTACAATGAATTTAGTTTATTTTTAAAAATTAATCATAAATATATGTGCGTAACTAAAACAGGCCAAGAATTTACTACTCAGCGTTTGCAGAACTTAGTGGCCAAAGGGATTAAGTATATTTATCTAGCTTCGGCTGATTACGCCAAATATGCTGATTTGCAGTTCGTGACCGCGGATTGTACGAAGCTTCGACCCGTTGATCATGCTAAAAAAATAAAAGCCTACACTGCAATGGTTACAAACATTTCTCAGAACCCGGTGTTCAATTCGGTCAATAAGCAAAGCTTAAACCACTGTTTAAATTCGGTAAATAATTTCTCACAGGCAATTTTCAATCACGGAAAGCTAAGTGAACTTTTTATTTCCTACTTAAATGGCAGCCCTCATCTAGTCCAAAAAAATTATCTGATCGCGGCAATCAGCAGCTGCATCGCCGAACAGTGGAAATGGAACTCGCCACGCATTCAAAGTCGTATTGTTTTAGGTGGTCTGTTGTGCGATTTGGGATTAAAAGATAGTAAACAACTAATAAATAAAAAAAGAATTCAATACACTCCAGAAGATTTAAAAGAATATGAGAACCATCCACAACAAAGTTTTAAAATCTTAAGCGCCATTAGACAAATTCCAGATGAAGTTTTACAAATCGCCTTACAACATCACGAAAATGTTAATGGACAAGGCTTCCCAAATAAACTTCCGCGCACCAAAATTCATTCTTTCTCGAAACTGATCCAAGGAGTAAATGAATTTGTAGAAGTTTTATTAATGCAAACTGACCAGACTGACGCGAAGCAAGCTTTGCTGCAAATCTTTTCTTTTCAAAGAAAACTAATTAGTGAACAGGTTTTAAAGAGTCTTTACATTTTATTTAATCAACCCGTCCCCAAAGAATTAGAAGGCTTACTTTTACCTGACCAAACCAACCGCGTGCTTTAAAAAAATATTTCACTAAATAAAAAAAGGAGAATTCTTTCGAACTCTCCTTTTTTATTTGTAACTTTAACTTTGGTAATTACGGAGCCGCACACCAAGGAGCGGTTGGAATAATCGTGCAAAGGATTTGGCAAAGCTCTGGGCTTCCCAGTGGACATTCACCAGGGTTACCAGGTTGACCTGGGTTGCCTGGATTTCCAGGGTTACCAGGTTGCGTTGAAGCAACCGTACCGATGTTAATATCTAATGACTGAACTGTCTTACCAGCCGCATCCGTCGCTTTAACAATCACTGTACCTTTAGTCATGCCCGTTAATAAACCGTTTGCATCAATCGTTGCAACCGATGGGTTTGAAGATTCGAAACGAACTGCGCCCGCAGAGTTTTTCATTGCAAATTGTAAAGTAGCTTTTTCAGCGATTGTTGCGGCTGCTGGAACAACCCATGCTGATTTAGAAATTAAAGTATCTACGGCTGCTAAAGCATCAACACGGCAATTACATGCTGTTTCGATTTGTACTTTCGCGCCAGTCACTTGCATTAATGAACGAATCTCAGCACCCGTTAAAGTTGCATCCTGCGCCTTTAAGAAAGCCACTAAACCCGCTACCAGCGGAGTCGCCATTGATGTACCCGATAAGCTATCGTATTTGTTACCTGGCAAAGTTGAAATGATCGCATCGCCCGGAGCCGCTAAAGAAACTTTAGCTTTACCATAGTTTGACCAGCTAGGTTTTGCATCCGTTGAATTTGAAGCCGCAACAACCATCATGTTAGCCGTGCCTGAATTCGCTGGATAAACACCTGTGTTATCATTATTTTTTCCATCATTCGCCGCTGCCGTTACAAAGATAATTCCCGCGGCATCCGCACGTTGAATTGCTTCGATCAGTGGTTTAGCCGTTGCTTCAGGAACAGTTGCTCCCCAAGAAGCCGAGATAACTGCAACGTGTTTTTCGATTGCGAAATCGATTGCTTTAATTGCGTTATTCAAATCGCCTGAACCATCTGCACCTAGGAAACGCAAAGGCATAATTGAAACTTCAGGGCTCATTCCTTGAATCCCGCCGTCAACCAAACCAGTTGCTCCGACGATACCCGCACAGTGTGTACCGTGACCTGGGTTTGCAGAACCCGTCATATCCATTGGGTCTGCATCGTTATCTTTAAAGTCAAAACCAGGAATCATATTTGGAGAAAGATTTGGGTGAGTATAATCAACTCCGGTATCGATTACCGCAAGAATAACACTGCGATTACCTTTGTTGCCCGCGCGCTTCCAAGCCGCTTCCGCGTTTACTTTAGTTAGCGCGTATTGATCTTTTAAGGCTTTTGCATCAACCGGCGCCGAGTAAGCGCGGATTTTAAAATTCGAAACAACGTATTCAATGTTTTTATCAGCGTACAAAGCAGCGATTGTTTTTGCTTCATTTTTCTTAGCGATGCTGACCATCACTAAACGGCCCGGACGATGAATGTCTTTCATCTCTAAGCCCATTGCTTCAGTTTGCATTGAAGCCATCTTGTTAAGGGCAGTCATATTTTTATATTTTACTAAAAATTCGCCTGCGTTTGAAATCGATGCTGATAATAGCAGCGATAGGATCCATCCCATAGTGGTTGCTTTCATAGTCTTCCCTCCGTGAAAAAACTGTTTTAAAATTTACAAAACTAAGCGGTTCCGTAATGGAACCTTTTTGCATCAAAAGATCGTATCCCGACTAATTTGTAAAAAAACAGTAAATAATTTCTTTTACGCAGCTAGACATTGGTTGAGTACAATCCGTTATCGCCAAACCATACTATATATGACGTGGTTAGATGTTTTTATACTATCGCTGATCGAAGGCCTTACTGAATTTATTCCGGTATCATCAACCGGACATTTAATTTTGGCGGGTTCGTTACTTAATATAACTGCAAACGAGTTTACTAAAGCATTCGATGTCATCATTCAATTTGGCGCAATCTTAGCGGTGGTTTTTTTATACCGAGAGCGCTTGAAGTGGAATTTTTCTTTTTATAAAAAATTATTTATCGCTTTTTTACCGGCCGCCGTCATCGGTTTTTTATTTAAAAATAAAATCGATCTTCTTTTAGAAAGTACCACCGTGGTCGCATGGGCTTTAATTATCGGCGGAGTTGTTTTAGTTTTTATTGATTCACTTTTTCGTCATCAAACAAAAACAGAAGTAAGCGAGCGTTCTGCGTTGATCATTGGTTTCATGCAATGTATCGCGATGATTCCCGGCGTTTCACGTTCAGCTTCAACGATTATTGGTGGGCAAATTGTTGGCTTATCTCGCGAAAAGGCGGCCGAATTTTCATTCTTACTTGCTATTCCTACTATGGCTGCCGCCACTGTTTATAAATTATGGAAAATTCGGGCAATCTTAGATTTTTCACAAGCCGGCCGCCTAGGATTGGGTGTTTTATTAGCTTTTGTATTCTCAATTTTAGCGATTAAATTTTTTATTGCGGTTTTAAACCGCTACGGATTTCGCTACTTTGGAATTTATCGGATCATTGTCGGAGTTTTAGTTTTAGTTTTTAGCCATTCAGGAGCCCTATGAATAATTTAGATCTTCAAATCCAAGCCGGTAGCCGTTTTATTTCAAGCGAAATGCAAGAACTTTCTGAAAGAATGGTTTTTTTAATCCCTAATTGGAAATGGATCGCGCTGGTTTCGGGCCTTATTTTACTTTATTTTGTTCGTCACATTTTAGTATCTTTCTTTAAAAAGATTAAAAAAAATCAGACTTACTTTAAAAAACTTTCTTTTATGCATTTTCTTTTTGAAATCGAAATTGAAAAACCTTTAAGCTGGATTTTTGTTTCGTTAGGCGGCATAGTTTTAATTGAATCTTTAGAGCTTAGTTTAAATTTAGATAAATACTTGGGAATCTTTTTTAGACTTTTTTTATCGTTCAACTTAATTCGTTTGTGCTACTATACCGTGGAAGCTTTTGGCTTACTTATTCAGGAGTGGGCTAAAAAAACTGAAACTCATATGGACGATCAGTTAGCTCCGCTGGCCACAAAAAGCTTAAAAGTTTTAGTGGTGATCGTTGGTGTATTGATTGTATTACAAAATTTCAACGTGAACGTGACTGCGCTTTTGGCGGGCTTAGGTTTAGGCGGCGTGGCTTTAGCTTTTGCAGCCCAAGATACTGTAGCAAATATTTTTGGTACGATTACAATTTTATTAGATAAGCCATTTAAAATGGGTGACCGAATTAGGATGGGCGACACAGAAGGCATCGTGGAAGAGGTTGGCTTTCGTTCGACTCGAATCCGCACCCTTTATAATTCATTGGTCACATTACCAAACTCCGTGGTCGCAAAAGAGAAAATCGATAACTTATCCAATCGTGACGGCTGGATTCGCTTTCGCCATGTGTTAGGAGTTACCTATGACGCTACACCTGACCAGATGAAACAATTCTCCGAGCACCTGACTTATTTATTATTGCAAGATCCTAAAGTAGACCGCGAACGCATCAGTATTACTTTTAATAGCTTCGGTGATTCAAGTCTTAATATTTTAGTTAATTTCCATTTTCATATAGACGACGACGCGAGTGAAAACTCATTTACACAAAAATATTTAGAAATGATTTACGCGATTATTCAGCAGCTAAAGCTTGAATTTGCATTTCCCACTAGAACGATGATTGTGCAGAATAAAATTCAACCAGTTAAACCCCCGGCTGAAAAAGCTTTGCAGCCGCCAACCTAATTCATTTTTAAGGAGCGCGACTTAGCCAGTCTTTATAGATTAAAAATTGCGGGTCAGCTTCTTCCGAAACGATTTGGACCCGTTTTTTTTCTTTTTGATCTTCCACTAAACTGCACATCAGTTGAATAATTCCTTCGGGCGAATGCACGCCGACAATAAAATAACCCGCAATCCATTCTGGAATAATATCTTTAAAGTGCAGACCACCTTCAGAAAGATCCACCGTCGTCGAATGAAATTGGCGCGTCGCTGAATAAATAAAGCACGGCACCTTAACTTCATGGCGTTTATGTAAACGTGGATACATGGCGCGCGCGGGACGTATGACAAAATACTCTGTGTCTACTCCCGTAGACGTTAGCTGATCGATTGATGGATACGAGCTGAGATTAAAATTTATTTTTGCGAAAAATTCTGGGTGTGTTAATTCAGTCATCGTAACCCAGGCTTGATCGCCCGACTGACAAATACGCGTAAGCTTCACTTCATTTACCGACATGCTCTTTATCATAAGCTGAACCTCACGATCACTTAGATCGTAGAGTGTCCAGCCCTTCAAAGCGTTGTGCAGTGCCCAGCTCAAGAAGTCCTCGGGTAAATTATTGGTAACAAGTTTTTTCGATGTAGCCGTCTGGTACTAATTTACCTTTTACGACTTGTGACCACTTTGTGGCGTTTTCCACGATGCTCACGCGGCCACCTTTTTTAATTTTAAAAAGATCTTTACCGGCGGCATCGGCTTTATTTTTAATCGCACAGTCGTTTTTCATTATCACAACTTTCGCCATTTTCGAACCCGATGGGGTTTTAGCCGCGACCGCGACCGTTCCGACAGTAGGCTTCGTCCCTTGAATCCCCGCCGTTTCGGCTTGGATTTTATGAGTCTCTAAGCGCATCTTTTCAGTTTCTGCCTGCGCACGCGCGGTGTCTAATTTAATTTTACTTTCTTCCATTTGCGATTTTGTTTTTTCGACCACACCCGAAAGTTGCTCCCGTTCTTGTTTTAATTTTTCACCTTCCGTATTCATCCGCTGCGTTTCTGCTTCGATTTTTTTAAGTTCAGCATCCGCACTGGCATGTGAACGTTTTAACTGGGCAATTTCTAAGTTCATCTGTGCTGAGTCTTTTTGAAATTGAATTCTGGCTTTTTCGTAGTCATTTTTAGCTTTGATTGATTGTTCACGAGCTTTTTCTTCTTCTTTTCTAATGCTTAAGAACTTTTTCTTATCATCTTCTAAAGATTTTTTGGTTTGTTCGCGTTGCTCTTCAACTTTTTTAGTTTCTTCGGAAATTTTATTTACTGCCGCTTGAGCCGCGTCGGTTTGCGCTTTTAACTTACTAATTTCCGCTTCAGATTTTTTCTTTTCCGCCTCGGCACGGGCTTTTTCTTGGTTCATTCGGGCTTCCGAAACTTTTGCTTCCGCCAAAGCTTTTTGCGTTTGCGCCTGCGCTTTTACTAGGTTTTGCTGCGCTAGCTTTTGCGCGTTTTGTGCGTCGATAGCTTCTTTTTGTGAACGCAGAGATTCTTCGCCGGCACGAGCCGCCTCTTTTTCAGAATTTCTCATTTGTGAGGTGGTCTCTTGTAAAATACCATCTGCTTTTTTACGGCGCTCGATCGCTTGTGCTTTTTCTTTTTCCTGCGCCGCGACTTTTTCTTTTAAAGCTTTCATCTTCGCATCGCCTTCGGCCGATTGTTTTTCAGAAGTTTGTTGGTTTTTTGCCGCTTCGGCAATTTCCATTTTCATTTGCGCGATTTCTTTATCTGACTGGGCTAATTCTTTTCTAGCGTCTAATTCGATCGCGCGCGCCTTATCTAAAGATTTTTTAGCTTCTGATTTTGATTGATCACGCTTTTTACGATCGTCATCCAAACGTTTTTTAGTTTCATTCGCTTCGGCTTTTGAAGATTCAGCATCGGCAATCGCCTCTTCCGCTTCAATTTGTGCGTTTTCAACGTCGGCCGCATAGACCGGAGCAATTTTAACTAAAATTAAACTTAATACGGCAAGGCTCATTTTCTTAGATGTCATCATCTGTACTTCCTTAGCTAGATAGTTATCACTCAAGATGTTTGATCCTTTATTCTATGAGGAAAGCTTTTCGAAAAGTAGACCCGATCGATTAGACTGAACCTGAGTCGAGCCTTCTAATTTTGCAAAATTCAGCATTCAATAGCCGGGTCTAGTTGAATTGACTGGACTGAAGTCATTAGAAAATTAGAAAAAGTTTATCACTTATGGATCTTGTTCGTTGAAGTAATTTTACGACAAACACATCGAGACAAAACCTTAAAGATGGTCGATCAAATCAATCCAATTATTGCGACGGGCCGCTGGGCACCGTGCATTGATCGAAACAGTTATTTATTTGAAGCAGTTTTGAGGATATTGCCACAGCCCTTGTATTTTAAGTATTGGACAGGCGTTCGAAAAAAATCTGACTGCCTCTTTTGAAATTTTGGTCCATGATCTCATTTCTAATCTGTCTTTTAAGAATGCGCGAATCCATTTAACTTATTCGAAGTTGCAACGAGCGTCGGCGGTTTAACTCCGAATTGTTCTAGTTTAACATCTAACCTTTGCAGTAGAACCTTTTTGAATGCATCGATTGAGTAAAACCGTAAAACCTAACTTTTCCGGTCACTTGATTTTGTTTTTGCCCATTGGCATTTATTTTTTAGTGACATAAGCTTTTGACAACTAACTTCAAAAGATTTGCTGGGGGTCCGCTTGGTTCGTCATCCATTCCTACTGCGTGTATTAGCTGCTCGTCCCAGACTGACAATTTCTATTTTGGTTGGAATTTTCGGCGCTTTGCTTATTCCCGAGTCGCTCGCGCAGCAGTCCTTCACCCGAGCCATCATGGGGTGGAATCTTGGAACTTGTCTTTACTTGGCGTTAGCGATTCGAATGATGTTTTGGTCCAGCAAAGAAAAAATGCAGGAACGTGCGAAGCTGGAAGACGAAGGCCAATTTCTGATTCTGATTTTAGTGATTGTTGCGGTGACCGCGACTTTGGGCTCGATTGTTATGGAGCTGGCCACGGTTAAAGAGTTGCAAGGACCGATTCGCTATGCACACGTAGCGCTTGCGGGTCTTTCAATTCTCACAGCTTGGACCTTCACGCATGTGATCTTTGCTTTGCATTATGCTCATGACTATTACGCTGCGATCGTCGATCATCGGCCGGGAGGCTTGATATTTCCTGAAGAAGAAGAGCCCGACTATGCCGATTTTTTGTATTTTTCTTTTGTCATTGGAACCTCGGGGCAAACGGCGGATGTGAACTTTTCCTCAAAAAGCATGCGAAGAACGGGTTTGGTTCATTGCGTGACCGCGTTTTTCTTTAATACAACATTGCTGGCACTGACCATCAATATTGCAGCGGGCCTGTTGTAATTTCAAAATGAGGAAATTAATTTAAGCGCTGGGTATAAAAAGGACGTATATCAACGGCGCTAGGGCTGCATGAAATCTCAAAGCGACCAAAAATGCGCGCCGGTTTACGCCGCCGTCTAGCCCTTAGACAGCCCAGATGCCATTCAATCGTTTTAGATGTGGATCATCTATTGCTTTAATAGAAGGTACCCCCCCATGGCGGCTAGGGACTTCCCCCCATACCTGGCCGTCTTTTTTTTTCTCCTTATCAGAAATTATCGTTACACTACAACAAGTGAATCACTTCGTTCTTACTTTTTTATTATTCTCATCCACGGCTTTTGCTTTTCACGTGGTGTTAGACCCGGGGCATGGCGGAGTTGATCTGGGTACGAGCCGTGATTCATTTGTAGAATCAAAAATCGTTTACCAAATTGCCGAGCTCGTAAAAAATAATTTAGAAAAAAATAAATCAATCACCGCCACATTGACCCGCTCACAAACCCAAGGTTTGTCTTTGCAAAACCGCGTCGACTTAGCCAACAAACTAGATGCCGATTTATTTTTAAGTCTGCATGCAAATTCTTCGCAGTCATTGCAAGTCAGCGGAATGGAGTTTTATTTCGGCTCTCCACAATTTACGAAAGCAGTTAGTAAAACAAAAACATCCAGCGAAAAATCGAACGCGGTCATCGAAAAAATCAAGCAAGATTTAGTTCAGTTCGGAAAAATGAAATCCAGCTTAGAGTTTTCTAAAGACATCCAACAAACCACCGATCAAAAAAGCGTGATTCGCCGCGCGCCTTTTTACGTGATCGAAAACACCTCAATGCCCTCCGTTTTAGTGGAAGTGGGCTTTATTTCAAACCGCCGCGAAGCCCGCAAACTGGCGACTCCTGAATATCAGGCAGAAATTGCAAATCTACTGACGCTATCGATCCTAAAATACAAAGAAAAGAGTGACAAAAATTCGGGCGTGAACGAAGAATAACTCTATGAAAAGATCAGACCAGCGCCAACCAAATCAGCTTCGTTCCATTAAAATAACTCCGCATATTTTAGATTACGCCGAAGGATCCGTCATGGTCGAATTCGGAAATACGCGTGTATTATGTTCCGCAAGTTACGAACCTAAACCGCCTTCTTTTTTAATGGGTTCGGGCTCTGGTTGGGTGACCGCCGAATACGGAATGTTACCGCGCTCGACCCACACGCGCATGAAACGTGAAAAAACTGCGAATGGTGGACGCACCCAAGAAATTTCTAGATTAGTCGGGCGCTCACTAAGAGCCTGCGTTGATTTAAAATCTTTGGGTGAAAAACAAATTACGATCGATTGCGATGTAATCAACGCCGACGGCGGAACACGCACGGCCGCAGTTACCGGTGGCTTTGTTGCGTTAGCTTTATGTTTAAAAAAATTAAATGATCTTTCCGAAATTAAAACCATTCCATTGAAACATTATGTTTCAGCTATTTCGGTTGGTTTATTTGAAGATCAATCGGTCGTTACTCCGTTACTCGATTTAAATTATGATGAAGATTCTGATATCGGCACCGATATGAATTTCGTAATGACCGATAAAAATGATTTCATCGAAATCCAAGGTACGGCCGAAGACGGAACTTTTTCTAAACAACAACTTTTAGATATGATGGCTTTTGCGGAATTGGGTTGCCAGCAACTTTTTCAAGAACAAGCTAAAATCATCGGATCATTTTTTCCACTGAAACGGTAATTACATGCAAGAACTTTGGATTGCCACGGGTAATAAAGGTAAACTAGAAGAATACAAATTAACTTTGGCGAAAGTTCCGGAGTTTAAAGTTTTTTCGCAAAGTGATCTTCCGTATTTTACTCCGAAGCCAGAAAACGGAACCACGTTTTTAGAAAACGCGCGCATCAAAGCAAAGTCCGTTAAAGCCATGAAGACCGATCATTGGGTTCTAGGTGAAGACTCAGGTCTTGAAGTGGATAGCTTAGGAAATTTACCAGGGATCCATTCTGCCCGTTACGCTGGCGCAAACGCTCGTGATTCTGAAAACGTCGCGAAGCTTCTAAAAATGATGCAAATTCGTTCGGGTCCGAATCGCGCCGCTCAATTTAAATGCGTAAGCGTAGTCATTACTCCGCAAGGTGAAGAATGGGTTTTTGAGGGTCTTATGAAGGGTGTTGTTAATGCAAAAGCTTCCGGTTTAATGGGTTTTGGCTACGATCCGGTTTTTATGCCCGATGGTGAAACAAAAACTTTGGCCGAGCTTGGCCCCGGTTATAAAATCCAAAAATCTCATCGAGCTTTAGCTCTGACACAATTTTTAGCCAAATTGAAAGAAACCAATGTACTGTCATAAAAGTTTGGCATGACAGCAGAAAATCGACCTGTTAGGTTGCTTTAACCACAAATGATTACGCAGACAAAGGGGTTTCATGTCGCTCAGCAACCTTAAAATCTTTGCCGGAAATTCTTCAATTCATTTAGCCAACGAAGTTTCTCGTTTATTAAAAGTGCCCCTCGGAAATAGTCAAGTTAACGCCTTCTCAGATGGTGAAATCCAAGTTGAGATTAAAGAAAGCGTACGCGGAAAAAATGTTTTCGTGATAGCCAGCACTTGTCCACCGGTAAATCAGCACTACATGGAATTATTTATTATGCTCGACGCTTTCAAGCGTGCATCTTCCGCTCATGTAACCGCCGTCATTCCTTATTACGGTTACGCCCGACAAGATCGTAAAGTCGCACCCCGCGCACCAATCTCGGCAAAATGTATGGCCGATTTATTAACGACGGCCGGTGCAGACCGAGTTGTCGCCGTCGATCTGCACGCTGCCCAAATTCAAGGCTTTTTCAACTGCCCTTTTGACCACTTATTCGCAACTCCGACTTTAGCCCGCGCTTGGAAAGAACATATGGGAGCCGGCGAAGAGTTCGTAACCGTTAGCCCTGACGCTGGCGGCGTCGAACGTGCCCGCGCCTTTGCT
The DNA here is from genome assembly GCA_014376435.1 of Bdellovibrio sp. Taxonomy (GTDB): domain Bacteria; phylum Bdellovibrionota; class Bdellovibrionia; order Bdellovibrionales; family Bdellovibrionaceae; genus Pseudobdellovibrio. The sequence continues at coordinate 132,585 of JACMRL010000013.1, read as the reverse complement.
AAACGAATTGATTCAAGCTTAGCGATCATTGATAAACGCCGTTCAGGCCCCAATGAGGCGAAAGCCATGCACGTGATCGGTGATGTTGCGGGTAAAATCGCCGTCATCGTCGATGACATGATTGATACGGCCGGGACCCTTACGCAAGGGGTTGACAGTCTCCTCCGAAATGGGGCAAAAAGAGTATTCGCCGTTGCTACGCACCCAGTTCTTTCAGGCCCCGCGGTCACGCGGATTTTTGAAAGCAAACTGGAAAAAGTTTTTGTGTCTGACACAATTCCTTTAAGTGAAGCCGCGATCGCATCCGGAAAAATTCAGGTGATCTCGGTCGCCCCCGTTTTATCAGAAGCGATTAAACGAATTCACGATCATGATTCAGTCAGTTCGCTATTCGACTAAGCCATCAGATTCATGTTCTAAAAGTTAAATTTTTGCCGAAAGCAAAAAATGAATGGTTTGCCGAAAGGCAAAAAAAACTAAACAGCAACGACAATGGCCTCAGGCTTCACATTGGGTGAAAGTTTGGAGGAAGTAGTCAGGAGAAAAAAATGAAACAAAGAATCGAATTAACTGTAGTAAATCGTCAAGTGGGTCGCGCAAACGCTCGTGGTCTTCGCGTAGACAAAATGGTTCCGGGAATTATCTACGGAGCAACTGAAAATATCTCTATCTCACTCCATGTAAACGATATTTTAAAATATAACTCTCGTGCCTACGAGAATGCTCTTTTAAACATTAAATCTGAAGACAAAGCTTTACACGGTAAAGTAGCTTTATTAAAAGAAGTGATCGTTCACCCGGTAACTCGCATTCCTGAACATGTGGATCTATTCGCGCTTGATCTTAAAAAAGCGGTTCGCGTATCGGTTGAGATTCGTATCGAAGGTAAACCAATCGGTATCTCTGAAGGTGGTTTATTAAATATCGCCGCTCGTCAGGTTGAAATTGAATGTTTACCAACTGAAATTCCAGATGCAATCATCGTTGACGTTTCTAACTTAGGCGTTGGAGATTCAATCCATGCTTCTGAATTAACAATCCCCGCTGGCGTTAAGTTAATCTCTCGTCCAGAGTTAACAATCGCGGCCGTTGTTGTTCAAGAAGATGAAGTTGTTGCTCCAGTTGTTGAAGCTGCTGCCGCTGCTCCAGCTGCTGCTGCCGGTGCAAAAGGCGCTGCTGCTCCAGCCGCTGCTGCCGGTGCGAAACCAGCTGCCGGTGCGAAACCAGCTGCGGGCGCTAAAGCTCCAGCCGCTGCGAAACCAGCTGCAAAGAAATAATTTTTCTTTAAAGATTAATTTACGTAATGGCGATCTTCGGGTCGCCATTGCTATTTAAGCGGTTCATTCAGCTAAAGGTGATCAAAGTTTATGTGGTTAGTTGTTGGTCTTGGAAATCCTGGTGGTAAATATGCGATGACCCGCCATAACGTGGGCTTCATGGTTATGGATGCCTGGATGAATGCGATCAAAGCCGGTAACTACCGCGATGAACATAAAGCCGAAACGAAAAAATTTAAACTTGAAGTCGACGGAAAATCAGAAGAAATTCTGGTGGTAAAACCGCAAACGTTTATGAATCTTTCGGGTCAGTCCGTACAAGCCTTAATGGCATTTTACAAAATCCCGCTGACGAATCTTTTAGTGGTTCACGATGATATCGATCAACCCTTAGGTTCAATGAAGTTTCAAAAAAATCGCGGTCACGGCGGACAAAACGGCGTGAAAAATATTAGCGAGTTATTAGGGATGGATTACACCCGACTAAAAATTGGCGTAGGCCGTCCGGAAAATCCTGGTTTTGATATTGCCGATTACGTATTAAGTGCTTTTTCAAAAGAAGAAGACAAAGTTTTAAAACCTATCGTGGAAAAAGCCATCGACGGGATTGAATGTTTTATTTTTAAAGGTTTAAATCAAGCCTCTACTGATTTCAACGGATTGATCCGTTAGAGATTTTAAAGGCCTGCTAAAAGGAGTTACCAAATGCCATTACAAGTCGGAATCGTCGGATTACCAAACGTAGGAAAATCAACTTTATTCAACGCTTTAACTTCCGGTAAAGCTGATGCGGCCAATTACCCTTTTTGTACGATCGATCCAAACGTTGGTATCGTAACCGTGCCGGATATTCGTTTAGATAAAATTACGGCATTCGTAAAACCAAAATCCGTCGTTCCAACCACGATGGAATTCGTAGATATCGCGGGCATCGTTAAAGGCGCCAGTAAAGGCGAAGGCTTAGGAAATCAATTTTTAGGTAACATCAAACAAACGGACGCTATCATTCACGTGGTACGTTGCTTTGATGATCCAAATGTGATTCACGTATCAGGCAGCGTAGACCCAATTCGTGATATGGACGTAATCAACACCGAATTATTATTAGCCGATTACGATACCGCAGAAAAAAAAGCAAAGCGCGTTGAAAAATTGGCAAAAACTTCTGCAGATCCAAAAGTAAAAATGGACGCAGACGTAACGCAAAGAATTTTCAAAGCATTGCAAGAAGGTAAACCAGCGCGCTCCGTGGCACTAAACGATTTAGAAGCTCCTTACGCAGCGGACATGCATTTACTAACTAGCAAACCCGTATTGTACGCATGTAACGTTTCAGACACAGACTTCGCGGCCGGCGGAAATGATTGGTCACGCTCCGTTGAAAAACGCGCCGCCGAAGAGAATAATAAATCGATCCTCATCTGCTCATCGATGGAAGCAGACATCGCGCAGTTACCCCCGGAAGAACGCGCCGAATTCTTAGCAAGTTTAGGCGCCACCGAGCCCGGCTTAAATCGCCTGATTCGCGAAGCCTACTTGTTACTAGGCCTTTACACTTACTTCACGGCGGGCGAACAAGAAGTGCGAGCTTGGACGATTAAAAAAGGCTTCAAAGCTCCGCAAGCAGCCGGCGTGATCCATACAGATTTCGAAAAAGGCTTCATCCGAGCGGAAGCATATCACTGTGAAGAGTTGTTCTCACTGAAGAGCGAAGCGGCAGTTAAAGAAGCGGGTAAATACCGCTCTGAGGGGAAAGAGTATCTAGTCAAAGACGGCGATATTTTATTCTTTAAATTTAACGTTTAGGAAAAATAATTTAGGCTTTTTATTTGATCTGAACTTCCCTTCATCAAAGGAGGTTCGAATGTCGAATAGTTATAGTTTCCCCAGTTACTTACTTATTTGTAGATGGGAGACAAGAACTGGTAACGGAGCCCGCGTTCGTGGTATTGGTTTGTAAAATATTACTTGTGGTTTGCGTTGTGCCATCCGGAAATTCAAATCCACCCGAGGTAGATTCGATCGTGCCAACAACAGATAACCTTTGCCCCGGAGTTATCGTTCCGATGCCGACGTTGCCATCTCCTCGAATTTTAAAAAAGTCATTGGTATTTGTTACGTCTCTAACAACAAGGGCGGCATCGGAAGAGTTTGTTCCGGCATTTAATCTTATGCCATAACTGCTGCCGGCGGTCGTACCACCTTTAACTGTTTGTGTCCAATCAGCCGTAGCAGGAGTTTGCATGACAACTAATTTAGCTGAAGTCACAGAAGCATCTTGAGCCGTCGCATTTATAAAAGTAGTCCCGTTGACTTGCAGAAGTGCATTCGGCACTGTCGTCCCGATACCGACGTTTAAACCAGGTTTTAAAGTGTGAGCTCCAGCTACAGCATCGCCGGTAACACCTAAGTACAAACTAGCTCCGCTTCGACCAAATATTCGTGGTTCTTATCCATCATGAATAATAGAAATTGAGATTGATCCAGCACCTGTCTTAGTAACATTAAAAACCGTGGATGCGGCATCGGAAACTTCAAGTTTTGATGCGGGTGTTGTTGTTCCTATATCGGAGCGTCCCGTTGTATTTAAGCGTAAAGCATCGTTGTCGACGTTAAGTACTGTGTTTTGAAGCAGGAAGTCTGCTCATTAATATAAAATACAAGGATTTAAAAAACCGACAACAGTAAAGATAAATTAAATTTTTTATTGGTAATATTCTTCTACTATAATTATTCCTGAACCACCATTACCACCACTTAGACCAGAAGTACCAGCTGTACCTCCAGCGCCTGCAGTTCCTATAGAGTAAGAATAGTTTGCACTTGGAGCTGAAATGAGAGCCTCGACGTAACCGCCAGCACCGCCGCCGCCACCTGGTTGATTTGTAGCTGTTCCGCCTGAAGCTGCTCCAGGTCCGCCTGAGCCACTGTTCGTAGCTGCAGCGCCGCCGTTCGAGCCACCTGCACCGCCAAAAGGAGAAGCCGCACCCGCGCCACCTGCTAGAACTGAAACGGACGCATTGGCAGCTCCTGCCATACCCCCACTTCCACCGGCAAAAGCAGCTCCACTAGCAGTTCCCAGTGAAGCAGAACCTCCAGTACCACCGCCGTATCCGCCAGCAGCACTGCCGCCACCGCCATTGGCCGCTAGTAAAGCAGCTCCAAATGTTGTACTACCACCATTTCCTCCAGCTCCTTGAGAACCAGTTCCACCCCCGGCACCACCACCACCACCACCAACCATTCGAACTCTTATATAGACAGGAGAACGAGGGGAAGTTGGAGTGGTGTAGGTTCCAGATCCAGATAGAAATTTCTGAATAGTTGGTGCCACAAACGAAGACGTAGAAATTGCAGTAGCTGTGACAGTTCCATTGACTTGCAGAGCTGTGCTTGGACTTGCCGTTCCGATTCCAACGTTACCCGTAGTGCTAATGCGAATTCCTTCTGGATCACCATCACCAGAAAGCCAATTATTACCTAGTACAATATTTTGAGTCGCCGCGTGGTTTCCTAAATTATCTGATGAGCCTGCGCCCACAGCACGCATTGTCCATACTTCGACGTAACTGTCTACTCCGATGCCGTTGGCAACGCTTGAGCTAAACACTAAAGATGTGATGTTTGAAGACGTGTTATTCCAAGTCGTACTCAACTCAGAAACTGCAGTGGCATTTAAATTTGAATATGAACTTCGAGATATTCGCGGATAGCCACTCTTTGCAAATAACAATACTTCGCCCTGACTAAGTTGAAGTGAAGCATCGGTTACACCTAAGAAAATGCCAGTTGACACCGGATCAGTACCTGCGCTCGGTGTTGTTCCGGTGCCGTAAACATATTGATGAGCATAGTTTGCGGCCGTGTCGTTATTTAAATGTATTCTATATTGAGATGCACTGCCTGAACCATTAATAAATCTCGTTATAACTTTATATTGAATATCTGAATTTCCATTCAGTCCTGAAACGGTAATATTTGTTTTCGTCGCTGAAACCGACTCAGCATAAATTCGCACCCAAGTATAGCCCCCGCCCGCGACGCCAAAAGCTGTCCAAGCAGTTCCGTTACAATATTCCATTGCGTTTACATTATAGCGTTGTGTACCGGCATTGGATGCAGTACATGCGGTGCTATCCATCGCTAAACGAATACCACCCGACACATCAAGTTTTGCCTGCGGAGTAGTCGTTCCGATACCCACGTTTCCATTAGCTAAAATCGTCATGCCCGAGCCCGCCGCCGAGTTTGATTGAAATCGAGCCAGCATTCCCGTTGTCGAAGCACCCGTATTTACAATGCTCAATAAACCATTCGTCGAATTCAGCGCGGCACTTGAAGTATTAATATTTAATAAACTTCCCGTCGTTAAGGCATTTGCACTGAACGTTAGTGGGTTTTGTGTACTTGCCGTTGACCAATCCCATGATTGAGCAAAGTTTAAATTATCAATCGCATTTGTTGCATTAGCTGCACCTAGAGAAGATAACTTATCTGCGGCGAGTGCTTGCCACGTCGGTGCGATACCCGTTCCGTTATTGGTTAAGACCTGACCTACGGTGGCTGATGCGGGTAAGCGCGATAACGCTGATGCGGAAGAAGCGTAAAGTAAATCACCCGTCGTGTAACTTGACTGACCTGTACCACCGTTACCAGCTGGTAAGGTTCCCATTACGTGCGTGGTTAAATCCATCGATGCAACGGTTAAATAAGTATTGGCCGCTGTTCTGCGTACGAAGCCAATTGTGGATAGCGTAGCTAAACCAGTTAACTCGGTTGAGCCAGCTTGTTTAGCGTTGAATGTAGTGAAATCTGAAGATGCTAAGTATCCATTCACCGATGCCGTCCCCTTCGGTAAACCAACAGTCGGTGCTGTCGAGGTTCCGCCGATCGTAATTGGATTACCGGCAGTTGCATCCGCAGACACACTTGTCACCGCGCCTCCGCCGATATTGTTACCGTTAATTTTAAAATTACCCGTGACATTCACATCACCAACAACTGATAGCGCATAACCTGGCGTTGACGTTCCGATACCGACGTTACCGCTGGCGTAAGCAATTCCGCCGGTTGCAAGGCCCCAATAGTTAGCGGCTGGCGCACTGCCGGAACCATCGGCCAATACAGTTACCTCCGCTTGATTTAAACCACCTGCCACCGTAATGATACCCCATATGCCACGATTTAAATAAAAACTACCGTTATTTGCGCCGGCACGAATACGATATGTGTATGAGCCTGCCGGTGGAGCCGCAATTCTTAACGTTGTATTTATCGAACTTTCGTTAGAGCCATAATCGCCTTCTTCGGCATGTGCAGCTAAAGCATTTGTGCCCGCTTGTCCGTCGCGAAAAAGTGCAATCGTAAAGGCATCGGAATGATTTGAAGTTTCACCCCACTGCAGATGATTTACATTAAAATATAAAAAGCTAACACCCGCGGGAACTGTAACCGGAATAATAAAAATTTCGGCCCCATCGGTTATTTGCGGAGTTGTATCCGGTGGCATATTTCCTGAAAAAGTAACCGAACCCGCATCCGCTCTTTGCACACGTGCAATAACGCCAATCGCATTACCAACCCCACCGCCACCACCCATGGCTGGCGTAAAACCCAGTGCATTCGTTACGTCGGTTGAGTTAATTAAACTGCCGGCAGTCACGCGACCTTTTGCATCAACGTTTACTTTAGAAAATGTGCCGGCACTAACGCCCGAGTTAGATAAACTTAAAATTCCAGAATTTGAAATCGTCGCATCACCTGATAGAGTGCGGCTTTCGGCCAAGCTAGATCCGTTACCAACAAAGATATCCCCGGAAGCCAATGCCGACGACATCTTATTATTAAAAGTTGTAAAATCTGATGAAGCCAAGTAGCCATTTATTAAAGCTGTCGCACGAGAAATATCGATCGATGGCGAAGTTGAAGAAGAACTAACGGTGATCGGATTTCCCGAAGTTGCCGCTGAAGTCACGGAGCTAACCGTTCCACCACCCACGACTTGCCAAGACCCATCGCCCCGTAAAAATTTACTCGCGTCCGCAGAACCTGTTCCGAGTCTCGCTGTTGAAAAAACTCCGGTGGTAATTTTTGCTACATCTAAAACTGGAATATCTCCCGAAGCTAAAGCGGAGGTACCGGTCACGCGACCTTTTGCATCGAATGAAACTTTTGTTCCTGAACCTGCTGAGACAGTATTATTTAAAGTTAAAAATCCTGTATTTGAAATTGAAGCGTCACCCGACAGATCCATGGCTTCAGCGATATTAGCTGAATTACCGACAAAGATTTTTGCGGATAAAAGATTTGTGCCTAATTTATTATTAAAAGTCGAAAAATCTGACGAAGCTAGATAACCATTCACCGAAGCTGTCGCACGTGAGATATCGATTGATGGTGAAGTGCTCGATGCACTCACCGTGATCGGATTTCCTGAAGTAGACGCTGCCGTCGCACTTGTTACTGATCCAGAGCCTTTAGCTGCGAAGATTGAAAAATCTGAAGATGCTAAGTATCCATTTACTGATGCTGTCGCTTTTGTAATATCAATCGATGGCGAAGTGCTCGATGCACTCACCGTGATCGGATTTCCTGAAGTACACGCTGCCGTTGCACTTGTTACTGATCCAGAGCCTTTAGCTGCGAAGATTGTAAAATCTGAAGACGCTAGATATCCGTTCACTGACGCTGTCGCTTTTGAAATATCAATCGAAGGCGAAGTACTCGACGCACTCACCGTGATTGGATTTCCCGAAGTAGAAGCTGCAGTGACGGAACCAACGGTTCCTCCGCCTGATCCTGGCGTGTAACCTAATGCATTCGTCACATCTGTCGATACCATCGTAATGCTATGACCCGCTAATGTAGTTGGAACTGAAGTTAATTTACTAAAAGCCATTGAAGTGATTTTTGAATTCGTCACCGCACCTGCGCCAATGACTGCATTTGGTAATGTACCCGTTAAGTCTCCGCTTAATGCCGTTGCTGCTTGAAATGCACCACTAATGCGTGCATCGTTACCCGCAGCCACGGTTCCCGCGCCTGTGCCAACATTTAACGTAAGCGCTGGCGTAGAAGTTCCGGTCGCAACAGAAAGATAAGCGTTGGTTGAGGTAACGGCCGTTACTCCGGCCGCTGCGCCGGTAAGATCAGCTGAGGGAACCCAGTTCGCTCCATCGAATTTTAAAACTTGCCCCGTACTTGCTCCGCCCGCAGTTAAGCCAGACGGCGCCATCGTCGTAGCGGCCGCTGCCGACACACAACTAAAAGTTCCGAAAGTTCGAGTTAAAACATCTGAACCCGTACACGACGGCACATTTGTTCCTAAAATAAAATCTGCGGCTGTATTTGTTCCAAGCTTTTCTGCAACTTCAGAAAACATCGCGTAGGGTACGCTATTGATATCCATCGGAGGCAAAGTCTGCCACCCGTTCACACTACCATCATTGAACTGCATCACTAATCTGCGATTTGAAGTTAACCCCGGAGAATATGTTGGCGGAGGACCACTGGCTACTTGACACGTATAAGACGCTGTCGCGTTATTAAAAGCATCGTACCACTGCATACCACCCGCTAGCGGATAACTACGTGTACCAGCGCCTAGTGCTAAGACTACACTACCGCTCGAAGACGATAAATCAACCGAAGGAAAAGTTTCAGAATAAATCACGCAAGTACTTAAGGGATTCATCAACGAAAATTTAAATTGCACACCACTGGCTTCAAGCGGGCTTCCATCTGGTTTATATATCTTTGTTTGAAATGAAATATTTTTAGGCGTGGCTTTAGCAAAAGAAACAGAAAGTATATTTACAAAAATAAATATAGCTAAAAAGAAAATTTTCTTAAAATGAGTGGCTAACTTTTCTTCACTAAACACAACTATTTATCGGCTTATAAACGATTTCTCTTTAACCATCATTTACAAAAAGTGTCTCGCTATAGGTCAAGTTTACCAGCCTAAGGCAAGCCACCAAGTGGCGAATCATTAGTTTTCATAAGATGCTGCCAGCTTTCCACGAACGGACGAAGATCTAGCTGTTCTATTTCTAGACGCAAGGCTGCTTTTTCATAAAAAAAAAGAAAAGTCGCAAAGTGTTTTTTGTAGCGTACGCGTTTTTTGAGAATCTCTGACGTATGAACAGCTATAACGCCAGGGCCAAACATTCTGGTTCCAAAATCAGCGCTCTACTTTACTTTGAATACATTTGGGACTTAAAATCCCCGAGCTTCAGTCAGTGCGACTTTGGTAGGCTTACTTTTAGCGTACGGGAAAGTCCCATTCTTCTTTTAGTGAGATGGGTTGGACTAATTTGTACGGATTTTTTTCGATCAGCCACTGAAATTTTTTATAATCCATTTTTTCGTCGTAGATTTTTTGGTAGGTTGTATGAAAACTTAGAACACGTTTGACGTAGGTTCTGGTCTCTGAAAACGGAATGTGTTCGATGAATACGTCAAAATCGATATCACCTAAATTACGTAACCATAGCTTCACTCGGTGCGGTCCGCCGTTGTAGGCTGAGGCAATCAATGGCAACTGGTTATCGAACTCTAGCGATAATTTTTTTAAGTACATGGCGCCGTACTTCACGGCCTGTGGTGGGTCGAATAATTCTTTTACTTCGTGATCTTCTTTTAAAAGTTGAGCCACCTTAATTGACGTGTACGGCATGAATTGCATCAAACCCACCGCCCCGACTGGAGAAATTGCATCGGCTTTGAATTGGGTTTCGGCTTTCATAATTGACCAGATTAAGTATGGATTTATTTTTCTTAAGCCTGCTTCAGATTGTACATTTAAATCGTAAGCTTTCGGGTAAAGTGATTTCCATAAAAGCTCGTCGTCTTTTAGACTTAATTTTTTTTGCTGCGGCGAGGTTACTTTTTGCGCGAGCGATAAAGCCCGGTAGTAAAATTTTTTGTCTAGATAGTACTGAATAAGTGGATCGGCTTTGGCGCGCGTGTTTAAAGCTTTTTCTACTTCGAATAAATGCCACTTTGCAAAATCTGGATAACCCCACATCATCAAGTGTTCGGCCCAATTAATTTCTTTTTTTAGCTCGGCCGTTGAATCAACTTCGATTGCTTTAACGTCGGACTGTTCCGCTACGACCGCATCTTGATTAGCGATTTGGATATCACCTTCATCTGTGGTGCTAATTTCATCAAAATATGTTTTATATTCTTGGACAATTCTAAGTGGATTTACTGAGTCATCGGGTAAAACGTATTGGCCACGGCCCGATTTCATTTTTGCTAATTGATTTCGAAAGAACTCTGTGTTGACTTCGCTTTTTAAACTTTCAAAACGTATCCAGGCTAAGAAATTATAATAATTATAGAATTTGCCTTCAATTAATGGCTGAGCTAACTGCTTGAAATAATCAAGTGCCTTCATTTGATTTTGTAAGGCCCACTCCGTTTGCGCTAACCAGTAGATGTTACGTGTTTTGTCGCGCGTCCATTGTTTGTTTTCAATAAAAGCGTGTTGGGCCGCCGCATAGTTTTTATCTAAGTAATAGCACCACGCGCGTAGCCACGTTAAATCATCGTAGTCGCTTCGTTTGATACGCCGAGTTTTTGAGGGATGATTTTTTATTAATGAATCAAGTATAACGATCGCATCTTTATACTTTTTTGTTTGGTAAAAAAGAAAAGCTTTTTGAAAAATGAATTCATGCTTTTCTTTCCCGTTAGGTGCATGGGTAATAATTTTATTAATAATTTCTTCAGCTTTCTCTAACTCTCCCGCCCGCTGAGCAATATAGAAAAAATTATCGTGATACTCTTTAGATTGCAGCAGGTCGGCTTCGTATTTTTTTACGATTTCAAATGCGGATGTGGGATCACCAACATTTGAAAAGAACACGGCTTGCAGATATGCTTTTTCCCATTCTTTCAGGCTTTGCGAGGCGATAAACTCATTCACTTCGGCTTGCGCTTTTTTCTCTTCTCCGGAAAAAATGAGAAGTCGTGTTCGGTACGTAAAATCTTTAAATTCCATCGGACAGCTTTTTAATGAGGTCATGATTTGCTTTAGTGGCACTGAGGTTTGTGATAGCCATCGCTGACGCTCGGTACGGCATAGCTCCTCCGTGACGCCGTTTTTCTGAATCCAAGTTAAATACTGCAATTCAAACTGTAAACCTTCGGGCAGTCCTCGCATTTTTTTTAAAATAATGCGCGCTTCTTTTTTGAAGTCTTCCACAGAAAAAGCAAATTTTTTATCACTTGCCAAACTTAAATCTAAAACCTGCTTTAAGGATTCGAGCTGAACGCGCATTAATTTTTTATTTTTTTTCAGATCAAGATATAATTTCCAAAATAATTCTGGAGACTGTTGCAACTGGGCTTCAAAGAATTTTTTGTAAAAGCCTTCTTCCGGAGTGACTGTTTTCCAACCCGTCAAAGTTTTAAAAGACTGATCCTTTTCACCGGCGGCTTTTTGTTTAAAAAATTCATTTAATAATTGCTCGGAATCTAGCTGCGATGAGTTTTTGGATCCGGAAGGTTTAATTTCAACTATCAACGCAGACTTTTTTAACTTTTTGGCAAAAGTCTTTGACGGTATCGCCACGCTTAACCAGAACGTTAGCGTTAGAGCGGAGTAAAAGAATAAGTTTTTCCGGCGCATTTTTGTCGACATAATACCCTTACTTTAGATGTTGAATAGGTTAACCTTTTTTGAATCTAAAAGCGAAGAACAAAACGGGCGGATTATTTTACTTCGAATACAACGTGGCTCGACCAAAGTCTTAGTGATTATGTTTTTTTTCGAGACCTTGTGATTTTTTTAAAATTTGTGCATGATTCAGGTAGGTTTTATTCTAATTTTTCCGCAGGAGGCCACGTGAGCTCGATCACTAAAGAAACTTTTAAAGCCGGCGATTTTATTTTCTTTGAAGGCGATATAGAAGCACATTTTTTTATCATTGAATCAGGTGAAGTTTCTATTTTTATGAAAGATAAAAAAGGCGCAAAAATTGAAGTGGCAAAATTAAGTCCCGGCGAAACTTTTGGCGAATTTGCCCTTATCGATAAGGGAGCTCGCTCGGCTTCTGCGCAAGCAGTTTCTGATGTTAAAGCGATGAAAATTTCTGCCGAAGGTTATGAGCTTATGCTAAATGATTTGCCGCTGTGGGCGGCCTCGATGCTGAAGTCATTTTCGACGCGATTGAAGCAAATGAATACGGCGTTAAAAGAAATCAGCGCCGAGAAATAAGCGATTTTTTTCGTATACCGCAAACGTGTAGCAAAAATTGTCTTGAGCAGATAGAAAACGCTTCAGATCAAATTCAGAACTTTTCGAGTAAATTTTTTAGGCATAGACTTTGAAACGGAAATCATTATGTTTAAACCATCAGTTATCTGCATATTGGCTTTTCTCTGTTCGGCTTTCAGCTTGGCTCAAACTGATACAACATCATTACCTGAAAAATATAATGGTTTTGGCTTACCAAATACAAAATTTAAAAAAGTTCAGATTACAAACGAACCTAAAGAAATTGAAACTAAAGCTGCGACGGCAAAACCTGTTGAAATTAAAAAAGTTAATTCTATTTTAAAACCATCACTTCAATCTGCAGAAAAACAGGCTGAAAAATCAGTTAAATTAGGTTTTGATATTTCGGCAAGTTATAATCTGCAATCTGAAAAACAGCTTGACGGAAGCCAGTATCGCTATCTTTATTACGAAGCAAATCCAAAAATCCAGTTCAGTGAATATACCATTGCGGGCTCATTATATTTTTATCAAAATACTGACAAGGCTGGAGATAACGAGTGGGATGACTCCACCGTAGCTATCAGTCACAAAGCTTGGAATACCGGAAATTACTTCACACTTATGCCGGTTTTAATTTACGGGTTTCCACTTTCTACAAAATCACGTGAATTCGCAAAAATTAAAAGTACCGCGGGTGCAAGCTTAGTTTTGGGTTTAAATATGGCGAACCTGGGTGTTCCTCAGGTTATTTTAAATTACAGTTTAAATTATACGAAAATTTTTACCGATTCTGATTTCAATTCTAAAAACGAACCAACTTCAAATTACCGCTTAAGACAGCGTCTTAATTTTGGCTATTCAATTACCGAAAAATTTTCTTTTAAAACACGTTTTCAATTTGATTCTTTATTTGCTAAAGATGATTTTGTGACGAATGCTTTTCTACATTACGAACAACTTGATTATAGCATTAATGATTATCTTCAAGTTTTCATCGGTCATACAAATTCGAACGGATTATTTAATCCCGAAACCTATCAAAATAATCTGAAGCTGTTCGACAGCAATACTTCAGAATACTATATCGGTTTCGGTTTAAGCTTTAAAAACTACTAATTACTTGTTTGCAAGAATAGAATCAATTACGCCGGACCAAGAAGTTTGTTTATCGAACTCTAAGCCCGTGTAACGTGTCATTTCATCTTTTGATTCATAATCAGGAAACCAAATTGAAATTCCCGTCGCAAACTGAAAAGTTTGTGTGCTTTCGACTGAAATCACTACGTTTTTAATATCGGCGGCCACGTTATTAAAAAGTTTTTTATCTGTCACACCCTTGGCCGTGCTCATCACCGTTAAAAAATTACCGAAGTCTTTATAGTCTGAATAATAAAATGCGCTAACCGAATTCATCAGCTGGCCCATTTCCTTTAGTGCGTCTTTACTGTAATTTTTAAATGAAGCAGCCAAAGCTTTTGTAGAGGCTAACAAAGCATCTAGCTTCGATAAATCCATGGCTGAGAACGTAACTTCTTTTGCGCCATAAACTCCGCCGCTGTAAGCCTTTTTATATTCTTTGCTTAACAATATTGAAACTTCGGCGGGAGTCATTGTGGGTTTTGTTAACCATTTTTGCAGAAACGGAGCGTAGGGCCAACCTTGTTCAGGTTCGGTATCTTCAGAGCCGACGAAATAATCAACCGAGTCTTTCATTTCGGCAGCGACTTCGACCATCGCCATTAAGCAAGCATCCGATCCGTAGATATCAATATTACGGCCGATGATTTGTTTGATCTGCCCCATCGCCACACCTAACTGTTCGGTGGTGATTTTATTTCCCGTATGATCATCGAAAGAAATATCATTTGTACTAATGCTGCCGGCGTTCCTATTCTGAAAATGCCAACCTGATCCATGATTCCAAACCGCTACAAAATAATGTCTGGCTGGAAAATTTTCACTTCCCCATTTAACGAAATCGACTAAGTTGTTGTAATCTCCCATGTCATGATCTTCAAAACTCAGTAACACCGGGCTTGTTACTTTTTTAGGATCTGTGGATTTTTTGACAAGCATACGCTTAGTCAAATTTGATTCTTCGGAACCCCACTCGACCACGATATTAACTTGGTCGGAAGAACCCGTTTTTTCCATGTCTTTTAAATTCATGGTTGCAAACGGGCTTAAATTATTGTGACCGTTGATAAAAACTAACATCGTCCATTCTTTTTGTGTTTGCGGGGTCGCGTGCAAAATACAAGAAAAGATGGTGAGCACAAGGGCTAGAAAAATATTTTGGGTGGTTTTCATTTTTTATCTTCCTCCATGAAGATAACTTATTGTTTACTTTAACAAGGTTATCTTTGGAGGCCAGTTTCAAAATGCAACCGAATTCTAGTCGTAGGAGGTAGGCAAGTTTTACCTACCTTAGTTCACCATTGCTAGACTTTAAATTTTTAATGAAGCTTTTTTAATTGCGTGCAACCAGCTCTTTCTTCGCTTTAGTAAAGCCTTTGCCGATATTTGTGCTTTAAATTCTTGGTCGATTTTCCAGATAGAACGAATCTCATTTAAGTTTTTCCAAAGCCCCACCCCAAGTCCAGCTAAGTAAGCCGCACCAATCACGGTCGTTTCAATTTGCTGAGGTCGATCAACCCCCGAACCTAAGTAATCGGCTTGCATTTGCATCAGCAAATTATTTGCGGAAGCTCCGCCATCAACGCGCAGGCGTTTTATTTTCTTTTTTAAATCTTTTTGCATTGCTAAAAGAATATCGGCATTTTGCAAAGCCATTGATTCTAAAGTCGCACGCGCCAAATGTGCCTTCGTTGAACCACGCGTTAGCCCCGTTATTTCACCACGGGCGTGTGGATTCCAGTAAGGGGCACCTAAACCAGTCAGAGCCGGAACAAACTCAACTCCGCCACTATCAGAAACCTGGTGCGCTAGCTCTTCCACCTCAGAACTTTTTTCAAATAATTCTAAACCATCACGCAGCCAGCTGACTGCGGCCCCGCAAATAAAAGCTCCGCCCTCTAAAGCATATTGTATTTTTTGATTTCCGATTTTCCAGGCCACCGTAGTCAAACAACCGTATTTTGATTTTAGAATTTGAGAACCCGTATTCATTAGAATGAAGCTGCCGGTACCGAAAGTACATTTACTGTCGCCCACATTAAAACAAGTTTGCCCGAACAAAGCCGCTTGCTGATCTCCCGCCACACCGGTAATTGGTGTCTCGTTCGCCGCCGATTTAAAACCCTGAGTTGTACCAAACAAGCCCGCTGAAGATTTAATTTCCGGCAAAGCCTCTAATGGAACTTTAAATAATTTTAGTAGTTCCTCATCCCACTGGCCGGTCTTTAAATTCATTAACATCGTTCGCGATGCATTACTAACATCGGTGGCGAAAATTTTTCCACCCGATAATTTTGACATTAAAAAAGTATCGATATTCCCGAACGATAGATCTTTTTCATCTAAAGCTTTTTTTACCGCCGGAACATTTTCTATCAGCCAACGCATTTTGCTGGCCGAAAAATAAGGATCTAGTACTAAGCCTGTTTTATTTTTAATCTTAACGGCCCACTTTTTTTTAAGTTGATCACACATCTTTGTGGTACGACGGCACTGCCAAACAATCGCATTGTGCAAAATTTCGCCCGTCGACTTTCTGAATGCGACAACCGTTTCACGTTGGTTTGTAATTCCGATCGTTAAAATATCAGTTGGTTCGGCATTTATTTTTTTTAAAGCCGCCGCCGCCGCCACTTGTACCGAATTCCAAATATCATTTGGATCATGCTCGACCCAGCCTGGTTGCGGAAAAATTTGTTTGAGATTTGTCGTCTCTAGTGAAACGAGACTTCCGGCTTGGTTCATCAATACGACCCGTGAACTGGTTGTTCCTTGATCAATAGACATGATATATTTTTTCATAGAACCATCATGATCAATTTTTTTAAAAAACCCAATGAAAAAATCTTTAACGTAAGCAAACTTGATGCAGATACCCTGCTGTATAAAGTATTCCCCAGATTTTTCATGGAGCTAATGAAAAAGTATTTTCGTTTAGAAATTGAAGGTATTGAAAATTTACCCCTAAAAGGTCCCGTTATCATTGCCCCAAATCATTCGGGCTTTTCTGGATTTGATGCGTTGATATTGGCCTACGTACTTCAACAAAACACAAAGCGTATTCCCCGCGTGATGACACACCATCTTTGGTTTTTAACAGAGAAGACGGCTTTACCAGCACAGAAGATGGGTTTTATTGAGGCCAGTTACGAAAATGGAATTACTCTACTTAAAAAAAATAATTTAGTGGTATTGTTTCCGGAGGGCGAACAAGGGAACTTTAAACCCTCAACTAAAAAATACCAGCTTCAAGAATTCAAGCGCGGTTTTATTCGCATGGCTTTAGAAACGGATGCCGTAATTGTTCCAACTTTAATTTTAGGTGCCGAAGAAACTCATATTAATTTGCAACAACTTAAATTTTCTAAATTTTTACGTGGGTTGGTTTTACCGTTGCCACTGAATATTTTACCGCTACCCGCGAAATGGAAAATTATTTTTGAGAAACCCATCGATTTACCTTTTGGACCTGAAAAAATTGATGATCGTGAATTATGTATTGATCTGGCAAATGAGATTCAAGAATCGATGCAAAAAAAATTAAATAAAGAAGTTAAAAAACGCGGCTCGGGATATCTTTAGAATATTACGGACAATTTGGAGTACCAAAGCTAGTTTGCTTCGCGCAATCTGGAATATCATTTCCAATCACATGTAAAATTCGGTCCCACTGCTTTATGATCATTCCCTGACCCGATTTAGAGCCCTCAGAACCACGACCCACTAATGATTTAGTAAGAATTGTCGCGCAAGCGATAGCGATTACCATCAATAAAAGATATTCGACTAAAATTTGTCCGGTTTGATTATTTAAAAATCGAGGCTTAAAGGGAAGCTTCATAGTTTTTTTGTTTTTCCATCCAATTTTGTAACATGGATCCGATTTGCTCGACTTGCAATGCTAAATCTAAATCAGTAACTGGTTGTGAAATACCTAAAACAATTCCTTCATCCCAAGATTGCAACTGGACGGTGGCTTTTGCGTTCTTCGTTGTCTCTGCAAAAACGATTTGCAGATCTTTGTCTTCAGGATACATCAACAAAAAAACATGCTCGCGAGAGTTTTGAGTCCAAGCCTTCAGCTGCCCCCATAAATCTTTATACTGAGTCTGCAGCAAATGATAAATTTTCAAAGTTGAAGATTCATAGTTCTGAGAAAAGTATATTCTGAACGGCCCATCAAAAAGCGCTGTGTTGAATACCGGGCTATAATACTTAGTTGTCATAAATGATGAATACGTTGCTGCCATAAACGTAGCCTAGAAAAACTTTGCCACTTCATACAAGTTAAAATTTAAGATTCTTAAATTTATATCAGATCGCGTTATTTTTCGCTTTTTTAACTTACTTTAACTTGCTTTCCTCGAATGAAAAGCAAGTGCTCTGGAGTCCTACCTGCCGAGTAAAAGAAATCAGTTAGCGCGGCGTCAGTGCATATAAAGTTAGCTGCTTTTCCTAAAGAAAAATCACCTTCCTCGGCATCAATCCCCAAAGCTTGAGCCGCATGAGATGTGTAAGCTTTAAAAACTTCTGGCAATGTCATCTTCATTTCTAAACGCGCAAGTAGCCCCACTAATGATAAATCCTGCGAAGGGCAACTTCCCGGATTAAAATCAGTTGCTAAAGCAACTTTCGCACCCGCATCGATTAGCTTACGCGCCGGGGGGTACGCACACTTCATATAAAGATCAGCCGTCGGTAATAATACCGCCACAGTTGAAGACTTAGAAAAATTTTTGATCTGTTGATCATTCAAATGAATCACATGATCTGCCGAATGAGCATCAAACTGCACCGCTAAATCAGCACCGCTTGATAATGAAAGTTGATTCGCGTGTATAGTCACTCTGAATCCTAAATCACTAGCCGCTTTTAAATATTTTTCAGACTCTTCTTTTTCGAAAAACTTATTCTCAATAAAGATATCCACCCGCTGCGCCAATTTTTTCTTTTTAATTTCGGGTAATACTTTTTTAATCAAGTAATCTAAATAATCAGCGTTGCTAGAAAATTCTGGCGGCCGAGCGTGCGCCCCTAAAAAAGTGCGGATAATGCGCGGGCCTTTTAGCTTTTTTGTTACTTCAAGCATCTTTACTTCATTTTTTAAATCCAGCGCGTAGCCAGATTTAATCTCTAAAGTCGAAACACCTTGCTGAACAAATAAATCTACTCTTTTTTGCGATAATTTTAAAAGTTCGTTTGCAGAAATAGCGCGCGTGGCTTTCATTGTTGATAAAATTCCGCCGCCTTTTTCTGCGATCTCTAAATAACTAACTCCGTTATTACGCATTTCAAATTCTTCGGCGCGCGAACCCGCAAACACGCTGTGGGTGTGGCATTCAACGAATGAGGGAAAAACTAATTTATTTTTTAAATTGATCTCTTTAGAAACTTTTAAAGCTTTCGGAATTTTGTTTCCGATCCAAACAATCAAGCCATTTTTAACGACCATCGATGTTTTGGCTTGCTGACTTTTGAAGTCGGCTGAAACCATCTGAAAGTTTGTAAAAAGAATAGCGGACATTATTTTTTATTTCCGTGGGAAGCCACGTGAGCCATCGCTTCGGCAATCGCGGCCTCGTCACCTAAAAATTCTTTGCCTACCACTTTAAAACCAGATGGGGTGCTTGAATCTTTTTCTAGTTGGTAAATTAATGGAACACCCGTTGGTACATTTACTGCCATAATTTCAGCTGCTGTTTGACCTTCTAAATGTTTGATCAAAGCGCGTAATGAATTTCCATGCGCAGCAATTAAAACTTTTTTGCCGGCTAAAATGTCTTTAGAAATTTTCTGGTCCCACAAAGGTAAAAATCGATTGATGGTGTCTTTTAAAGATTCGCCACTTGGAATATCGTTCGGATTCACATCTTTGTAGCGTGGATCGTTGATCGGATGCTCAGGATTTGTTTTTGCCATCATCGGTGGAGGCGTATCAAAACTACGGCGCCAAATTTTGACTTGGTCTTCGCCGTGCTTTTCCGCAGTTTCGGCTTTGTTTAAACCTTGCAGATCTCCGTAGTGACGTTCATTCAAGCGCCACTCTTTTGTAACGGGCACCCACTGAAGTTTTAGAGCATCTAAGATAAAGTTCAAAGTTTTGATGGCCCGAGTCAGGCGACTGGTGTATGCAATTTCGAAAGTTAAGTTTTTGTCTGCCAATAGCTTGCCCGCTTTTTGCGCTTCAGCGATGCCTTTTTCTGACAGATCTACATCTTTCCATCCAGTAAAGCGATTTTCTTTATTCCAAAGCGATTCCCCGTGGCGAATAACGACTAGTGTGTACAATCTAAATTCTCCCGTCAAAATGACTGCGAAAACGACCTATATTTTTGGTACATCTTACGACTTTTTTATGAGACGATCATGCTTCGAAATACATTAGAGGTCAATTTACTATGAGCCAAATGAATCCCGCAGCAAACTTGGAATACTTAGAGTCACTTTACAACCAGTACAAACAATCTCCGGATGCGGTTGGCATGGAATGGAAACGTTTTTTTGAAGGATTTGAATTTGGCCAAGACGGCGCTTTTGGACTTTCAGAAAAAGAGTTAAACGTTTACGAATTAATCACTGCGTATCGCAACTACGGTCACTACGAAGCAGATCTTGATCCATTAGCTAATACCGTGGCGCCAAGTGATCAATTACACTTAAGCAAATTTAAATTAACCGACAAAGACTTAATTGCAAAATTTCAAATCGGATCTTTAATCGGAAAACCGAATGCAAGTTTAGCCGAAATTATTTCTTTCCTGAAATCTGTTTACTGTGGAAAGTTAACCGTGCAATGCGCGGAAGCCCTTCCCGAAATCAGAAATTGGTTTATTAAAGAGTTTGAACAGAACCCAACAAATTTAAAATTATCTGCAGAAGAGAAAAAAAATATTTTATCTTCTGTAACAAACGCTGAATCTTTAGAAAAATTTATTAATACTCGCTATGTTGGTACAAAAAGATTTTCCGTTGAAGGTGGAGACGCCTTACTTCCCATGCTGGATCGCTTAGTATCAAAAGGTTCTGAACTTAAAGTGCAAGAAGTAATGATTGGTATGGCCCATCGCGGACGTATCAACGTGCTTGCGAACTTTATGGAAAAAGATATCGCGCAAATGTTTGCCGATTTTAACGGGCCCACTGAATTAGAAGCTCCGTTAGATGATTTCTCGGGCGATGTAAAATATCACTTAGGTTATTCAAAAGAAAAAAAGACAACGTCAGGATCAGTGACGGCGCACTTAGCATTTAATCCTTCCCATCTTGAAGCGGTTGATCCCGTGGTGATTGGTATGGCGCGCGCGGCACAACGCCGCCGAAATGATATGGAAGTTCGTAATAGCGTCATCCCCGTTTTAATTCATGGTGATGCCGCATTTGCGGGTCAAGGTGTAGTTTTTGAAGTTTTACAGATGGCGCATGTTCCGGGTTACACGGTTGGTGGCACAGTGCACATCGTGGTTGATAACCAAGTTGGTTTTACAACCTCGCCGGAAAACGGGCGCTCGGCACATTATTCTTCCGACGTTGCAAAAGCTTTAGCGATTCCAGTTATTCACTGTAACGGTGATGACGTTGAAGCTTGCGTACGCGCGATGGACATCGCCGTCCGTTACCGCCAAGAATACCGCCGCGATATTGTGATTAATATGCTTTGTTACCGTCGCTACGGTCACAATGAAGGCGATGAACCCGCTTATACGCAACCATTAATGTACGATATTATCCGTAAACACGCGACATTACGTGAAATCTACGCGAAGCAATTAGTGCAGGTGAATGTGGTTGATCAAGCCTTCACGGATGGCTTACTAACAAATCGCATGAGCGATTTACAAAAAATTTACGATTCAGCAAAGGCGAATCCGCCAAAAGTAAAAACTTTTAAATTTGAAGGCGCGTGGAAGGGTTTAAAAAAAGCCACCGCCGCTGACATTGAAAAACCGGCAAAAACTTCAGTTGATATTAAAATTTTAAAAGATGTGGGAACTTTACTTTCTACCGTTCCGGCTAACTTTAATCTTCATCCAAAATTAGTTAAATTAGTTGAAACCCGTAAAGCCATGTCCGAAGGTCGCGAGCCGATCGACTGGGGTATGGGCGAACTTTTAGCCTACGGAAGTTTAATGAAAGAAAATACTTCGGTTCGTTTAACGGGCCAAGATTGCGTGCGTGGTACCTTCACGCACCGTCATTCAGCTTTCTTTGATACTAAAACGAGCGAGGCTTATTTTCCTTTAAAAACTTTAGACCGTGAAAATGACAAAGAAAGTTTATATTTCTGCGTTTATGATTCAATTCTATCCGAATACGCCGTGATGGGTTTTGAATATGGTAATTCAATCACTGACCCAAGTTTTCTAACCATGTGGGAAGCTCAATTCGGAGACTTTGGTAACGGCGCACAGATTATGATTGATCAATTCTTAGTTGCGGGCGAATCAAAGTGGCAACAGATGAGCGGTTTAGTTCTTCTATTACCGCACGGTTACGAAGGCCAAGGCCCCGAGCATTCATCGGCGCGGATGGAGCGCTTTTTACAAATGTCGGCGCAAAATAATATTCAGGTTACGAACTTGACGACTCCGGCGCAGATTTTTCATGCGTTACGTCGACAAGTAAAACGCGATTTCAGAAAACCATTAATTATTATGTCACCGAAATCTTTATTAAGACATCCCCGGGCGACTAGCACTTTAGAAGAATTAGCGAACGGTTCATTCCAGGAAGTGATCAATGATCCATTTGTCACCGATGCTAAAAAAGTGGAGAAGATCGTTTTAGTTTCAGGCAAATTCTACTACGAACTTTTAGAAGAGCGTGAAAAAACGCGTGATCTAACTACGGTCTTAGTTCGTGTGGAACAAGTTTCTCCTTTTCCTGATTGGAAATTAAAAGAAACCTTAGCACTTTATCCAAATGCGAAGAAATTAGTATGGGCGCAAGAAGAACCAAAAAACATGGGTTCGTACCAATACGTATTCTTCAAAATAATGGAAATGTTGATCGCGATGAATTCTAAATTGAATTTAAACTACGCGGGCCGCAGCGAAAAAGCCGCTCCCGCAACGGGTTCAATCTACAAACATCGCATTGAACAACAACAAGTGATCACGGACGTATTCAAAATATAATTTTTATTAAAGATCTCTAAGCGAAAGGTTTTACATCATGAAGTTAGAAGTTAAAGTTCCTGCAGTCGGCGAATCAATCACGGAAGCAGTTATCGGTAGCTGGACAAAAAAATCTGGCGAATTCGTTAAAATGAATGACGTGATCATGCTTCTTGAAACGGATAAAGCTTCCGTCGAAGTCGTCGCAGAAAAAGACGGCGTACTAACAATCACTGCGCAGGCCGGTGAAACCGTAAAAATCGGCGCAAGTGTTGGCGCAATCGACACGGATGGAAAAGCTCCGGCCGCTGGCGCAACTACTTCTGCAGTACCCGCCGCTGCGAAGACCGAATTAGCTCCGGCTCCCGCAACTCCTGCCGGCCGTGCGACGCACCCTGATTTACAAGCTCATATGTCTCCGGCAGTTCAACGTGTTGTGAATGAACGCGGCGTTGATCCTTCTACCGTTACTGGAACTGGCTTAGGCGGACGCTTAACAAAATCTGATGTTGCATTAGTTCCCGCTAGCGAAAAGTCTTCTGCACCGGCTCCGGTCACTTCTTCGGCCGCGGCCGCAAAAGTTACGACCGTAACTCCCGTTATTTCGGGTCCGACTAAACAGGGCGATATCAAACGCGTACCGATGACTAGTATCCGTAAAAAAATCGCCGAGCGTTTAGTACAAGCTCAGCATAATGCGGCGATTTTAACGACGTTTAATGAAGTTGATATGACAAAAATCATTGAACTACGCGCGAAATATAAAGATAAGTTCAAAGAAAAATACGGCGTAAGCTTAGGATTCAACGGATTTTTTGTGAAAGCGGCGATTGAAGCATTGAAAGCATTTCCAGCGGTGAATGCTTGGGTCGATGGCAATGAAATCGAATATCATAATTACTTCAATATCGGCATGGCAGTTTCAACCGACCGTGGTTTGATGGTTCCCGTGATTAAAGATGCCGATCTTTACACGGTTGCGGGTATTGAATTAGCCATTCGTGACTTAGCTCTGAAGGGCCGCGACGGAAAAATTACTCCGGGCGATTTAATGGGTGGAACGTTCTCGATTACGAACGGTGGCGTATTCGGTTCGTTATTATCGACTCCGATTTTAAATGCCCCACAAAGTGCGATCTTAGGTTTACATAAAATCGAAGAGCGCGTGGTTGTAATTAACGGTAAAATGGAAATTCGTTCGATGATGTACGTAGCCCTTTCTTATGATCACCGTATGATCGATGGCAAAGAAGCCGTTAGCTTTTTGGTGAAGATCAAAGAAGGCGTCGAAGATCCTGAAAGATTATTGTTAGAAGTTTAATTTAATAAAGCTAGTTAGTCAGACGGAGTTTTTATGGATGCTTATGATATCGTAATTATTGGTGCAGGTCCCGGCGGTTACACGGGGGCCATTCGCATGGCTCAGTTGGGTTTTAAAACGGCCGTGATTGAAAAAGATAAAACTTTTGGTGGCACATGCTTAAACGTCGGCTGCATTCCCTCTAAGGCTTTACTGCAAAGCTCAGAACTTTATTATGAAGCTTCGCACGACTTTGCTGATCACGGAATTAAGATTGAATCTGTTAAACTTGATTTAGAAAAAATGATGGCGCGTAAAACAAAAATCGTGGGTGAACTAACTGGCGGGATAGAATTTTTATTTAAGAAAAATAAAATCACCGGTATTAAAGGTATGGCTCGCATTGTTGATGCGAATACCATCGAAATCACGGATGCGAACGGCATCAAAGTAAATATTCAAGCTAAAAATATCGTGATCGCAACGGGTTCAACTCCGGTTGAGCTTCCGTTTTTAAAATTTGATGAGAAAAAAATTCTTTCTTCAACGGGTGCCTTGGCTTTAGATTTCGTTCCAAAAGAAATGTTAGTCGTGGGCGGTGGAATCATCGGTTTAGAGATGGCTTCGGTGTGGGCTCGCTTGGGTTCAAAAGTAACCGTTGTTGAATTCGCCGATAAAATTTGCGCAATGATGGACCAAGATGCCGTGAGCGTTCTACAACGCTCGATGAAAAAAACTGGCGTATCTTTCATGACTTCAACTAAAGTAACGGCTTCTAGATCCGTTGGCGGACGCGTAGAGCTTGATTACGAATCATTAACCGACGGTAAAAAAGCTTCGATCCAAGGTGATGTCGTTTTAGTTGCTACGGGTCGTAAACCATTTACCGACGGTCTTGGTTTAGAAAACGTACAAATTAAAAAAGATGAACGCGGTCGTATTCAAACAAATGCTCACTACCAAACAAATGTTCCAAATATCTTCGCGATTGGTGATGTGATCGTTGGACCCATGTTAGCGCACAAAGCCGAAGAAGAAGGCGTTGCCGTTGGAGAATTCTTAGCCACGGGTTTTTGTCACGTTAATTATGCGACGGTTCCTTCGGTTATTTATACTCATCCAGAAGTTTCTTCAGTGGGAATGACTGAAGCCGAAGCAAAAGCCGCCGGAATTGAAATCGCTGTAGGTAAATTTCCGTTCGCCGCAAATGGGCGAGCCAAAGCAAAAGGCAATACCGAAGGTTTCGTAAAAATCATTACCGATAAAGCAACCGATCGTATCATTGGTGGCCACATTGTGTGTGCAGGTTCGTCTGAGATGCTGGGTGAAATCGTGGTCGCGATGGAATTTGGTGGCTCAAGCGAAGATCTGGCGCGTAGTTTTCACTCTCATCCCACCATGAGTGAAGCGATTCGTGAAGCAGCCTTAGCGGTCGATAAACGACAACGCCAAGGTTAATTTCATACTTTTACTTGTTCGCTTTTAAGAAATTCGGATTCGAACAATAATCGGGGCTGCTACCAGATGCGTTGAATAAATCACGCATCGACTTATTTTTATCCGCCACTAAATTTAAGTAACCCGGGGTTCCGTACATTGTAAAATGTGACGTTGATTTACCATCGTAATTATTTGCGCGGTAAGCTAAATACTCTGGAAAAGTTTTTAAGTGCGCTAACGCCCACTGCTTGGGTAATTCTTTCCTACGTTTTACTTTTTGCGCTTTCACGACGGGAGCATCTTTTTTGCTGATCGAGCCTGAGTTAACCTGTAAGCGTGCAATCGTCACCACACTTTTTTCTTTCTCGTCTACATCATAAGCGACGGCCGTATTATTAAAGTCAAAATCTTTTAAAGAAGTTTTAATCGGTTTTGCCAAAACCTCTTGTTCATTAAAAAGATAAGGGCTGGCGTTGTCTTCTTCGGCTTTTACCTTTTCAGCTTTTTCGCTTTTAGTAATTTTACGCAAACCTAAACGCTTACTTAAGTATTCGTCAAATAGACGGATTGAAGTGGGCGTACCCATATTATAACCCGCGAAAGTTAATACATCTTTGTAGAAATGTAAGTTCGCGTTTTTAATTCCTAATTTTTCGAGCTTCGCCTTAAACTGATATTTTTTAAAAACACCTTCAAACGAGTCAGAAGAATTATTTTTAATTAACTTCCATTCGCCATCTTTAGACAAATAATCTTTACCCGCTAAAAAGCTGATGCCCGACATACGATCCATATTCATACGGTTTAAAATCGCCATGTATAAAACGTTTTTTAAAGGATTTTCTGGAACCGCCATCAATGAACAACGCTGCGAAGGCTCTGCCGACGCTTTCGTTAGAACCGATTTGTCTTGCATGATACGTGCACAAGACGGTTTCGTCGCCGCGGCTTTTTGAATTTGTGTTAAATAGTTATCATAAACTTTATTTACTTCTGCAATCGCAATTCCGGTCAGCTGACCGATACCGCCATCACCCTTGGTACCGTAAGCGTTTAACGCAAAACCACTTTCATTCGAAATTTTTGGCAATAAATCTTTCGGGTTTAAATTCAAACAGTCGGTTACATCCGTGTAAGCATTATACGTTAATGATACCATATTTTGAGTTACGCAAGATTTAGCGATCCCGCGACGCCCCCCGCCCGAAGCTTTCGCACAAAGCGCATAGTTTGCTTTAGGTAAAGTAACGCTATTCATAATATGCGTGATACATTTCATGGGAAGATCTGCATCTTCTTTTTCTGGCAATTGAATCCAAGATTTTAACTTTGGATTTGAAGTGATCATTTTTTCATAAATTAATCTGGGCGCGCCACAAGCCTTAGCCTCTTCAAAATCAACTTTGATATCGCCATCCAAGATATTTTCGTATACAAAATAATTATCTTTTACCTTGTACGGAGCTGATGCCATTTTTTCATCAAATTCGTCTAATGCTTGCGGATCAACGGCGTAAGGATTTTCATCTTTTGAAAAATCATATTTTTCCGACGACGCTTCTAACTCCGCGATGATTTGTTCATCTGATTTGGCTTCCAAATCTTTGTACTCAGTTTGCATCACATCTTCACTGAAATCTGCGCTAACATCTGTTTCCGCCAACGACGACATTTGCACGTCACCTTGCACCGGCACATCCTTCGAATTAAAACTAAAACTCCAAGCATAAAAACCAAGTGCAATCCAAAACATAAAATAGGTAGGATGAGATAACCATTTTCCAAACGCCGATTTTTTCAAATTCGTCTCCTTAAGTAAACAAAGAATTACATGAACTTATCGTCATCTTGGCGAAAATAAATACTCGACCTTGGTATGAAAATAGATGATTTGTTTACGACGCATCCATGCATTAGCTAGACCTTCTAGCTTGTTTTCTACCTCAGAGCTGAAACAATGAAAAAATGAAAGCTGTTTCGGTCACTTGTGTTTTATTTTTAGTCGCTAGTTTAAGTTGTTATGCCGTGCAGTCTGACGATTTATTTATGTATTTGGCCTTAGCCAAAAATTTTTTCATGACCGGATCCTTCGCCACCCATGATTTATTTCTGTACACCTTGAATGATTACTCGTGGACGATCATGCACCAATGGTTGGGCTATCTAAGTTTTTACGGACTTTATGAACTTGGTGGCTACAATCTGATTATTATTGCGAAAACCTCGTTGATCGGTTTTTTCTTAACTTTTTATGTTTTAACTAAAAAATCCTCACAGTTTAGTTTATTTATTTGGGGTACTTCTGTAGCGCTAGCCATGTACGCGATGAGTTTTCGTTTGATGGAAAGAACCTCGCTTTTTTCGGACTTTTTAATTGTGAGTGTTTTGTACATCTTAGTTAAAGAAAATGAAAAGCCGAGTCGCATAAAATACATTCTCCCAATTTTATTTTTATTTTGGGTTAATTTACACCCCGCATTTCCGATTGGTTGGGCTTTATGCTTTTTGTTCTTACTTTGTAATTTCAAAAAAATACGTAACGCTGATTACACACGTTTTGCGGCTGTAACGGCTGCTTCAATTCTGGTTTGTTTATTGAATCCCAAAGGACTTGATGGCTTATTGTACCCGTTTCAGTTTGCTACGAATGAAGGAGCCGTTTTTCGTCAATACTATTTTGAATGGATGCCCACTTTAAATTCGATGTTTTTGTATCAGCCCCAGACTTTATTTTTAGGTTTACTTATTTTATTTAACCTATTTTTAATTTTTAAAACTCGTAAAACGAAACCACGATTTGAATTTTTAGCTTCCCTATTTTTTATTGCTTATGGGCTTTACGCGATACGTTTCGTGCCCACACTTTGTTTTGCACTGGTTTTTCTTAATTTTTCTTTAAGTTTGCGCTTGGCTGATCTTAAGATCGCGAAAAAATTTAATTATGCCTTAGCTTTCATCGCACTTGTTTTAGCGGTTAAAAATATTTCGGTTGGCTACGACGTCATCTCGGGTCACCGTGATTTTGGTTTGGGCTTAGATTCTACGGTCGTACCACAAAAAGCTGCCAATATTCTTTTAAAGAATCCGCAAATTGGAAATGTTTTTAATTCGCATATGTTTGGCAGCTACTTGGCTTGGACATGGAGATCAGAGCGAAAAATTTTCTACCATGGCTTTGTAACCGATACGAATTTATTTTTAAATGAATACGCTGCGTTTTCTTTAGGGACAGAGCGATTCAATCGGCAAGTAGAAAAATATAAAATTGAAGCTTTTTTGCTAGACCGCTTCCGCGGAAACGAACCTTTGATAAATACTTTAGTCTCTCACCCTCATTGGCAACTAGCCTATAAAGATGAGAGCAGTCTGATTTTTTTAAAAAAATAATTTACAGCCAACAGCTTTTCACGCCGCGCTCCACCGCGGTTTCATGCGCTAATTCATATCCCGCATCTAAATGTCTAAAAATACCCATCGCCGGATCGGTGGTTAAAGCACGCTGAATACGCTTACCTGCGGCTTCTGTTCCATCGGCCACGATCACTTGGCCCGAATGCTGAGAATAACCCATGCCCACACCACCACCATGATGAAGCGCAACCCAAGTTGATCCGCTGGCTACTAAGGCCATCGCTGATAACATCGGCCAATCACTGACCGCATCAGAACCATCCTTCATCGCTTCGGTTTCGCGATTGGGGCTAGCGACCGATCCGCAATCTAAATGATCACGCCCGATGACGATGGGTGCTTTTACTTTTCCTTCTTTAACTAACTGATTTAGCATGGCCCCGGCCAAAGCACGTTCGCCATATTCAAGCCAGCATATTCGCGCCGGCAAACCTTGAAATTTAATTCTTTCTGAAGCCATATCTAACCAACGTAGTAATTCTTTTTTGTGCGGAAATAGTTTTCTCATCGCATCGTCCGTCACTTTAATATCATTTGGATCACCTGATAAGGCGACCCAACGGAATGGCCCGCTTCCTTTACAAAATAACGGGCGAATGTAAGCCGGCACAAATCCTGGGTAATCAAATGCGTTTTCGACCCCTGCCTCTTGCGCCCGAGCACGTAAATTATTTCCATAATCTAAAGTAACCGCGCCACGTTTTTTCATTTCGAGCATCCCTTCAACGTGTTTGGCCATTGATCTGTAAGCCGCTGCTAAGTATGCTTTTTGATTTTCTTTTCTGAATACCGCCGCGGTTTCAACACTGTAACCTTCCGGGATATATCCAACTAGCGGGTCATGCGCTGAAGTTTGATCGGTTAAAATATCTGGTTTGAAACCACGCTTGATTAATTCGTGAATGATCGTCGCCATATTACCTTGCAAAGCAACTGACTTCGCTTCTTTATTAGCCGCGTATTTTTTTACGCGCGCAATCGCATCGTCTATATCAACCGTACTTTCATCAACATACTTCGTTTCTAAACGTCGATGAATACTAACCGGATCTATTTCTACCGCTAAAACAGTTGCGCCCGCAAAAACACCCGCCAGTGGCTGAGCTCCGCCCATTCCGCCCAAGCCCGCCGTTAAAATGATTTTACCTTCTAAGCTTCCACCAAAATGTTGACGACCCACTTCGGCAAAAGTTTCGTAGGTACCTTGTACAATTCCTTGCGTGCCGATGTAGATCCATGACCCCGCCGTCATTTGACCGTACATCATCAGGCCCATCTGATCGAGCTCATGAAATTTTTCCCAGCTTGCCCATTTAGGAACTAAGTTCGAATTCGCGATTAAAACTCGCGGTGCATCTTCGTGAGTTTTTAAAACTCCAATCGGTTTTCCAGATTGAATTAATAAAGTTTCATCATTTTCTAAATTTCTGAGAGCTTCTAAAATTTTGTCATAACATTCCCAATTACGGGCTGCTTTTCCGATACCACCATAAACCACTAACTCTTTTGGATTTTCAGCAACATCTGGATCTAAATTATTTTGAATCATGCGATAAGCGGCTTCTTGCAACCAACCTTTACACGAAAGTTTGGTGCCCGTGGGCGCTTTAACAACGCGGTCTGAGTATCTAGTAAATTCTTGCATTAAGTCTCCAATACGCCGACTGATTTTTCGACGTTCCGTAAAAGTTCGCCCGATAAAATAAGTTTTCTGATTTGTTCTACATCTTTTGAAAAAATACGATCTTCTTTAGCAAATGGAACAACTTTACGAATTGTTTCAAAAGCAGTTAATACGCCTGCCGTAGGCTTCAACGGCGCAACCATATCTAAGGCTTGCGTGCCCGCCAAAAATTCCATCGCGATAACATTTTGCGCATTTTTTAGAATCTGTGCAAATTTTCTAGCGGCAATCGTTCCCATTGAAACATGATCTTCTTTTTCCGCGGAAGTCGGCATTGAATCAACGCTGGCCGGGTGAGCTAGTACTTTATTTTCACTGACTAAGCTGGCGCTAGCGACTTGCACGATCATATGACCTGAATTTAAACCACCATTGGGCGCTAAGAAAGGCGGAAGATCACTCATCTGAGTCGAAATAAATTTTGAAATACGCTCATGAGAAATGCTAGCCAAAGATGAAATCACAATGCCCGCAAAATCCATCGCGTGTGCGACGGGCATTCCATGAAAATTACCACAAGATAAAATTTTACCCGCATCGGCGAATACCAGCGGGTTATCCGTACTTGAATTGGCTTCCGTTTCTAAAACTTGTTTCGCATATTTAATTCCCATTTTTACCGCACCATGAACGGCCGGCATACAGCGAAGTGAATAAGCATCTTGAACGCGATGATCAACGGTGTCAGCTAGATGACTATCACCGATTGGACTGGTCTCTCCCATCACGCGCATTAAATTGCGCGCGGTGGGCGCTTCGCCCGCATGCGGACGAGTGGCGGCTATTAATGGATCGAAAGGTTTTCTTGATCCGCGCAAACCTTCAATCGACATAGCTCCACTGATATCGATTAATTTAATTAAATCTTGAGCTTCGTACAATGCTAACAAACCAACGGCCGTCATCACTTGGCAACCATTGATCAGCGACAAACCTTCTTTCGCTTTAAGTTCTAAAGGTTTTACGCCATTTAAGCTTCCACCCCAAACCTCGCCTTCACCAATTAAGGCTAATGCTAAATGCGCTAGTGGAGCTAAATCTCCGCTGGCGCCCACGCTACCCTGACTTGGAATCAGTGGAATAACGTCCGCATTTAAAAATTCAATAATTTTTTCGACCACATCAACGCGTATGCCGCTATGACCGCGCGCTAAAGTATTCGCACGCAAGATCATCATTCCTTTTGATTGCTCTTTCGTAAACGGATCACCGATACCAACACAGTGTGAACGAATTAAATTTCTTTGTAGTTGTTCAATTTCTGAATCAGAAATTCTAACCGATGAAAAAGCGCCAAAGCCCGTGTTCACGCCATACATCACTTCGCCCGTTTTAATACGGCCTTCAATATAGTCGCGTGATTTTTTAATTTCTTTTTTTGCCGATTCATCCAAAACGAATTTCATTTCCGGATCTTGCACGGCCTGGTAAAAATTTTCTAAGCGGACTGAATTTCCATCGATTTTGAAAACTTTGTTTGTCATGGGAAAAACATACTAAAACCCGCAGTGGGCGTCGAGAGTTTCTAGGGTGAAAGCTTGGCTTTTACGCAGGGTGAAAGGGGAATTTGAGCCCTAACTGAGCACTAAAAATGCAAAATGCGAAGTAACTCACGCCATATCGCCTTTATTTAGACATGGGCCCATCCTCTCAGAAAGGATGTACGCATGTCGGATATTTACCCTCAACAGGTAGGTTATCGGAAGTTAGTACGCAGAACTCGAATGGTTTTAGGAATTATTTTTATAATACTTAAAGTTATTCGAGCGTTCTTAGATCTCTTTTAAAGCTTGAATGTTTTTTTGGTAATTTGCGACCGACTTCTCGCCGTTAAAAACTGCACTACCCGCCACCAGCACATCTGCCCCGGCATCGATACAAGTTTTAGCCGTAAGCACTGTCACGCCACCGTCGACTTCGATGAAATAGTTCCCAGCGCCTTCATCGCGCCATTTTTTAAGTTGGCGAATTTTTTCAACTTGTTCAATCATAAAACGTTGCCCGCCGAAACCAGGTTCAACGGTCATCACTAAAACTAAATCAACTAAAGATAAAAATGGTTTTATCAAATCTAAAGAAGTTCCGGGACGTAAAGTCACACCTGCTTTAGCACCTAATGAACGAATTTTTATTAATGATTCTTTTAATACTGTCGTCGCTTCCACGTGTAAAGTTAAATAACTTGCTCCCGCATCGATAAAACTTTCGATATAGCGCTCTGGTTTTTCAATCATTAAGTGAACATCTAAAGGAATCGTCGCGTGAGGTTTTAAAGATTTAATAATCGGCATACCTAAAGTCAAATTCGGAACAAAATTTCCGTCCATCACGTCGACGTGTAACCAATCAGCACCTGCCTCTGTTACTTTTTTCATTTCGATCGCTAGCTCAGAAAAATCGGCCGAAAGTAAACTTGGTGCAATTAAAACTTTAGACAAACAAGTCTCCTTTTTTTAACGAAACTGATTTTATTAAGTCGCTCACGGAAATTTTTGATTTTGATTCGGGCTGAACTTCTAATAAAGAGATTTGACCTTTGCCAGTTTGAATAACTAATTCGAAGGCTGAAATCTCAAAAATTTTCCCCGGTATTCCCATCGTATCGGCATCGCTAACTGTAGTTCGATGAATTTTCAAACGCTTGCCTTGAAACATCACGTAAGTTCCCGGCCCCATCGTAAAAGCACGAATTTTATTGTGAATTGAAACCGCAGATTGATTCCAGTCTAAAACGCTTTCTTCTTTTTCAATTTTTTTTGCAGTCGTCACTTCTGCTTCATCTTGGGGGCGCGGCGCTAGATTTCCACGGATATAATCCATCAATTCGATATGTAATAAATCACAACCAAAAACCGCCAACTGAGCGTAAAGTTCCGTCGCGGTGATCTGGTCATTTAATTCAACTTTCCGGTCACCAATCACGGCACCCGCATCTAACTTTTTAACCATTTTTTGTAATGATACGCCCGTAATTTTATCACCGGCTTCAATCGATCTTTGAATCGGCGCAGCGCCGCGCCACTTAGGCAAAAGACTGCCGTGAATATTCACGGCGCCGAATTCAAAACTATCTAAAAATTCTTGTGAAAGAATTTGTCCAAAGGCCACGACCACGGCCACTTCGGCTTTCCATGACTTAATGATTTCAAAAGCTTCGGGTTCTTTACGTAAATTTTCGGGAGTGATTGTGGGTAGATTGTTTTCTGAAGCTAAAATTTTAACGGGCGACGGAATTAGTTGCATTTTACGACCCGCCGGGCGATTCGGTTGAGTCACGACCCCAACAACTTCATAGTGATCATCCGCCAACAACATTTTTAAGTGAGTCGCGGCGAAGTCAGGTGTTCCCAAGAAACAGACTCTGATAACGCTCATGCCTTACTTAAATCTTTCAGCTTATCCGCTTTTCTTTTTTCGGCGATTTCTTCCTTTGTGGGATAACCGCCTTTTTTAATTTGATTTTTAATTTTATTCGATTTGGTAAAACTGATGTGATCAATAAAAAGTGTACCTTTTAAATGATCCATCTCATGCTGGATCACGATTGCTAGTAATCCATCAACGGTGAAGCGCATTTCTTTGCCGTGAACATCAAAGGCTTTTACTTCCACTTTTTCAAAGCGCTCTACGGTTTCAAAAAAACTCGGCACGGATAAACATCCTTCATCAAAAGTAGTATTACCTTCACCTTTAATAATTTCAGGATTAATCAGTACCAGTGGTTGTTTTAATTTCGCCTCAAGCGCTGTGATGTCTTCATTTTCATAACGAGAATTCTCTGGATCATTCGATCGCGTATCGATGACTAACATTTGAATCAGTTGCCCCACTTGCGGAGCCGCTAAACCAATTCCATTTGCATCGTACATTGTCTCAAGCATATCGGTGGCCAATTTTTGCAAATCGGGAGTAAAAGTTTTCACTATTTGAGAAACTTCTCTTAAGAGCGGATTTGGGTAAGTCAGGATTTCTAATTTTGCCATAGCATATGTTTAAACGATTAGCGTTTCGCGCGCAACAATAAGGTCGTTCCTAAAGCCATCATGACTACATTAGGCATCCAAGCCGCTACAATTGGGTTTAATTGGTTATGCTGACCCAAAGTTTGCGCCGAGCTATAAAAAATCCAGTAAATAACCACTAAACCTAAGCAAATTCCGATATTTTTAGCCATTCCGCCACCGCGCGTTTTACTGACACAAAATGGTAAAGCTAAAAGGCTCATTACTAAGCCCGCTAAAGCAAAACTAAATTTTGAGTGAAAATCTACTTCGTATTTGATGGTATCAAGACCTGATTCTTTATTTTTATTAATAAAACGCGAAAGTTCGGCCTGAGTTAATAGATCCGAAGTTTGCCCCGTGCTTCGTAAATCTTGCGCTTCCTCTGACATCACGATGGTCTTTTCAAAAAACTTATCATTCATCGGAAAACTAGAATCTTTCGAAAATGCCGTAACCGTTCCGCTACGTAAAACCCACTGCGAACCATTCATCATCACCGAATCAGCGGTTAACATCTGGATTAGATCCCAAGCGTCGTTAAAAAAGTAAAGTGTTAAACCCTGCGCTTTATTACCTTCGGCATTTAAAGTTTTGATATTAAAAATTGAATTTTTAGATCGATACCAGATTTTATTTGTTTTGATGGTTTGAAATCGCGAAGGCGTTTTTTCAATTTCGTTATAATAAATAAAGTTTTTTTGCTTGGCAAAAATCGGCATCAGCTGATCACTTAATAAATAGGAAAAACCACTGATAAAAAGAATCGAAATAAATAACATGCGCGAGATTCTAAATAGGCTCATGCCCGATGCAAATAGCGCAACAAGCTCGCTTCCTTTGTTCAAAGATGAGATCGTCATAACGGTGCCTACGACGCAAGCAACCGGTAACATTTTATAGATAATTTCGGGAACGTAAAAAATGTAGTAGCGAATGAAGACCGTGGCGGCCACATCTTTATAGCGAACCAAGCTAGACATTGCATCAGTCGCCACAAATAGCGTGATGAAAATAAGTAGGCCCGCCGCAAACGAAACCCAAAACAAGCCCATTAAATAACGATCAATACGATTGAACATGATTAATAATATGCCCTGAACTTGACTCGTTTGCTATTGTGATATGTACTTTAGTCATGGCTTTACGCGTCTTACTGGCTGATGAAAGCTCAACGATTAAAAAAGCGATGCAAATGGCATTGTCTGACTTTGGCGTTGAGGTAAAAAGTGTTCCTTCGGGACTTGATGTTCTATCGGTATCGCATACTTTTAAACCGGATATCGTATTTGCTGACATTCTTTTAACTAAAAAAAATGGTTACGAAGTTTGTAACGAGCTAAAGACAGATCTCCAGACGAAAAATATTCCTGTGGTTTTGATGTGGAGTAGCTTCATGCAACTTGATCGAAACCAATTTCAAAAAGTAAAAGCGGATGGTTCTTTAGAAAAACCTTTTGATTCAGAAGCTTTGCGCTCATTGATCGAAAAATTTGTCGATAAAGTTAATACATTTCCGTTAAAAGGTTTTTTAAATCACCCAGATCTGCCTGACTTTGAAGAGTCTAATACTTTTGTTCGCCAAAGATCTGAAGTTTCTAGCCAAGCTCCGCATAAAGATAAAAATACTCCGTTGATCGAAGAAATCGAAGATGAATTTTCAATCGGCAATCACAGCGCTAAAATTCCGGAAGCCGATGACTGGAGCACCAATAGCAACGGCCAGTTCATCGTCGAAACAGAATCCATGGGAGATTTCGAAGAAGTCACCGTAGTCAATGCGCGCGGAACGTCTTCACCGGATTTACAAAAAAGAATTCAAGAACAAGTTAGCACTTACCTTGAAAATTCACCGGTTGCCCAAAGTAAACAACAGCAGACTTTAGCGGGCCGAGTAAATCAGGGCAGCGCACTTTCAAACTTAGATGAACAACTTTTACGTGAAGAAGTTCGTCAGATGGCTGAAAAAATTTGTTGGCAGGTTATTCCTGAAATCACTGAAAAAATAGTTCGTGAAGAACTTGGCAAATTACTTAAAGACATCGAAAAATCAGTATGACAACGATTGAATTAATTAAAGCGGCGCTAAAAGAAGATATGCCTTTGGGTGATATCACGACTGAATCTTTAGCCTTAAAGCCTAAACAAGGTGAAGCTTCACTAAAAGCTAAAGAAGATTTAGTTCTATCGGGCGCGAACGCTTTTGAAGAAACAATTTTATTTTTAGAACCCCAGGCCAAAGTTAAATGGCAATTTAATGAAGGCGATTTAATTTACAAGGGTCAAAATATTTGTTCAATCGAAGGTGATCTTTTACAAATTTTAAAAGCCGAGCGCGTAGCACTTAACTTTTTAGGTCGCTTATCCGGTATCGCTAGCTTTACCCGCCGTTTCGTTAAAGAAGTTGAAGGCACGAAGGCAAAAATTCTAGATACTCGTAAAACGACGCCACTACTGCGTGGCTTAGAAAAGCGCGCCGTTCAACATGGTGGCGGCTTTAATCACCGATTTAATTTATCTGAAGCGGTGATGATTAAAGATAATCATATTTCTCTCATGGGCGGAATCACGACGGCGGTCAATCGTTTAAGACAAAATTGCGATTTACCGATTGAAGTTGAAGCTAGTAATTTAGAGCAAGTTAAAGAATGCGTATCACTAAAAATTCACCGCATTTTATTAGATAATATGACAAACGAAATGATGGCCGCCGCATTACAAATTATTCCCGTAGAAATTAAAACAGAAGCTAGCGGTAATATGAATTTAGCACGTATTAAATCAGTGGCTGAATTAGGCGTTGATTATATCTCGGTGGGTGCATTAACCCACTCGGCCGCTACGGCCGATGTAAGTCTTCTGTTCGACTGGAGCTAACAATGATTGATTCACCGACCGCCGATATTCGCATCGGCCAAATTACCCAACAGTGGGCTAAAGTACAAAAAATTAAAAGCGATTACAGCGCACAAACCGATAGTACAAATTTAAAAGCAAAAAAAGAAGCTTTTCTAGACTCATCTTTTGATGAAAATATTATTCTTTATTTAGCCGATCAACAAACCGCCGGACGCGGACGCGGGTCAAATACTTGGTCTTCGGCGGCGATTGGTTCACAGCTTCTTTCAACCTGGTCATTTCTGATGGAAGAAATGCCGAAGCCTACTTTATCTCCGCAAATTGGCTTAGCGATTTACCGCGCGGCGGTTGCTACCTGGCCATTTATAGATTGGAATTTAAAAGCTCCGAATGATCTTTACATAAGTACTAAAAAAGTTGCTGGATTACTGATCGAAACTGTTTCGCAGGGCGCGGATCTGCGCTTACTCGTTGGTTTTGGTTTTAATGTTTTTTCTTTTCCTGAAACTGTCACGACGGCAACTTCTTTAGCGCATGAACTTCCGGAAAAGACGCCGCTACTGGCGGAAGATTGGATTTCTTTTTTAGAAAGAATTTTATTTGAACTTTCTTTTGCGTTACAACGGGCGGCCGAGCCTTTAAATTCAACGACGACGACGGCTTTGATTCACTCGCTTAATTTACATCCGCATTTAAAAGAAAAATATATTTCACTCGATGCTTCGGGCACCTTAGCAACTGCTAAGAAAAAAATACTTTGGTCTGAACTTTAGGAGAAGCTATGCCCGTCTACACCCCTGAAAAAATTGAGTATGGCCGTGCCTGCCCGGATTTTACTTTGCCGGCTACGAACGAAAAAACTTATTCGCTGAAGGATTTTTTGAATCAAAAACCTTTCGCTATTATGTTTATTTGTAACCACTGTCCTTATGTAAAGGCGATCGAAGATCGTTTAATTACCTTAGGAAATGATTTAAAAAAAATGGATATTCATTTGGTGGCGATTTGCTCTAACGATGAAATTTCTTATCCGGAAGATAGCTTTATCCATCTAAAAAAACGTGCAGAAGAAAAAAATTATCCTTTCGTGTATTTGCATGATGAATCGCAAGAAGTGGCTAAAAAATTTGGTGCGATTTGCACGCCTGATTATTTTGTTTACGATGAAAATGTAAAACTTGCTTACCGCGCGCGTTTGGATGATTCTTGGCAAGATCCTGCTTTAGTAAAACAGCGTGAATTATTTAATGCCGTAGTTGAATTAGCAAAAGGTGAAACAATTTCTGCAACTCAAACCCCTTCAATGGGCTGTTCAATAAAATGGATTAAATCATGATTAAACACACGATCTACGCAATCGCAGTTGGTATGCTGATTTTTTTTCTTTATTTATTTCAATATACGGGAGCTTTCAAAAGCGTAAACATCGCCATCGACCAACGTGGGCCTTACACCATCGTGTACAAAGAACACACGGGTGCTTATCATAGAATTGTATCAAGCATCGAAGAAGTAGAAAAGTGGTCACGTGAGCAAGGATTAAAATGCCGCTTAAGCTTCGGCGAATATTTTGATGACCCGTCTGCTATCGAAGAAGGTCGTCTAAAATCTCGTGGTGGATGCTTGATCGACCCGTTAGTAAAAGAAGAAAATACTGTTCTAGAAAAAGTGAAGGCTAGCTTACCAGCTGATTTTAAAATTGATGTCATTGCAGAAACGAAAGCCGTGGTCGCGCTATTTAGCGGAGCTCCCGGCATTGGGCCTTTAAAAGTTTATCCAAAGGCAAATGACTTTATTGTCAAAAATAAATTAACTAAGAAAGGGTCCGTCATCGAGATTTACGAAGTGTTTGATTCAAAATCGATGCAGACCACTTATCTGTGGCCCGTTACTAATTAGTAAATCTTACGGGCAAGCTATAACTTGTAATGTTAAAAATAACGGATAAGTAAATGCCGTTCCGCGAGCATTCCCTTGCGCAAGCGCATTTACATTACCGCGAATAATTACGTCTTTACCGCATTCCGATTCAGAAATGATTCCGTCCGCGCGAACATAATTTGAAACTTTCACTGTTTTTACCGTGCCTGTCGCGCTAGAAACTAAAGCTTGGCCAGCTTGACCGACTAGGTTTACGGTTAAGCTTGAAGTTACGTTCGCACCCTTACCCGCCGATAAACGTGTGTACTGAGAAACATCTAAAATTTGTAATTTTTCATTTTTTGCTAAAGCGACCGGTAAAGCAAAAGTACATACTTTACGCTCTAGTAACGGAGCGATATTTTTAGAAATGGCAACCTGCATCGGAATTCCAAAACGATCATTCTGACCCACCACCGAAATTAATTCGTGGCCACCCACGGGAACCGTGCAACCATTGCCGGCGATTTGCAAACCGCCTATTTCAGCTGCAAAAACTGAAGTCACGACCACGGTTGATAGTAAACTGAGAGTTAATCCTTGAAGTAGTCTCATTGTGTCCCCTTTAAAAGTGGTTTGCTCTTTTTAAAATAGCCTTAAAAACGATAATACAATTAAAGGGCCAATTATTTTGGTATCACTTTGAACTAAAATTAGATTTCAAATTCCATCTGCACTTCTACGCGCACCTTCACTTGCCCCGAAGAAAGCTCGGTATTTGCTGAGCCGCCCGTGTCGCTTGCGCGCATTTTCATCATCATCGGACGGCCTGGATTATCAGCCACACTCGAATGCTGAATACGGTGGACTGATTTAATTTTAACACCCGCAGCTTTTGCTAAGTCTTCGGCTTTTGCGCGCGCTGATTTCACCGCGTCAGCTAACGCGGCATTTTCGACGACGATTTTTTTATCATTGTCCCAAGAAATATTTTGAATGGTGACGCCACCTCCTTCCGTTTTTGCAACGGAAGTTAATGCATCTACCAAGGCACCGACATCAGCCGTTTTACGATAGATCATTCCAATTTGATGAGTGACACGGTAGCCATTAATTTTATTACTTTGAGTTTTTTGATCGTAAATATATTCTGGTGAAACCGTAAAATTTTCCGTTTGAAAATCATCTTTTTTAATTTTGTATTTTTCAACGACGCTTTTTATTTTTAAATACTGCGCCGCTTGAATTTCTTGAGCCGACTTCGCCGAGTTCGCTTTACCCCAAGATTCAATTTGTAATAACGTCATATTCGGCTCAACTGACTTTTCCGCGACGCCATTAACGACGATTAGATTGGGGCTATCTGCCGCCTGTGCCGCCGTCGATAAAAGAACACATAACGCAATTAAAAGTGATTTCATGATTTAGTCTCCTCAAGTGAAATTAAAGCTTAGCTACGGCTTTAGTTTAGGCAACAAACTGGACCTAAGTCAAAACAGAACCTGCGTAAAAAATCCGATGAATAGCTATGCTTAATATAAAAATTCATATTCTTATTTTGATGGGGCTTACTAGCTTTGCTGAGGCCTATGAAGTCGATAATTTTACCCGACGTGACGAAGTACCTAAAGACTCCATTGAAATTTTAGATAAAGAAATTAATTCACGCATCGATAAGGCTTTAAAAAAAGCGAACGCTGGATTTTTTCGAGATAATTGTAATTCAGAAGACAAAGTAAAGCGTAGCGAATCACGTTTAAAGTTGTTCACTGAACTTAAAGAATTTTTAGTAAATGATTCAATTGCTAATGGTGAACTCGAAGAGTTTGCAAAAGATAATGCGCAAGTGGCAAAAAGAAAAATTTCTTTCGATGAATCAATTTACAGCTCAGTTAAAAAATTTCCAATTTTAAAACGTTTTGGA
This sequence comes from Bdellovibrio sp., assembly GCA_014376435.1. GTDB lineage: Bacteria > Bdellovibrionota > Bdellovibrionia > Bdellovibrionales > Bdellovibrionaceae > Pseudobdellovibrio. Next base: position 91,349 of record JACMRL010000013.1, on the reverse strand, counting down.
GTAGCACCCGTCATCAATGTGAACCGTGTGCAAATTGGAACGGATAAGCTAGGTCACTTTTTTAACCAAGGTTATTCAATTTATTTAAATAATGCTAAACGCCCCAGCTATGATGACCGCGCAAGCATCGGTTTTCTAGATAGTTTAGAATCAGAAACTTCGCTTTACGGTTTACAAACCACGGGCGTAAAATCCTATGCGGACATGTCGGCAAATTACGATGGGCAACGTTTTTGGGAAAAGCTTTGTGGTTTTCCGAAAACAAAAGATTCAACCCGCTGCGAACCTGACGCATACTTACAGTGTAATACCGATGGCAAATGGGGATTAAATCTAAAGCAAAAATTTACCTTGAAAGATTATGTTACAAGCGCTTGGGATGAAGCCATTAATTGTAGTTCATTCGATCCAGATAATGCCGAAGGCATTTTTAATAAAATGAATAAAACGGCTTTTACCTATAAAGGTAATCCGCTACAGCCGTGCCCGGCCGAACCGCAAAAATGCGTTGAAATTTTAGAAAAATACAAATCAGTTGGTAAAAAAACAATTAATCCAATTTGTCGTAATGTTGGTAAAAGTTTAAAAGAAAATAAACCGATCGATGCCACGACTCGATTTAATTACTCGTACGTGATGTATGGAGATTACTCGAAACCCGCTGAAATGAAAAATCAAAAACCTAAAACTAAAAACAAGCAGTAGGCATTGCACCTACTGCTTATGTAAAAAATTAAACTCCGCGAATCAAATTTAAAGCTGAACCAGCTTTAAACCATTTAATCTGTTCTGCATTGTACGTATGTTTCACTTCGATCATATCGACTGTTCCATCTGCATGTTTTGCAATCAAGAATAAATTTTTAGCAGGAGCAATGTCTTTTAACCCGTGAATTGATAATAAATCTTTTTCTTGAATTTTTTCATAATCAGCGGGCTGCACAAAATGCAAAGCTAATACACCCTGTTTTTTTAAATTTGTTTCATGGATTCGCGCGAATGATTTAACAATCACCGCGGTACAACCTAAGTAACGTGGCGACATCGCTGCGTGCTCACGCGAAGAACCTTCCCCATAGTTTTCGTCGCCCACGATCATCCAAGACTTACTCGCTTTTTGATAATCACGCGCAACTTGTGCGAATTCTTTTTTCTCGCCGGTTAATTGGTTGATCCCTTTTCCGATTTCACCGGAAATAAAAGCATTATCCGCACCTAATAGCATATTGTTAGAAATATTATCTAAGTGACCACGGTAATTAAGCCATTTACCACCCGGAGAAATATGATCCGTTGTACATTTACCTTTTGCTTTGGCTAAAACTAAATGATCGTTAAAATCTTGGCCATCCCATTTAGAAAATGGTTTTAATAACTGCAATCGGTCAGAGACCGCACTAACCGCCACGACTGCCGATTCACCTTCAGGCTTTTGATAACCTTCCGGTGCTGCTACATAACCTTTTTCAGGAAGCTCGGGGGCGACGGGTGGTTTTAATTTAATTTTACCCTTTGGACCAACTAACTCATCGGTCATTGGGTTGAAATCGATGCGACCCGCTAAGCCCATCGCCATCACGATTTCTGGAGAACCGATGAAAGATAAAGTTTCTATATTCGCATCGTTACGTCCGCGAAAATTACGATTAAATGAAGTTAAGATTGTATTTTTGTCGCCCGATTTAATATCGTCACGTTTCCATTGACCGATACAAGGTCCACACGCATTTGCTAATACCACGGCACCAACGGCTTCAAATATTTTCATTTGTCCGTCACGGGCCACTGTATTGTAAACTTGTGCGGAGCCCGGTGAAACCAAGAATGGTTGATGCATCTTAAGACCGATGCTCATCGCTTGTTCGGCAATCATTGCGGAACGACCGATATCTTCGTAAGAAGAATTTGTGCAAGAGCCAATCAGCGCCGAAGAAAGTCTAGTTGGCCAGTTATTAGCTAATGCTTCTTCCGCAATTTTAGAAATGGGCCGAGCTAAATCTGGAGTGTGTGGGCCGACGATGTGTGGCTCCAAAGTTGATAAATCGATTTCGTAAACTTCGTCGAAGTATTTCGTTGGATTAACTGAAACGTCTGCATCTGCCGTTAAGATATCTTTATTTTGATCCGCAATGGCCGCTAATTCTTTACGACCCGTCGCCGATAAGTAAGCCGCCATTTTAGCATCGTAAGGAAATACCGAACAAGTTGCGCCAAGCTCTGCACCCATATTTGTGATCGTTGCTTTACCCGTGCAAGATATCGTAGCAGCTCCATCACCAAAGTATTCAACGATCTTATCTGTTCCACCTTTTACAGTTAACATTCCGCAAAGTTTTAAAATAACGTCTTTGGCCGAAGTCCAACCGCTCATTTTACCCTTTAAGTGAATACCAATTAACTTTGGATTTTTAACTTCCCAAGGAAGACCAACCATCACGTCACTGGCGTCAGATCCACCGACCCCAACCGCACACATTCCTAAACCACCCGCATTCGGAGTATGAGAATCGGTACCAATCATCAAACCACCTGGAAAAGCGTAGTTCTCTAAGATCACTTGATGAATAATACCCGCGCCTGGTTTCCAAAAACCGATATTATATTTTGAAGAAGCCGTCGCCAAGAAATCAAAAACTTCTTTATTCGACATATTTGAAGAAGCCATATCTTTTTCTTTACCCAAGTGAGCTTGAATCAAGTGGTCACAGTGAACAGTCGAAGGAACTGCGGCCTCAGTTTTACCCGCCAACATAAATTGAAGAATCGCCATTTGCGCCGTCGCATCTTGCATCGCTACGCGGTCAGGGTGAAGTAGTAAAAAACTTTGTCCGCGGGTGATTTCTTGATGTTCAGGGTCGGCTAAATGTCCGTAAATAATTTTTTCCGCTAAAGTTAAATCACGGTTTAATCTTTTACGAATAACCGCCGTTTTTGTACGGATTGTTTCATAAACTTTTTTGACCATTCCCGGATTGGTTTCAATCTGTGCCATTTAGGATTTCCTTCTCGCTTTTAAGCTTGTTTCAACAAATCAACTATTTGATTATTATAATTATCTATTTCTATTAAAGAAAAAATTGAATAATTGGAATATAATGTAGTAGTATTAAGAATAGTAGGAAAATCCATGGTCGAAGGTCTAGAAGCATTACTCGCACTCGAACGTACCGGCACAATCAGTGAGGCCGCGGTCCAACTTCGTCTTACTCAATCAGCCGTCAGTAAACGCATTCAAAGCTTACAGAATGAAGTGAACTTTGCCGTCATTGAACCAGACGGAAGACGAGTACGCTTAACCTCTAGGGGCCTTGCACTGCTCGACAAAGCCCGTCCGCTGATCTCAGAGCTGAAAAATCTAAAAGATATGCAGGTTGAAGGAGAGATGAATCATTTCTCGATCGGAATTTCTGATTCGATCGCCTCTTCATGGGGTCCGCGATTGATTCGTTTAGCAGCAAAAAAAGAGAAGAACATCTTGCTCGATATTCACGTTCACCGCAGCACCCTGGTGGAAGAAAATATTAAACTAGGCCGCTACCACTTGGGGCTATGCGTAAGTCCCTATGTGGAAAATCAACTTGCTTACGAGGTCATTTCTCAGGAACCCATGGTGCTTTTATCTAGCCGCTTCGATTCCGACAGCGAAAGCGACACTTTAATTACCATCGAGCAAAACTCCGCAACTTGGAAAGTGGTCGGCGCCGATATCATGCGCCATCCAAAATTAAAGAATTACAAATTAACCCACGTAGAATCTTTTGCAGCGATTGTACAAATGGTGCAAGCGGGTTTTGGACATGGATTGGTGCCACTAGGAGTGGCGCTGACGATGGGCGCGCCAAAAAAATCGATTCACTTACTAATCCCAAATATAAAAAGGGAGATCAAGTTGATCTCCCGAAAAAATATTTCATTGTTACCGGTCGTAAATTCTTTCGTAAAAGCGCTAAAACAAACTTCGAAAGAGCTTTTCTAAATTACGGCTTGTAAGTCGCCTTAACCACTTGCGCTTGCGCATCTGTGTATAAGTCAGAAGCTGAAAATTTATTTTGCGGCATTAATACTAATAACGACTCATTACCGAAACCTTTAGTTAAATCTAAAACCTTCGTTTCAGATGCCGTAAGCGATACGGTTTCTGGCAAATTAACAAATGCTTGGTCTGCTTTTTTCAATGAGATTTGGCGATCTGTCGTTAAAGTATCCGCTAAGTAATCATCCATCTGCACTGAGCTTTGCTCGTTGTGAGAAGTTAAAACTTTAAACGCTAAATTACCCTCCGCATTGTGCGCTAACGAACTTACTAGTGCTTCAACAATGACGACGCTAGAATTATTGTAAATTGTGAAACCCTGCTGATCGATGACCGCGGCATCGTAATTCTCTGTACCCTTAAGCGCCGCTAATTTTACCGGATCATTTTTCGCAGCTACCACTTTTGCTTCGTATTCTTTACGAATTTCACGAGCCTTCGCTGCGTCTAATAAAGTTGAAGCAAAAGCTTCTGTTTTTTGCCCCGGAAGGCTAGCTAAGCTAGAGCCTAATAATTCTTGATCAGCAATACCGTCGCCATTGGCATCGATTAGGATACTGATGTCGCATGAGTTCCATGTGGTCATTGGTTTAAAAGTTTTAATCGCAACTTGTAAAATATCTTGGTCAACATTCTTTTCATCTTTACGGGTTACGATTCTGTAGCCAGCTGACTGTAAATCACAATCTGCAGACATATAATTGCTAGCCGCAGGTTTACGATCATCTTGACCGATTAAGTTGAACAGTAACGCTTCGCCCACATTTTGATTTGCATTATTTAAAGTTAATTTCGCTAAAGCACCATCTGCATCGCGCGCCGAAGTGGCTTGCACAACTAAGTCCATCGCTTGAATAGCCGAAAGCTTATGGGCAATCGCTAAAACAGGAATACGGTAAACTTCTTCTTGGCCGTTCATGAATTTAATCCAGCCGTCCATCTCGCGGATTGATTCATCTTTCATCGCACTGGCATCTAAAGTTAGAACTACGCCGAACTCTGAAGCTGCTCCGGCCTTAACAGTCACGCTGCTATCGCTCGTCATCGTGATAAAGCCATTACCCTCAAAGACCGCCGTTAATTGCAAATCTGCTTTTGATAAATTCTTTAGATGTAAAACACGACGCACTGATTTTTTTGATTCAACGGCCGTTTCACCGATGGAAATTGAAGCTTCCGCCGCGACCATCGGGCTTAATGCCGCTTGATCGGCTTGAACACGACCTGATCCTTGTAATGAAATGGCATAACGTTCGCCCTTTTCACCAATCGTTTTTGCCGTCCCCATCGCCACAGACTTTAATTCGTACGCTGATAAAGTTGGGTGCGCTTGTTTAACTAAAGCCATAATGCCCGACATGTGCGGAGCAGCCATCGATGTTCCTGACATCTGCACGGCTTTAGCTCCGCCGCCCATTTTTGCCGAAATCACATTACTTCCTGGAGCCGAAATTTCTGGTTTGATAAAACCATCTGTCGAGCGCGGTCCTTTAGACGTAAAACTAGTTAAAGTGTCAATTAATTCTGGTTTTTCAATTTTTTCGGCAGCTTGAAATTCAATCGTCGCCTCAACACCTAATGCCATCGCCGCTTTGATTTTTTTACCGTTTTCTAAAGTGATCATGATCGCCGGAATTTTAAACTCATCGCGTGTTCCCATTTTTGTTGGAGAACCTGGGCTGTGGTCTGCAACCACAACACCAATCGCACCCGCATCTTGGGCGCGCTTTACTTTCATATTGAATTCAACAATGCCTCGATCAATTAAAGCTACGTTTCCGCTAACTGCTGCAATTTGGTCAGCCGTTAATTCTTTATCGGCTAAACCGATAAATACTAGCTTACCTGTTACATTACCTGCTTCCGCGATTGGTTTCGAAGTTGCTGCCTCAACCGCTTCAACTAATAAATTATCTGCACCTAAATGAATTTTTGAAGAATCGAATTTCCAGTTTTGATTACCGTCATCCACAGAGGCCGCAACTGAGAAAGCATCATCCGAAGTGCCCGGTGCACCCGTAATATAATCTTTGTGACCAGAGTTACCCGCCGAGGCGATAACCATTGTTCCACCAGCGACTAAATTTTTAATCGCCTCAGTGTACATAATGTGGGGATTACCGTAACCACTACCTAAAGACATATTTACGATATCTAAAGAATCTTTTGCATCGCCATCCGCATTCGGATCGGCTGCGTATTCTAAAGCCGCAATCACGACGGTATCGCTTGTTGAACCATTCGCACCGAATACTTTGATCGCGTGCAGAACTGCTTCCGGCGCCATCCCATTATATGTATTAACGCCATCACCTAGGCCTGCAACCGTGCCCGCAACGTGTGATCCATGGCCGGCCTCATCAAGTGGGTTCATATCTGGTTTTGGAATGTGTAACGAGAAATCGGGAGACGCTGAATCATAAGCCGTACCAACTAAATCGATACCACCCACTACACGGTCATTTGGAAAACCAACCGCGGGGCCAGATGGATTAACGGCCTTATAAGCTTCTTCCGTGCCGATTCCATGAAACATCGCGTGCGTGTAATCAATACCAGTATCGATAATACCGACAGAAATTCCCTTACCCGTGATTCCCATTTGATTTAATTTTTCGGCGCCTACAAATTTTGCAGAATTTCTGTCTTTAAAAATGGGAGCTAAAACTGAATTTGATAATTCCATCGTCTTCGGTGGTAGAAAATTACCCGCCGTTTCAACGGAAGTGATCTCACCTAAAGTTTTTAATTTTTCGGCTAATTCAATCGGCGCTAAAATCGCCAAGCCGTTTAAAACCATTTTGTAGCGGTAGATAACTTGAATCTCAGTCGATAATTCTTTTAATGCCTTAATGAATTCATCTTGCTCTTTTAAAATGGCCGCTAATAATTTTGCGTCCACTACGGGTTTACCGTTTGTCATGGTTGCATTTTCTAATAATGCCGGATTTTTTAATTTTAAAATCGCAATCAGTTGCGAAGAATTTTGCGGTCGCGTGCTAATTATATTTTGTGAATCTTTAAGCAACGGATTCAACTGGTTTTTTGAATCCTTTGTGCAAGCGGCTAAGCCAAACATCGATACAAAAAAGATAATGTGTTTAATTGTTTTTACGTTCATCTAAATCCCCCCGGATTTTTACTTTTTCAAACTACTTAGTTAAAACTGCCTAGTTCTAGGCCATATTCACCCAAAGGTCGAAAGAAAAGCCACTTTGCTACCAAAAAACTATCGCCAATCTCGTAGGTACAAATGCTGGACCACTTTTGGAAAATAATTCATCCTACAAATTAATCATTATTGCGGGCACTTTGGCTCTTATCAGCCACGATTTTTAAGTACCGAAACTTTATAAAAATATTGAAGGCAAAAAATGAACAGCAATTTCAAGATTTGGTGAAGATTAGCTTTTGCCGCAAGCTATCTTAAACAAACCCTGACGTGATTATTAAGGCCGCGCTGTCTACTTTATAAAAAAAGGAAATCCCTTTAGGAGAAAACGATGAATATGTTTAAAAAGGCTTTCGTAGCAATGCTTTTAGTAAGCACAAGTGCCTACGCACAAAATAAAGTTTCGCTTTCAGGATCAGATACTTTAGGTGGAGTCATGACAGATGCAATTATTGCAGCTGGTATGAACCAAAAAATTTCTTACACGGGTGGCGGCAGCAGCGTTGGCGAAAAAGCTTTTGTAAACGGTGAAATCAGCATCACCGCTATGTCTCGTGAAATGAAGCCAGAAGTACTTGCTCAAGCGCGCGCAGCAGGTGTTGAACCAGTTGCTCACGTTGTTGCATTAGATGGTATCGGTCTTTTTGTGAACGCATCAAACCTGGTTGCATCTTTTGATCTGCCTACTTTAGCTAAAATCTTCACTTGTGAGTACACGGCTTGGAATCAAGTTCCAAATTCAGGAAAATCGGGTGCGATCAAAGCCTACCGTCGTAATGACCAGTCGGGTACGACTGACACTTTTAAAGCCTTAGTCGGCGTTAAAACATTCGGCGCTTGCGTAACTGTTGTTAACGAAACCGCTGACATTGCTGATCGTACCGCAACTGATGCAGACGCAATCGGATACGCAGGCTTAAGCGGCATCAAAGCCGGCAACCGTGATGTTGCAATTTCTGCAACGGCCGCTTCTGCTGCGATCACACCGAACACGGCTACAATCCGTGATGGTTCTTACCCGCTTTCGCGTAAACTATATATTTACAGTGCTTCAGGCGTTCGCGCTCCAGCCGGTGCGGAGCAAGAGTTACTTGAGTATCTTTTAGATCGTTCATTCTTGGATCCAATCGTTCAAGATCACGACTTTGTTACTTTAGACTAAGACGCTGATGACCAGCTTAAGAAATATTTTTCTTAACTTTGTCCAAATATCAAAGGCGGATCTCTTGAAAAAGAGTTCTGCCTTTCTACTTATACTGACCAGCGTTTTTATTTTATCGTGTGGCAACCGCTACACCCCCGAAGAAGAAAAAACTTTGAAAAACCTGATGTGTAAATCTTCGGAAAAAGTTTTTAGTTACGACGAAATCGTTTACCAAGGCCAAAAAGGCAGTGGACGCTTAAGTTATAACGACATTCGCGACCAAATTTCCTCGGCTTGTATGCACTGTCACATGGCGCCTGCAAATAGCGGACAATTTACTTTCATTGATTCTTACCACGGCGAAATCAGAACCATCGCCGGTAAAACCGACTATTACCCGGGCTACTTCGAGATTGCCGAAAAAGTGAATCAGTACTTAACCCATGTCGACGAAGATAAAAGAATGCCGCCCAAAGAACGACGCGATAAAAACCCGGCGTTATTTTTTGCGATTGCAAATCAAACTCAAGCTTGGATTGCTGCGGGTAAACCCAATGGCTCTTTTAATTTAGACGGCAATACTTCGGCTGAACCTTTACGACCTCCGCAAAAACGCAACAGCGAAACCGGCGATTGTGCCCCGAACTCTTCGATCATTGGCTTCGATTACAAATTGGATCGCTTCTTTGAATCAGCCACTACTTTACCAAAAGATCTTTCTGAAACCGACTTAACTTCACTAGATGCTTACGAGTTAGCAAAAAAAGGAACGTTGGCATACAACGTTGAATACCCACTATGGGCCGACAATAACAACAAAGGCCGCTGGATTCATTTACCCGTAAAGCAAAACATTTTATTTAAATATTCAAAACAAAAAATTAATTTTAATCCAACGACGCAACAATTAGAAATTCCGGATAACACTCGCTTTTACAAGACGTTTTATAAAAAAGTAAAACAAGGCAATGGTAAAATTCGCTACCGCCGGGTCGAGACTCGTCTGATTTTAGTGCGAACACCTTGGGAAAAATCTTTATTCGGCACATACAAATGGGACGAGACCGAACAAACCGCAAGCTTAGTTGAAACTCCGTATCGTGATGGTTCAGGCTTTAAAGACATCGTTCTAAAAGTAACCGTCGATGATGTTACTGGCGCCCAGCGTGATTACGCTATTCCGGGTTTGCAGCGCTGCCTCGATTGCCACATGGGAGCGCCCGGTAAAAATACCGTACTCGGTTTTACGGCCTTACAATTAAATCGTCGTGAAGTGGGGGAAGGCGGTCACGATGAAATTCCGTTATCAATCGCCGAGCGTACGCAGATCGCACGCTTTATCGATTATGGTATTATTGAAAATGCTCCGTCCGCAGCTGAATGGCCCAAGCTAGAAACTTTTGAAAATTTAGTCCCGAAAAATATTTATGAACTACGTGCACAAGGTTACATGGTCGGTAACTGCGCCCACTGTCATAACCCAAATGGCTTAGCGTTTACAAAAGAAAATGGAATTACGCTTGCATTGACCGCGGGATCAATTTTTCAGTTTAATTCGAAACAACGTTCGACCCAAATTCCAACTCGTTTGCTCGTGCACCAAAATGGTGATTTAGATCAAAGCCATATTTACCGAAAAATTTCTGATACGACTGCACAATTAGGAATGACCAGCCAAATGCCGATGAATACGCCGGGTTCGCCTGATTGCAAAGCTTTGAGATTAATTGGCAAATGGATTCGCAGTTTTGAAAGTGAAGCCGCGGCTGAAGCTTGGGAGCCCGCTTGCAAAAAAGAAAATGAATTTAAATGGATTGATCAAGACTTTACCGTGTCGGATGACCCGAAAAATTATGTTCCACGACGTAATGATTGGAAAGACCCTAAAGCTGGGATGCCACAAAAATTTCGCGACCTTGTAATTACTCCCGAACTTGAACAGGCCTTTAAAAAAACTTACGCCGTTGGCTACTGGAGTAAAAAAGCGGAATGTAGTTTTCCAGAAAAAACAATTCCCGTTGACGAACGTAAACCTTGGATGATGCGCGGTGATCAACCGAAACGCCCATTTGGTGAAGTTTATTATACGACCCCGGGTTCGTGGTATTATCGTACTTCGTGCCTGAAGTGCCACGGCGCTAAAGGCGATGGAGATTCAAGTTTGGCTCGCGGAATTTTAATGTGGTCGGGCGGAAATATCCGCGTTGCTAATTTCAAGTCAGGATTATTCGGTCAACAGAATGCAAACTTTGATCGCTTTCTTGATGGTGAAAAAAATTATGCGCCTAACTATCTGGTGTGGATGGCCATGGAAGGCACACGCGTGCAATTTCCGCCTGAACTTTCTAGCTTTTTAGGTAAACACGGTGGTCAGATGCTGAATCAAATGCGCGACAAATGTATAAATCAAGTTTCACCAGCGAAACCCTCATCAACGCAGTTTATGGATCACGAAATCTTTGAAAAGGTTTGCTTCGTTAATAATCGTTCGAAAAGTGATCCCGAATTAGCTTTCAATCGCGCCGGTAGCCCGGTGAATCCGAAAGCCTTTGAAGATTGGGCCGACCGGGCCGCTTACAATATCGGTTTTTCAATCTTTGATTTTTTAAAAGAGATGAGTGCCGGACAAATTCAACCAGGAAATGATCAATGCGAAATTGCTTATCCAAAAAAATAATCTATGCCGCCCACTACGTAGCGGTTACTTTTATATTCGCCAGCTGCAATTACAATAAAGGCGTCGGTGACCCTCGTGCAACCATTCTGAGCGAGGCCGAAGTGAGTCAAATGGCTATCGAAAATAATTATGCAAGCGTACAAAAGCTAGTGATTTCGAATCAGTGCCTAACCTGCCACGCAGATTCGACGGGCAATAAGGGTGGGCTTAATTTAGAAACCTATTCAAAAGTGAAAACCAATCTGAACCAAATGATGTATCGCGTACTTGAAACAAAAGATATGCCGCCGGCAGGCTTAACGGGTTATTCGTTTCAGTTGATGAAGCTGTGGCTAGAGAGCGGCGCACCTGAGCAAAATATTTCGGATGGTGCGGGACAAGTTTTTACGGGTCCACTTAATTGGAGCAAAATTAAAAATCAAATTTTAGCGAAGAACTGTTTAGACTGCCACCAAGGGCCTAACCCAGACGCGAATTTAGACTTATCAAATTTAAGTACGGTGAAAGAAAAATACGCGATTTTTTTCGACCGCGTATTTGTAAAACAAGATATGCCACCAGAACCCTACAGCGCACTAACGATTAATGAAAAACAAGCTTTGATGAAATGGATTTCGCAGGGATTTCAGCAGTGAAGTTTTTTGTTTTTATTTTTTTCTTTGCGCATATAAAGGCTTGGGCCTTTCCGCAATTTATTTCTAATCAATCGACCCACTGCTTTCAGTGCCACAGCTCAGACCAAAATGGTTTATTAAATAGCTACGGAAAAAATTACTCGCGAAATATTTTATCGCAATCGAATTCTGAATACCTCGATATTCAAACGCCTAGCTGGTTGCAAGTGGGCGCGCGCTCGGTTTTTTTACAAACTTTTACCGAATCAAGCCAAAATAGCCAGGCTGCTTTCTCAATAAAACGTGCTGAAGTTGGCGCGCTACTAAAACAGCAAGTGGACAGCCATGAGTTCACGGCCCTAGCGACATTCGGAAGATACGAACCGATCGCGAAAGATATTACTTTTCGCGACTACGCTTACCTACCCGAATTTTATTTTAATTACCAAATTGTTGAAAATGAATCTGACCTTTTACTTAATGTTAAGATTGGCCGCTACAAACCGAACTACGGCATTGCAATTCGCGATTACCAAATTATCAATGAAATGAACTTTGGCCAAGAGCGCACCCAAGGGCAGCTTTCTTTACAGGGCGCTGAGTATGAATTTCTTTACTCGCGGTTATTTAATCGTCGAGATTACAATCTAACCAGTTCAGAATCCGGCGATCTACTTCGCTTAAGCCGCGTCGTTAAAAAAAATTTGCTCATCGGAATCAATAGCTACAAATCAAATATGCAATCCTTTGAAGGTGTGTTTGCCGTTATTCAAAGCAGCGATGAACTATCGACTTTACTACAAATTGATCAGCATCATTTTGATGATAAAAAAGGCGTGGCATTCTTTATCCGACCAGAATACATCATCCAACAGGGGCTTAAATTTTTTTCGGCGCTTGAGTATCGTAATCGCCAGATTGAAACTTCAAACCCGCACGACCAGCAAATCTCCGCGGGTCTTCAGTACTTTCCGTACGCGCAAGTCGACTTGACGGCTGTTTATAAAAACACCAACAATACAAATGTGATAAGCCCAGATTCGCAAAGTCTTTGGCTATCAGTGCAACTATCAATGTAAGGAATTCTATGAATTATTTATTAGGACTCGTTTTTTCTTTTACGTTAGTCGCGCAGGCGCAAGAAGTAAAACCCGAAACCGCGCCGATTGCTGTTGCATCGGCCCCCGAAATTCTACCCGTCACTTTAGCAAAACCACCTACGCCCGAATTTGAAAAAAAAATCGACTTGAACGGCGATCTTCGCTACCGAATGCAAGCCATCACTGCCGGTACCAAAGAAGAACGTCGCGTACATCGCCTGATGTTTCGCGTGGGCCAAACGATTCAACCAATTCAAGATTTAAAAATCACTTACCGGTTACTAACTGGAACGGCCGCTAATAGCGGTAGTGTCACCCTTGGCGACAGTAAAGCACCCGGGTCGCCTCGTCAGCCGATCGGACTTGATTTAGCTTACGCAACTTTTCCGCTCAATGATGAAGCCCAAATCTATATTGGTAAATATCCGCAGCTAACTTATTCTCCGGGCAAGAATCAATTAATTTTAGACCGAGACATCAGTCCGGAAGGAGCCGGACTTCAGTATAAAACAAAATTTCTAGATGATCGTCTTTTAGCTACCTTTAATTTAGGTTCGGCATGGTTACGGGAAAAGTACGACGATACCCTGGGACAAGATTTAACGGATGCATTTTTAAATACGGCGCAGCTGAATCTAACTTATAAATTATCTGACTTTCAATTTCTGATCGGCTACGGAATATTCAGCTACACCTCGATTAAAGATGATGTTCCTGCAAGTTTTGCGGTGGGCGCAACCTCACCACGCGGCAACACTCTCGATTTACTGGGAAATTACCAGTACCAATACGAAATTACGCAAAACTACCTAGAAATTAAGTGGATTCAAAAGCCTTTTGATATTTCAATCTTTGCAGAACTTGATCAAAATACGGCCGCACCATCTTCTTTAAATAAAGCCGCGGTTTACGGGTTAACTCTTTCCTACAGCAACTGGAGTTTTTCGTTTATGCAACAGAAGATTGAGAAAGACGCTGTTTTAGCACTCTACAGCGACAGTGACTTTGCGGACAATCAAACTTCAAGTCGTGGTTACATTGCAGCCGTGGGCTACAGGATCAATAAGGCTGCTTTAGTCAGCTTTACTTATTACAAAAATCAGCAAGCGATTGATTTAATTCCAATTTATTACACCAGGTCACATATCGATTTTACATTTAATTTTTAAAGCGAGCCTTGGTAAAGCTCAAATTAATTTTTCTGTATTTGATATTTTGCTTCATCAGAGCAATCAAAAATTGTGCCGGCAAATTCTTGATGGGCTGTAATAAAGTAACCCGCCCGCTTGCGCGATCGGGCGAGATGTACGGCGGGTCATTTTGGCAGAGCAGAATCATTAGTTAAACGTAATCGCCTTTTCTGATTTTTTCTAAGATGATTTTCTCGGTTTTGATTGGATCACGCGGATCAACTGAGAAGTAACTTTGCTGCTCACAACGAATCTTTTCTTTAATTAACCAGCGTAAGATATCAGAAAGATCTCGGTTTTTTTTATCTCGGAAAAACGGATCGTTCTCTAAAGCATCTTTAGCTTTTTTTAAAGCGCGCGCCTCTTGTGGATCAGATTCTTTTACATTGTAATGCGGAAGATCGTATTTTTTAACGTCGCCCGGTAACACCCCCAAGAAACGAACATTCGGCGCCGAGAAATCGCTGTTACGAATTAACGAAGCGGCCGAGCCGGCTTTTAAAGTACGAAAGATATTTTGCATCGTGTACGCATCCAGATCGCCGAAGAAGTACATTGGCACATCTAATTGATCTTCGATCAGTTTACACCAACCGCGCACACCATTCGACGGAACGCCTTGGGCACCCATTAAAATACAGTTGTTACGTTTCGTGAAACCCATGGCTTGCAAAGTACCCGCAGTACCTTCTGACTCAACCACTAAGCAAAAATCAATTTTCTTTTTAGCTTTGAGTTTTAAAGCCTGAGGTTTATTTTTGGGTTGATACGGAGACGTACCTAAAGTTGATAAATCTATATTGGCTTTTGTTCCGTCAGCTAAAGTTTCAGTGACCACTAATTGCTGAGAGTAAGTTTGACCACCGCGATCATTGGCAAAACAATTTAATTCTTCACGGTAAACTTCTAACATATCTCCGATAAAATCAATGATTGAATCAGATTCATCCTGTCCGTCGAAATCTAAAGGCTTATAGCGCATGTTTCCTTTAATAAGGCCTTTACAGATATAATAAAGTTCACGCTTTGTATTAACGGCACCAATATCTAAGTTACGTAATAAAATCTCTAACATAAAAACCACGCGCGCTAATTTTTGTACCGAAGAAACGTTCAGTTCCGTTCGGACCATTTTATCGCCCGGAGTTAAGTAACCAACCTTTGAGTTATACTCAGAATTATCTAAAGAAGTTTTTACGGCCTCTAAGTAAGGGCGTTTTGAATTCTCAAGATCTTTAAGCATACGCTCAGCTAAATTTTTTGCTTCTTTGGGAATATCTAATTTTAATTCACGAATTTTTGTTAAACCTGCCATATAACCTACTTCTTTTTCTTTGCCGCTTTTTTATCAAACTTGGCTTCTGCCTGGGCATCAGTTTCAGAACTGTCTTCGACACCCATTTTTTTAGCTTCTTTTTTCTTTTGCACCGCTAGTTTTGACTGCGCTTCTTCAAGTTGACTGACAGCTTCTTGCGAATCACGTCCTAAAATCTTTTTTAAACCTTCTTCGGCTTTTTTCTTACGAGCATCATTGGCACCAGCTAGCAATACTAGTTTTTCAACGAGTATGGGACCGAACTGTTCAATGTGCGCAAGTTTACGCTCTAGATCCGCTTCTTTTAATTCGCTCTTGATATGACGAGAAAGCTTTTGCCCCGCTTGCATCAACGCACGGCGAATTTCTTCCACCAGCTCGTCCGATGCATCAATCGTTTCTTTCGACGCATTTTTAAATTTAATGAACGGCGAAACCACCGATACCGCAAAGACATAAGGCCCCATTGGTAAAGATTCTTTCGGCTGCGCTAAACCGTATGATTTCCAGTTAACACTTTCAATCGCCCAAGTAATTGCACAACCTGATTTATCAAATTGTAGCGGCACACGATTGGCAAAACGTAATAGTTGCACCGGGCTTTGTTCGTCACCACGGCTGATAAAGCGCGCCAAAGCAACTTCAACTACCACCGGTTTGAAATCACAAATTGTTGGGGTACGAGTCACCACCGAAAAGAAATCAACTTGGCCTAAGCGGTTGATTGATTTTGAAAGTGATTCTTCGCCCACGGTTAAAACTGACTTTGTTGATGGTGACATCAACTGCGTCGCTTGCACCGCTTGAAATACTTTTTTAAATTCTTCATCAGTTAACGACGTTACTGATTTTTCAATTAAACCTTTTGGCATACCGGCTTTAACAAAATCTTTGATCGATTGATCAGAGATGCGAGAGAAACCCGTTTTTAAAAACTTAGCTAAACTGATTTTTCCGTACAAAGTCGCGTGCGTGATAAACTCGCCGAGCTTGAAAGTGTGCGGATGCGGAAGCGTTGCTTCGGGAATGATTGGCATGTCATTACTAACGCGGTCGGTTTTCTGCCAATCCATATCGCCCAATTTAAATTTCATTGAAGCATGGGGATTTAACAAGGCTGTGCCGTCGATGTAAGTTTGTAAACCACCATCGCCGTTTAGCTGAATTCGACCATCCATTAAAAACTCAACGCGTAAACCGTGAGATTTATTTTTCCAATCAATCATCTCTTTATTTTTAACGATACCCGTATTGGTTTTAATATCGACGTCTACTTGCGCAGAAATTGCTTTACGCATGTTTTTTGTTTTAGAAATAATCTGTACGCCTTTAGCGTTCGTCATCTGCGCCCAAGTCGTGGCTGCAGAAATACCAATACCTTGTTGGCCGCGTGAGCACTGGCCTTTACCGAATTTTGATGAAGCTAAATACTCTCCGAATACTTTAGCGATATCATCGACATCAATACCCGGCCCGTTATCTTCCACGACAACTTTAACTAGATCTGTATTCTTAGTTGAACCATTACCGATTTTGATAACTTCGATATCAAGCTCAGGTAGAATATTAGTTTGTTCGCACGCATCCAATGAATTATCGACCGCCTCTTTCAGCGTCGTTAATACAGCTTTTAATGGAGACGAAAAACCCACCTGCTGGAGATTTTTCGCGAAATATTCTGCGGTACTACTTTTGGTGATTTTGCTCACAATAAAGTCCCTTCACTATAAGATTTTAGGCTTGCCTCGATAACATTTTATGCTTCGCCTAAGTCCAAAAACACGTCGAATTTTGCTATTTTTTACCCGGATTTGGATGAAAAACAGCTAGCTTTCGACGGTCAAAAACCGTTAATAATCATAATATTGAGGGGGCATGGGGCTTTTAAAATCAAGCCCTGATCCAATGCGCACCGTACCATTGATTGAAAAACTAGCTGTTTGTTTATTTTTACGATGTTTGTGTGACTGAATCATGCACGCTTGCCTAGCGAGCGGGCGAACGCGCGCGAAATTGCGCTGGAACTCTTTGCAGAATCTCTGCTTTCGTTAACATTTCTTCTGTAGGTTCAACATTGTTACTAAGGTGAGTTTTAACTTTATATTTTGTCACTCCGTCAATCACCACTTTTTCAATCACTTCAAACTTGGGATGTTCTAAAGAACCGCGATTATTTAATTTCGGAATACGCAAAGTATTGGCGCCGATTTCGGGAATGTAAACTTGATCCGGTGGACCAAGAATCGTCGGGGCATCGGGCTGTATAGTGCCTGGCACCAGCGGGCGCTGAGGAAAAAATAACGCAAAACTCGAATCGCTCATAGTTTCTTTTTCAATTAATGCTACTTCGCGATTTTTTGCTTTTAGATTTTTTAACGTCTTTTCACTAAATTTAGTAATCTTATCGACTTGGATAATTCGTAAACTGATGTTCTCTGATGGCTTGCCGATCGTGATGGGGCCAACAGATAAAGTAGGTTAGTCGGAGATTAAAGTTTTTGGTAACGCTGGCTTTACTTTGACGGTTGGTGAATTTACCAAGCTATCAGAGTCAGTTCCAGGCTTACGAACATTTTTTAAATTTGTGGCTTCATTCACTTTTTGTACGACCATCGAGTTCGAACCAAAAAGTTTTTTGGCTAAAGCACCACCCGCCGGTAAAGACGCCAAAGCGATCGCCTGTAAACAAACGGCAACTCGGCGATCTTCGGCAATTTTTTCTAGGTCTACGTTACAAGACGACTTAGTTTGTTTATAGTTCTGAGTCAGACATTTACTGTAGGTATTAAATATTAAGTCTGGTACCGCAATCGTCAACCCTGCGATTGTCGTAAAGTTCGCAAATTTAGCTAAAGTAGCGGCCCGCTCAATATTATTTATCGCGACCGCCAAGTGCACGCCCTTGACCAACGCTAAACCACCGCCCGTTAACAGGGTTGATGCGACCGTAACTCCAGCCGAGGCGGCACGCTTTCCTTCTAAGCGCTTTTCAACTTTGCATTGCAATGTTAACGCACCATCGGTTAAGCCGGGTTGGCTTTCAATTAAAGCTGACAAGCCCCCTTCATCAGTGATTAATTTTTCTTCCTGCTTAGACGAGAAATTACCTACTTTTAGATTATTAACTAATTCTGCTTTTTCAGATTCAAGATTTTCTTTTACCTTGCTGGCAAACTTTTGAAACTCTTCTAGCTTAATATTTCCTAACTGCGAAAAAGGCCCGCTTAATTTTCGCTCTATAAAAAGTTTGATAGCTTCAGAATTTCCGAAGGGCACCTTAGTCATTTCAAATTCGTACTGATTACGCATTAACTCAAGCTCTTGTTCCACGGCATTGTTGGCCGCTTTAATTAATTCGCTGCGTTTTTCTGGGTTTAAGCTTTTATCGTTCTGATATTTAAGACCTGGGTTACGGTTGTTCATCGCAAACGAACCGATTTCTTTTTTGATCTTTTCTAAAATTGGTAATTGTGTATTCATTGCCTCCACAATCACGGCCTGTGAATCTTTGAAGGACGGTTCGGATAAATCACTCCAGCGCTGCACGGAACAAGTTAATTGATCAATTTTATATTTTGCTAACTTCGAGTAAATAACCCGGTCACCCACTTGCTCTAATGAACCTAATGAGCTAATAGAATAATTTTTTAGACAAGTTCGATTTTGAAAAAGACGCTGGCTATTGTTGCAGTCAGATTTATTTACAAGGGCCGCTAATTTCTCGGCGCTGAAATCAACGGCAGCAAAAATGGCCGACGACGCGGCCGCGCGTAATTGAAAAGCAAAAATAAGAAGAGTCAAAAATGATTTCGTCACTTCGGTCTTATCGGACTTATACAAATCAGAAAAGCGTCTCAAATTGAGAATCATAGTCTATTGTAAATATTTTTTTAGATTTTAGGCTCGACCATGAATTAATTTAAAAGTTTTAACTAAATTTGGTATTAACTATGGCTTTCAAAAGTTGAGTTGACCGTCCATTACCGCTCATCCTTCAATGCATTTCTTCAATGCATTTCTTCAATACATTCCTTCAAGTGCAATTTGTCCATTATTCTTCATCTGTATTTGTGCGTTTATTTGGTTGTTGGTCTAATTCATCCATCGCCATTTCAGCGCGAGTTTTGTAACTTTTTTTATTATTACAATCTTTACAACTAGGTACACAATTTTTTTTATCTGACTTACCACCGCGGGCAATTGGAATCAAATGATCCATCGTCAGTTCAGTTGATTTAAATTTGTGTTCGCAGTGATAGCAAATACTTTTACCTAAAACTTGTTTCCACCACGTACCATTACGAAGTTCGCGGGCTTTCTCTTTTTCTTTTTTCTTGTGGGCCTCACTAGCGGGCGTGAAATAGATATCTGACATAGCGCGTTTTAATCCTATTTTGCGGGATAGTAAAGACGATTGTCGTAAAGACCTTCGCTAAAATATTGTTGAATCGCTTTTAATTGGTCTTCTTGTTTTGTTACTTCGCCCACCAGTTGATATTTACGATCTGAGTACAAAGCAACTACTTTGGGGCCGCTTTTCCAAAGAGAGCGTGCTAAGTAATTTACATTTTTTTGTGGAATGCCCAACGTCTCAAGCAAGGTTGGTAACACATCAATGTGCTGCGCGTATTGATCATTCTTCATTGGTTTCAACACTTCGGAATTAGGATGAAAAAATAGCAACGGAATTTTAAATAGACTTTCAAAATCTGAATTTATATTAAGCTCGACCCCCGTGTGATCAGCGGTAAAAATAAATAAAGTGTCGTGGTACCAGGCTTGCTTTTCTGCGCAAGCCATAAACTGTTCAATCGCGTAATCTGTGTATTCAACCGAGTTGAGTAGTGGCTTCTGATGCTGGCTAAATTTAACCTTGTACTGATCAGGAATTCGGTAGGGGTGATGCGAAGATAAAGTAAACACCGAAGAGAAAAATGGCGCTTTAAAAGTATTTAACTTTTGGCACATCCACTGTAGGAAAGGCTCATCATAGATACCCCAAGTGCCATCATCTTCCGTGGTGGCTCCGTATTCAGTTTTTCCATAATAATGGCTGACGCCAATACTTTTCATAAATTGATCAAAGTGCATACTACCATTTTTAGCACCGTGAAAAAAACTGGTATGATAACTATTCGCCTCAAGAATTGCACCTAAACCGATGACTTGGTTTGCTGAAAATTCCGAATTAATAAAAGGTTCTTCCATTAAAGCCGGGATTCCCGAGAGCAAAGCGGCGATTCCTTCGATGGAACGGCGGCTGTTCGCGTATGCTTGATCAAAAGAAATTCCGCGGGCCTTCATTTTATTAAAAAATGGTGTCGCTTCAGGATTCTTCACTTCGGTGTATTCTTTCGAAAGACTTTCGACGATCACTAATACCACATTCATTTTTTTTTGCTGAGTAGAAACAATTTGTGATGGCAGGTTTTGCTCATTCAGCAGCGAAAGCATTTTGGTATTTTCAAAATAATGAATTCTTTCAAAAGGACTTCGGTCTAAACTTTTAATCAGCGTGAATGATGAGTTTAAAATCAAATTGTTTGCAAAAGAACTTTCGAAAATTTTTGCATCCACGTAGGTCAAAGGCTTCACTTGAAAACCACCGCGCGAACATAATACCGCAATTATAACAACGGCTAAGCTGATAAAGGCTTTTTTAGTCGGCGTTCGTTTCAGTAATTTAATACGTGCGATTTTTATCGTGTAAACCGCGTAAGCACTTAAAAGTAGCAGCGTAAATACCGTCATACCTAAGTAAGGCAAAATTAAGTTATTTGCGCTACCATCGCTTAAAAGAAAAAAGGAAGACTTGGTAAAACGTCTGGCTGTGAAATTAATTAGCTCGCTATCGCCTAAGTTCAATACGATCAGACTTGAGTTGATTAAAAAGAAAATAAAAAACCAACCTCTACGCAACCATTTTCTTTCGATCCAAACGGCCCCTAAAATACCAAGGCCAATGCTGGCCGCCAAGGCCGACAAGTCAAAACGGGCTCCATAGATAAAAGCGGTAAGCGTGTCGGATAATGAAAGGCTTTTAAGCGATGCCCAGTTCCAAAATAGAAACTGCATCCTTAAAATCACGTAGATCACAAAATGAAGGGAAAAATAAGCTAAAATCCACATAGTTTGTTACGACAAGAGTTGCCCAAAAACTTAAATTTTGCTAGTAAAGAGATATGAAAATTGAAGAAATGAAACAACGCCTTATTGAAGCTTACCCTGACTCAACATCCGAAACCGATATTCAGGTGCTTGATCTGACTGGCACAGCCGATCACTGGGAAGTTACGGTCAAGAGTTCAGTATTTCAAGGTCTATCACGTATTGAGCAACATCAACACGTGATGAAGGCTTTTTCGCCGGAATTAAAAACCGGTGAAGTGCATGCGCTTTCGATTAAAACCTTTTTAAAGTAATTAAGCTAAAGTAATCAATAATGAATGAGGAGAATTTATGTCTGATGTTAAAACGCGTATTGAAGGTTTATTAAACGAAAACAAAGTTGTGCTTTTTATGAAAGGCACCCAGCAATTTCCAATGTGCGGCTTCTCGGCACGCGCTACGGCGATCTTACAAGATCTTGGTGTTACTTTTAAAGACATCAACGTACTTGAAGACGAAGAAATTCGTAACGGTATTAAAGAATTCGGTAACTGGCCAACGATCCCGCAACTTTACATCAATAAAAAATTAGTGGGCGGAAGCGATATTATGATGGAAATGTATCAAGCGGGCGAATTACAAACTTTGATCCAAAACTAAAATGCTTTGTAATTTAGCCTCTTGGGACCGCGCTTTGCGTTTTTTAATTTCGATTCTTGTTCTGGCTTATGCCACGGCCGGAGGCCCCCTATGGTTTTGGGGCCTTGGCGTCTATGGACTCATCACGGCAGGATGGGGCTTATGCCCAATTTATTCTTTCTTTCGGATCAGAACCTTGCGATAGTCGTACGTACTTATGCAAGAAATCTCGACTCTTCCATTAAAATCTTCCCAAATAAAAACTGATCCAGACTCGCTAAAATATTACGGGCGCGATTGGACGACTTATTTTGACATTAAAGCGTCCGCTATTCTATTTCCTGAATCAACCGCAGACGTGGTTGCCATCGTTCACTGGGCACGCAAAAATAAAGTTAGCCTAATTCCATCCGGTGGACGAACGGGCTTAAGTGGAGCGGCCTGCGCCTTAAACGGCGAAGTTGTCGTGTCGTTCGAAAAGATGAATAAAATTTTAAAATTCAACGAGACCGAATCAAGCGTTGATATTGAACCTGGTGTTATTACCGAAAGCTTACAAGAATTTGCTAAAACAAAAAATCTTTATTACCCGGTTGATTTCGCGGCCCGAGGTTCATCGCAAATGGGTGGCAATATCGCAACCAACGCCGGCGGAATCAAAGTTGTACGTTATGGTTTAACGCGCGACTGGGTCATCGGTTTAGAAGTGGTTACTGGCGCAGGTGAAGTTTTACATTTAAATAATGGCTTAGTAAAAAATGCGACGGGTTTAGATTTTAGACATTTATTTATCGGAAGCGAAGGTATTTTAGGATTTGTCACGAAAGCGACGATTAAATTAGCACCGGCTCCACCGCCTTTAAAAGTTTTAGTTTTTGCCGTTGATCAGTTATCAAGTGTAATGAAAGTTTTCTCTGAATTTAAAAATAATGCGCATTTACAAGCTTACGAAATGTTTTCTGAAAAAGCCTTAAAGCATGTTCTTCATTCAACAGGTTTAGCCCGCCCGTTTGAAACGGTGACGGATTTTTATGTCGTCTGCGAAGTAGAGTGCGCCACTGATTCCGCTGAAGAAAAAGTAATGTCCGTATTCGAAAACTGTTTGGAAAAAGGTTGGATCACGGACGGAGTTATCTCGCAGTCGGACGTTCAAGCGAAAATTTTTTGGCGCTACCGCGAAGATATCAGCGAATCTTTAGCGGTGCATTCACCTTACAAGAACGATGTGGCCGTTTCGATTTCTAAAGTTCCCGATTTTATGAATGATCTAGATCAAGTGTTAACGACCGCTTACCCAACTTGGGAAGTGGTTTGGTTTGGCCACATCGGTGATGGTAATTTACATATTAATATTTTACGCCCGGCCGGAATGAATAAAGAAGATTTTGTCAAAGAATGCCGTGGCGTCGATCAATTAGTTTTTAAAGCCGTACAAAAACAGCAAGGCAGTATTTCGGCGGAACATGGCGTGGGTTTAACGAAGAAATCTTTTTTAACTTACACGCGCTCGCAGGAAGAGATCGAGCTGATGAAAGGGATCAAAAAAGTTTTTGACCCCGATTTGATTATGAATCCTGGAAAAGTAATTTAGATTTTAATCTGACGGCTACTGTGGAAATAAATTAATTTGCGGAATCAAGGCTTTTAAAATACTCGGTCCCTGCCAACGAAGTTCCGCTTGTGAATATCCCGCATTTTCAAAGTAATCCATACGAATATTATAAAATTGTCCACCCGTTAGCGCAATGCCACCGGAAGAGTCCTCTACAGAAGAATGTAGCGTCCAATTATCAATGACTTGCACATCATTAATCCACAGACGAACTCCATCATCCGTTTGCGTGAAGAAAGTGTACGTACCTGTCGTCGGAATAAATATACGTCCCGTCCAACAAATACCAAAATACAAAGGCTGACCTAAATTATTAGTGCCCGTACTCCAATTAAAATAAACCTGTGAATCAATTCGCGAACCAAATAAAGTGGCAAACGGATCAGTCATCACACCATTTTGCACAATTGGCCCAACGAAATCATAGTACGTTCCCGTCAGACCAACTCCACGTGGGGTTGAACTTGTCGCGGCTCCATTTGTAACCGTTACGCCGGTCGCGACTGATTGCGAGGCAAAGCTTGCGGTTAAATTAGCTGAACCAACACTGCTTGCAGAGATACTACCCTTGTTACCCGAAGAAACGCCCGATGCGCTAGAAGACCACGTCACATAGTTCGTCATATCTAGTGCAAATACATAAGTTAAATTATCAACGAAGTTTCCGTAAACTTGAATCGCTTGCGATTGGCCCGGAGCCATTGTCAGAGATGTTTTTGTTAACACTAAACTTTGCAAAATGGCCGGAACAATCGTCATTGGTATTGTCACGCTTTGGCCTTGGTAAGTACAAGTGATCTGCGCTAGTTGAACGGTACTCCCCGTGTAGTTGTTGGATACTTGCCCGTTGATAACGGTCGCTAACGGATTATTTGAAGTACACACAGCTTGCGTGGTTACATCTTTCGTACCAGTCATCGGATCTGTATTAATGACCTGAATACTGGTTGAAATACTTTTTGGTACAATTAAGCTATTGGGCATAATTGAGATTGCGATTGTGGTTGATGGAGCTGCGCCCCCGCCTTTTGAACAGGCTGCTAAAGTAAATGCGGCTGCTAAAATTAGAATCCATTTCATAAAAAAGACCTCCACCATTGATAACCTGTTTTAATGCTTTTCGGAATAAAGTGAAGAAATGTTTAACAGTTTCTTTATATGATCTCAGTATGAGACAGTATTTTACTAAAAAATAACTCTAGTTTTAATACTGCGAGATGAGCGCTGAAATTGATCAACTAAAGCCGGGGCTGTTGTGTGCGACGGGCTTAATTCAAGATCGGTAACCAAATAGCCAATGTGACGATCCGTAGATAAATATTGTCCTTGAATGTTGGCCTGAGCGGCCGAAATAAATCCGTTCAGCTCTCCCAATACTCCGGGCTCGTTACGGTGCACATTCATAATTCGGGTCACATCCGTCTTGGCGGCTAATTCCACATTAGGGAAATTAACGGCCCCGGCCGTGGTTCCAAATCTTAAAAATTTACGAAAGCTTTCGGCGACTTCTAAACCGATCGCGTATTGAGCTTCTTCGGTGCTGCCGCCAATATGCGGGGTTAAAATAACATTTTTCAAGCCCTGCAATGGAGATTTAAATTTTTCTTTATTTGAAGCGGGCTCTTCCGGAAAAACATCTACGGCACAGCCTGCTAAATGATTTTCTTTTAAAGCTTTAACTAAATCATCAATCACAATAACCGTACCGCGGGAAGCATTGATTAAAAAACTTCCTTTTTTCATTCTGGAAATTTCTTTTCCCGAAATCATGTTTTTAGTTTCAGGCGTTTCCGGTACATGTAAGCTGACAAAGTCAGCCTCTTGTAATAAATCACCCAAATGTGTTTTTGACTGTGCATTACCCAGCGGTAATTTTTTTATAATATCGTAGAAAACGACTTTCATACCCATGGCTTCAGACAAAACGCTGACTTGACTACCGATGTGTCCGTAGCCAACTAAACCTAAAGTTTTTCCGCGCACTTCTTTTGAACCTTCGGCCGATTTCATCCACTCGCCCTGATGGGCTAAAATATTTCGATCCCCCAGCTGACGAGATAATGCGATCATTTCCGCGATCACTAACTCCGCCACCGAACGCGTATTGCTGTGGGGAGCATTAAAAACAGGAATTCCGGCACGATTTGCTTCTAATAAATTAATTTGATTTGTACCGATGCAAAATGCCCCGATCGCCATCAAATGTTTATTTTGCTCAAGAATTTTTTGAGTAATTTCAGATTTTGAACGAATTCCTAAGACATCATATTTTTTTAGTAATTGAATATACTCATCTTCCGAAGGCGCATGCGACAGTAGGTCAACTTTAAAACCTTCATCGATTAGTTTTTCTTGAGCCACGGAATGAATATTTTCAGTTAATAAAATGCGCATTGCACTAATGGTAACAAGCTTTGCCTGATTCATTCAAGATAATCGTAGATGTCGAATAAAACTTTACTTAATTTACTCATTGTTGAAGATGATCATTTACTAGCCAACTCGCTGAAGCTAATGGCGCCGGATGCTTTTAAAGTTTATTTGGTGCAAAAACCAAGTTTATTACCGGATCACGTTTTTTTTCATGCGGCGATGGTCGATATGCATTTAGAAGTTGAACCCGGCGAAATGGCCGACGGACCAGGTGTTATTCAAAAGCTGACAAAAAAGAATCCGCAAATTGAAGTTGTGGCAATGTCGGGTCACCTGGATCGCGCATTGATGGAAAAAGCCATTCACGCTGGAGCCCAAAGGTTTCTGGCGAAACCGCTGTTGGCCGAAGAAGTTAAATCAACTTTAGAAAAAATTGAAGCCTACTGGGCACTGCGCTTAACAGCCTACGAAGGCTCAAAATTAAAATCAAAATTAATTGGTTCATCTGTACAGGTTGAAACTATGCGAAAACAAATCGCGCAGTTAAAAATGGAAACCACTCCAATTCTGATCGAAGGTGAAACGGGTGTCGGTAAAGAAATTATCGCCAACCTACTAAACCAACAAGAAGGTAGTCGTCCGTTTGTGGCCGTGAACTGTTCGGCGCTGACAGAAACTTTATTTGAAAGCGAATTCTTCGGTCACCTTAAAGGTTCGTTCACTGGCGCGGATTCAAATAAAATCGGATTCGCCGAAGCGGCTCACGGTGGCGATTTATTTTTGGATGAAATTGAAGCTTTACCACTTTCACAGCAGGCTAAACTTTTACGTTTTTTAGAATCCGGCGAGATTCGCAAAGTTGGCGCTAAAGAATCGATGCACATCGAAACACGCGTAATTGCCGCCAGCAACATTCCATTAAAAAAATTAATTGGAGAAAAAAAATTCCGTGAAGATCTTTATTTCCGCTTAAGCTCCCAACGCATTGAAATTCCGCCTTTGCGTGAACGTAAGGATGACATTAAAGAAATTGCTGAACACTTTTTGCAGCTTGAAAAACCAAAGCGTAATAAAACATTTGAAGCGGATGCGTTCCTAGCTTTACAAGATTATGCCTGGCCTGGAAATGTGCGGGAATTGAAACGCGTCTGTGAACAGCTGGTTTTAACTTCTCCGCTACCGATGATCCGTGAACATGACGTGCGGAAACTTTTATCCTACAGCCAAGCTAGTGGATCGGCCGAAGAGCTTAAATTAAATCAAACTTTAGAAGACTATTTAACTAAACAAGAAAAGCGTTTCATTGAATTTTGCTTACAACAAACGAAAGATATCGAAAAGTCTTGCGAGATTCTTAAAGTTTCAAAATCGAACCTTTATAAAAAAATAAAAGATTTAGGAATCACTTATGAATAGCGAACATTTTTTTAATATGACCGCCGCGTGGGATAGCCCTGTTTACCAGCAAACGGCTTTGATTGTATTACTGGTGATCTTTTTGGGCGGCGCGATTAATTTCTTTTTTCGTCGTAAGAATCATTACTCGATGGTGGCTTGGGCTTCAATTAAAAGTTGGTTGGTTTTAGCTCCGTTGATGTTTGGCTTCATGGGCTTACGAGCACCTTTCCCGATTTTGATGTTAACTTTGTTAGCTTTGTATGGAGCTAAAGTTTACTTTCAAATTTTAGGAATGTTTCATAAGTCGTGGTTCGTCTACATTTGCTACCTAGGAATTATCGGTCTGGGAATATTTAGTCAAATGAATAACTTAGTAGTTTATAACGAAATGCCGATGATGGTACTTGGTTTATCGTGTTTAATTCCACTGATTCAGCGCGATTACAAAAATATGATTCAGTATATCTCGTTAACACTTTTAGGCTTTATCTTTATCGGTTGGTCATTCATGCACTTGGGTTTAATTTTAAATTCTGAAAGCGGAATTTACCAAGTGATGTACTTAATTATTTTAACTGAGTTTTGCGATAATACCAATTTAGCGGTCAGTCGTTACTTCCGTGGTCCAAAGATTTTAAGCGAGATCAATAATAAACGTACTTACCTCAGCACTGTATTTTCGATCACATTAACCGTCATGCTCGCTTACGGAATGCGACACTTGCTGCCCGACCGCAGTGAAAAGTACTGGCTGGCCGCGGGTCTCATTGCCTCGTTCGGTGGCGTAATCGGTGACCTAGTGATGTCAGTCATTCGTCGGGATGCGGGCGTAAAAATTGCGGGTTCATTTATTTTAGGCCGCGGAGATTTTTTACAGCGCATGGATCGATTAATTTTTGTTGCCCCGATTTATTACTTTGTGATGTTAGGGCTTAATTAATGCGAGAATGGAATTATGAAAACGAACAGTGGACGAAACTTCCGGGCTATTTAAAGCATTTACCGCTTTTTACCCAGCACTACGATTTATTTAGTCGCATCACTCGTTTTTTATGGTCATTGATTTTAAAAAATTGGTTTTATACGTTTTACATCCGCCTAGAAGTTAAAGGTGGAAGTTTTAATGATCTTTATCGTGACCATAAAAAACTGATCATTATTTCAAATCATGCCTCGCACTTAGATGCGGTATCGATTGCGGGGGCCATTCCCCGTTCGCACTGGATGGATCTTTATATGGCGGCGGCCAAAGATTATTTTTTCACAAATCCATTATTTACTTTTTTCTCGCAGCACTGCTTGGGCGCTATCCCTATTGATCGCAAAGATCGTAAAGGTGAAGCGGTGCAACTAATTATCACTCTGCTCACGCAATTAGACCGCATCTGGTTGATTATTTTTCCCGAAGGTACTCGCTCTAAAGATGGCAAGATTCATGACTTCAAACGCGGTATCAGTATTTTTGCAGAAAAAACTAAAACCCCGATTTTATTTTTGTATATCGATGGTAATTCTAGATTATGGCCCAAAGGTGCGATTTTTGCGAAGCCCGGCAAGTTAACAATTCACATCGGTCCCATTCAGCAACCTACCTCAATCGGAGAAGTGCAAAAAAATTATTTGGCTTGGGTGAAAACCATTGATCCTTCCGTTTTACCAGACGATATGACCGAAGAAAATGATGTGGCACCCGAAGAGTTAACTTCATTAGAAGAGTTTGAAAATGATGAGGACTTTAATGACACAAAATAGTTCTTTAAAAAAAATTCATTTAGAAATTGCGGGCTATGAAGTTTGCCCCGTGCCTACGGGGTTATTTGGTTTAGACGGCGGCGCGATGTTTGGTACAGTTCCAAAAGTACTTTGGCAAAAAACAAATCCCGCAGATGAGCAAAACCGCATTCAAATGGAAGCACGCGGTTTATTATTAAAATCAAAAGACCGAAATATTTTAATCGACACCGGCAATGGTTCTGACTTCGTTACCAAATACGGTGATAAATTAGGAAATAAATTTGCCGAAATCTACGCCGTTGATCAAAATGGACCAAGCTTACTTAGCTCAATAAAAAAACATGGTCTAAATCCTGAAGATATTACTGACGTAATTTTAACTCATCTGCACTTCGATCATGCGGGCGGCGCGACCACTGAAAAAAATGGCGCTTTAGTTCCTACATTTCCGAAAGCCCGGTATCACTTGCAAAGAAAAAATTTAGAAACGGCCCAACAAGCTAATTTGCGTGAACGCGCTAGTTACTATCCTGCAAATTTTCAACCGCTAGTTGATTCCGGCCAATTAAACCTTGTAGACGGTGACCAAAAAAATTATTTCCCAGGAATCTCGTTTAAGGTTTCAAATGGACACACGCAAGGGCACCAAGTCGTGATCGTCGAAGATGATCAAACCGCTTTATTCTACTGCGGCGACGTCGTGCCGACAAGCAGTCACGTTCGCTCTGCTTGGGTAATGGGTTATGATTTAAACCCGTTATTGCTGATCCAAGAAAAACAAGCTTTGCTAGAACGCGCGCAAGAAAAACAGACTTATCTTTATTTTGAACACGATCCTTATTGTGATATCGCAACCGTAGAAAAAACTTTAAACGACTTTGCGGTTAAAGAAAGATTTTTACTTGCTTAAACCGATCAAATCTTATTTTCAAAGTTTAGCGGAAGAGTTTGCGGATATTCGCTTTGCGGCCTCAAGCTTAGCTTTTTCAACTTTACTTTCTTTAATTCCATTTTTAATCGTGGTGCTAGCGGTTTTTCAATCCATTGGTGGACTGGAAGAGTTTTACCCTAAAATTGAAAGCGTGATGATCAGCTCGCTCAAAGAAGCGACGGGTTCAACCGTTAGCCAGTATGTGCGTGGTCTTTTAACAAAAGTAAAACCCAGCACCGTAGGAATTACTGGGGGTTTATTTTTACTTTGGGCATCACTTGGATTAATTAAAAATATCGATATTGCATTTCATCGGATGTGGAAAATTAAATTTCGTAGACCCCTACACCGCCGCCTGATGCTTTACTGGATTTTGCTGGTCGCGGTTCCGGTAGCGCTGGCTTTATTTGCAGGTTTAAAATCAGTGAATTTTATCAACGACATTAGTACAACCGTGCAACATCAGTTTTTATTTTCGCTTTGGATCGCGCTATTTCTAAGTATTCTTTTTAAAGTGATTCCCGATATCGAGGTCGGCTACATCTCGGCGATTGCGCCGGCGATTTTAACCAGTGCAGCACTTAGCGTTGTGCAAAAATCTTTTCTTTGGATATCCGTGAAAGTATTCACACAGAATAAAATTTACGGGTCTTTAGCTTCATTTCCCATTTTTTTAGTTTGGCTACTCGTCATTTGGTACGTAGTACTGTCGGGCGTTTCACTGTCGGCATTTATGCAGCATAAAATATTCAAAAAATCTGCGGCATAAATTCCAATTCAATTTTATTATTAATTTTGCATCAAGCGACAACCGTATTCTAAAACCGAAGCATTTGCTTTAATTTTATCATACGACTTTAAATGATTCGTACTATACGACTGTATACACTTATCCATTTTATCCATCAGCTGTAAATTCATCGTGATCGCGCGCTGATAATATTCTGGAAAAGGAATGATAATATCATTCTCCATCAAATCACCCGAAGCACCGGTTGGCATATCAAATGTCGTTAAAAATACTTCCTGAATAAATCGGCTAGTTCGTCCGTTACCATCTGCAAACGGATGCACGCCCACATAAAACTTTTGCGCTAAATAAGCAACTTCGGCCGGCGTCATCAATTTACCTTTCCAAACCATATGTTGGTTTAGTAAAGCTTGATCAAACATACCATTCACGAAATTAATGATATTGTGCACATGCGCTTCGTTCACTCGCGAATCACCAGCGTAAATACCATCTACGCGCGGAAGCGAAAGATCTAATTTACCCTTCACGATTTTAACCAAATCACGTTTCACTCTTAAGATATCTGCGTAATCACCATTCACTTTTTCTAATAAACCCATCGCGCGATATTGATCATTAATTTGCGTTACGATTGCCTTTGCCGCATCTGATTCTTGGCGAGTGGCAAAATCCCACCAGTAGTAGTCATTGTCACTTTTTGGCTTAAATGTACCAGGATTCGGTGCATTTGATTCATCGCCTTCATCTTCTTTAGTCAAAGTATAAAAACCACTGTGCACACGCTGTAAATCTTCAACGGTGAATTTTTCTCCACGCATTATTTTATCGCTTGAAGCATCTAACTGAGTTAGACCATTCGACCAGTTATCCCAAATAATGCTTTTTCTTTCTGCCACAGGCAAAGCATCCATTGATCTTAATAATTGGTATTTCTTAGCGATCGGAATATTTCTATTTTTTGCATCTTCAAAATCAGAACGGCGTAAAAAACGTATTCCTTGGTATTCATTAATATTACTTAAACCAACTTGAAAACGCTCTTGCAGTTTCGCACGCACGTCACGAAACTGCGTCGTTAAATCACACTCGCGCTTTAATTTATACTCGTACTCTTTAATTTCTGGGCGACTCATGGTTACCTGGGCAGGCACCGCAACCTTCGCTAAAGCACAAGGATCTGAAATCGCTTGCGCACCAACTGAGGCCAACAAAGTAGTCGCCAATAGACCTGAAGTTACAAACCATTTAGCCGTCTTGAACTGTTTCATATCGTCTCCATTAAATTACCAAGGTTAGATCACAGGCTCTGAACTGCCATAATCCTGCCAGTTAGATGGTCGTTTAACGCTTTAAAACCCCATCAGATTGTTTAAGGGGTCGATATAAGTGCAATTTTCGGCACCCAAACAAATTTTTAGAAGACAATTTTAACAGACTTTGCTAAATCTTATTTAAATCTAAAATGGTTCCGTAGCTCAGCTGGATAGAGCATCTCCCTTCTAAGGAGAGGGTCGTACGTTCAAGTCGTACCGGAATCACCAATTATTTGATAGGTTAGCATTTTCGATTTCGTTTTAGAAAAATGTATTTACGCTTTGGTATGAAAAATTCAGACCTGCAAATAAAAATATGCTAATTTCGCAAAACTCTTTTTTTCTGCATCTTTCAGATATCCAAACTGGGTACCCTTTTCAAACACAGATGTTACCCATTCACAAGGTCCGGTAAAAAACTAATCAATAATCTGAAAATCTTCATTTTCTTTTAGTCTCATTGATTTTAGTTTGGCAATATTATCCTTAAATCCCATCATTGACATGGCACTTATTCTTACTAAATGTTCATCGCAAACAAACACTTTACTATCCATTTTTTCGAAATTTTCAGACTCATATGAAGAAATTTCGTCCATGTACAGCTCTGCAACTTTTGCTCTTCGCATAACTAAAGTAAAGTATCGTAATTGAATAGCCAAATAAATTCACCAATCTATATAGCTTGC
This sequence comes from Bdellovibrio sp., assembly GCA_014376435.1. GTDB lineage: Bacteria > Bdellovibrionota > Bdellovibrionia > Bdellovibrionales > Bdellovibrionaceae > Pseudobdellovibrio. The sequence continues at coordinate 58,553 of JACMRL010000013.1, read as the reverse complement.
TTATGCAAGAGTTAAGCTGATCAAAGTAAAAAAATAGTATTGAAAATAACAAGGACTTGCGCCGCTACACCTTTATCAAAAAGATCACTTAACTAAACTTAGCTATGACAATTTTCAAAAACCGGTCACCAATCGCAGTAAATAAGACAAATTCATTGAAATTTCAGCCTAAAACTGGCGAAATTGAACCAAGACTAGGCGTTCATACTTTATTGAATGGACTGATATGGCCTTTGAAACACCTATCCTTTCGTACGATTGCAAAGGTATTCCTGCTTTTTCTCTTTTCGCACAAGTAATTTTGAACGGACGCGACAAGGTACGCAAAACTAAAATTTTTCGCCTCCCCGAGAAACCGTATGGATTTTATAATTTTAATTTTATTTACATGAAAACAAATAATCTCGAGATAGGCTCAGGCAAACCTCCAACTACGAATTAATGCACTGGCAAGGTCTTGATAAGGTAGTGATACGCTTCCAAAAAAAAGGAAATAGCGATTTCTCAACTTCATCCATACTTTAAGTTCACTAGAAATTGAGCATACTTGGCAAATCATCTATAATACTGACAAAGAATCATATTTTTTTGGACCTGTTAATATTTTCGAATCAGCGCATTGCATGGTTGTACTTTTGCCAAGTACAACGTATTTCTGAGTGTAACTGAAGGGAGCTTTTATGATCGAACTTTTACTTGTTGTGCTTTTAGTGATCATTATCGTTAAATTGGTTTAAGAGTTATAATTTTTTATGCAACTAGCAGTTCGAAGCATAAGCAAAGTCTACGGTCCTGAAAAAGGACTTTTTCCGGTCAGCTTTGACGTCAAGGTGGGCGAAGTTGTTGCCATCGTTGGTCACAACGGCGCAGGAAAATCGACTTTGTTGAAAATGCTTTCAAACTGGATTCAACCTGACTACGGCGATATTACGATCAATGGGTTAAATCTTAAAAACAGGCAAGCCGTCGTGAAAATAATAGGTTTTGTGCCCGAGGTACCAAACCTATTTGATTTTTTTTCCGTCGGTTATAATTTAAAACTCTTTGCTCTTCTTTTCGGAGCGCCACTTTCTCGTGTTGATCAGATTTTAGAAGAATTTAATCTTCTATCGTTTAAGAAAGCTAAAGTCAGAACGCTTTCTAAGGGCCTAAGGCAAAGGGTCAGTATCGGGCGATCGCTTATCGCTGATCCTGCTTTTTTACTTTTAGATGAACCAACATCAGGCCTTGATGTGGACATGACTCGCGAAGTTTACCGCATGATGATTCAGATGCATAAAGTTGGTAGAACCATCCTTTTCACGACCCATCGACCGGAAGAAATAAAAAATTTAGCAACCAGGATCTTGGCCTTCAGTAAAGGAGTTTTAATGTTTGACGGCACCCCCGCAGATTATTTTCAAACCCCTTTATATAAAAACTCATCACCGCAATTATGAAAAATATTTTTATTCTTCTTTTTCATGACTTTGCTTTTGCGATTAAAAGCAAAAGCATTTACCTTGTTTTTTTTATTCCGTTGTTTGTTTTTGCGTCGGAATATTTATTGGATCAGTCAAAAACTGAACCTGAAAAACTCAAAATAGCGGTCGTCACTACAGAAAGTGGTTCATCACCGATTTTCCAGATGCTTCAAGAAGCTGGAAAAAAAGTCGAAATTATTGTGGCCAAAAATGAAGCCGAAGGCCGACAGCTTATAAGTGATCATAGCGTTCAGGCCGTTGTGCTTGGTACAAATCCACCCTCGAAACAACTGTCATTGATTGTATTACGACGGGATTCTGTCGAAACTCTGGCAACTCTACAGCTTTTTTCAGCGCTGCAAAGAATTCACGAGAAAAATAATCCAAGCTGGATCTCTGAAATTAAATCTTTACGTGAAGGTGGCCTACGAAGTCTGACTCTGACAACGTGGATTCTTATGCTAGTGCTGTTGGTAGGTTTTATTATACTTCCGGCACAAGTCGCCGAAGAAAAAGAAAAAAAATTAATTTTGGCTTTGCTACAAACTCCTATCAACGAAAAGCAATGGTTAATCAGTAAAATACTTTTTGGAATTTTATTAAGTTTAGCATCAATAATTTTACTTATGTTTTTAAGTCGGTTTAATCCAAAGAACGCACTGGCAAGCTTTGCTTTCTTGGCCCTGGGAAGCTACTGTTTCAGCGCGGCTGGAATTTTCTTGGGTCTTCTTTGCAGGCACCAGGCTAGTGCGCGTACTTTGGGTTTTATTTTTTATTTACCACTTTTACTACCTTCAGCTTTAAGTGACTTTTCAAAAAAATTAACGGTCATTGCACCTTTTTTACCTTCTTACCAATTTTTTTCACCCCTACATGATCTTTTTTTTGCTGAGACTTCGTTGACAGCAATGATTTTTCCAATGACTTATCTTATGGTTCTAGGATCAGTTCTTTTGGGCTTTTCTTATTTACTGATGCAAAAGCGTTGGCTGATGAACGCTTAAAAATTTGGTGCTGTTTGTGACTGACGCCATACAAGATGAAGAAATAAAAAACGCCGCTTTTTTTTTACCTGTCCCTTGTACGTGGTACAGATGATTATTGCGGAGTTTGGAGTAACTAAATCTTTTCAAAAACAAGCGGTTTTGTTTTTACTTGCTTACTGAACAGGAATCTTTTTTAGGATTTAAATTTATTTTCCGTTTTGAAAGTGGAGTATCTGTCAGATCAGATCCAAGTATGACTTCCAGCGTGGCAATTTTAGGGCTGTTGTATTTAGCGGATGTAGCCGGCCAGACTAATTCAAAAGAAATATTCGAAACGCTGACAGTCATGTCTTGGAGAAGACCCATAATTTTATTTGTATTGCGTCCGACAATTAAATTATTTGTTCCAAACGTTCCAGATAAATTGATTACTTTTACGACATTCCCGACCGCAGGTCCTCTTGGAAGCGTTAGCGTAAATGCTTCTACGGCAGTGTCCGCAAAAACTTGCGAGTTTTCTGCATCGGTACCAATTGAAAATCTCAAAATGATACTTTTAAATTAAACGCAAAACACGCATTAAAAAAATACTAATTACACAAATTTAGGTTAAAATATTAGTGTGAACGTAAAATTCAGACGTATTTTGCCATGGCTACTTTTGCGCTTTTTTGCTTTCTATTTCTGCGCGATAGCTGTCACAGAAGCTCAAGTCATTATTCCGTTGGCTTACTGGCGAGTCATTTGCTTAAGCTCTATAAATAATATTGATAATAATATCACAACCGGATTTGGCGCAGGAACATTAACAGGCATTAACTGGTCTGGTACCGCATTGGTGCTAAATGCGGCTACTGCGTCTGGTACTTATGTTTCTCCACCGTTTAATTTTTCGGATTGTTACAATACTCCTTGGAAAAATTTAAGCTGGACGGCTTCACTGCCTTTTGGAAAAGAAATACCAGCTACCAGTGAAATTGCTGCTGATTATTCTGCAATCAATGGCGGTCTTGCCACTGGGCTTCGTGGACTTTGGCACTTAAACGAAACAGCGGGAACAGTCATTGCCGACTCTTCGGGCGCTGGCAACACCGGAACACTACAAGGAACTGCAACTTTGGGTGCGACCGGAATTTTATTTAAAGCTGTAACATTTAATGGATCCACCGGTTATGTCTCAACAACCAATAGCTTTGTAAACCCTTCGATTTTTACTGTCGCCGTTTGGTTTAAAACTACGACTACAGCCGGAGGTAAGCTTATCGGACTGGGAAATAATATAACGGGATCCAGTGGAAATTATGATCGTCATATTTATATGGATAACTCGGGAGGGATCAATTTTGGAGTATATCCGGGGTCCGTCAAGATAGTAACATCTGCCGGGCCCTATAACGATGGGTTGTGGCATCAGGCGGTCGGTACACTTTCAGCAGCTGGATTACAGCTTTATATGGATGGAACCTTGAAAGCTACCGATGCAAGTGTTACGACGGCGCAAAATTATACGGGCTACGTTCGAATTGCCTACGATAATATGAACGGCTGGACCAATCAACCTACTAGTCCTTTCTTTGGTGGAACCATTGATGAAGCTGCGTTTTGGACGCGGGCCTTATCCACAACTGAGGTCAGACAGCTTTATCAGCGTGGTGGAAATCGCATTAAATTTCAAGTCCGCAAATGTACACTGGCCTCTTGCGCCGACAACCCCGCGTGGCTGGGTCCGGACGGAACAAGCGCCACGTTTTTTACAGAAGTTAATAATAATTCCAATCAAAATTTATCTAACGGTGCGGTTACAATTGCCGCACCCAATTTATTATTCGCAAATTTTACGGGACTGATTTTAATTAACACGGTAGCGTTTCAGTACAAAATAATTTTTGAATCAGACAACACAGCTTATTCTCCAGATGTTAGATCCGTTTTTATCGGGCACTGATTTTAGATCGAAAATTTGAATTTATCCGGTTGGCTGAAAGCCCAGAAATAAAACTAAATTCCTACGTTGCCTTAGTTACTTGAATTATCTTCACTTCCTGATAGGCAGTAGAAATTAATAACGATCCATCCTGTAGCAATCGTACCGAACATGCAGAACCTAGATGTGAGACTTGAACGAGTCGGTCTTAATTCGTCCTATCCTCTTGTAACTATTTTCAGCTAGAATAAAAAGCCGCTACTGATAACGGCTTTCAAAACAACTTTAAACTTTCACAAGAAAAAGCTTTTATTTGACGTTCATTATTTCAAGTTGGTCTTCTTTGAAATTACATTCAGGACAATTCAAGCACTTCGATTTAATAAATTCCTTCTGCGGGCAAGCAAAAAAGTTCTTACCTCTGGAAAAAATGTAAATAAATTTATCTGTGAACTGATTCGTTCTGTCATCACATGGAAAACTCAAACTAGAATTTTCCATAATGAACATATTCTTTGCGCATCCGGGTTTGCAATCACCCATGCAACCGATAAAACTTTCTTCAGTTTTTAAAAGTTTTATTTTATAAACAAATTGTTCAGTTAAAAAGCTTATACCCAAACATGCTATTGCTAAAATACCGATAACTAAAAAAAATCGTCTTCATGTATAAATAGTATAAACGAAGCCTGACTGTTGTCCAAAATCTAAATAAATTTATACGCATTGCGAACATTACACGGCAATCTTTCAACAAAGACTTCTTTGTTGCTATCGATAAATGGCGCTAATAATGCTTTTTTTTCCACTAAACTGAGCTTAGGATTAGTTTAATTTACCACTTGTTGGGTTAGAATATTATTATGAATACGAACGCAAAACTTTTATAAGTTTCAGTTATAAGCTCATTTTCTTTCGCTACAGCGATCGCGCAGACTAAAAGTTCTCAGTGTCCGTCTAAATCTTTTCTAAATTAGAGCTTTTCTTGCGGCTTTAGGAAAGTTCATTTTTAACTTTTGCAGAGCTTTCACAAGAGTTTTCGAAACCACATAATCTCGGTACCATTTATGATCTGATGGAACGATAATCCAAGGCGCGTGTTTTGTTGAAGTAGCCGCTAGCATTTTTTCGTAAGCTATCATGAATTTGTCCCAATGCTTTCTCTCTTTCACATCACTTTTTGAGAATTTCCAATTTTTAGTGCGGTCTTTAATTCTTTCGTTGATACGCAATTTTTGTTCTTTCTTTGAAATGTGAAGAAAGAATTTAACGACAATCGTGCCCTTCTGTTCAAGTAGCTTTTCAAAATCATTGATTCGCTGATAGCGTAAGTTGAAAAAATCTGGACGCTCCGAGATGTGATGCGGAATATGTTGTTCTTCTAAAAATTCAGGGTGAACCATTGCCGTCGTCACTTCTTCGTAATACGATCGGTTAAAAATAGCCGCCAAACCACTTTCTGGCGTATGTAAATGACAGCGCCATAAAAAATCGTGGCGAAATTCTTCCAACGTTGGCTTTTTAAATGAGAATACCCTCATTCCCTGCGGATTTGAGGCTTTAAAAATATGGCGAACAGTCCCGTCTTTACCTGAAGTATCTATACCTTGCAGAATAATCAAAAGCGAATGCTTTCCGTCGGCAAACATTAAATACAGAAGATCGTACAATTTCTTTTGCAACACTTCGGTCTTGTGTATAGCCTCTTGCTTAGTTTTACAAAGCGAGTGCCCTGCCGGATCGTGAATATCAATCTTTAATTTATCCATTTTAAGACATTCAATTTATTAAATTGATTGTTAATCGTTTTTAATCGGTGATCGATAATTCTTTTTCGAACTTTCATAATTTCTAAATCATTTCGATTTTCTTTTTTAGCTAAATAACGGTCTAAAGTTTTCAATAAAACGCTGTCGTTCTGAATTCTGCCCGTAACAGACTGAACTGCCTTCAAACTTTCTAAATCAAAGTGAGCTTCACCCGTCAAAGAATTTAAACATTCTCCCTTGTACCTTAATTTTTTTGCCGTAATTCTGAATCGGTGAATTTCTTTCGCTCGGTCAGGATTTATATTTTCCATACGGCTGTTCAATTTTATTACCGATTTTTTGATTACTTTTCTTATTTCTGAATGTATTTGAATACCGTTTTTTATGGTTTCAATTTTTTCAATCTTTCTTACTAATTTTTTAACACGCAATTTTTCGTGTTTAAGTGAAATTTTTTCAAGATAACGTTTGGCTTCATTTTTTGCTTTCGCACCTTGTTTGTTAAAGAATTTAGAAAATTCTTTTGTTTTACCAAGTGATTTTTCATCTTGTTGCTTTTGCATCGACTTTGCTTCAACCTGGAAGTTTCTAAGTGGCCCAAGACTTTTTCTAACCTTTTTAATTAAAACAATTAAATTTTTTGAGTGGCGTGCTAAGCTTAGTCCACTGGCTAAGCTTAGCACTGCCTCAAGCATTTGTGTAGAAATTCTAAGTTGATGAACGTTATGGGCTGAAGATTTTTTTCTTGAAAGATGAACTTGCTTTTCGTATTCTTGCCAATTCGTCATCAGTGATTGACTCAGTAATTCATTCTGCAACATAGATTCTCCCTTGCTTGTTTTTTCAAGTCGTTTTTTTTGGTAAGATGATTTTGAAAATACACCCTTTTCCCGGAAGATTCTTAACTTCAATTTTACCATCATTTAATGTGATTGCTTTTTGCGCGATGCTAAGACCCAGTCCTAAGCCACTACGATTTTCATTCTGCTGCTCGAAAGGTTTAAAAAGATCAATCGCCGTATTTGTTAAACCACCGCACTCGTCTTCGACCTCAATAAAAATATTATTTTCAACGCTGAACCCACGTATTTGAATACGACTTCCAAAGTGCGAATATTTGATTGCATTTTGAATTAAATTTGATAAGGCAGAGTAAAAAAGCTGTTGATCAACTTCAACGATTAATGTTGGATCTATTTGAATATCTAATATTTGCATTTTTGTATTCGCCTCGGCCTGCGCAGTAACAAGAATTTGTTCAACTACCTGAAGCAGAGACGAGGCTGCAATCTGAAGTAGTGGATCCACACGTAACCGCACTTGCGTTAAAGACCGCCCAATCAATTGATCAATTCGCTTCAGGCTATCTTCCAATACTTGTCCAGTACTACCCGCAAAGCCAACTTTACCTGATTTAATTAATTCCAAGGAAATATTGACGCTATTGAGTGAATTTCTCAACTCATGCGCTAAAAACCCAAAGCTTTCAATTTCTTGCGTTTTCGTCTGGGTATTACTTAAATTTTGATATTCTATGACAGCTCCGGCAATGGCTACGTCTAGACACATATTGAGTTCACGAAATTCTTTGGAATCGATCAAAATACTCTTCATTGTTGCTAGTTCGGTGATCGATTGGCAAATGGCCCCGTAAGCGTGAACAACGTGCAAAAGTGTATAGCCTAGCCGCCGAAGCTCCTGACCGTAAAGTCCCGCAACTTTTGCGACTTCAGCCTCTCCATGGCGTCCATTCGCATTTGCCAAGGCAACTTCATCGTTTTCACTGGCTGCATTGGCCACACCCACCTGATCTACTTCAAGTTTTTTTCTTGGCGATGAAGCCTCTAACTTTAGTATTGCAATAAGTTGCTTTAAAAAAATGGGAAGACCTTGCTTCAGTTGATTGGAAGTCGGCCTTGCTCCTGTCAAGCTAAGTGACTTTTTTTCTGTCATATCTAAAATTAGATCTTTATTAGTCTGTAAAAATTCGTAGAGCAAAACAGCACCTTTCGTAAATAATCATGAATTATAATAAATATTCTGCAGAAATCTACTATTTATTCTTTCGAAAAAACTTAAAAGTTTCACGCATGTATACTGCAGTTTTTTATTTGAAAGCATTTTGACCATAGGGTTCCAAAGCAACATAAATTTTGTTTTTAAGAGCATTGAGTGCGGAGCGATCGTATTTAGAAGTTACAAAAAAAACATCATCATCATTTTTTAAGCAAACCGCCAACTGACAAAATGACTCTTTTGGCTGACTTTCAACTAATACAACATTTCTGCTAGCTGACACTTTATCCCCAATTTCTATTTTCAATTTTGCAATTTGCAATTAACGGCCCAAAGTGATCATCTTCTCACGCGAATTGAAGCAATATTTTTGAACATAAGAGAAGTTTTTACTCTTCAACGGGGCTTTTAGTCTCATCAATGCTTTCTAGCAACTACGACATTTAGCTTTTATGTGCTAGATCAATTTGACGATGGGCTCGATGGGCTCAATCAGGTTTGTGAGTCACAAGAATAATTGCAGTTTTTTTCTTAATCGGACTTTTTAAGTATAATTACTCTTCTTGCGATAACTGTTAATACGGCCTCTGGGTTTTTTTGCTTCTGAAAAAGAAGCTCCCGTAATAGATACACTTGTCTTATTTGATTCAAAAAATCGAGAGTTAAGTTTTTATAATCAAACTGATTTTTATCGCGGTACTTTACGATAACTTATTTTAAATTATTAAAAGCCATTCGGCATGCTGGGCATTGGAAATCGGCATACTCAAAGATGAAGAGTGAAGCAACTTCGGAACCCGTTAACAAACTAGTTTTCGTAAGCTCAGGCTTACTTGAATGCTTTAGCTGCGCGACCTACATGAACTACGTAAATAATCTTTTGGCCCTTAAATAAACAATCGCAATTCAAGTATTTGCCCTTATTTATATATTTATTACCCGTCAGAAAAATAACAGGCGAATTCTTTGATGAGTACAGTAGAATATCGCCTATTTTTCTGTTTACTTTTATTTGGGCAAAGCTGAATATATGTCCATGAAAGCAGCCTCTCCTTACTACCGTAAAGACATCGATGGCCTACGCGGCTTAGCGATTTTAGCGGTGGTCATTTACCACATTTGCCCGCAATTTTTACCAGCCGGCTTTTTGGGGGTAGACGTATTTTTTGTCATCTCGGGTTTTCTGATCACTTCTATTTTAGTGCGAGAAATGAAGAACGAGCAGTTTAAGTTTTTACGTTTTTATTCCCGCCGGATCATTCGATTGCTGCCTGCTTTGACTTTGGTTTTATTTTTTGTAGCGGTTGGCGGTTACTTTTGGCTATTACCTGATGAATTTCTTTCATTAGGAAAGCATATCTCGGCAGCTTCAATATTTGGCTCAAATTTTTTATTGCTCAATGAAGTAGGTTATTTTGATCTTGCCTCGACGAAGAAAGTTTTATTACATCTTTGGTCGCTAGCCATCGAAGAGCAGTTTTACTTTTTTTGGCCAATTTTTCTATGGATTTTATTTAGAAGAAAATTATTTTTTTCAATCAAGTCCGTAACGCTTATTTTTTGTTTTTTGTCGATCGCATTGTTTATATACTTGATGAATACGAATCCATCCGAAGCTTTTTATTTACCTTTCTCACGTTTTTGGCAAATATCGGCTGGCGCGTGGTTAGCAACATTAAATATTAAAGATGATTTTAAGAAAATTATTCCATCTGCGAATAGTGTAGCATTTTTATCTTTAGGTGCTTTATTTACGTTATTTATTGCCAACGAGTATCTTACTAAATTTTCCTACTTTGGACATATTTTAGCGACGGTAAGTACAATTCTTATAATTCTCGCTTACGATTCAACCTTAAATACTAAAATACTCAGCAATCGATTCATTGTTTTTATTGGTCTGATTAGTTACCCACTTTATTTATGGCATTGGCCAATTTTATTTTTTTTACGTCTCGATAATACGGAACTGAATTTAATTACCTCTTTAGCCGCAGCAATCGCTAGCTTCGTACTCGCCTTGCTTACTTACTATTTGATTGAAACACCCATTGCTAATTTGACTTTACCCCGCAAAAAGGTAGCCAGCATTTTCTTGCTATTGGTTTTGTTTATTCTTGGAGGCATTGGTTCAGCTATTAAACAAAAAAAAATCTCGCCCCAATCAAATATGGGAGAGTTCACGGCACTATCGCAAGCAAAGGATGACTGGATTTATCCAATGATTCCGATGCGTTTTATAAAGATGGAGCCGGCAGATATGCCAATATATAAAATCGGTCAGCAAACATCCGAGGTTTTATTCATAGGCGACAGTAATATGGAGCAATATTTTGCTCGTATAAAAAAAGTTGTCAGCCCTTTATCTTTGAACTCGGCAGTTTTTTTAACAGGTGGCGGCTGCATTCCCATCCCAAATGTAATTACCTTCATGTATTCTTGTAATAGCTATCTTAAAAGAGTGGAAAGCTATGCCGCCAGCCCTAACGTTAAGTCGATTGTTGTGGCGGCACAATGGTTTGGTTACTTCATTACCGATGAAGAAAAAAATAAATTTGAATCTAAGTCGTTCGATAATCCCGAGGCTTTAGACGGAATTTTTAATGAATTTAAAAAATTTATGCAAAAGATTGGCAAAGATAAAAAAATTTATATCGTCCTTAATATTCCTGTAAGTGAAAAATTTGATCCAGCACACATGATTAAAAGAAACTTTCCTTCAACTAAAATAATTTTTTATCAACCTGATTTTTTACGAGCTGATTTTGATAAAAAAATGGCTCCAATTAATGAAAGATTAAAAAAAGTTGCCGCGGCGATTGGCGCTACAATTATTGATCCAATGAATTCGTTGTGTAACGATACTTCCTGCAAAACCACGCTTAACCAACAGCCCATCTATAAAGACTACTGCCACATGACCGCCACCTATTCGCAGCATCATGCAACCTTCATAGACCAGGTTATGCAATAACAACGGTATGGTATAGAACTTGAATTGAATTTCAGTGATACTTAAATTCTACCTACAGGGAGTCTTATGCGTTTTGTAAATTTAGCGATGACTATTTTGAGCTTAGCCACTTGCTTATCAGCCTCTGCGGCCGAGCGCTTGTTCCAGGTTTTTTCAGTGAAACAAATTACTCCCCTTGTAGACCGCTATTACGGCCAAGACGGCAATGCCTTTGCTACTTTATTCTGCTCTGGCACCAGCGCTGAAGCGATGTTCGTTGATAGTCGCTTGCCTGACCTTGATGGTAAAGTATTCCATTTTGCCTCATTAGACGCTTGTAATGACTCGCGTGTTCAAGTGCGTGAATCTTACCGTAAGTGTAAGGCAGAGCTTGTAATCGATCAGAACACCGTCGGCGCACGCGTTAATCTTTCTCATTGTAAATAAGCTCATTCCGCAAAAAAAAGACCACTGTCTCATGTTTAGACGGTGGTTCTTATCAATTTATATTTCTAACGTGGTAATTTTTTTCAAACACAAATTGATCAGAAAAAAATAACTAGAAATAATTTAAGTTTTTAATTTCCGTCAAAATATTAAACATTAAATTTATATTTGAAAACTCAGTCTAAGAAAAGCTAAATAATTTCCGCATTTTCCTCGCGTGTTTTAAGTTGCCTGCCGATGAACTGGCATGAACTTGAAACAAATACTTTTGCCAATCTCATTTCTTATTTTTGCAACTTCTTGTGCAAAAGTAGCCAACAGTCAAACCGAACTTTCTTCGAAAACCAGTTCAAGCACCGAACAACCCAGCGCGGTTGAACAGCCTTTAGAAGTCGTATCTCCCACTGCAAAAATCTGTAGTAAACTTGATTTAACCGGAATTAAATGGCCCGCAGAAATCGGCTCGGGCAACTGGTCTACCCATTTCGCACTAGCACTCAATCTAACTGGCAGCTTTGAGGGCCGCGAAGGTTGGAAAAACATTACTGGAAATTTCGACGGACAAGGAATGAGTTTAGGATTGATGCAACAAAATTTTGGCCAAGGTTCTTTACAACCTTTGTTAATTAAAATGTTTAAACAAGACAATGCCAGCCTTGCACGTAACTTCGTAAACGCAGATTATTTATCATTAAAAGTGATGTTAGAAGATTGGCAAAATGGCGCGATCTCAATTCCTAATGTAAAATCAAAAGTGAATCCCAACGAGCTGTTCCCTGAAGTTCAAGCGCTGAATGATTTAGATACGAATCCACATAAATTCGCTTCACCCTTAGCCGCTGCTCAAAATAACGTCAGCGTTGACTGGGCAAAAAATAAAATCCTGAGCGGAACAAATATAATTGCTCGCTGGAAAACTGCTTTTCAAAATACTTCCGTTTCGGCTGCTTACCGCACTCTTCAAGTTGAAGCCGGTACGGCTATGTTTTTAAAAGCAAAAAAATATAAAGAAACTTTCAAATTTACTGAATTACGTTCACTTTTAGTGATGTATGACATTGTTGTACAAAATGGTGGATTCACGGCTACGCACTTAACAATCTTTAATAACTGGTTAGCAAAAAATCCTAAAGCAACTGAACAAGCTCGCTTACTGGCTTTACTTGACGCGCGCCTAACAACCGTTAATCCAACTTATGTTGAGGACGTTCGCGCCAGAAAAAGCTCAATCATCTACGGCCTAGGTAACGTGCACGGTAGCGCACGCAACTATCCGAAAGAATTTTGCTACAGCCCGCTTATATCTATTTGACTTTGAAATAACCAAATTTAAAGAATCAGAACTCTTTGCAAAAAAAACTCCGGTACATTAATTTAAAGTTCGGAGGAACGATGAAAAAACTATTATTTACAATTTTATTAAGTGGTGCCTTAACGGTCATGGCGGCAAGCAAGAAAGACCCTAGTGTCGTCAAATCGGTCGACTTCAACCGTTACGCTGGATTGTGGTACGACATTGCTCATAACCCGAATTTTTTTCAAAAAGATTGTCTTCGCTCTACGGCTGAATACGGCGTACTTTCCGCTACTGAAGTCTCTGTTCATAATATCTGTTATCTTAAAGATGGAACCACCGCTGATATTAGCGGCGTGGCCACAGTAAAAAATTCGAATGAACCTGCCAAGTTAAAAGTAAAATTTAATTTTTTTGCGCGCGGAGATTATTGGATTATTGATTTAGATCCGAATTATCAGTGGGTCGTGGTCAGTGCTCCGAAGAAGAAATCTTTATTTATTTTATCTCGCGTAGCACCGATGGATAAACAATTACTCGAAGATATTTTGAAATCACTAAAAGCTAAAGGTTTTAAAACTGAACAGCTTGTATTCGATCAATACTAGTACTTCACCTATTGGCAAAGTACTGAAGCACCTTGTGAATTAATCAGTGTATAACCCACACAGTTGCGCGTGTTGATATCACAGTTTCCGTATTGAGAAGCCCCGCCATTAGTTGGTTGATATGTGTAATAACCGCTACATTGTTGCGCGACGCCCGCGGTCGCTCCCGTAGTACAATAAGTATTGTTAGGGGCCTGCACTCCCGTTTGGGTATTTATGCAAACACCATTATTATAACTATATCCATTTGTTGTGGTTGAATTCGTGCAATAACTTGTCGGAGATACCACACCCGTTGAAGAGTAGCACTGTCCGTTCGAATAAGTGTAAGCAGACGCAACCGTCGCTGTTTTGTCGGATTGTTTTTGAGAACAGCTCCATACACTGATTGAAGCCGTTAATAAAAATACCACTCGTTTTAGTTTTTGCATTTGTGTTTTCATACCGTCATTTAAAGCAATCGCTCAGCCATTTGCTAAAACCTATGAAAAATCACTAAAGTAGCTGTTTTTTATCAGGTATTCGGCCCTGTCGAAACATTTTGGAAAAGTTGTTTTGCTGTCTAACTCACGAAATCTAACAAAAATTGTCGCACATGCTTGAGATGAATCTCATGATGAGACGCGACAGCGTGGCACAAACCGTATCTATATAATAGTGATTCAGTAACGCAAGTAGCGGTTCTACGCCTGACTCTGTCTAGTGCGCTTAATACATCAGATTCGTAAGCTGAAGCCTTGGGCCTGCCAATTTGATTTTGTGAGCAAATTATTGCGTCTGGCTTAAGAAGCTAAAACGCTTTTACGAGCTTTAATTAAGTTATATAGCTGTTCAGGTTCGATTGGTTTAGAAATAAAATCATCCATTCCCGCGTTTAAGCAAAGCTTCCGATCTTCTGATGTCGCATTGGCCGTCAGGGCAATAATATGCACATGCGGCGTATTTAGCTTAATTAAGCGGGCGGCTTCAAAGCCGTCCATTTCGGGCATTTGGCAGTCCATTAAAATTAAATCATAGCTTGGGTTTTGTTGCATTTCACTAACGACCTGTTGGCCATTACTTACAAAAAATGCATCCATTTGCCATTTCTGTAAATATTTCTTAATGATCAACTGATTCACTTGGTTATCTTCTGCGACTAAAATTTTAAAACTTACACCTAGATCCTCAGTTTCTGGGCTAATCACTTCCGCAGCTTTTACAACTTCTTCGGTAGAGCGTAATAAATCAAGTTCTAGAATAAATTCAGATCCTTCGCCCAAGGTACTATTCACTGAAAGCTCTCCGCCCATGAGACGCGCTAATTTTTTTGATAAAGATAGACCTAAGCCAGTGCCACCGAATTTTCTTCTCGTTGAAGCGTCGACTTGTACAAAATCTTGAAATAAAGATTCAAGCTTATCCGACGAAATTCCAATGCCTTGATCACGCACCCCGATTAGCACACCCGTTTCTTTAAGCTCGTTGAATTTAATTTCACAAATGATTTCAACTTGACCACGGTCCGTAAATTTAATCGCGTTGCTTACTAGGTTAAAAATAATCTGCTTTATTTTAAATGGATCACCCAAATACACTGCATTCAATAAGCCCGGCGTAGACAAAATAAGCTTTATACCTTTTTGCTCTGCCTGATGATAAAAACAGTCATACACATCTTGCAAGGTTTCGTTTAAAGAAAACGAAATTGCCTCAACGCTCATTTTGCCACTTTCAATTTTGGCTAAATCTAGCAGATCATTGATTAAAATAAGTAGCATATCTGAAGATTTTTTAATGATGTTCAAGTAACCCGTCTGCTCTGGGCTTAGCTTGGTTTCGCTCATAAACCCAGACATTCCTAAAATGCCACTGATCGGGGTGCGAATCTCGTGACTGACGTTCGCTAAAAATAATGATTTAGCATTATTGGCCGCTTCAATTTTTTGAAAGCTATCTTTTAAAGTTAAAGCCATCGTATTAAATGACTGAGCTAGTTGACCAATTTCATCATACCCAAAATCGGAAGTCTGAATCGAAAGCTGCTTAGGGTCTGTGTAACGAGTCAAATGAGTCAGCTTTTTAATTCGCTGGCTCATGTCGTAAAAAATACTCATTGTGCAGCTAATTGCCGCTAATAAAATTAAACACATGATCAATGAATACTTCAAACGTTCATTTTTTTCTTGCGTGTAGCGAAACGAAATATCTTTTTCAATCTCACTTAATGATTGAGCCCAAAAATTCGAAAGTTCATTTTTTTCTAATAATAATGTTTTTTTAACACTTGTTACACTTGAAGGCTGAAATTGCTCAAAATAAGAAAATGTCCGGTCCAAAAAAGTTCTAATCGAAGCAATTTGTCGTTTTTTGCCGACTTCACGTGGTTCCTGTACATTTAGCGCTTGTGCAGACAGCAACGATATCAATTTTAACTTTTCGTCCAGCCGCTGCCTAGAGTTTCTCAATTCATACGAAGAGACTTCTAACTGCGGAATCATACTTGTTAGATCTAGAAATAGTTCGGGCATCTGAACAATCGCCAACTGAGTCATATAATAAGTGTAGAAGTTAGCGCTAAAGACCAAATTAGAATCTAATAGTATTTTCTCAAAGGACTCTAGTTCTTTTTTAATTTGCGTATCAATCTGAACTTGTTGCTGCGAATTCAAATTATACATCAACCGCTGGGACAAAAGCTCATCCACAGCTTTCGCTTTTTTTTGTGCAAACACGATCTTGCTTTTTTGCTTTTCAAGCGTTGAAATTTTAGTACTTTGTTCGTTGAAGAACTGATAAAATAGAAACCCGAATGGCATCATAAATACCAATAAAATCATTAAATGTTTCGAAGAAACACTTAATGTCTTCACGACGCTTCTTTACTCATTAATAGCTGGTTATAAAGGCGTAGCTTTTTAAGATCTGATTCAGATAAACCCATCATGCTACATTGAACTAAGCAGTATTCTTCGTATTGCTTGCAAGATTCAACCTTCAAGGGCGGTTGTTTGATTTCTAACTGGCTAAATAAGGGCGCATCCGAAAAAAACGTCAGACCAACCGGTAAAGACTGATGCACCTTTAAAGTTAAACCCATCTCGCCAATGGAATATAAATTAGCAAAAACATTTAGTTTTATTTCAGTGTCTTTAGCGCGCTTGATTTCATATTCAATCCAATTCTTTTTTACTGCGGGCACATTGGTTTGAATTAATTTTTTAATTTTGCTTTCGAAAATCATGGGATCAATCGGTTTTACGATATAGTCCACAGCCCCAAACGAAATAGCCGACTTAACATTTGCTGAGTCACTATTACCAGTTAACATCACGATCGGAATATTTTTATATGACGGAACACGTTTAATTTTTTTTAAAACATCAATTCCACTGAAACCCGGCATATCTAAATCCAGTACAATTAAAGAAATTTGATTCATCTGTAATGTAGCAATTAGATCGGAAGACTTTTCGATTAAGATTGGATTAAAACCCATCCTTAAAATCACAAATTTAGCCATTAACAAATCATTTTTATTATCATCCAAAACCAAAATGTTCTTAATAGATTCGATCATTTTAAGCCCCTACTTTAATTTTATTCCACTGCCATAAGTATTTTTTTGTATCGTTGTATTCAAACGCAATGCAGTCGACATAAGTTTTTACTAAAAACATCTGCGCTTTATTTTGCGCGATGTAATTTTCTAAGCCATCGCACAAGCTGTGTAGTCTATTTAATCCTAAAGTACCGCAGCTAGATTTTAATTTATGAACTGTACTTTTAATTTTTGAAAAATTTAATTCTTTCAATTCGTTTTCCATATCATTCAAGCAAATTTCTGAAGTCGCAAAGTGCAATTCAATTAATTGCGAGACCACATCTTCTTTGATGTCGTTTCCCAATTGGATTAACTGATCGATTTTAGTTTGATCAAAAGACAAATCATTTTTGTAATTTCCAAAGATAGAATTCATGCTTGCTTATCGGTGAAAATTCGTTAAATTATGAACAAAATCACCTAGGTCCTAAGTCTGGTTTTTATTTGTAGGCGGCTGTATAACAGATTTCACAAATTTCGATTCCACTTTGGAACTAAAAACAAAATTTTATGCGAGTCAGAAATACTTTTTTGTGGATCGGCTAAAACTAAAATTTCCAGATTTGAATTCTTTTACAAAAAGTTTTGACGAAACAATGTGACCCAAAATAGTTTGCGGGTGCACATCCAAAAAGGAATCAAGGGCTTAAAATTTTTAATATTTAATTTAACATCGAAATCCTGAACCATCGTAATTACCAAATGCTGATTTGATCTTTTGGATCCAAATAAAGTTTATTCGTTTTATTACATGTGAATGCTTCCATAAAGCCTGGTTGATGCTTCACTTGTTCATTAATACGCGCAATGCCCAAACTGTGCGGATCAGTCTTAAGCTGCATCTCTTTTGCTTTCTCACGCATGACGCTACACCAAACACGCGCGTAAGCTACGTAAAATTTCTGTTTATCATTTTTTTCGCCTTTGCCTTCGGGAAAAGCCGCATTGTAGGCAAAAGTTAAACCCACTAAATCTGCAATATTTTCACCTTGGGTTAAAGCTCCGTTGTGCCCGATGCTATCAAACTGTTTTAACATTTTTTGTCCGCGCTCTTGAAACTTTTTAATATCACCATCACTCATCCACTGACGTAACTTACCATCCGAATCAAACTTAGAGCCTTCATCATCAATGCTATGACCTAATTCGTGTCCGGCCACAGCGCCAACCGCTCCTAAATTTTCAATTACATCGCCTTCTCTAACGAAAAACGGATACTGTAAAATTCCGATTGGTAAAACAAACTTATTTTTATCCGGAGAATAATAAGCGTTTACCGTTAGTGGACCCATTCCCCATGCTTCTTGATTAACACCTTCACGTAAACGCAATAATGTACGCTTATGACCGGCCAAAGTTAATTTCTGCGCATTTGCGTAAGGATTTGTGGGGCTAAATTTTTGAACGTCTTTAAAATCCCATTCGCGGTCCGTCGTTGGCTGAACTAATTGTAGCTTCGCAGTTTTAATTTTTTGCAAAGCGCCTTTTTTACTTTCATTCGATAACCATTTATTTTTTTCGATTCCGATTAAAATAGAAGCTCTTATTCTTTCCGCTACTTCGATCATTTTATCTTTCGGAAAGTTTGGAAATAAACGTGGCAGCATTTCAATATCTAATTCACGATTAAACGCACTCATTGATCCAACTGTGCAACGCTCCTGTCGGTCCGAGCGGCTAATCGGGCCACCTAAAAACTTATGGCGAAAGTCCCAGCGCTTTTTGAATAAGGCCGGATAGGCGTCATCCATAAAATCTCGAGCACTACGATACGTATACATATCTTTAAGCACTTGCAGATTTGAATCATTTAATTCTTTTTGAACAAAATCATAAGTCTCCGGAATAAAATCACGTAGCAAAGTTTCTTTTGGAACATTTTTTTCAAAGAAAGAGCCTAAGTCTAAAACGCTTGTTTTCTTTAAAAAATCTTCGCGGCTAATTTTACGTTGTTGAGTATAGCGCTGACGAAACTCTGCCGGAAATGGATAAAATTTGGTAAATTTCTTTTCAAAATCCAAAACTGCTTGCGCACGTTTCTGATGATCGTCTCTAGATCCTTGAGGATAAATTGTATTTAAAAAATCAGCCATCAACTTTGTATAGTCAATAACCAGCTCTGCATTATCGTAATAACTGTGCTCAGGTAAACCCATGAAATTAACATCAAAAGTCATGTCATAAATTTTCGGATCATCGATATTCGGCATGATCTCGTAACCGGCGATCGACCATTTTTCATTCGTCATATTGCCACGGCTTAATTTAATTAAATCAGCGATCGTTTTTACCGCGGCCATATCTCCGACTAAACCAGCCACTAAAAATTTTTCTTCTTTAATTGCTTCAGACTTATTCATACAAGCTTTATAATAGTCTTTAAATTGCTCAGACCGAGGCGATAAATTCTTTTCTTTATCAATATTTTTAAAGAATGTTTTTTTCTTTTCTAAAATTCTTTCATCTGAATCATCGAATGCAAAAGTATGCGAGCTTCTATCGTCGCGTAATTTGAAGCTGTTCTCCACATTCGAACAAACATATTCATGGAAATCATCGCAGGGATTTACGTCTTGCTTCAGACTAAAATCACGTTTTTCTGGAACTTTTGAACTAGGTGCCGGGCTACTCTGTGTACTAGGTTTTGCGATCGCAAAAGAAGCAGTCAACGGGTTTAAAACACACACTAGAATAAAAACACTAATTTTTTTAACCACGATAATCCTCCCGAGGCGTATGCCTGGACTTGAATGATGAGAATTAATTCTGTCACGAGTCGAGTCATAACGTGAAGCTTTTTTTCCACAATAGACAATCCTCTCGACTTCGAGTGATAATGATTACTTCAAACAACAAACTAGGAGATTCAATGAGCGTTCCTTTTATTGATTTAAAATCTCAATACAAAGCCCTTAAATCATCAATCGACAGTCGTATTCAAAAAGTACTTGATAGCGGTGCATATATTGGCGGCCCAGAAGTTGGCGAATTAGAAAAAAGATTAGCAGAACATACGGGATCAAAATATTGTTTAGCAGTAGCTAGCGGCACGGATGCCCTACTTATTCCGATGATGGCTCTAGGCATTGGTCCAGGCGATGAGGTCATCACCACAGCTTTTTCATTTATTGCAACCGTCGAAACGATCGTATTAGCCGGCGCAACTCCCGTTTACGTCGACATCGATCGTAAAACTTTTAATATGGACCCAAAAAAAATCGAAGCAGCAATTACTAAAAAAACAAAAGCGATTGTGCCTGTTTCTCTCTACGGACAAGCCGCTGATTTAGAAGAAATAAACGCCATCGGAAAAAAACATAATTTATTTGTAATCGAAGATACGGCGCAGTCCTACGGCGCGAAATATAAAGATACAAAAAGCGGGGCTATCACAACCGCGGCTGGAACTTCTTTCTATCCAGCAAAACCATTAGGTTGTTATGGAGATGGTGGCGCTATTTTTACAAATGATGATCAGTTAGTAACAACCATGAAAGAAATACGTGAACACGGCTCTGAAAAACGTTATTTTCACACTCGCTTAGGACTAAACGGACGCTTAGACACAATTCAATGCGCAATTCTTTTAGCAAAAATGGAAAGATACGATTGGGAAGTTGATCAACGTAATCGCATCGCAAAAAATTATACGGAAGCTTTTCAAGGTTTAGAAAAACTTGACCCGCAGTTTTCGACTCCATACATAAAACCGGGTAACGTAAGTGTTTGGGCGCAGTACACGTTAACAATTTCTAACCGAGAACTTTTTCAGAAGAAAATGACTGAACTGCAAGTACCAACTTCGGTTCACTATCCGCTAACGCTGCCGGATCAACCTTGGTATAAAACCCATACGAAAGTACTGCACGATATTAATATTTCGCGCTGGGCTGCTGGCCACGTCGTTAGCTTACCTATGTATCCGGATATGGACGATCAGACGCAAAAAATCGTGATCGACGCGGTTAAGGTGGCAGTTGAATTCTCGATGAAAGAAGGCTAAGTATAGCCCTATGAAAACCGAATTCACGGCTCTGGCAAAAACTGTTTCAATGGACTCTCCAATGGGTAAAATCACCTGGGGAGACGCAAAAAATTTCGTTCTCTTCGCCGGTCCCGATATTATTGAAGACGAAGGAATGGTGATCGAAACTGGTCTTGAAATCAAACGCGTTACTCAGCAATTAGGAATTCCTTGGATTTTGAAATGTTCATTCGATAAGGCCAATCGCCAAAGCGCAAAAAGTTTTCGTGGCCCCGGAATGTCTTCGGCATTAAAATCTTTAGACATGATTAAAGGTAAATTAGGTTGTGCGCTTTTAACGGATGTTCACGAAACAATTCAAGTAAAAGAAACTGCTCAGTACGCGGAAGTTATTCAAATTCCGGCTTTCTTATCACGACAAACTGATTTGATGATTGCGGCCGCTGAAACCCAGCGCGTGATTCATATTAAAAAAGGTCAGTTTTTAGCTCCGTGGGATATGAAATCAATCGCAAAAAAAGCCACCGATGCGGGTAACGATAAAGTTTTATTGTGCGAACGCGGAACAACTTTTGGTTACAATCGTCTAATCAACGATATGACTGGTCTGGTTGAAATGCGCCGATTAGGTTTCCCAGTGATTATGGATTGCACCCACTCTACTCAGCTTCCTGGTGCAACTGGTGAATCAAGCGGCGGTCGCGCCGATATGGTTTGGCCACTAGCTCGCGCGGCAATGGCCATTGGCGTAGATGGAATTTTCTTAGAAACTCATCCAAATCCTGCTGAAGCTTTGTGCGACGGACCCACTTCTTTACCTCTGAAAAACTTAGAGGCTTTCTTAAAAAACTTGCAGCTTATTCTTAAAACGCACCACGTTTAATTGCGTGGTGATCAATGCCGTGATGCCCCTTAAAAACGGCGCGTAGCCTTGACTCTAAATCCTTGGCAGACACAATAGGCCATGTCTTCTATTAAGAAAATCTGGCGTCCAATCGTAGCTTTATTATTACTATTTGTACTGATCAAAAGTGGTCCATTTAAAATTGATCAAATCCAATTCATTTTATCACAACAAACCATTCTTTTTGTCGGGCTTTCATTGTTTGCCGTACAATTTGTATTGTTTGCCGTTCGCTGGAGCTTCTTTGTTCACCTAATTACTCCACTCGCTTTTTTAAAATCATTGAAACTAACTTTAGTTGGACAATTTTTTTCATTTTTCATTCCGGGTGGAGTCGGCGGTGACGTCGTTAAAGCTTTAGAATTATCACGTACCGAAACTATTTCAAAATCACAAGCGCTTTCCACAGTCTTGGCCGATCGCATTTTAAGTTTATTCGCGATGATCACGATGTCGGCTGCATTTTTACTTTATGAATATATCCAACAACCTTCCGAAAATTTAAAACGCTTCTTAATCGTAAGCTCCATTTTATTTGTAGCAGTCGCAATTGGTTTATTTTCTGCCCCTTACATCGTAAATAAATTTAGCTTTCTATTTAAAAATAAAAATTCTTTTATCTTAGTTAAGTTAGAAAAAATTATCTCTAGTTTCGCTATGACTTTTAACGCGTTCAGAAATATTAAAATCCAGGCAAAAAATCTAATCGCCTGTATCGCCATTCAGTTCATCTCGATTTATTTTTTGTATTACATCGTACAAAACTTAGGCCTGACCCCACCGCCATTTCTAATCTTCTTTTCGCTTTGCTGCTTCGGCTTCTTAGCCTCTGCAATTCCGATTACGCCCGCAGGTATTGGCGTAGGCCAAGCCGCATTTTACTTTTTGTTTTCAACTTTTAGCCCCGAGCTGGGGCAAGCCACCGTAACGGCCGTCAGCGTTCTACAACTCTTTAACCTTCTTTTCGCATTATTTGGGGGAATCATCTTTTCGGTTCAACCTAAAAAAATAAAGCAGATCGAATTACAATCGGAAGTTATATGAAAAAAAAGATCACGGCTACAGCTTCTAAATCTGTCACCAAATCAGTCACTAAACCAAAAAATAAAACCGCCGCCATGCACACTCCTTCAATCCGAACATTTAATGTTCACGGTTCTCATAATACCCAATCATGGGAATTTTCGAATCACCTTGTTCCGCCAATGACGGCCTCAACAACTTTCCGCCTGCAATCACTGCAGCGCGGAGCCGAAGGCTTTCAACTTTTTGCTGATCCTCAAAACTACGCCAATCCCATTTGGATTTACGATCGCTTAGAAGAACCCTCATCAAAAATGCTGGAAGAGCAATTGGCGAAGATGGAATGCGGCGAAGTAGCCGTTAGTTTTTCAAGTGGCATGGGCGCAATCTCGGCTTCTTTTTTAGCTTTCTTAAAAACCGGCGATCATATTCTTTCACACAAGACTTTGTACGGATGCACTTATAGCTTAATCACCTCTTGGTTACCTCGCTTTGGGATTACCCACAGCTTAGTTGATGTTAACGACGTAACTGCCAAAGACCTTAAAAATAAAAAAGTAAAAGTTGTTTATTTCGAATCAGTTGCAAATCCTTCGCTACAAATTATTGATATTGACCGCATCGCCACTTTAGTTAAGCAAGAAAACAAAACTCGTACTGAAGAAAATCAAATTAAAATTATCGTCGATAACACTTTTGCAACTCCGTGGGGACTACGCCCATTGGAACATGGCGCGCACATCGTCATTCAAAGTTTAACAAAAAATATCGCCGGTTTCGGAACTGAAATGGGCGGAGCTCTCATCACTTCAAAAAAGTTCTTAACCGCGCTATTGATGATTCGTAAAGATGTTGGCGCAATCATGCATCCACACTCGGCTTGGAATATCATGATCTACGGAATTCCATCGCAAGTTTTACGTTTCGAAGCTCAACAGCGAAATGCTTTGCTAATTTCCCAGTATTTAGAAAAAAATAAATTAGTTGAAAAAGTTTCTTACCCTGGGCTTAAATCATTCCCGCAATTCGATTTGGCAAAAAAACTTTTAAAATCACCCAACGGAGAATTTGCTCCGGGCACAATGCTCACTTTTATTTTAAAAGGCTCAACGACTAAGACCGAAACCTTTATTAATCATATTGCCAAAAATGGTTATTCAATTACCTTAGCGGTCAGTTTAGGTCTGATTAAAACATTGATCGAGGTTCCCGGTTTGATGACTCACGCGGCAGTGCCCAAAGCTGATCAAGAAAAATCCGGCATCCCCGCCAAACTGATTCGGCTTAGCGTAGGAATCGAAGATCCCGCCGATATCATCGCCGACCTTGAGCAAGCCTTTAAAAAAATCTAGCATTAAGACATTAAGTAAATAACGAGGTTTAAAAATGAGTATTTTAGCAAAACAACTAATCAACCTGATTCGCCTACTTCATTCTGAAACCGGGCAAAATCAAATCGCATCAGGTTTGGCTTTCGGAATCTTTTTAGGATTTGCACCATTTCTATCAATCCAAACTTTATTAGTTTTATTTATCGTTTTTATTTTCCGCGTACAATTAGGTGCCGCGTTTCTATCGGCCTTCTTTTTTAAATTTATCGCGTTTTTATTAGATCCGGTCGCAGATAAATTAGGCCGCTACGCTTTAGAAAGCGAAGCCTTTAAAGATCTTTGGACGACAATGTACAATAAGCCCCTATTACCAATGACTCGCTTCAATAGCTCAATCGTGATGGGCTCTTTCATTATTTCTTTAATTTTATGTCCGATACTTTTTTTCGTATTTAGAAAATTAATCATCCAATACCGAACCACCGTTGTTGTCCGCATCGAGAGCACCAAATACTGGAAAGCTTTTAAAGCCACAAAGTTTTACGATTGGTATGCGAAATACAACGACTTGTACGGAAAGGCCTAATCAGATGGAAAACACAACTCTGCCAAACGTTACGCCTGCTAAATTAAAAAAACCCGTCGGCCCTATCCGTTGGAACGCAATCATTCCCTTCGTCATCATCTGCGCTTTATTCTACGCTTACTTTTTTTTCTTTTTTGACACGCACATGAGAAAAGCCATGGAATGGGGGGCTTACCAAGCCATGGGAGTCGAAGTTAATATCGGCGAATTCAAAAGTTCATTTCTAAAAGGAAATGTAAAGATCTCAAAAATTGAAGTAACCGATGCCAAACAACCAAATTTTAACTCGATTGAACTAGGCGACGTCCGTTTTGATTTAAATTGGGATGCCCTACTTCGCGTAAAATTTGTTATCGAAGAAATTGCAGTTGAAGGCGTACAGTTTATGTCGACGCGCGCATTCCCAGGAAAAGTAGCTCCGCCAGAGCCAATTTCTAACAAGCCTAGCTTTAGCCAACAGTTAGAAGACAAAGCTTTAAATAAATTGAATAACGACAACAAATCAAATGTGCTGAGTGATGTTTCACAATTTTTAAAATCCGGAAACTTCGACGATCAAATCAAAAATCTCGAAGGCCAAATGGAATCTAAAAAAATGTTAGAGACCTTAAACACAAAATGGGCCACTAAAAAAACCGATTGGGACGCAAAAATCAAAGCCTTACCTAACGGACAAGCGCTCAACGCGCTCAAAGATCGTTTTAATAAAATTAAATATAAAGATTTTAAAACTCCACAAGAATTACAAATATCGTTATCTGAAATCGATACCGTCGTGAAAGATATTGATTCGAAAAATAAACAAGTAAACGACTTAAAATCACAACTTGAGACGGATCTAAAAGGCTTAGACCAAGATTACAAAAATCTAGATGCTCAGATCAAAAAAGATATCGACACTTTAAAAAGTCGTTTCAAAATTCCAAAAATCGATGCAGCCAGTTTTGCAAAATCACTTTTCACGGATTATCTACGTCCGATCACACAAAAAATCGATCGCTATAAAGACATGGCCGAAAAGTATTTACCACCGAAGTTCGCCAGAATGGTAAAAGGTGAAAATAAACCCGAAAAAGACGAAGATGCCATTCAACCACATGCACGCGCGGCTGGAGTCACCTACGAATTTCCAATTAAAAACGGTTATCCATTATTCTGGATCCAAAAAATCAGAATCAGCTCAACCTCAAATGCACAAGCCGACTACGGAGACTTTAAAGGTTTAATCAGCGACGTAACGTCAAACCAACGCCAAATCGGTAGACCAACTACTTTAGATATTAAAGGCGACTTCAAATCCAAAAATGTAACGGGCATTACCGCCTACGCAGAATTAAATAACACGGCCGCAGAACCGCTCATTAAATTTACGTTCGGAGTAGCGTCATACGTTCTACAAAATTTAGAATTGATGAAATCACCCGACGGCCAAATTTCGATCCCAAAATCAAACACCAGCTTACAAGCTTCGGGTGAAATCGCTGGCTTCAAAACCTACGACATAAAATTTAAAAACCAATTTAACAACGTAAGTTTCAATGTAGCCACAGCCGACAAAACCGTAAACGAAATCCTTACCCAAACCCTCAGCACCGTTAATCAATTCGACTTAGTAGCCTCAGCAAAAGGCCCATTAGCAAATTTAGACATCGAGATCAGCTCAAGCCTGGGCGCAGACTTACAAAGATCATTTGAAAATCTTTTAAAAGGAAAAATCGCTGATGCAAACGATAAGCTACAAAAAAGCATCAACGCCGAAATCGGAAAATTAAAAGATCAACTAGACGGCCAAACCAGCGCCATAAAAAATCAAGCACAGGGCGAAATAAACAAAGTACAAGCCCAACTAGAAGGCCAAAAGAAATTAGCCGAAGAAAAAGTAAACGAAGCAAAAAAAGACGCCGAAAACCAAGCAAAATCAAAACTACAAGGCGAAGCCGGCAAAGCAGTAGATGACCTGAAAAAGAAACTAGGATTCTAAATTGCCGATCGCGTTTTGGATTCCGCTCGCAAACCTTGACCTCCTGGCAGGAAGCCAGGAGAAGCCCAGCCAGAAAGCCAGCTTCGCACGAAGCCAATCAGCCCCCCATCGAAGCCCGTCCTAACCAAAAACTTTAAAAACCCGTCGTCTTCCAATCCACAACCCCACGCACCACGCGAGGTTCCGCTTTCCCCCGCTCGATCATCACAGTCATCGGCAATCGATCCGCATCAAGCAGCTTCGATACGCCACCACCCTTGTCCCAAACACGAACAAAGCGATCGGTATCAAAGTCCGGGAAGCTTTTCAGAAACTTATTAAGATCATCTGATCCTTCATCCAAAGAAACCGTAATAAAAACCGTCTTTCCCGGAGACTTCACATTTTCACGCTTTGCAAACGCAATAAGATCCGGAACTTCATTCACACAAGGAGCACACCAAGAGGCCCACAGATGCACGATCACCCGATCATGCGAGTCTATGCTAGCAAAATCGTAAGATGGCTTAGCACCCCGATAATCAACTAAGAGACTGGTCTTAAAATAGTTAAGTAATGATTCATTCGATATTACCCCGGTAGTTGAAGCATCCACCGCACGAACCGATTGATAAGAAAGAATATCTTTACGGAAAACCAAAAAGACAATCGCCCCAGCTAAAACCACAAACAGAAGTGTTAATTTTAATTTCATTTCTAAATCCTCCCTTATTATTTTCTAGAGCCCAATCCCCTGTCACAAAAAAGGTAAAAAAAAACCCAGATTTTAACACCTGGGTTTTTAAATTAATAACTTATTTTAATTAAGTTAGAACTATCTAGCGTGCATTGCCGCGCGAGATTTGTTTCTCATCTTGCGAACAACTTTCTTAGATTTTTCTACATTGATCGCTTTAATTTTCTTAGCTTTGCTTTCGATTTTCTTAACTTCTTTAGTATCTTTTTTCGCTGCAGCAGTTTTACCAGCTTTAGGCTCTAACTTAGTTTTGTAGTCATAATCTACGAATTCTAAGAAAGCCATTTCTGCTGTATCACCTGGTCTACGACCGATTTTGATCACGCGAGTGTAACCACCCATGCGATCTTTAAATCTTGGAGCAATATTTTTTACTAATTCTAAGCCCATATCCTGAGAAGCTAAACGCGCGATAACTAGGCGAGTTGAATTCAAATCACCTTTTCTACCAAGAGTTACAGCTCTTTCGATATGACGACGAACTTCTTTAGCGCGAGTTACGGTCGTTTTGATACGACCGTGCTCAACTAAAGAAACCATTAATCCACGGATAAGAGCCTTAAGTGGACCGCTCTTACGACTAAAATGCTTTACTAACCGACGATGTGATGACATCTCAAACCCCTATTGTGCTACGTCTTTTCTAACTGAAACTGGCATTGAATTAGGATCCCAGCCTGGAGGTGGCCATCCTTCGATCTTCATGCCGAGACCAAGTCCCATTTCAGAAAGAATTTCTTTAATTTCATTTAATGATTTACGACCGAAATTTTTTGTTTTCAACATTTCGGCTTCCGATCTAACAACTAACTCACCAATGAAACGGATGTTTGCATTTTTAAGGCAGTTAGCAGAACGAACACTCAACTCTAAGTCGTCAACTGAACGGAAAAGATTTTCGTTCAATGAAGAAGAACCCATTGCTCTGATCTCATCAGAAGGCTCAAGTGATTCGTCGAAAGTTAAGAAAATTTGTAATTGTTCTTTCAAGATTTTTGAAGCTAAAGAAATTGATTCTTCAGGTTTCAAAGATCCATCAGTCCATACTTCAAGCGACAAAGCATCGTAGTCCGTTCTTTGACCAACGCGTGCATTTGATACCGAGTAGTTTACTTTGCGGATTGGGCTGTGAAGCGCATCCACACCGATAAAACCGACACCTAAATCAGAAGCAGCGGTTTCAACTGGAGCATAACCACGTCCGTAAGACACGATTAGGTCAGCATTGAAATTACCATTGTTACCAAGGGTAGCAATGTGCTGGTGCGGATTAAGGATTTCAATTTTATCAGAAGTAATGATATCAGCCGCAGTTACAACGCCAGGACCTTTTTTTGAAATTTTCAAAGTCAAAGTTTCTGAGTTAAACTGACGGAATCGAATTTGTTTTAGATTTAAAATAATATCTGAAACATCTTCTAATACATCTGGCAAAGTAGAGAATTCATGTAATACGCCGTCAAACTTTACCGCTGTAACCGCAGAACCCATCATTGAGCTCAACAGAATGCGACGTAAAGAATTACCTAAAGTAACGCCGAAGCCTCTTTCAAGAGGGCGTACGACAAACTTAGCATATTCGTAAGATTGAGTTTCTTTTTCGATCTCAAAACCCTTAGGTTTGATCAACTCTCTCCAAAATTTATAATAGTGTTCTTGCATCATTCACCCCTTCAATTATCGAGAATAGTACTCGACGATCATACTTTCTTCGACTGGAATTGTAACTTCATCACGTGTAGGAAGATCCTTAACTGTACCAGTAAAAGCGGCGTGATTTGCATCCAACCAGCCAGGAACAGTACGACGCGAAACTGCTTGAATAGCAGCAAGAACTTTATTCATTTCACGGCTAGCTTTAGCCACTTCAATGACATCGCCTTTTTTAACGATAAAGCTCGCAATATTTACGCGCTTAGCATTAACAAGGATATGATTGTGAGAAATCATTTGACGCGCTTCACGACGAGAATTTGCAAATCCAAGTGTGTAAACAACGTTATCAAGACGTAGTTCTAAGAATTTTAATAACTTAGTACCAGTAATCTCTTTTGATTTATCAGCTAATTCGAAATATTTACGGAATTGTTTTTCAGAAAGACCGTAGTAACGTTTTGCTTTTTGTTTTTCACGCAGTTGCAAAGCGAACTCAGAGAATTTCAAACGAGATTGACCATGTTGTCCTGGTGGATAAGGACGACGATCAAAAGAACATTTATCAGAAAAACAACGATCACCTTTTAAGAAAAGTTTCATGTTTTCGCGACGGCATAATTTGCAAACTGAATTTGTTACGCAGCTCATTGAATCCCCTACTAAATTCTTCGACGCTTAGGCGGTCGACATCCATTGTGAGGAACAGGAGTAATATCTTTTAAAGATAAAATTCTTAAGCCTGTGCCTGCTAAAGCACGAATTGCTGGTTCACGACCGGCGCCAGGACCCGTCAATAAAACATCAACCGATTTCATTCCAGATTCCATCGCTTTTTTAGCCGCATCTTCAGCAGTTAATTGAGCTGCGTAAGGAGTCCCTTTACGAGAACCTTTGAAGCCCATATGACCTGCTGACGACCAAGAAACTGCGTTTCCTGATGGATCAGTAAAAGTGATGATAACATTCCCAAAACCAGCGTTAATATGACACTGACCTTGTACGATATTTTTCTTAATTTTTTTCTTAACCGATGTCGGTTTTTTTACCATTTCTGTATTCATATATTCACCTTACCGATTAAACAGCTTTTTTCTTGTTAGCGACCGTTTTCTTAGGACCCTTACGAGTTCTTGCATTCGAACGAGTATTTTGACCACGAGTAGGCAAACCTTTTCTGTGGCGAGTTCCGCGATAGCAGTTCACATCTGTTAAACGTTTGATAAACATACCAACGTCACGTCGTAAATCACCTTCAACTTTAAACTTAGCCTCGATCAACGCACGCATTCCTGCTATGTGTTCATCTGTTAAATTATCTGTACGTAATTCGTCGTTGATGCCGACTTCATTACAGATCAATTTTGCGCGTGAGCGACCAATTCCAAAAATATATGTTAGAGCGATTTCAATTCGTTTATTACGAGGTAAATCGATACCCATTAAACGTGCCATAGCTTAACCCTGCCTTTGCTTGTGTTTCGCGTTCTCACAGATCACGCGGATAACACCTTTTCTTTTAATAACTTTACATTTATTGCAAATCTTCTTTACCGATGGTCTGACCTTCATAACTTATCTCCGCCAAAAGGCTACAATTAGTAACACTGTACGTAAACCTAGTCTAGCCTTTATTAGCTAGAGCTAGAACTTTTTCTATCTCTTTAAAAACAACATCGGGCTCGCTCATACTATCTACTTCTACCAAACGCTTAAGGCCTCTGTAGAATTCGATCGTTGGACCGGTATTCTTTTCAAACTGAGCTAAACGCTCACCTATTACTTCTTCCCGATCGTCAGCCCGATGAACAAGAGAGCCTCCACACTTTTCACAAATGTGGCCCTTACTCGAAGGTTTTGTCTCGACATGGTAAATTTCACCACATTGAGAGCAAGTTCTGCGACCAGTCAGTCGTTTTACCAAGATCTGAGGATTGATCTTAAAATAAATAACTTTATCAATTTGGGCTGCATTTTTTTCAAGCATTAAGTCTAAACTCTTAGCTTGCGCAACCGTTCTAGGAAAACCGTCGAAAATGACCGATTTTCCTTTTTGCCCTAAGATGTAGTCTTCGACCAAAGCGATCATGACTTCATCTGGGACTAACTTACCCTGATCCATATAACTTTTTGCCGAAAACCCTACGTCCGTTTTATTGGCAATAGCAGCTCTCAGAACGTCGCCAGTACTCAACTGAACGAAGTTATACTTGTCGATGAGCAGTCTGGATTGGGTTCCCTTTCCAGATCCTGGCGCACCAATCAGAATAATATTCAAAACTGAACCCTCCTGCTGCGGATTTTTACGCCCTTCAGGAAAGAATCATATTTTTGAGATAACATATGGGATTGAATTTGCTGGGAAGTATCGATAGCCACACCTACTAAGATTAATAAGCTTGTTCCACCGAAGTAAAATGGCAAATTAAACGCAGAGATCAACATTCCTGGTAAAATACAAATCACACAAAGATAAATACAACCTAATACATTAATACGATCAAGAACGTATCTGATAAATTCAGCGGTGCTTTTACCTGCACGAATACCTGGAACAAATGCGCCAGATTTTTTTAGATTTTCAGAAACTTCATCAGCATTGAAAACAATGTCAGTGTAAAAGAACGAAAAGAAAATAATGAACAGTACAAACAGAATATTAAAGATAACTCCGTTTGGATTTAATGAATCTCTCATCGCATTTACCCAAGGAGCTTGCGTAAATTGCGCAACTGTACTTGGAAACATTAAAAGTGAGCTTGCAAAAATCGGTGGAATAACACCGGCAAAGTTAATTTTAATTGGTAAATGGCTAGATGCCAAAGAACCCATATTATTGTTAGCTAAACGCTGGCTGTACTGAATCGCGATTCTACGCTGTGCAACTTCCATAAAAATCACGGCCGCGATAACCGCTACCATGAAAATAAGTAGACCGATGGCGATGATCACTTTTAACTCACCCGTTTTTACAAGGTCAAATAAATGCTGAGCACCCGCTGGAATTGAAGCGGCGATACCAGTAAAGATAATTAAAGATGTACCGTTACCGATACCTTTTTCTGTGATTTGGTCGCCCAACCACATAATAAAGCAAGTACCCGCAACTAAAGTTAAGATAGTTACGAATTTAAACGGAAACATTCCTAAGGAACCCGATACTAATAAGGCTTTGCCGGCCGTCGTCGCTTGACCCGAAAGCCAAGTACTAATTCCGTAACCCTGAATGATTGCTAACAATACTGTCGCATACCGAGTGTATTGATTAATCTTTTTACGACCAGCTTCACCTTCTTTTTTCAAAGATTCTAAGTGAGGGATCGCTGAAGTTAATAATTGAAAAATAATCGACGCAGAAATGTAGGGCATAATCCCTAATGCGAAAATTGAGAATTGAGATAATGCTCCACCACTGAAAGTATTGAACATGCCAAAAATACCGCGATTCTGAGAGTTAAAAAATTCAGAAACCGCTAATCCATTTACTCCGGGTGTTGGAATGTGAACGCCAATTCTGTAAACAGCTAAACATATAAGAGTAAAGAAAATTTTATTTCTGAGACTGCCTGACCCTTTTGTATCGCTATTTTGATCTGCCACTACTTGATTACCTCAGTTTTTCCACCAGCTTTTTCAATAGCTTCTTTAGCTTTTTCGCTAAATGCGTGGGCTTTAACTGTGATCGCTTTGGTTAATTCACCTTTGGCTAAAATTTTAAATTTATCAGATTTTTTACCTAAACCCGCTTTATATAATGAAGCTGCATCAACAGTTGAAGCACCTAATTTAGCTAAGTCAGTTAAACTGATAATTTGAAAATTATTAGCGAATGAAGCATTGGTAAAACCGAATTTAGGTAAACGACGAGTCAAAGGAGTTTGACCACCCTCGAAACCACGACGAACTTTACCACCAGTACGAGCTAATTGACCTTTATGTCCTTTAGTCGATGTTCCGCCCATTCCCGAACCGATACCGCGACCGATACGTTTAGGGTAGTGAGTAGATCCTTTTTTAGGTTTTAAATTTTCTAATAAACTCATAGAGTGCTCCTGATTCCTGACCGATTATTTCTTAACGATAATTTCAACCATGTGCTGAACTTTGAAAAGTTGCCCACGGTTAGCAGCGTTATCAACCATTGTCACAGTTGAATTGATTTTTCTTAAACCCATTGCATGAATAGTGCGGATCTGTGTTGGGTGGCAACCGATTGTAGATTTCTTTAATTTGATATCAAAAGTCTTAGCCATTTGTTACTCCCATTTTTTTAAGCTGACGTAAACCGTCTAAAGTTGCTCGAACTGCATTGTGCGGGTTACGAGTACCGACACACTTTGTAAGAATGTCTCTAACACCTACAGATTCAAGAACCGCACGAACCGCACCACCGGCGATAACACCAGTACCGGCTTTAGCAGGTTTCATGATTACTTTAGCTGCGCCAAATTTTCCAATTACTTCGTGAGGAATTGTTCCATCAAGAAGAGTCATTTCATTACAAGCTTTTTTAGCTGAACGAGTTGCTTTACCGATTGCTTCAGGAACTTCGCCTGCTTTGCCAGTACCGAAACCAACTGTTCCTAATTTATCGCCCACAACAACGAGTGCTGCGAAAGAGAAACGACGTCCGCCTTTTACCACTTTGGTAACTCGGTTAATCGCTACAACTTTTTCTTCCATTTCATTCATCATTTTTTCCATTTAGTCTCCGTTGACTATAAAATTAAAAGTAATCAGCAAAAATTAGAAGCTTAGTCCGCCCTCACGAGCGCCATCTGCTAATGATTGAACGCGACCGTGGTAAATGAAACCATTGCGATCGAATACAACTGATTTAATGCCTTGTTTGATAGAAGCTTCAGCCACTGTTTTACCCACGTGCTTAGCCATATCTTTACCATTCAGCTTTTGATCTAACTTAAGAGATGAAACTGTAAGAATAGTTTTTTGATCAACGTCATTAATTACTTGAGCGTAAATATGCTTTGAGCTGCGGAAAACACATAAGCGAGGTCTTTCAGAAGTTCCGTTTACGGTCTTTCTGATTCTGATTTTCTTTTTAAGTCTGTTCGCGCTTTTAGCATCTCTATGTTTTGAAATTCGTAATTTCATAAATACCTTTTACACCTTTGCCAGTTACCTTGATCCAAACCCTGATGGGCACACAAGGTAACCTAATTTAAATTAACTAATTACTTACCAGCCGATTTACCAGCTTTGCGACGAAGAACTTCACCCGCGTAACGAACACCCTTACCTAAATATGGCTCTGGTGGACGGAATCCTCTGATCTTCGCAGCAACTTGTCCAACTAACGCTTTATCGGCACCAGCTACAGACACGTTTATTTGCTTATCAACTTTAATTTCAATTCCTTCAGGAATATCAAAGTGAATTGGATGAGAAAAACCCAAAGACAACTCTAATTTTTTTCCTTGAACGTTAGCTCTGTAACCAACGCCGTGCAACTCTAAGCCTCTTGTGAAGCCAGTCGTAACACCGGTAACTGCATTCTGGATTAATACTTTATAAAGACCATGTAATGATCTTGATTTAGTCGTGTCATCAGCGCGAGTTAACAAAACTGATTTACCATCGAGTTTCGCAGTAATGCGTGAATCAAGTTCATATTTTAAAGATGATTTCGCACCTTTAACAGTAACAGTATTACCTGCAACCGTAACTTGAGTTTTATCGTCAAAATTAACTGGATATTTACCTATTCTCGACATTTTTCACCTACCAAACTAAGCAAAGAAGTTCGCCACCAAGTTGGTGTTTTTGAGCTTCTTTACCCGTCATGATTCCTTTGTTTGTACTGATGATTGCTTGACCTGTTCCAGAGCGAACTACCGGAATTTCGTCAGCTTTAATATAAACGCGTCTTCCTGGTGTACTTACTTTTTGTAAGTTTGAGAAAGCACCAACACCGGCTTCATCATATTTTAAGTAAATACGCATGATACCTTGCTTGCTATCACGAGCTACTTTGTAGCTGCGAGCAAAACCTTCGCTAATTAAAATCTTAGCTAAGCTTTCACGTACTTTAGATGCCGGCATATCCACTTTTTCAAGTCTTGCTGCTGATCCGTTTCTTACGATTGTTAACATGTCTGCAATTTTATCCATAATTTCCTCTTACCAACTAGCTTTCGTTACGCCAGGCAATTTTCCATCAAGTGCTAATGTTCTAAAAGCAATTCTTGATAGACCGAATTTGCTGTAATTTCCACGTGGACGGCCAGTAATTTGACAACGAGTTGTCACACGGTTAGGTGAAGTATTACGTGGTAATGCTTGAAGTTTGTTACGCGCTTCTAATCTTACTTCGTCAGACAAAGTTAGATTAACAGCTTTATCTCTCAACTCTTTTCTAAGTTTCCAGAACTTAGTTGAGATCGCTTTTTTCTTATTATTTTTTTCAATACTTGCTTTTCTAGCCATGTTTTATTCCTATTACTTTCTGAAAGGCATTCCAAGAGCCTCTAAAAGAGCTTTGCCATCATTGTCAGTCGTTGCTGTCGTACAAATTGTAATGTTCATACCACGAACTTTTTCAATGCGATCATAATTGATCTCAGGGAAAACGATTTGTTCTTTTAAACCCATATTGTAGTTACCACGACCGTCGAAACCTTTTGGAGGTAAACCACGGAAGTCACGTACGCGAGGTAACGCCAAAGTATTTAAACGATCTAAGAAAGACCACATTTTTTCGCGGCGTAAAGTTACGCGCACGCCCAATGGGATGCCTTCTCTTAATTTGAAATTCGAGATCGCTTTTTTAGCTTTCGTTACAACCGCTTTTTGTCCCGCAATCGCAGAAACTTCTTCAACGATACCGTTGATTAATTTCGGATTTTGAACAACTTCGCTTGAACAAACGCTGATAATAATTTTTTCAAGACGTGGAACTTCCATCGCGCTTTTGTAACCCATTTGTTTTACAAGAGCTGGAACGATTTCTTTTGTGTATGTCTCTTTAAGTCTATTGCTCATCTTCTACCCCTATAAAACTTCAGGCGCTAATGAAACAATCTTTACGAATTGTTTAGCTCTGAGTTCTCTGGCTACTGGACCAAAAATACGAGTTCCAACTGGCTCTTTAGCGGCATTGATTAGAACTGCTGAATTATCATCGAAACGGATATAGCTGCCATCTGCACGGCGCAATTTGTGAATCGTTCGAACGACCACCGCTTTAGCTACATCACCTTTTTTTACTTTTGCATTCGGCATTGCATCTTTAATAGATACAACGATGATATCACCGATCGAAGCAAATCTTCTTTTAGATCCGCCTAGAACTTTAATACACATAACCTCTTTGGCTCCTGAGTTATCTGCAACATTTAATCGAGTCTGCATTTGAATCATAAATACACCTTACTTCGCTGCGTTTACTACGTTAGACAAAGCCCAACGTTTAGTTTTGCTCAACGGACGAGTTTCATAAATTACAACAGTGTCGCCAACTTTAGCTTCTGATTTTTCATCATGAGCTTTAATAATTGAAGATTTTTTTACGTACTTACCATATTTGTCATGCTTTAAAGTTCTGAAAACTAATACTGAAATTGTTTTCATCATTTTGTTCGCTACAACTTCGCCCGTTACTTCAACACGACGACCACGAGTACTTTCTTTAACAGGAGTAGCTACAACAGCTTTTGCTTTTGCCATTATCTTGCTGCCTTTCTTACAATCGCCGTATTAATACGAGCGATATCACGGCGAACAGTACGGATCTGGTGTGGACCTTGTTGTTGGCCTAATGTGTTTTTCATCTTCATATCAAACAACTGAGTAGCTAATTCGCTTTTTTGCTTGATAAGTTCAGTCACAGATTTGTTTTCAATATCAGAAAATTTCATGACTAAACCCTTTCTAAAAATTTAGTTTTAAATGGAAGTTTATGAGAGGCTCTTAAAAATGCTTCTTTAGCTTGTTCTTTCGTGACGCCATTCATTTCGAATAAAATACGACCTGGTAAACAACGTGCAACCCAAAACTCTGGATTACCCTTACCGCTACCCATACGAGTTTCAGCAGGTTTTTTAGTGACAGGAAGATCTGGAAACACGCGTACCCAAACTTTACCACCACGTTTAATTGTTCTAGAGATTGCAATACGACCCGCTTCTAATTGACGAGCAGTTAAATGCCCTTCTTCAGAAGCTTGTAGTCCGAAATCACCGAAATCTAAAGTAGATCCACGGTGAGCAAGGCCTTTAGAACGACCGATAAATTGTTTTCTCCACTTTACGCGCTTAGGACTTAACACGACCGGCCTCCTGAACCTGAACTTCTCTTTGAGAAAGAATATCACCTTTGTAGATCCAAACTTTCATACCAATTAAGCCGTAGGCTGTCATTGCTTCTGCAGTACCGTAATCGATGTCTGCACGTAATGTATGGAGTGGAACTGACTTTTCATTATACCATTCAGAACGAGCAATCTCTGCTCCATCTAAACGGCCTGATACACGAACTTTAATACCTCTAACTCCACCTTTAATTGCAGCAGCGATGGCTTTCTTAAGAGCACGTCTCCAAGAGATACGTTTCTCTAATTGCATCGCGATGCTTTCAGCAACTAATTGTGCGTCGGTATCTGGTTTGCGAACTTCTTGAATACTCAAGAAAACTTCGTTCTTAGTTAACTTTTGAACGTCAGCTTTTAAAGTATCAATTCCCGTACCTTTTTTGCCGATTACAACTCCTGGACGAGCTGTATGGATGATTACTTTAACTTTATTGGCTGCGCGCTCTAATTCGATTTTAGAAACACCAGCATGTTTTAATTTAGCTTTTAAGTACTTTCGTAACTTGATGTCTTCGTGAAGATTATCATAGTACATTTGTCCTTTAGCATACCAGCGTGAATCCCAAGTACGGATAACTCCAACGCGTAAACCAATCGGATGAACTTTTTGTCCCACTATTTACTCTCCCCAATGATTACATTGATATGGCTTAATTTTTTACGAATGCCAAACGCACGACCTTGAGCACGTGGTCTGAAGCGTTTCAAAACCGGGCCTTGATCAACTGATATAGACTTGATTACTAGCTTGTCCATATTCATTGTTTTTTTATAGTCAGCATTTGCTACTGCAGACTCAATCAATTTCTTAATTAAGATCGCAGTTTTTTTATTCATGTAAGTTAAAGTCTTAAGAGCGTCGTCAACAGTTTTACCGCGAACAGTATCTGCAACTAAACGAGCTTTCTGAGCTCCAACCATTGTATATTTTAAAGATGCTTTAGATTCCATACTTCTATCCTACTTCTTAGCCGCAGCTGGTGCTGACGGCGCTGCTTTTTTCTCAGCGTGGCCATGGAAAGTACGAGTTGGGGCGAATTCTCCCAACTTGTGACCGATCATGTTCTCAGAGATGTAAACAGGTACAAACTTTCTTCCATTATGCACCGCGAAAGTCAATCCTACACAATCAGGTAGGATTGTAGATCGGCGTGACCATGTCTTAATTACTTTTTTATCACCCTTTGATAGCGCATGATCAATTTTCTTCATCAAGTGCAAATCAACAAAAGGTCCTTTTTTAATCGAACGTGCCACAGTCTCTCCTATTTACGACGTTTAATAATTGAAAAGTTAGTACGCTTGTTTTGACGAGTTTTGAAACCTTTACAAGGTTTGCCCCACGGAGTAACAGGATGATGCCCCTTACCCACGCCTTCTCCGCCACCCATTGGATGATCCACTGGATTCATGTGCGTACCGCGAACACCTGGACGAATACCTCTGTGACGAGAAGCACCCGCTTTACCAAGCTTAATATTTTCGTTGTCAGTGTTACCGACTTGACCGATTGAAGCCTTGCAAGTCGATAAAACTTGTTTCAACTCACCAGATGGTAAACGCACTTGGCAGTACATTTCATCTTTACCGGCTAAAGTAGCAGAAGCACCAGCACCGCGACAGATCTGGCCACCTTTTCCAGGACGCATTTCTACGTTATGGATAATAGTACCAACTGGCATTGCAGATAATGTTAGGCAATTTCCTGGCTTAATATCGGCCTTGTTGCTTGATACAACAGTGTCACCAACATTCAAACCAACCGGTGCCAAGATGTAAGCCTTTTCCCCATCTTTGTAAAAGATAAGAGCAATACGGCAAGTACGATTTGGATCATACTCAATCGCATTTACGATTCCTGGAACTTCTAATTTTGTGCGTTTGAAATCAACTAAACGGTATCTACGCTTATGTCCGCCGCCTTGGTGACGCATCGTGATTACACCGTGATTGTTACGAGCAGCTTTTTTGCGAAGAGGCATCGTTAAAGATTTCTCTGGAGTCGTTTTAGTGATCTCAGCGAAATCGAATCCGATTCTTCCGCGGCTAGCATGCGATCTTGGGCTATATACTTTTAAACCCATAATTAAGCTCCCTCAAACAAAGATAATTTTTGTCCGTCAGCTAATTTTACGAATGCTTTTTTCCATTTACGAATTTTAGATAATCCAAATTTCGTATACTTCAAATCATTACGGCAAATAACTGTACGAACACCCTGTACCTTAACTGAAAAACCAGTCTCAACTGCTTTTTTAATTTCAGGCTTAGATGCTGTCATATCAACTTCAAACACATAAACACCAGTCTCAGATAGAGCCGTGTTTTTTTCTGTGATAAGTGGAGTTTTGATAATTTGTTTCATCCTACTTCACCGCTTTCTCTAAAGAGCAACGCTCAATAATTCCATCAATAGAATTTTTAGTGATAACAGCTGCATCATATTTCAATAAATCATAAACATT
This sequence comes from Bdellovibrio sp., assembly GCA_014376435.1. GTDB lineage: Bacteria > Bdellovibrionota > Bdellovibrionia > Bdellovibrionales > Bdellovibrionaceae > Pseudobdellovibrio. The sequence goes on along the minus strand of JACMRL010000013.1, from coordinate 18,517 downwards.
TAATCCAGCAACTGGAAAATATTTGTAATTCGGAAGATTGCGAGCCGCTAATTGAAAGTTTTCGTCGCTGATTGAATCAACTAAGATGGCTTTCTTTAAACCAAAAGCTTTTAGGCGTTTGTTTAATTCAGCAGTTTTTCCCTCTGAAGCCATCGCATCAACAACAAATAACTTACCTTCTTTGTGAAGGTGAGAAAGAGCCATTGATAAACCTACTTTTCTCATTTTCTTAGGTAGAACGTAAGCATAGTTACGTGGTTGAGGACCAAACATAGTACCCCCACCTGGCATTAAAGGAGAACGAGTAGAACCCTGACGAGCGTTACCAGTACCTTTTTGCTTGAATGGCTTTTTACCACCACCGCTTACGTAACCCTTCGTTTTCGTCATGTGAGTACCTTGACGACGCGATGCTAGTTGCCATCTAACTACAGAGTGTAGAACATCATTTTTAACTTCTAATTCGAAAACTTCAGGAGCTAAATCAATGCTTCCGACTTTTTCTTTTTTCCAATTGATTACATTAACTGTAGCCATGAATTACCCCTTAACCAATCTGACAAGAGTGTTTTTGCTGCCGGGAACTGGTCCCTTCACAAGAACAACGCCTTCACCTGGAATAACGTCAATAACTTCAACGTTTTTAACTGTGATTGTTTCGTCACCCCAGTGACCAGGGAATTTCTTTCCTGGCATTACGCGACCTGGCCACGTTCTGTTACCAGAAGAACCCGGACGTCTGTGGAATTTCGAACCGTGAGTTGCAGGACCACCGGCAAAGTTCCAACGACGAACTGAACCTTGGAATCCGTGACCTTTAGATTTTGAAGTAATTCTAACGAAATCACCTTTTACAAGTGTATGAATAGAAAGACTGTCGCCTAATTTTAAACCATCAGGAATTTCATTAGGACGCAATTCTTTAATGTATCGCGCGCCTGACTCAAAGCCTGCTGCTTGAAGATGATTTTTTTCTGCAGTTGAAGAATTTTTTGCTTTTTTAGGAACTGCCGCTAATTGAACCGCAGTGTATCCGTCTTTTTCTTCAGTTTTGATTTGTGATACTTTCCAAGTTTCGTAACGTAAAACCGTTACTGGAATAGACTCACCTTTATCGTTATAAACAGTCGCCATACCTTCTTTGAACGCAAACAAACCGTTAAGTTTGATTCCGTCGTCAGAAGTAGCTTGTGTTTGCGTTTGTGTATCGCTCATTGGCTACTCCTTCTTATTTCTTTGCCGAAAGTTTAATTTCAACGTCAACGCCAGCAGATAGATCCAACTTCATTAATTGGTCGATGGTTTGTTGAGTTGGCTCAAGAATGTCTAACATTCTTTTGTGTGTTCTGATTTCGAACTGCTCACGAGATTTTTTGTCTACGTGTGGAGAACGCAATACAGTGAAGCGATTAATACGAGTTGGAAGCGGAATTGGACCGGCAACTTTAGCGCCAGTACGTCTAGCTGTCTCAACGATTTCTTTAGTCGATTGATCAAGTAATTTATGATCAAAGGCCTTTAGCCTGATACGGATTTTTTGACTTTGCATAACTCTCTTTTCCTCATGGCTTTTACTAGTAATGTTCTAGTTTTTGCCAGCACTGCCCGCCAAAGCCTTTTTCCACTTTGCATTGACTGCAAAGATTGTGGAGGCTTCCGTAGCGTTAACAAGAAAGGTGAATATCTTGTATAGCAGAAATAAAGTCAATGGCTTATTTGCAAGGTTTTTCTGTGAGTTTTTAGAAGTCAATTCGAAGCGCAAAAATCGATGCAGTTAGCGCCCAAGCTTGTGAAGAATCTCAGCACGGACCTTCGGCGGTACGGGCGCATATTCTAAAAATTCCATGCTGAAAAAAGCTCTTCCCTGAGAGAGAGAACGTATGTCAGTCGCATAGCCAAATAACTGCGCCAGCGGCACCTCAGCTTGAATAATTTGTCCAACTTTCGGCTTCATCAACATATTTAGAACTTTGCCACGGCGAGAGTTTAAATCGCCAACAATGTTGCCTATGAAATCATCAGGGCATGTAATTTCTAGTTTAAAAATGGGCTCAAGCAAAACAGCCTCAGTTTTTTTGATAGCCTCACGGAATGCGAGCGATGCTGCAGCTTTACAAACGATCTCGTCAGTCATCTGAGGCTTACCCGTTAACGACTTTATTAAAATCTTCAATCCGACCATTGCATAGCTAGCAATGGGGCCGACCTCAGCAGCTTCTTTGAGACCGTTTTCAGACGCTTTTATCCAATTTGGTTGGATTTCTTTTGTTGGCTGAACAAATGGAATAATTTTAACGCCCTCAGAAGGAGAAATGGGATCGATCTCAATAAGGATCTGTGCAAATTTTTCATCCCCACCCAGCATACGTTCAAAAACAAAGTCAGCCTTTACGGCGGCCGCTAATGTTTCGCGGTAAGCTACCTGTGGACGACCTACATTGGCCTGAACTTTATGTTCACGCAAAAGACGATCAACTAAAATATCTAAATGTAATTCACCCATTCCCGATAAAAGAATTTGTCCGGTCTCAACATCTGTTCTTAGGCGGCAAGACGGATCTTCTTTTTCTAGACGCTGAAGGCCCTCAATCATTTTATCTTGGTCGGCAGAAGACTTTGCCTCAACAACTACAGAGATTACAGGTTCTGGAAAAATCATTGATTCAAAAACTACGAGTCGAGCAGAATCGCAAAGCGTATCACCCGTTGAAGTAAATTTTAATCCGATAATTGCGCCGATGTCGCCCGCTTTCAAATGATCAACTTCTTCACGCGCGTTCGCATGCATCTTTACGATTTTTTGTACGCGTTCTTTTTTCTCTGTACGCGGATTGTAAAGTTGGTCGCCTAATTTAATTTGGCCTGAATAAACACGAATATAAGTTAAAGATCCGGCGAATGGATCGTTCGCTAATTTAAATGCGATCGCCGCAGCCGGCTCGTCAAACTTAGTTAAGCATTCAACGGTCAACTCTGGCTTGACCGGGTTCATGCCATAGGTAATTGGTTTATCGAGTGGAGACGGTAAATAATCAACCACCCCATCTAACAATTGCTGGATACCTTTATTCTTAAAAGCAGCCCCGCAAAAAATCGGGAATGCTTTTAATTCTAGAGTGGCTTTTCGTAGCGTTGCCTTTAGCTCTTCATTCGAAGGAATTTCTCCGTTTAAAAATTTTTCAGTGAGCGCATCGTCTAACTCGCAAATTTTTTCGATTGTATTGGCGCGCTCTTTTTCGAACAAATTTTTAAATTTTTCTGGAATCGGCACTTCAGTAAAGTCGTGGTCTTTCCACGTAAATGCTTTTGAGGTTAGTAAATCGATGACTCCAAAAAATTGATCTTCAGCACCGATTGGAATTTGTACTTTAATTGGGTACGCATCCAATCGTTCTTTGATGGTTTCGATACTCATTTCGAAATCAGCACCGACGCGGTCCATTTTATTAATGAAACAAATTCTTGGAACTTTATATTTATTTGCTTGTCGCCATACAGTTTCAGACTGTGGCTCAACGCCATTTACGGCGTCGAATACGGCGACTGCGCCATCCAGCACGCGAAGAGAACGTTCAACTTCAATCGTGAAATCAACATGCCCGGGAGTATCTATGATATTTAAACGACAAGCTTTCCAGAAGGCCATCGTGGCCGCCGACGTAATCGTAATGCCGCGCTCTTGTTCTTGCGGCATCCAATCCATGGTGGCAGCGCCATCATGAACTTCTCCAATTTTGTGACTTTTTCCGGTGTAAAAAAGGATTCGTTCGGTCGTCGTAGTTTTACCGGCATCAATGTGTGCCATGATGCCGATATTACGCGTGAACTTCAAATCAGCTTCAGTTTTGACGGAATGAGCTGACATTTAGAAACTGATTACCAATTGTAGTGCGCGAACGCTTTATTAGAATCGGCCATTTTATGGACGTCTTCTTTTTTCTTAATCGCGTTGCCACGGTTATTATAAGCATCTAACAATTCGCCAGCTAATTTTTTAGAAAAATCTTTTTCGCCACGAGCGCGAGAATAATCAACTAACCAACGCATAGCTAAAGTTAAACGACGAGTGGGACGAACATCCACGGGAACTTGGTATGTAGCTCCACCAACGCGGCGTGAACGTACTTCGATAGAAGGCTTAACGTTCTCAAGAGCTTTTCGCATCACAGTTACAGACTCTTCTCCAGGAACTTTTCCGTTGAGCTCTTCTAAAGCTCCGTAGAAAAGTTTTTGAGCAGTCGATTTTTGTCCGCGCTCCATGATTTTATTAATGAACTTAGCAATAATAATATCTTTATGAACTGGATCTGGAATGATTTCTCTTTTGAACGTGCGTTTACGACGTGACATATATTTCCTCGGTTACTTTAAATTATTTTTTAGGTTTCTTAGCGCCGTACTTAGAACGACTTCTTAAACGACCGTTTACACCTTGTAAATCCAAAGTTCCACGAACGATATGGTAACGAACACCTGGTAAATCTTTCACACGACCACCACGGATCATAACAACGCTATGTTCTTGAAGATTGTGTCCAACGCCCGGAATGTACGAAATTACTTCGAATCCATTTGATAAACGGACTTTTGCAACTTTACGCAAAGCTGAATTCGGTTTCTTAGGAGTAGTTGTATAAACACGAGTGCAAACGCCACGCTTTTGAGGGCATTTCGCAAGAGCTGGCGACTTAGTTTTGTTCTTTTGAACACTACGCTCTTTTTTAATTAGCTGATTAATTGTAGGCACTTAAAAATCCCCTTTTAATTCTTGGATTACCACTAATCCATTTTTTCTTAAACAGTTCGACAAATTAACGACAACCGAAGTCATCGTCAAGCAAATTTCATTCAACAACGAAGCCAGCCAAGGATGGTAGCTTCGTCAGAACCCGAAAGTTCCGGCGCAAGCTACCTAAAACTACCTACCCGCCTAGCGGCAAACCTAGCGATTGTTCCATCTCTTCGTCCTCAGTTACTACCACTTTCCAACGTTTGTACGAGGTAAGCCCAGTTCCCGCAGGGATTAAACGACCCATGATGATGTTTTCCTTAAGACCACGTAGATGATCTGTTTTCGAATTGATCGCAGCTTCCGTAAGAACCTTGGTAGTCTCTTGGAATGAAGCGGCCGAAATCCAGCTTTCCGTGCTTAAAGATACTTTAGTAATACCTAAAAGAAGCGGACGAGAAGTAGCAACTTGGCCACCCTCTTTTAACACGCGTGCATTTTCGGTTTCATAAGTCGTGCGCTCAGCTTGTTCACCGGCAAGGAAACGTGAATCTCCTGGATCAATGACTTCCACTTTACGTAGCATCTGACGAATAATAACTTCGCAGTGCTTATCATTGATACCCACACCTTGAAGGCGATAAACTTCTTGAACTTCGTTCACTAAGTAAGCCGACAATGCGTTTGCACCAAGTACTGCAAGAACGTCATGTGGATTCGTCGGTCCATCCATCAATGCCTCACCGGCACGAACAAATTCACCCTCACGAACCGCAACGTGTTTACCTTTTGGAATCAAGTACTCACGCTGTTCACCGATCTCAGGCGTTACGATAACACGTTGTTTACCTTTAACGTCTTTACCGAAAGTCACGTAACCATCGATTTCAGAAATGATGGCTGCTTCTTTTGGTTTACGTGCCTCGAATAACTCAGCAACGCGTGGAAGACCACCCGTGATATCTTTTGTTTTTGAAGTCTCTCTATGCATTTTGGCAATAACGTCACCGGCGTGAACTTCTTGACCGTCTGATGCAATTAGCTGTGCGCCAACTGGAACCATGTAACGAGCAGGAATATCGCGGCCTGGTAACATTAATAATTTACCGTTTTCATCCATCAACATAACCGTTGGCTTGTTGTCAGATGCTTTAGACTCAGTGATTACTTTCGTTGTGAAACCAGTTACTGGATCTACTTGCTCAGTCATCGTCTGACCTTCAACGATATCTTGGAATTGTACGCGCGCTGTAACCTCAGAGATGATCGGATTTGAGTATGGATCCCACTCAGCTACCGTTGCACCTTTAGTTACTCTGTCGCCGTCTTTGAAAGATAAAATTGTACCGTAAACTAGCTTGAAGCTTTCGCGCTCACGACCTGTGTCATCAATTACTAAAGCCTGACCATTACGATTCATAACAGTTAATTTGTTATTTTTATTTTTCACTGACTGAACGTTCACTAACTTAATTGTACCTTCGTAACGAGATGTATGAACTGATTGCTCAACTGAACGAGATGCCGCTCCACCTAAGTGAAATGTACGCATTGTTAATTGAGTTCCCGGTTCACCGATTGACTGTGCTGCGATAATACCAACTGTTTCACCTAAGTTCACAGTTGCTCCACGAGCTAAATCACGACCGTAACATTTCACACAAACACCGCGACGTGCTTCACACATCAACGCTGAACGGATCGTTACTTTCTCGATACCCATGTCTTCGATTTTCTTAACATCAGTCTCAGTCATTTCTTGGTTTTTCTTAACTAGAATTGTGTTCGTAGAAGGATCAACAACTTCAGTTAAAGCTACGCGACCTAAAATACGATCGCCAATACCTTGAATGATTTCGCCTGATTCATAAACTGGAGTGATATCTAAACCTTCTTCAGTTCCGCAATCGATTTCAGACACAACTACGTCTTGAGCCACGTCAACTAGTCTGCGAGTAAGGTAACCCGAGTTCGCTGTTTTAAGAGCGGTATCGGCAAGACCCTTACGGGCTCCGTGAGTTGAAATGAAGTATTGTAGAACCGTTAAACCTTCACGGAAATTTGCCGTGATCGGCGTTTCGATAATCTCGCCCGATGGCTTGGCCATAAGACCACGCATACCACCTAGCTGACGCAACTGATTGAATGAACCCCGGGCTCCAGAATCCGCCATGATATAGATCGGATTGAATGAAGGTCCGACGATTTCTTTGCCGTCGACGATGAATTTTTGTCTTTCGATTTGACCCATCATCTCTTTAGCAACTTTGTCAGATGTTTGTGCCCAGATATCCACAACTTTATTGTAGCGCTCACCGTCGGTGATTAAACCTTCGTCGTACTGAGTTTGGATTTCTTGAACTTGCTTTTCAGCTTCTGCAATCATCGAAGCTTTTGATTCAGGGATAATCATATCATCAAGAGAGATCGAAAGACCCGCTACAGTTGAGTATTTAAAACCTAACTGCATGATTTGATCCGCGAGGATACAAGTGGCTTTCGCGCCCGCATGACGGAATGTTGTATCGATCAATGCCGCGATCGATTTTTTACTCATCACTGTATTGATCGATGCAAATGGAACTTCTTTAGGAACCGCGTCTGAAAGAATCGCGCGACCGACTGAAGTCTCTTCAAGCTTGCCTTTAATTTTTACTTTACATGCGGATTGAATATCAACCACACCAGCTTCGTAGGCATACGTAGCCTCTTGAACTGAACCGAATACCTTTCCAGTACCTTTTGCGCCAGGGCGTACGCGAGTCATCCAATATAAACCCAAGACAACGTCCTGAGATGGATTGATGATCGGTTTACCATTGGCCGGCGATAAAATATTGTTCGTAGACATCATTAATACGCGAGCTTCAACTTGAGCTTCTACAGAAAGTGGTACGTGGACCGCCATCTGATCTCCATCGAAATCGGCATTGAACGCTGTACATACTAATGGATGTAACTGAATCGCTTTACCTTCGTGAAGAACTGGTTCGAAAGCTTGAATACCAAGTCTATGAAGAGTTGGCGCACGATTTAGTAAAACCGGATGCTCTTTAACAACTTCAGCTAAGATATCCCAAACTTCGACAGTTTGCTGATCAACTAAACGCTTTGCTTGTTTGATTGTGGTCGCTAAACCTTTTTCTTCAAGTTTGTTGTAAACGAAAGGTTTAAATAATTCTAAAGCCATAATCTTAGGAAGACCGCACTGATGTAATTTCAAAGTAGGTCCGACGGTGATAACCGAACGACCCGAGTAATCTACACGTTTACCTAATAAATTCTGACGGAAACGACCTTGTTTACCTTTAAGCATGTCACTTAGAGATTTTAATGGACGCTTGTTTGGACCGGTAAAAGTTTTTCCGCGACGTCCGTTATCAAGTAATGCATCAACTGCTTCTTGTAACATACGCTTTTCATTTCGGATGATAATGTCCGGAGCATTCAGCTCTTGAAGACGTTTCAAACGATTATTACGGTTGATTACACGACGATATAAATCATTTAGATCTGAAGTAGCGAAACGGCCACCATCAAGAGGTACTAACGGACGCAAATCCGGCGGTAACACGGGAAGCGCTTCTAACATCATCCATTCAGGTTTATTTGTAGAACCTTTGAAAGCTTCTACAACTTTTAAACGCTTAGATAATTTTTTAATACCCGCTTCAGATTTAGTTTCTTTAAGCTCCATACGTAATTTGCGTGATAAATATTCGCAGTCAATTTTGCGTAACATCTCACGAACGTACTCGCCGCCCATACCGGCTTTGAAGTTTGGACCGAATTCATTTAAAGCCGCTTGGTAAGCTTCTTCAGATAGAACTGCTCCTTCTTCTAAAGTTGTCTCCATTGGATCAACTACGATGTATGATTCACAGTAAAGAACTTTCTCAACATCTTTTAAAGACAAGTTAAGTAAGTTACCGATACGTGATGGCAATGAACGTAAAAACCAGATGTGTGCAACTGGAGACGAAAGTTCGATGTGACCTAAGCGCTCACGACGTACTTTAGTTTGTGTGACTTCAACGCCGCACTTCTCGCAGATGACACCGCGATATTTCATTCGCTTATATTTACCACAAAGACATTCGTAATCCTTGATTGGACCGAAAATCTTCGCGCAGAATAAACCGTCGCGCTCTGGCTTGAACGTACGGTAGTTGATTGTTTCAGGTTTTTTTACTTCACCGAAAGACCACTCACGAATCATTTCTGGAGATGCCAACGAAATACGTACGGCATCAAACGAAAGTGGATCTTTTGGCTTGTCGAAAAAATTTAATAAATCTCTCACTTTAACTCCTTGTAAACTTTCTATTCGCTTTCAGCGAAATATCGTTAGTGTTGAATGGTTTCAGATGTTGATGCGGTCTCTTCAACTGGCATGTCGTTAATGTCATCGGTTAAGATGTCTGACTCAACAAGTTCTACATTCATCGCTAATGACTGAAGTTCTTTAATTAAAACGTTAAATGATTCTGGTAATCCCGGCTCAAGGATATTCTCACCACGTACGATTGATTCGTACATACGAGTTCTACCTGCTACGTCATCTGACTTAACAGTTAAGAATTCTTGTAAAGAATAAGCTGCTCCGTATGCCTCGATCGCCCAAACTTCCATCTCTCCTAAACGCTGACCCCCGAATTGAGCTTTACCGCCCAGAGGCTGCTGAGAAACTAATGAATAAGGTCCAATAGACCGTGCATGGATCTTCTCTTCAACTAAGTGATGAAGCTTCAGCATGTACATTACACCCACCGTTACTTGGTTGGCGAAAGGCTCACCCGAACGACCATCGAATAATACGGATTGCGTTGACGCTAATTCAGCTTTCTTTAATAACTCGCGCATATCAGACTCATGGGCGCCATCGAATACCGGAGTTCCAACGTGAACACCGTTTTGGATTGCGACAGCCATTTTTTTGATCGACTCGTCATCTGCTTTATCAACTTTCGCTGAAATTTCAGCGTCGTCGTAGATTTCTTTCATTTTAGTACGCATAGAATCCGCGTTGAATTTTTCTAGTTGTTCACCGATCTGACGACCCAAATTAAGGGCTGCCCAACCTAAGTGAACTTCAAGAATCTGACCGATATTCATACGTGAAGGAACGCCCAGTGGGTTTAGAACCATATCAACTGGAGTACCGTCTGCTAAGTATGGCATGTCTTCAACCGGTAATACTTTTGAAACAACCCCTTTATTACCATGGCGGCCGGCGAACTTATCACCGACTTGTAATTTACGCTTAATTGCCACGTAAACTTTAACCATTTTGATAACGCCCGGAGGAAGTTCGTCACCTTTTTTAAGGCGATCAATCTTCTCATTGAATACCATTTTAACTGCATCGAGCTGGTTACGAGCACCATCAATGATTTTGTTAACTTGGAATTCTACGTCTTGCTCGAGAGGGATGTAGCTTAATAATTCAAACGGAATTGTTTCTAAATCTGCAGATGTAATGTCTTGGCCTTTATTCAAAAGCTTTTGAGATCCATCTTCATTTAATAAAATTCCAGTTGTTTTTTTGCCAACAACGATTTCACGTAATTTTTCGATCGCATTATTACGGATAACGTTTTGCTCGATCACTAGATCTTTTTCTAATTTAGTACGTTTATCTTCAATGATAGACGCTAAACGCTCATCGCGATCAGAACCTTCACGAGAATAAACTTGAGCATCGATCACTGTTCCGTAAACGCCCGATGGTACGCGTAATGATGTATCACGTACGTCGCCCGCTTTTTCACCGAAGATTGCTCGTAAAAGTTTTTCTTCTGGAGATAATTGCGTTTCACCCTTTGGAGTCACTTTACCCACTAAGATGAAACCTGGTTTTACTTCAGCACCAATACGGATGATACCTGAGCTATCTAAGTCTTTTAATGCTTCTTCGCCGACGTTGGCGATATCACGAGTGATTTCTTCTTTTCCAAGTTTCGTATCACGTGCGATACATTCGAATTCTTCGATATGGACCGAAGTGTAAGTATCTTCTTTTAATAACTTTTCAGAGATCAAAATAGAATCCTCGAAGTTGTAACCCATCCAAGGAGTGAACGCGACTAGGATATTTTGTCCTAATGCTAATTCACCCAACTCAGTCGAAGGTCCATCCGCGATGATATCTGTTTTAGAAACGCGATCGCCTTTTTTAACGATTGGTTTTTGATTGAAACAGGTATTTTGATTTGTACGTTGGTATTTTGTTAAGTTGTAGATATCAACGTTGGCACCAAGTTCTCCGCCTTTTGCAAGACGACGAACTACGATGCGAGATGCATCGACTAACTCAACGATACCGTCGTTCATAGCAACCACTGAAGTTCCAGAGTCACGAGCAACTAAACGCTCAACACCGGTACCTACAAGTGGTGCACGAGATTTAATTAACGGAACGGCCTGACGTTGCATGTTCGAACCCATCAGGGCGCGGTTGGCATCATCATGCTCAAGAAACGGAATCAAAGATGCCGCGATAGAAACTAACTGCGACGGAGAAACGTCCATCAAAGTTACTTTATCACGATCAACTAATTCATACTCACCATCTCTACGTACGTTGTGTGTCCCCGGAGCTAGTTCGCTGTTATTTTTTCCGTCAGTAGGAGCTTGCGCCTTATAGTGTCCACCCTCTTCAAGTGCTGACATATAATGGATTTCAGCCGAAACTTTTCCGCCTTCAACTTTGCGGTATGGTGTTTCAATGAAACCGTAGTTATTAATACGTGCGTATGTAGATAGAGACGCGATTAGACCGATGTTTGGTCCCTCTGGCGTTTCGATCGGACAAATACGACCGTAATGCGTTGGATGTACGTCACGTACTTCAAAACCAGCGCGATCACGAGTTAAACCGCCGGGGCCTAACGCTGATAAACGACGTTTATGTGTAATTTCAGATAACGGATTTGTTTGATCCATGAACTGAGATAATTGAGAAGAACCGAAAAATTCTTTAACAACTGCATTCACAGGTTTTGCGTTCACTAAATCGTGAGGCATCATTGTTTCAACATCTTGTAAAGACATACGCTCTTTAATTGCGCGCTCCATACGAACCAAACCAATACGGTATTGATTTTCTAAAAGCTCGCCTACAGATCGTACTCGACGATTTCCTAAGTGATCGATATCATCAACCACACCGCGACCGTTTTTCAAATCGATTAAATGCTTAACCGTTGATAAAATATCTTTGTGAGTTAATACGCGGAAAGATGGTGGACATTCTTCCATCGAGATACCGAATTTATGATTGATCTTGATACGGCCAACTTCAGATAAGTCGTATGCTTCTGGATCAAAGAATAAACGATTGAAGTAAGCGTTAGCGGCTTCTAAAACTGGAGGCTCACCCGGACGTAAACGTTTGTAGATTTCAACAAGTGATTCGTCCTTATTAGCAACTTTATCAACTAATAAAGTATTACGTAAGAATGGACCAACAGTTAAACCATCGAAGAAAATAAGATAGAAATTTTCAATGCCAGATGACATTGCTTTTTTGATTGTCGCAACGGTTAATTCGTTATTTGCATCGGCAATGATTTCGCCCGTTGACTCATCGATCAATGGCTTAGCTAAAACTTTACCTTCTAAATCTTGAGGTTGGATTTCAAGTTCAGTTAAGTTTAAATCTTTAACTTTTTTAACGATCGCACGAGTAATACGGCGGCCCGCTTTTACCAATACTTCGCCCGATTTCGGATCAGTGATATCAGCAATCGCGCGTTGGCCAGACATTCTTTCAATATCTAACTTACGGAATAACTGTTTACCCTTAACCACGATTTCATCAAGATCATAGAAGTATTCTAATAATTGCTCAACGTTGTAACCCAATGCTTTTAATAAAATAGTGACTGGGAATTTACGACGACGATCGATTCGAACGTGAATAACGTCTTTCTGATCGAATTCGACGTCAAGCCAAGAACCACGGTAAGGAATGACACGTGCTGAATAGATTAATTTTCCTGAGGCATTGTTCTTACCACTATCGTGGTCAAAGAAAACACCCGGAGATCTGTGTAACTGAGAAACTACAACGCGCTCTGTACCGTTGATGATGAAAGAACCGTTTGCCGTCATTAATGGAATTTCTCCAAGGTAAACTTCTTGTTCTTTCACGTCACGGATACTACGTGCTTCAGTTTCTTCATCAATATCAAATACGATTAAACGCAAAGTCACCTTGATCGGGGCAGCGTATGTCATTCCACGCTGACGGCACTCATCAACATCGTATTTTGCTGGCTCAAGAGTGTAACTCACGAACTCTAACGATGAGGTGTTATTGAAATCAGAGATTGGGAATACAGATTTAAATACGCCGTTAAGGCCATCAGCGCCACGACGATCTGGATCCATTTCTCTTTGTAGAAAAGCTTCATAAGATCGTTTTTGTAATTCGATCAAATTAGGAATTTCAATAACCTGTTTATTTTTCGCGAAAGATTTTCTAATCCGCAGATTAGAAGCCGTAATCGGAGTCTTATTCATTCCGTTCTCCCATGTCGCAAGCCTGTCGGCTATGCATTCGAGTATAACCTCGATTTAAATAATCTTAAGCCGTCGCCTAAGAGTGGTATTTCGCTTCGGGGGGAATTACCAAGACCCACATTAAAACTTACTAAACTTTTCAAAACTTTTTTAATCTTCTTAAAACTTTAAGTCTTCGTCTGAAAACTCGAACTTTTAAAAACACTAAAGGGCGAGAGTCGTTAAACTCCGCCCTCAATCAAACTTGAGACTTAAAAACTACTTAACAGTAACTTTCGCGCCCGCAGCTTCTAATTGCTTTTTGAATTTATCAGCGTCTTCTTTAGTTGCGCCTTCTTTAACTGCTTTTCCGCCAGCCTCAACTAAAGCTTTTGCTTCAGCTAAGCCTAAACCAGTGATCGCACGTACTTCTTTGATTACGCCGATTTTGTTTGCTCCGGCTTCCATCAAGATAACGTCGAAAGCAGTTTGTACTTCAGCCGCAGGACCAGCCGGACCAGCCGCCGCCGTTGGTGCAGCAGCTGAAACGCCCCATTTTTCTTCTAAAGTTTTAACAAGTTCAGCGATTTCGATGACTGTCTTGCTTGATAATGCTTCTACTAATTGTTCGTTTGTCATAGCCATTTTAAAGTTTCCTTCTAAAAATTATTTATTAAATAAACCGAGAGTTAATTCTCTGGGCCTAAGCTTGTGGTGCCGCTGGAGCTGCATCTTCAGATGCGGCTACCGGCGCTGCGCCGTTTTTCTCTGCATACATATTCATCACGCGAACTAAACGAGCCGATGGCTCTTTTAATAAACATAAGAACTGTGAACGCAATTGATCTTTACCAGGCAATGTCGCAAGGAACTTGATTTTATTAGCATCAAGCGCTTCGCCGTCCATCATACCTGTTTTGATCTTTAGAGCTTCAACATCTTTACCAAAATCAGCTAATGCTTTCGCAACGCCAACAACTTCGTTAAACGCAAAAACGATCGCGTTTGTACCAGTCATTGTTGATTCGAATGCACCACCAACAGTGGGGTGATCTTTGAATGCGCGCTTCGCAAGCGTGTTGCGCACAACCTTCATCTCAGACTCAACAGCGTGAAGCTTTTTACGTAACGATGTTACTTGCTCCACTTTCATGCCCTTAAAGTCTACGACAAAGGCACCTTTAGCTTTTGCTAATTTTTCAGAGATCAATTTAATGTCTGTTTCTTTATCAGCTCTTAACATACCGGAACCTCCCTTCGTGAGTTTTAAGAACGTCATCTCGAGTGGCCTGTGATTGAAGAAGAATTCCTCGATCGCAATTTATATCTTTCGATACCAGCTTTCATCGACGCTCTAGTTTAAAAATCTTAGCCCGCCTTTGGCAGGACAATTTTAGTTATCTTCTGATCCAGCCATCGCTTGATTTGCATCAAGTTTGATACCCGGGCCCATTGTCGAAGCGATTGAAAGAGTACGTAAGTAAATACCCTTAGAAGTCGCTGGCTTCGCTTTAACGATCGCGCCCATGAATGCATCGAAGTTATCTTTTAACTTTGCAACGCCCATCGATTTGCGGCCGATAGAAACGTGCACGATACCTGCTTTATCGACGCGGAAATCAAGTTTACCTTTTTTTTCTGCGGTAACTGCTTCGCCAACATTCATCGTCACAGTTCCAACTTTAGGATTCGGCATCAAACCACGAGGTCCTAAAACCTTCGCAACCTTAGAAACCGTCGCCATCATGTCTGGGGTAGCAATACATTTATCGAACTCTAACCAACCACCATTGATTTTCGCTACTAAATCGTCGCCGCCGACAAAGTCAGCTCCAGCCGCTTTAGCTTCGTTCTCTTTAGGGCCTTTCGCGAAAACAACGACGCGTACATTTTTGCCTAAACCGTGAGGTAGAGCAATCGCACCACGAACTTGTTGATCAGATTGTTTTGGATCAATACCTAAACGAATTGCTACATCAACTGATTCATCGAATTTAGCCGGAGCTGTATCGATAACTAGTTTCATGCCTTCGTCGAAAGTATATTTTTTTGTAGAATCAACTTTTTTTGCTGCTGCGGTAAATTTTTTTCCCATATCTTTCGCCTATTCCTGAACTTCGATACCCATGCTTTTAGCAGTTCCAGCAACTTGTCTCATTGCAGATTCTACTAATACACAGTTTAAATCGGGCAACTTTGTCGTTGCGATTGTTTTGATTTGGCCTTGGTTAATTTTACCGACCTTATCTTTTTGTGGCATTTTAGAGCCTGACTCTAATTTTAATGCCTTCTTGATTAACGAAGATACCGGAGGCGTCTTGGTGATGAAAGTAAACGAACGGTCCTGGTACACAGTGATGATGATAGGTACAATGCTATCACCAAGCGCCTGAGTCTTAGCATTAAACTGCTTACAGAACTCCATAATGTTTACCCCATGCTGCCCAAGTGCCGGTCCAACGGGTGGAGCTGGATTAGCTTTCCCTGCCGGTATCTGCAATTTGATCATACCTGTAACTTTTTTTGCCATACTGATCCCACTTTTGCATTCATCCCTTTTAAGGATGAGGGTTATTATTTACCGAAAAGCCCGTATGGCAATCCGGATTAATAGTTAATTAAACGCTTTTCTCTACCTGAACAAAATCCAACTCAACGGGAGTTGGGCGTCCGAAGATACTTACTAATACTTTTACTTTTAATTTTTCTTCATTGATGTCTTCAACGGTCCCGTTGAAATTACTGAAAGGTCCATCAACAACCATGACTTGCTCACCAACAGAAAAATTAATTTTAGTTTTTGGTTTTTCACCTAAGCCAGCCATTTGCTGAGTCACGCGCATCACTTCATGCTCAGGAACTTCCGGAGGACGAGTTTTTGCACTACCAGCTCCGGCGCCGACAAATCCAGAAACTTTAGAAGAGTTTTTTACTAAGTGCCAAGTCTGGTCACTTAAGTTCATATTTACAAAAATGTATCCTGGAAAAAATTTCCGAGACTTCGTGGTCTTTTGACCTTTAACTAATTCTACAACATTTTCTGCCGGAATTAAAATTTCGCCAAAAGCAGTTTCCATTTTTGCCGTACGAATGCGATCTTCGATTGCAGCTTTCGCTGTATTTTCACAACCCGATTGAACGTTAACGATGTACCATTTTTTATCCATAGTAGTTAACTCCATTATTTCATTAATTGGTTAAGAACGAAGCCCGAGAACATATCAAAAAAACTAACGATCACACTTGAGATTAAAACCATCACAACAACCACGATGGTCATACCGCGAACATCTTTTCCCGGGGGCCAAACAACTTTTTTAATTTCAATAATAACTTCATCAGCCCATACTAAAATTTTGCTGTTGAATTGAAGATAAATAAATAATGCTAGAGTCAAAGCAACTGGCAAACCGTGCTTGAATAAATCGTAATTCATTGCTTTTGCGACCGAACCAAAAGCGCCAGAAAAAACCTTTAATAAAGTTGAAACTGTATAGCCAATTAGAACCGAAAATACTAAAAAGCTTAACGTAACGATTTTTGAAACTGTTTTATCCATGCATTCCCCATACCTTTAGAAACAATTTTTGATAATCACTTATCAAGTTTTTTGTGTAAGCACCGAAAGACAATTAGTTTTTTTCAACTAATTGGCAGGAGAAGAGGGATTCGAACCCACGACCTAACGATTTGGAGTCGTTCGCTCTACCGCTGGAGCTATTCTCCTGTACTTTTCTTATGGCATTACACAAGACGCAAAATATAACTCTAAAAACACAAAGGGGACAACTGTTAAGTTATCCCCTTGGCGTATTTTTTGAACGTCGTAATTATTGCTACGCGTTAACTAGTCGATGCTTAGTTAAAAACTACTCAACGATTTCAGTAACAACGCCGGCGCCAACTGTACGGCCACCTTCACGAATCGCAAAACGTAATCCCATTTCCATGGCGATTGGAGTGATTAACTCAACGTTTACTTCGATTTTATCGCCAGGCATAACCATTTCAGTTCCCGCTTTAAGAGTTACAACACCAGTCACGTCAGTTGTACGGAAGTAGAACTGTGGACGGTAATTAGTAAAGAATGGAGTATGACGTCCACCTTCCTCTTTAGTCAGGATGTATGCTTCACCTTTGAATTTTTTATGCGGCTTAACGGTACCTGGTTTAGCTAAAACTTGGCCACGCTCAACGTCTTCTTTTTTAGTACCACGTAAAAGAACTCCACAGTTATCGCCCGCTTGACCTTCATCAAGAAGCTTACGGAACATTTCGATTCCAGTAACTGTTGTTTTTTGAGTTGGACGGATACCGATGATTTCGATCTCGTCATTTACTTTAACGATTCCGCGCTCAACACGACCGGTAACAACTGTTCCACGACCAGAGATTGAGAAAACGTCTTCTACCGGCATCAAAAATGCTTTATCGATAGCACGCGCGGGTTGAGGAATATAAGTATCACAAGCTTCCATCAACTTCATGATCGATTTTGTTCCTAAATCAGAATCAACGCCTTCTAAACCTAGTTTAGCAGAACCTTGAATGATCGGGATGTCGTCTCCCGGGAATTCATATTTAGATAATAATTCGCGGATTTCCATTTCAACTAGCTCAAGTAATTCTTTATCGTCAACCATGTCACATTTGTTCATGAAAACAACCAGTGCTGGAACGCCAACCTGACGAGCTAAAAGGATATGCTCACGAGTTTGTGGCATCGGACCATCGGCTGCAGAAACAACTAAAATACCACCGTCCATTTGAGCGGCACCAGTGATCATGTTTTTAACATAATCGGCATGTCCGGGACAATCAACGTGTGCGTAGTGACGGTTAGCCGTTTCGTACTCAACGTGAGTTGTAGAGATCGTGATACCACGCTCTTTCTCTTCAGGAGATTTATCGATTTGATCGTAAGCCATTGCTTTACCGCCACCTAATTTAGATAGAGTAGTTGTAATTGCTGCCGTTAAAGTTGTTTTACCATGATCGACGTGACCAATAGTTCCAATGTTAACATGCGGTTTATTTCGGTTGAATTTCTCTTTAGACATCATTTCCCCCTGAGAGATTTGTTAATATAATTCGTTCATCAAACTTTTAAAACTAAATACAAAAAAACTAAGCCCTCTTAGTTGGAGCCCGTGATCGGAGCCGAACCGACGACCTCACCCTTACCAAGGGTGTGCTCTACCACTGAGCTACACGGGCATTTACCCGTTTTAAACTTGGAGCGGGGAACGGGTCTCGAACCCGCAACCCTCTGCTTGGAAGGGA
>JACMRL010000001.1 GCA_014376435.1 Bdellovibrio sp. | reverse complement strand
GCGGCAGTGTTGTTTTAGCTTTAGGTGATCCGGTTAAAGCGTTACGTACTTATCCCACCTCAGGCAGCATGAAATGGTACGACGCTTTTAATAACACCACACCCACTTACACATGTCAGACGACCGGAACTTTTTCACCCACGTTGCTTGATAACCGCCGACTAGTGATGCAGTTCAACGACGGTGGCGGAAGTGGTTGGCAAACATTGCCTCCGATGGATATCAATAGCGTACCTTTTGCGATGTTCGCTGAAACTTCCGAAAAGTTAGGTATTAACACAGCTGCAGATTTTATTTTAGGAACAGCGATACCTTCATGTAGTGGATCAGACGTATTAACCCGAATCGCCGGAACTTTTTCTTGTATTACGGCTGCGGCGGCAACTTCGATGAATCCATCGGGTTTATTAGCGGGTGGCGCCTCGACAGGACAAGTATTAAAATTTAATGGCACAAACTGGGTTCCTTCATCGGACGACACCGGTGCAGCTGGTACATTAAGTGGAGATATAACGGGTACTTTATCTAGTGCCACGATCGCAGCCGGTGCAGTGACAAATTCAAAAATCACGTCGATGGCTTTTAGTAAATTAACCGGTATTCCTACGACTTTATCAGGCCATAGCATCACGATGACTTCTGCTGATGTAACGACGGCCTTGGGATACACGCCGGGCACAGGTAGTGGTTCGATTAATTCATCCGATGTAACAACCGCGCTAGGTTATACTCCGGCCAACGGCATTGCCTGGAGCGATGCGGGTGCGGGTAAAATCAATTATAGCGGTGGAAACGTTGGTATCGGAGCGACAGCGCCGGCACTAAAACTAGATGTCGAACAACTTCCTTCGCAGGGGAGTGTAACAAAGTTCGGTAAAAACATGCCACTGTATATAATGAATATGGATTCTTATACCGAAATTGGATTTAATGAATACACAGATAGCTCGGGTGGTTACCAATACCGTTATGGAAAAAATTCATCAAGTCACTTCGCTGGATCGTTACAATTCGATAACCTGGGCGGTGACTTAGCTTATTGGAATTCAGGAAGTGGTAATCAGGACGATCCGGTCAATGGCAGAAATCTTAGATTCATAATTCGTAACAACGGTAATTTCGGTATCGGCGGTAATCCGGCGACTTCAGCTCTTTTAGAGGTTAAATCAGTAACAAAAGGCTTTTTACTACCGCGCATGACTTCTGCGCAGCGTGATGCGATTGCATCGCCAGCAACGGGCCTGCAAATTTATAATACAACGGGCAACACGATCGATTTTTATAATGGCACGACATGGACCACAAGTTCTAGTTTTTCAGGCGGCGGCGATATTAATGGGTCAAATGGCGCAGTCAACATCACAGCCGGTGGAACTAATCAAAGTATAACTTTAGCAGGATCTGGCACGGGTGTAATAACGACGCCAAGTGTGACCACAATTACAAACAATACAGCTTCACTATCAGCAGCTAGCGGTGCCCTGGTCGTTACAGGCGGCGTAGGTGTCGGCGGTGCTGTGAATGTTACAGGCAATATTAATTCAGGTGCCAATATTCAAGCTGCGACTTCAGTTATATCCCCGACTGTTTCTGGCGGATCTGGCGTTGGTGGAAATTTAACTTTGCAATCTACCTCTGATGCCACAAAGGGTACTGTGATTATTGACGGAACTATTCGTATCACCGGAGGGACTCCAGGGGTTGGAAAAATTTTAACAGCTTCTGATGCTTCGGGAAATGCGACATGGGTGGCTTCTGCGGGATTACCGGCGAATTCAATACTGACTTATCAAGTCCGCGCCACAACGACAGCGAATATTACTTTGTCCGGATCGCGAACTGTTGATGGAATTTTAGTTGTCGCAGGCGACAGAGTGCTCGTTAAAAATCAAAGTACCACATCACAAAATGGAATTTATGTTGTGGCTGCAGGAGCTTGGGTCAGAGCGTCTGATTTAGACACTTGGAATAAATCGATTGGTTACTTAGCTCGTGTGACCGAAGGCAACGTGTATCGCGGTGCTATTTTTACTTCGACTGCAACATCCGGTGGAGTCATTGATACAACCAGTATGTCTTGGATCATGTCGGCACCAAGTAGTAGCACTGTTGCTTTTGGAGATCAGGCCGCTCCCAATTCCGCGGCACAGGTCGTGGCTATTGGCTCTTATGCTCTATGGCAGAACACATCAGGTACAGATAATACAGGAATTGGAAATGCGGCACTTTGGTTGAACACGTCCGGTACAGGTAACACTGCAGTGGGAAGTTCAGTCGGAACGGGTATTCAAACAAGCAGTAATTCAACAGCTCTTGGTTATTCGACGCTTTCGCTTGCGGGCGGAAATAATACCGCTATCGGAGCTTTTACTTTACTTGGTAGTGGCCTTGGAGCGGGGGCACAAAATACGGCATTGGGTGCGTTTGCTGGACGTAATACAGCAGCGGGTAATAATAACGTCGCGCTTGGGTACAGTGCTCTTACAGAGAATCAAGCTAAATCGGAATCCACAGCTGTTGGTTATTCGTCGATGTATTACGCAGACAGCACAACGACTCCAGCTGCGACATATAACACGGCGATTGGTGCTTTTTCTTTACAAGGCAGTAACCCTGCATCTGCTAATACCGGAATTAAAAACACTGCATTAGGTCACTCGGCTCTAGCGGGTATGACTTCGGGCTCAAACAATATTGGTGTTGGCTGGAGTTCTGGTTCAGCGATCACAACAGGTTCGAACAACGTCGTGATCGGTTCGAACACGGGCTCTAGTTTCGCGACGGGTTCAAATAATATTTCCATCAACGATGGCGCGGGGAACGAGCGAATTCGTGTCTTGTCAACTGGTAACGTCGGTATCGGAACGACGACACCGCAGACAACTCTTGACGTGGCCGGCGGTATTCGCGCAGGAAGCTCTGGTATTACGACCGGTGCTGCATGTTCACCAGAGGGAACAATGGCCTATGATGTTGTAGCGCACGCACCCGTTTTTTGTAACCAAAGTTTAGTCTGGGCCACTCAAGGTGCCGGGTCTGGAAATCCCGCAGGAACAATTATTGATTTTGCTGGTACAGCATGTCCGTCTACTTATTTAATTCTACCTTTGGTCGCAACAAATGTGAGCCGCACCACCTATTCAACACTTTTCGCAGCCATTGGCACAACTTGGGGTGTCGGTGATGGTTCGACAACTTTTGGTCTTCCATTTTTTGCTGCTGATTACGCGGCTGTTCGAGCTAATGGTAACGTCGGAACCACAACTGTCGGCCAAGTGATTGCGCATACACATGATTTACCAGGTACAATCCAGCTGTACGGTACTTCAGTCGGGGACAGTGGTGTTCTAACGCAAATATCTTCTCAGGCTACAACTTCGACTGGTGGCAGTGCAAATCTAGCAGCCGGCTCTCGTGTTTTGAAATGTATTAAGTTATAATCAGCATTTACGTCGATCTATGTTAAGGTCGCGTTTTAAAATGAAACACTCAAAACTGGGAATACATCCAGCAACTTAGGCCTTAAATTTTTTACCGAAATTGCCGATAAGATACTGAATGAAAAAGGACCCAAAAAATCGGTCGATCCTCGTTTTAGATGAGGACCCGGAAACACTTGAATTGATGATGGAACCCTTGCGTTGGGAAGGCTACGACGTACGTGGTTTAACTTCATTTCATGAGGCCAATGAATTTTTAAATTATTGGAAGCCACAGATGATTATCGTGGATCCCGAATTTTCAGATGAAGACGGTTTAAAATATTTAAATTCTTTAGCGGGCTACCTAGACACGACATCGCTGCTTGTAGTTTCTTCTAACGCCTCCACGGATCGTATCACGCAATGTTTAGATTTAGGCGCAAGTGATTATATCGTTTCACCGTTTGTGCCCTTAGAATTCTTGGCGCGCGTGCGCTCGCAACTACGTTTTCGTGATGCCAAAGAAGAATTACTGGAAGCGAATCAAAAATTACAAGAATTAGTCGAGATTGATGATTTGACCGGTTTATTTAATATGCGTTCAATTTTTCAAAAATTAGAGTTTGAAATTGAGCGTGGCAGAAGATTTAACCGCCCGGTAACCGTGGTGATGATTGATATGGATCATTTTAAATCTGTAAATGATGGCCACGATCATTTATTTGGAAGTTATGTTTTATCTGAAGTGGGTAAAATTATTCGCGCTTCAACACGAAATATTGATATTCCGGCCCGCTACGGCGGTGATGAATTTTTAATCGTCTTATCAGAGACTCCGCTGTCGGGAGTTGAGCATTTTTGTGAGCGCCTTCGTAAGCGCGTTGAGCAAAGAACATTTGCGCAAGGTAAAGATTCAATTAAACTTACGCTTTCCATCGGGTTTTCGACGACCAAAGATACCGAGCAAATTACACCAAAAGAATTAGTTCGCCGCGCTGACATGGCTTTATACACCGCTAAAGGGCAAGGTCGCAACCGAGTTGTTAGCTACGATATAAATTCCGAGAAAGACCGGCGCCTTGAGCAGTCGGCAATCAATATTATTTTTGATAGAAAAAGAAAGACAGCCTAAGATATTTATGACATGAAATACTGATGTCATTAGTAAAAAAAAGCACGACCGCAGCCGTTTTTTCTTTGCTGGTTAGCGTTGTTGTCCTGACATTGAAAACCAAAGCCTATTACGCAACAAATTCCGTAGCCGTTTTATCTGATGCTCTGGAAACCGTCGTCAATGTAATCACTGCAATTATAGCGCTGTATGCGGTCAAGTTAGCCGCCGAACCAGCGGATGAAAATCATCCTTACGGACATGGTAAAATGGAGTATTTTTCGGCGGCCTTTGAAGGCGGGATGATTTTTTTCGCGGCGTTATCTATTTTATATCAAGCGATAAAATCATTTTTCTTTGTAAGTAATATTCAGAACTTAAGCAGCGGTTTTATTTATTTAGGCGCGGCCACTTTACTTAATTTAGTCACAGGAATTTTTTTAATTTATTCGGGAAAAATAAATCGCTCTGAGGCATTGAAGGCGAGTGGTAAACATATTTTAACGGATGTGATGACAACGCTCGGCGTGGGCGTGGGTCTGGTGTTGGTTAGTCTAACCGGCATTCGATGGATTGATTCTTTCGTTGGCTTAATGATGGGAGTTTGGTTGGGATTTGAAGCCTATAAAATTTTACGTCATAATTCGGGCGCTTTATTAGATGAAACAGATTTGGCGGCCTTAAAAAATATTTCTCAGGTAATTGAAAAAAACCGCACACTTGGCATCGTTGATATTCATCATCTACGTATGATCCGCTCGGGTAACTTTCACCATATTGATGCACATATGGTTGTTCCGTTTTTCTGGGATGTTGAAAAGGCGCATTCAGTAGCGCACGAATTTGAATTGAACGTAGTCAAAGATTACCACTGCGATGGTGAATTCGCATTTCATATGGACCCTTGCCAGCAGCTTTACTGTAAGGTCTGTGCACTGCCTGAATGCCCGGTAAGGAAACAAGCGTTTGTGGCTGAGCGGGCTTTTACCAAAGATCATTTAATCAAAGGTCCCAGGTACACGGTGTAAATATGTCTGAACAAGAAAATCGCCCCCAAAGAACTAATTTAACCCGTGATTTACCAAAACCAAACGCGTATGCCGTAGCACTTGATACTGAATTTAGAGACTATGCATTCAACGAAGAACGCGCCCCTTTAAATAAAGGCAAATGGCGATCTGATGTATTTAAATGTAAAAATGAAAAGCCACTGGATGTAGAAATTGGTACGGGTTCAGGAATGCATTTCGCCTACCAAGCTAATAAGCAATTAGACCGCTATCTAGTAGGTTTAGAAATTAAATATAAACCTTTGATCCAAACAATTCGCCGTGCCCAGGTTAACGGAGCTAAAAATACGGCAATCTGTCGTTATCACGCATTCGATTTAGATTTACTATTTGATCAAAACGAAATTAATAATGTTTATATCCATTGTCCAGATCCCTGGGTTACGCCGCGCAAACCCAAAAATCGCGTCGTAAATAAAAATATCTTAAACCACATTTATGAAATGCAAAGACCCGGTAGTTTTTTAGAATTTAAAACAGATTCTAGAGAATATTTTTTGTGGTCGTTAGATGAAATTAAAGAAACAAAATACCGCGTTGAGTTTCAAACGTTAAATCTTTATAAAGAGGGCGGAAAATATTTTGAAGAAAACTTTCAGACTTCTTTTGAAAAAATATTTGTTCAACAAGGCGTCGAAATTAACTACATTAAGCTAGTAAAAGATTAGCCAATTACCAATACGAAGTTGAAATCTCTAAATCATTTTCAGTAATCATCTGGCAAGCTAGGCGTTCGGCATCGGTGGCTTGATTGCGTGAAAGCGTGGTTTTTTCTAAAGCAGAAGCCTTGGGTAGTTTTCCGGTCACACGCACGCGGCATTTACCACAAATACCATCACCCAAACACGATGAAGCCACCGGAATGCCTTGCGCTTGCAGGTACTGCATCAGGTTTTCGCCCGCGGGCGTATCAAAAGTTAGATTTCTTTGGTTCAGCGTTATTTTTGGCATACAAGCTTTTAAAAATATTGTAGTTGATAAGTAGAAATGAAATCACGAAAAATTTCTTCAGATGACCGTATCGTCTTATTAGGGTCTAGCCGCGGCTTAGGCTGGGCGACGTATAATCAATTAATTTCGCAGTCGTCCGATAGCTCTTACTTTTTAGCTTCGCGAAAAATAAAAACTCGTGAAAATGAAGTTTCTAAAAACACTGTATTGGCCGCGCAAGATTTTTCAAAAACTCCTTTGGATTTAAGTTTTTTAACTCAATTAAAAAACTTTACCCCGACCCGTATTATTTATTTTGCGGGGGGTGGCCCACACGGGGTATTTGAAGAAAAAAAGTGGAGTGATCATCAGTGGGCATTCAACACCAGTTTTTTATATCCGGCCGAATTAGTGCATTCGATTTTATCTGATCAATCGCATTGGTTAGGTCTTAGACAAATTATTTTGATTGGTTCATCCGTCGCCGAAAATAAAGCTGATCCTTTGGCGGCTAGTTACGCGGCGGCTAAACATGCATTGCGTGGCATGGTTGATTCGATGGCCCAGGAAGCGTCAGAAAAGCCTATTGTACAGCTTTTTAGCCCAGGTTATATGCAAACAGATCTACTTCCGGCCCATAGCCAGCCTCGTCAAAATGGCTTGGCCGAAGATCCGGTTCAGGTGGCAAAAAAGTTGATCGCCTTCATAGAAAAAAACGATTAGTTTAGACCTTTGAATCAGGCCATTCTATTTTAATCTAACGAGGTTTTTATGTCAGAAAATAAAGTTGAAAGTTTAATTATTATTGGTTCGGGCCCGGCGGGTTTATCGGCTGCTATTTATTCCGCGCGTGCGCGTATGGAACCATTGATGATCGAAGGCGAAGAGGCCGGTGGTCAGTTAATGACGACCAGCGAAGTTGAAAATTTTCCGGGATTTGAACACGGGATTACCGGACCTGATTTGATCGCGACGATGCGTAAACAGGCCGAAAGATTTGGAACCCGATTTTTAACTAGAAACGTAACTAAAGTCGAATTTGATAAACGCCCTTTTCAAGTTCACGTGGGCCCAACGGTTTATCAAGCGAACTCGATTATTATTTCAACTGGCGCCAGTGCAAAGTACTTGGGGCTACCAACCGAAAAACAATATTACAACCGCGGTGTTTCGGCGTGCGCAACTTGTGATGCGGCTTTCTTTAAAGATGTTGAAGTTGGGGTTGTCGGCGGCGGAGATACGGCGATGGAAGAGGCTAGCTTTTTAACTCGCTTTGCCAGCAAAGTTTATTTATTTCACCGCAGTGAGAATTTTAAAGCATCTAAAATTATGTTAGAGCGCGCCCGTAAAAATCCAAAAATTGAATTCGTTATGAATACTGTTATTGAAGAAGTTTTGGGCGATGGCAAATCGATGACAGGATTAAGACTAAAAAATATCATTTCGGGCGAAGTAAGCGAAAAAAAATTACAAGGTTTCTTTTTAGCGATTGGTCACCAACCAAATACAAAAATTTTTAGCGGTATTTTAGATATGAATGAAGCTGGTTATTTAAAAACCAAACCAGGTACAACTTTCACAAATATTCCGGGCGTATTTGCGGCGGGTGACGTACAAGATCCACATTACCGCCAAGCGATCACCGCGGCGGGTTCGGGCTGCATGGCTTCATTAGACTGCGAACGCTGGTTCGAAGCTCAGGAGGAAGGATCATATGTCTAAAAAATTCGTAACCGGTGATTTAATAAAGAAAATTGAAAAGCTCACGAAGCAGCGTATGGCTGAGCAGCCAATCGTTAGCTTAGATCAATTTCGTGAAGCTCATAAAAAAATGAATCCGAAAAATATTTTAGTCATTGAAGATGATGAAACCCAGCGCCAATCATTAAAAAGAATTTTGGACTCTGACGGATACCAAGTTTTATTAGCGGCCGATTCAGCAGAGCTAACGGCGTTACTCGATAAAGACCAAGATTTTCATCTGATTATTATGGATATTGGTTTACCGTGGATTAATGGATTTGAATTAGCCCAGATGATGAAAAGTCACCCGGATTTGAATAAAATTCCGTTAGTATTTTTATCAGGCCAAGCTACTGATGAAGATTTTGCGAAAGCGCGCGAAGTGGGTGCGGCTGATTATATTAAAAAACCTTTTGATGTAGAAAAGTTAAAATCGATTGTCGCGGGTTTGTTAAACCCTAAATAAAAAAAGAGCCGGGGAGAAACCAGCTCTTTTTAAAAAAATTGTAAATTTAAAAACTAGTCAGCGATCATCATATGAGAAATACATTTTGTGTATGCATTACCGATGATGAACGGCTGATTATTATGATGTACGCGCGTTAAGATAGGCGTTGCCGTATCCAGCGTAAATTTTTCGATATTGTAACCGAATGCTTGCGTTGTTTGGTTGGCTGCTCCTGGAGAGGCCCCCACCGCAACGTAAAGTGAGCTTGTTGTGGCATCATACGCCATCGCGGATGGAGCAAAAACAACGGATTCATCTCTCCATAAAATTTTTGCATTTGTAATGGTAGCGACTATATCTGAAGATTCAGTGATGTCGTACATCACGATACCAATATTAAAAGCAGCGTTGTTATCGACAGCCGTGGCTAACGTTCCCGAGTAAGACACAAGTAATTTACCCGAGGTTAAAGCCGGTGCCGGAGTCGGAATATAAACCATGCTTGTTACGGCTGGACCCGTTGCGGTAAAGCCAGTCAGACCAATTAAATTTGGAGCGTTCGAATGTGACGTTCCGATGATGCCTGTAGCTAAACTTGAGCCCGCACAATCAAGTGCAGTAGCCGAAGTTAAACCGGTTCTTTGTACGATACCAATACGATTTAATGCAGCCGTTGCGCCGGTATGTAAGTAAATTAATTTACCCTGATTTGTGTTCGTAAAAGGAGACATTAAAGCAACTTGTTGGATCTGTGAACCCGCGGCAGTAAAACAGTTACCCGTTGCGGCAGCAGGGTTGACCCAAGGATTCGCACCACCCTTGGCAATTCGAACTCCCAAAGTATTTAAACGTTCCGCAAATAACGATTTACTGAAAATCATTGTTCCATCTACGTCTTGCGCCATCGATCGAGTAACGTGTGTCGCAGCTACCGTAAACGCACTTGGATCTGTCGCATAAGTTACGTAAGTGCCCGGAGCATTTTTCATGATTTTAAAAATTTTACGATCACTAAATGAAACTGAATTATCAGTTAACATTAAGATGTGGTCGCCTTTATCAATTAATGATTGTGGTACTGTACCGACCGCAACATTGTTACCAACGTTAAGATCTGTAAAAACTCCAGATGATAATCCGGTGTCTGAAGCCCACTTCGTTACGGCGCGCGAAGAAGTTCCCGCTGCGTAAGTCGTTACACCTGCGCCAGAGTAGCACGCGCCGGAAGCCACATAAAGTGTTTTAGCAACCGTTACTGGTGTTATTGATGCTTCTTCGGCTTTTTTACTACAAGCGACCGTTAATGTTAAAGCGGTGACTGTAGCCATAGTTTTTACAAAATTACGTCCCATATTTTCTCCTACGCTGTTAATAATAATTACAAAAAATTAT
Source organism: Bdellovibrio sp. (assembly GCA_014376435.1). GTDB lineage: Bacteria > Bdellovibrionota > Bdellovibrionia > Bdellovibrionales > Bdellovibrionaceae > Pseudobdellovibrio. Next base: position 44,748 of record JACMRL010000001.1, on the reverse strand, counting down.
TCTTTACATATTCTTTACGGAATTAACTCAATCAAACTTGAAAAATAATTTACCAAATCTCGACGAATAGCCTAAAACTAGACTTCTGTCTTACTTTGAAACAAAACGCTGATCTTTAAAAACCACAGTTGTCTTGTAAAATGCGAAGGAACGCATTTTAGATAGACGAATTGTTCAAAATAGCATGAGCTAATAAGGTGAAACCGCATTTTAAACTGATTTTAACAGCCTTTGTATTTTGCGCTTTTTCAAGTCTAGCGCACGCGCAAAGAAGCAAATCCAATGAACAAACTAGTAAAATCGGAATTTTACAGCAGACCTACTCTGGCACGAAGAATCATTCATTTGCGGAAGGTAGTCCTGCTTACGGCGTAGAAATTTCTACTGATCGCGGTAATAACTATTTAAGGTATTTTTTAAAAGGTCGCATCAGTTATTCAACGGGCCTACAAAACTTTTTAAATTTAGGAACGGCATTTTCATCCGCGTATCAATTCACCACTTTTGCACCTGAATTAGGAATATCAATTTACCCAGTTTCACGTCGGGAACGCGGTTTAAATTTATATTTATGGGGCGTGGGTGTTTTAAGTTACAACTATCTAGAAATAAATACGCTTCCCACCGGATCTAACATTCCACCGAAAGATCAAGGTTATGGATATGGATACGGCGGCGGTTTAGGCTTCGAAATTATGCTAAGCGGTGCCCGGGTCAAATCAAAATCCATGATTTATGGTGAAGTCGGTTTTCGTGACGAGCGCGCGCAGTTAGTTAAAGAGACCGCCTTTGAAGTCGGTGGGATTACATTTTCATTAGGTTACGGATTCTAGGCAGATTTTTTGGAAAAAGTTTTTTGCAAATCAATATATTCTTGTAAGAAATTTTGCAGTTCTTGTTTTTTAGCATCGGTTATGCCGACGTATTGTAGACGCTGGGTTAAGCCATCGCCGACAGTTTTTCCTTTGAGGGAAATACGTTCCATACTTTTTTTACGAGCGCTTTGATTCACAACGACAATATCAAATACATTTCCGTAATAATCAAAAGGGATATTATCTTCCAAAAGGCTTCCCGATAAAGAAATATTTTTTGATTTGCTGCGGAATGATTTTCCTTTAGTAGAGATCAAGATAATTTCAATTTTAAGCTCATGACGAGTTTCGCGATTGTCGGCCGCAGATTTTTTTTTTAGTTTTGAAAAATCGATCCGAGGTTTTTCTAGGTTTTCCCAAGAAATTTCTTCGCCGTCGAATTGTTTATCATTTGGTATATTTACATCACTGATGGTGTCTTCACGTAAATGAATTGAAGAGTATGAGCCCGTAATTTCATCGTGTAGTTTTTTATTATTGATCGATTTCATTTCTAAAACATCACGAATTTTTGCTTTAACCGTTTCTTCGTTCTGCAAAGTAAAACTAGTTACGAAATGTTTCTGATCAGTCGTTAGATAAAATTGTAACGGTTGCCATTCTTCCCAACCCTGAGTCCATAGAAAAAATCTTTCCATGTCACGCGGGCGCATTTTAAAGATCGCCATCTGCGCTTCGTCAGTGGTTACCGGATTCGATTGAGCTTTTGAAAGTGAGTCATAAAGTACCCACATTACATCCTTGATCATGGCAACTTATCGGAAGCGAGAGGGTGTAATTCAAGGGGTTCAATCTGTTACTAGACTTTAATGCAGCTCACGAAGTGCTTAGGTACTTTTTCTTCTAAAACCGGAACCTGCACGCGGCATTCTTCGGTAGCCCACGGGCAACGTGGATTAAAATGACAACCCGATGGCGGATTCATTGGCGAAGGAACGTCTCCTTTTAAGATAATTCTTTCGGCGCGCGGCTTTGGGTCTGGTACCGGAATCGCGGATAACAAGGCTTTGGTATACGGATGGAGTGGGTTTTTATAAAGCTCATCCGCATCGGCCATCTCAACAATTTTACCTAAGTACATCACGGCCACTTTATTAGAAACGTGTTCAACCACTTTCAAATCATGCGCGATAAAAATATACGTCAGGCCTAATTTTTGTTGAAGCTCCATCAATAAATTGATGACTTGGGCTTGAATCGAAACGTCTAAAGCAGAAACGGGTTCATCGCAGATAATTAATTCAGGATTTACCGCTAAGGCGCGCGCGATGCCCACTCGCTGACGTTGCCCGCCCGAAAATTCATGTGGGTAACGTGATAGATGTTCGCGGCGTAGCCCTACCAGATCGATTAATTCACCCACGCGCTCCATGCGCTCAGCTTGGGTTTTATATAAATGATGAATAATTAAAGGCTCTTCTAAAATAGAACCGATCGTCATGCGTGGATTTAATGAAGCATAGGGATCTTGGAAAATGATTTGCATTTGTTTTCTAAGATCGCGTAAATCATCGCCGTGAATATTCGTAATATCTTTATCTTTGAAAAAAATTTTACCGCTCGTAGGTTCAATCAAACGAATTAAACTGCGACCCAAAGTTGATTTTCCACAACCTGATTCGCCGACTAAACCTAGGGTTTCGCCTTTTTTAATGTCGAATGAAATTCCCGATACGGCTTTTACGGAAGCTACTTGTTTTGAAAAAAGGCCTCCGTAGACTGGAAATTCTTTTACAATATTTTCCGCGCGTAAAAGAGATTCGCTCATCGTGCCATCCCTTCAATTTCATTTGGTCCGCGAGTTTTATCATGATTATGACAAGCCACCCGGTGAATGCCACGTAGATTTTCTAAACCCGGTTCTTGTTTCGCACAAATGTCAGTTGCGTAAGTGCAGCGATCGCGGAAACGGCAACCTTCAGGTAATTTATAAAGATTAGGAACTAAGCCCGGGATCGTTTGCAGTTTTTGTAAACGCTCGCCCGTTTCAAAATGTGGAATCGATTTTAGTAAACCGATTGTGTAAGGATGACGGGGGCGATAAAAGATATCTTCAACGCTTCCGTATTCAATTACTTTACCGGCGTACATCACGACTACTTCTTGGCACATTTCGGCCACGACGCCTAAGTCATGCGTAATTAAAATCATACCGGCGTCGAATTCTTTCTGAACTTTTCTCATCAGATCAAGAATTTGCGCTTGGATTGTTACATCCAGCGCCGTCGTGGGTTCATCGGCGATAATTAATTGCGGATTACAGCTCATCGCCATGGCGATCATCACACGTTGGCGCATACCACCCGATAATTGGTGCGGATATTCTTCGTAACGTTTTTCTGGAGCGGGAATGCCCACTAATTTTAACATATCGATCGCACGCGTTTTAATTTCAGCGTTTGATAAACCTTTTTTATGAAGACGAATTGATTCTTCAATTTGGTCACCGATTGTAAAAACCGGATTTAAAGAAGTCATGGGCTCTTGAAAAATCATCGCCATTTGGTTTCCCAAAATCTGGCGCATTTGGGCATCCGATTTTTTTAAAAGATTTTCGCCTTTAAAAATAACTTCGCCGGATTCAATTACGCCCGGTTTTTGAATCAGTTGCATAATTGAAAGAGCCGTCTGCGATTTGCCGCAACCAGATTCTCCGACGATTCCTAAAGTTTGGCCTTTTTTGACGCGAAAACTGACGTCATCGACTGGATAGATAACTCCGTCTTCGGTGCGGTATTTCGTACGTAAATTTTTGACTTCTAAAAGTGTGTCTGACATAGGCATGAAGTCTACTTAGAATCGATGCTTTCAGCAATAAAAAATACCGTTGAAAAATAAGGCGGACTGCTACCTGAGAAAGACTCTTATTTAGAGAGTGCAGTGTTTTGGTAATCGGCCAATAAACTGGCCAGATCACTGAAGCTTTTTAAAACATAATCCGGTTGGAAAATTTCAAGCTCAGCGGCAGTTGAATAGCCGTAGTGCACGGCAATTTTTTTACAGCCGGCCGCGATCGCCGATTTCATGTCGGGGCGGCCATCACCGATCATCCAGGTGTTTGCGGCGGTGTAACCGGCTTTATCCATGGCGTGTTGTAAAGGCAGGGCTGAAGGTTTGCGCTCAGCTAAAGAATCTCCGCCGATAATCGAAACCCAGTTCATTGTATCTAAACCAAAGCGTCTAAAAATCATCAGGGTTGGTTCAATACTTTTATTGGTCGCTAAGGCTTTGGGGCCGGGATAAGTATCTAAGAATTCGAAAACTCCGGGATATAAAACGGTATGTTCGATCAAAATATCTTCGTAAATTTTTAAAAACTCGTCTAATTTTTCAATATTTTCTTTTGAGCTGTAAGAATATTCCGGAAAAAAATCGTTTACTAGCTTTTGCAACCCATCACCGATATGGCTAACTAATGTAGGCTTATCGACTTCAGCGCGGCCGTGGCGGCGAAGCATGGTGTTGATTGAAAAATGGATATCATCGGCTGAATCAATCAGCGTTCCATCAAGGTCAAAAATCAAAAGTGGCAAATTTTTAGAGTTCGTCATAAACTGCCAGCATTATGAGAAAACTAAAGCCAAAAAGCTACGATTATATTGAAAAATTAGCGCCGCTTGAAACTGAATTGATGCAAGAAGCGCGTAAAAATTCTGAAAAGTTAGGTTTAGAAACCATTTCAATCTCAGCCACGGAAGCTGGTTTGATTAAATATCATCTGCAAAGCGTGCAAGCAAAAAAAGTAGTCGAAATCGGCACCTTAACGGGTCTGTCGGCATTGCACGTTTTAAGCGTTTTGCCAGATGGCGGAAAGCTTTGGACCTTAGAAAAATCGGAAGAGCATGCAAAATTAGCTGAACTGGTTTTAAAAGACGAAATTCAAAACAACCGCTGCGAAATTTTAATCGGTGACGCCCGTGAAAAATTAAAAGAACTAAATAGCCAAGCTCCGTTCGATGCAGTTTTTATTGATGGCAACAAAGCCGCTTATTTAGATTATTTTAATTGGGCCTACGAAAACGTACGCGAAGGTGGAATGATCTTAGTCGATAATATTTTTCTCGCGGGGGCAGTTTGGGGCGGAAAAACTTCGCAAAATTTCAACGCGAAACAAATAAGAACCGTGCAAGATATGAATGAAAAAGCATTTTCAGATAAAAAATTAATTTCGGTAATCGTTCCGACAGAAGAAGGGCTATTGGTATGCAAAAAACAATCTTCGTAACGGGTGCTAGCACCGGAATTGGTTTTGACTGCGTGCGCGCACTTTTGGTCGAAGACTTTCAAGTCGTCGCAACTGTGCGCACGGAAGAAGATAAACGCCGATTGAAAAATACTTTTGCCGAAGGCTTACATGTTTTAATCGTCGATATTTCTAACTACGCGCAAGTTGATAAAATACCTGCGCAATTAGACCAGCTGGGCATTAAGCACTTAGCAGGTTTAGTAAATAATGCGGGCGTGGCCTTGGCCGCTCCGTTTCTTTATCAAGACTTCGCGGAAATTCAACAAATCATCAATGTAAATGTTTTGTCATTAATGAAAGTAACTCAAGTTTTACTTCCGTTATTAGGTACGGATCCCAGTGTTGAAAAGCCGGGACGAATTGTAAATATGTCTTCGGTGGCTGGTAAATCGGCGGCACCTTTTCTTTCACTTTATGCCGCCAGCAAGCATGCGGTAGAGGGGTTTTCAGAAGGTCTACGCCGCGAATTGATGTTATTTGGAATTAAAGTGATCGTGATCGGGCCGGGTTCGATCAAAACTCCCATTTGGCAAAAAGGTTTTGTACAAGTTAAAGAAAAATACAATTATACGCCTTACGCACACTCATTTAAAAAATTTATGAGTATTGCTTTAGGCGAAGAAAAAAATGCCTTAGAAGTTACCGAAGTTTCAAAACTAGTTGTGGCAGCATTTAAATCGGCCGAGCCAAAGCTGCGCTATGCACCAATTCCACGCAAATGGATAAATTGGTATTTCCCGATGCTCATCCCCGCAAAAATGTACAACCGTTTAACCGCGAAAGTTTTAGGACTGAAAATCAAGTAAAGATGGAGCAAGCATTGCACTTGTGGTAAATTCTTACGAAAGAAGTACCTATGTTAGAAACTCATCTCGAAAAATCATTTAATTTATCCAGCTTTCGGATTGGTCAGCGCGAAATCATCAGCGCGGTTTTAGCCAAGCAAGATGCGCTAGCGGTGCTTCCCACCGGCGGCGGTAAATCTTTGTGTTATCAGTTTCCAGCAATTTACTCGAATCAACTTGTGGTAGTCATTTCTCCGCTGATTGCTTTGATGAAAGATCAGGTCGCGGCTTTAGTTAAAAAAGGTATTCCTGCGGGCTGTTTGTATTCGGGCCAAACCGATGATGAAAAGCGCCAAATTTTTGCCAGAATTAATCAGGGCGGGACATTTTTACTTTATTTATCTCCAGAGCGTGTGCAAAAAGAAGGTTTTCAAAAATGGATCTTGGGACGCAAAATTGCTTTATTCGCGGTCGATGAAGCTCACTGTGTATCACAATGGGGTCACGATTTCCGTGAAGAGTATGCGGAACTCAAAGTTTTAAAAACCTTAAGACCCGATGTACCGATTTTAGCCTTAACGGCTTCGGCAACTCCGACGGTATTAGACGATATCGCGAAAAACTTGCAGCTAGTGAATCCGCAAAGACTGGTTCACGGTTTCTATCGCCCGAATTTATATTACCAAGTTGAAACTTGCGAGACTGACGCTGATAAAACAAATTTTTTAGTACAAAGTCTAAAGCAATTTCCACATGGGCGCATTTTAATTTACTGCGGAACTAGAAAAGTAACTGAAGATACGGCGGCGTTTTTAGAATCAAAATTTGAAAAAGTTGGCTTTTACCATGCGGGCTTAAAAACTGCCGAACGCACGCGCGCGCAAGAAGCCTACACTTCAGGTGATTTACGAATTCTGGTTGCAACAAATGCTTTTGGAATGGGAATCGATCAGCCCGATGTGCGATTAGTCGTGCATTATCAAATGCCGGCGAATATCGATTCATTGTACCAAGAAATGGGTCGTGCCGGCCGTGATGGTGCGCACTCGTCATGTCTGATGCTTTACTCAAAAAAAGATAAAGGCTTACAATCCTATTTCGTAACAAATTCGAAAGCGACCAAAGAAATTAAAAACTTACGCTGGAGAAATTTAGAAGCCTTAGTCAGTTATTCCGAGGCGGGCGAATGCCGCCACGCCGAGATCTTAACTTATTACAAAGATTCAAAACGTTTAAAAAAATGCGGTCATTGCGATGTATGTGATGCGGCTTCAGACAGAAAAATTCAAAGAGTCATCACTCAGGTTGCGCAAACTTATTCGAAAAAACGCCAAGCTAGTAAATACGATGAAGTTTTAGACCCTGCAGCGGAATTACGCTTTCAAGCGCTTCGTAAATGGAGAAAAGATAAAGCGGCCGAGCTAGATACTCCGGCCTTTGTAATCTTCGGGGATAAAACTTTACGTGAATTAGCGGTGAAAAATCCGCATGACCTAGATGGTCTACGCACAATTTACGGAATCGGCGAATCGAAGTTAGAAAAGTTCGGCTGGGATTTGTTAGCAGAGTTGAATTCAAATTAGACAATAATATGATATACTTAAATTTAAAAATATTACTTTTTCGGTTTGAGTAAAAATGGTATCATATATAGTGATACTTATAAAATGGGATTAATATGATTGTGATAACAGAAACTATAGATGGATTTGATAACTACTTATCTAAGCGACAGCTTACTTTCGACGCCGTAATCATTGGAGGAGCTGCTTTAAATTTGTTAGGAGTTGTGTCTCGTCTTACACGAGATTGTGAAGTATTAGACCCCAATATTACTCAAGAAGTTTTACTAGCTTCTGAAGAGTACGCGACAGATTTAATTTTGAAAAATCCTAAAAGTCTTATACAAAAAAATTGGCTAAATAATGAACCAGCAGATTTAAAAAATAATTTACCAAAAGGATGGGGCTCACGCCTTCAGTCTGTATACAGAGGTAAAGCAATCAGGTTTCAGTCTTTAGGATATCTAGATTTACTGAAAACAAAACTTTATGCATAATGTGATCGGCAAGACGATTTCAATGACTGCTTAGCTCTGAAGCCAACACTTGCTCAGCTGAAAAAATCTATCGAATGGGTTAAATCTCAAGACGCACATCCGAACTGGCCTCAACATGTTGAAATGATTTTTAAAGAATTAGCAAAGGCTATGGGCTATGAGTTTTAAAAGAGAAATTCTTCCGCAACATTTTGCTGAAAAAGAACAGTTATCAAAAGATATGGCGAGTATTGGTTTTTTAGTAACTGCCTTGCCATCAAATAATCCCAATATAGAGAATACGATCATCGCTGTTTCTATTGAAGGACTGAATGGTGACCTTAGGTCTTTGTCATTATTAGTAAATTGGTTAGAAATTCATCGAGGAGCTATAAATGCGGATCGACTTATTAAGATGATTTGGCAACTAAGAAAAAATGAGCGTCTAATTTGCTTTTGGACTGCTTGTGCAAAAAATATTTTAGTTGATTCACGATTCAAAAAATTAAAAAAATTTTATAAAAGCAAACGACTTGATTTATTAAATATAGGAACTGAATTTCAGTTAGGTCGTTTTGGAGAAGATTTGAGATTTGAAAAATCATGTCTACGAGTTCCGGCAAACACACTGCGCAACCGTCCTCGTGATATACTTTCATCGTCGCGCCTCGTGAAACTGCACACGACCTATAGATATCGAATTATGATCGGTCCAAGCTACAGAGCTGATCAATGGGCTTTGCTCGAGTATTCAAAAAATTACACGTCTTCAGAACTTGCCAGGTTATCTTTTTCTTCGTTTGGTTCCGCTTGGCAAGCTAAGCAAGATTTTGAAGTATTAAGCCAAGCTTCTTAGAAATTGACTAATCAAGAATCAAGCGCATAAAATTTTCTATGCCAATAAAAACAAAGTCTAAAACAGTTGTTGTTAAAGAACATTTACGACGCGTAAAAGTAAGCAAAAAAAACCCATCGGGTCAAACAATCGTAGATCGACATTTACGTCATATTGATGGACAATATCTAGATTATAATCTAATTGAGGAAACTTATAAAGGATACGAAAAGAAAAAAGTAGCACAGCCAGGTAAAGAAAAACTTCTTTTACCTGATGAAGACAAATTTGATGATTACATTGCGGTTTGGACCGACTACTTTAACAAAAAACTAAATCTGAAGTCTCCGATTGACCCTGACATGGTTAAAGCTCTGATTGCTTCAGAGTCGACATTTAATCCCACAGCAGTTAATAAAGAAGCAACTGGATTGACTCAAGTAACTGTGGATACGCTTGAAATTCTTCAGGATCTTGAGGGAGAAGTAAAAGAATTTGTTTTTAAAGATATTAAGAAAAAAGATTTAAAAGAGCCTAATGTATCTGTTGCTGTAGGTGTTAGATGGTTGGCTTATAAGAAACAATACGCTAATAAAATTTTTAAACGTGACGCAATCTCAGATGAGATAATTCAGGTCTATAAAGGAATACTGAATGATAAATCTAAAAAAGCAAAAAGCATAATGGAGAAATATAGAGAGTTTTATGGCAAACTTAAGAATAAATAATTTTTTTTTAATAAATGTTATATTTATCGCTAGTTGTCAAAGTAGCCAAAATTTTAAAATGGTAACACTAGAAAAAAATGAACTCCACACCATTGAAATAGCCAGCAATCGAATCGTCCAAGAGTGTTATTTCATGAATGCCGAAAAAGAGAACAAATGGAGATACCAATATAGTCTAAATATGCTGAATGAAAAAAATGAGGTTGTGTCCGCATTCTATCCGACAAATCAGGGCAAGCAGGAATGCTTGGCGCATCTCAAAAAAGTAGAAAAAATTTTAAAAGCAGAATCTAAAGTTAGGCTGTGTGTACGTGATAAGTTGAAAAAAATGATTGATGATGATTCTGATCCTGAATTTCATGATTTTGGAAATTTGGGTAAACATGAATCTCCGTATTATGCCCTCACGTTCGATACAATCTGTAATTCGAAAAAATGCTACAGCATAAGTGATACATGGACACAGACTTGTCCGGACTTTAAAAACTAGATATTTTTTACTAACGTTTAAATAATCCAGGAATTTGGCGCGACTCAGGCGCTAAGTTCTTAACAATGTCTGGGCTTATGCTATTTGCGACCGTCGCCCATAAATCAGTGGGGCGAATTAAATCGACGTCTTTAGGTAAATTAACGGTTTCAGAGGCTTGCAATTTAACCACACCGCCTACATCAGCAACCGCACCAGTTTGGTAATTTAAAAAACTACCGGCCCAAATAGAGTCTGAAAAATTTTGTGCACGAGTATAAAGCTTATGGTCGCCGATTACTTTTCCACCATTGATGTTGCGGCCAAACAAAGCCACGGCATTATCTGTGTAGTTATGATCGGTACCATCATTAAAATTTCTTCCCGGGCTACGGTTAAACTCAGTCATTACCACCACTAATGTTTTCTGCATCAAATTATTGTCAGTCAAACCCTTTAGAAAAGCGGCGATTCGCTCCCAGCGCATTGCTTGATAACCTTTATGACTTACGTGGCTCGAGTGAGAATCTAAATCGTGAGTTTGGTCGATCAGATCAATTTGTACAACGCGTGCAAGGCCTGCGGCTAAGCTAGCTAAAGCAACGGTTTCATCTTGGATTTCACCACCGCTACGTTTTTGATTATTTAAGATTTCGCTGAACTTAACCATTTTATCTTTTTGTTTTAATAAATTTAAATAGCGGTTTAAGGCTAGATCTGAATTTTGATAAAGGTCTAACGAGCTTGAAGTTTGAAAATCGTTGATATTACCCATTTTTTTAAGTGCTTGAGTTAAAATAACTGGGAATGATTCAACGGTTCCACGTTGAATAGCTGTGTTAGTTACAACAAAACGAGATGGGTCAGAAAGTTTTGAACCAAAATAAGCAGTCATATGCGGGGCAATTTCAGATGCGCGGCCTGAAGACATATGCTGAATAGCAAAAGGATGTCCTAAATCATTTCCTCCCATATACATCCCGCGAACAACCGCCATATTATTTACGAAGGGTGCTAATGAATGAGCTGAAGGGCCTAAAGATATTTGGGTTCCAGAAATATTTCTCATAACTTCTGAATCTTGATAAGTTAAATAAAGATCTTCCGGTGCATGCTGTGAAAATGAACCTGTCCAAGGATGTAGACCCAAACCAGAATCCATTCCGCCTTGAACGCGGAAAAATACAAAATTAAAATCATTCGCTTCAGTTAATGTTGAAGCAAATGCGCGAGTCGTAATAGTCGACATTCCAGCAACGATCGGCATTGCACTAGCGGCCATCAATGCGGTTTTTTTAAGGAAGTCTCTGCGGGTATTTTTCATTGTCATAAATATTCCTTAGTTTTTCAGTACGGGGCCTAAGCGAAGTAGTGTCGCTAGGCGGGTGTAGAAGCCAAGTAAAGAATCGTTTGCATTTGCTTTTAAAAGATTATCACGTAAGAACTGACGCAGTTCTGCGGCCGAATCTATTTTTGCACGAAATACATTTGTTGGGCCGATATAGTTGAAGTAGCGCACAACTTCTTCGGGTCCGATTAAAAAGTAAATCATACGATCAACGATCAAGTTTTGTGTTTCAGCATTAATTTGTGAAAAAGCAATGTTGGCCCAACTTGCATTACCTAAAGCGCGGTTTAAATCAGAACCTAAAATAACTTCAGAATTCTTTTTTGCATTTGTGGCATCTGAAAAACCAAGGATTACGATTTGTTTTACACATTTTTCAAAATGATTGAAAAATAGTGCTCCGGGAAGGTTTTCTAAAGGCTGCAGTTGCATTGGATCAATCGCGCCCATAATCGGTGCTGAATCAGGGCCTACAAGTTGGCAGGCATCAATTTCGCTTTTAAGTTGAGCCACTTTTTGGAAAGGAGCGATACGTTTTAGACTTTCTAAAATACCCAATACAGAAGGGTAACGATTTTCAGTTTTATCAAATGAAGTTTTATGTAAATCAGCGCGATCAAAGGCGAAAACGCTGGTGCAAATAAATAACGAAGATAAAATAAGTTTTACTTTTATTGACGACATTTTTTTACATCCTTGTTAGGAGCAAGCATTTGATCAACTTCATTTTTTTCAAAAAGTTTTGTATTGCCGCCCAATGGTGCGCCCTCTTGTAGCCAGCCTTTGATGGATGCTAATTCATTTGCGTTCGGTGTCCAGTAATGGTCTGAAGGTGGCATTTGGGCTTCTTTTCCGTTGTTCGGTAAATCAAGACAAACCGCAACCCGGCTTAATCTTGATTTCATTTGCTCAGGACGTAATGAAAAAGTATTCGAATGGCACTCAGAACAGTTTGATAAAACAGTTTTAGCAGCGATTAAACTTGCTGGTTCAGCCACTTTTGTTTTTAAGCCGCGAAATTCAGGGACCATTAATAAATCTTCGATTACATCTTTTAAGCGGCGTTTTTTCTTTTCGACTTCGTTAACAACTTCGGCAAAGCGTTGCGGAGGTAAATTTAAATCTTTACCCAAGAAAGCTTCAATTAACCAATTTGTCTGACAATCTAAATATTTAGGTACAGTCGTAGCTTTAACTGTTAAATCATGAAAGTTTTTAACAGGAATATCAGACATTTGGTTTGAGCTATTAAAGAAACGTAAATTTCCCTTGAAAGACTCGCCCGAAATTCCAACCTCAAGAGCATTCATTGTGAAACCCACAGGATCTAGGCGTGTATGGCAAGCAGCACAGTCTTTTTGTGTACCATGTTTATTATTATGCACACTTCTGATTTCATCAGTAATAATTTGTTCATCAGACTTTCCCATCGCCATGCGTAGTTCTTTTGAGCGTTGAGTCTCACGCTCAAGAGCTGGCGACATTGAATCACAAAGCATAATTCTGAAAAAAGCCGCTGATCTTTTACGATTTTTATTGAGCGGCGTATTCCAGTAACGAGTTAAAAAACGACGAGTTGAAAAAAGACCTGAAATATTAGCATGGTCATTGAAATCGTAAACAGCGGCGGTAAAGCCCTGACCATTTTCATCCTGAATAGTATAACTTGAGGTTTGGGCTCCGTAGCCTCTGGTTTTTGAAGAATCAATTTTCGCAAGATCAATTGGAACATCATTTACATTCGTATCTTTATGCGACGGGTATGCAAGAAGTTGGCTGGTGAAGAGTTCATCGAAAGATTGGTTCTCTTTTAAAGTACGATAAACTAATGCGAAATCGCGGCTTGCGCTTGGATCATGGGAAATTTGTCCAGACGAAATAATTTGGCCGATCATTGAAGAAGGCGGTGATTTATAGCCGAATCTTTCTGTTACTTCAGCATAGAATAAGGCATAGAATTCAGCGCGTTTCATTTTGTCGCGGATATAATTACGGAAAAACTTATCCATGCAGCTGACGGCATTGCACGAGCTTGATTTCATTTCCTTTTGTAACAGCTCATAATCTGCAGGCATTGGCCAAGAGCCAATCAAGCGCTGTGTGATTTTATTCAGAAATACCGCCGGGGGAATTTCTTGTGCGTCAGCACTGAATGATAAAGTTGAAGTAATTAAAAATAAGCTGACAATTAAGTGTTTCATTATTGTAACCCCACAGATTGCCAAACTTCATTTTTAAATATTTCACGAGAAAAATAATTTGAATTTTCAAGTGAGTAAATATATGAAGTGTACCCAGCAGGATTAAAGGGTTGATTATCTGCGTTACGCAGTAAAGCTGATACCTGTTGAAAATAAATAGAAAAATTTACCAGCCATTTAACTTCACACAATTCATTTTTTGGTTCATCGATATTTGGTGCACGGAAGATTAATTGTGAACTATACGACATACCAAGTGGATACTGCAGATTGTAGTCACCGTATGCGACTCTGTAGCGATTGATATGTAATACTTTTCCACTTTGTTGAATCCCTAGATTTTCAGAGCGGTTATTGTTTAAAGTCACACGCACGTAACCCTCATCGGTCATAACCAGCTCTGAAAGTCCGGCTTCATAAGTTTCATCCCAAAAAAGAATTTCTGATGAAGCTGGTAAAGCTGTAGAAATGTCACCATCGCACTCGATGCGGGCTAAGGGTTTATAATTTAAGGCCTGGCGTGCTTTAGGATCAGCTGCTTCAATTCTTTTTAAAGCAGTTTCATAAAGTTCATTTTGAGCGCGTGTAATAAAAAGCTGTCTGCCATAGGTCATTTTTTGATCAAATGAATACTCTAAAGGTAGACCTTGGCGGGTTGGGTGGTTTTTCCAAACAGCAGCAAATTGTTGACGAACATAAGGAACAACTAGTTGGCAACTTAAGTTTTTCATAGTTTTGCAGCTATTTTCAGATAAAGAAATTGGTGTACGAAATTCATCTACTTTTTCTTTACGTAACATTTGCGCAACAGTTCCGTTGTTGTATTTGATTAGAACGGGGGCGCCGACATCTTGGGTGATCGAATGAACAAGATTAGTTTGTGCTGCTTGAGCGTACTGAGATTGGGCTGAAGGTGTAAAAACTAGCGTTAGGCTCATAAAAAGAATATGTTCAATTTTGAGACGCATCATATTTTTCATTCAGAAATACCTCTTCTGAACTTTATATTTGCGAATCGCGCGCCAGCTAAAAATGAATTGTAATGATTTACAACGCGTGAAATGAAGAGAAGTAACATTTTTTGATAACAGTAACCGAACGGCGTTCATGAAACAGCCGTTCGGTTTTGAGACGTTAAATTAGAGTATAAATTGAAGCGTAAATTAGAACGTAAACTATAGAGCCGAGTTTAAAAAACTTTCAACGGCAGGTTTGTAATCTTCTGGAAAATCGCGAAGTCCCGTTAAGTGAGTTGCTTCAGGTAAACTCAATTTTTGCCAAGCTAAATTCGTGCAAGGTTCAAAAATTTTATCGATCTCCGCTGGCACCATTAAAGGATCTTTCCAACCGCGAATACTTAATACGGGAAAGCCGTCAGGAAGTTTTTGTAAGTCTTTGGGAATATCTTTGTGTAATTCCGAACTCCACCCATAAGCAAGAAGCGGCGCCGCCACGAGCCGTAGTGGTGCAAACTTAATGGGTTGGGCGTATTTATAGAGTTTGTAAGCAGAATTCACAAAGTTAGCGGTAGGCCCGCTGTCGCAGATCAATGCTTTAATACCTTGATTATCCCTACGACCCATTACTTCAATCGCGCAGCCCGCCACATTTGAAAATGCAAACATGACTTTTTCTTTGTACGCAGAAAGTAAATCAAGGTGCTCTTCAATTTGATCGGCCATCGCGTGCTTCATACCAAATTTTTTAGAAATGTGAGAGTAAGGAACTCCGTAATGATCGCTGACGTCGTCTTTTAAATTAAACGCGTACGCATCGTAGCCAAGATCATTCACGAATTGAATGTGTCTGCGTAAAGCTTTTTTATGTCCCTTGTAAAAGTGAACGAAAAAAATTAAAGCCGCGTGTTTTTGTACCGTGGCTTTAAAAATCTCTCCTTCGTCAGGAAATTTTGTAACTAGTGTTTGTGACTTTGATTTTTTGTTGGCCATAGCTCAGTCCAGTGTGGGTTTGTTTGCGTGGCTTGCCCCTCAGCTGAATAGCCAGCTTGCGCAACTTCGTCTAATGATTTTTTTGATACGATCACTTTTTCTAAAGCTGTTTCAGATAATGCTTTTCCGCAAGCTTCAACCACGGCTTCGTCATCGATATGATGAAAATGATAAATCTCGACCGGGCGTCCACACTTTGAGTGTTTACGTACCGCACATGATTCTTGGCGCACACCTACGATTGAACCCAAATTATCTAGAATACCTGCTTCACCATCGTGTACACTGACGATTGGAATACGGCGGCCTGATACGGTGACTAAATCCGCTGACCCAACATCACCGGTTTTATTTAAATAAATATCTGGATTAATACCCAAGCCATTACGTAAATAATCATAATCATTTTCGTGAGCTAAAATTCCGCATAATAAATCGGGCGATGTTACCGAAATCACGTTCGCGTAAATTCCGCGGGCTAATAAATTTTCAGAGGCTTTTAACGCTTCCGTTACCATCGAACCCATCGCGAAAATATTTACGACGTTATCACCGGGCTCGTAACCAGCGTAACCGCGGTAGTCGATTAAGTGGTAAGCGCCCTTTAGAACTTCTTCCTTCATTACGGTCAAAATTTCCGTATCTGATTTTGCGGGAAGTTCTTCTTCGTTTGTTCCACCGTTCACGGCAAATTCAGCGCGCGCTAATTTAACGGAGCCATCTTGTTTAAAGCGAGATTGCTTCGTTAAGTATTTCATTAAATCTTTTTGTTCGATTCCACGAGTCACTAAGCGAAGTAAAGTCCCTTGACGGCCGGAATTGTCGTTCATGATATGACGCTTAAATGCGTCCGATAAGATCCAATCAACTTCAATACAGAAGAAGGGCTCCCACGTGATTTGATTCGGGATTTGGAAATCTGATTTCCATCCGTGTTGGGCCCCTTCCGGAGAAAGTGTGACGCCTGAAGGAGTTCCCACGCAGATAAAGCTCGATTTCCAGTAAAGATTGTAAAAGTATTGGTCTAAAGCGCGTTTGATAAAAAAATCGTAAATGGTCATCAATGGCATAATCGGTACGCCGATAATGTCGCGCATTTTTCCGAAAGAACCTACGCAAGTCATTACATTACCTTCGGCAATTTCAAATCTTAAGAAACGATCTGAAACCTCTTCGCCCGGAACTAAATCCGGAAGTTTGGTATCTTTCACACCTAAGTCAGTTTCTAAATCCGTTACTACCGGAGCTCCGAAAATTTTCCCATCCATGGCGGGATTCAAGTTTGTCGAAGTGCCTACGTCGGGCGCCATGGTCATAAATAATTCACCCGCGGTACGCCATTTTTGTTCGAAGTCGTTTAATTTTGTCTTATCCGCATTCGCAACACGAGTTAACTTGGCCGTTAACTGACCTAACATCCACTGCGTATGCGGGTAACTAGCCATTTTTGTATTGATATCTAATTTTTCAGGAATCGCGCCGATTTTTTCGATCTCGTCCATAAAAAATTTCTGATTTTTTTCTTTTAAAGTATTTTGCGCTTTAATTTCAGTTAATAATTTATCGCCGCGATCTTTTAAGAATTTGCCTTCGGCTGATTTCGGATCAAAGCCCGCAAATAATGTGTCGCCTTTGATGCCTTGTTTTGCGCGAAGTTCTTCCATTTCGTCTTCGTTTGGTAAAGCCGAGTGATTACCCGGGGCTGCCGCCATCTTCATCCCCCAGCCTTTCAGTGTATGCGCGATGATGATTGTTGGTCTGCGGGTTGATAATTTAGATTTTTGCATGGCTTCGACGATGGCGATCATATCGTGACCACCGAAATCGCTGAACGCTTCGTAAAGTTCTTGATCAGAAACATTCTCGATGAACTTTTTCATGTTCGGATGTTCTTTAACGATTCCTTTTTTTAAAGCTTTCATGTCGTGAACTAAAAGCAGGGCTTGTAATTCATAATCACGTAATTCTTTTTCTAAGAAATTTTTAAAAACATCTCCGCCGGGTTTTTTAAATAAATTTTGGCGTTTCGATCCGTGCCGAAGTTGAATGACTTCCCAGCCATTGGCAGACATGGTTCTTTCGATACGATCCGCATCGGTTCCATCCATTTGTTTTTCATTGATGATACGGTGACCATCCAGTGATTGACGATTGTAATCAACAATCCAAGTTAAGTTTCCAATTTCACGGTCGGCGAAATCGGGAACTGCTTCGTACATTGAACCTTCACGAAATTCAGAATCTCCGGTCAGTGCCCAGAAGTGAGCTAAGGGTACATTGTATCCGTGTTCCGCGGCAAAGCGGTAAGCTAAGGCTAAGTAACCCGCTTGAACGGGTGGAATGCCCACGGTACCTGACGGGAAAAAATTGTGATGATCACAATCGTAAGCTGAGTGGTAAGATTGAAAAACCGGCTCGCCGTTTTTTGAATACTTACGTAAACCCATCATCGCCGTATCTTTTTGCTCTTGCGTGAGTTTTGAAAAATCAGGATTTAAAAATAAATCTAATAAATAATTGTAAGAGTGATCAGCTGGTGAAGCATGGGGTTTATTTGCGATATGATCGAAACCCGTTTTTACCACTAAGTGTAATGCACCCATGATGTGTAGCGCGCTGGTTGATCCACCAACGTGTCCGCCAATTTTGGGATCGCCTTTTTCTTTATCCGTGCGATGATTCGCTTGGTAAATCATTTGTGCAGCTAAGTAATGCGCTCGTTTCGCAATTGTTTCTAAAGTCTCGCGCGGAAGCGTAGCAGTCATAGGGGTATTTTTAGCAGACATGGTTGTCTCCTTTAATGATCCAATTTCTTTATGAAATAAGAGTAAAAACTCTATTCTTTTGAGGGGGAAGATTCAATAATTAACTCTCGACGACAAAGTCCCAACGAATACGAACCTTGCCATCAGACTCGATAATGCCTTTTGGAGGATTCGGAAAGGGCGCGGCCGCTCTAAAAGCTTCTACTGCCGCGGCATCAAGATCCATAACGCCGGATTCGGCTAAAACTTGAACATTTACCAGATTGCCAGCGTCATTTAAGATGATAACTAATTTAGTTACTTTATTATCAGTTGCGGCGATTCGACGACCCTGGCTGACCATTTTCGAAACTTTTTCGCGAACTTTCGGCTGCCACCATTGGTTCAACTGAATTTTAATGCGGTGATAGTAACCGTAGTATTTATATTCGCGGGTATTTAATTTTGTAATTAAATCTTCAGATACACCTTTTAAATTATCATTTGTCATTGAAGCTTCGCCCGCATTTGCGCCCACTTGGCCTTTCGCAAATTCTTTCGCTTCTTGTGCGTTCGTGTTTTTAACTAAAGCGGCATACGGATCAAAAGAGTTTGCTAACATTTGTTGAGCCGATTTTTTTTGGCCTTTTTGCGCTTGCTTCGTTTCAGAACCTTGGCGGGCGGCGTTTTTAAATTGCTCGCCTAACTTAGCTTTTGTTTCTTTTTCAACGGTATTACTTTTTTCGCTGTTATATTTTGCTTTTTCATCCAGTTGATTGTTGGCGTGTGCAGAATCGGTTTCAACTATTTGCGTGGAGTTGTTTTTAGCGTTCATGGCTTCTAGATCTTCAGCCGTAAGTAAGGTGACTTCGACTTTTTGAGAATCTTTTTTGGTCTGTAAATACGTTACTAACTGAATGGCAAACACTAGCACAAAGTGCAGGAAAACCGAGACCAAGATGTATTTTTTAAAACCAAAACTTTTTTTCATAAATTCCCTGGTGGGTTCGAAAGGAACCTTACTGTTTGTCGGAAGTTGGACACCGCTTATGAAGAAAATGGTGAAAGCTTTTGCTGAAGTTTTTAATAATTAGACCGAGGTCGAGTGCTAGAGTTTGTCTTTTCTTTCTGGTGATATTTGACTCTGCGTTTACGTGCAGCGACAATGTTCTAATATGAGATTTCAGTCTTGGTGTTTAACCGATAAAGGTTTAAAGCGTGAAGGTAATCAAGATTCATTTTTGATTGATGATCGCTTAGGTCTTTTTATTGTAGCAGATGGGGTGGGTGGTCATTTCGGCGGCGAAGTTGCGTCAGCGTTAGCCGTTGAAACCGTGCGCGAAGTTGTGGGTCACCCGAAAGCAACTCAATTCAAGCCTAAAGAAGTTATTTATCAAGCCTACGAAGAAGCCAGTCACCGAATTTTTGATCGCTCTGCGAATGAAAAACGTTTAAGTGGAATGGGTACAACCATGGTGATGGGTTATGTGCGTGACAGTAAATTATTTGTTGCGAACGTTGGTGATAGCCGTTGTTATCTTTACCGAAAACCTTACTTATGGCAGATCACTGAAGATCATTCCCTGGTTAATGAACAAATTCGTTTAGGAATGATGACGGAAGAGCACGCTCGTAAAGTTGTTGGAAAAAATGTAATCACGCGAAGTGTTGGGTTCGAGCGTGATGTATTTCCGGATGTACTAGAGCGAGAAGTTTCGACGGGCGATGTATTTTTATTTTGCTCAGACGGATTAACCGGAATGGTTACCGATCAAGATCTGTGCACGATGCTGAATCAAAATGCGGCCGATAAAGTAGCGCCCATGATGATTGATAAAGCATTAGCACATGGTGGAGACGATAACGTAACGGTTCTTGTTCTTCACTTTCAAGACGTGTAGGGTTTTAAAAATATGAATCAACCGCGTAAAACTATCACTCTTTACTTCGTAACAAACGACGAAGCACAAACTAAAAAAATAGTGATGCCGGTTAGTTATTTTAAGATCTCGGCCTTTATTTTAGCCGTGGTGGTCATTTCGTTACTAGCGGGATTGATTGATTATTTCGGATTATTAGCGCAATCAATTGAAAACAAAAAATTAAAAATTGAAAACATCAATTTACAAAAACAATTTCAAGTGGTTGAAACCAAATTAGATACTTTGCAGTCAGCACTCGAGCGTGTTGGCATGGTGACCAACAAATTAAAATTAATCACCGATACGCAAATGAAAGATCGCTCGGAAAGATTAAGTTTTCCGGCGCAGATTGGTCCTGAAGCAACACCTTCGCAACAAGCGGGCGAACGCATGTCGACGGATGATTTTATTCAGCAAGAACCTTTAATCATCGGCGAAAATCCGGTGAATACTTTCAAGGGCGAATTGGCGACGGAAAAATCAGTCGCGAATTATTCAACTTTAGTTATACGCATCAATGAGGCCGTAAAAGATTCTGCGTTAAAAGAACAATCGGTGATCGAGCTTTGGGAAATGCTATCAGACCGCCAAAGTTTATTATCATCAACTCCGAACGTAAAACCCGCACGTGGCCCGATCGGTTCACGCTTCGGTTATCGTATTGATCCAATCAACGGAAAACAAAAACTACACGCCGGAGTTGATATCGCCGTATCGCCGGGAACACCGGTTCGCTCGCCCGCAGATGGCGTGGTCAGCTTCGCCGGCTGGGATGAGTTCTACGGTAAGTTAGTATCGATCGACCACGGTTACGGCGTACTGACCAGATACGCGCACAATTCACAAATCTACGTTCAAGTCGGTCAAAAAGTTTCAAAGTTTGATGTGATTTCCGCAACAGGCAATACCGGCCGATCGACGGGCCCGCATTTACATTACGAAGTGCGCGTGAACGGTATTCCGGTCAATCCAATGAATTACATTTTGGATGAAGAGTAGTTAAAGACTGCATTAATTACGACATTTTAAAAAGAGCACTTGATAACTATACGCTAATAGCGTATAGTTACTTTAATGGAATTGTTTGAAGCTCCGGCCTTTACGAAAGCCTTGCCCGATTATCTAAACGATGATGATTACCGGGCATTGCAGAAACTTTTAATAGCAAATCCAGAGGCCGGCGAAGTTATGCCAGGCACTGGGGGATTCAGAAAAATTCGCTGGCAAGATTCGCGGCGAAATAAAGGTAAACGCGGTGGCCTACGGGTTATTTACTACCATTTTTCTGAGGATAAGCAGATTTGGTTTTTAACTATTTTTGATAAAGACGAGGCTTCTGATTTAACAGCCACACAAAAGAAAATGCTCAAAATGGCTATTGATTTAGAAAAACAAAATCGCTCTAAGGTACGGAGAAAATGATGAAAAAGAAACGTGATATTTTTAGTGAAATTATGTCCGGTGTTGAAAGCATGCAAAAACAGCGCGACGGAAAAATCACATTAAAAAACTATAAACTTCCTGAAACAGATCTTCCAGAAATAAGCTCTGACTTTATTCGTAAGACGCGGGAAAAGCTAAACATTTCACAGGGTTTGTTCGCCCGCCTTCTGCACGTTAACCAGCGAACGCTTGCGAATTGGGAGCAAGGGCGTAGCCGGCCCAATGATCAAGCCATCGCTCTTATTCTTTTAGTTAGAGAATTTCCGGATACCATAGAAAAACTTAGAACCCTTGCGGCTTAAAACACAATTTCTTGAATTAGCCAAGGCTCAGTTTTAAGATTGAACCTTCTTGATCGACGTTTTAATTTTTATGTAATGCATTTGAATTGGTTTACACTTTTTTTGAGCCGAGGCTTTTCTTTTCGGTCTTTAATCGGCGAGCCATCGGCAGTAATCACTGAAACGAATATCGACTTTAGCTATAAGATAGTCTAAGCATTGATTTGGCATAGTTGTAGTCCGGGGCTTGACAGCTAAAAGTCGATACATCGTACTCGAGTGGGTATCGTTCGGATCATTTTCGAGTTTACCTGGCGACCAAAGGCCACTTACGGGGCTCATGAATCGTAAGTTTTTCACCCCGATGACAGAAGTGGCTGGCAATTTTTGTCTTTGTCTCATATTGCGCCATCGTTGGCCATTTTACGTGGGGGATACTGGCCCGGTCGTTGAATAGTAATAAGTTACTATGAGAATATTACTTAGCTTACTTATTATATTTTTTACGATGGCCATCGCGGTTTCTAGCGATGCGAAAGTAAACGTTAAAAATACGAAGCGTTTAGTTATGCCGATCGATATTTCTGAGCCTTTAATCTCGACCCAGACTTCAGATAAATTATTACCAAAATCAGTGACTAATCATGATTCAGGCAGTTCAGTGATTTCTAAAATTGTTGATAATGGTTTTTCAGTTTGGTGGGATCAATCACCGATTCGTCAAACTTCGGTAGGACGTGCGGTGGAAAAAGTAGAAAAGAATATGAAGGCTGAAATTGATTTTGGTCGCGCTAAGGATTCAAAAATAGATCACAAACTAAGTATTAAGTTATTAGCGATGCAAGCTTTGGCTAAATTAGAATACCGTGGTTGGGTACGGGCCGCGATTAATTACGATGCGCGCGCGGCAAAAGCAGAGGCAGAAATTCTAGAAAGCTTAGCCGAGAATAAAGATTTAATTTTATCTCAGTCGTTCGCGGCGCAAGAAAACAAATCTCAAGTTTCAGTTCGTTGGAACTGGTAACTTCCTAAATCTGTTCTAAATTGTCTTCCCTCAAATTTAATTTTTTCATTTAAGGCATAAGCTTTTGCTTTCGCTTTTTCGGGCGTTTCATCAATTGCAACTACGTTCAGCACGCGACCGCCGTTTGATACCAATTTACCTTCGTGATTTTTAATTGTTCCCGCGTGAAGAATATAGGCGTCTTTTTCGTTTGCGGGAACGGTGACCGATACCCCTTTGACAGCTTGTTCAGGGTAACCAGGTGCCGCGTTGACGATGCAACAAACGGCTTTATCGTAAAAGTGTAAAGGTTCAACAAAGCCGCTGGCCAACTGAAAAAATATTTTACCTAGGTCGCCTTTGATTAATGGTAATAAGACTTGAGTTTCGGGGTCACCGAAGCGCGCGTTGTATTCAAGTGCGTAAGGTTCGTTATCGACCACCATAATTCCGACGAATAAAATTCCGCGAAATAATAATTTTTCGATTTGCATCTGGGCGATCGTAGGCTCAATAATTTTACGAATAATTTTTTGCTTTAGGCTATTAGAAATTTTCATGGGTGCCACGGTACCCATGCCGCCGGTGTTCGGGCCTTCATCATTATCTTTCAAACGTTTGTGATCTTGAGCCATCGGTAAAGCCTGATAAGTCACACCGTTCGTTAAAACTAAAATACTTAGTTCATGTCCCGGAAGATTTTTTTCTAGTAAAGCCCGTTTGCCGGCATCACCCAGAATTTTCTTTTCGAATAAATTTTCGGCCGCCGTTTTTAATTCTTCGATTGTTTTACAAATAAAAACACCTTTGCCGGCCGCTAAGCCTTCGGCTTTAAGAATATACGGAGCCGTGTAATTTGCGGCGGCCATCATCGTGCTTTGTACAGAATTAACAATATCGGCCGCGGCCGTTAAGATTCCGGCTTTGTTCATGAATTTTTTGGCGAAAATTTTCGAACCTTCTAATTGCGAGGCCTGTTTTGAAGGACCCACCACGCGAATTTTTTCAGCGCGTAGCGAATCAGCTAAGCCATCGACCAAGGCATCTTCTGGCCCGATAAAAACGTAACTGACAGAATTAACTAAACAAAATTCGACGACTTTTTTGTGATCTTGAATATTTAAGGCCATTACTTTGGCGTGTTCTTGCATTCCGGCATTGCCCGGGCTAACGAAAACTTTTTTGATCGATTTAGCTTCAGATAATGCTTTACACAAAGCGTGCTCGCGACCACCAGAACCAATGACAAGGACTTTCATAAATCACCTTTTTTGTTGCGGCCTACGTTATTTGTTTTAAACTAGTCAGCATCAAAAGAAAAGAGATCACGCGATGGAAAAAATAGTTTTTATCTCAGGTAAAAGAACTGCATTCGGCGCATTCGGTGGAGCATTGAAAGATATTTCAGCAACTGACTTAACGGTCGCAGCCGGAAATGCAACCCTAGAAGCCGCAGGAGCGAAACCAGAAGATATTCACCACGTCGTGATCGGTAACGTCATACAAAGTGGCGCCGACGCTGCTTACGTAGCACGTCACACGGGTTTAAGAATGGGCATTCCACAAAACGTGGGCGCTTACATTGTAAACCGCTTGTGCGGATCAGGCTTCCAAGCTTGGATCGACGCCGCAAACATGATTTCATCGGGCGACGCCAAAGCAGTCTTGGCGGGCGGAGTTGAGCAGATGTCGCAAATTCCGTACGTAGTTCGTAAAGCACGCTTCGATGGACTTCGTATGGGTAATTTTGAATTAGAAGATTACATGACTTCGGCGTTAACCGATATCTACGCCGGAATTCCGATGGCGATCACCGCAGAAAATTTAGGCGAGAAATACGAAATCACGCGCGCGATGTGCGACGCTTATTCGATTCAAACTCAGCAACGCTACAAAGCGGCTTTAGAAAAAAATTATTTCGCGGCGGAGATTACTCCGATCACCGTGAAAACTAAAAAAGGCGAAATCATCGTTGATAAAGATGAACATCCAAAACCAGATGCTACATTAGAAAAAATTTCTGGCTTAAAAGCTTTATTTAAAAAAGACGGATTAGTAACTGCGGCAACGGCATCAGGTATTGTTGACGGTGCAGCTTGTTCGTTATTAACCAGCGAAAGTTACGCGAAAGAAAAAGGTTATAAACCATTAGCGCGCATTATTTCCTGGGGTGTGGTGGGCTGCGATCCTAAAATGATGGGTATCGGTCCCGCGCCAGCTGCGCGCATCGCTTTAGAAAAGGCGGGTTTGAAATTAGAGCAAATGGATATCGTTGAAGTAAACGAAGCTTTCGCGGCCCAATATCTTTCGGTACAAAAAGAATTAGGATTAGATCCGGCGAAAACAAACGTAAACGGCGGAGCGATTGCGGTGGGGCATCCACTAGGCGCATCGGGCACACGTATTATGAATCACTTGGTTTATGAATTACAACGCCGTGGCGGCAAGTATGCTTTGGGTTCAGCGTGTATTGGTGGCGGCCAAGGCATCGCAATGGTGATTGAGAGAATTTGAAACCACTCTGCTTGAGCAGAATCTACTTGTTGCAGCAGTCTTAAATGCAAAACAATGCCATGACTGAGACAGTCTGAAATGGCTAATAGCAGATTTTACAAACCGGCATGGGTTGAATAGGACATCGTTTTCATTTGTGCAATCAGGCAACTTTTTATTTTTTTAATTTTTCAATCTTGCAACAAGTAGATTCACATCTCGATCGCGGCGAGATTTTTATGACGTTTGATTTTTACAAGCCAGGATTGTATTATCCACCCAACACTTATATTTTAGTGTCAGGTGCTTGTCAGCCGAAGCCACTGGTTAAGTAATTAGAAGCTTTACTTACTTAACTCAGCTTGGATTTTAGTGGTAACTTGGTATTTGCCATTCGCGCTGATATTTTTTTCAGAACATCTTCTTGTTATGAAATACGGTAGCATATCAGTTATTGAGGCACGTTCGAATGTCACTCTGTTGCGATTTAAAACAAAGCGATATGAAATTTGTTTTTCCATTTGAATTTTTTCAGATTCAAAACAAGAACCATAATTGGCTCGCATGTAGGCGCGCAAGTTTACCGGGATCCACTTCAATACGACTGCATGCGAAACTTCGAATGAAAATTTGAACTCATTATCTGACTTCGTCCCGATAGGACCTGATAAACTTCCATCAGCGTTCATAAAAAGAAGATTGTTATTTTTATCAACCTTTAAGCGCACAGTATAATCATTGCTAGGGGCGTTTAAAGGATACGACTGTTCCGACATGCATAACGAAGCATAGTCGTAAGTAAGTACTTTTTCAGATTCGTTGTAGTTCACATTCACGGCCACGTCGCAATTGTTAATTGTTAAGTAATTGTCTTCGTAGCGTCCTACACCAGTGAATTCTCCCAAGACCAAAGCTTGCGCAGAAAGCGCACTTAATACAAAAGCAATAAATAGAAACTTATTCATAAGACCCCTCTTTTTTGTTACCTACAGTTACCTAAGCCAGTGGGGCTTTTCAAGTAAATATAATAATATGGCTTGTTATCTTAACTAACTTGTTTAAAAATTAACAAACAGCCTGTAACCTTAGCTGCCCTGGTCAAAACTCTGGCAAAATAAGATTCAATATTGCTTTAGCAAAAGTAAATTCAACCGCACCAAAAATTTTATTTATGCATGATCCAGCTAGTATTTTTCAAATTAAAGAGAAGTTTTTTCTGGCGCTGGCGGGTCATCTACATGGTGGCCAAGTTTATATCCCGGGAATTGGTGCGCTGATAGCTTCTGGTAACGCACCTAAAGAGTGGGCTTCCGGATGGGTAGATCATGAGCTAAGATCTTTGTAAGTAAGTAAAGGTATTGGAACCAGTATTTTACCTGTTAGATTTTCCAAAGTGGATGATAGCAATGACGCTCAAAAAGATCAAATTCTTCTGGTCGTGACGTTCTTTACTGAATTATTTAAAATTAATAATCGTCCTTTAAACTTCCTATCCTCATTGGCGGTGGTCAAGGTATTGCGATGGTGATTGAGAGAATTTGAAATAACTCTGCTTAAGTAGTCTAAGCAGAGCTTTGGATTTAAAAATTATTCAGCTTAAAAATCTAGGGATTTACGTGCACTCGTGTAGTTAATGTTTCCTTCTGCACAGAACAAAAGTATGAAGCCAATACCTTTTGATCTCAAATCGAAACTTAAACCCGCAGTTCTTGGTACGGGTTTGCTGAAGGGCTGTGGTGATATAAGTTGACCGAAAGTACTTTCCGCTAAAAATTCATCTGTATTATTTGCAAAGGTCCCTTTTCCAGCAAGCAGAAGATCGGTGGTAGATTTTAAGTATCGAATTTCAATATTTCCAAACTTGCCAACGGATATTGATTTTTCGCCGCTTTTCTCATCGATTGTCACCTGCGGAAATTCTTGTTGATTGGCAAAATCGCTACTAACAACTCTGGCGGCACAGCTAATCTCAGTTGCGAAAACAGAGCTAGAGCCAAGCAAAAAACATCCAATAATAATTAACATATTTTTATTCATGCAAATATCCTCCATTAAATGTTTGTCAATGCATCAACTCTATGTTTATTTTTTAATATTTTCGCCTGTTATGATTCAGACAGATAAAATCTCCATGTGAAACTTTTGGTCATAAAAGTAATTTTTTAAAACTACGAGTGGTCCATTTTTAACAGCTGTCTTGCAGCAATTTCTATCAAATTAAGGGCGAACGTTTCTTCCTCAGGCCACTTAATCATACTGTTTTAAAGAATTTAAGACAGCGCTATACATAGTACATAGTACAGTATATACTATATACTATGTATACTCAGACTAAAATGCAAATACTTGAAATTATTGGTAAAAATGAGCAAGTGCAGGTCAAAGACTTAGTGAAAGAGCTTGGTTTAACCGCTGCTTCCATCCACCGAGCACTTAATAAACTGATGCAGGCGGGGCAAGTTTCTAAAAAGGGATCGGCTCCAAAGGTATTTTATTTTATACCAGCGAAGACACCCCATCGCCCCATTGTCGACATTCCAAACGACTTACTGCAAATTTTAGAAAAAGAATATTTATATATTAGCCCGACCGGAAATATTATAAAGGGACTAGATGGTTTTTTGACGTGGATGCGTGCCACCAACAACAGACAAAATATCGAAAATTGTATTAAGGATTATATTGAGATTTTAAGCGAAGCTAATTCCCATAAAAATAAAAATCTTATTGAAGCAACGGATCGATTTAATAAAATTTTTAGTCATTTATATTTAGATCAAACTTATTATTATGATTTTTATAGTCTTATACGTTTTGGAAAAACAAAAATTGGGCACTATTTACATCACGGTAAACAAGCACAAAACATCAAAGTTATTAAAACAATTAGCGAGTTAATCCAAAAACCTTTAGCAGATATTTTAAAAACAGAAAAAATAGATGCAATAGCGTGGGTGCCACATTCAATTCCTAGAAAAATACCTTTTTTAAAGGAACTACAAAAAAATTTAAAATTGAGCCTACCGACAATTGAAATAATAAAAGCTTATCAGGGGGAAGTACCCGTTGCGCAAAAATCATTAGGTAAAGTTGAAGAACGAATTCAGAATGCAAAAGAAACAATGGTCGTCGTGCCCCTTGATATAACTTACAAAAAAGTTTTACTAATCGACGATGCGGTCGGATCTGGTGCGACCATGAACGAGATAGCAAAAAAACTAAAAGACCGTGGCGTTAAACATGTGGTGGGATTTGCGATTGTGGGATCTTACAAGGGTTTTGAAGTTATTAAAGAAGTTTAAGACAGCCTTAGAAAACGAATTTTAATACTTAACTTCGTTAAATATCTTCTTCGCTTCTTGGTATCTTTCCGGAGCTACGTAGAAGCGGTCGATCACGCGGGCGCCTTCGTACTTCTGAAAGATCTGCGTGGCTTGGCCAACCGGTGATGGAATATCCCATTTGTCATATTGGTCGACGACGTAGATATTCGTTTGATCTTCGGAAGTCACCGAGTGGTACTTTGATAAACGCACATTTGAGCTGGCGTAAATATAATCGATATTAAATTTTTTGAAAATCGCCTGAATATTTTCAATTCGTATTGGGTCTTGGTTATGTAACTCAAGCGCTACACGGTAAGGTCTTCGCTGCGCGATTCTTTGCGCCCACTGATTATCAACTGACGCTAAGTGCTCGTATAATTTATAATCGGTGTAGTTCACATATTCACTAGCCGCGGCAGGTAAAAAGAATTTGCAGTCGGGTGAGGCTAAATAGCGGTTTAACATTTCTTCGTACACAATACTTTTGTGATGGAAGTAAACCATCAAATGCATATGGTGACGTGAAATTAAAAAATCATCGAATGCATATAGCGCGCGACGGTTGAGGGCTAAGAATGCTTTATCTTTTACGATATGCATGGTTAGGTTTTGCTGTAACCAGTCTTTATCGATTTTTCCGTAATTGATTCCACAGAAATAAGAATCACGCTCTAAATAATCCATCCGATCGGCATCAAGCTCTGAACTAACGATTTGGCTTAGGATCGGACGGAAGTTAATGAGGCCGTCGGTAAAAAAACTTTCATCGCATTGTAAGTTCTTATCAATTAAACATGCGACGTGCTTGGCCGTAATATCCGGAGAATTTTCTTCAATAATTTTTGCGACGGCTGAATCAGTTACAAATTTAATTGTGTAATCTTCGTGATTAGCTTGTCGGGTTTGATCAATTTTTTGATCGGCGTAGATTTTAATATTTAATTTATCTAATTTCGGCATCACCTGTTCGATCGCATGGCTTAACGGGCCGTGACCGATGTCGTGTAATAACGAAGCTAACTTCACGGTTTGGCGTAAACGATTTTTTACGCTGCTTTTTGAAAATGGATACGCGCGAAAAATGCTATCAAAAACTTGTCCAGCAACGTGGCTAACGCCGATCGAATGTAAAAAGCGATTATGAGTGGCTCCGGGAAAGCTGAACTCTGAAAAACCCAGCTGTTTAATTTGACGAAGTCTTTGAAATTCGACGGATTCGATAACCGCAACTTCGACGTCACTTAACTGAATTGAACCGTGAATGGGATCTCTGATTTCCATGGGACGAAACTACCTGTTCGCCTATAGCTAGTAAAGGTTTGTCGAGGGGTTTTGAACAAATTCCCGGTCACATGAAATGGTGACCGATACCCCGAACCGGTCGTCGTGAATGGAAAAATTGTGGCTCAGAACTCATAAAATAGTTCCCGGCACCTTATTTGGGGAAATTAACTGGGCCTTGGGCTAGAACTGCATCTTTTTGAGATTCGACCCTTCATGTTTTCTCATATTGATCCGATCAGTTGTTTAAGAACGAGACGATCACTTGGTACGAGTGATAACTAAACAGCCACTCAGGTCGAGTGATTGTTAACCCACTTCAGGCAGAATGCCTGGCTCTGCGAAAAGGATTTTTGCAGGGAGCTTGAAAAAGCAAGTCTTCAAGGAGGAAGAATGGGAATGAGAATTGGTACGAACATTACAGCCTTAAATGCACAGCACTCGTTATCTATTACGAAAGGTGCACTTGATCGCACGATGGAAAAATTGTCATCGGGTTCAAGAATCAATAAAGCTTCAGACGATGCAGCGGGTTTAGCGGTATCGGAAAATTTGAAAGCTCAAATGCGTGGTCTTAAAGTGGCCAATCGCAATACGCAAGACGGTATTTCATTATTACAAACAGCCGAAGGTAGCTTGGCTGAAGTAGGAAATATGTTAGTTCGTATGCGTGAATTAAGTATCCAAGCCTCTTCAGATACGATTACAGACCGCGAAAGAAAAATGACAGGCGGCGAATATAACCAATTAATGGCCGAGATTGATCGTATTTCTGCATCAACAGAATTTAATGGAACTAAATTATTAAATGGTGAAGGTGAAAGTTTTGATTTTCAAGTGAACACTAAAAATTCAAACACAATCGACCGTATTTCATTTGAACCTTCCGAAGCAGACACGAATACGATTGCTTTAGGTGTGCGTTTTTCAAATATTTTTAGTAAGCAAGGTGCGCAACAGTCTTTAGATATCATCGACCGAGCAATTCAAGGAGTCAGTGGCTTACGCGCACACTTTGGATCGATTCAAAGTCGATTGAACTCAACCGTAGAGAATATTAATACCAGTTTAGAAAGTATGGCTACGGCGAATTCAAGAATTAGAGATTCTGATATCGCTGAAGAAAGTTCTGAATTGGCAAAAAGAAATTTAATGCTTCAGTCAGGAACAGCAGTTCTGGCTCAAGCGAATCAGCAGCCCGGACAAGCCTTATCACTTTTAAATAAGTGATAGTGAAAGTTGAAGGACTCTCTAGAGTGCTTGCGACCAGTCGCTGATGTAGTAAAAATTCCTGCGAGGAAAAGGGCCCGGTCCTAAAAATGCCGGGCTCATTATAGAAGTCGAAAGACGGTCTGTAAGAAAGAAAATTTTTAGTTTTTAAGATTTAAAAAATGGACCTGAAAAGGAAATTTTGGTTAGACCAAGGAATGGTCGGATCAATTCGGGTCTTTAACAAGGAGGATAAAATGGGATTGCGTATTGCGACAAATGTGAATGCATTGAACGCACAAAAGAATTTGTACGGACTGGGGAACCAGATCTCGACAACCATGGCACGATTATCATCAGGAAATCGAATTAATAATTCGGCGGACGATGCGGCTGGTTTAGCGATTTCTGAAAACTTGAAAGCCCAAATTCGTGGTTTCAAACAAGCTAACAGGAACGCCAACGATGGAATTTCATTAGTACAAGTCGCGGAAGGTGGCCTCAGCGAGATTACAAATATGTTATCCCGCATTAGAGAGCTGGGCGTACAATCGGCTTCAGACACGATCTCAGACAGAGAGCGCGCATTGGTTGATCTTGAAGTTCAACAATTAAAAGAAGAAATGGAACGAGTATCGCAAACGACTGCATTTAACGGAACGCCGTTACTGAATGGTTTTGGCGGCGTACTAGATTTTCAGGTTGGTGTTAATAATGATCCGTTAAATGATCGTATTAGTTTCAATGCCGAAGAAGGAAATGTAACTCTTGATTCGATGATGCTAACCGACCTTTCGGCCGGCACAAAATTACAAGCGCAAGATAGCTTAGCATTCTTAGATGATGCGATGAACTACGTAAATGGTATTCGCGCTAGCTTAGGTGCCTTACAGAATCGTTTGCAAACAACGTCTTCGACTTTAGCAACTTCTGAAGAGAACTTTGCCGCAGCTAATTCGCGTATCCGTGACACTGACATTGCAGCTGAATCTACAGCTCTTGCTAGAAATAATATTTTAATGCAAGCCGCAACAGCAGTCCTTGGACAAGCGAATCAACAGCAGCAATTGGCGTTAAAATTATTGACGTAATAGCTTGTGAATAATTCAAGTCAATAGACAAACTGGGTCATCATAAACCCGGGAACAGTGGAACACCTTTCATTTACTAAAATGGTTAAGGGCCAGTTTTGTCTTGAGTGAACGAACAAGCTAATTACCTAATAATTTTTTTATTACAAATGTTTTTCAGTTCTAGAATTTAGTTCTTTAACAGTTTATATTTTGTTCGAAACCTTGAAAAAGGTTGTGGCCAAATTTTGTCTATGTTGAGTTTAAATAAATATTTAAACGCTTCGAATGCAAAGGGCTCATGGCTTGTCGTATCCAAATTATAATTTTCTGCCGTAGTGCTTATCTTAATAAAATTAAGAAAGATCGGCGAAAGCTATGCGAGTCGTTGTAAAATTAGAACTCGATGGTTAAAACAGCGTCCACCCGACGACTGTCATTTGCTATTTGTGATTAGTGAATTTCTTGATTAATTAAAAACAAAACCTCTTGCACATTGCGTGTGTACTCTTGATCCTGATTTTTAATCACGGGTGCGTAGTCAGACAAATTCTTTATTCGTAGGTCTAGTATTTTTTTAATTCTAGCGCTGCCTTCGGGTATTTAACAATGTCGGTCTGTCGACGCGCTACGAAATTAAAATCTCAGAATTTGCTTTGTAAAAGTCTAGTAAGCTTCCAGGGCTCTAATGTTGACTCCATCTTTGTCTACTAAATCCGGTTGCTTCGCTTCTGTAACAGAATATAATTGCAGCCATAGATAAGGAAACTTTATGGAAACAATGCCGCATCGTCAATTAGGTAACTCGGGTTTATCGGTCAGTTTATTTTCTTTTGGCTCGTGGGTTACCTTCGGTAAGCAAATGGATATCGGTTCTGTTAAAGAATGTTTAAAATATGCCTTTGATCACGGAGTTAATTTTTTTGATAACGCGGAAGTGTACGCCCAGGGGGTTTCGGAAGAATTAATGATGCAGGGTTTTCGTGAATTAGGTTTACACCGAAATGATATTATTTTGACGACGAAATTTTTTTGGGGCATTGAAAACAGAATTAATTTCAAAAATACTTTAAATAGAAAATATTTAATGCAGGCGATTGATGGATCATTAAAACGGATGAAAACCGACTTTGTTGATGTAGCTTACTGCCATCGTTATGATCCAAATACACCCATTCATGAAATTGTCTTTGCCATGGATCAGATGATTCGCGACGGAAAAGCTTTGTACTGGGGAACTAGTGAATGGCCGGCCATCGCAATCGATATGGCCTATGATTTCGCGGTTGAGAACGGACTACATCGCCCGATCGTTGAGCAGCCACAGTACAATTTAATTCACCGGGATAAGGTTGAGAAAGAATTTAAACCGCTTTATGAAAAAATGAATTTAGGCTTAACTACCTGGAGCCCTTTAGCTTCGGGTTTATTAACGGGCAAGTACTTAAACGGAATCCCCGAGGGCTCGCGCGCCAGTATGAAATCGATGAGCTACGTAAAAGAAGAAATTGAAAACCAAGAAAATCAAAAAAAAGCAGAAAAGCTTTCCGCAATTTCTAAAAAGTCGGGTATTTCGATGACTCATTTAGCTTTGGGTTGGGTCGCATTAAATCCGAATGTAAGTACGGTTATTCTGGGGGCCAGTCGTTTAGAGCAGCTGAAAGAAAATTTGGAAGTCGTGTCTAAAATGAAAATGATTACCGAACTTAAAAAAGAATTGGATCAAATTTAAGAAATGAAAACAGCTCAAATGCAGATGTCATTAAAATGGTTAACGGAAAATGTTTTTCCATTTTGGATTCAAAAAGGAATTGATTCTAAGAATGGCTCGTTTGTGGAGAGCATTTCACTCGACGGAGAACCCCAATCTTCACCTCGTCGCGCATTAGTGCAAGCCCGACAAATTTATTCTTTTGTTGAAGCTTACAAATTAAATATGATTGATCTAGATACAGTCTCCGCGATTGTAGAAAAAGCGGTGGGCTCGCTGATTAAATTTTATGAAAATCCTCGAGGCGCTTATATTCATTCAGTAGATGTAAGTGGCCAGCCCGCAAATCAAGATCTAGATTTATATACGCAAGCATTTGTCTTATTCGGGTTAGCGCAAGCTTATGATATTTTACGTAAAGAAGAGATTAAGCATGAAGCTTTAAAAGTATTAAAATACTTAAACGCTGAAAGAAAGTTGCCCGCGGGTGGATTTAGCGAGATTAAAAATAATGAAAAAATGTATCATTCAAATCCACATATGCATTTATTCGAAGCGGCTTTAGTTTGGACAAAAGTTGATGATGATCCTCGCTGGCATGCGCTTACCTTAGAATTATGTGATCTTTGTTTAAATAAGTTTATTGATCCTGTTACCGGGTTTTTAGCCGAGCATTTTGATGAACAATGGAATCCATTACGTGAAAATGGAAATTTTATTTTTGAGCCGGGTCATCATTTTGAATGGGCATGGCTTTTACTTCAATATGAAGAAGTGACGGGCTTAAAGTTAATGGAACAATCGCAAAAATTATTTGATCTGGCCGAAAAGTTTGGCGTTAGCCCTGATCGAACTTTGGCTTACGATGAAGTTTGGAGTGATGGCCAACCGAAGAAGACCAGCTCGCGTTTCTGGCCCCAGTGTGAGCGTATTAAAGCGGCGACGGACCTAGGACAAACCGCGGTGGCCGATGAAGCGATGCAGTCTTTATTTAAAAACTTTATTATTTTTGAAAAAGGAATGTGGAGAGATACAAAATTAGCTAGCGGAGAATTTGATTCACAACCGGTTAAAGCAAGTTCGCTGTACCACATTATCAATGCAATATCAGTCTATGTAGGTACAAATTCTAAGGATTAAGCGCTTTCAATTTTAGTAAAACGGAATCGTTCGGAAATTTTTCAAGAGCTTCTGCAATCAATTTATTTGCTTCGGTGATTTTTCCCTGATTAACCAAGGCGCCGCTTAAGGCGCGGTAAGCTTTGATGTCACCACTGATAATTACTTCGCGCAAAACACTTTCGGCCTTTGGAAAATTTCCCATAAAATAATAAGCAGCACCTAAATTAGTTTGGGCCGTGTATTTTGCCCGACTATTACTTGCGCTGACCGAAATCGTTTTTTCAAAGTAAGGAATAGCTTCTGCATATTTTCCCGCCGCAAAATAACCCAGGCCTAGATTATTGTTCATATAAAATGAGTTTGGATCAACCAAAAGATCTTTTTGGTACAGGGTCGCCGGATTTCGCCAATCAAAACTTCTTAAGTAAGTACGATACCCTAAAATCAAAACGATTATTAAACTAGCCAGTAAAAGAATTTTTGAAAATTGATATTTGAAGAGACTCAAAATCATTCCGATTAAACCAATAAAGGTAAAATAAAACCAACGATCTGAAACAGTGCCATCCAAGGGCACGAATTGTGAATGCAGTCCCCACCCCGCCAGAAACCAAATTGCAAAAAAAATAAAAATCTTATCTTTTTTTCTGAAAATAAAAAAGCTAATTAAACAAATGATAATAAATACTTCACAAAGTGGAATCCAAAAATCTTCTAGTGTCGCTGAATTGACGACCCAATCTTGCGTCAAGGCAATCTTAGACGGGTAGAAAAATAGATGAATGTAGTGAATTAACACTTTTGGCATGGTTAGCCAACGCGTGGATAAATCAGCGCGCGCAATTTGCATGTCGTGAGCTAAAACGGAGTGTAAGCCAGCTAAGCCAAATCGAAGTGTTAAATAAATTGAAACGGCGGCCACGGCAGAAATTAAAAATCCGGGAAACTGTTTTTTACGAAATATTAAAACAAAATTTGCGCTGGCAATTACGTACAGTATTCCGCTTTCTTTACTTAACAAACTACAAAGTAAAAAAAGCCCAACTAAAATGACTGACTTTTTCGAATGAAAACGGCTTAAAATTAGTAAAGCAGCTAAGCCAAAGAAAGTGTAAAGCGGCTCTTGCATATCGGCAATAAATAGTACTGCCTCTGAATTAATCGGATGAACTAAAAATAAAAGTCCGGCTAAAAAAGAAAACTCTTTTTTAGAATTTTTGAAAAGCCACGTAAAAATTAAAAATACAAAAAATGAATTTATAATGTGAAGTAGTAATTGAAAGACATGAAATAAAAATGGATTCGGTTGTCCTAGACTCCAAATTACACTGTAAGTAATCATCATAATTGGTTTATAATAAATTCCACCCACTGCAGAGCCATCCGCCATGGTAGAACTTGTAAACTGCGTGGGCCACTTTGTTAAATCGTGTACGACGTGATTATTTAAGATCTGAGACTCATCATCTAACAAAAACTCGTTATTAAACGAAAATGCGTAGATTGCAAAACCCACGATTAGGTAGATGAAGAAACTTATTTT
Source organism: Bdellovibrio sp. (assembly GCA_014376435.1). Classification (GTDB taxonomy): domain Bacteria; phylum Bdellovibrionota; class Bdellovibrionia; order Bdellovibrionales; family Bdellovibrionaceae; genus Pseudobdellovibrio. Next base: position 8,126 of record JACMRL010000001.1, on the reverse strand, counting down.
TTTGTTTGGCACCACATAAACTTACCTGTGAGGCTTTTTAGAGTCATCTGACGTTGTAAATGGTACGGATTGGCTGACCTTTGGTCCAGTTAAGTCCGTGCATAAAAAAGCCGATCCATACCAGAGTGAAAAGTTTAATTTTTCTAATTTTATTCGGTAGTTATCTGGTGGGTTGTGCAACTCAACAAGTTCAATTGCCTTCGATTCAAACCGTTAAATCGGATTTATTTCCTGGGCAGATTTCTAGGGCGGAATACTATGAACAAATTGGTTTAGCTTACGCGCAAGATAATCAACAAGTAAAAGCGATCGAATCGTATCGACTTTCTATATTACATAATCCTAATCGAGTTTCGGCACGTTTAAATTTAGCGGATTCTTACATGGTTGAAAGACAAGACCACCTTGCTTCGTACGAGTTAGGTGAAGTTCTAAAGCAAGACCCCAAAAATAAAATGGCTTTGTATAAATTAGGAAATCTGTATTTGGCTTCAGAGATTTATTCAAAAGCACGCAGTGCCTACACGGAGCTTTTGAAGTTAGACGAGCATAATGATAAAGCTATTTGGGCCTTATTCTATATTTATAAAATTGAAATGAAATATGATCAAGCTTTGCGGGTATTGAACCAGTTTAATCCAGGCTACGATCGTTTGCCGGAAGCCGTTTTTCAACGAGCACTTATATTTAAAATCACTAAGAATAAAGAAACCTATCGCAAATTACTAGCGGAAGCCTACGCGATGAACCCGCATGATAAAAAAATTGCCGCTGAATATGTCGAAGACCTATTCTTTCAGAAAAACTTCCCCCAAGCGTTAGTGGTTTTGGACAATTACAATCAAACTCACGACTTTGACTTAGAAGTCTCGGAAAATCTTTGCTACGCCGCCATTCAGTTAGAAAATTACGATATTGCTCTACGTGAACTTGATAAACAGCGGGTATGGACAAGTGATCGATATTTAGTTGATCTAAAAAAAGCTCATATTTATTTTTTAATTAATGACTTCAGCAAAGCTGAAAAAATGTATCAAAGCTTGCTTCGTCGTAAAGAAATGGACGAGCCACGAGTTTATTTAGCTTACGTGTATCAAAGTCAAAATAAGACCGATGAAGCAATGGCAACTTTAGAGCTGGTTCCAGCTTCTTCTGACTACTACGGCGAAGCGCAAACGCGTATAGCTTTACGTGAAAAACAGGTTGGAGAGCCTGACTTAGCGATCAATCGCATTCGCAAAGCTCAAATTAAAAGACCTGATCAACTTATTCTTTACAAGACTTACGCAGACTTTCTTATCGAATCAAAACGTTTTGTTGAAACAGTTGCTTTACTTGAAAAAGGTATTAGTTCTTATCCAAAAGATGAAGATTTACGTCTGAAAATTGCTTTTGTGCATTACCGTTTACGCAATCAAAAATCATTTAGAAAACAAATTGCTAAAGCCGTGCAGCTGAATCCAAACAGCGCAAATATCTACGCGGTATTAACTGAATTGTGGTACTTGAAAAATAAAAATTCTAAAGAAGTGGAGTTTTTTGCACGTCGTGCCTTGGAACTAAAATCACAAAACAAAAACGTCCAGCCGTTACTAGCCTGGGCCCTGATGGACCAAAATCGCTCTAGTGAAGCGGTTGCATTGTTTGAGCAATTTTATGAAGAAAACCCTGGGGAACATTTCTACGTCAGTTCTTTGGCGCAGGTCTATGGTTGGGGTGATATAAGTACCAAGGCCCAGGAATTCAAACGAGTAGCCGATAATCTAGAGAACAAGGGTAGTCTTAGGTCTAGACTTATCTTTAAAATCCAAACTAAATCCGTGGACAGCGATCCTCTAAACTCAAGTCCAGGGCGACTTCCGGCCAGTCTAGAAAATCGCTAATACAAGATGATCTCTTTATTTTAAGCTAAGTGCTTGAAATAATTAACCTTGATGAAAGCACTAGCCCAAATATTTTTTGTCACCATCTTTGTTATGTTTTTCTTTTTGCAAAAATCGAATGCCGACGTTTGTACTCCTGTATCTAAGCCTACAAAGTATGTCGCAAAAAAAGGTGATCACATCGCAGAAATTTTAAGAACTTTCAAATTAGAACCAGTCTTCGGTAGCGAAAGTACGCTGGAAAAATTGTTAAAAATTAATAATTTGGCTAATCAAAACTTAATCCAGCCGGGCGACGAAATTACGTTACCATTTGGTTGTGAAGAACAAACGAACGGCTGGCGTATGTTAGACCGTGGTGAAGATCGTATTATTACGTTGGAACCGATTGATTTAAAAACGAAAACTTCAACCATTGTCGTGCCGCAAGCTGAAACAAAAAATCGCGCCGTTGAAATTATTGAAAACGACGTAGCAACGGGAGAACAAGTTGATATTGAATCAGCGGGTGCGCCAACCGAAGAAGTGTCAGAAGCTTTACGTTACCGCATGATTTGTGATGGCGAGTGGACTGGTACCGAGTGTATCACACGCTATTCAGCGATCTATATCTTGGGCGGTGCTTGGTACAACCGCTACGACGGAACAGATGCGACGACCAAAGGCGAAGGAACATTACTAAGTAAGTTAAATCCAGAGCTAGGTTTTGGATGGCATAATTACTGGTTTGAAAACTTTCGTACTAATTTAGGTTTTTCATACTTGAACAATGAAATTAGTCCAGAGATTCGTGAAAGACCGATCGAACAAAGAAAAAAAGGTGTCGCAAGCGTTTTTGCTGACGCTAGGTACGAGACCGGACCATTTGGTTTTAGTTTGGGAATCGCACAAACTGAAAAGCTTTTTTATCGCTTTACTAAAGAGTTCATCGTTTTATTTGACGATGGCGGCGTTACGGTGAATGCAGTTCCGATTTTATCTTACCGTGGTGCTTTCAGTTATATGTTTCATCAAGCAGGTAAGTATAGATTTGATGCGGAGATTGGTGTGTCTAGTTTGCAAAGCGCCGCGACGGCGGGTTATTTGGTAGATCCCGGAACGGCTGTGGATGTCTCACTTTCGTTACAACATGACCGTATTAAAGAGTACGTTTTTGGAAAAATTAGATATGAAGAATCTCAACAAAATACACAGATCTTGTTCCAGAAGGCGCGAGAGTTAGGTATAGAATTTGGTTATGCATGGAAGCTGAAAGATTGGTAGTTGTCAGTTATAATAAACCAAGGAAGGTTTTTTATTAGGACGTTAATTGCGAAAAACTTTTTTAAAATAGGCTTAAGCTTATTGTTTGTTGTCGTCACGGGTTGTGATTTAAATCCACTTGGCGGCAGTAAATCGAAGCTTGATAAGCTATTCGAGCCGGGAAAACATATTTCTTCGGCTCCGCCCGTATTGGGTGCAATCGCAGACTATATTATGGACGAAAATGACGTTCAATCAATTCCGTTTACAATCAGTGATCCTGATACCTTTATGGTTTGTTCTTTAGTATTTGTTAAAGCTACTTCAACAAATGATACTTTAATTGATAGCTCAGGTATGGTGGTTGGCGGAACGTATCCGAACTGTACGTTAACATTAAGTCCGAAACAATTTCAGTACGGCCTTTCTGATATCACCGTCGATCTATATGATTTCTGGACTCACGCGATACAAAATTTCAAATTAACAGTCGTACATATTTTATCTCCGGGATCTTTTTTAATTACCGATGCTGAAGGTCAAGATCGTTCAGTGGATCTAACTTGGCAGAATGCTCCGTACATGATTGGTGCGGGCGGATTTACATCGGGTGTTTACACAGTTTATTACCGAGTGGCCGGTACGACGACTTATACATCAATTTCACACGTAACGTCTCCTTACACGGTAACGGGATTAACAAACGGCATTGAATACGATTTCTATGTTAACGCGCGAAATTCAATCGGTACGAGAAACAGTCAGGTTGTGCAAGCACAGCCAACACGATTTAAATTTCGTGGGGCTGAATTTATTTCGGCAAGTACGCAATATGAAAATACGCCTGGGTTAGCGACGACCATCAAAACGGTAAATGCAACGATGGTAGCTAACGCAATTCAGGTTGATGCAAATTATCCAACGATCAGTTACAGTGCTCCGGAAAATCCAATCAATGGAAATTTTCCAGCCGGCACTCCGCCCCCTTCTGCCGTTACGACTCCCTCAGGTAAATACAAAGTTTATATGAACTCTCAAGGAAATATTCTTTCAGGAGCTGGTCAATGAAAAAAATCGGTCTAAAAAATACGACATTACAGTACGTCGTCACAGTATTTTTTACGATACTCTTTTTAGGTCTTAATGCGTTCGCGCAAACGGGCCCACAACTGAGTTATCATGGAAGAATTGTTGATAGCGTAACAAACCTTGGAGTAACCGGGTCAGTTGATTTTAGAATACAAGTTCGAACGCCGACGACCGCGTTAGATAACTGTATTATGTTCGAAGAAACTCAAACTAAAACTTTATCAAATGGTGTTTTTGTTCTTAATATTAATAACGGTACAGGTCTTCGTCAGGATTCGGCGCTACCGGTGTATCCAGTTCAACAAATTTTTAGCAATAAAAACACGTTCGGAGCTTTTTCTTTAGCCGCCAGTCGTTGTAATAGTGGTTCGGCTTTCAGTTACAGCCCAACGGCAACTGATATTCGCCGTATTTCGATTGCGTTCCATGATTCTACAATGGCGCCCGGAGCATTTGAGCCACTTCCGGCCCAATCAGTCTCTTATGTTCCTTCCGCGATTGAATCTTTAAACGTTGGTGGTTTCGGTGTCGACGCTTTAGTAAGAGTCGTAGATGGTTTCGGAGCTCCGGCTAATGTAGCGCCCTTAAGTAATGCTCAATATGCAGAGTTAATTAATATTATTGGTGGCACAACGTCTCAGTATTTATTAGCCACAAATCCAGCCATTGGTTTCACGGGTTCTTTAATCGGTGATGTAACGGGTACGCAAGGTGCGACGCTTGTTTCAAAACTTCGCGGTACAAATGTTTCAGCGATTGCGCCAACTCCGGGACAAATTTTAAAATTTAATGGTGCTTCTTGGGCGCCGGGTGTTGATAACGATTCTTTAGGTACCGTCACGAACGTGAGCTCTACCAATTCGTACTTAACGGTAACGAATAATACTTTAACTCCAATTTTAACAGTTAATGTTGGTACCGTAGCTGGAACAGTGGCGGCGGGTGATGACTCGCGTTTGACCGGCTCAATTCAAGCGGGTTCAGTGGCGAGCGGAGATTTAGCTGGTACATATCCGGGTCCGACGGTGGCAACCGTGGGCGGAAAAACTGCCGGGCAAATTAATACTTCGGTCAATGATACTTTAGCGGCTACAGCTTCATCTTCGTTAAATACGATTGTAAAACGTAATGGAAGCGGCAACGCATCTTTTGTAACAGCACAGGCGACAAACTTTTCGGGTCGTAACGTTTACTTATTTGATGGTGCAAATACAAATTCAATTCGTTTAATGGCACCAACGGCGTTTTCAAGTGATTACACTTTAACTTTACCAGTGGATGCGGGTTCGGCAGGCTTCGTATTAAAAACCGATGGTTCCGGAGTATTAACTTGGGCTTCTGCAACGGCAGGCTCAGTAACATCAGTAGGGGGAACTTTACCGATCGTATCATCGGGTGGAGGGACGCCTAATATCTCGATCGTTCAAGCAACAACGGCCGCTAGCGGTTACTTGTCTTCAACGGATTGGACAACTTTTAATAATAAATTAGCGACTACGTTACCGACGGGTCAAGTTTGGGTAGGAAGCGGAGCCAATGTTGCGGCCGCGCAGTTTTTAAATATCGGTAATATTAAATCAAATGTGGCTGGAAATTGGATGATGGCTTCGGGCGCATGTGCCGCGGGTCAAACTTTAACTTACAATTCAGTGAATGATAACTTAGGTTGCGCGACTTATACGATTTTATCAGCACAAGTTACAGGCGCTTTAGGTTATACTCCTGCATCGAATATTTTACCTGCTTCACAAATTTTTGTCGGTAGCGCTGCCGGTGTAGCGGCGGGTGTAGCCGTTACGGGTGATGTAGCAATTTCAATCGATGGTTCAACAACGATTCAACCGAGTGCAATTACAAATGGAAAAATTGCTAACGGTGCGGTTGATGATGCAAAAATTTCGGGTGTTAATTGGTCGAAAGTAACTTCGACTCCAACGACAATTTTTGGATACGGCATTACCGATGCGATTTTAACAAATGCCGGCGGTGTTAATTCAATGCAAGCGGGTGCTAATGGCGCAAAACCTGCGGCGGGTACTGCGGGTCGTGTTTATATAACGACGGATACGGGCGAAATTTACCGTGATAATGGTGCTGCCTGGATTAAAGTGGGTTCAGCAACGGGTACGGGCGGAACGGTAACAACGGTTGCTGCGGCTCCTCCGTTGTCTGTGCTTAATAATACTTCGACTCCATTTATTTCAATGACTCAAGCTACGAATACTACAGCAGGTTATTTAACTTCGGGTGATTGGACAATTTTTAGTAATAAATTAACTTCGATCTTACCTTCGCAACAAATTTTTGTTGGTAGTGCGGGCGGCGCAGCTACGGCGGGTGCATTATCGGGTGATGCGTCGATTGCAAATTCGGGTGTTTTAACTTTAACGAATTCTGCAGTGACTAGAACAAATCTTGGATTAGGTTCGGCGGCGGTACTAAATGCGCCATCTTCGGGTGATGCGGCCGTAGCGGAAGTTGTAAAAGGAAATGATTCACGTTTAACAAATTCTCGTCCACCATCGGGTGCGGCAAGTGGTGATTTAGCGGGTACGTATCCAAATCCAACATTAACCACAACGGGTGTCGTAGCTAATACTTACAAATCTGTCACAGTAGATACAAAAGGCCGCGTAACAGCTGGCACAAATCCGACAACTTTAAGTGGATTTGGCATCACGGATAGCGTACAAAATGCGGGCGTTGGCGCCGGCGCTGTAATTGTGTCAATGCAATCAGGAACTTTTGCCGCACGTCCAGCGCCAGGTGTTGATGGTCGCATCTACTTAGCAACAAATACTGCACAAGTATTTCGTGATAACGGAACAACTTGGGATGCGATCGCAAGCAATACAGGTTCGGGTGGTACGGTAACAAGCATCACCGCGGGCACTGGTTTAACGGGTGGTACGATTGTCAGTGCCGGCACGATTGGTTTAGGTACGGAGTTAACCGGAGTGAATGCGCTAGCGACTACCGGTTTAGTTCGCAGAACTGGTTCTGGAGCTTACTCAGCCGGCGTGATCGGCTTAGCGGCCGCATCTGGTGATGTAACAGGTATATTATCAATCGCTAACGGTGGTACGGGCGGAACAACGCAACCAACGGCGATTAATAATTTATTACCTACGCAAGTTGCGCAAGGTGGAAAAGTATTACAAACCAACGGAACAAACGTTTCTTGGGCGAGTGTAACAAACGGTACGGTAACAAACGTAAGTGCGGCACCTCCGTTGTCAGTATCGAATAGTACGAACACTCCATTTATTTTCATGGCACAAGCTGATTCATTTAACGATGGTTATTTAACATCGGGCGATTACACGACGTTTAATAATAAATTAACGTCAGTATTAACATCAGCGAATATTTTTGTGGGTAATGGTTCTGGTTTAGCACAAGGTAGAGTTTTATCGGGCGATGCATCGATTTCAAACTTAGGTGTACTAACGATTAATAACGGTGCGATCAACGATGCAAAAATTTCTGGAGTTAATTGGTCAAAAGTAACTTCGACTCCGACAACGATTGCGGGATACGGAATTACAGATGCGGCGTCTTCGTCATTAACTTCAGGAAGCATCTACATCGGTAACGTATCGAACTTAGCGCAATCACGTGTACTTTCGGGTGACGTATCAATCACGAATGCGGGTGTGGCTTCATTAACTCCGATCGTAGTTGCAAATACTGGATCGAAGATTACGTTCGATGCAAAAGGTCGCGTAACAGCGTCAGCATTACTAAACTCAGCTGATATTACGACAGCGTTAACTTACACTCCGGCATCGAATGCTTTAACATCTGCGAATATCTTTGTGGGTAACGTTTCCAACGTTGCACAAGGCCAAGTACTTTCGGGTGATGCGTCGATTACGAATGCGGGTATTTTATCATTAACTCCAATCGTAG
>JACMRL010000012.1 GCA_014376435.1 Bdellovibrio sp. | reverse complement strand
TTAACCGCTAAACCAACTACTATTACTGGTTACGGAATTGTGATGACATCGACTGATGTAACAACTGCTTTAACTTTCACTCCAGTGCCAAATACATTAACTTCAGCTAACATCTTTGTCGGTAACGCTTCCAACGTTGCAACTGGTGTTGTGTTATCTGGTGATGCTACGATTTCTAACGCTGGTATTTTAGCTCTTTCGCCAGTTAGTGCTGGTGGTACATTTCCTAAAGTAACTTTCAACACAAAAGGCTTAGTAACATCAGGTTCAGCTTTAACTTCGACAGATATAACAACTGGTTTAGGTTACACGCCTTCATCGAATACATTAACTTCGGCTAACATCTTTGTGGGTAACGCTTCGAATTTAGCTGTCGGTGTTGTGTTATCTGGTGATGCTACGATTTCTAACGCTGGTATTTTAGCTCTTTCGCCAGTTAGTGCTGGTGGTACATTCCCTAAAGTAACTTTCAACACAAAAGGCTTAGTAACATCAGGTTCAGCTTTAACTTCGACAGATGTAACAACTGGTTTAGGTTACACGCCTTCTTCAAATACATTAACTTCAGCTAACATCTTCGTGGGTAACGTTTCCAACGTTGCAACTGGTGTTGTGTTATCAGGTGATGCTTCGATTTCTAACGCTGGTGTTTTAACAATTAATAATAATGCAATTACTAATGTGAAGATCAATGACGTTGCTTTTAGTAAATTAACTTCTAAACCAACGACTATTACTGGTTACGGAATTGTGATGACATCGACTGATGTTACCGGCGCTCTCGGCTACACTCCTGGAACTGGTTCTGGATCTGTAACAGGAGTTACTTCAGCTTCTACTTCAGGTAACCCGATTACGGTAAGTAATTCATCAACTTCTCCTTCGATTGATATCTCGCGCGCGACGGCTTCAGTGAATGGTTACTTAGCTTCTTCTGATTTTACTGCGTTTAATTCAAAGCTTGGTACTTCGTTAAACTCAGCTCAGCTTTTTATTGGTAACGCTTCGAATTTAGCTGTCGGTGTTGTGTTATCTGGTGATGCTTCAATCTCTAACGCTGGTATTTTAGCTCTTTCACCAGTTAGTGCTGGTGGTACTTTCCCTAAAGTAACTTTCAACACAAAAGGCTTAGTAACATCAGGTTCAGCTTTAACTTCGACTGATGTAACAACTGGTTTAGGTTACACGCCTTCATCGAATACATTAACTTCAGCTAACATCTTTGTTGGTAACGCTTCGAACGTTGCAACTGGTGTTGTGTTATCTGGTGATGCTACGATTTCTAACGCTGGTGTTTTAACAATTAATAATAATGCAATTACTAATGTGAAGATCAATGACGTTGCGTTTAGTAAATTAACCGCTAAACCAACGACAATCACCGGTTACGGAATTGTGATGACATCGACTGATGTAACAACTGCTTTAACTTTCACTCCAGCTTCGAATACATTAACTTCAGCTAACATCTTTGTCGGTAATGCTTCCAACGTTGCGCAAGGACAAGTTCTTTCTGGTGATGCTTCGATTTCTAACGCTGGTGTTTTAACAATTAATAATAATGCAATTACTAATGTGAAGATCAATGACGTTGCTTTTAGTAAATTAACCGCTAAACCAACTACTATTACTGGTTACGGAATTGTGATGACATCGACTGATGTAACAACTGCTTTAACTTTCACTCCAGTGCCAAATACATTAACTTCAGCTAACATCTTTGTGGGTAACGCTACAAATATTGCGCAAGGTCAGGTGTTATCAGGAGATGCTTCGATCTCTAACACAGGTATTTTAACTTTATCTAACTCTGGTGTTGGTGCCGGAACCTTTTCTAAGGTGACCGTTGATACGAAAGGTCGCGTGACGGCCGCTTCTTTAATTAATTCGACTGATGTAACAACTGCCTTAACTTTCACTCCAGTGCCAAATACATTAACTTCAGCTAACATCTTTGTCGGTAATGCTTCGAATATCGCACAAAGTGTTGTGTTATCTGGAGATGCTACGATTGCAAATACTGGTGTTCTAACTCTGAATACAGTTTCAATTGCCAAGGGCGGAACTGGTGCGACTGCAAAAACGGCCGCATTTGATAACTTAGCTCCGACAACAACTAAAGGCGATTTGATCGTAAGTAACGGTATCAACAATGTACGGTTACCGGCGGGTACAAATAATCAAACTCTAATTGCAGATTCAACGCAACCATCCGGAGTTAAATGGATCAATAACGGAGTCGTTGATCGTAACATGTCAGCGGTGCCCGTAACGAATACTGTTACAGAGACCGCAATTTATTCTTATACGGTGCCAGCCGGAATGCTGGGCACGCAGAGCGGATTAAAACTGAACTTAATTGGTACATACTTAAACAACTCAGGAGCAAATAAAACAGTTCGCATCCGAGTTAAGTATGGCGCTAACGTTTTGTTTGATGATACCTCATTGAATTTTGCGACCGCTGCAACAACACGATCCTACAATCTGAATATCGATCTATTTAATGCTGGCGCAACAAACAGCCAAAAAATGGGTGGATTATCAAGCTTTTCAAATTCAGCGGCGCCCGTAGCTGGAGTCGGAGATTTTACTGTTACCAACGTATTGAATTCTATCATCTACGGAACAGCAGCAACCGATTCAACCCTCGCTCAAGTGCTAACTGTGACCGTCGTCCACAGTGTTGCAGCTACAACCGTTACCATGACGAACCAAATGGCTTCCCTGCAATTTCTGTATTAAAGGCTAGATGTTTTGACTAAATTCAAATTTAATCGCAAAATAGGAAGGTGGCCTTGAGAAAATTCTTATATTTTGTTTTACTTTTCTTAGCCATCGATTTTGCGCACGCCAAAACCCGCGGAATTGATTTACGCTACAAGAGGTTTGAATTTCAGACCGGCTTAGGATTTGGCAATTATTCTGCTCAAGACCCGTATTACAACGTAGCTTACAAAACCACACCCACCAATTATGCTTTAGGTCTTTATGGCGGAAAAGTAAATACAGCCTGGGGGCTAACTGCAACCCGCGGTAGTTTTCGTTTACAAGATCGCCCCCGGCAATCTTTTACCATGGTCGGAACTTTTTCTTATCGACTAGGCAATCTTAATGAATTACAAGATTACTTTTTTATCGGCGGGTCTTTTCGCACATTAACCTACTCCAGAGATTTAAGTTTGGATGGAGTCACCTTCGATTCAACTTATATCTCACAACTAAGTCCCGGTTTAGTTTTGACCCACCAAAAACATATTATCAGTCGAAGCTTTTTGTGGTTCAACCAATTGGCAATAGATTCGCCCATAGTGGCAACTGAAAAAGCGACTCCCGATTTATTTTCACAAGTCAGCGGCGGATTTAATTCCGGAGTTTTAGCCGAAATCTCTCGGCACACCGGCGTCGGAGCAGAGCTGCAAATCCGCTTCGATCGCTCGGGCACGATGAATGGGGTCGATGAGACATACATGTCACAAATTGAAGGAACTATTTTAACACGATTTATGTATATATTTTAAAGAAGCGTTCCTTTTAAAAATATTAATGCCACGGTAAAGTAAATAACTAAACCAGTTACATCCACTAAAGTCGCAACGAAGGGCGCCGCAGCGGTTGCTGGGTCAAAGCCTACTTTACGTAATACAAATGGCAGCATTCTTAACTTCGAATGATAAAGTCTTGTAGTTCTTTACGTGAACCTCTTCGCGCCTCATCGTTTTGAAGAACGATTCGATGTAAGCATTTTCTTCCGGAGTTGCTGGCTGTGACATCGATATTTTAAATTTATTTGCGACGACCGGTTAAACCTAAGTTAACACCGCGATCCGAGTGATGAATAATTCCTTCTGTTGGCACGTGTGCCTTGACCGCAACAGCGAAGGTATCAAGGCAGAACTTGTGGCTTGAATCGCGTGAGATCGACCAGCCAATAATTTTTCTCGTGTAGACGTCAATAACGACGCTTACGTAAATGAATTCTCGTAAGAGTTTGATGTAAGTAAAATCTGTCGCACATACTTGATTAAGTCCCGTCAGTTTAATTCCGTGAATTAATTTTGGAAACGATAATCTTTTCCCAAGCGCTTAGCCTTTGCGGCAATTCGTTTTCTTGTGGGCACAAATAATTCCAAATAAGTTCATCACACGCCTAAGCCGCTTCCCATTGACGACTCGTTTAGAAATCATCATATAGTACTCGGTCGAGTACTTCGGGCGACGGCCTTGTGGGTTCTTCTCTTTATAAATCGGTGACGTTAATATACTCATTGGCTCTCCAAATCTGGGACTGTCACACAGTTTCCAGGGTTAAGCCAACCATCTGTTCTATTACTACATTGCTAGTGACCGACCACAGGAGCGCAGCCCAAAGGACTTCATTTTTATCAAATGTTGTGAACTCCATTTAAAATTAATTTTATACGGAATGAAAAACTCCAACTTCTTAGTAATGAAGTCGGAGTTTTTATTTCAATCATTAGGTTCGTTTACGATCCGAATACTATTCCTGAATCAACGATGGGTCCGTTATTACCGGAGGCATATTGCTTGAACTGCTATTGTCGTAAAAAATTTCATCCGGAGCCTGAGTTGCCGCACCAGAATCGGCTCCAGTCGCCGAGGTCCCATCACCAGATTGGTTTGGAAGTTCCGTGACTGGAATATTGGAATCATTGCTTCCGCCGGTTAAGTCTTCGCCCGGCACTGCAGACCCGCCACCATTGTCATCCGTCTGATTTTCTGAAACTCGTGTGAAACCAGCCACTTTTAGTACTGGTTTTAGTAGGCATCCACCGTTACCTTTGATGACAACCGATTTTTCGGCGTCGAAATCTACAACCAACGAGTATTTAAATTGTCCTTCAATTGTTACTGGGTTTGTCAGTTTAATCTTTACTCCGCTTTGCTGCCCGCTTGGAGTTTGTAAATCACATTTAGATCCAGTTGATTTTATCGCATAATTTCCAGAGCCCAAGATAAGTCGAATATGAGTCACTGTGGCGCCTGCGGGAATTTGCAAATCATGCATCGGTAATAAAACGCCATTTCGAAGCATCATAAGATCAACCATGCCCAGGTTTTTAGCTACAACCAAGCGAGCACTTTTTCCGCCCTGAGTTAACCAAAGTTCCGCATTTTTGACGTTTACAAAAACAGACTTCAATTGACGTGCTGGGGCATCGGTCAGAGAAAGTCTAAAGTTGCCAGTTTTGCTTGAGTAGCTTTGCAAAGGCGGGGTTATTTCACCTAAAGTCGAATTAGTCGCACTGCAAGCTCCCAAAAATAAAAAAACTGGAAACAAAATTCGGATATCCTTGTAAATCGTTAGCACAAAACCTCCCGTTACTTGAATTCACTTTAGCTGATAAAACTTTGGATATCAAATTTTCGACTTGAAGAAGCTCTCATTGGGGAAAGTCATTATTTTTGTCAAAAAGTATGACGATTTTCATCACCTTGCCTGGCGCGAGTTGGTTTATCTTCAGAACTAAAAAAACGGATATGTTCTTTGGCCGTTTTGCCAAAACGAATTCAAAAAAATCATTACCGACGCGATACCATTAGACAAATTTATTGAAACTTTTTCCTAAAACGGGCGAAATCAAGACCAAGGGATTCATACTTTATTGAATATACTGATAGGGCTTTAATTCTTCCTATCCACTTGAATCACACGGCGACACCTACAATGTCAAAAACACCAGTTACTTTAAAGTGTTATTGTTAATTTACAAATCTGAAGATCAGCAAGAAAACTAGTGCGACCCAACTTTACTAGACTATGGTCATAATTTAACTGAAAAGCTATGGACTAGCGTACGCTGAAATCAAGCATTACAATTATTTAATCGGTATTTGAACCTACAGAAAAACTAGATTCAGAATAAGCAGTTTGCGACCGATATGAATTGTGTAGGCGGTGCGTGCATGTTTATCGAAGAAAAAAAAGAATTCCAGCGGCAACTAGATGAGATTTCGTTACAAGCTCTTTTATTGGCAAAGCTCGTTTCTGATAGCGCTGACAAAAAAGATCAGCTTGACCAAATTGTCAGAGTTCTTGATCTCTTATCAGGGGCTTCCAGCAAACTTGATAATTTGGAGACCAAAAATGGTTAAGCGTCAAATTGCCTTGTCACTTGAACTTGCAGGTCTGAAGTCAGGGGAACCCTTGCAGTTCTGTTTGATGCGCCACTGGGTAGCTCTGCAGGGCAAATTTAAATCCGACATATGGGCGAAAGCTTTTCAAGAAAGCTGGAAAAAAAATCTTGAGGAAGCTGAGCTTTTAATTCCAGGCATTGAAAGCTACTATCCGGTTAGTACTCCCCGACTAGGCAATACAAAGAAACTCGAATCAAATAATGAATTGGAACTTTACTTTGAAGGCCAAGAAAAAGCTTGGCCCTTTAGTGAGATCGAATTAATCAAAACTTCGAGACCCTTGGCATTTCGTAATTATCAGACCACAGCAACTATTAGTTTTTTTGACAATAAAGATCGTTTTCTTGTGTCGATCTCAAATCAATCTAAGATTGATTGCTTTGTTGCATTTCATAGCCCGACGGGAACCCACAAAGTTGTCGATTTTAAGAAAATCAAAGTGGGTGTGCGTGGGTAGCGAATTAAGTTTTGTTCTGAGTAATTTCGGCGATATGATGGGTGACTTTTGTGAAGAACTTGGCGGAATTGGCGAAGAGCTTTTGCAACTGACGACCAGTAGTTTAGACTGGAATGATGAATTAGTAAATTCGATCCAAGCCAAACTACATAGCATCAAAGGTATATCCAGCCAGTTGGGCTTCGTGCGCTTGGGCAAATCCGTCCATCAAGCAGAAGACAAAATCGTGGCATTCAGGAAGAACGGACAACTGCCGTCTTCTGAAGTTTTGTTGAAACTTTCTGATTTTGCGGATTTTTTCTTAAATTTTATAAAAGGGATTCAATCGGGCGCAGCGCACGAGATGATTGAAACAAGCATGGAACGTGCGATCAAATCGATGAATTTTGAATCCTCTGCGCAGTTAACGGCCGAAATCATTCCAATTACAAAAGATAAGGTCGATCAATCGAAAGCTTTACCAAAGCCTGGCCCCAGCGCAAACGGTGCTGGAGATTTGGCCTTAGCCCAAAAAGATTTTGACGCTGTTTTTGCGGGAATTTCTGAGTCGTTAAATTCGCTCCGCTCGTTAGCAAATTCTGATGCAAGTAAAGTACTTCAGCCGCGGCTTGAATCTTCTTTATTTTCACTCGTGCAAGCTCGTGTTACTCCCGTAAAAGGTTTAACGGCTCGATTGAAAAAACTGACCCGAGAACTCGCCGTAACACTCGGTAAAAAAGTCGACTTAGAAATTCAAGGCGAAACCGAAGCCATGGACCGATTACTCGTAACCTCGCTCGGTGAAATCATGGTACATTTGCTTCGCAATGCGATGGATCACGGCTTAGAGACTCCCACAGAGAGAATTGCCGCCGGGAAATCAGATACTTCTAAACTCACTCTTCAATTCTCGAACAAGGGCGATCGAAATTCAATTTCAATTGGCGACGATGGGCGCGGCATCGATCCAGACAAGGTGGCCGCAAAAGCGATGGCCAGTGGTTTGATTACTCAAGCAGATGTCGAACGTATGACAAGATATGAAAAACAAGAACTGATCTTTGCTTCTGGATTTAGTATGAAAGAAGCGGCTTCAGAGATCTCGGGACGCGGCGTAGGAATGGACGCAGTTATGCGCGAAGTACAAAAACTTGGCGGAAAACTAGTGATCGACTCTAACATCGGTACCGGAACGACTTTTTTGATGGAATTTCCTTCGCCTTACCAAATCGAGCCGGCCGTTAGCTTTTTAGTTGGTAATCAAAACTTTACTTTGTCGGCCAGTGTCTTACGTGGAATCGTTCTAGAGACGGACGGCGTTCTTCATGAATCTGGCACCTTTAATATCCCCGGCTTAGAAAATACTTTTTTAAACATTCATCTTGGCGAAATCATGCCGAAGGCGACCGATCAGAAGCGGCCACTTTTACTTTTGCACTTAGTGGGGTCTGATGTTTGCATGCAGGTTGACGAAATTACGGGTGTTGGCCGCATGCTGATTTACCGACATACCCGAACTGAAGATTTACCAACTTATATTAATGGAATTGGTTTTAATCAAAATGGAGTTCCACATTTTGGATTAGACTGCACTGAGCTAGAAAGAAACTTAAACAAATACCTTGGCCTTTCTGAAGGAGAAACTGATATGTTTTCAATTGAACCGCTACCTGAATCTGGAATAACGAAGCAACAAATTCTTGATGCGCTTGAGAGCCCAGAGCTAATTGGCTCGATTAAAGAAATTCTTTCAAGCTTGACGTCGACTTCAGATGTGAAAGAAAAAGTCATTCAAGTCATTTCAATCGACATAACTGCTTTTAAGGATGCGATTCAAGACATTGAAGATCCAACAGAGCTTCAATATATGGTGGCCATCCAGTATGCCAATTTGAAATCTAAATGGATTACATTAAATATACAAATGCAGTACGCCACAGTTGCCGACAAAGAGCCAGATGCCTATGCAATGTATATGGCAAGTATTCTTTCGGTCATCGTTGGAACCGTTGAGTCACTCGCGAGTCCCAACGCAGTTGAATGTATAACTCAAGCTTTAGCTCAACCACTTAACAAAAATTAACGGAGAAACGTATGAAAAATGCCTTTGAAGCAAGTTTAAGAGAATCGCAAACAAGCAATGTAACACTGGTGGAACCAGCAAGCGTCACACCTTTACAAAAACAAGTCGGTACGGATGAATCTGAAGTCCAAAGTTTATCAGAGCAACTTTCAGATCTTTACGCAGAAATCGAATACATGACTTCGAAATTTCCAAATCATACGGTGCGGTCATTGACTGATATGGTCGTAACTATGCAAGAGCGCATAACCAGAATGCAAACGAGCGGTGGTGGTCCAGTAGCCGACCATGGATTGATTCCGGGCAATGTCTTTGCAAACATCAGTGGGTTAAGTCAAGAAGCAGCCGATGCTACAACCGAAGTCGGAATTGTCGAAGTCGATGACACCGGTGCCATTAAAATTTATAATAAATACGAAAGTGATCTGGCGGGTGTTGCTCTCAGCAATGCTGTTGGAAAAAATTTCTTCATCCAGGTTGCGCCGTGTACGAATAACCGCTTGTTCATGGGTACTTTTAAGACCGGGGTGCAGTTGGGAAATATGGATAAAAAATTTAACTACACCTTCACTTATAAAATGAAACCTACGCCGGTGACAATTCACCTTTACCGGGATACACAGAGCGCTCGTAATTTTATTTTTGTAAAAAGAAGATAATTTGTGGTTAGCCCCATAAGCTTTTCTGAAATATTTAAAAATCGCTGGAAGCAAAACTGTGACTTCGTGGTCACAGTTAATGCTCATCGGGCTGACTATTTACTTTGGTCAAGCCTTGGACTAAAATTAGCTTCTAAAAGCCATACTGAGCCGACTTCATCCGATCCAATTGAAGATGCAGAAAGTATTTTTTCTTCTTTACCCGGTTGGATTCATGCAGAAATCGAACAAAGCCAAGTAACAGTTAATTTTTCGTCAGCACATTCTTCAACCTGCGCTGTCATAAAATTAAAAAAAAACATGGCGCCTAAATTTGCGATCCAATTATTGAGCTGGTCGATTTTAAAGAACTGTGATTTGCATATTTTAGATGTAAGCGAAGAAAGCCAGAATTTTTTTCAGCGGCTGAAAGACCATCCTCGTTGCGTGGGCGCCGGAAATGAAAATCACTGCGATTGGATGATTTTTTCAGGTGAAACATTTATGTCCGAGGTACTTTGCAGTGAAGGGAGCCAGACATGAGCTGGATTATTGGTGCAGAAATGATCTCACCGCAAAATTTGGTGCGACTTGCCTGCGACCCCAGCGCACGTCTTGAGCTAAGCTCACAAGCGCGAGAAAACATGACGGCTTCACATAAACGTTTTTTAAGCGAGCTTAATGACGGTGCAAAAATCTACGGAACTAACACCGGCTTTGGCCGCAACGTGCGAAGTCAAACGTCCTCTGAAAATCTTCAACAAGATTTAGCTCGCTACTTGGATTGCGCGCAGGGCGATTTTTTAAATTATGAAATGAGCCGTGCAGCTTTAATTGCCCGGATCAAGGTTCTTTCTCTAGGATTGTCTGGAGTTAGACCAGAACTTGCAGAATACATGATCTTACTTTTTAATACAGGGATAGCTCCGGTCATTCCAACTTTAGGCGCTCTTGGTGCCAGCGGAGATTTGGTGACAATGGCTCCATTAGCTCGCTTGATTCAGGGTGACGAAGTTGAATGTTGGCACTTAGGAAAACTGAAGACTTCGAAAGAAGCCTTATCAGCTAACGGAATTAAACCTTTTCCACTCCTGCATCGTGATGGCTTGGCTATTATGAACGGTCTAAGTGCTACCGGGGCTGTAATGGCGTTTGCTGTCGAAAGATTTAGTGCAGCACTTAGCGCTAGTTTAAAATCAATTGCAGCAGCAAAGCTTGCACTTGGTGCCGATCTTCGATCTGAATCTGTAACGATTTGTTCAGGCACCACTCGATTGCATTCGGGTCAGGCAAAAACCGCAGAGTCACTAACTCAATTATGGCAGGGAGCTCAATCTGCGCAAGTGAGTGGGCTTCCTTTGCAAGATGAGTATTCGCTTCGTTGTTTGTCACAAATTTTGGGACCGATTTCCGATACTTTGGACGAAGCACAAAAATGGGTTTTTGAAGAACTAAATAGCGTAAGTGATAATCCAGTGGTTTGTCCAAAAGCTGGAATTATCAACGGAGGAAATTTTTTTGGTGGTTACTTGGCGACAAGTAGTGATCACTTGGCACTAGCAGTTAGTCGTTTAGGTGAACTTCTCGAACGTCAGACCTTCCATTTAATAGGTGGCGAGCGGGGTCTACCCGCCAATCTTATCATTCAAAAAGAGTCACGTTATTTTCATGGAATGAAGGGGCTTCATCAGACAGCGTCTTCGTTACAAATGGAAATTGTCCATGCTGCTCACCCGACCGGTATTTTATCTCGCAGTTCAGAATCTCATAATCAGGATATCGTCAGCAATGCCATGAATGGGGCGAATCGTTTGGTTCGCCAACTTTCTGTACTCGAGACACTTGTTTCAATTCATAGTATTCTGAGTGCGCAGGCGCTGGAATTATCAAATGCAAAAGCGGGATCAGCGATTCAAGACTGGCAAGCTCAAATTCGTGAGCGTTCTGCGCTGGTAAACGAAGACCGATCTTTGCGATTAGACATCCAGACAGTGGCTCATGCTTTGATGCCCCTGTCGCTTCAAGGGGTCAGGCATGTCGCCTAAAATAAAAGTTCTAGCAGGATGGAATGAAACTTCCCTTCTTGAAGAAATATGGGCGGCTTGGCAGCTTGATCAGTCGGTCGTAGTCGTTAACCCAGAATATTTAAAAATTTCATCGGCTTCTGAGAACCTTAAGGATTTGGTATCGGATGAACATCCTTTCGCTAAAACCATGCCGAGCGGTTTTCATTTGATTTTACTTACCTCAGGCTCTACTGGGCAGCCAAAGTGGTGTGCACTGGACCGTACTTCGGTGCTTTTTAACGTCGAGACGATCCACGCCCATTTGCGGCTGACTTCTGAGCATCGAATTCTTTCTACAATGCCGCTGTTTCATTCGTTTGGCGCAGTTCTTTGCGGATTGCATTCAAAGATTAAGTCTATGCCCTATGAATTCGTTGATCGCACCCAACTGGCCAGCGCATTAGCGCAAAGCTCATCTCCCGTTTTTATACCACTGGTGCCTCGGATGATCGAGCAGATCTCCTTTCAGCCCCAATTAAAAGGAGTCTCTGTAACAGGCGGAGACATTGTTAGCGCCGCTCACATCGAGCGCCTGAGGCGCGATCTTCCCGGCGTACAACATACGATTGGCTACGGCCTGACAGAAGCGGGACCGATTCTTTGTCATACTTCGTTAGAGGGGCATAATTTTTTACCGGAATATCTTGGACATGCTCTTAAAGGAATTGAATTGAAAATTGATTCCAGCAATCAGCTTTGGTTCCGTTCACCAGGAAAAATGTCGCATACTTTTAATTCAGATCAAAAACAATGGTGCAAATCGGGAGACGATTGGCTTCAGACAGGCGATTTAGTTCAAAAAACTTCATCAGGTTTGCAATATCTAGGTCGAACGAAATGGATCATTAAGAAACGGGGCGAATCGGTTTCACCATTGCTCATCGAAAATAATTTGCGGATCCAAGTTGGACAAGATTTAGATTGCTTAGTTTTTCCGGTTCAACTTGAATTTACGGATGAAATTGGAATTGCATTTAATAATTCGGCCCGCGCAAAAGGAGAGGCTCGGCTTCACGCCGCTATTCGCAACTTGCCTTCGTTTTTTCGCCCTCAACATATTATTTGGCTAGATGCTTGGCCGTTGACGTCGTCTGGAAAAATCGACCGAAGAGCCGTCGTTGAAAACTATGGGAAAGTGAGAAGCGTCTGATGGCTTCTTCATAATCGAACAAGCACATACTTCTTTTTTATTCCTCCGATGCGTTTACCCTTTCCTTTAGCCATACCAGCCCGAACGATCTTGATGACCGTTTTTCTTTCCAAATGAGCCATTGCTCCGAAAACTATGTAGATTGCTACATACAAGGGTTAATTTGCATCATTAGATTCCGTAATCGAAATAAACCGATTGTTCTGCTCTTTAAATATTTAAAGTTCCTTTAAAAAATGGCTAGTAAACTTGGCAAATCTCGAAAAAGAAGACACGGTCAGTTGTTGTAGTAAAGTCCTCCGCCAAAAATAATAGTACTACTTCTAAATTCTTCGTTAGATTTGTATTCGGATAAAGCACGCTTTTGGCCACTTCGAAGCTTTTGAATCTTGAATTAGCTGAATCTGTGCTTCGTTCACATAATTAATAATGCGCGGAAGCTGTAATGTCTAAACGGGGGCAACTACACACCGGTTATTAGACAAGTCGGTATCCAACGCCAGCCTCAGTAAGGATGTGCTTTGGTTGCGAAGGATTGGCCTCAATCTTCTTCCGAAGCTGAGCGATATAAACTCGAAGATAATGTGTTTCATGCTCCGCAAGTGAGCCCCAAATTTGCTTCAGCAGCTGCGTCTGCGAAATCACTTTGCCATGGCTTCGAACCAAGCGCGCAAGAACTTCGCATTCGGTCTTCGTCAATTTTACTTGAGCACCAGATACTAAAACCAGTTTCAGATTCAAATCTACTTTCAGATCACCGGATTCGAAAACGGGAGTCGCCTCAACTAACCCGTTGTGCCTAATTGCAACCCGAACTCTATCCAATAGTTTGGGCGGGCCAAATGGCCTCGTTCGATAGTCATCGGCACCCGTATCAAGCAATCGAACCTTTATCGTTTCGTCGTCAGTTACCGTAATTATAATGTAAGTATAATATAAGCGATCCATCAGCCCTATTTGAGCGCGCTTAAAAAAATGAGCAAACTGACTTCAACAAAAAGGAGTCAGCGTGAAAAAATTAAACCAAGACAAAGTCGAATAAAGAAGTGTTTCTTGCTTAGTACCTAATTTTCTAATTCGTTTCGTGGGTTTAAAAACAAACAGGCCAACGCTTTCGTTAATGCCTTTCGGCGGAAACTAAAGCGATTGTGATTCGCCGAGTGTTTCCGTCGACCACCCAGCCACTTGTTGATTTTGAAAACTCCAATGTGCAACGGCAGCTTCCTTTTCATTTAACTTCAGCGAATAGGAGTTATGAGTTTCGGTGTCTATTTCACCATTGCGACTTTTTAGAATGACGCCACAGTCTGCATTTAGAATTCGTCCAACTCGTGCGGTGATTTTTTCGATGAATTCTATCTGTTAGAAGACCTGTAATTACGGCTACGACAAAATAGGCAACACAAAGAATGAAGTAGTTCAAACAGTTTGATGCGTATCTTCGCTGTGGGATTTTGGCGCACGAATTTTTGCGGGCCCAGTGTCAGTCTTGTCAGTTCGAACACTTGATCGCCTTTAGTTGCAAGCGCCACGAATTCTGCACCAGCTGCGGCGCCAGGCGCATGAGCAAAACAGCTGCCCATTTGGTTGACTCAGTCCTGCCGATTCAGTCTATTCGTCAATGGGTGCTCAGTTTTCCATTCCAGATTAGACTGTGCTTGGCCGTGCGACCAAAAATCATGGCCAAAGCCCTAGACATCACGCACGCTGCCGTATCGAAGTACTATCGCAAAAAAGCAGGGCTTGCAAAACTCAAAGCTAAATCACGTGCTGTTACACTGATTCAGCGTTTTAGCGGAAGCCTCAACTTAAATGTTCCTTTCCATCAACTGTTCATCGATGGCAGCTACGAACTTGGCTCACAACAAGAGCCAACAGACTTCATAGCCACAAGCTGCACCAAAACTGAGGTCAGCCCGAGGACCGCCAATTTCTGATCAAGGCGATATGTTCGAGCCGCGGCATGCATAGCTTTACAGCAAAGGCATGTGGCCAGCTCAAGAATTCTTCGAAGAATAATCAATCTGGCCGCCGAGATCAGCCCCAGCGCAGCTACTGCTTTGCCAAAAAATTAATTTTTCAATACGAATTCAAAAAAATCATTACCTAAGCGATACCATTAGACAAATTTATTTAAACTTTATCCTAAAACTGGCGAAATCAAAACCAAGACTAAGGGATTCATACTTTATTGGATGGACTAATAGGGCTTTAATTCTTCCTATCCTCAATTTGATGATGTATTGAGTATGTAGATGAATGCCGCATATCTTAGGGCTAGTAAATGAATAATATTTATTTACTTCGCCGCCGTAGAGCCTTCTAATAAATTATTGGGTTTCTAGTAAGCTAATATATATAAATTTCATCGAAGGCTATAATGTGAGTGAATTTTCAGTCGAGCAAAAAAGTCAGTTCGTAATTATTAAATTTAATTCTAATCTTGGCGCAGACGGAATAAAAAACTTTGCTTCCGAAGCCAAAACATTAATTACAAAAGATTCTTTGCACTATGTATTTGATTTTGCGAAAGTAACGCAAATTAATTATATTTTTTACCAGGCATTTATACAATTGAAAACCAGTTTGAAGAATAACCATAAGCATTCATTTTCCATCAATCTTTCTTCAGATTTACATTTGCAATTATCCTCAGACGGTGTGCTGCAAGTTTTCAACCCCATTAAGTCGATGGATGAGGTGCCTGGTTTCACTAAAGTAGGCGCATCCCCCCGCCTAGAAATAGATGTGAATTTCATTAATCCTTTTTTGTTAGCGACGCAAAAAACTTTGGAAATTCAGTGCCAGACCAAGGTTAAAATTTTAAAGCCCTACTTTAAAACAGCGCAAACTCCAGATGTGGCCATCGCAGGTATGCTGGCTTTATCATCGAATCACTTTACCGGAAATATTGTGCTTTGCTTTTCACAAAAAGTATTTTTAAAAATTTATGAGAATATGTTTAGTGAAAAACATGAAACTATTACTAACGAAATAGAAGATACTGTTTCTGAATTGTTAAATATTATTTACGGGCTAGCAAAAATTGATTTGAATCAAAAAGGCTATAACTTTCAGAAGACACTACCAACTATTTTAACCGGTGAAGGAATACGTATTCGCCACTCGGGATCTAGGCCGGCAGTGGTCATTCCATTCGAAACTGAAGCTGGTATCTTCTATATTGAAATTGAAATTATTAAAACTGAGGAGCACAGCCATGTTTGATGCAAAAACAAAAGTACTGGTCGTCGATGACATGAGAACCATGAGAAAAATGGTCAAGCAAAACCTGCAGCAGCTAGGTTTTGTCACAATCGAGGAAGCCGAAGATGGTCAGA
Organism: Bdellovibrio sp.; assembly: GCA_014376435.1. Lineage (GTDB taxonomy): Bacteria > Bdellovibrionota > Bdellovibrionia > Bdellovibrionales > Bdellovibrionaceae > Pseudobdellovibrio. Next base: position 43,523 of record JACMRL010000012.1, on the reverse strand, counting down.
TTGCCATGAATAAGCTGCGAGAATTATCAGATATAGGTTTGGTTATTTCGGACTGGAATATGCCTAATTGCACGGGGCTAGATTTTTTGAAATCTGTTCGCGCCGATGAGAAATTTAAATCGTTACCTTTTATTCTGCTAACGGCCGAGGGTGAAGTTGAGCAGGTTAAAGAGGCTTTGGCGGCGGGTGTAGATAGTTATATTCTAAAACCATTTACACCTAAAGCTCTTAAAGAAAAAATTGAACAAACTTACAAAAAAAGATTCAGTTAAATTGTGAAAAACCCGTGCAACGCGGGTTTTAAGTTACGCGCCAATTCCTATATAAAAGCCCAGGCTCGATATTTTCCACATCAGTGAACTTAAAATAAAAAGGCTATTCTTGTGAATTTAGTTTCAGTTTCTTTGTTTTTTCTCTTATGGATAATTTAGAAATTAGTTTAGCAAATGTCATTCACACAAGACCAAGACTAAGGGATTCATACTTTATTGAATGGACTGATAGCGCTTTAATTCTTCCTATCCACTGCGGATGAAAATATTTTGGAAGGCTATGATATTGGTCCAAATGGATTTAGTCGTGATTGTTTACTGAGTATAGTGCGAGATCCAAGAAATTTGCCGGCGCTTTATGTAGCTTGGTGACAACAACTAAATCACGCCCGCTAAACCCCAGTCGGACAAAGGTGAACCCGACCGGTCTGTGAAGGTTAAGATCAGTCTTGATTTTTTAGTTTGTTACAACACCCTTCCAAAACGCAACGTGGCCCTTGATATTTTTTGCGGCGTCTTTAGGGTCGGGATAAAACCAAGCAGCGTCTTTATTTTCAGCGCCGTTTACTTTTAGATTGTAGTAGCTGGCAACGCCTTTCCAGCCGCAGGTCGTGTGGGTTTGGCTAGGCGAAAAGTACTTTTTGTTAAGGCTTTGTTCTGGAAAATAATGATTTCCTTCAACGACAATTGTATCGTTACTTTCGGCAATGACTTCGCCGTTCCAAATCGCTTTTTTCATTTCAGGATCTCCTTTGTTTGTCTGGTTGTACTTCGATACCATTGGTCGGCCACCTTGTAACTGCATGTTATTTTCTTTAACGATTTTATTGAATGTTAAAATGTCAAAAATCTTGAAGGCTAAAAAAAAAGCCTTTGAATTTAACATCCAAAGGCTTTTAAAAGCTCTAAATTTTTAAAAAATAAAGACTAGTGCTTTGGCATAATAACGGTATCGATCACGTGGATAACGCCATTTGTGCAAGAGATATCTGCTGCAACCACTTTTGCGCCATTTACAGTAACACCGTGTGTACCGTCAACGTGCAAATTTTCGCCGTGCACTGAAGCTGGCGATAAAACTTTTCCAGTAACATCTGAAGCCATCACTTTTCCAGACATAACGTGAAATTTCAAGATAGCTGCAAGCTTTGCTTTGTTTTCAGGTTTGATCAGGTTTTCAACAGTACCAGCTGGTAATTTTGCAAAAGCTTCATCGCTTGGTGCAAATACTGTGAACGGACCAGCACTTTTTAAAGTCTCGACTAAACCCGCGGCTCCAACAGCTGCAACTAAAGTTTTGAATGTACCGGCAGCAACTGCTGTATCTACGATATCATGTGTTTGATTAGACATTGAGGTCTCCTTTGAATTGATTTCGAGTAATATCGAAACGATGGGAAAGTAGCACGAGTTTTTTATGAATGATACTTGTAAGTTGAAAGTTTGCGCCGTGCGAGCAGGTTCTTATGTAAAATAAATTTTAGCTGATTCAATTTTGAGATATCGGGGTTTTTAAACCAAGGATTGAAAAACATTTAATAGTACTTTTACTCTAGAATTAAATGATTCATTTGTAGTGATTAATTTTATTGTTGGGTTTAGATGCATTTAAATTCAAATCATCTAAAAATTCCATTTTTTATTTCAAATATGCCGCATTCTAGATTTTTGGAATTAAGACACTCTCGTTATGCTTTCCGGAACGCAATATATTGCTCCGTATAACTGCTAAGCACGCTGCTAAAGTGTTCTGTGGTTAGATTTCTTTTTACATGTTTAGAAAAGCGTCGAAGCGCTAGCTAACTGAACTTTTTGAGACGTACCAAACCTGCAAAAAAAATATGAAATACAGTTTGCTCAACTAAAAATTAAATACTGAGCACTAAAAATAATACGAAAGACTTACTTCGCTAGCATATGTGGCCGCTGAATTAGTTGAATTTGATTGCGTAAGTCCGATCGAATTACCAATCCTATCGGTAAAAATTGAATATAAATCTAAAATATAATCAGTCGTCCAATTTTGCGAAGCGATCGCGTGCGACTTAACGGTTGAGATTTCAATCGATGTATCAAGATTAAGTTTTTATGTCAGTCGCAAAGAGTCTTCTTGATCATTAAAGTCTTCTAATAAATTCGTGTAGGAATAGCCATAACGACTTGTGAAAAATGTGGTTGTTGCTACCAGATTTGCTGCTTCGATTGATTGGTCGTAACTGAAACGTGATCAATGGCCAGCCAACGAACGGGCTCAAGGCTAAGTACGTAATTGTAAGTGCGCTGTTCAACACTAAAATCTTTCAAAGCTGCTTGATTTCGTTTAAGTATGGCATTTTTTTTAGAAGCAGTAATTGAAACTCCAACGCGAGGACTGAAATCAACTTCATCTTCATCGGTATCCGAGCCATTTAAAATCCATTAACGCCAGAGGTGAAGTCGTGTACAAATTCAAAAAGCCTTGGGACGATGGAACTACAGCGGTTAAGATGACACAGTTAGAGTTTATCGAAAAGCTTGTGGCTCTAGTGCCGCGGGTAAATCAGAATTATTGCGGCGATTGAAGATCCAAAGATCATTAAGAAAATCTTAAAACATCTGGGCTACCCTCAGCTGCACCAAAACTGAGGTCAGCCCGAGGACCGCCAATTTCTGATCAAGGCGATATGTTCGAGCTGCGGCATGCATAGCTTTACAGCAAAAGCATGTGGCCGGCTCAAGAATTCTTCGAAGAATAATCAATCTGGCCGCCGAGATCAGCCCCAGCGATACCATGAGACAAATTTATTGAAACTTTATCCAAAAAATGGCGAAATCAAAATCAAGACTAAGGGATTCATACTTTATTAAATGGACTAATAGGGCTTTAATTCTTCCTATCCTTCAATCTCATTTGGTTAGCAACACCGAGAACTAAATGAATATACATTGACCCGAAATTTTGAACCGTGGTTCTCTTCTTACTTGCACTTAAGTAGGGGTAAAAAATGCGATTTTTTCTGCTGATTTTCTTCATTTATCAACCATGTTTTGCCGTAAAAAATTTAGATTTGAACGATGTTTCTGTGTTGTTTCCGCTGCCTTTAGTAAATAACTGGGATCAGCTGATTAAAGCGGACCACCAAGCAAAAAAAGGAAAACTTTTACCAGCAGAATTTTTTAAAAAAATTCCGTCTCTGGTGATTACCCCATCAAATGAAATTCTTTATAAGGATATTCGTGTTATGGGAATGCGTTTTGATCCTTGTTTTCATGAAGGATCTGCCCCCGTTCAATGTAAGCAGCAAATCCGACTCACCATGCAGCCCCTTGAAAACGTTCGAGGAGTCACTTCGACTTTCGATGCCAGTTTACATTTATTCTATGATTTGAATGCGGAAGAATTTAAAGAATTCATCGGCAAAATCAGTTTACTAAAAGCGGAATTCTCTTCAAAAGATGAAATTTTACCATTAGGTGTAAATCCGTTTTTGAAAAAAGACGGCTTACAAAGTGATTACTTTAAGAAGTTAACTTCACTTGTTTTTGAATACACAGGTGAAAGTGTTTTATCACGAATTACTTTTATGCAAGTTTTAGGTAGCGGACGTGTTTGGGATTTCGGCGGCTTTGACATTATCGACAAAGAAATGAAAGCAATCAATATTCCTCGCGTGGATTCGCAGACGCAAAGATTTATTAATGGAGGGGTTGATCCACGCCCCGTTTGGTTTTTGGGTGGAATCGTTCCAGAACCTACCGCCGAAGAAAATTTAAATATTTTAATTCGCGATTCTAGAATACTAGCACCTCAGCACGAAGCAGAAATTATTGCTGCAGCGAAGGCTGCATTTCGCTTTGAAAATCCAAATTTTCATAACCCTGGCACGATTGATTGCGTTAGTTGTCATGTTGCCCAATCGGCAAAAAATTATACTTTACGCCAATTTCCTTGGTACAATGTCGACCTCGTTAGCTTCAAAGATATTTACACAAATGCAGAACGAAACTTAAGAAACCTAAGCCCGATGCAAACACATACAAATATTTTAAGAAGTTTTGGATACTTTAAAAATCAGCCGATTGTATCGAATCGTACTATTAATGAATCATCAGAAGTTTTAAAGTATTTAAATCAGAACTATTAGTAGCAATCTACACCAACAAACTAACCGATTTTTAACTTTCTAAGCCAACTTTTCCACTTTCAATGAGAGTGGGTGAATAATCAGAGACTGAAGCCATTTTTTGTAAATCGATCATTCAAAAAAAAACTCAGTGAGCTAATAGGACTTTTGTTCTAAACTTTGCGTGATTCCAATCTTTTTCAGCAAGCTTTTATTTTCATGTTGCCCCGCTAATGAACTCATATCGATTACGTACCGATAATCAACTTCGCCTTTGTCTAAATCGTCGAACGCATTATTTATTTCATCGATCTCGATTAATTTGGTATCTGGCAGAATATCGTGTTTCGCGCAAAAATCTAAAACTTCTTGTGTTTCGGCAATACTACCGATTAATGAAGCCGCCAGGATTCGACGATCCATGATCATTTTGCTTAAATCAAGCGGTTTAGAAAGTGGGGCAATACACCCTACGATCGTCAAAACTCCGTCGCGCTTTAGAAGTGCAATAAATGGATTAGCATCATGTGGTTGGGGGATCGTACTTAAAATAAAATCAAAAGAACTTTCGGCTTTTTTCATAGCCTGTTTGTCCGTAGATAAAATGGCACTATGACCAATTTTTTTTGCATCTACCATTTTTTCTTTATGAGCCGTAATGACGGTTACTTCGGCGCCCATCGCTTTTGCTAACTTAACGGCCATATTCCCTAGTCCGCCGAAGCCGACAATGGCAACCTTATCGCCAGGTCCTATTTTCCAATACCGTAATGGCGAATAGGTGGTGACGCCCGCACAAAGAATGGGAGCGACAGCCTCGGGCGCTAATTTTTCCGGAATTTTTAACACGAAATCTTCGCGCACAACAATTTTATCTGAATAGCCACCAAAAGTGTTTTTAGATTTTTTAGGTTCACGGATATTTCCGTTATAGGTGGCCGTTGCACCTTGGGTGCAGTATTGCTCAAGACCCTCTTTACAGCTTTCGCAGTCCTGGCAAGATTCAATCATACAGCCCACGCCAACAAGCTCGCCCACTTTTAAATTTTTAACTTTGGCTCCTTTTTTTTCAACAATCCCAACGATTTCGTGTCCGGGCATGCAAGGATAATTTGTATTGTTCCACTCATTGCGGGCTTGATGAACGTCAGAATGGCAGACTCCACAGTACTTCACGGAAATCTGAACTTCATTTTCCGCAAGATCTTTTCTTTTAAATTCATAGGGCTTTAGTTTCCCTGTTGCAGATTCAGTAGCATAACCTAAGGCTTGTACCATTTTTCCTCCATTTGGTGAGCAGCATCACTTCGGAATAAAATGCATTTTGTATGCCACATCGTTAAAAGCTAGAATAACGTGCAAAGGAAAAATTAAACGAAGGCACTCACTTTTTTATTTAAAAATCGTGCGTGCTCTACTCATTCGAAAATATAAACAATGAATTTGCTTTTAGATTTAACTTCATCTGTAAGGCAAAGGTCATACTAAACCGGCTAATACTTTTTTGCATATTCCAGATGAAAAGAGCTTCGATTGGTATTTCTTTTTAAAAATTATTCTTTACTAGCTTTTAAATTTCTCAAATCAATAAAAGGAGTCGATCCACCCGATACTTGAGGTAGCACTCCATTCCATTTATCAATCGCTTTACTTTGAATTAAATTTTGACTCAACGTTGACTGCAAAAGTCGGTTGGCTTCCGCCTGAGCCTTGGCGCGCACAAGAATCGATTGCCCTTCGCCTTCCGCTTTAGCAACTTCAGCTTTTGCCAACATCTGTTGTTTTTGCAATTCATATTCCGCTTGCTGCGCTTGCTGCTGGGCCGCCATCTTTTGCTGCATTTGTTTTTCTAATGATTCAGGAAGATGACTTGCACCTAAATTGACTTTATCTAAATGAAAACCCATTTTTTCTAATTCAGCTGTAAGGATTTTTTGAATATTCTCTTGCAAGTCATTTCGTTTCGCAGAAATCACTTCGGACAAAGACATCTGACCCGCGGTATTTTGCGCGACTGTGATAATCGTTCTGCGAATAAATGTCGACTCAATATCACTGATATCAGCACCACGAAAAGCTTTAAACACTTGCGCCGCTTGCTCTTCAGAGGTGTTGTAGGTCACTGAAATATCTTGCGTGATATGCTGCCCCTCACGTGTGGGTAAATCAATACTATCGTCGCCTGCTGATGAACCTTCGCCACTGCGGCGAACCATCGTATAAGTCCGTAAGGCGGTTGGATAACTTTGTACTTGCGTGATAAAGGGAAAACGCCAAGCAATTCCTTGCGGAACAGTTCTTAACGAACCTGTCCAAATATTAAATATAACCCCCGTATATCCCGGAGAAATTACGGAATACGAACTAAAAAAGAAAATAAGTCCGGCTAAGGCCATGATTGCGAAGAACCCGCGACTCCAAAAACGCGCTAAAAATTCAGGTGAATTCGCATTAAAATTATTCATTTTTTTTATCCTTTTTAATTGAGTTGGTTACATCAATGGTTGAGCTATGACGAGAATAAGATTTTCGTGACTTAAAAAAAATGTAAAGCTTCTTTTCTAATCTTTTTTGCAATGGAGAAAAAATAAAGCTAACTACTATGACTAATAAAATAAAAACTATCATTTCTGCAAATGTCATCTTGTTTAACGTATACCACACGACGGCACTGGATGTGTACTTAAATTTGAACTTGGCCTGATGAGCGCTTAGTTCAATTAAAAAAGATTTATTTGCAATTGCTTTTTTGGTATCTAAATCTGTGCAGAGTTGCTTAGTTTGCTCTTACCCGTCGTTACCGACGAGGCCAAAAATCTCAAAAATTTCTTGGCGAAAGAAAAATTTTAAGCGTTGCTTTTACGTCAGCAATCGAAATTTAAACCCTGGTGTTTTGATTCTGCGATTTTAACTCCGAGGCTTGACAGCTAAGAGTTAAAACCTAAACGATCGTAACGTTTTTGGATTGCTAGTATGGTCACGCCAAAAACAACAGCGACAACAATCAAGACGCTATTCAGAAGGCCCTCTGTGCCAAAAGAAATTTTTATAAGAATGGTCGAAATAACAAAACCAGAGTTTCTGATCACGATGCTAAATCGATCTGTTCGTAAAAAAGAGAACAGAAGTAAAAGTACGTCCGCCAGAATCAGAATCGTAAAAAATTGTTCAAAAAAGATTCCGTCGACGTGGGAAGCTTTGCCTAACGCTGCATCTGATGCAAAAAAAGTTGAATCAACCCAGACAAAAAGGCTGTAAGACGCCATAAATACGAACACGGGTACAAGCAAAGTAGCAATATAGTTTTTCATCCGAATAAATGTAGATGTTCCGACTGAAATTTCGGGTTTTGTTTTGGCGGTTTCTTCTTTTTGTGGATTCAAACTGTAAAAAACATAAATTAAGAAAAACAGTACAACCGTAGAAATCAAATCATAGGTAAAAACCATATCGCCTTTTACGGCAAACCAATCTGGAGTTAGCTTTAAGCCAGACAAATCTTTAAAAAGTTTTCGAATCAGAATCAGCGTCATAATTTCGTACTGTTTTCCAATGTAGACTGTAATCGATCTTGGTAGATAATAAATTAGCAGATAAACTTCGTAGACTAGGATAAATGAAAACGGTGTATAGATGGCCGCGATTGGGTTTATAAATAGATTTGCTTTGTCGTCTAAGACTATCAATTTAAAATCAACCAGAAAAATTACGATTAAGTGGATCATAAAACTAGCGATGGCAACCATCAAAATCGTGGCTTCAATCCGATTTTTAGATTCTTCAGAAAGAAACTTTATAAATAAATAATCAAAGATTTTTTTCATAAATGATTTAGCCGTACTGAACATATGTAAAGACTTGACCTGCACACGCTTGAAGTCAATAGGTAAAAAAAAGTGCTTTGATTCATTGACAAAAAATAGCGAACTTGAGAGATACTTATCTAATGAAGATTAAAAATATGATTCGCTGGACACTGATTGGCGGCCTTTTTGGTGTGGCCTTTGGTGCCGTTGCCGCGCTTTTTCAAAATGGTCCAACTGTATGGGTCGGTATCCAACAGTCGTGGTGGTGGTTTGCATTTGCGGGATTTCTTAAAGGAAGCACGGATCACCTAGGCTCTAAGCGCTGAAATCTAGAAATAACGGCTAAATAGAATCCCTGCAGTACGCATTTTATTTTTTCAAGTTTCCCAACAACGACCCTTTTCTTTAAGGTTTCTGGCATGTTTTTTAAAATTTTTTGCCCGATCGCTCGATAAATAAAAGAGGCACTTCCCACCGCAATCGCGACGCGAAATGGTAGGTATTTTAAACCCTGATTGCCATTTTTATACAAGATCTCAGCCCTGGCCAACAGCTGCATTACGGCGGACTGACACAATTCAGGCGCCCGGACAATATCATACGTCGATAAATTTTGATTCAAAATCGTGCGAGGCAAATAAATACGGTGATTGCTGGCATCTTCAACAATGTCTCGGCATATATTCGTCAACTGCATACCCATTCCCAAAGCACTGGCATGCTTGGACGCTTGCGGATGATTCGCACCAATGATCGGACACAAAATAAGCCCTACCACTCCCGCAACCCGGTAACAATAAAGCTCTAAATCTAAAAGGTTTTCGTAGCCCTTATTTTCAAGATCCATTCGCAGACCTTCGAAAAATTCATTGAAATAGTCGTGGGATAAATTATTTTCAACAATAATTCTTTGTAATTGAGCAAATGGATGATCAGCTTGGTTCTGGCTGAATTGCCGCTTTAGCTGCTCTAAATCTGTAAGCTGTGAGTTCGGAGAATCAATCCTATCATCGCAGTAGCGAAGCCACGCATACAAAATATAAACTTTTTCTTTAGCACTTGCGGGTAAAAAAAGTGTTGCTAAGGAAAAACTTTTAGAACCTTTCCGGATCACATCACGGGGTAATGTCAACGGCAGACCGAGTTTCATCGATAGCGGCCATGGATCTTACGGGCTGAAAATAACCAGAACGAAGATCGGCAGAAATTAATTCGGCCGTGGCTTTTGCAGAGTTAACAACACCCGGAACACCCGCGCCGGGATGAGTTCCCGCACCGACAAAGTACATTCCTTTTAAATGTGGGTCGCGGTTATGAGTTCTAAAGTACGCACTCTGCGTTAGCACGGGTTCAGTTGAAAAGGCCGAGCCCAAGTGTGAATTGAAAGTATCTTTAAAATCATCTGGCGTGAAAATTCTTTGCGTGACAATGTGCTTGGTTAAATCCGGCAAGTAACGCTTTTCCATATATTTTAAAATTTTGTCAGCGTACTTCGGCCCTTCCACTTTCCAATCTACTTTCGCATGTCCCAGGTGTGGCACTGGTGAAAGCACATAAAAAGCTTCGCACCCTGGCGGAGCCATTTTTTCATCCGTTCGCGACGGGGCATGAAGATAAAGTGAAAAATCGTCCGGAACTTTTTTCTTTGAGCCAAAAATTTCTGCCAGTAACTCTTCGTAACGGGCTCCAAAAAGTATATTGTGATGAGCTATTTCTGGATACTGACGATTTGTGCCAAAATATATTAAAAACAAAGACATGCTTTGGGTTTGTGATAACACTTTTTTCCGCGCAAGCGCTACCGCTGCTTCATGCTTCAGTAATTTTGTGTAAGTGTGCACCACATCAGCATTGCTAACGACTGCATCGAACTGGTAATTACTTCCCGACTTCAGCTGAAGTCCGGTCACTTGATTTTCATTTGTATGAATTTTCTCAATCTCGGAATTCAACAAAAGAATGCCGCCCTTTTCTTTAAAAAGCCGCATCATTGCGTTTACTAAAGCTCCGGTTCCGCCGCGTGGAAATGTAACTCCCCACTTCCGCTCTAAAAAATGAATCAGCGTGTAGATCGAAGATGTTCTGAATGGATTCCCACCCACTAATAAGGAATGAAAACTAAATACTTGTCGAAGTTCCGGGTCTTTAATAAATTTCGCGACCGATCTGTAAACTGATCTGTAAGCCGCCAATCTGATCAGCTGCGGAGCGGCCTTCATCATACTAGTCCAATTAATAAATGGGACGTGGGCTAATTTCGTATAGCCTTGGTGAAAAACATCGGCACTGTAGTCTAAAAATTTCTTATATCCCGCCACATCACTTGGGTTTTTCGCATGAATTTGCGAAATCGTTGCGTCTAGGTCGTTCGAATAATCGAATTTGAAACCGTTTTCCCAGAACAAGCGATAAAATGGAAAAACCGGCATCAGCTCGACATAATCAGAAAGTTTAGCCCCGGCACAATCGAAAATCTCTTCCAAAGCCTGCGGTGCGGTGATGACCGTGGGTCCCGCATCAAATGTAAAGCCCTGGTCTTTGTAAACGTAAGCTCTGCCACCAGGCAAATCTCGCTTTTCAAATATTGTGACTTGATGTCCTGCTGCTTGTAGACGAATGGCTGCGGCCATTCCGCCAAAGCCGCTACCGATGACCGCCACTCTCAAGTATTGATTAGACATAAGTATCCATCACTTTTTGACCAAGCCGCTGAAGCTCTTTCCAGTCGGCTCGTTCGCTGGGCTCGTAATCAAATTTTGACAAGCGATCACTTAGTTTTTGAAAATTATCCGCCATTAATTTTTTAGCCTGGCTTCGAGCAAAATTTAAAAGCGGTTGCTTCTTGATTTCTAACATGAGTTTTTTTTGAGTGCTTAAATCAGAAACACGCAAATGCTGAACCGATTGAGTGAAATCCAAATACTGTGCAGAAGTTAAATGCTCAGAGGCACAAACCCAAATCCACGAGGGCCTGCCTAAAATCAAATCCTGGCTGATACTTTCAGAATTCAAAGCGTACTCGCCCAGATCATTAAAGCTTTGCAATGCAAAACCAAAATTTAAACCGAAATTTTTAAGAGCTTCGCGCACCTCGGGGTGAACGCCACAGACAACGGCCCCAAGCTCAGAGGCTAATGACATTAAGGTTCCCGTTTTTAGCTTCAGCGCTGAAATCGAAAGTTCACGAGCTCTTTGCTGGCTGACTTCGTCAATCCGTACACCAAGATCCAGCGCTTGACCCAGATGGCCCTGAAACAATGTTTTGTGACACAGTCTAGTCAGATCAAGCTCGGTGCGGGGCTCTAATCCCATTTTTTCTATCAGATCCAGTGCCCAGAAATAAAGCCAAATACCAGAATTGATGGCTAAAGGAGTGCCGATTTCTGCGTGCAGAGCGGGTCGGCCGCGCCTGGTAAGAGCACCATCCTGAATGTCATCGATGATTAAAGAACCCGCATGAAGTGCTTCGAGCAATTTCGAAAGCTTCAGGCTGATTTCCTTTTGAAATTGTCTTGTAAACACCAGTGATTTACTCGAGCACAAGGACATCGAAAGCTCAACCAAGCGTGCACGAAATAAGTTAGAACCGGAATTGGTAAAGTTTTGCAACGGACTCAAAACAATTTTGTTCAGGTCTTCAGCACAGAAGGAAATGAGATCGCTGGTAAGAAAACGAGCAAGGTTTTCTGCAGCTAAAAAAGACGAACCAGATTTTTTCGTCTGCTCTTTAGGGTTCAAATAGTGTTTTTCCACATCCAGAAACTATGTGACTCAAAAATAAATGGCAAGAAAAATTGTTGCTAAAGAAATGAAGTTTAACTAATATTGACATACGTAAAGAAATACAACCAGACAAACACACTAGAAATGGAAAAAATAAAGATATGACAAATTTGAACTCTGTACAGTACATGTTAGTTTATAACATGTTCTCATTAACGATTGCGGCGATGTTTGCTGCATTCATCTTCTTCATCGTAGGAAGATCACAAGTCGGTGAAAAGTATCGTCCGGCCCTGTTAGTTTCTGGTCTGGTTGTGGCAATCGCTTGCTACCACTATTTCAGAATCTTAAATAGCTGGGAAGGTGCATTCACATTAATAAACGGACAGTACGTTCCTTCTGGAAAACCATTTAACGATGCTTACAGATACGTTGACTGGTTACTTACGGTTCCGCTTTTGTTAGTTGAGTTAATCGCCGTACTCGCATTACCAAAAAAAGACCGCGAAGGCCTTTTTGGTAAATTAGCTCTGGCAGCTTTTTTGATGATTGCACTTGGATACCCAGGAGAGCTTTCAACGGATACAACAACTCGTGCTATTTGGGGAACTCTAAGCTCGATTCCATTCGTTTACATTTTATATGTATTGTGGGCGAAATTAGGATCCACAATTCCTAGCCAACCACCGTACGTTCAAACATTAATGAAAAATATTCGTTTATTATTGTTATTCACGTGGGGCTTCTACCCAATTACATACATGCTGCCCATGTTTGGAATTGCGCCGGAGACGTCACTAGTCAGCGTTCAAGTTGGTTACGCAGTAGCGGACATATTAGCAAAAGCATTTTACGGAATCATGATCTACTGGATTGCGTATGCGAAGTCAGAAGCCGACGGATCTTTGCCAGCTAAGCACTAATTAAAAAATAATTAGAGGCAATTACGGAAAGACAGAAACTAATCATTTCTGTCTTTTTTTTTGCACAGTCGACTGATTTAGATTTTATAAAAACGTTTCATTACGAATGAATGTGAAACAGTTAAGGCCCCTAATAATAAAAATAAATACGACCAAATTTGTTCGAACGAATCAAAATAAAAAAGCAAACCCAGTAAACTAAAACTTGCTACCATCGTGTACGGTGCTGCTTCCAAGAGATACTTTTTAGCTGACCAGTTCAGCTGTTTTCTTTGTTGAAAAATCGTATCGCGAGCATGCCAAAAACAGAAAAAAGTTAAAAACCCTGGTACAAGTGGCATGGCCCATAACGTAAAACATAAAACTACACTAGATATTGCCCCGGGCAGGCTTCGGCCCAAGGCCTTCTCTTCATATTTAGAAATAACGTGTGCACTTACGACAGCAACGGCGGCGAAGAAAAATCCCAATACCGCCGCTTGAGTCGTCGAAAATAAATTACCGAAATTAGGATTTCTAACCAATATTGCCAGTATCGATTTCGCCGATTCCCAGTTGAATAACGGCGCCATCAGTGACACCGAAAGACCCCAAACAAATGAAAGCACTCTAACTGCTCGCTGATTATTCGAAATTTTTATCGCTCTTAAAAATTGATTTTCACCAAAGTGGTCAGCTGAAATCAGAATAAAAACGGCTAGGGAAAGAATAGGGCTGATCAACCACAAAGCTATAAAACTGATTAATCCTGCGAAATAGGAAGTATAAAATCGAAATTTGGATATTTCTGGGTTCAGCAAATGATCAATCGCACCATGCGCGATACCTATCGTGAATAATCCCACCACTGGAAAAAGCCACCATCGCAAATAATGCGCTTGATTGACCGCGAGTTTAAAAGCTTCATTTAAATCCAACATAAAATTAAAAAAAATAAGAAATGCAGCAACGAAAAAAAAAGGATAATTAATACCCAACTGCTTTAGAAAATGTTTCCACGGTAGTTTGATGAAGATTCTAATTTCTTCAAAAAATTTTGTCTTTTCATCAAGAAAGCGAAAAAGCACAGCACTTCTGTTCTGGGCGAAAAGCTTCGGAAATATTTCAGAAATCACGGCCCCATCTGACTTCATAATACCAATTAGTAAAGTATCGTAGACCTGAAATCGCCATTGGAAAAAGTTGTGTCCGTTCATTTTCGCTTCCGACTGATTTTTTCGGTGCTCTGACTGATTACGCATGAACGAATAGCCGGTACTGGCTTTTATTTTACCAGCTGCTCCGCCAATCGGCGTAATTCGGTCGAAGCCCATCGAACTTGAAAACAGCGGCCAGGGGTCTAGTGACATGGGAATTGCACCCATCTCAACATTTAAAACTGTAAAATTAACTAAATTGTGAACCCTCTCCAAATAGCGTCGAAGCCGCATTTCATATTCTTGGGTCGACAAAATAGTTGTAGAGAAAATTGTAAACTCAACCAGACCTACCCTCTTCGAAAAAGGTAAATGATAGACAAAGCGCACCTCTTTATCTTGCTCTAACCTAAAATCCATCAAATCTACCAAATTTTCGTTGAAAAAGTCTTTCTCAGTTTCGATTTCAAAACCAAAAAAATGTTGAATTATATCCGGCTTTCCCTGCATCAGGGAATTCCAAACTTTTCGCGCATAGATTTTCTGGCCAGAACTGGTTTCTATTTCGACATATTCTTTGCTTTCGCGCACTTGAACAACCGACTCTTCCAAAATCTCAAAACGAAAATCCGCAAAAATTTTTTGATGCATGAATCTATAAAATGCGTCTCCCGAAATTCTTTCGTATACAAAATCATCAAAGGATTTAATTTCGCCGCATTGATCACTCTTTGCCGTGATTCTAAATTGGCTGTAACTGTGGGATACCAAATTTTCATGCGGATGATGTTGGTCTGTTTTATTTCTCCACGCACAAAAAGTTCGCTGACAAACATTTTTTGAATTTGAATCTATTAGCAATACTCGTTCATTGGTAGACACAGAATCCATCAAGCTTTCGGCTTTTAATAATCCCGAAAGCCCTGCCCCGAATATGACGTGATCATAAATGTTCACCGTGCACCTGCCTGCTGGGTCTTCCGACCCTTCCAGTCGGTGACGTGGTTGTAGTAATTATTCAAAATTAAGATCGAAAAATAATTAAGTACTAGTAATGATGGCCAATGAAGAAAAAACTGTAAAACTGCATTCAAAAGCGAGCTACCAAAAGACAACGCAGTTAGAAGCCGAAGAATAAATAAAGCGCTTAAACCCAACGTGACGTGAACCAGCGATACACCCAGAAACCAAAGTGGAACCAAAAAAACCAGGTTTACGAACATTAGCAATGTAAGAAAATAAACCGGTCTTCCACCATAAATTAAAATTAAATTTTTAGAAAAACCTGCCACCATTGAATTCCAGTCAAAATACATTTGCACGGACACGTCTTTTGCCGCAAGCACGGGGATTAGCCCACCCAATGATTTATTAACTAGATTTCTTGCTAGCTGCATATCTTCGACGACCGCAGTTCCCAGCGCGCGGTGGCCACCGCTTTTATCATAGGCGCTTTTACGAATTGCTAACCACTGACCATTAGCCATCTGCATCGAGGCAATCGGAAGTCTCCAGGCAAATGCAAGTGGAAGACTGATCATTAATGGAATCTGCATGATCCAAGGAAAAATTAGATTTTCGTAAAAGCCATGCGATTTTATTTTCGGTAAGCCAGACATCCCCGAAGCTTCAGGGTTTTGCTGAATAAAACTTAAAGTTTTCTGCACGGTATCCGCGGCAACCGTAACATCGGCATCACAAAAAATAAAAATTTCGCCTTGGGCCAGTTCTGCTAACTGCTGACACGCATAATTTTTACCGCTGATGCCCAAGTCAGAATTCCATTTTTTACCCTGTATTACACGGTAAGGTATGTGACTTTTTTCTAGCAAACCCAAGGCAACTTTTTCGGTCTGATCTTCTGAGCCATCATTTAAGACCAAAATTTCAAATTCTTTATAATTTGAATTCAGAAGACTGGGAATGAGTTGAACCAAATTATGAGCCTCATTGCGTGCAGGAATTAGCACGCTCGCCGCGGGCAAATGCGTATTAAGTTTTAATTTAACTTGATCCAGCCTAAACGCAGTAAAATAATTTAAACAACACATCGCTAAAAAAAGTAAAAGGATCCACAAAGTAAAATTGGCTAATATCATGGCTTGGCTCTCGTTAAAAAGATTTGCTTTGTCCACTCGTGACTAATTTGGTCCAAATTTTTTTCTGTGGCCACTGCCAACGCCGCGCGATCTACGATGTCGCCGTCACTGGCTGCAAAATAGCTAGCTTTGATCAGCGCGGTTGGCTTCATAAAATGAAGCGGCTCGATGTGCACACCAATAACGATAATTTGCACCGGATGCAGTTCTCGAATTAGATCGTTGATTCCGGCGCGAAAAATTAATGGGCGCTCATTTTGTGGGGTTAAATGGCCCTGCGGGAAAAAGCAAACGCAGTAATTTTTTAATTCTTTAAAAATTTTCTCATTGTGTTGTAAATTTTTAGGTATTAACCCAACTGCGCCGCACAGCCTAAAGAATGGAAATTTCTTAAGTTCGCTTTCAAGCATTACGATCTTAAATTCTTTTTTTAGTTTTAATTTTTTAAACACTTCAAAAACAAAAAAACCGTCCCACCAGCTGCTGTGATTAGCAATAAACAAGACGGACTGGTCGGAAACAACTTTGCCTTGAACTGCGGAAACGTCGACATTGACGGAATGGAACGATGCTCTATATCTGAATGCTAAATAAACGTTTAATAATTTTAGCGCCCAGGCTGTCGTAAAGCTCATTCTGGTTCGGACTTCCAAAAATTACGAAAACCACCCGTCTGTTTGCTCACCCAAATGCAGAAAAATAAAACAAGAATTGTCGCCACGACCGGAAACCAAAGCCCTGCGGCGATTGAAAAACCGACGGGTAACATCAGGTTCGCAGCATAAAATTTAAGCGGAAATTGATCTTGTTTCCATTTTTCTGGCATTTTGAGACCTTTAAGTTCGAAGCTGCCAAGGATCAAAATTCCCGTAAAAATCCAGCCAAATATATTTTTGATTGGAATTTTTAAGATGGAATTAGCGGTCTCTTCCCAAATCCAATACGAGGTCAGATGGCTCATTGCCGGATCCAAAGTAAGATCCCATGAAACTAACAAAACGGATCCTAACAACGTTTTAGCAAAAGGCCAGCGATGCTGTCCTAAAATTTGTTCCGCAATCAGATAACTTGGAAGCGCCATAAAAAACCAACTTAAAGGAATTAAAACTGGAACCTGGCCGGCGATCTTCCAGCCCAAAAAAGACGTATAAGAATATTTTCCAAACGGTATTCCGTAAGTGGTTCCAGCATATTCCATGACAAAACTGATCAAAAAAGCAGCTGCAAAATAAAAATACCAGGATTTATTTAAGCCTCTGTGGCATTCGACTGCCATCACCAAAAATCCAACAAGAATTTGTGCTTGAGCAAACAATGGAAACGAAACGACAAAAATTGCGGGCGCCCAAGAGAATTGGTTTAATAACTGCGGATTTAATACGAAAGTAGCATAGCCAAAAATAGATATTGAGTTGATGAGTACTAATAAAACCATGTTGGGAAAATATCTTGTCTGCCTTATCTGTTCAACTTTTATCTGGTTAACATCGCGTCCGGTACGCACTTTGTAACCTTAAAAGGCAGAGGTTATTCATCTACCGGATTTAATGGATACAGAAAGCAAATCAGGCTTCAAAAACTTTCCTTTTAAAACGCGGTAGCAGAAACCAAGATGTGCCAGGAAATTGATGGTGCGAATGGTGGAAGGCTCCAAAATGATAGCAACTTACAAACGAAATGAAAAGCGGCAGTCTAACGTCTAATGTATGGTGCGAATCTTCAAAAAAGACATCACTTCTTTTTTTATGGGGCAAGTAAGTTCCAAAATAAAAAAGCTGTAACAGACTCAAGATAGATGGGATTACCCAAAAAATAAAAACATTGGCCTCTGGTAAATGAACTACATGAATCAAGACTTGAGCGACGCCCGTCATTATCAAAATTTGTTTAAGAGAAATGTATTGTTTCAAAAAATGGAAGAACCAGGGAAAAAAAGATTTTGTTCCATCCCGATAAAAATCGGGATCTAGTTTGGTCCCTGAATAACGATGATGTTCCTGATGTTTGCGCGCTAAAGTGTCAAAGGAAATGGCTGCATAGGCAAAAGCAAATATGCGACCAATCCAAAGGTTTATCCTGGGTTTGTTCGGAGCCACTGAACCATGGCAGGCGTCATGTACGGTTATAAAAAGACCCACAAAAAGAAGTTGAATAATAATCATAAGCCAAAAGTACTTAAGTCCTTCGGAGACATTTGAAACTTGACCTTGTGTCAAACCAAAAATAAGTGCAAATAACCAAGAAAAAAAAATGAATAAAGCAACAACCAGTCCGTTCACCGTTATAGTCTACCAAGAGAAAGACTTGCTTAGCAACCGATGCAGGTTCCATTTTTTTTTATATCGAGTTTTTTTATAAATTTATAAATATTCTTGTTTAGGTCACGAGGTGGCATTTTTAACGTGGAACCTGCTTGCGAGCATGGCAAAGCCTAATTTCACTAAAATATGGATATGTTTCTTTAGTACAAATGGCGAATGCAAAACCCGAAGCTCAAGAAATATAAAAAAACTATTTCAATTTTTGAGAAAATAAAAAAACTTTCTTCAGAAGCTAAATCCGATGTCGAAATTGGATTAGAATAGCTTATTTAGGTACAAACAAGCTTAAGTAAATTTTTTATGACTTCGTTTTTTTAGCTGCTTTACTTTTTCTTTTTTAAAAGCTCACTGGTTAATAAACTTGCGCGCAATGTTCCTAATGTTTTTGTCACAGCACGCGCTTCATTACCAGAGCTTTCCATGGCGCATAGAATTTTTTTTGGAAATTCAGACGCCTTTTTTTTCAAATTTTTTCCGGCGGCTGTTAGGCTGACGATAACTTGTCGCTCGTCTTTGGAAGAGCGTTCACGGCAAATTAATTTTGCTACCTCAAGGCGTTTTAGAAGTGGAGTTAATGTTCCTGAATCTAAATACAACTGCTGCCCCAATGTTGATACGGACACCTGATCAGCCTGCCACAGGATCAATAAAACCAGATACTGCGGGTACGTAACGCCAAGTCCTTTCAGCAGCGGCTGGTAGGCTTTACCCATGGTTAACGAGCATGAATAAAGGGCAAAACAAAGTTGGTTTTCTAAAAATAAATCCTGGTTTGATTTCATAAAATCGCCTCATTTCAACACTTTACGTTATAACCACCACATTTAAATTGCAATCAATTTAAATATATTGTGTACAATTTAATTGTATGCAATCATTATAACAAGATTTACGATTGAACCCTCAATAAATAGGAGCACATATGAAAAAGATTGAAAAAGTTGTCTACGTAGGAAAAGCAAAAGCAACCGGAGGACGAGATGGCCGCGCTATTTCTAACGATAACGTCGTCGACGTTAAATTAACGACACCAAAAGAATTAGGCGGAGCCGGCGGCGATGGCACTAATCCTGAGCAATTATTTGCGGCTGGGTATTCAGCTTGCTTTATCGGTGCAATGAAATTTGTAGCCGCTCAACATAAAATTACTCTTCCGAGCGATTTGGCGATTGAAAGTCACGTTGGTATCGGCGCAATTCCCGGCGGATTTGGTATCGAAGTTGATATGAATATTTCAATTCCAGGAATGGAAAAGTCGGCAGCCAATGATTTGGTGGAAAAAGCTCACCAAGTTTGCCCGTACTCAAATGCGACACGCGGTAATATCGACGTGCGTATACATGTTTTATAAGAGCCCTTAATTAATATCTAAGAAAAATTCCTATTAGACCGCTCGAGTTTTAATTCAAAACAGAGCGGTTTTTACGTAACTTGTATTGATTTACTTTCATATTTAAATATGAAATAGTTCAAAGATGGAAGACAACCAAAATACAAAGCCACGCAAAAATAAATACCCAGCTGAGGGTATCACTTTAGAGATGATGGTTACCAAACTCGTCGAAATTTACGGCTGGGAACGCCTTGGCGAAAAAATTACGATTCGTTGCTTCACTCAAGATCCAAGTATTAAATCAAGTTTAAAATTTTTAAGAACGACTCCGTGGGCGCGCGAACAGGTTGAAAATCTTTTTCGTTGGCGCGATGATACCGGCTGGGATCCGCGGGATGATCATAAGTAGGTTTGAATTTTCACAAAAAAATATGATGGCACTTGGCCACAACACTTTACCGAACTCGCTGAAAAAATCTAAAATTCTTATGGCGAATTGATTTTAAAAATTGAACTGCGAAATTGCGCCGGGCAATGAATCCAAACTTCTAATACAAATTAAATCGATTGCACGTTAGAAATGAAAAATTTAATTTTAATCGTTATCTCCCTAACGGCTTAATCAAGATTATGATATGTCATTGGAGTGTTACGAACAGCATGTACAAAATCTTAATCAACAATGCAGCTACGAAATCGCTGCAATCCAAGACGCGTGAACTCGACACAATGACGACATGTTGATAGCTCGTGATGAATATCAAGCGCAAAATAATTTAGCCGTTATCAATTACCAAGTTACAACTGAGCAAGCTCGCTTTAAATATGATAACTAAGGGACTCAACTTGCCAATGAGTATAATCACGCGGTTTGCGCTACCCCATAGTTTGGCTAAACCGATTTCACTATTGGTAAGCGGAAAGAAAACGTACTGCCCACTCCTAAGGTTGAAACCACCCACAAATTACCATCGTGGGCCTCAACTAACATTTTTGAAATGTGCAGGCCCAATCCAAGCCCGGTGCGGTCGGATGACGAAAGTTGCGTAAATTTTTCGAATATTGTTTTTGCTTTTTCTTTTGGAATGCCGGGACCATTGTCGCGGACTGAAACCGTCAGATAATTATTTGTCCGAGCCGTGATTAAATCGATCTGACCCGTTTTTGGAGTATACTTAAGCGCGTTGCCAATTAAATTGGATAACACCTGCAGCACGCGGTCACGGTCACAGAAAATTGCACAGGGCGTAACTTGCTCAGTGCTAATAGTGACATTCTTTAAGGCGGCTGCGTGCACGAAATTTTCAACCGAGTCTGCAATGATTGATTCAATCTCATGCAAAGTTGAATTTAATTCTAGTTTTCCTTCAGCCATTCTTTCCATATCTAAAATGTCGCCGATTAATCGTAATGACGAATCCGCATTGCGCTTAGCCAGATGTAACCAATTTACGGTATCTGTGCTTAAGCTTCTTTCGATAGCTGAATCTAATAACATATCCATACATGATGATACTGCGCCAATCGGGTTACGCAGATCATGGCTGACGATCGCTAAAAATTCATCGCGAGTTGTTAATGAAATTTTTGTTTTTGTGTGGGCCTCAACTTCAGTGATAAGTTCAACCGACGTCGTTAGCACCACAGAATCCGTTAAGGTTCTTTCGATTTTTAAATTCTTGTCGGTTAATTGGCGCTCTTGATCTAAAAATTTTGTTTCAATCACACTTTTAGATTCACGCTCTTGGACGATGGCGATATCGACGCGCGTTCGCTCTAGCTCAACGGCGGCGTCCGAGCGGCTACGCTCTTCACCAATTCTGCGCTCCGTAATTTTTTCATTTTTGGTTTCAGATGCCGTGTGGCCGGCAGACCGCTTGGTATCGGCCAAATCACGGGCCATTTGGGTATCTTCATCTGCCTCAGCGCGGTTAATTTGAACTTTTTCGTCAGTTAATTTTTCGGCAGCACCTTTAGCTTTATTTAACGAGCGATTTGTTTTTTCGCGCTCATCGACTAAACTTTTATCGGTATTCGTTCGCTCGGTATTGAATGTCTGCTCAGATTTGTTCATGCCTAAGTTGTAACATGAATACGTCTTATTTCGTGGTTTAAAGCAATAATATCGTAAATTAACATGATTGAGGGGCTATTTTGTACATAATATGCAAAAAAACCTAAAAAATAGTCCGCAATCTGATGCCGTCACGCGCTGGCGGGTGTTTTACTTTTGAAAGTTCAAATGTAAATGCATTTATAATTTGAGTTTGCTCGATTTCAATTTAGCGATCTAAGAAAAGTATTGCTTGCGAAATGGGATCTGAGAAACTTGAACTGCGCGCGCGTGCTTTGCAGCTGAAATCCGTTCATTCACTTAAACAAATTTTTTCATATCTACACCGGCATAAAATGGGCAGCCTTTTTTTAAGAATTTGTCTCGTAGGGGGGAATTTTTGGTGTCGATACTTTTATACTTTTTAAATCTTTCATAAAAAGCGATAGGTTCTAAAAATTCCTGAAAAAGTCAAAAACAACGTGTGCATTTTTTCCAATTCTCGTGGCGAAGTGACTTACGCTATTAGATTAAAATTTTTTTTAGACAATTCTATTTATTGTTTATTATTCTGGATTTTTTTTGAAAAAGTAAGTAGAGTTTTAGCATGATCGCTTTTGATGACGGCGTTAACCACTTTAATAATAAAGAATTCAATTTATTGAGCGAAATTCTTTACGAACACCTTACTTTAAATTCAAAAAATTTTGAAGATCTACTTAAACTTGGTGCCATCTATGTTAATAACGAACGACAAGTAAAAGACAAATTTATCGCGGAGAATAGTTCTTTTCGTGTTCACACGAAACCGCGCAGATATAACTGCGCTTATCCGTGGAGTTCGTTGATTATTTTTGAAAATGATTTTTTCTTGGTTTTGAATAAGCCTTCCGGCGTACCTAGCCATCCATCGGTTGATAATGCGGTTGAGGACGCGCTTACACAGGTTAGTCTTGCGCGTAAGTTTCCGCTTTTTGTAACACATCGGCTTGATACATTAACTTCGGGGTTGATTGTCTATGGGAAGAAGCAATCTTTTGTAAAAGATTTTAATATGCAGATGCAACATCGTAACGTAAGAAAAAAATATGTAGCGTTGATTGAAAGTACGCAAAACTTACCCAGCAAATTAACTCATTATATGGACCCCGGACCGGGCACTCCCAAAAAATTATCTGATCAAGTTACTAAAGATTGGCCGCTTTGCGAATTAGAAATTCTAGATCAAAAACAGGTATCACCGAAGCTATCTTGGGTTAAACTTAATCTTTTAACCGGAAGAACTCATCAAATCAGATCTCAGTTATCGCATCTGCACGCTCCCGTTAGCGGCGACTTACTTTACGGAGCTAAATCAGCTTTTCAACCTAATGCCATTGCACTTCGATCTTGCGAAATTGAGTTTAGACATAACGACAAACGCATGAAGTTCAATATCAGCGAAGAATTTAGCTTAAGCTAAATCCAGACATTACTTGCCCCGCCCAGCTATTCCTTTGGGAATAACCAAATAATCAATCAACTCAAAAAGAAAATAAATCAATACGGCTAGCACCGCAGAAGGAATAGCGCCTTGTAAAATAATCTTTGTATTATTAAGTGCCAGGCCGGTCACAATAATAGCCCCGTAGCCCCCGGCACCGATAAATGCGGCCAAAGTTGCCGTTCCCACGTTCATCACTGCCGAAAGCTTAATGCCGGATAAAATTGCGGGAGCCGCCAATGGAATTTCTACCAGATACAGTCGTTGAAATGAAGAAAGTCCTATCACAAAAGCTGAATCTTTAAACTTTGAATCGATGTTGGATATACCTAAATAAGTATTTCGAACAATCGGTAACAGTGCGTACAAAAAAAGCGCGACGACCGCGGTGGTGTAACCTACGCCAAAAAATGGAATTAAAAAACAAAGCAAAGCTAATGAGGGAATAGTTTGTAGCAGACTAGTTGAAATTAAAATAAGCTGTCCTAGGAAAGTAAATCGGGCCGCTAAAATTCCTAGTGGTAATCCCAAAACGATGGCCAGAAGAAGGGAAATAAAAACAAGCGATAAGTGCTGTTTTGTTGCTTGTAAAAAACTTTGCCAATATCCTGTCGTTGGGTTTTCCTGGGTATTTAAAAAATAAGCAGCTGTTTTTTCAAAACTCCAGCCATCAATTTCGACCTTAGCATTCAGCTCAATCATTTTATCTTCACTAATTTGAGACTCAATTCTTCGAATGGCTTGCCAAGTTTTTGAAAACTTTATTTCTAAATCTTTGCGATACAAAAAAACGGCTAAATATTGCGGGAAAAAAAACTTATCGTCTTTTAAAACCCACAAATTATACTTTTTTATTTTGGCATCTGTGGAATACACTTCGATTAGATCCAATTTATTTTCCGACAGAGATTGATATGCTAGACTATGTTCCATCCCACTTACATTTGAAAGTTTTATGTCATAAAATTTTGTAAATGCTTCATAACCATCTTCGCGTTTCATAAACTCGTGGGTAAAACCGACACGTAGTTCTTGATTTTTTTTAAGATCGCTTAATTGCAATAAATTGAGCTGTTGCGCACTTTTTTTCTGCATCGCCAGTGCATAGTTGTTACCAAACCCCAGACTTGCGGTAATGGCAAGTTGTTCATCATTCAGAGCTAAATTAATATCATCAATTTTTTTTAAGTTTTTATTTTTTAGAATAGTTTCAGAGATCGTGCCCGTGTACTCAGGGTAAATATCTATTTCTTTGGACTTTAAAGATTCATAGATAATTCCCGTGGCCCCAATTCCCATACGTCGCTGCACGTTTAGTTCGCCAACATTTTCAATCGTTTGCGCAAGTATTTCAGCGAGTATGTAGCTTTCAGTGAATGGTTTTGAAGCAACCGTTATCGTTGATTTTTCCGTCGAGCTTGCGTTCAAAGAAAAAAATAAACTGAAAAATACTAAGATTGATGTTTTCATAAATAATTTAATAACTCTGCTGAGGGTTTTTGTGCATTCATAAAACGGGTTACAAATTCATTGGCTGGGTTTTTCATAAAACTTTCAAAATTCCCGTGCTGGATTAATTGGCCTTCATGAAATAAAGAAATTGTGTGGCCGAAAAAAGCCGCCTCATTGATGTCATGAGTAACGATAATGACTGTCTTATTAAGCAAATTAAATACTTGCTTCAGATCTTTTTGTAAATCCGCACGTACGATGGGATCTAATGCACCCAAGGGCTCATCAAGTAATATAATGGGGGGATTCAGCAGCAACGATCTCATCAGGGCAATCCGCTGGCGCTGGCCTCCGCTTAATTCTTGCGGGTACTTTGTGAGTAGTTTTTCTGGTAGCTGCATAATCTCTCTTAGCTCATGAACTCGGTTACTTATTTTATCGCTACTCCATTTTGATATTTTTGCTGGTAAAATTATATTTTGAAGACAATTTAGATGTGGAAACAGACAAGCATCTTGAAGTACGTATCCAATTTCTGAGCTTATTTTTTTTTGACTGCTTTCGATCTGATTTTTTCCGGATATGACTAAACTTCCGTTATCAGGCTTTTCTAAGCCACTTATCATTTTTAATAAGGTTGATTTACCACTGCCGCTTGATCCTAAAAAAACGTGAGTTAGTCCTTGATCTAAACGAAGATCAATATTTTTAAGTGCGGTAAATAATCCATAGGATTTGCTTAAATTTCTGATTTCAATCATGCATCTAAGCGTACCGAATTGTGGGCAATTTTCAAACATTTATTGGTAACTGCTTCTCCGCAGCCCTAAACCGGACCCGTACAGATACCAATCCATTGAATGAACGAATTTGGCTTTTAAACTTTCTGTCTTCCGAACAAAAAACTAAAATGTTGATATTTTGCCATTGAACTAATCTTAAACAGTATTAAAATCTTAATTATAAAAGGGACCGCATATTATGAAGCTCAATGTTGATCAAAATCCAACCACGGAAACAATCACGTTTTTTGATAAAAAAATAGAGGAATTCAA
This sequence comes from Bdellovibrio sp., assembly GCA_014376435.1. Taxonomy (GTDB): domain Bacteria; phylum Bdellovibrionota; class Bdellovibrionia; order Bdellovibrionales; family Bdellovibrionaceae; genus Pseudobdellovibrio. Next base: position 17,764 of record JACMRL010000012.1, on the reverse strand, counting down.
TCTTGCAAGGTGGAATATAAAAGAAAAAGTACCAATCGCCGTAACGATTCACGACAGTTCAAATATGATTGTTGGTGGAGTGGCCGCAAAAACTTTTGGTTTGTGGCTATTAATAGATAATTTATGGATAAGCGAAAGCCTTCGCGGTCAGGGTTTAGGATCACAGGTACTTCTCAACTTAGAGGAAGCCGCCCGAAAGCGCGGTTGCCAGTATGCACTTTTAGACACTTTAGAATTTCAAGCTAGGCCCTTCTATGAAAAACACCGTTACAAAGTAAAATGGACTCAAGAAAATTATCCAAAAACAGGTGCTAAGTTTTTTATGGTCAAAGAATTGTAAACATCTGAACGGCCCACTTCTTCCAGCCAGTTAGCCGCTTTTACAAAATCAAGGCCTAGCCTAGACCCTATGCACATCCACAGATATTTTAAAAAAGGGCGCAAAAAACAGATCAAAATGATTTTGATGCGCTCATAAACTTCGTCAGAACTTAACTATTTTTATAACTACTTCCTGTTTCGTTTCAACACTGAAAGTAGCAAATAATTTTCAGACTTTTTATCGGCTTTAACTTTTTTAGTTGGTTTGGCTGCAGGCTTCACTGCTTTTTTGACCTGCGGCGCTTTAGACACCGACGACTCGTTATTAAAAAGTCTGGGTTTACTTGTATCGATATCATCGTCATCTGTCTCTAAACGCGCCCGCTTACCGGCAGCACTTTCTTTTACGACCGAGCCAAATAAAGGGTTACGTTTTTTAAGTTCGCGTATCACTTGCCTAATTTTATCTTCGAATTCTTCCGTATCCGCTGGCAGATAAAGCCAGTTTTTTGAAGCCGGATGATTTTCTAAAAATTGAAATTTAGCATAGACGGTATTTTGCTTTATTTTTTCAATCGGAAATAAACAGCCGTTCCAGATTTCAAATGGATACTCGATACCTTTATAAACCCGCGTTTTACCTGATTCGATTAGAATTAAAACTTGTTTTTCATCCAAGTAATAAGCTACCCCGCCCAGTAAGTTTTTTGAAATAACCGAGTCCGGTAGTAATTCTTCAATCCATAATAAATTATTTAAAAGTTGGCTCATTCTCTAGAGAGGATCTTAATTTAATCACTCTGCAGTCGTCTATCTATTTGCTATTCGTATTTCTTTACCCTCAGTAAGGCGACCTTAGTAACGTCAAATCTTCTAAAAATGCTCAATTTCGCGGTGTAGAGAAAATCATGGTCTAGTTTCCATAAAAATGAATCTATATTTTGCTCAACAGAAGTGGTTTGCCTGATGCTAATAAGATGAAAGCCGTTAGGCCAATTAGGTTGTTTGACGCTAATCAGCGGTTAACTAAAAAACCATGGAGGGTTTTATGTCAGGAATTAAATTTCTCAGTTCGTTAATCATTCTTAGTTTTTCGTTACCAAGCCTTGCGCTGCCAGGAAGCGGTAAATATTTCGACCGGGCTATCTTTGTTATTTTTGAAAATACAAATTACGCTGCCGCCATTAAACAACCATTTTTTAAGAAACTGGCTGATAAGGGCGCTCACTTTTCAAACTTTTCATCCACTACGCACCCATCGCAAGGTAACTACATCGCTTTAACCTCAGGATCATTGAACGGAGTTTCGGGCGATGGATCAATCAATATTAACTCAAAAAATATTGTCGATTTATTAGAAGCCAAATCTTTAACTTGGAAAGTTTATGCCGAAGATTACCCCGGAAATTGTTTTACCGGATCATCGAAAGCAAATTATGCACGTAAACACAATCCCTTCATTAGTTATATAAATATTCAAAAAAATCCGGCTCGTTGTGCAAATATTGTTAACGCAAGCCAATTTGAGGTCGATGCAAAAAATGGAAATTTACCCAATTACGTATTTTATATTCCGAATCTGAAAAGCGATGGTCATGACACCGGTGTGGCGTTTGCCGACAAATGGTATGATAAAACTTTTTCAAGTTACCTTAATGATGCAAAGTTTATGGCCAGCACAGTTTTGATTTCTACTTTTGATGAAAGCGGTTCCGGTTCAAAAAATCAAATTTACACGTCGATTATAGGGCCTGCGGTAAAACCTGCGGTCATTTCAATGGCTTTAGATATATTTAGTTTACTAAATTTGATTGAAGATAATTGGAATTTAGGAAATTTAGGAAAATCGGATGTCTCAGCGATTCCCATTCCTAAAATTTGGAATTAACTTTCTATAAAGCTAAAACCAAAGATCCTGCGACCACTAATCCCGCACCTAGACTTGCTTTCAAAGTTAATTTTTCTCCTAAGAAAATAAGAGCTAAAATAATTACGAAAACAACGCTTAGCTTATCTAACGGAGCTACTTTTGAGGCTGGGCCTAATTGCAAGGCTCGGTAATAACAAAGCCACGATAAACCCGTCGCAATTCCGGACAAAACTAAAAAAATAAGTGTCCGGCTGGATGTGAACTCAATTTTTTGCCACTCGCCGCGTAGACTAATAATCGCCGCGGTCACAAATAAAATAACGATCGTTCGTACAAAAGTGGCAAGGTTTGAGTTTATCCCTTGCACGCCGATTTTTCCTAGAATCGCCGTTAGACCTGCAAAAAAAGCCGATCCTAATGCGTACATTTGCCAGTTATTCATATAATTACTGCGGAGTCTTACATTCAAAACTTAAAGAACGTAAATAAGCGGTCTCTTGCGGAGTCATGTAACGGGAAATAATCGCGTTGGCTTTGGGACGATTCACTAACTTCGGAGCATCCATTGCCGTACTACGAATTTCAGAAACCACGGTGCGATACTTCATCGTTAAAGCTACAAATGTATTTGTTGGTTCCGGAAAGAAACCTACTAAATAATCCGCGGCTAATCCTAGTTTTGTAAACTGTGGTTCAATCATGGCTCTGACATCACTTGAACTTTGATCCGCAGGTTTTGAACCGACAAAAATGATCGCGGTTTGACGGCCGCCTTGGCAAAAACCATTTTGATGAGCTTTGTATCCGTACTCGATGAACTTAATTTGTAAAGCTTGAAATACGTTTTGTACTAAAATACGGAAATTTTGATTTTCCGGTAAAACCATATTTTTTAAAGCTTCTGCCGTTAAACCGGTTTCAAGACCTAAAGTATTTGGAGTTACTTTTAATTGCGCTGCCGTGATCACACCTTCTTTAACTAAAGCGGATAAGGTATCTGGCTTCAATGTGATTGTACTCACGGTGGTAATATAATTTGAACCTTGTGGTACGTCTAACGTAATCATTGTGTCGCCGTATTCGCGACTGCTATTGGGGTCAAGTGCGAAATACATTCCGTGCCCAGCGTTCACTTTAAATGTTCCGTGCTCGTTTAAATTCCAAAAAGCGCCCGCACGGCTTTCCACAAAGTTTACTAACCACTGCTGACGATTTTGATCTTTTTCAAACCATGAATCGATCGTTTTAGAACCATCTGATTTTGTTTTTACGGGCATTCCGAAATAGCTATACAAGCGCGTTTCACGTGAAAATGTTTTTACGATTTTCAAAACGTCGCGTTTTACTAATTCTTGTGAAGATTGCGCCCATAAAGTCTGGCTGACTAAAACCAAACTTAAAATTTTAAGACCGATATTAAACTTCATGTGTTCCGTCCTTTTTTATAAAAACTATGATCCGTCGAACATGATGCGAAAACTAAACCGCGCTTAATTCAAATGTATTGATTTGAGACACCTTGAACTGATCAGTTTGTTTACACAATGTCGTTTTACGGGGCTTAATTTTTTAAACGATTTTTTTTGTAAATTATATTCCTGTCAAATTTTTGAATTCACTTTTTGTCGGCACTAAACGTTATATTGTAAAATGTTTAGTCACGCTTTTGCTTTCTAATCAAATAAAACACATTTTAATTATGGAACGCTTCTCGCTTGGTAACTCCCAGGAAGATCGCTTTAGTTTGCAGAAAGAAAAATTAGGCCTACAGAAATTGGAACGGTAACGAATCATTATGAACAAATTAGGTATATTAACTGCAATCGCTTTAAGTTTTTCCGTTATTACGTCTTGCCAATCTAAGGTGAACGAACGCAAGCCCGAAGGTTTTAGCGATAAAACCTCGACTGAATTTAAAGTGAATTCACAAGTTGAATTAGACCAAAAAATTTCTCAACTACAAGTTCATATCGGAAACCTGAAGCATTTTATTTCGCAAGTTCAAACGCTGGTTAAAACGCAAGGCGAGATTACTTCGCTGTCAATGTTTGATGTTGTACAAAAAATGAATGAAAAAGCACTTGAACAATTACCTACTTTAAAAAATCAGAAATTTTTGTCGCAAGGACAATTTCAAATTCCTTCAAGTCTTCTAGATAAAAAGTGTCAAACCTTCGCTTACAAGATTGCCGCCGAAAGCGTTATTCCTTTAAATGAGATCAAGTATTCACTGGCGTCTTGTTATTCGGTCGATTTTTTTGATGTGATGACGGCTGATTTTAGCGAAGGACGCGTTGAATTTAAATTTAATGAGTTAAATTTGAAAAGAGTTTTACCTTCGGAAGTATTAGAGCCAAAAATCACTGCTTGTACATTCTCAACTAGCGCTACCGAGTCCACAACTTGTAAAGATATTATGTTTGCGCAAACAAAACAGCTAGTTTGGTATTTAGATGTCGTATCATTAGATGGAACAACTGCTACGGTACGAGGCTTATCTAAAAAAACCGGCGCGATTATTTTTGACGGTAAACTAAAGGTTTCAGCCGCTGGTCAAATTGAAGAAGCTTACTTGAACGGCCCCTTAGTTAATGAAAAATAGCCTGAAGTTAATTTTTACTGCGTTATTAATCATCGGCTTAGTTGGTTGTGGCAAAAGCCGTAATCAAGATGAAGAAGGCGTGCAGCTGCGCGCCTATCGTTTGATTGATGACGATCGCGTTGATGATGCGATTTCATTACTAACTGCTGAAATTGGTAATCGCGATGAAGCCGCCAATGACGGGGCGGACTTGTCGCAAGAAACAACTGATTTACGGGTAACCTTAGCATCAGCCTACGCAAAAAAATCTGGAATTCGCATTTATGAAATAGCTAATGCATTTCAAATGGGTAAGCAAATCTCGAACTATAAAATTCAAAGCACAGATTTTGATCCTGAATCAAACGGGGAAAAATTGAACGGTCTGTCAGTTTTACTCATCACTCAACTTAAAATGATGCAAACAATTTCAATCGTACCAAAAATTGCTCAAGAAAAAACTAAGTACCTAGAGATCGCAATCCGCATATTGAACTCCGCCCCCAACCTTAGTCCGGCTGATTTAGTCTACTCAGCGATCTTAAAAGTTATTTTAGTACGTACCATGCTTGAATCGGCCGAGCTAAAATCATTCATGCCTAAAGTCGTTAAAGAAAATGGCCAGTGTGTTGCCAGATTCACCGAATTTAGAGATCATTTAACCAGAGCTTCAAAAGTATTATTAAGTGGTTACGAGGACGTCGCAAAAGCAATGCCCGAGAAAAAAGAAGAAATTATGAAAACAGCTGTAACAATCGTCGATTTAACTTCCAGCGTAGCTTCGTTAAATGCCGCCGGTATTGTGCTCAATAGTTTTAATACAAATTCTTTAGAACACATTTATAAATCACTTGGTGTCGGCTCTCAGATTATAAGCTGTGAGACGAATGATAAGCTGCAAAAGTAAAATTTTACTCGTTTTATTATTTTCAACCTCTGCCCATGCAGCTTCTGATTTATCTTTTAGTCGTAACGCCCGTACTTTTGAAACCCAGCATGGTTCATTAATTGTAAAATCTTTGGCCTTTGCTTGTTTGGGCTTAAAAGAAGTTGCTGATGGTATTCCCTGTAATCCCGCAATGACTCCAAAGGCCTTGAAGGGAAGCTTAAAAGCTGAGGGGCTATTGTCGAACGGCTATTCAAACTTATCGAAAACTCGCCGCCTTTTAAATGGCAATACAGATCAAAGCCTAATTAACGACTTATTTTCGGAAGAACGCGTTTTGCAAGCCGAATCAAATGTCGACGTGATGTTTACTTCTCAATATCTTAACTCGCGATTTTCTCCGGTTTCATACAAATACTTTTCCGTTATTCGTAATGATGCAAACCCTGATGTAGAATTATTTGCGGTTGAAGAACAAGATTTAACGATTCAGTCCGGCTATTCATTTCGTGATTTTGATTTCGGAATTGAGATCAGCAAATTAGACTGGAAATTTATTAGACAACGTTTCAAATTAATTGCGTTAAGCACCGCGCAAGGCCTAGAGGCTATTAAGCCAAAAAAGCAAACGGCGTTATTTATTCAACCGGCTGTCACTTACAATTTTCCCCTACCCTGGTCTCCACGTATTTCTACTAAGATTGTAAATTTAGGCAACATCGATGAAAAATACGATGAGCTGAAGCATCCGGTTGAAGCCCAAATTGGTTTCGGAATTTCACCACCCATGCTGTACGGAAAATTAGATTTGTTAGTTGATTATAAAAGTTTAAATTACGAAGAAGATAGCTCTGAAAAAATTCATTTTGGTGCATTATATAAATACGGCGCCATGAACTTAGGTTTTGGTCTAGATAGCAATGGCGCGTCGTTAGGAGTTTTTTACGGCCTTGAACAAATCAACGCAGGGATTTTGTTTTCAACCACGCAATTACCTTGGAGAAAGGATGACTATTTTGCACAAACTGTTTATTTGCAAGTTGGCTGGCAACTTTAAATACTTAGTCATCTTGATCTTGATTTCTACAAGTGTAAGTTTTGCCCAAGAAAAAAAATCTAACTTTCGCAACAAAACCATCGAGATGGAATGGACCGATTACGACCAAGTCGCCGCGCGGGCCGCCGCGGCCGACCGAACCAATGGTATTAGTTATATCATTAGCGGGGGCGTCGCATTGGTCGGCGGTATAGCGGGCGCAAATGTAACTAGCGATCCCCTCGAAAAAGGTGTGTATGCCCTTTTTCAAACGATCGGAATTGCAAGCATCGGTTACGGTGCTTATAAATGGAAAATTGGCGATGAAGATCGCTTATTAATGAATAGTTTGCATGATTCGCGTGATTTAAGTGATGCGCAGAAAATTTCATTTTTAAAAGTCTACAATGATCAGAAAAAAGAATTACTAAGACAAGAGCGCTACATCAAAGCCATTACTCATGGCCTGATTGCAGCATTGAATATTTACAATGCCTCTCAACAAACCCAAGACGGGGTAAAAAATACTTTGTACTTCGTGGGCGGCGCCAATTTACTAGCCTCGCTATCGTATACTTTTTGATAGCGTTCTAAATTATAGTGTCTCAAAATAAGAAATCTATTCAAGCCTAAGTGTAGAATTACCGAATACTGGAATGTGAAACCACGTCGTAATCAACGTAATTTAATTATGCCTATCTTCTTTATTGTCGGACTAGTCATTGCTGTTTTATTAAGTGCAAAAAAAGTTGAAGATCGGAAGAAAAAGACTGAAGCGATTACCGCCCCTGCGCAAGAAAAAGTGCAGGTTATTGAATCTACTCAGTCTCGTGTTCCTACTTCGACTATTCAGTAATCAGATAATAAGTTTGCTTGGAACAAACTTACATTGTAACTTTTTTTATTACATATCAATCAATACAAAGGACTACCTATGACGTCAGCAAAAAAAATTGCGTTAATCACCGGTGCTAATCGCGGAATTGGCTTAGAGACAGCTCGTGAACTAGCCAAAAAAGGAATACACGTTATTATCGGCGTGCGTAGTAAAGATAGCGGAGAAAAAACTGTAGCCGCATTTAAAAGTTTAAGCGCTAGCTACGTTATCTTGGACGTAACTAAAACAGCTGATCATAAAAATGCTTTCGATTATATTGAAAAAGAATTTGGTCATTTAGATATTCTTGTGAATAACGCGGGTGTATACCTAGATAATCTAGATGCTTCGAATAGCAAACCTAATCAAACCAGCACTACATCTTTAGAAGTCATTCGTAGAACTTTTGACGCTAATTTTTTTGGCGTGATTGCGCTCACCCAAACGATGCTACCCTTAATTAAAAAAGCGCCGACGGGTCGTATCGTGAATCTTTCAAGTATTTTAGGATCACAAACTCTGCATTCTGATCCAAACTCGATGATTTATGAAAGTAAAGCTTTTGCATATAATTCTTCAAAAGTAGCCTTGAATGCATTTACCATTCATCTCGCTCACGAATTAAAGGATACAAATATTAAAGTTAATTCGGCACATCCGGGTTGGGTTAAAACAGACATGGGTGGCGCGGGAGCAATGATGGAAGTAACTGATGGCGCACAAACAAGTTTTTCGTTAGCCTTACTACCAGATAGCGGCCCTACGGGCGGATTTTTTCACCGTGGTCAAATATTACCTTGGTAATGTTTGTACTTCGGCCTGCTACTAAAATTAAGCTAGATCCCATACAAAAATGGGATCTAGCTTTTTAATTCGTTTTGCGCTGGCATAATCAGGATTTAATTGAATTCTTTGTTCAACCGACTCATGAAATCGATAATGCTTTTTTAAACCACGGGCCACCGGAAAAAGATTGAGCGGAAACTTATTCGGCGTCAACGCTCCCCCGGTATTTATTTTTAAATCGCCTTCTTGGTAATTAATTAATAAACCCTTTGCTTGCGCATTCTTCATCATCCAACGTAATGACGAATTGGCGGTTTCGGGATTTAAGCTGGGTCCACCAATATCTTTATGCGTACCCGCAAACCAAATTTGCTCGACACGCGGATCATCTTTGTCATTCCATAATCTAGGTTTAAAGCTACGGCGTTTTTCATCGATCGATACGGCATGATAAGCAAATACATTGCCCGGACATAACTGTGTATTATGAAATTTATGAATACCTAAAAAAGCGTTTAGTTTAACAACCCAAGGTGAAAGCAAAAAACCAAAAACAATCACCATTGCGACCACGATATACAAATCATTATAAAAAGTAGACGCAATCATAAATGCCATCAACATTCCGAAGGTTTTAAAAAAGAACGGCCCTAGCAAAGAACCCACGGTATCGAATACACCGACTAAATAAATATCTGCGGGCCGCGCATGCAAAGACCTGAAATGATCGGTTTTTGTTTTCTTGGCTTTACCGGCATAAAGCCGATATGCACGGTCAAGTTGGTTAATCCGATCTGGCCATAACAAATGAACGCAGTTAATAAGCCCCATCAAACTTCGGGCGGTGTATGCGCCACGGCTAAAGCCAAATAAATAAACTTGATCGCCCGGCTCGTAATTCATTGCTAAAAAAGTATAAGCTTTTTTTATATTCTTTGAAATTCCGGCCCCGGTAATAAATTGAAAAAGTTTAACTGGCTTTAAAATTTTTCCCGTCGCGACTCCCGGATCGTAAAAAGTAATTTGCTTTGCGTCTGAAGGCGGTAACATTTGATAAATACGGGCAAGGTTTGTATTACTTGCACCAAGCTCATCACCCGTTCCATCCATGCATAGAACAATATTTTTACTCACCAAGACTTTTCCATACGCTATTAAAACCCCGTAATAACCCGATGTAAACTGCTTAGAAAGTTTTATCTATTATATAACAAAGGATGAACCAATAAAAACTACTTCTTTTCTATTAGTGCCTGCACGGCCTCATCTGGATTCATAGGCTGTTTTTTCATAAATCAACGAGGTTCGTACGCCCCAATCTCAATGATGCCAGAATCAAAATGGTGGAAATTCTAGTGTCGACCTAAATGAATGGATTGTTCGCTTTGAGAATTTCTAAATACATTTCGCTCAAGGGTTGCCATCAATGTGGAAATGTTCAAAGGCTTCTGCAGAACTTCCGAATTCGTTTTTAATTTTGTAACCGACGTATTATCATCTCCGCTCATAATTATGACAGGAATGTGTTTTAAGGATGGATCTTCGCATTGTAATTGTCGAAAGTCGAAGCCGTCCATCACGGGCATTCTCAAGTCGAGCAAAATTATATCGGGCAATTTTGTACCTGAATGCAATAAGCATAACGCTTCTTCGCCATTGGATGTACAATCTACATTATAGCCTTTTGCTTCTAAAAGCATTTTTAGAAGAGTTTGATTATCTAGCGAATCATCAACAATCAAAATGTGTTTGCGTTTGTTTTGCATCGACAGCAGTTGAACACGTCCCACGACTGCAAGCAATGCCAACCTTGTTGGGTGAAAAACTTTTAATAAAGTTTTTTTAAGGAATACATGATCTTACAAAAATTTTTAATTACAAATAAAGTTGAAATCCTTGCGTTGTGTGAAGCAAAAACAAAAACTCTTGCTGGGCTCCGTGGTGATTCTGAGCAACTTAGATTAGGACTTCCACTTTTTTACGACCAACTAATTCGCGTCTTAGTAGAAAAATTAAGTGAAGGCCCGCCCGAAGCAATGTTACGCACGGCCGCCCATCACGGAAAAGAATACTTGCGTTTAGGTTATTCACTTTCCCACGTCGTTCATTCTTACGGAGCGATGTGCCAATCTATTACTGAATTAGCTACCATGAAAGACGCAAGAATTTCTCCAGCAGATTTTAATATTTTAAATGGTTGTTTAGATGTAGCGATCGCCGCAGCCGTTTCTGAATTCCAATTTCGAAGTAACGAGGCTAGTGAAGAGCGTGAAATACAACATCTAGGCTTTTTAGCGCACGAATTACGTAACGCCTTATCTAGCGCCACCGTCGCACACGAAATGATCAAAGCGGGCTTGGTAGGGAGTGGTGGAAGTACCGCAACTGTGCTAGAAGCAAATTTAGCCCGAATGAGAAATTTAATTGATCGTTCTTTGTCAGAAGTTCGCATGCGTGCGGATTCAGATATTTTTGTAGAAAAATTTCGCCTATCCGATTTATTAGACCAAATTGTCATCACTGCAAAAGTAGACGCCAATAAAAAACAGCAGACGATCATTGTTGAAGCCGATTGGAAAATCGAAATGGAAGGCGATCGACAATTTATTCTTTCGGCTATTGCTAATTTGATTCAAAATGCCATTAAATATTCAAAGTCTGCCGGAACGATTTGGCTACGTTCGCACTTGTCCGAGGGTAACGTGTTTATCGAAGTTGAAGATCAATGCGGAGGAATTCAAACAGATAAAATTAGTTCTTTATTTGAACCTTACCTACAAGCCAATACCGACCGCAGCGGTTTAGGATTAGGACTATCTATCACCCAACGAGCCGTGCATTTAAGCGCGGGTAAAATCACGGTGCAAAATAAACCAAGCATTGGCTGCACTTTCACGATTGAACTGCCTCTAAAAGTTAGCCCAGGGCCCAGTCAGAAATTAGCCGTCCCTGGTGAAGTTTCAGTTCAACCAGATTTGCGCAAAAAAACTTAAAATAAAGCTTCGCCGTCATGCCAAAGAATTGCTTCTTCAAAATTGCGAATAAAAGATCCTTTATCGAATAGCAAGCAATAGCCTAATGAAAACGTATTGATATTGACCTTGAGAATAGTCCAATCAGAATTGTTTAGGATCGTCGAACTATTAAATAGGGCCCCGCAATTTTTGTCTCAAAATCGCTTGGCTTAAAGCTAGTGGGTGCCCGCGAGGCTTTAAACAGGTCCCTTTCTTGAAATACCAATCGTATGAGAAAACCTAAACAAATTCTGACGTTACTTATAGTATTTTTTGGACTTATTAGCATTGCTGACCAAGCTAAGGCACAAGACGTTGATTTTACGCAAAAAATTTTAGTTCCATATGATGAGGCTTATCAGTTTTTAACTGATTTAGGCTACGAAGATTACAATCTAAAAGCTCAAAAAACTTTAGACACAGCCACCGAGATTCACCCCGTTTCTAAACTTGCATTATTGAACAGCGTAAGTCGATTTGGTGGAATCAGATCAGCTAAAATGCTAGCTTCGATGTACTATGCATTTTTATCAATTAACGATCAATTGTCCGCCGATACACGTGATAAAAATTTGAAAATATTTTTAGATATTGCAACCCAACAAATGATGCCTTTTCCGGTGGTAATGCTTGAGCCTATCCAAGATTCCGCTTACCAAAATACGAAAGGTAAACTTGCTTACGAAATTCGCGAAAAGTATTTAAGACAACGCGGTGTAGATCGTTACAATCTAGAAGCGAAAAATTTAATTAAAGCTTACACTTTTTTATATAATCAGACCGAAGAAGCTTCCGCACGCGCTCCAGAAATTTTTCAAAATTGGATCGAATCCCATCTTTATACGACCATGGTAAGCCAATTTACAATGTCGCAACAAGCTCGGTATTTGGGGCGCGCATTATCGGCCGCTACGGTTAAATTTTCACGCGATAAAAATCAACCCCAAATCGAAGCCCGATTAAAAAAACAATTACATGAAGGTGGCGTTGAGTTAGATGACTTACTTCAGGCCCGCTACCACCCACTTACTGAAAATAAAAATGAACCCTCATTTCAATTAAAGAATGGTGATATCGCTTTAGAGTTTTCATTAGGCCAAGAATCTTATTTAACTTCAATGGGTGTCGAGCCAAGCAATATCGAAAATTTGAAGCTTGCGAAAAAAATTGATCTAATCAGTAGTTTTGCGAACATTCCTTTATTTGCGGCAAGCAAACGTTACGAAGAAGCTTTAGTCGCGAAGCGTTCGAACGCCATCATGTCCGAAGCCCAAGAAAAAACGATTGCTGACTATTGGGATCCAAAAATTTCAAAGGGTTTTTCTCATGCGGCGATTGTGCAAATTAAGCACGATGCTAAAACAAATATTTCTTTGGCTTGGATCTGGGATGTCTATCCGGATTCACGTGGCGGCGGCGTTCGTATGATGACTCCGGAAGGCTTTAGCTTCCCCGAAAGCTTCATTCGGGTTGGTTTTGCTAGATACAGTGCCGCAAAAGTTTTAGCTGAATACAAAAAGCAGATTAGCGAACGCGGTTATTTAGAAAACGTTTTGCAAAGTAATGAAAGCTATGTCGATACCAGCAATCCAGACCATCACCGAGCCTATGCGAACACGTCGCAAAACTATTTTTGGCCGGCTCAAATTGAAAAGGAAAAAGTATTAAATTGGGCTCAAAATACTAAAAATGAAAATGCGGAAGCTTGGTATCAAAATGAAATTTTACCCAGCGTATTTGACCGCATACATCGCTATACTTATGAAGCCGATGCAGTGCTTTTTGCAAAAGGTTTAGTTAACGCCCGCGGAATGGCTTATTGTTCGCAAATAGTTCGTTTAGCTTTTTTACAAGCCACAAATTTTGATGTTACAAATTCGAGTGATCGCTACCGTTCCATTCCTAAATTGATGGCGCATTTTTTTCCGGACGATTTAAAGCTAGCCTCATCTTACTTTGTGGCACCCGCGGGCCTGGTCTGGCAAAGCCAGTTGCTTGATACTTTTGTGAAATTTGACTACAGCCACGAAAGAGCTGAAAAACAGAAAATTTCTAAGACCTTGGCTAGCGACTATACAAACTACGTCGGTAAAAATGCTGACGTGGCGGCCGAGCCATTATTAATCGAAGCTAGCGATCGCCTAGAGCTTGAAGATATTGTGGTGGTGGAAGAAGATTGATGCAGTAAAAAAAATTGCCGAGACTTCGCCGCCATCATATAGTTGTTTTATGAAACCATTATTAAGCAAAACGAGCTCGGCTTTACTTAAATTTCACCGCGAACTTTTACTTTTTCAAACTACCCTTGCTGAAAAAAGTGACAACCGCAAATACACACCCTACGAACTTTTACATCTGTCTTTAAATGATGCCCGCTTTAATTGGCTGCGCAAATTTTCAGAACTTATTATTCAAATCGATATCATCACCGACGATAAAGAAAATAAACCTTTCGATGCGCACGCGATTGTTAAAGAAATTAAAATTTTAATTTCTAACGGTAGTCAAAATGAAGATTTTAATTTTGCACTGAAATCAGATACTTCATTGATGCTTAGCTTGGGTGGCGTACGAGCCGCCATAAGCGAGCTAGAGAAATCACTGAAGAACGAAGTAAACTAACCCACTACTCCAGCATGTCCCTTACTTGGTACGTATGCTGCAAATAGATCTGTTGAAGTCTAATAACCAGCGTATTGGCTTTTGTTCAGCCGAACTTTTCTTTTATTCAGGGCCGAACAAAAGTTAAACAGTTGCAAGAGGATCTATGAAAGCAAAAAATTTAGCGTTAATTATTTTAGCTTTTACACTTTTTAGCTGCGATAAACCAATCAACGTGAACGTAGAGTCACCGAAAACAGCCGCTGATACCAATTCTAACACGGCCAAACCGGATAGCGCGATCGTCACCAGCTTATGTTTGGGCGGTGAATATGGCCGTATCGATGTGCGCGGGATCGTCGTTAAAAATGAAAATAACCAAACCACCTTAGATGAGCGAATCGAAGTTAAACAAACGACGGGACAGTCTGACAAAGGCACTCCTTCAGTTAAATTAACCGAAAAAAATAAAGCTACCTTATCGACCGATATTGAAATGAAAGAATTAGCCCAACTAGCCGGAGAAAATACATATATAAACTTTGGTTGCGAGCTTTCAGAAAATCTCACCAAAGGTTTTGTAGAAATTCAACCAGAAATGGCGCAAAAAAAAGATAAAACTTTTATTAATGCGGCTGCGGCAAAAATTTTCATCTGCGGACCTCAGTCAGAAGATAAAATTATTTTTTCAATGAAGGCTGAGGAAATTTTGATGAAAAATGTCACGATGAATGTTCTTAAGTTTACTGGATTAATCTCGATCTCTACTTATAAATTACAGTTGTTTGGAAAAAACCAAATTAAAACTCAAGGTACCGAAATAACCACTACGTTTTTTGCGGCCCCTTCAATTTTATTGAATGTAACCCAAGAACTTTTTGGCAAAGGCCAACTGTCTTTGCAATCTTTAGGCGGCGACTGCGTGGTCGCTAAGGAAGCTAAGTGATTGCTTCCTTAGCTAAAAAAATGATCCTAGTTTCAGCACTTGGCGTAGGCCTTGTAGGCTGCGTACCTAAAACACCCGAATCTCAAACACCAACGGCCACAGCACTTCCGCAACCGCTTCCTACCCCGCCCGTTTTCGATGAAGCTGCGGCCCAAGGCTGTACGGGTGGTCAGCCTGGCAAAGTGACATTGAACGGCGCACTGGTAAAGCCCGGCAAAGATCAAGCTTCTTTGGATTCACGTTTTCAATTTAAACAAATGATCGGACAATCCTCCAATCAGGTTTTAGCTAAATTAAGTATTCAAGGCGAAAGCGCTTTATCTCATGAAGCTGATTTTAGCTTTCTCAAAGCTTTAAGTAGAAATAAAACTTATTTTAATTCTGGCTGCATCTTAACAAATGCAGACACCGAGGGCTTAACCGAATTTTTTGCAGAAAGCTCAGAAGATAATGACGACACGGCCATTAGTATTTTTGTTACAAAAGCTTTTTTTTGTGGATCTCAAAACTCACAAAGGTATTACTATTTAATCAATACCGATGAGCTTGTCTTAAAGGATGCCAACTTTAATTTAGAAAATTTCATTGGCGCGATTTACTTAAATGCTGCGAAAATTAACTTAATCGGTCATAATCAGATCACTACCAAAGGCGCACGCGTGGGTGCTTTAGCCATGACGGGACCGAGCGTTGAAATGATTATCGCTAAAGAAGTTCAAGGCGATGGAAGCATGCTTATCGAAACTGCGGGCGCTGACTGCCCTACTTTAGAAACAAAATAAATCTATACAACTTCGTCGGGTTCTAGCGCACAAGGGTGATTCGGATCATTACCAATTTCAATTTGAACAGTAGAATGATGAATTCGAAATTGTTTTTGTAAGTCCGTCGAGAGATGACTTAAAAAACCATCTCCGGGGTGACCCTCGGGCATCACTAAGTGGGCTGTTAATGCGTTTTCGGTCGTGCTGATTCCCCAAATATGCAAGTCATGAACTTTTGAAACACCTTTTTTAGCGTGCAGAAATCCTAAAACTTCTGCATGACTAATTCCTACGGGAACAGCATTCATCGCTAAGCGCATCGAATCTTTTAATAAACTCCATGTGCCTTTTAAAATAATTAAACTGACCACAACACTGATCAATGGATCGAGCCAGTTCCAACCCGTATAAATCATTACAAACCCGGCGATGACTACACCCAAAGAAACTACAGCATCAGCCAGCATATGAAGATAGGCGCCTTTTATATTTAAATCATCTTTATGCCCGGAAGAAAAAAGATAAGCCGTTAAACCATTTACTAAAATTCCAAAGGCCGCCACCGCGATAACAGTTGGTCCGGCCACCGCGGGCGCGTCTTGAAAACGGCCGACGGCTTCCCACAAAATACCACCGATCGCGACTAATAAAAAAACGGCATTGGTTAAGGCTGCTAAAATCGAAGAACTACGTAAACCAAAAGTGTAAGTTTGATTAGGCTTACGACGCACTAAAATTGTGGCGATCCACGCAACAATAAGCCCTAGTACATCACTTAAATTATGACCAGCGTCCGCTAATAAAGCTAATGAGTTAGCAAAAAAGCCATAACCGACCTCTACCGCCACAAAAATAATGTTAAGGGTAATACCAATGAGAAAAGCTTTGTCGTAATTCATGGGACCGTGAGAATGGCCCCCGTGCGATTGACTATGATTGTGAGTATGTCCAGAGCCATGAGCGTGAGAATGGTCGTGCGTGTCTGCCAAGTTAAAGTCCTTTCGGCTGCTACTGGGACTATTTAAGCGAAAATCTAATCCTTTGTCACGCAGCCGATCGAACGAACAAACCTATTTCTTTTCGACTTTTTTCTCTTTGCGTACTTTTTTAGTCGCATCTTTACATGCATCACTTAATTTAAAATCTTTATGAGCTTTTCTGTAACTTTGTAAACACATCATTAAACCTTTCCCAACCGTCTTACCTTCACAACCTGCCGTTACCGCGTCTTGCTTACAAGCCTCATTTACTACTTCACGATCTGCTTTCATATCTGCATGCGCGATAGATAGACCGAACGAGAACGCTAAAACTGGAATCAACATAAGCTTATTCATAAAAACTCCTTTTATGGTTATTTGTAGTTATAGAGTAAACCTTGAAGCTTAGTTCATTATGAAGTCTGAATTAATTTTCTTTCATTTGGCCGCAGTTTTACTACGATCGCACAGAGAGTTATATGAGTCTGCATCATCGACTCGGTATTCTTCTTTCAAGACGAAAGTACTATGATCTAAACATGAACGTAATGCCCGGCTAACCACTTCGTAATAAGCATTTTTTGTTTTATCGGATATACCCTGCTTTGGGTAAGTGATGGCCGCATAGATTTGGCATTTTTCATTGGGCTCATTATTCATCATGTATGAAATATTAGTAAACTCGGACAAAGCCTCATGCTCTGCAAAACTTTTTTTACATGCAAAGGCCGAGGATTCTTTTAATCGAACCCGACACTTCGCGGATTTTAAATTAATGAGTGGTTGATTAGGTTGGCAACTTGACAATTCAAAAACATAAACGTCGGTTGGGTTTTCGCAGGCCGTTAAGATGAATGAGAATACTGCCACCGAGATCATATTTAATTTGTTTATTCGCATAGGTAATCTACTTCGACTATTTAAGTGTTTTACTTGAGTTAAATCATTGGGCAATACAAGTTCGAATTGCCCAGAAATAAATGTTACCGAAGCGGCTCAATCTGAGACCGTTAATTATCAGCCGCTGACTCATTGCCCAGTAAATAGTGTTACCGAACCTGCTAGCCTTAAGTCCTTAGAATCACAAGGAGGTGGTGCAGTG